>CAYGOV010000011.1:0-157881 GCA_964351625.1 uncultured Marinoscillum sp.
CGACTACATGATATCCCTCAGAAAGCAATCTTTTTGCAAGATGAAATCCGATAAACCCGGCTGTGCCTGTAACAAGAATTGATGAGTCTTTATCCAAAAGAGAATTTTTATGCAATGCTAAAGGCATTGTGGGCTTTTTACAAGTTTTCTTATCTATTGTCTTTTAGGCAGTCTAGCTTTGCGCCATGCTGCGACAGTTGACTTGGCTTATATATAAAGATATCCAAATTGATTGGAGGTCTAAGTACCCTTTTGCCGGTATTTTGTTATACATCACTTCCCTGATCATCACCAGTTACTTATCTTTCACTGGTATGATTGACCCTGAAGTCTGGAATGCATTATTCTGGATTATCCTTCTTTTTATTTCTATCAATGCAGTTGCCAAAAGCTTTTCTCAAGAGACAGACCGTACGCTCTATTACTTTCAGCTAATAAAACCAGAGTTAATCATTATTGCTAAGTTACTCTATTACGGACTATATCAGCTTTTGCTTGTTTGTCTAGCATTGCTAGTCTTCTCTCTTTTTCTAGGAGCCCCCACGGGAAATTTCTATCTGTTTTTCTCAAATCTCATTCTTGGATCACTTGGGTTGTCTTGCGCTTTCACCATGATCTCCTCTATCTCAAGTAAAACCAACAATAATTCTGTGATGATGGCAATACTTGGCTTCCCAGTCATCATCCCCATTTTGATACTGGCAATTTCCAATTCCAAAATCATCATTTTAGGAGGGTCATTTGAGGATATTAGGGACAACCTCATTACGCTTCTGAGTGTGAATATGATTATTATTGCGCTCTCATATATCCTATTTCCATTCACTTGGAAATCTTGATAATTAAGGTCGATTTGGATTCAATGAATGGAATTTAAATTGGCTGAATTTGTTGTTCCAAAACTAAAACGATAAGGAACGTTGAAATATCTTTTAAAGTCGGACTGGTGGAAATGGTTGGCGATGGCCCTACTGACCTATGTATTTGTTGGTGGCCTTATGTTCAAGGTTCCAAGCTTGCCAATTCTCAATGAAACCATCCGCGTACTGCATTTTCATGTGCCAATGTGGTTTGGAATGCTTTTCCTGTTTTTAGGTTCCGTCATCCAGTCCATTAGATACCTTTCTTCCAATAATGCTGAGCAGGATATAATGAGCTCCCAGCTTGCAACTGTGGGGGTGCTTTTTGGAATTCTGGGGATGCTAACAGGTATGTTTTGGGCAACATTTACTTGGGGTGAGCCTTGGAGTAGCGACCCAAAGCAGAATGCTTCAGCAATAGGTCTGCTAATTTACTTTGCTTATTTCGTGCTGAGAGGCTCCATCTCTGACGAGCAGCAGCGCGCAAAAATCTCTGCTGTTTATAACATTTTTGCTTTTGCGGCACTGATCCCTTTGCTTTTCATCTTGCCTAGAATGACAGACAGTCTTCACCCAGGCAATGGTGGCAACCCTGGATTCAAAGATTTAGATAGTGATCTGAAATTTGTTTTTTATCCCGCAGTAATGGGATGGACGTTGTTAGGATTTTGGATTGCTACGATAAAAATTAGATTGAGACTTATAAAACAAAAGATAGATGATTAACCTTTTGACTTTCATAGCTGCGATGCTTTTGCAGATACCCATGGCGGATAGCTTTCGAGCTGACGGCAAAATCTATGTTGTACTTGGAATCATATTAATATTACTCTTTGGTTTTTTCGCTTACCTCATCAGAATCGATCGAAAAATCAAAAAGATAGAGACTGAAATAAACGCCAACAAATCATGAAAAAGAGTCATATATTAGGATTGGTAGTGATTGCAGTGGCTTTAGTGATCATCATGACCACCGCTGGTGATGCAAGTGCCTATGTTACTTTCGCGGAAGCGCAAGAAATGGTGGAAAGCGGCAATAGAAACAAAATCCACGTGGTAGGTAAGCTTCCTAAATCTGAGGATGGAACTGTCACTGGAATAGAGGCTAGCCCAGACATGCTTTCTTTCAAATTTGAAATGGTAGATGAAAACGAAGAGATTCAAACAGTTTTTCATCCAAATCCAATGCCTACAGATTTTCTGCGTTCTGAGCAAGTGGTAGTCGTTGGTTCTTATCAAAATGGCAATTTTGTAGCTGACAAAATATTGCTAAAATGTCCTTCTAAATATCAAGAAGAAGGCGTGAAAGTCTAAATATGATTCATTATCTCCCCGGAAATTTTGGCCATCTTTTGGTCATCCTCGCATTCATTACGGCTTTTGTCGCTACTTACGCTTTCGCAAAAAACATAAACGACGCTAATAGCAAGTGGTCTCGCTTTGCAATTGGAGCTTTCTATGTCCATGCTGCGGCTATTTTCTCCATAGTGGTCACGCTCTTCTTGATGATTTCTAATCATCTCTTTGAATATCACTATGTCTACAACTACACTTCAAAATACCTTCCGATCTACTACCAAATTTCGAGCTTTTGGAACGGTCAAGAAGGGTCATTCCTCTTGTGGATGTTTTGGAATGCTGTATTAGGAATCATCCTGATCAACACCAACAAATCATGGCGCCCTGCGCTGATGGCAGTCTTTTCGTTTACTCAAGTTTTCCTTGTTTCGATGATTTTGGGGGTGGTTGTCTTCGATGTGAGAATAGGTAGCTCGCCGTTTTTACTACTTAGAGATGTAGTAAATGATGCCATCTTCACGATGCAACCAGATTTTATTCCTGAAGATGGAAGAGGCTTAAATCCTTTACTCCAAAACTATTGGATGGTAATACACCCTCCTACGCTATTCTTAGGTTTTGCCACCACTGTTATCCCGTTTGCTTACGCAGTTGCAGGGTTACTTACTGGTAAGTTCAAAGAGTGGATTCGCCCAGCACTTCCATGGGCGCAGTTTTCAGCAGCCGTTTTGGGCGTGGGTATTTTGATGGGTGCTTATTGGGCTTATGAAACACTAAATTTTGGTGGGTATTGGAATTGGGATCCAGTAGAAAACGCTATTTACGTGCCTTGGCTTGTGATGGTTGCTGGCATTCATACAATGATTGCATTCAAGAAAAGTGATGCCGCATTGAAGTCTTCAATCGTCCTTATCTTAATGACTTATGTGCTCATTGTTTACTCTACATTTCTCACGAGAAGTGGTGTATTGGGCAATGCCTCTGTTCACTCATTTACTGATTTGGGCCTTTCTGGACAGCTTTTAATTTACCTATTCGTATTCTCTGTTTTGTCATTAGGTCTATGCCTGAAAAACTGGAAGAAAATCCCTTCTTCTACCGAAGAAACCTCAGTTTATTCACGTGAGTTTTGGATATTCATGGGTGCGACCGTGCTCTCACTGATGGCTTTTCAAGTCATTATTCCTACTTCTATTCCGGTATGGAATGAAATAGTGGAAGTATTCGGAGGCACATCCAATCTTGCTCCGCCTGCGGACCAAGTAGGTTTTTACACCAAGTTCCAATTGTATTTTGCAATATTGGTAGCGCTGCTTTCCGGCACTGGTCAATTCTTTTGGTGGAAAAAAATGGACGCTGCAAAGCTGAAAAAGGAGCTCTCTGCCCCAGTGATCATATCACTCGTTATATCTGCCATCATTTTTATTGTAGCCAAAGTTCAAGACTTCTGGTACCTCATTTTACTTACAGCCAGTATCTATTCGATTGTGGCCAATACCAAGATTTTCATTGGCGTAGCAAAATCCAATATCAAACTTGCAGGTGGTTCAATTGCTCACATAGGAATCGCATGTATGCTTTTTGGAATTCTATTCAGCTCTGGATACTCCAAGATTCTCTCTATGAACAACACTGGGCTACTTTGGAGTAGAGAGTTTCCTGATGAAGTAAATCAAAATAACCTCCTGCTTTTTCTTAATGAGCCTCGACAAATGGCAGATTATAGCATGACCTACTTGGGTCTGAGGAAGCTAACAAATGACGATGGATATGTGGCTATTGATGATATCGCTGGGGCAATTAGTCCACTGGAATTGCTTATTGCAAAACCAACAGTTACTAGTTCTGGCAAGGAGCTGAGTAAGGGCGACACCATTCGAGTAGTCAATCCAGAAAACAGCTACTTCGAAATAGCTTATGTTAAAGCTAATGGCTCCAAATTCACGCTCTTTCCACGTGTACAAATCAACGAGCAGATGGGGACAGTGTATTCTCCGGACATCAAACGAACGCTATCAGCAGATCTTTATACGCATGTAAGGACATTTCCGGATCCTGAGCAAGAGATCGAATGGAGCGAAATTCAAGAAATAAATGTCAGCCCAGGAGATCAGTTTTTTATCAATGATTATGTGGCTCACTTCCTAGACATCAAACCATTGAGAGAAGTGGAAGGTGTCAACCTAGGCCCTTCGGATGTTGCGGTACAAGCTACCATAGAAATTGAGGGAGAGCTCAAGAACTATATCGCAAAACCAATTTTCGTAATCAAGGACAATATGGCTGGGCGCATACCAGATGTGGTAAACGATCTTGCTTCGAGAATTACCATCCAGTCAATCCAACCAGAATCAAACCTTTTTGTGTTTGGGCTGAGCACCACTCAGAAAGATTGGATTATAATTGAAGCAGTTGAAAAGCCTTGGATCAATATTCTTTGGCTTGGGACGTTATTGCTGGTACTTGGGTTTTCTATAGCCATCTACAGACGATATGGCGAGTTTGTGAAAATGCGAGACAAAGGAATGGAGTGAGTTTAGCTTAGCTGAGGAATCAACATATCAGTTAACTTTAAATTCGAAATGCACCAAAATATCCACCGATAAAACTGAGGCAATCAGCTATGAACCGAAGCTTGAAATATGATTTTTTGGGTTTCCTAATAGCCAGCAGAATCCCTAACCTGCTAATTATTGGCGCCACCCAATACATGGGTGGTTTTTTCCTTATAGATCATAATGAAACACCTTTTGATATCTTTTTTAGTTTGAGATTTTTCTTGTTGGTTTTCAGTACAGTGGCTATCGCAGCTGGAGGCTATATCATCAACGACTACTACGATCAAAAAATAGATATGATTAACAGGCCACAAAAAGTAGTTGTTGGCACATTTCTTCGCAGGAGACTTGCCATGCTTTCACATCTGGTATTGACGGCAACAGGCATAGGTGTTGGTTTTTACTTAAGCGTTGAGATTGGTGCGATACACATATTTTCCTCTTTTCTACTTTGGTACTATTCCAATTTCTTAAGGCGAATCACCCTAATCGGCAACTTAGTCATCGCATTTTTACCTGGGCTCACATTACTACTAGTTGCTGTTTATTTAAAGCAAAATGAAGTGCTGATCTATGTATATGCCCTTTTCGCGATGGGCATAGTACTGATTAGGGAAGTGCTCAAAGACATAGAAGATGTGAAAGGAGATGCTGCATTTGGTTGTGAAAGCATCCCCGTGATATTTGGGATTCGAGGTGCCAAAATCTTTATCTACATCACCTGCCTCGGTAGTGCTTCTCTACTAGTTTCCTTTTTATTTACAGTGGAAAATTGGCTCGTGCGATATTACTTTGTAGGATTAGGGCCAGTATTCCTCTGGTTTATTTACAAGCTTTACTCTGCAGATAAACAGATTGATTACAAATATTTAGTCCAGGTGACCAATATCATTATCTTTTCGGGACTAATCAGCATGATCTTCATCCAATTATGAAAACCAATCTCGTCATACTAGCCTCTGGAAATGGCACCAATGCAGAGCGATTGATTACTTATTTCGCCACGAGCGAAACGATAAAAGTTAGTGCGGTACTTTCTAATAAAAAAGATGCCTATGCACTTACAAGGGCTAATAATTTTGGGGTGGCTTCTGAGTCATTCAGTAGAGAAGAATTCAATTCAGATCAATTTCTCGAAATTCTACAATCCTACAATGCGGATTACATCATCCTTGCCGGGTTCCTTTGGAAAATACCTGATTATCTGATCAAAGAATTTCCGAACAAAATAATCAATATTCACCCTTCGCTACTTCCAAAATATGGCGGAAAGGGCATGTTTGGATCTCATGTACATGAAGCTGTTATATCTGATGGAGAATCAGTTTCTGGCATAACCATTCATTTAGTTAATGAGCAATACGACGAAGGGCGAATACTTTTTCAGGCCTCATGCGATATCTCTCCAGATGATAGCGCTAATACTTTAGCAGAAAAAATTCATCATCTCGAACACACACATTTTCCTGAAATCGTGGCTGATTACATCAGCGATCACTCATAAAAGCTATGATTAATTCTTAGCTTTGCAGCTTATTTTTCCAAAGCTCATGAGTGATATTAAAATCAAATCTGCATTAATCTCTGTATTCTATAAAGACGGTCTTGAGCCGATCGTACGAAAGCTAAATGAAATGGGGGTAATCCTATATTCTACGGGAGGCACACAAAAATTCATTGAAGAAATGGACATAGCCGTAATTCCAGTAGAAGATATTACAAAGTATCCTTCCATTTTTGGCGGTAGGGTTAAAACACTCCACCCAAAAATATTTGGCGGAATTCTTCATAGAAGAGATAATGAACAAGATTTCCAAGAGAAGGAAAAGTACAGTATCCCTGCAATTGATCTCGTAATTGTTGACCTCTATCCTTTTGAGGAAACAGTGGCCAGCGGCGCTTCAGAAGATGATATCATTGAAAAAATAGATATTGGCGGCATTGCATTAATACGTGGAGCAGCTAAAAACTTTAACGATGTAGTCATAGTAAGCTCAAGAGATTACTATTCAGATTTTCTTGAATTGATCAATGAAAAAGATGGTCATACCTCACTAAACGATAGAAAACTTTTCGCAACCCGAGCTTTCGACACCTCATCACACTACGATTCTGCCATATTTTCATACATGAATAAGGACGAAGCTGTTCCCTCATTCAAAGTGAGTGGTGAAAATGGAAAAGTCCTTAGATACGGAGAGAACCCTCATCAAAAAGGCACTTTCTACCAACAAGGTGAGCCATACTTTACGCAAACTCATGGCAAGGAAATTTCTTACAATAACCTCGTAGATATAGAGGCCGCCATACAGTTGATGGGTGAATTCAAAGAAGATACAGCTTTCGCAATATTGAAACACAACAATGCATGTGGCGTAGCTACTGGCTCATCAGTAAAAGAAGCCTATCAAAAAGCTTTTGCAGCAGACACCATTTCTGCCTTTGGTGGAGTATTGATAGCCAACGTAGAAATAGATGCTGAGGCCGCTCAGGAAATGAGCACTTTGTTTTTTGAAATCTTGATAGCTCCTTCCTTTTCGGAAGACGCATTGGAAATACTTACGCAAAAGAAAAACAGAATTCTACTACAACAACATAGAAGTTGGAAGGGCGAAACCATCTTCAAAAGCATGCTTAACGGTACCTTGGTTCAAGACTATGATGGCGTAACCGATAGTAAAGAACAGCTAAAAGTGGTAACCAAAACTGCTCCAACAGCTGACGAGGTGGAAAGCCTTTTGTTCGCTTCTAAGATTTGCAAACAGTCAAAGTCAAACACTATCATATTGGCTAACAATGGCCAGCTTTTAGCAAGTGGCGTTGGCCAAACCTCAAGAGTGGACGCTTTGGAACAAGCAATAGATAAGGCCAAGAAATTCGGATTTGACTTAAATGGAGCAGCAATGGCATCTGATGCATTCTTCCCTTTTCCAGATTGTGTAGAAATCGCAGACAAAGCGGGTATCAAATCTGTCATCCAACCAGGAGGATCAGTGAAGGATCAGCTTTCGATTGACTACTGCGATGCACACGGGATAGCGATGGTTTTCACAGGTACAAGACATTTCAAGCATTAGTAAATCAGTGTATTACAAATTAACTTCGTAGCTTTCCCCACCTATAAATACAGCAAGCAGACATGGGATTTTTTGACTTCTTCAATAGTGATATAGCCATAGACCTTGGCACAGCTAATACTTTGATTATCAGCAAAGATAAGATCGTAGTAGATGAGCCTTCTATTATTGCCATAGATAAGAATACCAATAGGGTGTTGGCAATTGGACGTGAGGCAATGCAAATGCACGAAAAAACCCATGAGAATATCAAAACTATTCGTCCGCTGAAAGATGGTGTGATCGCTGATTTCCATGCTGCTGAGCACATGATCAGAGGCATGATCAAAATGATCGATCACGGCAACAAAAGATGGTTACCAAGTTCTCACAGAATGGTGATCTGTATCCCTTCGGGCATTACGGAAGTAGAGAAAAGAGCTGTAAGAGATTCGGCGGAACACGCTGGAGCTAAAGAAGTTTACATGATTCACGAACCAATAGCTGCAGCCATTGGTATCGGGATGAATATAGAACAACCTATTGGTGCTATGATTGTGGATATAGGCGGCGGTACCACCGAGATTGCTGTGATCGCCTTAAGTGGTATCGTATGCGATCAGTCTATTCGTGTTGCAGGTGACTCATTCAATAAAGACATACTCGACTACATGCGTAGACAGCACAACCTCCTGATAGGTGAGCGTACTGCTGAGCGAGTAAAAATAGAAGTAGGTTCTGCGCTTACTGAACTTGAGGATGGCCCTGAGGACTATGAAATAAGAGGCAGAGACCTTATGACAGGTATTCCAAAAGTTATTAAGATATCATACTCCGAAATCGCCTTTGCAATAGACAAATCAGTTTCCAAAATAGAGGAAGCCGTACTTAAAGCATTGGAAATTTCCCCTCCTGAATTGTCTGCCGATATATATGACAATGGTATTTATCTGACCGGTGGTGGGGCTTTACTTCGTGGATTAGACAAGCGACTTTCTATGAAAACCAAGCTACCAATACATATCGCTGAAGATCCATTGAGAGCAGTAGTACGAGGAACAGGTCTTGCTTTGAAAAGTCTAGATAGATACAAGCCAGTCTTAATGACCTAATAGTTGAATGCAAAAATTACTTTACTACCTCTATCGGTTTAGAACCTTTGGTTTGTTTCTGCTATTGGAGGTAGTTTGTGCCTGGTTGATTATTTCTTATAACAATCGTCAGAATGCATCCTTTCTAAATTCTTCAAATTTCATCATTGCCTCTATCAATACGCTGAGCAATAACACCTCAGATTATTTTGATCTATCGAGAGTTAATGAGGAATTGATCGAAGAAAATCTCCGACTAAGACGTGAGCTTTCCAAATACAGTCTAGGCACTGCGATTAGTGATACAACCGAGGCACTTTACGAATGGAACAAGGCTCGGGTCATCAACAATACCTACAGAAGGTCCTTGAATTACATCACCATCAATGCTGGAAGCGATAATGGAGTCAAACCCGGAATGGGAGTCGTATCATCAAAAGGTGTGGTAGGTCAAGTAAAGTCAGTTTCCTCAAATTTCGCAACAGTGACCTCTTTACTTCATCGCAATTTGCTGATCTCAAGTATTGTCAAAGGAAGTTCAACACTTTGCACAGTGCAATGGGATGGAGGAAGTCCAAGAGAAGCAACATTAAAATATGTTCCTCGCCACATCGCGCTAACAGTGGATGATGAAGTAGTGACCTCAGGTTTCAATGCAGTATTCCCTGCAGGATTTGCAATTGGCAAGGTGTCGGAAGTCAACTTGAGCAACAATGACGTTTTTTATTCTGCAAAAATCGCTTTGGAAGTAGATTTTAGCTCCTTGAGCAATGTTTACTTGGTAGAAAATATTCTGAAAATCGAACAAGACTCTCTAGAGTTGCAAACAAGAGACTGATGATAAGAATAGACTATCCAAAACAGGTTCTATATTTTTTAATTTTTGCGGTAACGCAAGTGTTCTTTATGTATAAGTTCATCTTGTTTGACGTTGCTTTTGCGTTTTATTATGTCGGATTCGTACTTTTCTTCCCTTACGGAGTATCTCGATCTATCACAATGTTTATCGCTTTTCTGACTGGACTAACCATAGATATATTTTCCAATACACCAGGGATACATGCTGCAGCTTGTGTATTCGTAGCTTTCACAAAAGATTTTTGGATAGATATAGTCATCAGAAGATCTGATGATGACATTCAGATTGATTGGAATGAATTAGGACTTTGGGGATTGATCAAATACATGCTCCCACTTGTTTTTTCTCACCATTTGATCATCTTTACAATTGAAAATGGAGGCTTAAGTGGCCCAGGACTGTTATTCAATAAAATATTCAGCAGCACTATTTACAGTTTCACAATTATCATAGCCTTGAGTCTTCTCCTTGCACCAAAAGCGAAGAGAACATGAATAGCAGAAGTGTCATCATACAGGTTTTTATCCTCTTGATTGCTCTGATCTTCTCTATCAGGCTATTCTCTATCCAAGTGCTTGATGATGAATACAAGCTAGCTGCTGAAAACAATATTGTCCAAAAAATCATCGACTACCCATTTCGTGGACTTATCTATGACCGGTATGGCGACCTTCTGGTTTATAATACTCCTGTATATGATTTAATGATCGTCCCGAAAGAAGTGAATTTGGAAGATTCTGTAGCCATTTGTGCCCTTCTGGAAATCAATCAAAAAACTTTCGATGAGAAGTACACTAAGGCACGTCGCTTCTCACCAATTCTCGCCTCTAAGTTTATCGAACAATTACCAAATGAATTTTTTGCGCGCATACAAGATCATTTAGTGAAATTTGAGGGGTTTTATATCCTGCCCCGGACAGTGAGGGGTTATAGCCAAAATATTCTTTCAAACACTTTAGGGTACGTTTCCGAAATAGACCGGATTCAACTCCGGCGCGACACTTCTAATTACTATAAATCTGGTGACTTTGTTGGGAAAAGTGGTGTAGAGAAGCAGCATGAAGAAAAACTTCGCGGTAGGCGTGGAATTCGTTACAAAATCGTAGATGTGCAGGGTGTAGCCAAAGGTGCTTTTAGAGAAGGAATCTATGATACCACTTCCATTCCGGGCAAAAGTATTTCGCTGACTATAGATGCAGATTTGCAAGCCTACTGTGAAAAATTACTTGAAGGCAAAGTGGCTAGTTTGGTCGCCATTGACCCTAACACAGGAGATATATTGGCGATAGTCTCCTCTCCTACCTATGATCCAGGCTTGCTAAGTGGAAAAGATTTTGGGCAGAATTTTTCGGTGATCAATAGTGACCCATTAAAGCCACTTTTTAACAGGCCTCTTCAAGCAATGTATCCTCCTGGCTCCATGTTTAAGACCATACAATCACTAATTGCAATGCAAGAACAGGTAGTTGGTCCGCATGAGCAGGTACATTGCGTCGGCGACTTGATTGGTGATTTGGCACCTCCAGGCTATTATGATGTCAAAAAGGCAATCACCTATTCATCCAATAACTACTTCTTTAAAATCTTTAAGCGGATGCTAGAGCAGGGAGAGGAAAAAAGTAGATATCTGGATGCAAGAATAGGATTGCAAAAGTGGCATGACTATGTAGACCAATTTGCGCTAGGTAGGAGAATTGGTGTGGACATACCCAATGAGCAGACAGGATTGGTTCCTAGTCTTGAATATTATGACAAGTACATAGGGAAAAACAGGTGGGCATTTAGCAATATCTCTTCGCTTAGTATTGGTCAAGGAGAACTCTTGGTTACACCTATTCAAATGGCCAATTTAGGTGCAATCCTAGCTAACCGAGGCTATTACTATACTCCTCATATACTCAAGGGAATAGAAGGTGACCCACCATTAACCTATCCACGCAATCACCTCAGTATAGATGAAAAATATTTTGAATTAGTGGTAGAAGGTATGGAGCAAGTGATTGCAATGGGTTCTGGAAGAAGAGCTTACATTCCTGATTTAGCTATTTGTGGAAAAACTAGCACGGTCGAAAACCCCCATGGAATGGATCATTCAGGATTTATGGGTTTTGCACCAATGGAAAACCCTAAAATAGCTATTGCAGTGTATGTCGAAAATGCTGGATGGGGAGGAAGAGCTGCGGGAAGTACTGCAAGTTTGGTCATAGAAAAGTATGTAAAAGGTGAAATCACTCGACCTTGGGTGGAAAAATTTGTACTAGAGGGTGACTTTTTGGATGCTAAACAGAAAAAAACGCTCGAAGAAATGGAAGCTAAAAAAGCAAGAAAGCCATGAGAAGTGACGGACTTGTTAGCAAAATCGACTGGTTGGTCATCTTCATCTACCTAATCATGGTATTTTCTGGATGGCTCAATATATATGCTGCGGATTATGACCCTGAGCTAAGTCAAGGCATTCTAGATTTCTCAAGAAGTAGTGGAAAACAATTGATTTGGATTGTCACTTCCATGCTATTGATTGCTTTGATCATGCTCCTTGATTTTAGGTTTTATGATTCATTCGCGTATATAATCTACGGTATACTTATCCTATTACTTATCTTCGTTTTGATCTTTGGACAGGAAGTGGCAGGGTCAAAGTCTTGGTTTGAGCTAGGCCCTATCAAATTCCAGCCAGCCGAATTCACAAAATTTGCAGCTGCTTTGGGTCTTGCAAAATACCTCAGCGGTGGTACCAAAAAATCCAATTCGCTTAATGTACAGATAAAAGGAGTCCTTTTATTCTTTGTCCCCATGGTATTGATTGTACTTCAAGGCGACTTGGGTAGTGCGATGGTTTTTGGAAGTTTAGTGATCGTAATGTTCCGAGAAGGAATGCACCCAATAATTTTAATAGTAGGTTTTGGTATGATTGTCCTCTTTCTACTTACGCTCGTGGTAAGTCAGACAATCTTACTAATAGGTACATTTTTATTAACCCTACTCATGATCGGCATGGTAGTTAAATCTCCACCTAAGATTATTGTTGTAGTAGTGGCAGCGTTGCTAACTGCTGGCTTCATCACTAGTGTAGACTTTATTGTGACCCAAGTATTGAAGCCACATCAACAGCAACGCGTAATGCAATTGCTTAACCCGAACCGAGATCCATTGGGAGCCGGATGGCAAGTTACCCAATCCAAAATTGCAATTGGCTCAGGCGGATTGACCGGTAAAGGATATCTCGAAGGCACTCAGACCAAATTCAACTTTGTGCCTGACCAAACCACGGATAATATTTTCTGTACAGTAGGAGAGGAACAGGGTTGGATAGGGAGTTTCTTACTTCTGGCCGCATTTAGCAGTTTACTTTTACGGCTTATCTTCTTGGCTGAGCGTCAAAAAAGCTCATTCGCTCGAATTTACGGATATGGTGTGGTGTCCATTTTATTCTTTCACTTTGCCTTCAACATCGCGATGACCATCGGCTTGTTTCCGGTAATTGGGATACCACTACCATTCTTTAGCTATGGAGGCTCTTCTCTTTGGGCATTTACAATTCTTCTCTTTTCCTTTTTGAAGCTGGATGCTCATAGAATGCAGGTACTTCAGAGACTATAGGTACTATCTAAATTTCCTGAAAGTAACTTTTAGAAGTTCTTTTACTTCGTCGCTGTTCATGTCCCATGATCGTTCTTTAGCGTAATTCTGAACGAGTAATTCTACCGCATCATCAAAAGAACTACTTTTCTCTATTCGATCTATAGCCGCTACGAAAGCTTCACGATCGCCATCAAATAACTCTTTGGTAAACATATATCTGTGATTAACAGAAATAGCCTCCATGATGGTCTCTACCTTTTTATTTTCCAGCTTAGTAGCTAGTGTATCTTCTTTTTTAGAGAACTTATCATTGATGGAAGTACTTTCTTCCGCAAATTTCTCATTTACTGTCTCTTCTTCAATGTCATCATCTACATCCTCCTCCTCGTTATCCTCGTCTTCAGCTGAATCTCCCTCCGCAAGATCTTCTTCGATTGGCTCTTCAAGCTGAGCCTCCTCTGACTCTACATCTTCAAGATCATCAAGCTCTGTCTCCTCCTCTATTTCTTCAGTTTCTTCATAGTCCTCTTCAGCTTCGGTCGTGAACTCCACTTCTACCTCAGCTTCATCCTCATAAGGTTCAGATTCTTCAAATATTTCTTCAGTTGCTAATTCTGCTTCATCGGTTTCTAGAGTTTCTTCGGCTAATTTTTCCTCATCGAGTAATTTTGGCTTTATATCTTCTGATTCTTCGTCCTCAAATTCCTCTTCATCAAACTCATCCTCAAATATTTCCTGCAGGGAAATAGGCAATACCTCAGAGAGCTTCAATAATTCCGACTGAGTAACTCCATCAACATCCATTTCCTCATTCAAATCCTCGGTGGCAGCTAGAAAATCATCTAGGGATGAACCAACATTATTAACAAAAAAATCCTTCAGGTCAGATTTATAAATTTTAAAATATCGGAGTATCGGCGTAGTAATCTTGTCACTGACGACTGGAACATCCAAAGTCTCAAACTCCATAGAAAGATAGCCCGCAGGATCAGTGATGAAAAGTAAGGCCTCAGCCAAAGCTCCCTCCAAAATAGGTTTGAAATCCTCCTCTTTAACCTCAATGTGTTGCGAAAGTATGTTCATAAACTGAACCATAGCCTTTCGAACTTCTCCACTCTTGTAGTCGAAAAATGGACTTTCCAAGCGCTTCATTTCATCTTGCCACTTTCTGAAAAGAGACTTTAAGATGAAGAAATTCACCTGCGCTGATGGGGTGATCTCTAGGATTTGCTTACCTGAAATTGTCTGATTTGATTCAAAAAATTGCTCACAAGCTTTCGTAGAAAACTCTTCACTGTATTCCTTAATAAACTCATCATTTAGTTTCCTTTGCATAAGAACGAAAGATTGGAATGCCCAAAGTCACAATAAAAAACCTTCATAGTAAAACTATTCATTGCAACAGTAAAACGGAAAAACTTCTTGACATTTTGCTTGGCGAAACAGATTGGATGCACGCTTGTGGCAAAAAGGGAAGATGCACTACTTGTGCAGTGAAGGTACTGGAAAATTGGGAGTCATTGGGTGCTTATAGTGAAGCGGAAAATAGATTTATTATTTTGGGTAAATTACCTCAAGATCAACGTTTGGCCTGTCAGGTCACACTAACAGCAGATGTGGTCATAGAAACTCCTGAGGCTAGCAAACTTCCACACCTTCAATATTCGAAATAATGTTTGTAGAACCAAATATCGGAAAGCACGCCATAGGCAAAACTGGCTGGGTAGAGGTAGTCTGTGGATCTATGTTTTCGGGGAAGACGGAAGAGCTCATCCGAAGACTCAATAGGGCTTTGATCGCACAACAAAAAGTAGAAATATTCAAGCCCATAGTAGACAAGCGTTACTCCAAGCGGAAAGTGGTATCTCACAATGAAAATGCGATTATGTCTACCCCAGTGAATTTTGCAAATGACATACTACTGAGAGCGGGGCCTTGTGATGTGGTGGGTATAGATGAAGCCCAATTCTTCGACGATCAAATTATTAATGTCTGCAATGAATTGGCCAATCAAGGTAAAAGGGTGATTGTGGCAGGTCTGGATATGGATTTTCTTGGAAATCCGTTTTCACCTATGGATCGACTAATGGCTACTGCAGAGTACATTACTAAAGTCCATGCCATCTGTATGAATTGCGGAAATATTGCTTCTTATTCTTACAGAAGGACTAAATCCAAGCAAACCGTCGTTATAGGAGAAAAAGACATATATGAGGCGTTGTGCAGAAAATGCTTTTATGAAAGAATGGACTAAAAGTTTTATAAGACACGTGCTCTTATTTACGTTGGGCACCATACAAGCTCAAAATATACCAATAGAAAGCTGGCGCACACACTTCAGCTATCGCGAAGTGACAGCAATGTCACAGGGTAATGGAAAAATATTCGTTGCCTGCACCAATGGATTGTTTTATATCACAAAAAGTGACGGAGTAATTAATACGCTTACAAAAACTGATGGCTTGTCAGATGCTGGCATCAGCGCGCTTCATTATGATGAGGAAAGTAAGTCATTGATTATTGGCTATGAATCAGGGCTTATTGACATTCATCAATCTGGAAAGGTAAAAACCATTCGTGATTTGACAAACACACAGCTCATTGGAGGCAAACGTGTACATCATATCACCTCATTTGAAAATCAAGCTTACCTAAGCACTAGTTTTGGAGTCATCGTGGTGTCGCTCAGCAGAAAAGAAATCACAGATAATTATCGGTCTATTGGTATAGACGGCAATGATGTTACAGTAAAAGAAACAGCCATCTTCAACAATCAGCTCATTGCAGTCACATCAGAGGGCATCCAAAGAGGAAGCCTGACTGACAATCTTCTTGATTTTAATAATTGGATACAAGTCAACAATTCGGAAAATGTGCGAAAACTGACAGTTGCTGATAAGCTTTACGCGATAATAAATGATACCTCAGTCATCAGCATTCTCGATGCTGGTTTCGAAGGTATCACCTTGAATAACAATGAAAGAATTGTTGGACTTGCTTTTGATAACGAATTGAATCTTCTTTTCTCGGACCGAATTACTGACACTGAACTAAATATTAGTATCAACCTACCGATCCCAATTGTTGCCTCATCATTCATATTTTCGGACGGTATGTGGGTGGGCACCACGGATGCTGGAATATATACGCCATCTAAGCAAAATATTTTTCCGCAAGGTCCCTTGAGCGATCACATGACTAATATCTCCTTTACAAACAACCAACTTTACGCTCTTTACGGTCCTTCACCAGAATCCTATGAAGGAACAGTGGATTCAATTGGTTACAGCCAATTTGATAATGTTAACTGGACTAGCAATGTCATAGATGGTTTTTATAATATCTCGGATGTTAGATTTTTCAATGGGCGAAACTTCTTTTCTTCAGCTGAATTTGGGCTATATGATGAGCAGCTCGAAGATACTGTCGCTGGGCTCTCTAAAAATATCCAAGGAGGCTTGCCTATTATTCCATCACTTGCTTTGCACGAATCGCAGCTCTATTTCCCTTCTTATTTAAATCAAAATGCACTTTATAGTCTCGATGTAAATGGAACCCTTAGTTCTATTTCATCCAGTAGTTTAGGTACTCAAAGACCAGTAGCTATCACAATTTCACAGTACGATGTAGCTTGGATTCAAAGAGATGGTTTTGAAGGCGGCGGCTTTGTGGCTATAGATTTGAATGATCAAAACTCTCGATTAATAACAGGCGCCGATGGATTGCCCTCCTCACAGACCTCAGAGATGGTGATAGATTTAGATGATGAAGCTTGGATAGCTACGGCCAGCGGACCGGCAGTATTTTCAAACGCAAGTTTTGTCTTCAATAATGATGATGCCATCACTCCTATTTTTGATAATCAACTCCTATTTGAGGACGAATTCATATTTAGTGTTGCGGTGGATGGTGGAAATAGAATATGGATGAGTACAGAAAGAGGGCTCTTCATTTTCGATAATACTTTGAGTAACCTAGATAAGCATTTCGACACGGAAAATTCACCACTGCCTTCCAATATTGTTAAGAAAATGGCCTACAATGCGCAGACAGGAGAAATGTATCTTTTGACCACAAAGGGACTCGTTTCATATCGTAGCGCATCCTCTCAAGGCTCAAGGTCAAATACTGCAGTTAGCATTTATCCGAATCCAGTAAGGCAAGGGTATAATGGAAAGGTCGGCATCTCTGGCATGACACAAAATACGAATGTCAAAATAACCAATATCCAAGGCAAGCTGATAAGAAGTTTAAATACCAATGGAGGTAGCCTTGCATGGGACTTACGCGACTATAATGGTCATAATGTGACTGACGGGGTTTACTTTGTGCTTGTCACAAATGCTTCTGGAGATGATACGATAGTGGGTAAAATAGCTGTGATCCGCTGATGATAGTTCATACCAGAGGTATTGTTATCAAATATTTAAAATATCAGGAATCAAGCATCATTGTTCAAGTTTTTACGGAAGATTATGGCTACATGCCTTTCATCGTAAACGGCATAAGAAGTGCAAGGTCTAAACGGAGTATAGCTTATTTTCAGCCTTTTTCCCTATTGGACATTGTCGCTTATGTAAAGCCAAACAGAGAAATACAAAGGCTTACCGAATACAAATATTACGCACCTTCACATGCAATCCAGCAGGATATTCGAAAAAGTACTATCGTCTTATTCCTTTCGGAAATATTGGCAAAACTACTTTCCCATGAAAAAGGAGAAGCACAACACAAACTATATAAATTTTTATCTGACGCAATCATTACATTGGATCATCTAGATGAAGAAGTAGAAAATTTCCACCTTCATTTTCTATTGAAACTTCTTCCGCTTGTAGGTCTAGGCGCTGCTGATGGTGATGTCATGCTTGAAAGTATGGAACTGGAGTCTATAGTGGATGACCAAAAGCTAATTACGTTCATTTCAAAAGTTCTTCATTCAGATTATTCCACAAATATTGTTGGGACGGGAGCACTACGTTTTAAAGCATTAGAGTTTTTGCTAAATTATTACGATCACCATACTTCACAAATCGGAGATATCAAATCACTAAAAGTGTTGCGTCAGGTTTTCCTGTAAAGTCAATAAATGGTTTATTTTTGATTAACTCATAAGCACATGAAAGAAATATTCTACTCTGAGGTCCCTTCGCTTGATCTCAACGATTTCACTAAAGGTGACCCATCACAAAAGCAGAACTTCGTAAAAGCACTAGGCGATGCTTATCAAAATATTGGTTTCGTTGCTATTAAAAATCATGGCCTTTCAGAGGAACTCACTAAATCGCTGTACTCATGTGTACAGAAGTTTTTCAGTCTTCCTGATGAAAAAAAACTAAAATATGAGAAAAAGGAACTTGCAGGTCAGCGTGGCTACATCAGCAAAGGTCGGGAGAAGGCTAAAGGGAGAAATACAGGTGATTTGAAGGAATTCTATCATGTAGGTCAGCCAACAGCTAACATGTTAGAGGAATACCCAGAGAATATTTGGCCTGCAGAAGTGCCAGAATTCAAAGGTTATACACTTTCCGCATATGAAACACTTCAAAGTGCTGGTATCCAAATGCTCCGAGCAATTGCGCTCCATCTGGGTCTCGATGAGTTCTACTTTGACAATAAAGTAAAACAAGGCAATAGCATATTACGCCAGATTCATTACTTCCCAATTGAGAATCCTGATGAGATCCCAGCTGACGCAGTTCGTGCAGCAGAGCATGGAGACATCAACTTGATCACCCTTCTTATGGGTGCAAGTGCTGATGGTCTACAAGTGTTAAGAAGAGATGGACAGTGGATACCAATCACAGCTTTACCAGATCAGATCGTAGTGAATGTTGGAGATATGCTGGACAGATTGACCAATCATAAGTTAAAGTCGACCATTCATAGAGTGGTGAATCCACCAAAAGAGAAAATGGGTACATCCCGATTCTCCATTCCTTTCTTCATGCACCCAATTTCTTCAATGGATTTGACAAGTTTGGAAAGCTGCATTGATGCAGAGCATCCAAAGACCTATGAAGATATGACCGCTGGCGAATTCCTAGATCAACGTCTCAAAGAAATTGGCCTGAAAGCCTGATGTCGGTTCGGAGTGTCAGATATATCATATTTCTAAGAGATGTACTGATACTCTCGGTTACTTCTTTTGGTGGACCAACAGCACATTTAGCTTTTATGATTGATATGATGGTTGAAAAGCGTGGTTACCTAACGCAAAACGACTTGATGGAACTCTATGCACTCTGCCAAATATTGCCCGGCCCTACTTCCACTCAGACCATTACCGCTATTGGGTTCAAAATAGGAGGACCTGGACTCGCCTATCTCACACTCCTAATTTGGGCACTTCCTGCTCTGACCATTATGATTGCATTTGGCATTATGGTCAATGTCTTTCAGGATTTGGAGATTTCTCTTGCCTTTCTTAAGTATCTACAACCTATCGCGATCGGAATTGTGGCTTATTCCGCTTACAGAATTACTACTAGTGTTGTTTCTACTCGAACAGGTATTGTGCTCATGCTAATTGCATTTGTTGCTGCTTATTTATTCAGGACACCTTGGGCTTTTCCTATCATGTTATTGATGGGAGGTTCGGTCACGGCTTTCAAGTATCGTCAGCAGCCCAAACAAGAGAAGGGCCCAATCAAAATAAACTGGTCTAATTTCATTCTCTGGATTTCTGTGCTTGTATTTGCTGCAGTACTTGGAGGTGTGACGCAGTATTTGCCTATAAGATTATTCGAAAATTTTTATCGAAATGGGAGTCTCATTTTCGGTGGAGGGCAGGTGCTGGTACCACTTCTTTACAATGAGTTTGTGGAATTCAAAGGTTGGCTTACCTCTGAGGAGTTTCTCTCTGGATATGGTTTCGTACAAGCTCTGCCTGGTCCAGTATTTTCCTTTAGTGCATATATTGGGACTGTCAGTATGAGTGAGTATCCAATTTGGGAACAAATACTTGGTGGATTAATGGCTGCAGCAGGCGTATTCTTGCCAGGCACCTTTCTTATCTATTTTGTGATTCGATTCTGGGAAGATCTGAAAAAATACAGAATTGTCAAAGCTTCTCTTGAAGGAATCAATGCAGTCTCTGCGGGCATGGTCATCGCAGCAGCATTTATACTATTTGAGCCTGTGGAGTCAAATTTTATTAATTACTTTCTAATGATCAGTACGATTGGACTTATGCGTTTCACTCGGATTCCAACACCAGTTATCATTATCGTAGGTTTAGTGACAGGCATTATTATTCACTAACCAGCAATAAAATAAGAGAGCCATTCCACTGATGTGGAATGGCTCTCTTCTAAGGAGTATTAAAATATTATTTCCCTGGTGTCGCTGGAGGTGTAATACCTAGCTTTTTCAAAATTAGATTTGAAACATCATCAGATTCTCTTGCATACAAAAGCACATCAAATCCTGGGGAACCCGCACTGAAAATGTGAGAGTAACTATTCTCAATAGCAATTTGCTCGATGGCATTGCCTATTTTTTCATAAACAGGCTTCAATAATTGATTTCGCTTATTCCCCATAGATACTTCCGCATCTTGAGTAAATTTTTGAATGCCTTGTTGAAGTGTTTGAATCTCTGTTTCTTTATCTGTTCTGATTAGATCATCCCATCCTGCAGCATTCGCCTGATAGTCCGCCATTTTACCCTGAAGATCATTGTATTTGGCTTGTATCTGATTTTGCAATTGTTTTTCGTAAGCCTTTAGTTCCGCTTCTATTTGCTTCGCTTCTGGTAATAGACTTAAGACATAATCAGCATTAGTGTAGCCAATTTTTAAACCTTCTTGTGCTGACAAGTGCCCCGCACAAGCCACCAAAGCTATTATTACACTTAGTATTCTAGTTTTCATAATGGATAATTAAATTCTTAGTTATTGCTTTCTTGATTTTCTCCCAGACCCAATTCTTCTAATACATAGTCGGTGTAGTCATGAATAGGGTCCGTATAGATCATGACCAAGTCACCTGATTTGTCAAAAACGATCTGCAATCTATTGTTTTTTGCAACCCGTTCCACAGCTTCGAATACCAAATCCTGTACCGGTTTGATTAATTCTTTCTTTTTTAGGAAATAAAGTCCTTCAAAACCAAAGATTTGCTTCTGATACTCCTTCACTTCTTTCCAATTCCTATCAATTTCCTGCCTTCTTTCAGCATTCATTTCGGCTGTAAGAAGTACTTCTTCAGCTTGAAGTGCCGCCTCCATCTCTTCAGCCTTTTTATACATGCCCTGAATTTCAGTTTCCCAACCTTTAGCTAATTTTTCAATTTCCCCTTGGGCTTCCTTATATTCCGTCATTCTGCTCAACACATATTTTGTATCAACATATCCAAATTTCTGAGCATGCAATTGCGCTGCTCCAAAAAGGAAAATTGTTGCTATAAATATCAAAGATCGTTTCATTCGCTATCTGATTTGCTGACCAATAGAGAAGTGAAACTGTGGACCACTCACTTCGATTGCACCTGGTGCAGGATCCAATCCATATCCCCAATCCAAACCAAGTAATCCAAATGCAGGCATAAATATTCTTACTCCTAATCCCGCTGACCTATAGAGCTCATATGGATTGAATTGATTGAAATTATTCCAGTTATTACCACCATCAAAGAACGAAAGCACATAAATGGTCGCAGATGGATTGAGTGAAATTGGATATCTTAATTCCATTACAAACTTCGTGAAAATTGTACCTCCATCTATACCTGTTTCTTGCTCTACTGGGTTTATGATATTGTTTGCATATCCCCTCAAACCAACTACATCAGTTCCTAAAAGGAAATTTTGACCAGTCAAACCATCACCGCCCAATTGAAATCTTTCAAACGGCCCTACTCCAACTTTATTGGAGTATGAACCAAGAATCCCAAAATGTATTCTTGGTGCAAGAACCAAATTCCCTGCCAACTTCAAATAATACTTAAAGTCCATGTTCCATTTGTGGTATTCCAAAAACTTATATTGTTCTTGAGCATCGTCATTCTCATAGTCTCGATTGTTTATGAGTGAATATGGAGGAGTAAAAGATGCACTTATTGAAAGCGAAGAACCAGTACGTGGATACATTGGGTTATCAATAGAGTTCCTTGCTATCGTGTTATTAAAGGTAATACTATTAGCATCGCCCGTGAACCCATAGGCACGTGCCAAGTTGCCCGCCAGAGTATATTTCTGGAATGAAAGTGAATTACTGACTGTGAAAAAATCATCAGGCCATTGGACTCTTCTCCCAAGCGAAACGGTTGCTCCATTTACTTGTAATGTTCCTAATGTATTATTAGAAAAGTCTATCTGACGCTGAACTGATCTATTCAGACTAATTCCAAAGTTATTTGGTTTCCTGCCGCCAAGCCATGGTTCATTGAAACTCATCGAGTAGCTTTGGAATCTTCGTCCATTGGCTTGCATACTCACCGAAAGCTTTTGCCCATCTCCCATCGGAAGTGGTCTCCACTTATCAAAATGTGGTATATTCCTCACTGAGAAGTTATTGAAGGTCAAGCCCAGTGTCCCTACGAAACCAAATTGACCACCCCATCCCCCAGATAACTGAACTTGATCGTTGGGACGCTCTACTAGTTGCCACTCAATATCTACCGTTTCATCAGCAGGATTTGGCTTTGGAATCGGGTTAACTTGCTCTGGATCAAAATAACCGAGCTGAGATAATTCTCTTTGAGTTCTAATTAATTCTGATCGGTTGAATTTCTGGCCTGGCAAAGTCCTTATTTCTCTTAAAATCACATGATCATTGGTCTTGTCATTGCCACTGATCGTCACTTCGTTGATAGTCGCTTGAGAGCCCTCAAAAATTCGCATCTCAAGATCAATCGAGTCAGGTGTAATACCTACCTCCACAGGGGTAACTCTGAAGAAGAGATAACCATCATCCATGTATAAAGAGCTGATATCAGCCCCAGTAGGATTATAATTGAGTTTTTTGTTAACCAAATCAAGATCATAAACATCCCCTTTACTGATACCCAACACTTTATCTAAATATTTGTCATCATAAATAAAGTTTCCAGTCCAAATGATATCACGGAAGTAATATTTATTACCCGGATCCACATAGATGTCCACATTCAAGTATTTTCTATCTATGCTATAAACCGTATCTAATATAATTGCTGCATCGCGATAGCCTTTAGCATTATAAAAAGAAATAAGCGAATTCTTATCCTCTTCAAAGTCAGCTTGAACAAATTTCGCAGATTTGAAAACATTGATATTCACCTCTTCACCAATATATTCTTTCAGTTCATTGAAAGAGGTCGCTTTCTTATGAGTTAGGAAATAGAAAAGATTTTTCGGAGAAAGCACCATTAAGGTCTTTTCAATAAGATCTTTCGGAAGACCAAGACGTGGTGTTTCTCCTATTTTCTTAAGCTTACTTCTAAGCTTCGGATTTGTGAAATTATCATCTCCATAAAAGGTGATATTTTTCACCTTAACTTTTGCATTCTTATCTACAACTATTATAATGTTGACACTATTCGCTAGTAAGGTGTCTTGCTTCTGCTTCACATATACTTCAGCATTTCTATAGCCTTTCCCTTCATAGTATTTTTTTACAGCGAGTTCAGTGTTCTTGATAACGACATCCGTCAAGATTTTCCCTCGCACCAAATCTATTTTATCCTTTAGCTCTGCTATTTGGCTCTTTGACGCTCCTTCAAATTCATACTTTGTCAACCTCGGCCGCTCACTCAACTGTATAATAAGCCAAATTTTCCCAGCTTCTATTTTTTCAGCATTGATAGATACACTTCCTATAATACCTTGCTTCCACAGTTTTTTGATAGCTGCGGATATCTCATCACCAGGTATTTTTATTTTATCCCCTACACGGAGACCTGAAAGAGAAATAAGTGCATTATTATCTAAAAAATTCACCCCTTCTACTTTTATCTCGGCTATTTCATATTCCTGTGGGTTGGAGTAGTTAATAGCATTATCAGTGCCCGTAGGGGTATTCTGTCTACCAAACCTTATTTGAGAAGACGCATCCGAAACCAGATGAAATAAAAATAGAATTACAACAATTTTTCGCATCATGCAGGTTTTACCTGTTCACTTATCAATCCAAATCTTCTTTCCCTTTGTTGGTAGGCGAGAATAGCCTCATGGAGATTTGCTTTACGAAAATCTGGCCATAGGACAGGAGTAAAAAACAATTCGGTATACGCCATTTGCCAAAGCAAAAAATTACTTATTCTCATTTCCCCGCTTGTGCGAATCAACAACTCAGGGTCTGGAAGACCTGATGTTGAAAGATACTTTTCTAATATTTTTTGCCCAATTTCATCCCCTTTAATTGAGCGATTTTCTGGGTCCGCAATTAACCTTTTTACTGCATTCGTCAAATCCCATCTTCCGCTATAATTCAATGCTAAAATGAGCTTTAAACCTGTGTTGTCACTCGTCTTACCAATAGCCTCATGAAGCTTTAGCTGGGCAGAGTCTGGCAACTTAGAAATATCACCGATCGTATGCAGACTTACCTTATTTTTCATAAGTGTAGAAACTTCATCAGAAATAGTTGATACCAAAAGCGACATCAATCCATCAACCTCCATCTTTGGCCTGTTCCAGTTTTCAGTACTGAATGCATAAAGTGTTAAATGCTTTATGCCAAGCTCCGCACACCCTTCAGTTGTCTCTCTTACTGCTTTAATCGCATTTCGGTGCCCAAAAATTCTCGCAGCTCCTTGCTTCTTAGCCCAACGGCCGTTACCGTCCATTATAACTGCAATATGCTGAGGTAAATTGTCCTTGTCAATAATCTTGTCCATCCTCTGCTTGGGCTAAAACGCGAAAGACCGCAAAGTTGCGGTTTTTTTTAGTAATGATGAATGATTAAACATTATTTAACTACCTGTATGGATGAATCCTATTAAGTATTGACCTATTAGGGATGTAAGGAAATGGACAAGGTATTTTATAGAGCACATAGGTAAGGCTTAAAGTCGAAAAGAAATACCAATCGTCATCATTTGGATTTCCATATTGGTAATTCTTGATGAACTGATCTCCATCGGAAACTCCATCTAAATAGTCGAAAAAAGTCTTACGAGCACCAAGTTCTGCGGTGAGCGTTAAACGTTTGGTCATTTCATATTTCACGCCTCCTCCCATTGGCATGATAAACTGAAGATTATTGAAATCCTGATAAGTGCGCTTTACATTTCGAACATTAACAAAACCAAAACCAAGGGTAGCATAAGGAGCAATCTTGTTTCGATTTTTAGTTGATCTATAACTTAGGAAATGGTATTCAAATCCCATGGTACCTTCTAATAACAAGTGATTGAAAGAATTTTGTCTTTCTACTCCAAGCACATCAATTGGATTGGTATCGTCACCCGCAATTTTGCCTGCCGTAAAGCCAAATTTAACACTCAATATATCCGAAAAATTGAGTCGATAAATTCCCGTCCCAGCAAGTTTAGTTTGCGATATTCTGGGTGCCCCATTTAAGTCTCCTGTATAATTTGAAGCACCTATTCCTCCACCGAATTCAATAAACTGAGCAGAACAGAAAAGTGGAGACAGAAGAAAGAAAAATCCAAGGAATTTTATCAAGTGCTATCTGAATTTAGCAGAGGAGCGTCGTGAAGTGGGGCCTCCAAGTATCATTGTCAATTTAAGAGAAGTCATGAAAATCATATCATTGTCTTTTGGATTACCTCTGATAATCGGATTTTCAGATTTAATTCTACCTCCACCTAAGTCAACTGATCCATAATAAGTGACGCCATCTGGAAGCACATTTGGTGCAACTTTAACACCTGATCGGTCAATGCCACTCCAAGCAGCAATCGGTTCAGCGCTTCTATCTGACATGATTCTCGCAAGAGGATCGTCAAATTGATCGAAAGAAACATATGATCCACTCACATCATCTATATAATCTGTAAATAAATATCTATATCCAAATTCTAACCCCAAATCAAAAGGACCAGGCAATCTCAAGCGTGCACCTAAAGCTATAGGAATCGAAAATTGAATTGGACTGTACTTCTTAACGCCGCTCCCTTCAATAAATTGTCCCTCTGTGCCAAGCTTCCTAAGACTCACCCATTCACCAGCCTGTGGTGCTGGGATAGTAGAATTGGTGCCTCCCAATACATAATCATATTCTGGAACAAGTGCTTTCGGCTCATGATGAAATACTGCACCACCTAAAAAGAGATAAACATTGATAGGTTTTCGAACATTGGGTCCTCCATAGTTAGGCAAAAAGTATATTTCAAATCCCATATGGAATTCCTTTATATCACTTCTAAAACTAGCATTTCTCAAATACCTACCGTAAGATTCTTCCTCATTAGGATCAGATGTGATATCGTCTCCTTTAATTCTCCCGTAATTGAACCCTAATCTGAATGCAGTATATGGAGAAAATTTATATCCTACATTACCCCCGAATCCAGGTCGAGTAAAAGACACATCTGTACTTGCTGCACTTGTTGCTGGAGCTAAATCACCGTAATAGTTCAATGCATTTACATTGAACGTTGCAAATTGATATGGTCTAAATTTACCTCCCACACTTCCACCATGGTAATTAGAGATTGACTTATTGCCTCCTTTTCTCTTCTTATATTTATTGCGTCGCTGAGCATTCACGTCAAAAGACGAAGCAATCAAAACAAGTATAATGGAGAAGATTGTTAGGTATCTTAATCTCATGTTTTCAGTAACTTTTGAACTTGTAAAGATATGGTGGAAATATAAATTCTAACATTTAGATGTCAATTTCTCTTATCAAGACCCCAAGTAAGTTTATTTCGAAGCGTGTCCAAAAAAGAAGTTCCATCAATTTTAACAAGTCTAGAACAAAAGGGAGCCTTCTTTACTTTGAATTCCATTAATTCTTCGATGGATTCTGAGCGCGAATCCAATGAGATTTGATAAGACGGATTTCTTGATTCTACCGTTATTGTTAGTTCACTATCCTCAGAAACAATAAGTGGTCGAACATTCAGGTTATGTGGACTAATTGGGGTAATGATGAAATTTCTTGTGTTTGGGATAATCACCGGTCCACCACAGCTTAAGGAATATCCGGTAGAGCCCGTAGGAGTGGCAATAATTAACCCATCCGCCCAATATGTGTTTAAATACTCACCATCCAAAAAGCATTTTACTACAATCATCGAAGAGGTATCCTTTCGTAGAATGGCAAACTCATTCAAAGCATAGGCATGACCTTCAAATATTTTTGCGGATGACTCCAATGAAATCAACGAACGATCATCATATGTAAAATTGCCTTGGAAGTATGACTCCAGTGCAGCCTCTATATTTTCTTTTGAAATCACGGCAAGAAATCCCAATCTACCGAGGTTAATACCTAAAATCGGAATTTGAGAACTTCCTACGTGAGTTAAGGTATCCAAAAGAGTACCATCTCCCCCTAAACTCAAGATCAATTCAAATCCTTCTAATCCATTACTTGGGTCGTAAATTTGATAATCAGAATTTATCTTTCGGCTGATGAGCAGTTCGAAAAATTGAGGACTGATAACTATTTTACATCCCTTTTTCTCAAGGACTGAAAAAATCTGCTCGACATGAGCGACAGAATCCTCGGCTATTCGCCTACCATGAATGGCTATCTTATGCAAGACTAAATCTTAAGGTATTTTAAAAGGATATCCAGCCGTTCCTTCTCTTGATTGTTAGTGTTTTGTTCATTGAAGGAGTCTTCAATAAAAAAACCATTATTCTCTAAGGACATTTTGATATGAGTGACTTCTTCTGTGTTTAACTTCAATGTCAAAAGAAGCTCGCTAGGATCAATCGAATGAGGACTTAAATAACTACTTAAAACCTTCGCTTGATTAGATTCAATAATTCTACTTATCTCAGACAAAGAATAATCCTTAAGCTTCAGCCTTAAAGCCAGAATAGCTCCTGGTGATGTGACAGAAGCATTTTTAGCAAATGTATCCACAATATCCATTGCGGAAATGACTCCAATAAATTGATCTAGGTCATCTAGTACTGCCACTAGCCTAAACCCAAATTCATTCGAGGTTTTTAATGCTTCATAGTAGTGAACCCCAGTCCTTACAAAACATTGATTACCAACCAGAGGATAATCTCCAACGTGAGGATATTTCAAAGCGTCATTAAAGAGAAGTTCCTCATCAATGAGGCCTAGAAATTTACCATCTTCAACTACAGGTAATTCTGATAGCCTAAGTTCGTCCATCCATTGCTGAGCCATCACAACTGAATCCTTAGGTTTCAATGGCGGTATCATATAGTTTATAAGGTCTTTGGCTATCATATAACTAACTCCCTTTGTAGAAACTCTTCAAGTATAACATTAAAATCTTCTGGCCGCTCCATCATTGGTGCGTGACAGCACTTATCTATAAAGCGAAGTGTTGTATTAGGTATCAATCGATCGAATTCATGAGCAACATATGGTGGCGTAATCGTATCATTAAGCCCCCAAATAAGTAAGGTCGGCACGTGAATATTTGTAATTTCCTCTGCCATATTGTGGCGCTGTGCAGATTTGGCTATAGCTACTATTCGCAATGCTTTTTGTATACTCTTAGTTGTCTCAAAAACCTCATCTACTAACTCTTTTGTAGCTGTTTTTGGATCATAAAAAGTATAGGCAACTCGTTCTTGTATGTACTCATAAGATCCACGTTTAGGAAATGAACCCCCCATCGCGTTTTCAAATAGACCAGAACTTCCTGTAAGAATTAGCCTTTGGACTTTGTCCTGATTTTTCAATGTAAAAATCAATCCAACATGTCCACCAAGTGAATTACCGATAATGTTGAGGTTATCCAATTTCATTGTTGCGACAAACTCCTCAACGAATTTATTCAGTGCTGGAAGACCAGCTTCACGCACAGGCATAGTGTAAATAGGCAGAAGTGGTATTATTACTCGGTATTGCTTAGAAAACTTCTGAACGACTAGGTCCCAATTGCTTAAGGCACCAAATAAACCATGAAGTAATAGAAGAATATCTCCTTTCCCTTCATCTATGTACTTGAACCCTTTTTCTTCCTTTATTTCCATTCGGATTTAATTTAACAAAAACTATTGCAAAAAGGTGTAAACGTCTTTTGCATTATTATTAACACCTTTCAAAGAGTCAATCATATCCTGCACAAATGGCATAAATTCTCCAAGCAATTCAAATGTAGAAGGTCCGAGTGATTGTATGAAGGGAAAGATCATCGATTCTGAAGCTAGCTCTGCTGAAAAGCGCAACCCTATCGAATCAAAAACCCAAAAGAACACACTCACAATAAATGCCCATTTAAAAATACCAGCGAGTGCTCCCAAAATGTTGTCAAAAAAACCAATGAAAGTTAGATCTAAAACCTTCTTGATCATTTTGGCTACTATATTGACGGCCAGTACAGCCAAAACAAACAAAATAATGAATACACCTACTGTAAGCATTTGAGAGTACTCACTACCCTCAAAAAAGAGCCTCGAGATTGGAACAGAAAATTTTATTGAAACAAACAGCCCAGCAAAGAATGCGATGAAAGAAAATATCTCTACAATAAGCCCCCTCATGTAGCCCTTGATAGCACCAATGATGAAAACGACTATAAAGAATATGTCAAGATAATTCACGGACTAGCCTAAAAGCTTCTTTGTAAGTATCGATATCGCTTTCCCGTCCGCTTTCCCAGCAAACTTCTTGGTGGCAGATCCCATCACAAGTCCCATGTCCTTTGGTCCAGTCGCTCCCACTTCAGCTATAAGGGCTTTAAGCGCCTCTTCCAATTCACTTTCATCCATTTGCTTTGGCAAGAACTCCTCTATGACTTTTAATTCACTTGCTTCTTTTTCTGCCAAGTTCGGACGATTTTGCTCGACATAAATTTCTAAAGAATCCTTTCGCTGCTTCGCAGCTTTAGTCAAGATTTTAGTCTCAGTTTCTTCATCCAAAGTCACACCCATACCAATTTCGGATTCTTCAAGCAGAATTAACGCCTTGATGGCCCGAAGTGGTGTAAGCCTTTCTTTATCTTTGCTTAGCATCGCACTCTTGATCTCCGCCTCTATTTTCAGTTTTAAGCTCATATTGTGATTTTTACAATAAAATTGCCAAAAGAATGGCTTTAAATTAATGACCAAACTTAGCGTAAACATTAACAAAATTGCAACTCTACGAAATGCTCGTGGAGGTGATAATCCAAATATTATACAAGTGGCCAAGGACTGTGAAAGGTTTGGTGCGCAAGGAATAACAGTCCATCCACGCCCAGATGAGAGACACGTAAGGTATGAGGATGTGCTTCATTTGAAAAAAATAGTAACGACGGAATTCAATATAGAGGGCTATCCAGATGATCGCTATATGTCTTTGGTTAAATTGACTGTGCCTACCCAGGCCACATTAGTTCCCGATGGGCCAGATGCCATCACATCTAATGCTGGATGGGACACAGTAAAACATGCTGATTATCTGAAGAGCAAAGTCAAAGAAATTAAAAGTATTGGCATCCGGGTTTCAATATTCGTAGATCCCACAGAGGCAATGGTAAAAGGAGCTGCAGATATCGGCGCAGATCGTATTGAGTTATACACTGAACCTTATGCTCAGGCTTATCCTTCAAATCCAACAGGTGCGGTCCAATCATATGTAAAAGCTGCGCGTTTAGCTCAAGAACTGGGACTTGGGATCAATGCCGGTCATGATCTGGATCTACACAATTTGAAATTTCTAAAAACTTCTATTCCCCAATTGGATGAAGTATCCATAGGTCATGCACTCATTTGCGACGCACTTTATTATGGATTGGAAAATACCATCCAAATGTACTTAAGGCAACTCCACCAAAACTGACATGCTTTTAAACTTTAGAAAATTAGGCTCTGGCCCAGCAATCTTCGTTTTGCACGGAGTATTCGGCTCATCAGACAACTGGCAGAGTATTGGTAAAGAATTAAGTGATGATTTCACAGTGTACTTAGTTGATCTCCGTAACCATGGAAACTCTCCACACAGTGGTGTGATGAACTATGATGTGATGGCTGAGGACATTAGAGATTTAGCTGTAGCTGAAGGCGTTCAGAAATTCCATCTTATGGGACACTCCATGGGAGGGAAAGCAGCCATGAACTTCGCTAGTCGTTTTCCAAACTTTTTAGACAAACTTGTAGTGGTAGATATTGGTCCAAAATACTATGCTCCTCACCATCAACAGATATTTCGCGGATTCAATGCAATTGATCTCAAGACACTAAATAGTCGAAATGAAGCGGAGGAGGCCATGTCTCATGAAATTCCAGACTTTGGCGTACGCCAATTTATTCTTAAAAATCTGAAGCGAACAGATGAAGGGTTTGCATGGAAAATCAACATCCCAGTACTAGAAAAAAACATTGAAAGAGTGGGTGAGGCTATCAGCGTAGATAAACCCGTGCAAGTACCTACGCTATTTATTAATGGTTCCAAGAGCAATTATATCCAAGAGGAGGACATGACAAGTATTAACGAAATGTTTCCAAATGCTAAATTAAAAACAGTAGAAGGTGCTGGCCACTGGGTACACGCAGAAAAGCCAAAGGAACTTTTTAGTGTACTTTTTGATTTCTTAAAAGGCTAAAAGATGAAAGGATCTGTCTTCCTCATACCTACATATCTTTCGGAAAGCAACGATAGTAACTTTCTTGCTCCGATGGTACTTGACATAGTGCGCTCCATTGATTACTTCTTGGTGGAAAATGTGAGAACTGCTAGGCGCTTTGTTAGTAGTCTGGGTTTGGGGCTTGATATTTCCACTTTACATTTCGAGGAAGTCAATAAAAATTCAGATGCCCGCAGAATACATGAGTTGATGCAGGAGGTCATTCAAGGCAAGGATGTAGCAGTAATGTCCGAAGCAGGTCTGCCAGGCCTTGCAGATCCGGGTGGGCTCATAGTCAAGTTTGCCCATCAGCATGAGCTAAAGGTAGTGCCGTTACCTGGTGCTTCATCCATACAGACAGCATTGATCTGTTCGGGGTTTAATGGACAACAATTTAGCTTTCATGGTTACTTACCTATTCAAAAACCTGAAAGAGTTGCCTATATGAAGAAAATGGAGCTGCTATTAAAGCAAACGAATGCCACTCAAATATTCATGGAAACTCCTTTTAGAAACATGAGTCTTATGAATGATCTATTAGCAACACTAGACCCAACTACGCTACTCAGCATATCTTCAGATGTATTCGGAATCACGGAAAATATTAAAACACAACAGGTTAAAGCATGGAAGTTTGCTAAAATTGATTTGCATAAAATTCCAACCGTTTTTTCTATTGGTTATTTCTCTTAAAAAGATTAAAGCCAATTGACCTAAAATCTTAAATTTGCCGCCAATTAAAATATAACTATGTCATACCTCTTCACATCTGAATCAGTTTCGGAGGGCCATCCGGATAAAGTAGCCGATCAAATCTCTGACGCGCTTGTTGACCATTTTTTAGCATTTGATCCTCAATCAAAAGTGGCATGTGAAACATTGGTCACCACAGGACAGGTTATTTTGGCTGGTGAGGTAAAGTCCAAAACATACCTCGATGTTCAAAATATCGCAAGAGATGTCATTCGGAAGATAGGCTATACCAAATCTGAATACATGTTTGAGGCAAACTCATGTGGGATTTTGAGTGCAATACATGAGCAATCTCCGGACATCAACCAAGGTGTAGATAAATTAGATCCAAAGCTTCAAGGTGCAGGTGATCAAGGTATGATGTTCGGCTATGCTACAGGTGAGACTGACAATTACATGCCGCTAGCTTTAGACATTTCTCATAGAATCCTGAAGGAATTAGCAGCAATGAGGAGAGAGGGAATTGATATAAGTTACCTAAGACCTGATGCAAAATCTCAAGTAACCATTGAGTATTCGGATGATAACCAACCTATTCGGATAGATGCGATTGTTGTGTCAACGCAACATGACGATTTTGACGAAGAGTCAAAAATGCTCGCCAAAATCAAATCGGATATTGTAAATCTTTTGATACCGAGAGTTAAAAGTCAATTATCACCTGAGATACAAAAACTCTTCACGGCTGATATAAAATATCATATCAACCCTACTGGAAAGTTCGTAATTGGTGGCCCTCATGGTGATACTGGTCTTACAGGAAGAAAAATTATAGTTGATACTTACGGTGGAAAAGGTGCACACGGTGGTGGCGCATTTTCTGGTAAAGACCCATCCAAAGTGGACAGATCAGCTGCATATGCTACAAGACATATTGCTAAGAATCTAGTAGCTGCGGGAGTTTGCCGTGAAGTCTTGGTGCAAGTTTCCTACGCTATAGGTGTAGTGGAACCAATGGGGATTTACATTGATACCTATGGAACTAGCAACGTGAATCTGACCAATGGAGAAATAGCCAAAAAAGTATCCCAAATCTTTGACATGACTCCTTACGGGATCGAAACACGACTTCAATTAAGAAATCCAATGTATCAGGATGCTGCTGCATATGGGCATATGGGTCGTACCTCTGAGACTGTGACTCGCGACTTTACAAGCGGAGATGGTGATACAAAAACGATAACCTTCGACACCTTTACTTGGGAGAAACTCGATTATGTGGATAAAGTAAAGGAGGCATTTAACCTTTAAAGATTGCCAATCCTAAAAACATAAAAGAGCGCCTCGGCGCTCTTTTTTTTAGACTTAACAATGAATTACTCTAATTTGGAATTACAATCTTCTCCATCTCTGATTGAGCCCAATCCACTATAAGCGTAATCTGAATTTCAGTAAGGTTGGCTTCTCGATGTGTAGTGGTATAAACCTGAAGTGGCATTTCACCTTCTGAAACTTCCTCTGCTATTTCTTCCAGTTTATGATGCTTCCTTTTTGGCGAGTACTCTTTCCATTTAGAAAAATTCAACTCACCTCGTCCCTCATTTATGTCGTGGATCACCAGCCAAGATACGGGAACAACACTAGCATACCATGGATATGATGTCTCATTAGAGTGGCAATCATAGCAAGCTGCTCTTAATAAACTGCTTACCTCAGTCTCAATGACTATTTCTTGATGAATGTCATTTGGGTTATCCATGATTACTTCTGGCCGCTCACCTGGGAACACTTGAGCCAAAATAAGCAGCACAAAAAACACTAGCACAATACGCTTTAAAATTGATCGCATTTAAGTAGGAGTTGTTCTAAGGCAAATTTATTCATTCAGTTAAAGAAACCTCTTGAAAAACTGGCGATAGTTCGAAGAGTTCTTAATTATTTGAAAGAAGGAATTATTTAATTATAACTACCACTGTGAAAAATTTAACTTCATTATGTGCTCTACGGAGGACAGCAATCAGGAGTCTGTTGAGGTGAGTGAAATGCGCCTAATAAAAAGTATTTCCACGAAATTCATAAGCCATCAGGACGACACACAAGATAAAGACATAAAGACCATAGCAATAGCTGATTTTCTACCAACAGGTGAATTGGATAAGCCTACTCAACACATGACCTATCCTTATAACTACGAGAAACCATTTGAAATTAAGCTTTGGGCTACCCCGCAACAAGCAAACGTAGCAGTCATTATGGATGGCTTGACACTAGACAAAGCGGAATATAACTTCCTTTATGGCAATGACTGGCCAAAAATATATGCTGAAACTGCCAAAAAAACCATCCTCAATACCCGATGCTGGAATCTTCTACTCAAGATGTGCAGATATTAACAACTGACTCAGAACTTCCCTCTGAAATCAAATTGAACGACCCTTATAAAACCCGCCATAAACAATCATCCTATTGCCTATTAACTTCATAGAACAATATCAATATGAAAATGGCAATGTTACAGGTTACTCTTCTTTCAATGAAACCTACGACTTTAAAGACTTTATGATAAAAAAAGGCGAATCTCGAACTATGACATTAGATCCGGACTTTGATTACTCAAAAGCAGAAGTTATTAAAGTAAATCGGTCATCAACTCAATTTTCATATGATGGAGATAAGTTGTCAAAAACTATAAATAAAGACATCACATATGTGTTTGAATATGATCAAAATAGACTGTCTCAGGCGAAATATTATAATAACGGAAAACTGTACAATACACGCATCTACTCATACACGGAAAATGGGCTGAAAGACAAGACGGTTATCCTAAACGTAGATGGAGAGCCAGAATACTCGATCTTTTATGAATATAGCTTTTACTAATCTTCTTCCTTGAGCGAATTGATTCCACTAATAAGAATCAATTCGCTATTCAGTCAGACGAAAAAATCATAAAAAAAGGCAAATCGTTATAGGATTTGCCTTTGATTCTTTAGTCCAATAGAATTATAATGTTCTTTTAACTTCTTTCTCAGTAAAGCCTTCGATGATATCACCTTCTTGAATGTCATTGAAGTTCTTTATAGAAACTCCACACTCATAAGATTGCCTCACTTCCGAAACATCTTCTTTGAAGCGTTTAAGCTGATTGATTTCTCCTGTATGAACAACTATACCGTCACGCACCAGCCTTACTTTATTAGTACGCTTCACAGTACCTTCAGTAACATAACAACCAGCTACCGTACCGACTTTAGTGATTTTGTAAACCTCACGTACTTCAATATTACCAGTGATGACTTCTTCCACAGTCGGCTCAAGCATACCTTCCATGGCATCTTTTACATCATTGATAGCATCGTAGATGATAGAATAAAGTCTCATTTCTATCTCTTCATTCACTGCCAAGTTGCGAGCTCCACTTGATGGTCTCACTTGGAATCCAATAATTACGGCATCTGAAGCTGAAGCAAGTAATACATCAGATTCGGAAATCTGACCAACCGCTTTGTGAATAATATTAACCTGAACTTCCTCAGTAGATAATTTCAGTAATGAATCAGAAAGTGCTTCGATGGAACCATCAACATCACCTTTCACAATTACATTCAGTTCCTTGAAACTACCAATTGCAAGTCGTCTTCCGATTTCGTCAAGCGTAATATGTTTCTTAGTTCGAATCGACTGCTCTCTCTGGATTTGCTCCCTCTTAGAAGCAATTTCTCTAGCTTCGCGATCAGTCTCCATTACGTTGAAGCGATCACCAGCTTGCGCAGCACCATCCAGACCCAACATCAGTACTGGTGTAGATGGCCCTACATTGCTCATCTTCTTACCTCGGTGATCAAACATCGCCTTGACCTTTCCATAATTGGAACCTGCAAGTACAACATCTCCAACTTTTAAAGTGCCAGCCTGCACCATCATTGTAGTTACATAACCACGGCCTTTATCCAATGTAGATTCAATTACAGAACCCACAGCTGGTTTATCAGCATTCGCTTTAAGCTCGAGTAAATCAGCTTCTAATAGAACCTTTTCCAACAAGTCGTCAATTCCTTCCCCAGATTTGGCAGAAACATGCTGACATTGGTATTTACCACCCCAATCCTCAACTAAAATGTTGATCGTTGAAAGCTCCTCTTTTATTTTATCAGGATTAGCTCCCGGCTTATCTATTTTATTTATCGCTATAATGATCGGCACTCCCGCAACCTGCGCGTGATTGATAGCTTCTTTTGTCTGAGGCATTACACCATCATCAGCCGCTACTACGATTATTGCAATATCTGTAATCTTAGCTCCACGTGCTCTCATTGCCGTAAAAGCTTCGTGACCAGGTGTATCAAGGAAGGCTATTCTTCGGCCCGTCTCTGTCATCACGTCATAGGCACCAATGTGCTGAGTGATACCACCTGCTTCACCTTCAGTTACTTTAGAACTTCTTATATAATCCAGAAGGGATGTCTTACCATGATCTACGTGACCCATGATAGTAACAATCGGTGCTCTATCTTTTAGATCTTCTGGAGCGTCAACGAATTCTAAAATTTCAATGTCATCATCTTCAGAAGAAAACTCAACATCAAAGCCAAACTCATCAGCAATTACAGTAATTGACTCTGCATCCAATCTCTGATTGATCGAAACAAACATTCCTAAGGACATGCAAGTAGAGATCACTTCATTCACAGACACACTCATCAAGGTTGCTAAATCCGTTGCTGCAATGAATTCAGTAACTTTCAGAATTTTTGCATCCTGCTCTTCTGCCATTAGCCTTTCTTCTTCGGCCTCAGCATTGGCATTACGTTTATCCTTTCTATACTTCGATCTTCCTTTTCCTGCTGCGGGTTTTCCACCTGAAAGCTTCGCTAAAGTAGCTTTGATCTTATCTTGTATCTCCTTATCAGTGAGTTCCTCAGTTTTACGAGGATCACGTCTCACACCACCTCGAGGTGGTCCAGATGGTCCAGAACCTTGACCAGATCGGTTTCCAGTGTCTATTCCTCTTGGAGAAGAACCAGGAGTCGGGCTATTAATTCTTTTTCGAGGACGTTTTTTCCTGTCCTTGCGCTCGTCTGAACTTGCGACAGGCTTAGGTTTTTTCTTATCTGCTGGCAATTCTATTTTACCCAGTACCGTAAGGCCTTTGAGCGAATCTGCCTTGGCCTGAATAGTCTTTTCCTCAGGTTCCTTAACTGGTTCCGGCTCAACTTTTGGTTTTACTTCAGCAACTGGAGCTTTTTCCTCAAGTCTTTTTGGTTCAACCACTGGTGCAGCCTCAGGCTTTACCTCTTCATTTTTAGGCTCTTCCTTCCTAGGCTCTTCTTTCTTGACTTCAACTTTTGGCTCCTCTTTCTTCTCCTCTACCTTAGGGTCTTCTTTCTTAACAACCTTTTTTGGCTCAAGATCAATCCTGCCTACTACTTTAGGTCCTTCTAATTGAGTTCGACCCAAAATAGTCGATATTTCATTATCGTCTGACTTTGGAGGTGACACCTTCTCAGGCACTGGTGTAGGTGGAACCTCAACAATATTGTTGTCCTTTATGAGAATTTCTTCCTCTATAGAGTTATCAGCTTTGCTACTAGCAGATGGTTGGTTGTCTTCCAACTTGCTTCCACCGATTGTGAGACTTGAAGCCTCCTCCTTTTCCATAGCCGAAGAAGCAAATTCCTTTGAGAGCAGGGCAAATTGCTCGTCTGATATTTTCGAGTTGGGGCTGCTATCAACCTCAAATCCCTTTCCAGATAAATAATCCAGAATGGTACCTCTACCAACATTGAGCTTCCTTGCAACCTGACTTAATCGATGCGTTTTCTCTTCTGCCATATAATATTTAATCCTTTTTTAGGTTGGTTTATTCGAACTCCTGTCTTAGTACTCCTAGCAAGTCTTGCACGGTTTCCTCTTCAAGGTCAGTTCTTCTTACCAACTCCTCAGCTGAAAGCTTAATTACACTTTTCGCTGTATCTAATCCAATTCTTTTTAACTCGTCAATTACCCAGCTTTCAATCTCATCTGAAAACTCATCAAGATCAACATCTTCATCCTCTAGGCCATCCAACTCACGGAAGACATCTATCTCCATTCCTACCAATCTAGATGCAAGTTTGATGTTTTGACCACCTTTTCCAATTGCCAAAGATACTTGATCTGGCTTTAGGTAAACCGAAACCCTTTCTTTCTCCTCGCTTATTTTCATGCTGAGAATTTTTGCAGGGCTCAGAGCACGAGCAATATAAAGTTCCATGTTATCTGTGAAATTGATAACATCAATATTTTCATTTTGCAACTCACGAACGATAGAGTGAATTCTAGATCCTTTCATTCCCACACAAGCTCCAACAGGATCGATTCTATCATCGTAAGATTCTACAGACACTTTAGCTCTTTCGCCTGGCTCTCTAACTACATTTTTTATAGTGATCAATCCGTCATACACCTCAGGAACTTCACTTTCGAAAAGTCTCTCTAAGAATATCGGTGATGTTCTTGAAAGGATAATTTTGGGATTGCCATTGTACATATCTACATGACTAACAATCGCTCGGACAGAATCACCTTTACGGTAACGATCCTTAGGGATTTGCTCACCTTTAGGAATGCTCAACTCATTGCCTTCGGCATCTATAAGCAATGTCTCGCGACTCAAAGTTTGATAAACCTCTCCTTGAATCACCTCACCTACTAAATCTTTATACTTCTGATAAAGAATGTCCTTTTCTAAATCTTTGACTTTCTGAATCAAGGTCTGACGTGCAGTCATCACTGCTCTTCTACCAAAGTCTTCAAGTTTGATCTCTTCAGAAACTTCTTCACCAATCTCGAAATCTGGCTCGATCTTACGTGCATCAGTAAGACTGATCTTATCATGATCCCAAATATCTTCTGAGTTATCATCCACGATTTCCCTGAATCTCCAGATCTCTAAGTCACCCTTGTCTGTGTTGATAATGATATCAAAGTTATCATCCGTCTGATACTTCTTACGGATCATCGTCCTGAAGACATCTTCCAATATTCGAATCATCGTCGGACGGTCAATGTTTTTGCCTCTGGCAAAATCTGCAAATGAGTCTATTAATATTCCAGTATCCATTATTTACTTAAATGACACTAACACCATTGATTTATTTATTTCATCGAAATGAATCTCTCTAAGTGTAGTTACTTTTTTCACTACCTCTTCAATTTTGATCATTTCAGCACTTACTTCTTTAAGCTCTCCCTTTATAGAGTCTCCATTCTTCAGATCAACTTTAAGGGATCTTCCGATATTCTTTTCATACTGTCGAATTAGCTGGAGCGGAAAATCCAATCCTGCTGAAGACACCTCCAAAAAATACTTATCACTAAAGAATTCCTTCTCTTCTAGTATAGCAGCTAGTTTTCGGCTGACCTTACTACACTGATCGATATTAACTCCTGAATCCCCGTCTAGGAGGATAATCAACTTCTGATTACCCACATTTCCTTTCAAAACAACCTTTACAAGAAACAAATCAGCATCCTCTGCAATGATTTCAGTCACCATTGTTTCAATTTTGCTCTCTAATGTCTCTTGTACAATCAACTTGTTATGAATAAAAAGAGGGGACTGTCGTCCCCTCGAACCTAAATTCTATATTTGCGTGCAAAGCTAACAGAAAAAAATAATCTTTTCAAACGCGCTAAAAACAAACTTTAGGACGCTAAGTTCGTCATAATCAGGAATTAAAATAATAACAGAATGATCGGTAAACTCCGTGTCTTGAACTCACTCACGAAGGAAAAGGAAGTGTTTGAACCATTAAATCCACCACATGTAGGGATGTACGTTTGTGGTCCTACGGTCTACAGTGACGTTCATTTGGGAAATGTCCGCACATTTATATCCTTCGATGTGATCTATAGATACCTGATATTTTTGGGTTACAAAGTAAGATACGTGCGCAACATAACTGACGTAGGGCACCTATTAGACTCTGGTGAAGACAAAATCTCTAAAAAAGCGGTTTTGGAAAATCTTGAGCCAATGGAGATAGTTCAGCGATACACCAATGACTTTCATGACGTGATGCTGAAGTTCAATTCACTACAGCCAGATATAGAGCCAGCGGCAACAGGCCATCTGATGGAGCAAATCGAAATGATAGACACCCTTATAGCCAAAGGAATGGCCTATGAATCAAATGGATCAGTCTATTTTGATATTGACAAATATTCTGAGACAAAAGACTATGGAAAGCTGAGCGGCAGAAAAACGGAAGATCTGCTAAACCAAACACGTGACCTTGACGGTCAATCTGACAAACGCAATCCACTTGACTTTGCCATTTGGAAAAAAGCTGCTCCTGAGCACATCATGCGCTGGGATACCAAATGGAGTACTGGATTTCCGGGTTGGCATTTGGAGTGCTCTGTTATGAGTACAAAATATTTGGGCCAATCATTCGATATTCATGGTGGTGGCATGGACTTAAAATTCCCTCATCACGAATGTGAGATCGCGCAAAATGCTGGAACGCACGACCATGATGGTGCAAAGTACTGGCTCCACACAAATATGCTCACTGTCAATGGCACTAAAATGAGCAAATCTTTGGGTAATTCATTTTTGCCCAGGGAGCTTTTTTCTGGCGAACATGAATTGCTCGAAAGGGGCTACAGCCCAATGACGATACGGTTTTTCATGCTTCAATCTCACTATGCAAGTACAGTGGACTTCTCCAATGAAGCTTTAGGGGCTGCTCATAAAGGGTTCATGAAGCTTGCTAATGGCATCAGATTATTCCAGAGCTATGAATACGACGGTAGTCTAGAGGTACTCAATGAAAAACAAGTAGATCAAATCAATAAGATTTGCGACAACTGCCATTATGCAATGAATGATGATTTCAATACTGCACTGACTATTGGGCATCTTTTCAACCTAGTTAAAAAAATAAACTCCATTCAGACTGGCCAGCTCACGATGGCTGAAATTGGTAAAGAAGTGTTTGATCGAATGAAATCTACTTTTCTTGTTTTCACGCAAGACATTCTAGGGCTTAAATATGAAGGCCCTCAAGCTTCTGATAAGCTTATAGAAGTAGTCCTTGGAGAGTATAAGACTGCTAAAGAAAGTAAAGATTATGATAAAGTGGACGAGCTTCGGGCGAAACTAAAATCTTTAGGGATTGTGATAAAAGACCTGAAGCATACAATTGACTGGTCTTTAGAAGAGTAAATAAAAAACCCGCCTAGGCGGGTTTTTTATTGCTATTATATTAATGATTAGCTAGCAACTTTTCCTTGTGCTTCTTGAGCTGACGTCTCAGAGCTTCGATTGCTTCGTCAGCGGCAGCTTCGAAAGACTTTGAGCGTTCTTTCGCAAAAAGCTGTGTGCCAGGGATGTTTAGTTTTATCTCTATTAATTTATTCTCTCTTGAATCATCTTGTTCCACTCGCATGAAGACTTCTCCATCTATAATCCTATCAAAAAAAGTGTCAAGCTTGTTTGCTTTTTGTTGTACAAATTCGACCAATTTTTGATCTGCGTCGAAATGAATGGAATGCATTTGTAATTTCATGATACTTTTAAGTTTAAGTTGAACCATTAAGCCTTAGGATGCGCCTGATCAAAGACGGCCTTCAGCTTTTCCATTGAATTGTGTGTATAGACTTGAGTAGCTGCCAAGCTGGTATGACCCAAAAGGTCTTTTACAGCATTGAGGTCAGCTCCTTTATTTAATAAATGCGTCGCGAAAGTGTGGCGTAATACGTGTGGACTTCTTTTTGTAATGGTGGTAACCATATCCAAGTAATGTTTTACTTTTCTATAAACGAACATCGGGTACAATTGATTGCCACTATTGGTCAATAAAAGAATTGGTGAGCCACCGAAAAGTTCATTTCGAACTGCGAGGTATTCTTTGATAGATTTAACGAGTAATTGGTGGATTGGGATTACCCTTTCTTTATTTCTTTTTCCTAAAACTTTAATTGAGCCTTGAAAGAAATTAATATCAGAAACTTTTAGGTTAATAAGCTCATTCAGACGAATTCCTGTACCATATAGAACCTCTAGTAATAGCTTATCTCGCTGACCTTCAAAATCTGTAGAATAAGGGATATTGTCTAAAAGATTGTCCATCTCAGTTTCTCTAACGAAACTGGGGAGCTTCTTCTCAACACGGAGTGGCTTAAGAGCAGCTGCGGGATTTTTAGTGATGTGCCCTCGCACCATCAAAAACTTGTAAAAAGACTTCAGTGTGGCAATCTTCCGATTGACAGACTTGGCAACAAGATCAGTATCGGCTAATTCTGCTACCCAAGAGCGCAACATGATATGTGTAGCTTTCGAAAGCTCATTGAGCTCGAACTCTACAGACAGGAAACTTTGAAATTGATGGAGATCTCGCTGGTACCCTAAAACGGTATGCTCGCTGGAGCGCTTTTCGTACCTGAGATATTTTAGAAATGCAACAATCATTAAGTCAGTGATTCCTTTCTAGGAAGTCTACTAACTTAATGATTTTAAAAAGACTTTACCCGATTGGGATTACATATTTTCTTTTTCGCGCAAGTGCTGAATGTATTCAGCCTTGATTACTTCGAATCTTCTTTTCACAGAAGGCTTAGTGAAAGCTTGTCTCGCACGAAGTTCTCTTAAAACACCAGTCTTTTCGAATTTCTTTTTAAACCTCTTAAGAGCTTTATCGATTGACTCGTTTTCTTTTACGTTTACTACAATCATCGGTTATTTAATTTGAGCTTGCAAAAGTAGGATAAAAATTCATCGGCACAAACATTTACTTCAATACTTCACGGGATATTACGAGTTTCTGTATTTCAGATGTTCCCTCTCCTATTGTGCAAAGCTTGGCATCTCTATAATATTTTTCGGCAGGGTAGTCTTTGGTATACCCATAACCTCCAAAAATCTGAACTGCATCATTGGCTACCTCCACGGCAATCTCCGAAGCATATAGCTTAGCCATAGCTGATTCTTTGGTCACTGATTTTCCATTGTTCTTAAGCTCAGCAGCATTGTAAGTAAGGAGTTTGGCAGCTTCCACTTTTGTGGCCATATCTGCCAATTTGAAAGCAATACCTTGAAAAGAGGCTATCGGTTTCCCAAATTGCTGTCGCTCCTTGGCGTATGCAGTAGCGGCATTCAATGCTCCTTCAGCTATTCCACAACTAAGGGCTGCAATAGAAATTCTACCTCCATCTAGCACTTTTAATGATTGAATAAATCCCTCACCTACTTTTCCAATCAAGTTCTCAGCAGGAATCCTGCAATCCTGAAAAATCATTTCCGCTGTTTCGGACGCCCTCATTCCCAACTTGTTTTCCTTTCTCCCTCCCGAAAAACCTTTTGTTCCTCGCTCTACTATAAATGCTGATGCATTGCGAGAAGTACCTTTATCTCCAGTACGGGCGATTACTACTGCCACATCACCAGAAATTCCATGCGTTATAAAATTCTTGGCTCCATTGAGAACCCAATTGTCGCCTTCCTTTAGAGCTGTAGTTGAGAGGTTGCCTGCATCTGACCCAGTGTTCGGCTCAGTGAGTCCCCATGCGCCCAACCATTCTCCTGTTGCTAGTCTGGGAAGGTATTTGGCTTTTTGAGCGTCCGAAGCATGCTGCATAATATGGCCCGTGCACAAACTATTGTGGGCAGCCATAGACAAACCTATGGAACCATCAATTTTTGATAGCTCTATAATAGCAGCTACATACTCATGATATCCGAACCCAGATCCACCCATAGAAGCAGGCACTAGTACGCCCATAAGACCTAATGAACCAAGCTCCGTAAACAGTTCTTTAGGGAATGATTGGGACTCATCCCACTCCATTTTGTGGGGTTCTATGGCTTTGGATGCAAAGTCATTGATCATTTTAGCGATTAGCGACTTATTCTCTTCTATCTGAAATTTATCTGAATAATGGGTCATTTTTTGGGGTGTTAATGTTATTTGAATTGTAATCTTTTCCTTTTGGAGTTCGAACAAAATTGGTGAATATATCTCTTAAGATTCATCAGAATGATCTAATTCAAAAAACTTACTTTTACCATCATTATATAAATCAGACAATCGAATCATGAAAATAGCAGTAGTAGGAACGGGATATGTAGGCCTTGTGACAGGTACTTGTTTCGCAGAGACAGGTAACCATGTAACCTGTGTAGATATTGATGAGAAAAAAGTGCAAATGCTTAGTAATAAGCAGATTACCATTTACGAACCTGGCCTTGAAGTTCTGTTTGAAAGAAACATACGTCAAGGTAGACTAGAGTTTACGACCAATTTGGCAGAGGGAATCAAAGGTGCAAAAATAATTTTCTTGGCGCTGCCTACTCCTCCGGGCGAGGATGGTTCTGCTGACCTGAAATATGTTCTAAAGGTTGCTGAAGATCTAGGGCCAATACTAGAAGAGTATGCTGTAATTGTAGACAAATCTACTGTTCCCGTAGGTACAGCAGATTTGGTACATGCCGCTATTGCTAAAAATGCCAAAGTAGATTTTGACGTGGTTTCTAATCCTGAGTTCCTCAGAGAAGGAGTCGCAGTGGATGATTTTATGAAGCCTGACAGAGTAGTGATAGGCGCAGAGTCTGACAAGGCTAAGAAAGTGATGGAAAAACTCTACGGACCATTCGTTCGTCAAGGAAACCCGATCATTTTTATGGATGTGAAATCAGCTGAGCTTACTAAATATGCCGCAAACTCATTTTTAGCTACCAAGATCACCTTCATGAATGAAATCGCGAACCTATGCGAACTACTTGGAGCAGATGTAGATATGGTGAGAAAAGGTGTAGGAACAGACACGAGAATTGGTAAGCGCTTCTTGTTTGCTGGGATAGGATATGGAGGAAGTTGTTTTCCGAAAGATGTTCAGGCTCTCGCAATGTCTGCGAGTAAAGCAGACTATGATTTTAAAATATTGAATGCCGTAATGGAAGTGAATGAGATTCAGAAAGAAAAACTGATTGACCCATTAAAAAATTATTTCAAGGGAGATCTGAAAGGTAAGACCATCGCTATCTGGGGGTTGGCTTTCAAACCATATACTGACGATATCCGTGAAGCACCAGCACTAGAAAACATCACAAAGCTCTTGAGTCTAGGAGCAAAAGTAAAAGCATATGATCCTGAGGCTATGGACAATGTGAAAGAAATCTTCGGCGACAAAATCTATTTCGCCAATGATGAGTATGATGCCTTAGTAGATGCTGATGCCTTGATGATCATGACCGAATGGCCAGTATTCAGAACTCCAGAGTTCGATAAATTGGAATCGACATTGAAGAACAAAGTAATATTTGACGGAAGAAACCTCTATGAATTAAGTCAAATGGAAGAGTTGGGCTTCACCTATTATAGTATAGGTAGAAGAAGCGTTTAATTTTCACTTCCAAAAATTCTAAAGCCCATTGGAACAAAGCGTCTGATGGGCTTTCTATTTCTTGGAGTCGTTCAGCTTCCAATCATAGTCTTTGAAATCAACTTCTGTATCCTTCCCGATTTTCTGATCTGCATATTGATTGATAAAATCCTTGACAGGCATCACATTTTTAAAGTCTCCACTGAACCAATCGAAAATCTTTGAAAGCTGCGCCTTTTCTGCAGTGATATCATTTCTAAAGTCATCGTTAATGAATAAGCGAGCTTGATCATCTAATTGATCATATAGTTGGCCCGCTTCATAAGCTTCGTTGCGCAATCTTGGACATGAATATGACGCACAATTCAGTGCAAAATGCACACGTGGTTCTTCCCATTGCTTACGCAGAATACCGTGTTCTACATTGTTAAGATCATAAGTTTCTCCACCGATTTTGATGAACTTGATATCCCAAGGTGTATTGACGAAAGGAATCTGTATGCTACTCCCAATGTCCTTGATGCTCTCCAAAGGATAATGATCAAGCACTAAATCAATGGTGAAGGCATTATAAACATTGATCCAATAGGCAATTTCCTCCTCTTTGGACCAATTAGATCCGGGTGAGGTCGAACGAAGTAAATCGAGATACGAGTTCAATGCTTCCCTATCAGTTTTAAATCCTTTGTAGCTCACAAGTCCATCCTTATCAACATACTTACTCAGTAGTGCCGTGAATTTTTCATGCGTTATGACTTCCGTTTCTTGATTGGATCGCTGACTTACACCACATGAAATGAACAATAAAGAGAGAATGACTGTAGGAAAGATTTTAAACATAGGTGTAATCAGAATGTAAATCATATACGATAATGCCGCGCCATCTGGTTGTCAGATTCCCTTGAGATGTCGGCAGTTAAACATTAGCAACCACCGAATTCGCTGAAGCAGACAACAATTTCATTTTTCAAATTGAAAATTAGCTCTTCTAAAGATGTCCAAAATTTTATCTTTGCCGCTATGGCAAATATTGAAGAATCTACAACGCTGAAAAACATTGCATCACATTGCAAAGAGTACGGCTTTATATATCCATCAAGTGAGATCTACGACGGGCTAGCTGCCACGTATGATTATGGCCCATACGGCTCTGAATTAAAGAATAACATCAAAGAATACTGGTGGAAATCCATGGTGCGTATGCATGACAACATCGTGGGAATCGATGCTGCCATTTTTATGCATCCTACCACTTGGAAGGCTTCTGGCCATGTGGATGCCTTCAATGACCCATTGATTGACAACAAAGATTCGAAGAAGCGCTATCGTGCGGATGTGCTGATAGAAGATCAAATGGCTAAGATTCAAGCCAAGATCGATAAGGAAGTGGAGAAAGCTGCTGGTCGATTTGGTGAGTCTTTTGACAAAGAACAATACCTCACTACCAATGATCGAGTAGTAAAATACGCCGCTCAGATAGAAGAGATAGAAACGCGCATGAAATCTGCGATTGAGAAGTCTGATCTTGACGCGCTAAAGCAGTTGATTGTTGATTTGGAAATTGCTGACCCAATCTCTGGCTCAAGAAACTGGACTGATGTAAGGCAGTTCAATCTCATGTTTAGCACGGAAATCGGTTCTCTAGCTGATGAGTCTGGCAAAATCTACCTGCGCCCTGAAACTGCTCAAGGAATATTTGTAAACTTCCTGAACGTACAAAAAACGAGTCGACTAAAGCCTCCTTTCGGTATTGCTCAAATAGGAAAAGCTTTCCGAAATGAGATCATTGCCAGACAATTCATATTCCGTATGAGGGAATTTGAGCAGATGGAGATGCAATTTTTCATCAAGCCAGGTACCGATATGGAATGGTACGACTACTGGAAAAATAAACGTATGAAGTGGCACAAGACTTTAGGTCTGGGTGAAGAAAACTATCGTTTCCACGACCACCTCAACCTTGCGCATTATGCAAATGCAGCTTGTGATATAGAATTTAATTTCCCAATGGGATTCAAAGAACTGGAAGGAATTCACTCAAGAACAGACTTTGACCTAGGAGCCCATGAGAAGTTTTCTGGAAAGAAACTCAAATATTTTGATACAGCAACTAACGAAAGTTATACTCCTTATGTATTGGAAACATCTATCGGGCTGGACAGAATGTTCCTAGCTGTGATGTCTGCTTCTTACAAAGAAGAAACATTGGAAGACGGTAGCACGCGAACGGTTTTGAGAATCCCTCCAGCTTTGGCTCCTGTAAAAGTTGCAGTATTGCCTTTGCTGAAAAAAGATGGTCTTCCAGAAAAAGCCAATGAAATCTTGAGCGCTATCAAATTGGACTTCAATTCTCAGTATGACGAAAAAGATGCCATCGGGAAGAGATACAGAAGACAAGATGCCATAGGTACGCCATATTGTGTGACTGTAGATCATCAGACATTGGAGGACAATACGGTGACCATCCGTGAGCGTGATAGCATGGAGCAGCAGCGTGTATCGATCACTGAACTGATCAGCACTTTGGAAGAAAAAGTAAGTATGAAAAACTTGCTTAAAGCTTTATAATTCTTTGGTTTCCGGGATATCGGTAACGGTAGGTCTGACTGTGGCCATTGTGATATGGTCATTTTTTAGGAAATATGTCCTGAAAGGCGATATCAAAACATATCTCCTTTTATCTAAACCAATGAGCGAATTGCAAAGGGAAATCCTTCGCAAAAATTTTCAGTTTTACCTGCTACTTCCTCCAAAGTCTCAGCAAATTTTCGAATATCGCGTTCGGAAATTCATAATTCTGAAAGAGTTTATACCAAGGAATTTTGAAGAAGTGACTGAGGAAATGAAAGTCCTTATTGCTGCTTCGGCAATTCAGCTAACTTTTGGATATCCCAATGTTTTTCTGAGTTACTTCAAGCATATTATCATCTTTCCCGACCAATTCTATAGTCAAGAAAGTCGCGCTTTTCACAAAGGAGAAGTAAACCCGCGTGCCAAAGCAATTGTGCTTTCCTGGAAACATTTCGCAGAAGGATACGCCACTTCGGAAGGTGTAAATCTTGGCCTCCATGAAATGGCCCATGCACTTCAGCTGGAAAACATCGTGATGAACGATGAATACAATTTCCTAAATCAAGATGCAATCAATGAATGGCAACTATTGGCAGATCTTGAAATCCAAAAAATAGAAAAAGCTGAGGCATCTATATTTCGAAAATATGGAGGTACAAATAATGCTGAATTCTTCGCCGTGGCAATAGAGGTATTCTTTGAAATGCCACATGATTTCAAAACATATAATGAGGCACTTTACAAGGCACTGGCAAATTTGCTGAGGCAAGATCCGATAAGACTTTATACAAAACTTTAGCAAAGCCTATTTTAGGTTTCCTATTTTAGGCTTTTGTGAGTCCCTCCTTTAGATAAGTAAATCCTTATGTGTACTCATTACAGCGATTACAAAAACAGTTTCTTTTTTCGTGATAAAGTGAACTCCAATTGGAAATGGAGTGATAAATGCCATTCGCACTTCCTTATATCTTAACTGATATTTTAGTGGGTTTGCAGTTATGGATGCTAATTTCCACTCAACCAAATCAATAAGCCTACTACCCAATCCGGACTTCTGCTCCTCATACCAAATAACAATTTCTTCAAGATCGCGCTCCGCCTCAGGAGTTACAATCAACTTATAACTCACAACTTGGTCCTTATTCTTGACTTCACCTCTTCCCAGCTGGAACCTGATTCTTCATTTAGACCCTTCAAGCGGTCGTCTAGAATGGCTTTCTGAGATTCGGTCAATTCATATTGCCCTGCTTTCTCAGGAAGCATCATTGTTAGGATTATCTCCAGAAGCTTATCATCAGCTTGGTCTATTAAATGATGGAGTTCCTCGCGTAGCTCAATAGTATCCATATTCGTGTATTAAAGTTGAAAAATAGTAAATTTTGGTATGCTTTGGAAGCGGCAGTTGACCTAAATGTTCGCAGTATTGTTTTCATGTTTCGGTGACTAAGCATTTCCGGAGAATCATTTTTTCTATTAAGAACCCTTATTTTTCAGTTATTTTGCCTGCTCATTAGCAAGCCTTTAAATGAACTGGATCAACCTTCTTTCTCCTAGACGCTTTGGCGACAAAACAGAAACGGAGCTCTCTGTAGAAACACGCAGCAGGTTTGAGCAAGATTACGATCGATTGATCTTTTCGCATCCTTTCCGCAGGCTTCAGGACAAAACGCAAGTATTTCCATTGCCAGAAGATGATTTTGTGCATACCCGACTCACTCACAGTCTGGAAGTTTCCAGCGTAGGCCGATCTCTGGGTAAAGCTGTGGGGGAAGCCTTGATTGAAAAATACGCTGATTTGAAAGAAGCTGGCTATACCTTCCATGACTTTGGAGGCATAGTGGCGGCAGCCAGCCTTGCCCATGACTTAGGCAATCCGCCTTTTGGGCATTCTGGGGAAACAGCCATTTCGTCTTTCTTTGTTGACAATGAAAAAGGCAAAATCTTTGAAGAAATGGTCTCCAAGGAGGAATGGAAAGATCTGATCGCTTTTGAGGGCAATGCGCAAGGATTTCGAATCCTCAATGACGAAACCAACGGAGGGCTGCGGCTGACATATGCCTGCTTGGGAGCATTTACCAAATATCCTAAGACGTCCTACGCGCCGGTGGATAAAGCCAGAAAGAGTCAAAAAAAATACGGGGTGTATCGCAGCGAGCTTACTTATTTCAAAAGCCTCGCTGAGACAATGAAACTAGGCTCGCTGAATGAAGAAGCTTGGAACCGTCATCCACTGGCCTTTTTAGTAGAGGCTGCAGATGATATTTGCTACGGGATAATCGACCTAGAAGATGGCACCAGACTTGGGTTGGTGGATTTTGAAACCACCAAAGACTTGTTGGCATCAATTATCGGTGTGAATTATAAAGAAGATAAGCTCGAAAAAATCCATGGTCAAAATGAAAAACTAGGCTTGCTACGCGCAATGGCCATCGGTCAGCTGATCAAAGAAAGCGTGGAGGTGTTCTTGCAAAATGAAGACGAGATGCTCGTCGGCACATTTGATAAGGCTTTGACAGATCTCATTCCTTCCGCTCAAATCCTGGGTCAGATTTCCCTACTCTCTGTGAATAAAATTTATCGATCGAAGCAAGTGTTAGAACGTGAAGCTGGCGGTTTTGAAATCATAGGGCGATTGATGGAAGTCTTTTGTTTGGCAGCTTATCACAAATGCTTTAAAAAGGAAGCATTCACACCAAAACAACAAACAATCCTCCGTTTGTTACCTGAAGACTATCAAATCAAAATCGAGAATAATAGTGAATCTGTTTACCAATTGCTGCTAATCATAACTGATTTTATATCTAGTCTCACCGACACTCATGCGATCAAATTGTACAAGACCATCTATGGTTTCTCGCTTCCAATCTCAAAGGGTTAATTGACCTCTCCATCAACTACTTAATTGAGTTAACAGAACTGAATAAATCGTTACATTTGCCCCTTCGTTTTCCATGTGGACCAAAATAGCTGATATCATCCTGAAATACCGGATCACCCTGATGACCATCATCGGAGTGATCACAATCTTCATGGCCTACCAGGCGCAGTTTATCCAATGGTCCTACAACATGGCCAATGTAGTGCCAGAAAACGACCCTGATCAAGTCTACTTTCAAGAGTTTAAAAACACCTTCGGTGAGGATGGTAACATCTTGGCGCTGGGATTTAAGGACAGTGCGCTCTACGAATCTGACAACTTCCGCAAACTAAAATACCTCACTACTGAGCTAGGTAGTATCAAAGGTGTGAAAGATGTCCTCGGGCTTCCAAACCTGAAGATGCTGGAAAAAAACAATGAGGAGAAACGCTTCGAGTTGGTACCAGTTTTCCCAGAAATACCTGATGACCAAGTCAAGCTCGACAGTATGTTGGCTTTTGCCAGAACGTTACAGTTTTACTCTGGCCAGCTAATCAATGCTGAGAATGGCGCTACACTAATTCTTGTCACTGTAGAAAAAGAAGCTTTGAATTCAGAATATCGTCACACGATGGTAGCTGATATCGTAGTTGCAGGTGACTTGTTTCAGGAAGCAACTGGCATCAAAGTAAACTACGCGGGCCTGCCTTACGTCCGCTCGGTGAACACGCTCAAAATAAAAGAAGAGCTCAACACATTCTTGATTTACTCAGTGATCGTCACTGGACTAATTCTTTTTGGGTTTTTCCGTTCGCTTAAAGCAGTTGTATTCCCACTGATCATCATCGGAGTGATCGTCATTTGGGTCTTGGGTACTGTCTCTCTTTTTGAATATAAAATAACGCTTCTTACAGGTTTGATTCCTTCCATCATCGTGGTAATTGGGATACCAAATAGCGTCTACATGCTCAATAAATATCACCATGAATATTCTAAGCATGGCGATCAATATAAGGCACTGGCCAAGATCATTAAGAACATTGGTATCGTCACTTTCATCACCAACTTCACCACAGCGGTAGGTTTCTTTGTGTTGGTTTCCACAGGCATTCCAATCTTGGTAGAGTTTGGTATTGTGGCTGGTATCAACATTATGTGCACGTTTGTGGTGAGCACGATTTTGATTCCTTCGGTTTTCTCTTTTTTCAAACCGCCTTCCGATCGCCACCTCAAGCATTTGGATTTCAAAATGCTGAACGGTGCTTTGGTCGGACTAGATGTCCTTGTCCATAAATATAGACCGCTGATCTTCATCACTACGGGAGCTATCATAGGAGTATGTATCTACGGAGTACTGCAGCTGAGATCAGAGTCATTTATGGTAGATGACTTGCCTGAGGATAGCCCATTGGCGAAGCAACTCCATTTCTTCGAGGAGAACTTTAGTGGCGTGATGCCACTAGAGATCATCGTGGATACGGGCAATAAGAAAGGTGTGCAAAAGCTTTCTAACCTCCGTAAAATCAATGAATTCGAAATGTTCCTTGATTCATTGGAAGGTATCTCTCAGCCAGTTTCGGTTGTGAGTTTTATCAAAGCCTCCCGTCAGGCTTTTTACAACCAAGACCCAAATTTTTACTCTATCCCGAACAATCGTGAGAGTGCTTTCATTTTGAGTTACCTCAAAGAAGAAAGTGATGAAGCCGGAATATCAAAATCTTTTGTGGATAGCACTGGTCAGTTTATCCGCATCTCTCTGAAGATGCCAGACATTGGGTCCAACCGGATGGATGACTTGGTTACCAATATCATTGAACCTAAAATAAAAGAGGTCTTCGCAGATACGAAGATGGAAGTGCGTGTGACTGGAACGGTGCCTTTGTTTATCAAAGGCAATAAATACCTGATCGACAATTTGATCACCTCCATGATCTTCGCCTTTTTCATCATTGCCATCATTATGGGTCTGCTTTTCAAGAATGTGAAGATGATCATCATCTCCATGATCCCTAATATGATCCCGCTACTACTTACAGGAGCGATCATGGGATACTTTGGGATCCCATTGAAGCCAAGTACGGCGCTTATTTTCAGTATCGCTTTTGGTATTTCGGTAGATGACTCCATTCACTTTTTGGCGAAATACCGTCAAGAACTTGCCCTGCACAACAACTTCGTGCCGATAGCTGTGAGTAGAAGCTTACGCGAGACTGGAGCGAGTATGATCTATACTTCTATCATTCTATTCTGCGGTTTTGTGATCTTCACATTATCCGAATTTGGAGGAACTGTGGCGCTGGGGAAACTTACTTCTATCACTTTGCTGTTTGCAATGCTGACAAACCTGATCGTCCTTCCTGCGCTGCTTTTGCAGTTTGATAGCGGAAAAAGGAACAACGAGGATCACCCTTACATCGATGATTTTGCGAAAGCAGACTATGATGAGGAAGAAGAAGAAAGTAACGAATCAAAATAATCAAAGGCATAAGGTGGCTAAATATCAAGAGTACAAACAGGTCAATTATCCTGAAATAGCGGACAAAGTCCTTAAGTATTGGGAATCTGAAAATATTTTCGAGAAGTCTATTAGCGAAAGAGAAGGTGCTCCTTCTTTTACTTTTTATGAGGGCCCTCCCTCAGCAAATGGTACGCCTGGTATCCACCATGTGATGGCACGTACGGTGAAGGATATCTTCTGCCGTTTCAAAACGCAAAAAGGGTTTCAGGTAAAACGAAAAGGCGGTTGGGATACGCACGGCCTGCCGGTAGAGCTTCAGGTAGAAAAAGAACTCGGCATCAAGAAGGACGATATCGGCACAGTGATCTCTGTGGCAGAGTACAATGCCAAGTGCAAGGAAGCCGTCATGAAATTCAAAGGTGAGTGGGACGAAGTGACCCGCCGCATGGGCTACTGGGTAGATCTGGAAGATCCGTACATCACCTTCGATCAAAAATACATGGAGACCCTTTGGCACCTGCTAAAGAAACTCTACGACAAGGGACTTATATATAAAGGCTACACGGTTCAGCCATTTTCGCCGGCAGCTGGCACGGGCTTGAGCTCTCACGAACTCAATCAGCCAGGTACTTATAAGGATGTAAAAGACACTTCTATCGTCGCGCAGTTCAAAGTGAAAAAAGACGACCGGTCTGCTTTTCTTTTTGAAACGGCTGAGGAGGATGTAAGAATCATCGCTTGGACCACTACACCTTGGACCTTGCCGTCCAACTGTGCTTTGGCTGTAGGTGAAAAGATCACTTACGTGAAAGTGAAAACTTTCAATCAGTACACTTTCGAGCCGGTAACTGTAGTGATGGCGAAGGATTTGGTAGGAAAATACTTTTCTGAAAAGGCCAAAGAAGTAGCGCTGAGCGATTATAAAGCTGGCGATAAACTGATCCCTTTTGAAGTATCGGGAAGTTTCACAGGAAAAGACTTATTGGAAATACGCTATGAGCAGCTGATGCCATACGTGACCAATCCAGACCTAGAAGCCAATGCTTTCCGTGTGATCGCGGGAGATTTTGTCTCTACAGAAGATGGTACAGGCGTGGTGCATACAGCATCTGTATTTGGTGCGGATGACTTTAGAGTAGCACAGCAAAACAACGTGCCTGCCATCCTCATCAAAGACGAAAAAGGTCAAGATGTGCCTTTGGTTAATAAGAAAGGACAGTTTGTAGCTGAAGTGACTGACTTTGCTGGCAAGTATGTCAAAGAAGAATATTACGATGATGCAATAAGAGAAGCCGCTGATTTCAAACCAACGGATGTCCTGATCGCGATCAAGCTTAAGGAAGACAATAAAGCTTTCAAAGTAGAAAAATACGAGCACAGCTATCCACATTGCTGGAGAACCGACAAGCCAGTATTGTACTATCCGCTAGACTCTTGGTTTATCAAAACCACGGCTATGAAGGATCGTCTGGTGGAGCTCAACAAAACGATCAACTGGAAACCTGCAGCTACCGGATCGGGAAGATTTGGCAACTGGCTAGAAAATTTAGTGGATTGGAACCTAAGTCGATCACGCTTTTGGGGTACTCCCCTCCCTATCTGGGTAAGCACAGATCGCAAAGAAGAAATATGTATCGGTAGCATCGCCGAACTACAGTCAGAAGTAAAAAAATCCATCTTGGCAGGCTTCATGAAAGACGAAGTGGCGGATGATTTTGACCTTCACAGACCTTATGTAGATGATATCGTGCTGGTAAGCGCCTCTGGTCAGGCGATGTACCGCGAGCCAGACCTTATTGATGTTTGGTTTGACTCTGGAGCTATGCCATACGCACAGTGGCATTATCCATTCGAAAACAACGAAATTTTTGACAACAACTACCCTGCGGACTTTATCGCAGAGGGCGTAGATCAGACACGTGGATGGTTTTTTACCCTACATGCGATCTCTACTTTGCTTTTCGATCGGGTGGCTTTCAAAAATGTGATTGCTAATGGATTGGTGCTGGATAAGAATGGCAACAAGATGTCTAAACGTCTTGGCAATGCCATCAATCCATTCGAGACCATGGATACTTACGGTCCTGATGCGACGCGTTGGTACATGATCTCCAATGCCAACCCTTGGGACAATTTGAAATTTGATTTGGATGGCGTTCAGGAGGTTCAAAGGAAATTTTTTGGCACCCTAGCCAATACCTATTCATTCTTTGCGCTTTACGCCAATTTGGACGGTTTCGACTTTTCGAAAGGTGCTATGCCTATGGCAAAAAGAACCGAAAGCGATCGCTGGGTGATGAGCCGACTCAATAGCCTTATCGCTGAAGTGGATGCCGCCTATGCAGACTATGAGCCTACCAAAGCTGCCAGAGCGATACAGGATTTTGTAAATAGCGACCTGAGCAACTGGTACGTGAGACTCAATAGGAAACGTTTTTGGGTGGGAGACTACAGCGAAGACAAAGAAGCCGCTTATCAGACGCTCTATACTGCGCTGATGACCGTGGCAAAACTGGCCGCTCCGATAGCGCCTTTCTACACAGAGAGCCTCTACCGCGACCTTAATGCCGTGACCAATCAGGAAAAGAGTGCCTCTGTACATCTTGCGGACTTCCCTGTGTCGGATGCATCGCTGATAGATACGGAGCTAGAGAAACGTATGACGCTTGCGCAAAATGCTTCTTCGCTGGTGCATAGCTTACGCAAAAAAGAAAAAATCAAGGTTCGTCAGCCTTTGCAAAAGGTGATGATCCCTGTACTAAGTGAGGCAGATAAGACACGTATCGCGCAAGTTTCAGAATTGATAATCTCTGAGACCAACGTGAAAGAAGTGGCTTATATAGATGATGCCTCTGGCATCTTGGTGAAGAAAATCAAACCAAACTTCCGAAAGCTGGGTCAAACTTATGGTCAAAAGATGAAAGAACTGGCGGGCATGATCACAGCAATGGATCAAGCGGATATCAAATCTTTCGAGCAATCAGGAAGTTTTGCAATGACATTGGATGGAGCGGCTATCTCTTTGAGTCTAGAAGATGTGGAGATCACCTCGGAGGATATCCCAGGTTGGTTGGTAGCTAGTGAAAATGGATTGACGGTAGCGCTGGATATTACCATCACTGATGAACTCAGAAAAGAAGGAATCAGTCGCGATGTAGTCAACAGACTGCAAAACCTACGAAAAGATCAAGGCCTAGAAGTACAGGACAAAATCAAAGTAACGTTCAGCACGAAAGACGAATTGCTGAAATCAGCCATTGATGCTTATAAAGCTTATATCCAAAAAGAAACTCAAGCGATTGCCTTGGAGTATTCAGAAGGTGTGAGTGGTACGGAGCTGGATATAGATGGACTTTTGATTACTGTGGCGTTGGAAGTAGTGAAGTAATTGAGAATGGAGAATTAAAAATGGAAAATGGAAAGTGGAGAATGGAGAATTAAGAGTGGGGAATTGAGAATTGGGAATTGGGTGAACTTGTTTTTAGAACTGGGGTTTGCGAAAGCATAATATATTTTTGAATGACAACATTAGAACATAAAAGACAGCCATTGATCATCTTCTATTTGATCAGTATAGGGGTGATCCTTCTGGATCAGGCTGTGAAGCTTTTGGTGCACTTCAATATGGAGCTGGGCATCCGTGGGCAGATCAAGATCTTCGGTGAATGGTTTAAGCTGCATTATCTCACCAACCCAGGCATGGCTTTCGGAATGCAGCTGGACTTTATAGACAATGGCAAGCTGGTACTGACGCTCTTCAGGATAGTAGCGATGGTGGCGATCGGCTACTACCTATATATGCTTTATAAAAAGAATGCTTCTACAGGTCTGCTGATCTGTATCGCCATGATCTTAGGTGGTGCCATTGGCAACTTGGTAGATAGTATTTTCTACGGCGTACTTTTCGACAATGCACCTTACAACGCACCTTCGCCATGGTTTTATGGGCAGGTGATTGATATGTTTTACATAGACATCTGGGAAGGCCGTATCGCTGACTGGGTGCCGATCCTCGGTGGTGACTACATGGCGCTCTGGCCAGTCTTCAATGTGGCCGACTCGTCTATTTTCATGGGGATCACTTTTATCCTGATCTTCCAAAAAAGATTTTTTCAGGAGGAGCAAGAAGAGACTTTGCCGAAAGAGGCTGAGGCTGGGGAGTAGTTATTTTAGAACTTAGTAAGTTTCAAAGTCACACTTATAATGAAAGTTAAAAGAATATTTTTTTTCGTTTTCTCCTTTTCAATCCTTTTGTTTCTTGAATCATGCTTTGGTGAGGATGAAGTTGCTATACCACCTAATGAGCCAATAGTACTAGAGTTTATTGATCTATCCTTTCACGATTCTGACCGAGGTGCTGATTCACTGATTCTTACAATGTCAATCCAACATAAATATGATATAGGATTACCGGTTACGGGTAGTGATTTAGAATTCCCGTTTCATCAATATGACTATGTCATCGATGCTAATGGCGACTCTGTCACAAATAGAGGAGAATATGTAACTCCATTTTTCAGACTAAGACCAAATGGAGAAACGTTATATCTATCTGACCAAGACACTCGGCCTGGGCCTGGACCAGATAATTCTTGTGAATACTTCTATTATGAATATCAAAGCGGAAAAGAATATTTTATTGTGGAAAATCCATATTACCCAAACATAATTATCAATTTTATTGGTGTAGCTCGCTCAGCTACAAAACTGCTAAACACATGTGTGAGACTTAACACAAGAATTCCATTAGTGAGTAGCAATAAAGGAAGATATACAGCTGGCCCATTTAACTTTAAGATCACAAACAAATATCAGTTTGAACTTACCTACATTATGACAAGTCAATGGCCTGTGATACTTAAGAACGACACCTTTGCCATAGAATTCTTTGTGATCGATCAAATGCTAAATACGAGCGATACCATAAGAACACCTTTCAGTACTCTCAGGGAACTGGAAGAATAAAGCTTTATCAAAAAAACATTAAGAAGCGAATCGCTTTATAATAAAGAGCTTCTCATGGATATACAATCAGAAAAACTCAGCTTGATAGCGTGGCTGACGCAACTTACCGACCCCTCGGTATTAGCCGAAGTGAAAAAGATCAAGGAAAAGAAAGAGTCCGATTGGTGGAATACGCTCAGCGATCTCCAAAAAGAAGACATCCAAGCGGGACTTGATGATATCCAAGCAGGAAGGAAAAAACCATTGACTCAGATGCTGGAGAAATACAGATAGGCGATGGCACTCTGGCCGGTCTTCAATGTGGCCGATTCGTCTATTTTCATGGGCATTACCTATATCCTGATCTTCCAAAAAAGATTTTTTCAAGAGGAGCAAGAAGAGACTTTGACGAAAGAGGCTGAGGCTGGGGAGTGAATGTACTTGCAACAACCTTATTGCTGGACAGGAAATAGTGTAATAAAAGGCACGAATAAAGACTGTTTTAGAGATCCAAAAGGATTATTCTAATATTTTAAGTAAGGCTATTTTTAATCCGAACCTTAATAAACGCACTTTAATACCTCCTTAATTTTCCTTTCACTACACAGTAAATTCATTTTCGGTTGTATCGAACGTTATTTGGTAAACACTGAGTAATTTAGATAGCCTAAATATGAATACAGCGCTAGCTAAATACTTACAAAAGTTCAAGAAGCTACGAGTGGATAGATCCCACGGTATTGCTCCGCATAAACCTATCCTATTAATTGCGGTAATCCAGTCTTACCTCTCAGGCGAAATAAAAGATAGAAGAATCTACATCACCCCTGAACTAGTAGCCCTTTTTAAATCCATTTGGAGTGCTCTGGTCACAACCGCCCATGATTGCCGGATTTCTTACCCGTTTTACTACATGAAGAGTGAGGGTTTCTGGAAACTTAAACCCAAATCTGGTTTTAGTGATATTGATAAAATGGGTTCCTTAGTGAAGAGTTTTTCTAGTTTAAATTCAGCAGTTGATTTCGCCGAAATTGACGAAGACCTGTTTGAGTTATTAATTACAGAAACTGATCGTATGGCTCTGAGCCAGTTTTTGTTGGATGAATATTTCCCAGATAAGCGTGGAAATTTTGAAGACGGTTCAGGCGGTGCAAGTGGGATTCTATCAGGGATAAACGACCAAATTGTAAATGAGCCTCCAGCGGAATATAAGGCATCAATCAAGCATTTGATCGATGAAAAGAATGACGAAGAGATATTTCTAAGAGGAAGTCTATTTAAGCGGGAAATTCCGAGAATATATAACAATCGTTGCTGTATTTCGGGAATGCAGATTGATACTGCCTATAACATTTCCATGATTGATGCATGCCACATTGTTCCATTTAGTGAAAGTTATGATGATACCGTGTCGAATGGGATAGCACTCTGTCCCAATCTTCATCGTGCTTTTGACAGAGGTTTAATTACCATCTCAAATGATTATATGGTAAACATATCTGATCACTTTTTAGAGAATGGAGATTATTCAATTAGGCGGTTCAGAGGCAAGAAAATCAGCTTACCAAAGAATCAAAATTATTGGCCAAATCTTGAAAATTTGGAATGGCATAAAAAGAATGTTTATAAATGAGCCGTATAGCATTCATCGACACTGAGATTGATCAAAAAAGCAGTCAAATACTTGATATTGGAGGGCACAAAGAAAACGGAAGTTTATTCCACTCAAATTCAATCAAAGAATTTAGTATTTTTTTGAAAGGCACAAAATTCATTTGTGGACATAACATTTTAAATCATGATATTAAATACCTACGTAATGTCCTCCCCAGCGAAATTTTGGATGAGTTTAAGACTATTGATACACTATACCTATCACCATTACTCTTCCCTTCAACACCTTACCATGCCCTACTCAAAGACGATAAGTTACAAGTTGAAGAAAATAATAACCCTCTAAACGATTCAATAAAAGCCAAGGATCTCTTTTTTGATGAAGTTGCTTCATTTCAAAACCTAGCACCTTCATTCAAGCAGATTCTCTTCCTATTGCTTTATGATAAAAAGGAGTTTACTTCCTTTTTTGAATTTGCAGGATACAATACCATTGAAATTGACTTAAAGAGTATAATTCTCGAACATTTTCAGTCTAGAGTTTGCAGTCAGGCAAATTTCGTGAAAATGATTAGCGACTTCCCTATTGAATTAGCATATGCACTATCCCTTATTAATGCACAAAATCGATATTCGATTACTCCTCCATGGGTATTAAAAAATTATCCTGATGTTGAAAGGATAATGTTCCTTTTAAGAAGCAAACCCTGCCTAAATGGTTGTGATTATTGCAATCAGGCATTGGATATACATGCAGGGTTAAAAAAATTCTTCGGATTCAGCTCATATAGAAAATATGGAGATGAACCCTTGCAGGAAAGAGCCGTCAAAGCTGCAATTGATAACAAGTCAATACTTGCAGTTTTCCCAACAGGTGGAGGAAAGTCCATCACATTTCAGGTACCTGCATTAATGAGTGGCTATAATTCGAGGGGCTTGACAGTTGTGATATCACCTTTGCAATCTCTGATGAAAGATCAGGTTGATAATTTGGAAAAAGCAGAAATCACCGATGCGGTTACTATTAATGGGTTGCTTGATCCAATTGAAAGAAGCAAATCCTTTGAACGTGTAAAAGATGGATCTGCATCCATTCTATACATCTCACCTGAATCTTTAAGATCAAAAACAATCGAACATCTATTGCTTGGGAGGAAAATTTCGCGATTTGTCATTGATGAGGCACATTGCTTCTCGTCATGGGGACAGGACTTTAGGGTTGACTATTTGTATATAGGGGATTTCATAAAATCGATTCAGGAACAGAAAAACCTCGAATATGGTATTCCTGTCTCCTGCTTTACAGCAACCGCGAAACAGAAAGTAATCGAAGATATAAGTCAATATTTTAAAGAAAAGCTCTCCTTGGAGCTGGAGGTATTCAGTTCCAAAGCCTCACGAACTAATCTTCAATACAGGGTATTTGAAAAAAATGAAGACGAAGAGAAATACAACGCTGCAAGAGATTTAATAGATGAAAAACAATGTCCAACTATCATTTATGTCTCTAGAACACGCAGGGCTTTCGAATTAGCAGAAAGATTAGCCAAAGATGGCTATAGTGCCAAGCCTTATCATGGCAAGATGGAAAAACAGGAGAAGTCTGCCAATCAAGACTCATTCATTAATGGAGAGGTGCAAATAATGGTCGCAACCTCCGCCTTTGGAATGGGGGTTGACAAGAAAGATGTAGGAATGGTCATTCATTATGAGATTTCAGATTCATTGGAAAACTACATTCAAGAAGCTGGAAGGGCAGGACGCGATGAAAGTATCACAGCTGATTGTTACGTACTATTCAACGAAGAAGATCTTGACAAACATTTCATTCTTCTAAATCAAAACAAACTAAGTATTAAGGAAATTCAGCAGGTTTGGAAAGCCATAAAAGACATCACTCGCTTCCGTTCCACAGCTTCGAACTCCGCCTTAGAAATTGCACGAAAAGCAGGATGGGATGATAATATCATTGAGATAGAAACTAGGGTAACTACTGCCATTGCGGCGTTGGAAGATGCAGGTTATCTAAAACGCGGACAAAATATGCCACGCATATTCGCAAACAGTATTCTTTCTAAAAACGCTCAAGAAGCAATAGACAAAATCAAAACCTCAGAGAAATTCGCTGAAAAACAAAAGGAAAAAGGAGTCAGAATTATTAAAAAGCTTTTTTCAAGCAAAAGCAGAAAGCAATCTAATGACGAAGTAGCTGAGTCGCGAATTGATTACATCTCTGATCATCTCGGGATTGTAAAAGAGGAGGTGATCAACATTGTAAACTTGCTGCGAGAGGAAAAAATACTTGCTGATGCAAAGGATTTAACAGCTTTTATTAAGAAGGGAGAAAATAAAAACCGCTCGCTTACTATCGTTCAGTGTTACGCCAGAATCGAGAAGTTTCTTTTGACTGTTTTTGAAGAAAAGGAGAAAAACTTTCATTTAAAAGGACTCAATGAAGAAGCTGAAAAGAATGGATGCGAAGATGTTTCTCCAAATAAAATCAAGACAATAGTCAACTTTTGGGCAATTAAGCATTGGATCAAACGACAGCAAGATTATTCAAATAGTCATTTAGTTGTGATGTGTACAGAGTCAATGGAAACTCTTGAGGACAGATTGAAGAAGCGACATGAATTAGCTCACTACCTAATTGAATTTCTTCATCATAAAAGCACCCAAAATCCAGAAAATGAGAAAAAGGAAGAGATTCTTATAGAATTTTCCGTCCATGAACTAAAAGATGCTTACCAAAATAGCCAGTCTTTTTTTAAGCTTGACATCACAATAGATGATATTGAAGATACTCTTTTCTACTTGTCTAGAATCGATGCGATAAAAATTGAAGGTGGATTCTTGGTCGTTTACAATCGACTGACAGTCGAGCGGGTTGAAGAGGATAATAAAAAGAGATATAAGCTGGACGACTATGAAAAGTTGAACCAGTTCTATGAAAACAAAGTGCAGCAAATTCATATTGTTGGTGAATATGCCAAGAAAATGATCAGCGACTACCAAGAAGCACTGCAGTTTGTTGAAGACTATTTTCAATTAAACAATGTCTCCTTCCTAGCTAAATATTTTAAAGGAAGTAGGCAGAACGAAATAAATAGAAATTTAACGCCTACTAAATTCAGACAACTATTTGGGGAGCTATCACCCACACAACTAAAAATAATCAACGATAATCAATCAAAACACATAGTAGTAGCGGCCGGTCCAGGTAGTGGTAAAACAAAAGTTCTAGTCCATAAATTAGCCTCTTTGTTATTAATGGAGGATGTAAAGCACGAACAATTATTGATGCTCACATTCTCAAGAGCGGCTGCCACGGAGTTCAAAAAGCGACTCGTCCAACTAATTGGAAATGCAGCACAATTCATTCAAATTAAAACATTCCACTCATACTGCTTTGATTTATTAGGGAAGATTGGGAATATCGATCAATCAGACGACATACTAAAAATTACCATCAGCAAAATTCGGAAAGGAGATGTAGAGCCAAGTCAAATTACTAAAACTGTTTTGGTAATAGACGAAGCGCAGGATATGAATGCGGATGAATTTGATTTGATAAATGCTCTTATGAGTCAAAACGAGGAATTAAGAGTAATTGCAGTAGGTGATGATGATCAAAATATTTATGAATTCAGGGGTTCGAGTTCCAAATACTTGGAGCGATTCATTAATGAAAATAACGCTGTTAAATATGAGTTGGTTGAAAACTATAGGAGTAAAAACAACCTAGTAGATTTTACCAATCAATTTGCAAAAGGAATTAATCAGCGTCTTAAAGACCTACCCATACGAGCTAACCAATTAGACAATGGTCTCATTAAGCTGATTCGATATCAAAGTAATAATCTGATCAGCGCTTTGGTACATGAAGTCATCAATACAGGGCTAAAGGGCACCACTTGCATTCTGACAAAAACCAATGAAGAAGCTTTGTTGATTACTGCACTTCTGTTGAAAAAGAAGCAGCTAGCAAAGCTAATCCAGACCAATGACGGATTTAATTTGTATAATCTGTTAGAGGTCCGTTTTTTCCTGAGTCAGTTAAACTTGGATGATGGTGTTTATATAATAAGTGATGACATCTGGGAAGACGCTAAAAGAGAACTGCGCAATATTTATCAAAGCAGCTCAAAATTTGAAATATCAAAAAATATCATCAAGGATTTTGAGGCAACCAATCCAAAAAAGAAATACAAGTCAGATTTTGAAATTTTCCTTCGAGAGTCGAAACTTGAAGACTTCTACTCCCATAATAGTGAAGTAATTTTCGTCTCAACCATTCACAAATCAAAAGGGCGTGAATTTGACAATGTCTTTATAATGCTAGAGAATTTCAAGCCCGATTCTGATGAGCTCAAGCGGCAACTATATGTCGGTATGACCAGGGCAAAGAATACTCTTTCGATCCACCTCAATGGAAGTTGTTTGGACCACATCAATAGTACTGAAATAGAGAGAATCAATAATGTTAATATCTATTCCCCACTAACAGAACTAACACAGCAATTAACACTTCGAGATGTGCAGTTGGGCTATTTCAATTTTGTTCAACACAGAATAAACGGACTTTTATGTGGAGACGATCTAATTTTATCAGAGGAAGGGTGTTCAAATATGAATGGCGATTTAATACTGAAATTTTCGGCAGGATATCACAATTTCTTGACCTTGCGCTCAAAAAAAGGATTCAAACCAGTTAATGCCAAAATTGATTTTATTGTTTATTGGAAAGGTGAGGGTTCGGACGAAGATGTGAAAGTTGTGCTACCCGAATTAACTTTTGAAAGGATTAATACTATTTCTAGTTGATTAATTACAAATGAAAAAAGGCGAACAACTTTGGACGCGAGAGGAGCTTATCCTAACTATCAACCTCTACTGCAAATTACCCTTTGGCAAAATGCACAAAGGAAATCCAGACATTGTAGACTTAGCAAGTTTGCTTGGAAGAACTTCAAACGCCATTGCATATAAACTGGTGAATTTTGCTAGTTTAGATCCCAGCCTTAAGGCCAGAGGCATTAAAGGAGCTGATCATACAAGTAAGCTGGATAAATTAATTTGGACTGAATTTTATAGCAACTGGGATCAGGCGGCCTTTGAAAGTGAGTTGCTATTGGATAAATGGAAAGGAAACATAAAGCCTGTCTCTAATTTCGAACTAGATATTCCGGAAACAGAAGGTCAAGAAAAAGAAAGGTTGGTCAGAACAAGAATCAACCAATCCTTTTTCAGAAAGGCCATTCTTGCCTCCTATAATAACACTTGCTGTATTACAGGAATTAACCTACCAGAGCTATTAATTGCTGGACATATCGTACCATGGAGTATTGATGAGAAAAATAGATTAAATCCGAGAAATGGACTGGCTATGAATGGGCTTCATGATAAGGCTTTTGAGCTTGGCTTGATATCAATTAGTCCAGAATATAGGGTTTTGATTTCCCCAGAATTAAAGAGGATAAAAAGCGAGTCCAAAAAGAATTACTTTCTAGCTTATGAAGGTCAGGAAATCATCCTACCTTCAAAGTTTTTACCTGATCCCGAGTTTTTGACCTATCACAATAGCACTCAATTTAGAAAGTAAAAGGGTGTTATTTCAACCACCCCAAACAACCGTATGTATCACCTCATGTGTACGTATGCGCAAGGTCACGGAACCGTATGTAGACCCCCCATACAACCGTATGTACAGACCGACGCAACCGTATGTGTGAGCCCGTGGAAACGTATGTTTGGACTAAGTCATAAAAAATCAAATAAATTTTTACTTTTTTCACACAACGCACAATTATGGCACATTCTTTGTCTATTACAATTCACATCCCCACAGAGCGCTCTTAACGGATTCTTTCATTCTTTTTTCACATTTTAAACACTATAACAATGTCTGTTAATTACAAAGTAGTGGAGCGCCCGAATCCCAGGGATTTGGCCCTTCCAAATAAGTACTATGCCAGTATCATAAACGGTGACGATACCACCTTTACAGAGCTCGCACAGTTGATCAGTAAAGTTTCCAACCTTAACTACGGTACCGTGGTAGGTACGCTAGCCACCCTCATAGAGGTGATTGAGCTACAGCTCATCCACGGGCGCCAGGTTCGCCTGAGTGATTTGGGTACTTTGTACCTCACCCTCTCTAGTGATGGTGCCGATGATAAGGCCGGATTTACAGCTGCTAACATTCGAAAAGCTGTAATCAGGTTTCGTCCCGGTCAGCGTCTGAAAGCGCTTACGCAAAGCCTCAAGTTTGAGAAGATTACCAATGGCAATATTGCCCCAGAAGTAATTCCAGAGGCTTGATGGTCACGCATTGTATTGCTTACCCTGATTAAAGACCCTATTCAGTCATGAATAGGGTTTCATTATTTTAGCCCATTTCGATTACACGAATAACCATACCTTTACCAATAATGAACCCGCCAAGAGTCCAAACAAAATGCCCCGCTGAACGCTTACTCGTTTGAAGAATCATACGTTAATCTGATACTACTTGAAACACTTTTTTATTTTTCTGATCACCTGCAGCTTTCACTTTTCGGCCCTAGCCGAGCGACCTAATCTCTGCAAAGACATTCAATACACTTCTCTAGACTCTGTGGCCAAAACATGGCATCAGCTAGATGTATACTATCCAAAAAAGACTGACGGCCTAAAGCCAGTGCTTATTTTCATCCATGGAGGAAGCTGGGATAGTGGGAAAAAAGAAACCTACCGGCTCCTTGGTCGCAATATGGCTAAGTTGGGAATCGTCACAGTAATCATCAACTATCGCCTGACAGAAGTAGCCATGATCCAAGACATGGTATATGATTCAGAGCAGGCCTTTGCGTGGACAAGAGAAAACATACACCACTACGGTGGAGACTCAAGTCGGATCACACTATCTGGCCACTCTGCTGGAGGTCACCTTGCGGCAATGGTTGCTATCGGTAAGTATCAATCAGAGGTTAGCAAGACGCTGCTCATTGATGCTTTCGGGTTGGATATGGTGACCTACTTTCAAAACTATGACAACAAATACAGCCGTGGACTCTTCGATACGTTCTCTGAAGATCCTGCAGCTTGGAAAGCCTATTCGCCCGTTTACCAACTACGGGAAAACCTCACAACACCCTTTATGATCTTGGTGGGTGGTCGCACTTTTCCTGCGATCAAACAGGGCAGCACATCGATGATGAAGAAACTGCAAGCAAATGAAACCCCGGCCGAACAACGAAACTATAAACGTAAAAAGCATATCCCGATGATTACACAGTTCTTTTTCCAATGGAATGATGTGTATGACGATGTGATTCCTTTTGTGAAGGGTGAAGGATAGTATCGGCTGATTATATTAGACCGAGCCGCGCAGGCCGGGTCGCGCAGACATAGCCGCGCAGGCCTGTCAGGTCGATTTGAGATTTCAATCAAAAGTCAATAAATAATGAAGTATCAGGAATCGAAGCTTCCAATCTGTGTGATTGCTGTATCTGCTGTTTTCCACCGAACCAGTTTATCACCTCATCCCTTTTTAGTTTTGTCTCTTTATTTAAAAAATAAGTTTGGTAAGAGCTAAAAGGCCATTCCTCTATTGAATCACAAAATCCATGATGTACGGGATTGCGATGGATATAAGTAATGACAGCCGTTAGGTAAGCATCGTTATCTATTTCCTTCGACTTAAATGGTCTATTGAAAAGTGATCCTCTACGATCATACATTTTGTTATAAGCCTTGGCATAGGCATTGAAGAAATTACTGAAGGTCTTGGAAATAAATACATTCCCCCGCAAACCTGACAGGTCTTGGAGACCTATGTCTTCTCCGCTTTGTAGACCTGACAGGCCTACGCGGCGCGGTTTTGAAAACCTGTCAGGTCTATTCGGGACTTGATCCTAATCAGCGAATGAAAATGATTCGGCATCAGACAATAAGCAAAAGTATCTGCAATCGGTTCGATGTACTTGGTCCAGAGTTTTAAGAAGTAGTGATAATTCTCTTCTTGACGGAAGAGGTTTTCCTCACCATTCGCATGGTTATATACATGATAGAATCTCTCAGGCTGCATTGGTCAAAAATAACGTTTTATAATTTTATTAATACCTGTCAAGTATGCGCGGCACGACCTACGCGGCGGGATTTACTTTTAGCTTATTATAACTGATGTTGCTTAGTTACAAAGGTTAAGAATTTCTATCGAGGAGTGTTTCTTGGGATAGAATTTGAAATGATAGGGGAATAAATAGGTGTGAGTTCATTTTAGAGTTATATGCTCTACTTATTTTGGAATATAAACCCACCCCCTGCCTCGGAACGCCGAACCGCTCCCAAGAGGGGAGTTAAAAGTGACATTGAACTATTTCTCCTCTTGAGAGGGGATTAAGGGGCGCCCGGCTAGGGGTGGGTTCTTCCTGTAGCTTATGAAGAGTAAAAGGTAAGTTCTTCATGCAGTTAAACTCATTGGCAATAACCCAGTCAGGTCTACAACACTCCCTCCAAACTTTAAACAAATCTCTTTAGATTTATTCTACTTTTTTATACTCGTACATTTTTTAAACCCTACGCTCATGCCTAAAATAGCCCTTGCCAAAACCATCCTGATAGATGCGCCAGCATCTCAAGTCTATAGTGTTGTTAGTGATTTAGACAAATGGACTAAGTGGTCTCCATGGCTGCTCATGGAGCCAGAAGCGAAAGTGGTAGTCTCCGACGATAAGTAGTCCTACTCTTGGGAGGGGAAACGTACCGGCACAGGAAACATGCATATTACAGCTACGGATACAAACAAGTCCGTTGATTTCGACCTCACCTTTCTCACCCCATGGAAATCCTTCGCTAAAGTGGGATTTGAACTAGAGGAAAAAGGAGGTAAAACTGAAGCGACTTGGACCATGGACAGCAGCTTGCCATGGTTTATGTTTTGGATGAAGAAGATGATGGTAGCCTTTGTGGGCATGGACTATGAACGGGGTTTGCGCTTGCTCAAAGACTTTGCGGAAGATGGAAAGACGCACTCTTCTCTAGATTTCAAAGGATCATCTGATGCGGCAGGATTCCAATTCATTGGCATCAAATCAACTAAGTCCTTTGACGAGATGGGGAAATCCATGTCAGAAGATTTTCCACGGATCATTTCCTTTTTATCAGATAATAAGATCGAGCCAGGGTTAGCATTTACTCAGTATCACAAATGGGAAGTGGTAAAAGGCTTGGCTACCTATACTTCAGGTGTTCAAGTGGAAAGTATTCCAGATTCGCTCCCAGAAGGAATGATCTCTAGAGAAATCCCTACTACCAAAGTGCATACGATAAAACATACTGGACCCTATCATCACTTGGGCAATGCATGGAGCACACTGTATACCATGCAGCGTGGCAAAGAGTTTAAGCTTAATAAGGCGGTTGATCCTTACGAAGTTTATATGAATAGTCCAATGGAAGTAGCACCAAATGAGTTGATCACTGAGATCCATTTTCCGATAAAGTAATAAGGGCATTCTCTAATTCATATTGACGCAGCATAGTAATATTGCCGGCAGATGAATAATACGAAAACACTAGGGGTCATTTACGCCATCACAGGCATACTGCTTTTTTCGAGTAAGGCAGTCATGGTCAAGATTGGCTACACCTTTGGGGTGGATACCGTTTCGCTGTTGCTTTTCAGGATGCTCTTTGCCTTGCCTTTTTATCTGGTCATTATTGGGCTTCACAAGCCCAAAACGCATCCTGTTCGCAAAGACTATATCGCCCTGATCCTATTGGGGCTGGTGGGTTATTACCTATCGAGCTACTTTGATTTTCTTGGTCTCCAGTACATCAAAGCCGGACTGGAGCGATTGATCTTGTTTATCTATCCTACGCTGGTGCTATTGATCTCATTTGTGTTTCTAAAAAAGAAAATCACTAAGGCGCAAGCATTGGGAGTGGTCATTACTTACTTGGGCGTAATAGTCATCTTCTACTCCGAGATCAATTTGAACCCTGAAGGAAACGTGACGCTTGGTGCTTCTCTTATCTTAATGAGCGCGCTTACCTATGCAGCCTATTTGGTGGGGTCTGGATGGCTCATTCCAAAGTTTGGGGCTACGCTGTTCACAGCTTATGCTATGGTGGTTTCTTGCACTGCCGTCATTATTCATTATGCAATCAAACAGCCAACAGGCATACTGGACTACCCACAGGAAGTGTATTGGCTTGGGCTGGCCATGGCCGTTTTTGCTACGGTCATTCCTTCTTTTTTAGTGAGTTATGCCATTCGTAATCTTGGTGCCAATGACTTCTCCATTTTCGGAAGCCTTGGGCCGATTAGCACCATTGGCTTGGCATACCTTTTTCTCGATGAGCAGCTTTCGCTTTCTCAGTTCTTAGGTGCGGGGGTCATTATCTTCGGGATCTTCCTTGCAGAAAAAAGAAAGACAGTAAAGCCAAACAACTAATCCTACTTTGTCAACTTAAGTTGGAAGTGAGATAGAGATTCTCGAAATGTATGTTCAGAGGAGGTTTTGGCACGCTCAATCTGACAGGCTTTTATGGTTCGTGTAAACTTGACAAAGTAGGACTAAAAAAAACGGCATTCTTTCGAATGCCGCTAGCCGGTCATCAATCATTTGGCGATGATTCGATTCATCACGACTGTTTTTAGAGATCTATTTGGCCACAAAAACAAAGTCACTATCCTTCTCATTGGAACCAAACTCTCCCGTTCTTGGAAGGGTCTTCAATCGCTGCATGTACGGATAGATTTCTGTCAAGGTGACTATTCTGTCTTCCCCTCCTCGTGTTCGCAGTACTTCCAGAAACTTCTGAGCAAACGGCGAATGCTTGCCTGGTACACCGTCAGAAACATATTCCTTTCCTCCGGAAGTCAAGTATCGGCGGGTTTTCTTAGAGAGCTTCCTCACAAGGAGTTCACTATCGGCTATATTCTCATAGATGTCTTCTCCTCTACTACTCGCTATCACCGGATCAAATGTCCCACTGAAACATACATCCATTACCAACAGAATATGCTCGCATGGAATGTTGTTGATGATATTTCTAAGAATACTGTGGGCTACGTAGGAAGTCTTGGCAGCATCATTGGACAAACTGCCCCTGGTCACCAGATAACCTTCTCCAAATGTCTCATCGAACTGTCCGTGACCAGCTATGAAGATGATTAATTGATCCTGTGGTTTATACTTTTTGGTTGCATACTCTTTGATTTTAATCAAGAGTTCCTCTTGTTCTGGATTTTCCAAACGCTCCGTTTCAAATCCATAAATATCTCTTAGCTCCTTCTCGATGGTTTCGGTATCGTAGATGGGATTGACCAGATCGCTCCAGTTGTCATACTTGTCTGTTCCGATGAGTAAAGCATAATCCTTGCGGTTAATATCAACGGCTTTAGAAATAGCATCTAAACCAATTAAAATATTTCGATCAGCAGAGACTATGCCCCCGTCCGCATTCTCAACCACAAGACTCACTATATTTTCACCATCGAATAAGGTAATAGACTGGTCCAGCTTAAACTCCAATGAGTTCGGGGCAACAGGAACATTTTTTGATCCAAGTAGATCACCATCCGCTGATTTGCTCAGATTGATCTTGATTGATTTAATCTCAGACTTAGAAGTAATATTTGCTTTAAAATCAATCCGCTTGTCTTGTGAGTTGGTATACGCTGATGATGGAAACACCCATTCTATCGTTGGCATTTCTACCAACTTAGGATTGGTCTCTTTTGTAAAATCCAGACCGATCGCATTTGTCTGATCACTTACAAGCTGACTATGCGCGAGCATACTGATCAGCATGAGCGAAAGTGTGATGAATACGTTTTTCATTCTACTACAAATTTTTTGGTGAATTCTAGTTCGACTCCTTTTGATAGTACTGTAAGCCTATAGAGATAAAGTCCTGAAGTCATAGCTGCTGGACGCTCCATGGTAAACTCATAAAGGCCTGAAGGCATCTGGTCTTCCACTTTCCAAAACACCCTTCCTGTCAAATCAATCACCTCAAGTTTCACATTGAAATCCTCATCATGCTCTGGGAGTGAGATTGGTATGTTTACCTGCTTTTCGAATGGATTTGGATAGGCATCTCCAATACTGATGCGCTCAGAAGTAAACAGGTCATCAGGGTCCTGGCTAAAGAATATTTTGAAAGACTTCTTACCCTGCAGATCAAAAGCATAGCCAGGTTGACTGAGCATATCGATGATTCTATCCTCAGCGACATCTAGAAGTTTTAGGTTAGAAATATTTCCAAAAGCATCACCCCAGTGGAGCTTGGAAAGGCCAGCTTGATCTGATCTAACCTCAAATTCCCAACTATAGCTATCAGCCACGGATACAATGTCCTTACTGAAGCTACTGAAGGCATATTCTGGATGATCGAAAGTAATCTCGAGGTATCTAAGCCAGCGTGGCAGTGTGAGTGCATCAAATTGATCCACACCCACTTTTGCTTGCTGATGCATACCAATAGATCCGCTTCCTTGATTGTCACCCTGCTCTAGCGTTAGCGGCAGATACCAATCATAGTCTGGTCGCTCGATAGTGCTGGTACGACCACCTGTAGGCGTCTTGTCTGCATAGGTGATCGTGATGGTTTTATTGCTCTCAGACATTAGGTTTACGAAAGCACCTTTGAATTTCTCTAGTTGAGTACTCTCCGGCCATCTTGCAGGATCATTGGGATCAAGCACCCTAAGTGGTCCCACCTCTGGAATCCCATTTCTTGTCAAAACTGCACTCCAGTTAATATCTACTGCATATGGATTACCAATTAGATTCCACCCTGGTCTAAGCACTATTTCCTGAGGATCAGTCGTATTGACTTGGGCTGATCCAATTTTGACCTCAGCAGCCTCTTTCGCATTGAAAAAATACCCCTCTCCAATTTTGACAGGCGATGAAGCTACTAAATCTTCAAGCCCGCTAACGTCAGGTGTTGCAGATGGATTATATTTTATAAGTCTCCAGATTGTTTTATCAGGAATTCCACCATTGTATTCATTGAAGATTTCCTGAACGCGGTTGCCAGTACCTTCAAAAACAAATGGAATGGAGATGATTTCATAGTCTTCGACTTTTCCGCCAAAGCGGGTAATAGACTCAATGGCTGGACTAGACGCTTCTGAAAAAGAAAGGGATATTTTTCGCTTTTCGCTTTCCGCGATATTGCCAGAAGCATCTGTGGCTGTCACATAAAACTCCATACCTACCCCGTCGAAATCGCCCTCACTGATAGTGATGGTATAAGGACTAGTTTGTGTCGAGACATCTGTTGTTTCAAAATCTTCAGCGGTAAGTGCTCGCGTCTTAAAGATCACCGTACTTATTCTAAAGTCGCTTACTTCTACTGAGAGGGTAATAGGCGCCGATCCAATTGCAAAGTCTTTAGGATCAGATAAGCTACTGATGACTGGAAGTTCAAGATCTATAAATTTCTGAATCAATATCTCTTGGGAAGCTGTCGTAAAGGCTCCTTTGGAATCTGTAGCCCTTAAGGTCAAAGTGACAGTTGAGTCTTCTTCATTGGTGAAGATTACACTATTCTTTAAGGTGTTACCATCTATTTCAAAAGCATCCCCACCAGTATCAATGCTATAGGTTTGGGAGTCTCCAGCATCCTCATCCGAAGCACTTAAGGTGCCGATGGTCGTACCAATAGCACTATAAGCCACCGTTTCATTATTGGAAAGGGAAAGGTTGGTTGGGGCATCGTTTATATCTCTAATCGTGATCTCAAGGCTTCCTATATAGGTCAGTCCACCGCTATCAGTCGTGCGAATTTCGATCTGATAAGTGCTCTTCGTCTCAAAGTTGAAAGATCCGCTTGTGAAAAGTGAATCTTCTTTTATTGAGAATGAACTGTTGTCATTGCCTGTGCCCACAAACGTGTAGGTGAAAGATTCGACGGTATTGGCATCTGTGGTCGTAAGTTTTCCTACGAAGGTACCTGTCGCAATATTTTCATCTATCGAGCGATTAGAAAGATTGATCCCTGTTGGAGCAATGTTTTCTTCTCCATCTGTTTCGAAATTCGAAGATTCAAATGCGGAACTCCCACTTGCATTATTGGCCCTCACACGGAAATAGTAAACTGTACGCTGGGTAAGGCCCGTCAGATCAATGTTGGTGGAGGAGGTGCTTGATTGAAAAAGGGTATCAGAAAATGTTTGCGTGCTGGAAAGCTGAAAATCGTAAGAATCTACTCCACCTGGGTTGTTCCAGCTACAGCGAGCACTTTGTAGGGTGATGTTGCTGGTGGCTAGGTTGAAAGGAAGAGAAGGGATGGTAATGAAGGTTAAGGTGTCTGAGTAGCTCGAAGTTGCAGAGCCATTATAGGCTTTGGTTCTAATTTTATACTCAGTTCCCGGTTGGAGACCTGCGATGGAAGTCTCAGTTGATACCGTATTTCGCTGATTAAAACCAGAGACATAAGTGATAAAATCTGTGTTCGAAACATCAATCAAATAACCGTTTGCGCCTGTAACTACTCCCCAATTTGCTTTGGCTGTATTACTGGTTATTTCGAAGACTTCACCCATGACAGGATTGGAGGGTGCAGTTAATACACTGCTTGTAGACGAATATCTAGATGAGCCGGAGGCATTGAATGCCTGTACTCTATAGGAATAATTTTTTCCCCCAGCTAAGCCTGTTACTAGTGCATTAGTCGCAGCAATATTAATTACTGTAGCATCTATAGTTTGAAAACCATCAGAGGAAACTTCAACACCATAAAATGTAGCACTTTCGACTGGATTCCAACTAACCACGAACGAACTATTGGTAATATCGGATGCTCCAAATACCGAAAGAGTAGGTGCTAAGGGTCTTGTTAAAAATTCAACTTCATTGCTAAATTCTGAGTAGATATCATTTGATAATGCTGGGTTTGAGATATTCCGAGCTCTCACCTTTACTTTATGGATTTTCCCTAAACTGAATCCTGTGTAATAGTAAGAAGTATCCACAATGCTCCCAATCGGGTCAGTACTCGATCCCGCCGGAGTGATGGTAAGCTCAAATTCATCTGCAACGCCTGATGGTCGATTCCAAGTTATAAAAACAGAGTCAATTAGAATGTTTTTGGTGGCAATCTCGATTAGAGTAGGACTCAAAGGCCCAGTAACAATTTCCAAATCTATAGCCTCAGATGACCTGTTTTGCCCATTTACGGAAGACACATATACTGTGTAATAAGTACCCGGTTGGAGCTCAGTGGCTAGGAATGTGTTTATTGAAACATTGAGAATTGAATCTATCACTAAGGTTTCTCCTTGATAAATTTTAACTCTATCCGCAGCATCATTACTTCTTTTTATCCAAGTTACCTCAAATGCAGATCGGGTAACCGAAGCAGCAACTAATGTTAAAGAAGTTGGTGATTGAGGTAGCGTTTGAATTTCTTCCGAGTAGACTTTGGATGGTGAATCAAATTGATTGATTGCTGTGATACTTATTCTATAGTTAGTGTTTGGGTTGATTTGTGAAATTAAATCTAAAAAATTATAGCTGACAGTGTCTGAATCGGGAGCGGAGATTGTACTTACCTGGGGCGTTCCACTCGAAGTAATATTTTCGATTTCTATTTTATACTTAGAAGCATATTTTTCTTTGATCCATCGCGCTTCGATTCTTGTTTGGGAAACATCAAAAACAGGTTCTATCCTGCTAGGAATTTTTATCAAGTCTACTACCCAATCCTGAGAGCCACCTTCTTCAGAGGTAATGGAGTAAGTTACTGGACTGGTAAAATCCGTCAATGCCGCAACACCAGTTGCTCCACCAGATATATGGTATTCCAGATTTATTGACGTAAGATCAGTAGTACTATCAACTTCGTAGATGAAAGTGTTTCCTTCTTTAGTTTGATTCCCTGTGAACTCTGAATTGGAAACACTAAACAAGCTATTTCCTTTCCAAATATTCTCAAAAACATAAAAGCCCCTTTGGTTGATAGCCACTAAGTCCATGTCCCCATCATGATCAAAATCCGTGGTTTCCATACTTAAATAATTATTGCTCCCACAGGAATTACAAGTAGCTTTTGCCCCAATCAAAATGCTAGACGGAAAAGTACCTGTTCCAGAGGTGTTTTCGTAATATCTGATGTCCCCTGAACTAAATGCGAATTTGTCCATATCACCATCAGCATCTACATCTATTGCAACAGAAGGGAAGTTTTCAATTTCCATTACCCCATCAGAATTCCAGTCAACGTTAAAACTTCCGGTAGCAGTAGTCCCGATCGAAACTTGTCTGTTTGCAGGCCTAACATAAATACCTCCTTGAGGAGTTGGAATCTGAACCCAGAAATTATCGTATCTACCAGCACTTATACCATAATTTTCTAAACAGGTTGGCGATGCATCACATCCAGTTAAAATTATAGCTGTCCCCAATGTGCCATTACTTTGCATTGGGGAATATCCGATAGTCCTATACACAAAACTTGCATAGCCGTTAGAATTAGACTGCTCCTCTATATACCATAAAACATCCTGCAAGCCATCACCATTTAAATCATGTATTGAAATGTATTTCGCTCTAGGAAGACTATAATTATAGGATGAATTATCAGGCATTGGATAATCGACTCGCGAACCAAAGGTTCCATCCCCATTGTTTTTAATAATCGAGATATTGTTTTTATAGGGGAATACAATGTCATTATCTCCATCCGCATCAATATCTGCGGCGGTTATATCAGATACGCTTGACCATGATTCTCCAGTCGACCATGTAGCAATTGTTTTAATCCCCGACCATGATTTACCCGAATTATTCCTCCTCCAGAGTATCCGGTGGTTTTCATAAGCATAGGCCAGAATATCCTCATAGCCATCACCATCCAAATCTGCCATAGTCATTACCTGCAGTCTACCACCTGTCCAGTTTTGCTGTATATCCGTCCGAGTAAAAGTCGCAGCTGCAGAGTCCGGTAATAGTGTAAATTGAGTTGACCTCCAATTGTAAGTACTATTTGCAATGGACAAAGTCACAGGGCCAGGTGTCAGTTTTTGAGTAGCGGATTCATTTACAGTAAATGTTTTTCTAAATATCCCCTGATAATTATTAAAATCTGTGGAATTAAGAGCAGTGGTAAACGCACTTTCAGATGAGTTCTGACCAGTATACGCTGTGACAGTTTGGCTTGTTCCCGGGTATTTGAATATGATAAATGATTTATCCTTTTTAATTGCTTTTGGATAAATCTGTATAGTCCTCTGCGCATTACCTGAAATAGAAAAAGCAAAGAGAAGTATTACTAGAAAGCAAACCTTGAGAATTATTTGTAACATGGTTTTCATAAATCGATCAATTAATCAAATAATACTGGTCCTGGGATTTCACTTTCACCTGCACTCGTTGCAGGATCAGAATTGGCCAAGGCCATATATCCAGCACCGCCTACTGCCCCACCGACTAGTACTTGCAGGATAAAAGGAATCTTTCTTTTGACGCTAAAAGTTGGCGTATAGACCACATCCTCACTGTTTTTCTGATCTCGGATGCGCATCTTGTAATCCTTGCCCGGCTTGATGTCTTTTGGGATGACTAGTTCATATTCTCCCACGTTAGCCACGTTTGTGAAAGTATGGACGATCTCTTTGTCTTTATTGTACAAATCCATAGTCAAGACGTCATTTCCCCTACCTGCAACCCAAGTAAGATTATATGGCCTACCTCGCTTGAAGGAGTCTAGGCTTTCAAAATCTGTAAGCTCAACAAATGGGATGTAAATTTTGCCTTTGAGCTCTAGCGCAACCTTTCCTTTGAAGTCAGCCCCAAGTTCTTCTTTCGCATTCCAGATCACCTTTTTACTCCCCCCTACGGCCACATCTACTCCTATGTCTCCTGAGACTAGCTCAAGTGGTTGGATATAATTGTCTGATGAAGCATACAAACTCAAAGTATACTTATGATCGATATTGTCATCCATCAGCTCATAGTTGATGATGACATTTTCGCCCTGAGTAGCAACAGAGGTGATGAAAAGGTCTTGTCCTGATAGGATCAGTCCTGAAAGAAAGATTGGGATAAATAGCCCCGTTTTAAAGGTCATAGCTTATGCGTTTGTTTACGATATGCAATACCGTCAAAGGTATTTTTACTGACTAGGAGACAATATCAGAAATCAGTCAACCTTTATCAGAAATCAGTCAAGTATTGTTTTGTTGGTACTCTGTAGGTGTCAAATGATAGACTTCCTTGAAACATTGAGAAAAGTAAGATGGACTTTCAAAACCTACCTGATAAGCCACTTCAGAGATTGGGTGTCCAGACGCGAGTAATACGATTGCCTTTTGCAGTCTTGTCTGTCTTATGAATTCTACTGCCGAAAACCCAAGAAGCGCCTTGAGCTTTCTATTCAATGTGCTCTGACTCATTGACATCTCAGAAGCCAACCAATCTACACCTACGGTCTCATTGGTGAGATTGTAAGTCAGAAGATTATCCAGTTGAAGTAAAAACGCGTCCTTCGTTTGTGGGTTTTTAGCTTTGGTATCGAGTGCCAGATAATCCTTACGTAGAAACTCTCGAAGATTATTTTGTTGGCGAAATGCATTCTGAATCCTTAACTCCAGCTCATACATATGAAAAGGCTTGGTCAGGTAATCATCTGCTCCAGCTTCCAGTCCCTTTTCTTTTGACTCTTGAGCGGACTTGGCTGTGAGAAGGATAAACGGAATATGAGAGGTACGCGCATCTGATTTTGTCTTTTGGCAAAGCTCATACCCATCCATCTCGGGCATCATCACATCAGACACCACGATATTTGGCATTCGGTCCAATATCAAATTCCATCCTTCCTTTCCATTATTAGCAGCTATGACTTCTGCACTTTCAGCAAGACTCTCCACTATAAATGAACGCAACTCAGCATTGTCCTCTACAACTAAAATAATAGGTGCCCCTTCCAATGTCTCGGTCACCATTTTCTCGGTTTCTATAGCCAACTCTCCCGATGTAAGAACCATTGAAATTGGAAGTTCCACTCTGAAAACAGAGCCTTCTCCTAAAGTGCTTCGAACGGTAATGGAACCTCCCATCAAATCTGTAAGCTCTTTAACTAAGGACAATCCTATTCCTGTACCCTCAAAGGCTCTAGTGGCTGTATCATCCACCTGATAGAAGCGATCAAACAATTTCGACAATTGCTCTTCGGGGATGCCTATTCCTGTATCATGGACTTCCAAGATTAGCTCTCGATTTTCAACAACCTCGGCTACAAGTCTTACACTTCCATTTTGGCTGGTGAACTTCAAAGCATTGCTGAGAAGGTTTCTAACAATCTTCTCCAAATGACCTTTATCGAATTGGTGATATCCTTCAATATTCTTGATCTCAAGGGACAGATCGACTTCCTTTTGTGAAGCCAACTCGATAAAATCTTCAATGATTGCTTTGAGAAAAACAGCTAACTGACCTGTTGATTGATGCGATTGCATAAATCCACTTTCTAGTTTGGAGATATCCAATAACTCATTCACCAACTTCAGCAAATGACTCCCATGACGGTAATTGCTTTCAAGTATTTTTTGAACCTCCTTTGGATACTTCTTGTCTCTCAACTGTTTTTCCAACGGGGAAAGGATCAGTGTAAGTGGCGTTCGAAACTCATGTGTGATATTTGAGAAAAACCGAGTCTTCATGTCGTCTACTTCTTTCAGGCGGAGAGCCTCCCGACGATTAAACTCTACTTCTTGCTGCTTCAGCAGTCTTGACTTATAGCTCCTCCAAAAAAGTATTATAATACCTGTTGCCAATAGGATGTAAAGTGTATACGCCCACCAACTGAGCCACGGTGGTGGGAGCACGTGGATTTGGATCTCACGAATATTGCTGCTCCACTGGCCATTGGTATTAGATGCGTTCAAAGAAAGGGTATAGTTTCCGTTTCTAAGTTTATCAAACTTGATCTTTCTATCAGTGCCATTGATTACCCAATCGTCATTATATCCACTTAGCTTATATCTATACAGGTTTTTATCAGGCGCATTAAATTGCAAAGCTGCAATTTCCAATGTCAAGGAATTATCTGAATAGATAAGTTCTAGATCTGAAAGTTCGTTGAGTGGCCTTCCGATCAAAGCGAGACTATCACCGAATATTTGTTCTTTGTTATTGATTAGCAACTGGGTCAGCATTACTTCTGGGCTATACTTATCTTCTTTGAAGAGTGAAGGGTTGAAAATTGAGTAGCCTTCGGTTCCTCCTAAGGCAATGCGACCATCAGGTAGTTCAAAAGAATGATGTCGATTGAACTCACTCTCGATCAATCCATCTTGCTTTGAATAATTGGTAAAAATTTCCGATGAAATATTTAGTCTACTAATACCATTAAACGTGGCTAACCAAAGGTTACCATATTCATCGGGAGCTATGGCGCCAATATTATTATCACTTAGCCCATCCTTGACATGATAGGTGTACAAGGTGTTTTGTCTGGATTTGTCCCATTTTATTAATCCATCCCCTAGCGTTGCAATCCAAAGAATTGAAGAGTCGTTTGGGTCTTGACATAAGTCAATTAGGCTGGCATTTTCACTTCCCGGTCTATATTCATTTAATATTTCACCATTTTTGGTTTGGTACAATTTGTTCTCTGCAGAGATCACCCATTGATACTTATCATCTACAACCATATCTGAAAGTATTTCCTCTGCCAGACTATTTATTTCTTTTAGTCTTACTCGCTCAGGTGATTTTCTTTCATCATTCCAGCTGTAAAACCAGCCGTACTTTCCAAGCGCAAAGAGCCCCTGTTTGTTTTCTCCAATGCCCACAAGATAATCCTGCTCATCCTCCTCTATTTTGACCTGTTGTAGTGTTATACCGGTGAGCTTATAGAGTTCTCTAGGACCCGTATATCCGTAATAATCATACTTTAAAAATAGCATACCGGTTTTATTCAAAAAATATCTAAAATTATAAGCCCATTCCTGCTGTTTCCAACTTTTTGGAAGACTTTCATGGGAAAGCCCCATCTCATTTGTCAGCACGTCCGATACAAAATTGGTTTCATAAGGTTTAGAGTTAAAAGATGGTGTCAGCATATTAATCTTGTATAATCCCCCAGTATTAATTGCAACCCAAAGGGTATTTGATCGATCGACGAACATCCCAGTAATCAAAAATTTGCCCCTTTCAGGATAGACCCAAAGTGGTGTCAATTGTTCATCATGCTCTAACCGGAAGACATATCCTTGATATTGAAAGATGAGGCGATTTTCATTGTCTACTGCTGTATTAAAAATCTTGGCTGAGTTTACAATCGGTACAGTGGGAACTATAACCTCTCTAAAATCATCTTGACCTTCATCATATATAAATATTCTATTCTCATAGGCAAAAAGCACTCTATTGCCATCTAAACATGCCATAGGACATTTATTACGGGTTGCAGGTTCATAATTGAACCTTTTGGGAATTGGGATTTTCCTAAAAACCTCTCCGGCCTTTTGTGCTACTTCCAGCCCTTCTTTGGTCATAAACCAAACCCTTCCATTTTGGTCGATATCAAAGCCGTAACCTGTTTCTGAAGAATCATGCGCCACGAATATTTTACCGATAGGTGATAGTGTAGAATCTATTAAATGAAAGGTCCTTGCATCTTTTACAAACCAATTTTTCTTTTGATTGTCACTTACGAAATAAACAAACTTCGCTCCACTGGGGCCCATATTCAACTTGAACTGAAAGTCTTCAATACTTTTTGAAGGCTTGACATCTCTCTGGACTTCAAATGTTCTTGGATTCATTCGATCCACCTTATGATTGAAATTTAGAACCCATAAAATATTCGAGTCATCAATAATAATATCAAGTATCTGGGATGTAGATAGTCTATTGTCGTCCTCAGAATTGCCATTGAAACTGATGAACTCATAACCATCAAATCGGGCTAAACCATTAAGCGTAGTTACCCAAATAAACCCATCCTTATCTTGTGCTATATATGAAACGTAGTTTTGTGGAAGGCCATCTTCAGTTGTGTAGTGTTGGTAATTGGAATATAAGACCTCTTGGCCAACAGCTGGCCTCATCCAAATCATAAGCACGACAATAAGAAGACCGGTGAATGTTGCGCTTCGCATAACTTGAGTAAGTGTGACTCAATTAGATAGTTTAATTCCAGCCAGCAAATAAGAAAATAAATGTGGCAATTACTTCATTCAAATCAAAACTTGAAAAAAAGCAGACTGTTACTATATCAAATTAGATGAACCGCAATAAATATTGCTATTCGTTATGACATTTGAATATTTTTCGCATTCCATTGCGACCAAATCAATAATGACTTACTTTTGTAATCATAATCACGCCAAAACGCTTTTAAAATTATGACATTGCTAAGAGTTCACGACAACCAACAAGACCTTACCAACGATTTTGTAAGATTAGCTGCCAAGCAAATCCGTGACACTGCTGACTCAAAGCAAATTCAACAAGTATTCATGCAAGGTCAGGAAATGGGCTTCTGCAATGACGAGATCAAAATCCTCTTAGAGGATATCCTCAATAAGTAATCCTAGAGCCTTACCCTGATCCCTGGGCCTATCAAAAAGAATGGTTTCTGCTCCGTAAGTAGATAACCCATTCCTGCATATAATGGAAATGTGAGTTTGTTATCGCTAGATGTAGGATACAATGAGCCAATTACCACAAGCGCAACATCTCGGTTATTATTACTTTCACTGAAGTTAAACGCATCAATAGCTATAAAACCTGCTCCAACTTTATAAGGTCTTGGTTTGGCAATTTTTCCAGGTTCATAAAAGCTGAGCTGAGCAATCATTGCAAAGCTTACCCCTCCGAAATTTGTAAAATCGTTCTCCTTAGCCTTGAGTATCAATAATCCAGCAGGGAAAGAGACATCTATATCAAAGTTGTAGTCTCGTTTTAGATGAATCTGGATTTTCTTCGTTTTACCTTCCCCACCATATTTGTCCTTAATATGGCTTATCTCAAGCTCTATTCTTGACCACTCTTCCAAATCAGAGGTCTTTTTCGAAATGAAATTATTCAGATTGATATCTTCAGTTTTGCAGTTTTTTGAATCATAATGAACGTACCGTGGCGAACTCTCCCCAGGACAAATAACTAATTCCTCAAACTGGTAAAGCTCAATGAGATTCCCCTTCTTGTTGGAAATTTTTACTTTGATATTGATGTATTGTGGACCAAAGAGTTCTTTCCCTTGATCAATTTTATTAGGATTGAAATCAAATACTAGATCTGTCAAATTGGACTCATAGTAGATCGGTTTTTCTATTTCATTGACCACATATTGCTTATCTCCCAGATCAAGTGTCATGAAATCCAAAGCCCTTGGCCTCTGATATTCCGTCACTCTTAAAGATTTACCAGATGGTTTATTATGATTGAAAATTTCAATATTGTTCGTGCTAATGGTTAGTGGCACTTTGATCTGAAAGATGGAAATATTCTCATTTTTGATCAGTGAGTCATACTGCAAATCACTAGCTCCCGGAAAACTAAACGAAGCTTTATGAAGCCCTTCACCCTCTAGTTTTACATTGACTGTCTCCCCAGGGAAGACTTTGTTAGAGACTTCCCACTCTTTACCTTCTCTCTGTATGGAAATGGTCCCGATAGAGGTTTTTGGAGTAATATCTACGTTAGTGACATACCGTGCATCATCACCTTCCTTTATGTAGAGATAGCCTTCCGACTTGCGGTGGTAAGAATATGGACGGAGTAGACACAGCACTTTGTCATTGTTCAGCCTTGCTTTCGTGAATAACTCCGCTATGAGCGCTCCACCAGCTTCTTCTTGATCTTCTATCCGATATGTTTTTCCAAGTTTTAAATAACGATGATTGTCTAATTGAATTTCAATCGCTTCTTTCTTGTCTTCTTTTGGGGTAACCTCTTGCGTGTCAAACTGTAAAAAGGCCAATCGTCCTGACCTTACCTGAAACTGAGTCTTAATTTCTGGAAGATCATAGCTCACAGAACTGCCCTGTATATATGGTTTGTTTGTAGTCAATTTGAGGTTTATCTCTTGCTTACCCAGCGTATTTGGAAGAATATGAAGGAGCAACTTGCCCCCAGACCTAGTCAACCGATAATTGATTGGTAGATCTTCTGTCCATCGGTTGTCGATGTTGATATTCTGAACATTGTTGGTAGTGATTTCAAACTCCTTTTCCTCCCCTATGTAAAGTTCCTCGCTTCCGAGATAAAGCTTAGCATAAGTGTTGGTATATGGAAAGAGTGGTAATTCTGTCAGCACATCTTTATCGCCCAGATCATGCCGAAAAATAAATTTCAGAAATTCAGATTCCGTAAGTGCATTGAACCTGATCTTGAAGCGAGCATAGTCATCAAAAATCAATATTGAATCCACCAACGTGAAATCAGCAGATGGGACCAAAGCCAGTCTATTTGGTGCTAGTTCCTGATCAAAAAAGAGATACACTTCTGCAACCTCTGCCTCCTTTTTGTATTCGAAAGCAAGAGCCTTATTGGCACCAATATTCAGTGCATTATTTCTATAGCTATACTCGAGGGTATCCACAAACAGCTTGGCATCTAGAAAAATACTCTGGCTAAATCTGTCTTGAGCACTACCGGCATTTGGTTGGATAAATGCCACACCAATTAAAAGTGACACTAAAAGTGAGCTGAATATCCTCATAGCCTGCAAAGATGGTAAAGGCAGCTTAAGCCACCAAGGTTAGTCGATCTTTGCTGCTTGTGTAATGATGTTTGGTTTGCCCTCCAGTGTCTTATGCACTGGACACCTGTCAGCAATCTCAATCAGGCGCGCTCGCTCGTGTTCTGTTAAATTACCTTCTAAAGATATGATTCGTTTGATCTGATCAATCTTACCTTTTGCATCCTGAGAGTTACCTCCATCCTCCGCATGAACCTTATCGTGGGTTAGCTTTACACTGACTTCCTGAAGATCCATCTTCTTAAAATCCGCATACATCTTGAGCGTCATTGCAGTACAAGCGCCCAACGCAGACAATAGATATCCATAGGGAGAAGGTCCCAAATCTGTTCCCCCACTTCCAGCTGGCTCATCTGCAATCTGATGATGCTTGCCTGCAATTATCTCCGTCAAAAATCCCTGATCAGAGAGTCTTGCCCACACTTCTCCTTCTGGGGCTATCTCCAATTCTTGATCAGGAGAGATATATCGTGTAGTCCATGCTGCTATCATTTGACCTGCATACCGAGAGTCCTCTTCAGCACCGAGGAGGTGATCTGCGCCATCTAATGTAATAAAGCTTTTAGGATGTTTGGCATGTTGATAAATATCAGCTGCATTGTCTATTCCCACTATTTTATCTTGTGGTGAATGCATGATAAGCAATGATTTTTTGATCTCGCCAATGGACTTCAATCCATCATTGACTTCTAAATCATCCAACAATTGCTTCTTTACCTTGAAAGGTCGACCGCCAATATTCACCTCAGCTTCACCATTCTTTACAATTTCCTCCTCACTGGTATTGAAAAGTGTTTTTAGATGTGTAGGATTAGCTGGCGCACCTATAGTTACCACTGCTTTTACTTTCGTTAAACTTCTACTTACACGCAGTACTGCTGCTCCGCCCAATGAATGGCCAATCAATATTTGAGGGGCAAAATAGTTTTCTTCTAGGAAGGAATAGGCTTGATTTAAATCTGAAAGATTGGTGGTAAAATTAGTTTCCGCAAAGTCTCCAGAGCTTTGGCCCAAGCCCGTAAAATCGAAACGCAGCACAGCGATATCATTTTGGGTGAGCGATTGACAAATATGGTCTACCGCTTTTAGGCTTTTTGAACAAGTAAAGCAATGCGCAAAAAGTGCAAAGGCCTTAGGCTTTCCGGTAAGTGGGAAATCTATCCGACCTGAAAGTTTCTGGCCTGTTTTGTTACTGAATGATACTTTTTCTGATTTCATACCCGTTAAGAATTTGAACAGTGATTAACTTGAACACTCTTTAAAAAGAGGGCTAAACAAACCTAAATCTAAACTTGAAGGGACACATATTCACTCTTATTGGCTTCTTTCTCGGACTTACGTCAGTAGTTGGACAAACGCTCACCTACGATGTAATCAGGAGTGATAAGTCTATGGGACAAACAATAGTGGAGCGACAAAAAACAGGAAAAGAAATAGCCTACAGCCTTAATACCAAGACTGCTTTTCGAGTCATTTTTCTGATAGAAGTGGAGTACGATCTTCAAGAAATTTTTCTAGGGAAACATCTTCAATCCGGAACTAGCTTCAATTCTCTCAATGGAAGCATTCAGAAAAAAACGTCAATTGCCAAGCGGCTAAAGGATTATGAGCTAATTATAGATGGAATTTCTACATCAATCACAAAAGACACAATAACAGAATCTGTCTCAGAGATCTACTTTGAAGAGCCCTTTCATGGCAAAGATGTATTCTCAGCATATTTCGCTCGACATCTCAAGTTTGAAAAAATTGGCGACCACAAATATTCACTTACCTCACCGGATGGCACCAACGTCTATACTTATGAAAATGGAATTTGCACGAGGGTAGATATCAGTAGAGACTTTGCCACTTTTAGTCAGGTTTTGCTACCTGAACATTTGGCGAATGTGCGTAAAGGGAAGATTACTGGGTTTTAAGTACATATTGTCCATCAAAAGTTGGTGTCCACTTTACACCATCTTCCGAATCTTCAAATAACTGCCTGACACTTCCATCATCATTCTTGGTAAAAGTCAGTCTAGACTTTATAATTAACCCGTTTAGACCCAAATAATCACACAAAAACTGAATCATTCCTTTAGACCTATCTATTTCGATATAATCCAAGACACCACCTTGGCTGTCTACCCAGGTCTGATGCCACTTGCTGTCCATCTTACTATAGTAGTTGATGCTCTGCCCAGTATAGGTTCTACCCGTCACATAGTTTTCATGAATCGCACAACCACCATTCGCTCGGGTGATGGAATTGTCCCCAACTTTTCTTCCACCTACCATGACTTCCCATTCGCCCAGCCAGAAGTCAAATGCCCGATGGTTTTCATCCGTAAGGCAGGGATATGCATTTTCATTAACCTTTTGGATAATCTCCATATATCTTGCTTCTGTATTCACCGAAGTGAAAGCCTCTTCGGTTTCTATCCTTTTAATGGCACCAAATCCAGCCGCAACAGCTTGATCTAGGGCATCATACATTTTAGAAGTTTCTAATTTAAGGGCATATAAGACCGCTTGGCTATAATAGACCTGATATGGATAAAAATTTGTCTTAAGGGCTAGGTCAAAAGCATTTTGGGCTTCTTGGTATTTGGATAATTTCATATTCGCTACGGCATATTGAAACCAAGCCGAAGAATCCGCAATATTGGTTTTTAGATGTTCAGACAAAACAGAAATAACCTTTTCCCATTGACCATTATTGAAAGCCGCTGTGCCAAGCATCTTATTATCTTGGGCGTATAGTGTAGATGAAGAGATTAGTAAAATTGCAAAGATGTTTTTCATATTGAGTCGCTCTTGTTTTTCCAATATTAAAGAGCTAAATCATGCAAAAGGTAACAGCCTAAGAGATTTTACAAAGAATCAAAAGGGGCTGAATTACTAAGAGAAGGAGATTTACAGTTTCCTGTAAAGCGATGGAGGAATACCCACGAATTTTTTGAATGCACTATTGAAAGTAGCTTTATTGTTAAATCCTGCTAAGTAAGCTATCTGAATAATCTTTAGCCTTGAACTGTCTTGTTTCAAAAGCTTCTTGGCTTCTTCAACCCTGTATTTATTTACGAATTCGTGAAAATTACACCGCTCCAATTCATTAATTGCTTGCGAAATGTAGTTTGAGGAAATCGAAATCTCAGCTGACAACTGCTGTAGGCTAAGGTCGTTATTTAAGTACCCTTTATCGTTTTCCATAAATCTTTTTACCTCTTTCAAAATGGAAGCAGAGGCGCTTTCTGAAAGACCCGACTTATCATATTTCTTGTCTCTTATAGTACTCGATTTCTCTGGGAGCTGATAGCCAGTGTAACCAATGGTATAAATAAACACAGTTGAAAAAAGGGAAATCCAGTAATCGTGCTCTCGCTGCAATGTTCCAGACCAAACCATCACATCGTAGAGCAAAAAGCTCAGCGCATATGCTCCGAAGAGGTAAACCAACATCGTTTTCCATTTTTCTTGAACTACTGAAGCCTGCCTCGAATGGTAAATTGCCAACCCAGAGTAGATCATCAAATGAGCAATTTGAATGACATTCTGGATGAACCAGGCAAATCGCATGTTTTCAAATCGCCAAAAGGTCGTGACGAGGTAGAAAATCATGAAAAGAGCGAATGGGATTAAATGACTCTTATGAAGTTGGGCTTGATTGTTATGTCCAGCTATAAATGCATAAAAAAGCGGAGCAAACAGATAAGTAAGACCTTGTAGTATGCCTAGCGCATTTGGTAACTCACGTGCATAACCTGTCCAAAAAGCAACATAATAGCCAAGCATTAAGCTGAATAACAAAACAACCAAAGGAAGGTACCTGTTATCTGGACTAGGCTTCATCCACAGGATAATAGACAGAAACACACCTTGCGCTGCAGCTATCAGAAATAGTATTGTCCAAATATCGAATGAAGGTTCCATAGTACTGTATGGAACATGCATCTACATTTAGTCCCCTTATGGACTCGACAATAAAAATTATGATTTCTTGAAAAACGAATCGATGAATTCTTCCTTATTGAATACTTGCAGATCCTCAACGCGCTCACCAACTCCTATGTATTTCACAGGGATTTTGAACTGATCTGATATACCAATCACTACACCCCCTTTTGCTGTTCCATCTAGTTTTGTAATGGCAAGAGAAGTTACTTCTGTCGCTTTGGTAAATTCCTGAGCTTGAATAAAGGCGTTTTGACCAGTGCTCCCATCCAACACTAGCATTACCTCATGCGGTGCTTCAGGGATGAATTTTTTAATGACATTTTTGATTTTAGAAAGCTCATTCATCAAATTCACTTTTGTATGCAATCGACCTGCTGTGTCGATGATGACCACATCCGCATTATTTTCAGCTCCATATTTTGCAGCCTCAAAGGCCACTGAAGCTGGATCTACATTCATTCCTTTAGCAATTACAGTCACTCCAATACGCTCGCCCCATAGTTTGAGCTGATCCACAGCAGCCGCTCTGAATGTATCAGCAGCACCTAAAACCACATGATTGCCTAGTGCTTTGAGCTGAGCAGCGAGTTTACCAATGGTCGTAGTTTTACCAACCCCATTTACACCTACTACTAATAAGACATACGGTCCATCAACTTTGGGCAGTGCAAAAGTGGTGACATTAGTAGTGTTATTCTCTGAAAGTAGCCCTGCAATTTCCTCACGTAAAATTCTGTTGAGTTCTGATGTATTGAGGTATTTGTCTTTTGCAACACGTGCTTCGATTCGTCTGATAATCTTGATGGTCGTATCCACTCCTACATCAGAAGTGACCAATATCTCTTCTAACTCATCAAGCACATCTTCGTCCACAGTTGCTTTCCCAACTACAGCTTTCCCTAGCTTATTGAAAAAATTCTCTTTGGTCTTCTCTAGACCTTTGTCTAATGACTCCTTTTTTTCTTTTGAAAAAAAATCCTTCAGTCCCATAATATTTTTCGAAATGCCTTTAAACAAAAAAAGTCCCTCAGTGAGGGACTTTAAATTTAGATTTTAATAACGTATTAGTTCTTCTTAGCTAAAACGTTTTGTACCTCTGCTTCCGGAACCATCTCTTCTTTGTAAGTATAGTTTCCGCTTTCAGATTTGATAGCTCTTATAACCTTCGCGAATTTTGCTCCGCCGGGTTGTTTCAGGGTTGCAACTACTTTCTTCGCCATGGTTTACTTGATTTCTTTGTGGATAGTATTCTTTCTCATAATAGGATTGTACTTCTTAAGCTCAATACGCTCAGGAGTGTTTTTCCTATTTTTGGTAGTGATATATCGAGAAGTCCCCGCAAGACCACTTTGTTTGTGCTCTGTGCATTCGAGGATTACTTGGATTCTATTACCTTTCTTTGCCATTTTCTTGCCTGATTATTAAAAGGAGTGCAAATATAAAAGAAATTATTAAACCAAGAAGACTAGTGTGCATTCTTAACTACTTTTCTTTTAAATAAGATGCTATTTCTTCTGGTTCTGCTCATTTTGCCACTTAATTCCATAGCTGAAGTGAACGAATTGCATCAAATTGCACAGTTAATCGGGAATAAGCTAAATTAGAATTATGCTCGCAAAAACTTATGGAAGTGCCGTTTATGGAGTCAATGCTTACACGATTACCATTGAGGTAAACGTAGGGCAAGGAATCAAATTCTTCATGGTGGGTCTCCCAGACTCAGCAGTAAAAGAAAGTGAACAACGTGTAGAATCTGCCATAAAATTCCATGGATTTAAGATGCCACGACAGAAAGTTGTTGTGAATCTTGCACCTGCAGATATTAAAAAAGAAGGTTCTTCCTACGACTTACCTATTGCTCTTGGCATTCTTCAAGCATCGGAGCAAGTTGATTTCCCAGATTTGGAGACTTACGTGATCATGGGCGAGCTTTCCTTGGATGGCATCCTGCGCCCAATCAAAGGTGCATTGCCAATAGCCATAGAAGCAAGGAAAAAAGGATTCAAAGGATTTATACTTCCAAAAGAAAATGCATCTGAAGCTGCCATAGTAGATGACCTGAAAGTAATCGGTGTTGAAACCATACTGGAAGCAATCAATCATCTGAATGGAATTGCGCCGATAGCGGCCGTGGAATATGACACCCGTGACATGTTCTACTATGATTTGGACAATATAGAGTCCGATTTTGCTGATGTGCAAGGGCAGGAAAATATAAAACGTGCGTTGGAAATAGCAGCGGCAGGGGGTCACAATGTAATCATGATAGGTCCTCCTGGAGCTGGGAAAACCATGCTCGCAAAAAGGCTTTCAAGCATTCTGCCTCCACTGAGTTTGCACGAAGCGCTGGAAACTACCAAGATCCATTCGGTAGCGGGTAAGCTTGGCCAAAATGGAAAGTTAATAGCAAGTCGGCCTTTCAGAAGTCCCCATCATACGATTTCGGATGTTGCTTTGGTCGGCGGTGGGGGGATTCCTCAGCCAGGTGAAATCTCTCTTGCTAATAATGGGGTTTTGTTTCTCGACGAGCTTCCAGAGTTTAAGCGAGCTGTACTCGAAGTAATGCGACAACCGCTTGAAGAGCGACAAGTCACAATTTCTCGCGCTAAGGTTTCTATAGACTATCCTGCCAACTTCATGCTGATTGCCAGTATGAATCCATGTCCGTGTGGCTATTACAATCATCCAGAAAAAGAATGTGTCTGCGGACCTGGAGTGGTACAGCGTTACTTGAATAAAGTGAGTGGACCTCTACTAGATCGAATAGATCTACACGTAGAAGTCACGCCAGTTTCTTTCGATCAGATGACCGCTGACAGAAAAGCAGAATCTAGTCTTGAGATTCGCTCAAGAGTGATAAAAGCTCGAGATATTCAAAAGGCGCGCTTCAAAGAAACTCCCGAAGTTTTTAATAATGCCATGATGGGGTCGTCCACTACTAAGGAAATTTGCAAAATAAATGCTGCAGGCAAAACCCTTCTGAAAACAGCCATGGAAAAACTGGGCCTCTCAGCGAGAGCTTATGACCGCATCCTAAAGGTTTCTCGAACGATTGCCGATTTGGCTGAAAGCGAGGAAATCAAAATCGAGCACATAGCTGAAGCTATTCAGTACAGAAGCCTTGACAGAGAAGGTTGGGCGGGCTAGATCAAGCTATGGCTTGCTCCTTAGACTCACCTGTAAGCGCGCCTTTATAGAAATACCAATAAGCCGCTAGCATGAGAAAATGTGCTATATCATCCCTATTGAACCATGCTGGGTGAATATCAATCCCTCCGATTTTCACAGGAGCCATCAAAAACAATATTACCGCTCCGATAATAAAATTTTTATACCCAACATTGCCCGCTTTCCATCGAGAATATGCGATTATAATAATAAAAAGGAATTTGATCGCTATCTGGACCATTACCCACTTAAAGTCAAAGTCGAAAAGTAACATGACGAAAGAAGCGAAAACTGCACTTCGTATAAAGGCCAATAGTGTCCGTTTTTTACCCTCGTCTTCGATATCACTAATCATGGCTAACTCCGCACAGGCTGCGGCTAGAATCCCGAGGGACCAATTCGGAATTTTGCCCATCATTCCAGTATAATTGAAAATCAAGTGAGAAAATCCACCAAAAACAAACGATAAGGACGAAAGCAGAAAATAATAAGACCAATACTGATGAAACTTATTTTCGGATCCTTTAAGATTTTTGTAGAAATAATAGCATTCTACTGCCAATACCCAATTCATCAGTGTACTCAGTGGCTCCAGTAATTGTAACCCTAAGAATTCAAAAGCAACTTTTTCCAATTTCTCTAGCTGGTTGATTTCACAGCGAAAGTAAAATAACTTCTCTAAAGATATTGCCTAAATTCACCAGTCTTGAATTTGAAAGGTATATGCTGCGTGTTTTTAAGACTGTTTTTCTTTCCCTCGCCTTTTTTTTGGTTATCCTATTGGTCACAACCGTTAAGCTTGTAGATAGGACTCCCTACAAGAAAATGGATTTTTATAAGTCAATGACCATGCGGCTAGATTCTTTAAAGCAGAATTATTCTCAATCTTCTCCTTCTGACTCGATATTTATTGGCTGGGCGACCGAAAACATCACTCCAGATTCTCCAGTGCCATTGGCAGGATATGGGGCTAGAGCCCCCAAAACCTATGAAGGAATTCTTGACTCTATTTTTATCAAAACCATTTTCCTTGGTACTGGAGAAACCAAAGTGGCGATCGTCACTGCTGATCTACTGATCATTCATCCTGAAGTGGACCAATATGTCACCAAACACCTTCCGGATAACTGGAACCGCGATCAAATCTACTTTACGGCATCTCATACTCACTCAAGTATAGGTGGCTGGGCACCAAAACTCGTTGGTGAGTTGTTTGCGGGAACCCATGACCCGAGCGTGGAGGAGTTCATCGGAGAAGCTATTTTGAAAACCATAGTAGATGCTGAAGTCAAGCGTAGCCCAGGATCAGTTGTTTACAGTGAAATCATGGCAGATGATCTGGTGAAAAATAGATTGGTGAAAGACAAAGGCATCATTGATCCTTGGCTGAAAGTCTTGAGTCTTCAAAAGGACTCAACTGTGGGTCTCCTCAATATATTCAGTGCGCACGCCACGTGTTACGATCATCACAACAGGAAGCTTTCTGGAGATTATCCAGGAATTCTCAATCAATCTCTATTAGCTGACAGCAATTATTCGATGGCAGCCTTTGCCGCCGGGGCAGTAGGAAGTATGGGACCAAATCCCACAAATAAAGAAGAATCCGCTACCGAAATTGCAACGAAGCTTAAAGAACAACTAGACCTGCTTAATTTTCTCGGTGCAGGCAATCCATTGAATCCCAGTTTAAAAATCTTTCGAATCGACCTTCCATTACGAGCTCCACAGGTTAAAATTGCAAAGTATTTTGCCCTTAGGCCATATCTCTTCAGTGCTGCTTTTGGTAAATACACTGCTCAAATTTCCGTTTTACAAATAGGCAATCTGGTGATGATCGGCCTGCCCTTGGAGTTGTCAGGTGAGCTTGCGGTTCCCCTTTACCAATATGCACGCTCTGTTGGTCTCAACCTCGCTATCACTTCTTTCAATGGGGACTATTTTGGCTATGTGGTGAAAGATGAATGGTATGATTTGGAAAAGTATGAGTCACGCACGATGAGCTGGATTGGCCATGACAGTGGCGCTTATATCAGTGAAGTAATTATCAAAATTTTGGATGTCTTGAAATGAAAATAACCAAACCCACCTTAGTTATAGATGAGCAAAAAGCTCGAAAAAATATAGAAACAATGATTGCAAAGGCGAATGCAAATGAAATCTCACTTCGCCCGCATTTCAAAACGCATCAGTCTGCACTCATTGCCAAATGGTACTGGGATGCTGGTATTAGAAAAGCGACAGTCTCTTCAGTAGAGATGGCTACCTATTTTGCCAATGCTGGGTGGATGGATATTACCATAGCCTTTCCATATAATCCACTTGAGTATGAGGAGATCAAGCAACTCGCCAGCAGAATACAATTGAATGTTCTGATAGAATCAGAAGATGCACTGACGCACCTCAATACCCATATAAACGTTGCAATTGGCTATTTTCTTAAAATTGATGTTGGGACGCATCGCACAGGAATTGACCCAAGAAATGAGGAATTAATCAAAACGCTCTCTCATAGCAATAATGACCTTCATCGTTTTCAAGGAGTTTTGGCGCATGCCGGCCATAGTTACCAGACATTAGATAAAGCCGGAGCCCAAGCTATCTTCGATGATAGCATGGACAAGTTGAACCGAATAAAATCCTTCATCGGTGATCCAAATATGATCATCTCCTACGGAGATACGCCCACCTGTTCTCTACTAGATAGTTTCCCAGAGTTAGACGAACTCAGACCTGGGAATTTTCTTTTCTATGACCTGATGCAGCACCATTTTGGGGTATGTAAGACTTCTGATATTGCAGTAAGTATGGTGTGCCCAGTGGTTTCTATCCATCCAGAAAGAGGAGAAGCAGTGATTTACGGAGGTGGTGTTCACTTCTCAAAAGAAGTAATCACTCTATCCGATGGCAAAACTTATGGCGCGGTTGTGTCGCTTACCGAATCGGGCTGGTCTTCAGAACCAATTGCCAATCTTGCGCGCATTTCTCAAGAGCACGGTATCATACAGGGTACTGATGAATATATTGGTTCACTCAAAATTGGTGACTTGGTAGGGATTTTGCCTGTCCACAGCTGTTTGACCGCAAACCTACAGCCATACTATGTATCTTTGGACGGTCGAAAAATTGAAAAATTTAACAGATCTAACTTATGAAAAAGGCATTTTTTGCCCTCTTGATACTCTTTTTCACGGTTGATCCCGGATTCTCTCAAAAGTCAGATTCTACGATATCGCTGGACAAAATGGTTGGGCAAATGATACTCACAGGGCTTGGCGACTTTAGCGAGCTGAGAAAAAAAGAAGCAATATTCACAGCTATCGACAGTGGAAAGGTCGGTGGTATTATCCTTTTTGAAAAAAATCTGAATAAAACAGAGACTGCACAAAAGCTTAAAGAAATCATTTCATATGCCCAAAGTAGGTCAGCAATCCCACTTTTTGTAAGTATCGATGAAGAAGGTGGTAGGGTAAATCGTCTTAAGACAAAGTATGGTTTCCCTAAAAGTGTAACTGCCCAATATCTTGGGGATTTGAACAATCCGGATAGCACTCAACTTTACGCACTTAAAACAGCAGGTACACTCTATCAGCTGGGTATCAACATGAATTTTGCGCCAGATGTGGACGTGAATATCAATCCTGCCAACCCAGTGATTGGTGGACTTGGAAGGTCATTTTCGGCAGATCCAAATCTTGTTTCGCTGCATGCTGGAATTACCATAGCCGCGCATGAATCATTTGGAATTACAACTGTTCTCAAGCATTTTCCAGGTCATGGTAGTTCAAAAGATGATTCGCATCTTGGACTAGCGGATGTCTCTACCACTTGGCGATTTCAAGAGTTACTGCCTTACAAACAATTAATCGACTCTGGAAAAGTGCGAGCCATAATGACCGCTCATATTGTAAATGAAGTACTGGATAATAGAAAACTGCCAGCTACACTTTCTGATCGAATAATCAACGACGTACTTAGAGGGTTTCTTGGATATGATGGCGTAGTGGTCTCTGATGATATGCAAATGCGTGCAATTACTTCTTCTTACGGTTTGAAAGAATCCATCCGGTTGGCCATCGTTGCAGGTGTAGATATCCTCCTTTTTGCTAATAATGTTCCCGATTATGAACTTGTGACTGCAGACCAAATTCATGAAATTATTATTAATCTCGTGAAAAATGGAGATATTAGTGAAGAGCGTATAGCTCAGTCTTATTCTCGTATCATAAAGCTCAAGGCTCAAATGGGTCTCAGCACAGCGCAATTATCTAAATGACCCAACCTTATCTAGCTAGATGATTAAATACAATCCAAAGTCTTGGTTTTCATTACTTTTTGATGTCTATAGCAGATATGTCATAAAGCTACTTTTTCCCCTATTGTTATTTATAGGTGTCTTCACACTTTTGCTTTGCTTCCTTTTTATAGATGTAATTGGTGTGCGCTACAATGGGACTATGGCTTTTCACTCCATTTTAGGTATGATATTAGGCCTATTCTTGGTGCTACGCACCAATACCGCCTATGACAGATGGTGGGAGGGGCGAAAGCTTTGGGGACAACTAGTAAACGACTCAAGACAACTTGCTATTAAACTGGACACTTTTCTTCCAAATAGCTCGAAAGATGACCGGGCATTTTTCAGAAGAATGATTCCTAATGAGGCTTTTTCAATGAAAGAACACCTCCGTGATAGCATTCTAATTGGTGAGTTGGATCTTATAAATGACGAAATCAAACAGCAAGTAATTGATTGTAAACATCGCCCCAATATGATAAATAAATTGCTTTACAGACGAGTACAAAAATGTCTTGAAGAAGGCACTCTATCGCCTGAACATTTATTCGTACTTGACAAAGAAATCAAAGGGTTTACGGATATAATAGGAGCGTGTGAGCGGATAAAATCTACCCCAATTCCCTATTCTTATAGCATGTTCATCAAAAAATTCCTTTTTGTATACTCTATCACCTTGCCCATAAGTTTCTTATGGGATTTTGGCTATTGGACTGTGGCAATAGTGATGCTCGCCTTCTACTTTTTAGTCAGTGTAGAACTTATTGCAGAAGAAATTGAAGACCCTTTCGGTAAAGACATCAATGACTTGCCTCTCGACGAACTAACGGTGAAGATCAAAATGAACGTTGCGGAAATTTTGCGCGATAATTAATCATCTTTAAGAGTATCCGCAGGATTAATGCGAGCAGTACTGATAGTCGTATAGCTAATAGTGAGGATGGCAACCAATAAGGTGCTCACAAAAGCTATCGCGAAAAACTGCGGCTCCATACCTATACTATATGCAAATGAGCCCAACCACTTATTGAGAAGATATGCAGCTATAGGTGTGGTAATGACAAATGCTATTGTCATCAAAACGATCACTTCTTTAGAGAAAATAGATAGAATCTGATAAATGGAAGCACCAAGCACTTTCCTGACTCCTATCTCTTTCGTTTTATTCATTGCCATGAATGAGATCAACCCATAAAGCCCGAAACAGCCAATTAGTAAGGAAACACCAGCAAATATTCTCAGAAGTGAAGTTATGTTTTGGACCTCCTCATAATTTTCAGCAATACTCTCATCGTAGAAGTCGTAGACCATGGAGTACTTAGGAAATATTTGCTCCCAAGTTTTCTCAAAATGAGCGGTAGCCTCTGGAATTGCTTGTATAGATGACGCTCTGAATGACATATTGTAAAAAATTTTAGGCGCATAGAGCATGATCACATAATCAAGTTCTTCTTCAAGAGAATAGGTGTGAAAATTCTCTATCACCCCAACTATTTTCTTGTTACCACCCCATCCTGTATCTAGCGTTTCACCTATCACTTCCTCATAGCGATCTTTGAATCCCATGAGGTCTGCCACTTTCTTATTAACAACTATGTGAGTGCCGTCATCTTTCTCTATGCCGTGGCCTGCAACCAAACCTATCTGAAAAAGCATTAAATAGTCTTCATCAACAGCCTTGAAATTACCATGATAGCTCTTTTCTGATTCCAATGGTGCATAGTTGAAATTACTCTTCGAATTCGAATTTCCGGTCGGTTCACTGAGTCCATAGGAGACTTGCGTGATAGCAGGAGAGCCTAGCAACTCCGCTTTAAATCTCTCCAATTTCAAAGAGTCTCGCTCAGGCAAATAACTAGACATTATGGCTTCCTTATCAAACCCGAGATCCTTATTAAGGAAAAATTCTGTTTGCGAAGAAACGATCAACGTACCAATGATTAAAAACTGAGTAATACTAAACTGCAAAGTCACAAGCCCCTTTCTGAGTGGTAAACTACCTGATTGCGTCCTCCCATTGATCTTCTTTTTGAGAGCATCTATCGCATTCATTCGAGAAAGCAATAGAGCTGGATAAAACCCGGAAAGTAAAGTGACACAAACAAAAAGCCCAAGCATGAAGAAAATGGTCTGTGGGGAATTTATCAAATCAAGTGAAAGTTCATAACCAATAATATCTACTAAAGACTTAAACATAATCTCGGCAATAGCCAAAGCAATAATGAGTGCAAACAAAGTGATCATTGCAATCTCCGAAAGAAACTGAATGACTAGTTGATTGGTCATTCCCCCTATAGCTTTTCGCACTCCTATTTCTTTCGCTCGATTCGCGGCTTGTGCAGTTGCTAGATTGACGAAGTTGATACTTGCGGTAAGCACTAGAAAAAGCCCAATGATACCAAGTGCAAACAAAAACTCTACAGATGATGCATTGGAATAAGCTCCGTACTCATCATCAAAAGCAATTTCTTCGAACGGCTGAACAACGTATTTAGTCTCTTCCGATTCCCCCTCCCCTAGATATTTTTCAGCGAAATCCACCAGTTTAATCTCAAAAGCATCTTTGTTAAAAGGCTGATGAGGTATAAAGTAAGTATGTGTGGCTGAGCTTGTAGAGTGCCACTCTGTATTGTCAAAATAAGGATTGATATCGCCTTCTTGACTTTGGAATTCAAACAAATATTTAAAGGGTAAAACCGTAGGTTGTACAGGATCGTCGATAACTCCAACTATAGTAAAGTCCCGAACACTGGCAAAATTGATCGTCCTACCTAGTGCTTTACTTGCTTGCTCTCTTTTCAGTCCAAAAAGTAACTCTATTTGAGAAAGACATACCACTACGGTCTGAGGTTCTGAAAGAGCGGTACTTTGATCTCCTGCCACCCAAACCACATCGAACATATCAAAAAAGGAGGATTCCGTAAAGGCTATGCCATCATCGATAAGAAACTTCTTTAATTGACCATCTTCTACCACATTCAATTGATCCCCGCCCGGATAGTAGGTTCTAACCAGATATTTGATCTCGGGATAGTCCGACTTGAGCGCAGGACCAACAGGATTTTGTGTCCCTTGGGTTTTTTCTACCCGATCAGGGTAGATGTTGTTCATGACTATCCTATAGATTTCTCCCCTTTTGGTCTGATTGAGATCAAAGCTATTCTCATATTGGATGACTTTGAAAATCACCAAGGCACAGCCAATGCCTAAGGCAAGCCCAAATACATTAAGTATGGTGTAAATTTTATTGCGTCTGAGGTTGCGCAATGCTGTGATGAGATAATTTCGAAACATAGGTTTATCGGTATGTCTCGTATTGGGTCAACTAATGTGCCAATAGACTAAATCATGGATTCAACCACATAGGGCTTACTTTCAATAAAATTGGTGTAAAATTATGGACACATAAGTGTCCAATATCGGTCTATATTGGCACGTTGACGTGCTTCTCTGCATGGTAGGATGATCTTACCAATGGGCCAGACTCTACATACTTAAGTCCACGCTTTAGACCTTCTTCTCTCAATGCATCAAATTGATCCGGATGAATAAACTCCGCCACTTCGATGTGTCTTTTCGTTGGCTGTAGGTATTGACCAAGCGTCAGTATATCCAAACCATTCTCCACCAAGTCATCGATCGCTTTGTGTACTTCATCAATGGTTTCTCCAAGCCCAAGCATAATGCCGGACTTAGTGCGCATCCCAGCAGCTTTTGTAAGTCTAGTCTGCTCCAGACTTCTTTCATATCTCGCCTGCGGCCTTACTCTTCGGTAAAGTCGCTCTACAGTTTCCATATTGTGAGAAACCACTTCTTGTCCACCTTCTATCATTCGGTAAAGAGCATCCCAGTTACCTTTCACATCTGGAATCAAGGTTTCTATGGTAGTTTCCGGACTAAGTTCTTTTACCAACCGCACAGTTTGGTACCAAACCTCAGCTCCTCGGTCCTTTAGTTCATCTCTATTCACTGAAGTAAGCACTGCATGCTTTACACCCATAGTTTTGATAGCTTCTGCAACTCTCAAAGGCTCTGCCTCGTCATACTCGGGTGGTCTTCCAGTAGCCACCGCACAAAACGTACAACTCCGCGTACAGACATTACCAAGGATCATAAAAGTGGCCGTGCCTGCTCCCCAACATTCACCCATATTTGGGCAATTACCACTTTCACAAATGGTATGAAGTTTATGCTGATCTACAATCTTTCGAACACTCGCATACTCCTTCCCTACTGGCAGCTTTACCCTGAGCCAGTTCGGTTTTTTGATCTTTTTAGCTTGATCTTGGGATACGGTAGGTAGTTCTATCATGAATCTAGATTATGATGCAAAGAAAGCTTTAGGGTTTCAAAGTTCCAAACCACTAAAATCAGTGTCTTGTTCCCCAGTAGAAGGTAAAATACAAAGCAGTGAAAACAGCTGAATTGTCCTGAGAAGGTACAAGAATTATCTCTTTAGGAAATGCTTCTAATGAGATGCCAGTTTCTACTCCGGCAACATTATTCTTAAATGCACCAAATTCAAAAGATAGTCCAGCTTTTGCATTAAGCCCAAAAACGACATCTGACTCTCCAATTCCTCTAAATACTTTACCCGAGCCTTGAATGGTATTGACGTTTCTATACTTGGAAGCATCGTACGGGACATATTTTCCGTTGTAAAGCACATAATAAGGTGCAATCAAGCCCACCGTAGGACCCGCCGAAAAAACTGCACTTATCTGTACACCTTGTTGTGGTGCCTTTTTGTAAAGAAGGATATCTCGACCATAATTGGTCCGAATAGAAAAAAGAAAATTTTCCTTACCCCATACGAAACGACTTCCAGAACTCGCATCTGTATATCGAAATTCCTGTGGATGTTTGACATTAAAAAATTCCAACCCATAAGTAGCAAATACATCCCCCTTTTGACGATGTGCATATTTGAGAACTACACCTCCGACAAGGCCCGAATTAGTATTTTTATTGACGCCCCATGTAAACTCACGGCTATAATCATCCATACCATTCTGCGCGTAAGCACCCGCTGACAGGACCATTATTAAGCACAACAAGAGTTTCTTCATCATTAAAATAATTTGCTTATCAAAGAAACAGGAATAAGCTCGAATAACCTTAAACGGTCATTGCATTAATTCGGCCAGTGATATCAGCAAAGGATATTCCGAAATGTGAATTGTCTAAAACGCATTGGCCATTTACAATGATCAATGTCTGTGGAGATTGATGGATGATACCATATCTAGTAGCTATTTCATTAGAGACATCCCTATGATTAATCAAATCCAGATAATAAGGCTTAAGGTCTTTGGCGGAAAGATTATCCCATTTGCTCTCGAAGCGATTAAGGGTGGCAGCACTAATCGAACATCGGATGCTATGCTTAAATATTAAGACAGGATGCTCCTTTGATTCTTTATCAATTGCATTAAGCTGCTCTATTGAGCGAAGGGTATTCCAAGTGATGTTAGTCATTCCAGATTTCTGCTTCTTTACGGTCAAACTTTGGTTTAGATATTTTATCCGTAACAGCGTCTGGCTGCTCTTTGTTCCCATTCATTCTCGTCCACATCAAATTCCATTTTCTGAGGCTCTTCCGCAGCATTTCGCTATCTTGATGCGCATGACTATACTTAGAACTAGGGTGCATTTCATGGGTGTTGATCCATTTCAACTTGTAATTACCCATGTAATCCGATGAGGATTTTTGTTGCTGTGGATCATAGCGAGGTATTTTAGCACTGGCTTCAAACGATTTGGTTTTGTTGGAGAGCACTATATTCTCTACAGAATATAGCCAGTTGAGTCGCTTTCGAGAAAACCCTTGATAATTAGCTTCTGTATCATCATAGACATATTCTTGTCTTTTTTTCTTATTCACATCAAATCGATGTTTATTAGTTGAATACGCAGGTTTGATCCAGTCCCAATTCATATCATTATAGGGTGAGCCTGCCGAATATCTTGGCGAGACACCTTGATCATTTTTGCCAAATGGAGATCCTGCTGAGTATCGCGGTGCAGCTTTTTGATCCTTTGGCCCGAATGGTGAACCACCAGAATAGCGAGGAGAAACAGCAACATCTTTTCTTGAAAAAGGCTTACCAGCGGAATAACGAGATGAAGCACCTTGATCTTTCTTTGTAAATGGGGAACCAGCCGAATAACGAGGTGCAACCTGTCCACGTTCTTTTGGAGAAAATGGCGATCCCATCGAATACCTAGTAGGTGATGGTTGATCCTTTCTGGAAAATTGTGAGCCTGAAGAATACCTTGGGCTTACAGCAATACGATTTTTACTGAAAGATGAACTTGAAGAAGAATATCTTGGTGATGATTGCTTGCTACGCAAAACGCCAGCCATACCTCCACTTGAGTATCTAGGACTCTTGTTTTGATAGCTTTTAAAAAGATTCTGCCTGTTCTGGCTTACTCGAGGACTCGCAGAGTTGCGTTTATTAAATGAGGCAAATGGTGAACCCGAAGAATATCTTGGGCTGGAGCTATTTGCTTTTGACGCGCTTGATGAAGAAGAACTTCCACCTTTTTTCTTATTGCCAAAAAGGGAACCTCCTCCCTTATTCTTCGACTTTTGTGTCTTGAGCTTATTTTCAGAATCGGTAATAAGCTGGGCGTTTGATTGGTGCTGACCAACCAAAACCAGAAACAGGGTAAAAGATAAGATTATGAGAATTCTCTTCAAAAGCTGATGTGACTAAGTATCAAAGATTCAGATTTTAAAAGCAAATCCCAATCAAATCGAGCGATATCGCTGATTAATAACGGATTAAAGCCTCAATTTTGTCTTTTAATCTTGCTTTGGCTAGGAAATTTTCCTCCAAAGCTTTCGCAAATGGTACAGGCGTATCCAAACTTGCAACTCGACCGACCGGCGCATCGAGATGTTCAAAGCAATGTTCGCCTATCCATGCAGCAATCTCACCACCAATACCCCCTGTCATGCAATCCTCATGAAGTAAAATGACTCTTCCTGTCTTTTGGACTGTAGCTCGAACTGCTACTTCGTCCCAAGGTAAGAGCGTTCTCAAATCTAGAACATCAGCAGAAACCCCCAACTCCTGAGTGATTTCCATTGCCCAATGAACCCCCATTCCATAAGTAATGATCGAAAGTTGATCGCCAATACTCGTAAGTGCTGCTTTACCAACTTCTGTCGTGTAATAACCATCGGGCACATCACCCAGAAGTGAACGATATAGCATTTTGTGCTCAAAATATAAATATGGATTTGGGTCCGCTATAGCCGCATTGAGAAGACCTTTCGCATCTGCAGGATTTGAAGGATAAACCACTTTCAGACCCGGTGTATGGGTAAACCAAGCTTCATTTGACTGGGAATGAAATGGACCAGCACCTGATCCAGCGCCTGTAGGCATACGAACTACTACATCTGCATTTTGAGCCCATCGGTAATGGGATTTTGCTAGATTGTTAATGATCTGATTGAATCCGCAAGTGACGAAATCTGCAAACTGCATCTCTACTACACTTTTCATCTTAGCTATGGAAAGACCTAGACCTATCCCCACAATGGCAGACTCACAAAGTGGTGTATTGCGTACGCGCTCCTTACCAAACTGAGCAACAAACCCATCGGTAATTTTGAAAACACCACCATAGTCCGCCACATCCTGACCCATAATAACTAGCTCTGGATAGCGCTCCATGCTTTCCCTTAACCCATCTGATATTGCATCAATAAAGCGTTTATTCGTGTGCTCCGAATTTGGTTCTGTTAATTCTGGCTCATGTGAAGCAAACAAATCAGCAACCTCTTGTGCAGGATCAACTACAATCTCTGGTTCTGCAAAAGCAAGCTGAACTGCAACGCTAATTTCCTTTCTTATTTCATCTTTCACCGTGTCTAAGCCACTTTTATCAATGACCTTTTCGGCTACTAAATATTGCTCATAGTTGGTGATGGGGTCTTTTTTGCCCCAAAATTCCATCAGCTCATCAGGCACATATTTGGTACCTGAAGCCTCCTCATGTCCTCGCATCCTAAAAGTGCGCGCTTCAAATATTATAGGTCTTGGGTTTTCACGAATACTCTCCACGAGAGGCTCCAACTCATTCAATACTTCAAGAATATTATTCCCTTCTACACTGTAAGCTTCCATGCCATAGGCTGGACCTTTCACCACAAAAGATTCGAAGTTGAATTGTTCCGAACTTGGCGTAGAAAGGCCATATCCATTGTTTTCTATCACGAAAATCACAGGTAGATTCCAAACAGACGCCACATTGAGCGCTTCATGAAAATCGCCCTCACTTGCCCCTCCATCTCCTGTGAAAACCAATGTCGCCTTTTGGTCTTTTCTTAACAAACTCGCCAATGCAATTCCATCTGCAACCCCCAGTTGTGGACCCAGATGTGAAATCATACCAACAATATGATGCTCGTTGGTGCCAAAATGAAAAGAACGGTCCCTGCCTTTAGTGAACCCATTGGCTTTGCCTTGAAACTGCTCAAATAATCGCGTAAGAGGTACTTCTCGGCTAGTAAAGACACCAAGATTACGGTGCATTGGCAAGATGTATTCCTCAGGATTAAGGGCCATTGCAGCACCAACAGAAATAGCTTCCTGACCGATGCCCGAAAACCATTTACTTATTTTACCCTGACGTAGCAGGATAAGCATTTTCTCTTCTATAAGTCTAGGCTTAACGAGTTGGTGGTAAATAGCTAAAAGTTGCTCGTCGCTACGGTTTTTTCGGTCAAAATTCATGGGGCTTTGAAATTTGCCCAAAGGTAATTTTTATCCGATCAAGAAAACCACTTGGTTTGGTTAATTTTGGCGGCTTATATGGTCAACTACAAAGAACACATTCTCCCAAATGGATTGCATCTCATTATCCACGAGGATCACAATACCCCACTTGTTTGCCTCAATATCCTATATAAAGTAGGGTCAAGAAATGAGCATGAAGACAAGACGGGTTTTGCCCATCTTTTCGAGCACTTGATGTTTGGAGGATCAAAAAATGTGGAAAGCTTTGATGAGCCACTACAAGCAGTAGGAGGTGAAAACAATGCTTTTACCAATACGGATATCACCAACTACTACATTACCATTCCATCAGCCAATGTAGAAACAGCATTTTGGCTAGAGTCTGACCGCATGCTCAGTCTGTCGTTTGATCCAGAGGTACTGGAAGTGCAGCGTAAAGTGGTAATCGAAGAGTTCAAGCAGCGCTATCTGAATCAGCCGTATGGTGATGTTTGGTTGAAACTGAGACCAGTCGCCTACCAAGCACACCCATACCAGTGGCCTACCATTGGCAAATCCATCAAGCACATCGAAGATGCGACTATGGACGATGTGCGCTCATTTTTTCAAAAGCATTATCACCCAGGAAACGCTGTATTGGTGGTAGCTGGTGATATTACAGAAGATGCTGCGCTAGCTTTGACGGAAAAATGGTTTGGCCCGATTCCACAGCAGAAGATGCCGGAAGAAGGTATTACGCCAGAACCAAAGCAAACTGCTCCTCGCCACTTGGATATAAAAGCTAAAGTGCCTTCAAATACGATTTACAAAACCTATCATATGCCTGGCCGATTGGAGCGCGATTATCATGCGGTTGATTTGCTTAGCGATATTCTTGGGAGAGGAAAGTCTTCCATTCTATACAATGAACTGGTGAAAAAACGCCCGATGTTTACGAGTCTTTCCGCAAGTGTCTCGGGTAGTTATGATCCGGGGTTATTGGTGATTAGTGGTAAATTGCTCCCTGAGGTAACACTCGAAGAAGCGGACAGGGCCATTCAGGAGTTACTTGCGCCAATGAAGCTGTCTGTAGACGAAGACTTATTGCAAAAGGTGAAAAACCAGGCCGAGACCACTACCATATTTGGTGAAGTAGATTTACTCAATAGAGCAATGGGATTGGCTTACGCTGCCTTTTTGGGCAATCCTGAGTTGATCAACGAAGAATTGGAAATCGTAAAATCCATTACTTCGGAGGATATCACAGCTGCAGCTCAGTCCGTTTTGAGAGAGGAAAACTGCACCACTCTTTACTACCAAAAAGAAGAAGTATGAAGCCAAATATCAGAATAGGTTACGGATATGATGTACATGCAATGGCCGAGGGTGTGGACTTTTGGATTGGTGGCATCAAAGTGCCACACACACATGGCGCCTTTGGTCATTCAGATGCGGACGTACTGATACATGTCATCTGCGATGCACTATTGGGAGCTGCGGATATGAGAGATATTGGGTTTCATTTTTCAGATAAGGATGCCCAGTATAAGGGTATCGATAGTAAAATATTATTGAAAAAAGTGGTTGATCTGCTCACAGAGGCAGGTTGGGGTATTGTCAACATTGACAGTACCGTTTGCCTTCAGGAGCCCAAGATTGGTCCTTATATAGAGGAGATGAAAGCCTCTCTCGCCAAGGTCATGAATCTACTACTTTCCGATGTATCGGTAAAAGCGACGACTACTGAGAAATTAGGTTTTGTAGGTAAAAAAGAGGGCGTTTCTGCTCACGCAGTGGCGTTGATTTATAAGCTGTAGAAACCTGCTACTTACTAAACAAATGCTTGGTATTCACGGCGATTTCTGTACCGTAGTTTTCAAACAGCGCCTCCAAATCTGCTTCACTTTCTAATACGGCTGTATCAGCTATGGCATCAGACAAAAGTGTGAAAGTGACTTGAGCGCTCAGTTTTAGACTATCACTAGTGCTGGATTGCTCAAGCGTGAAAATAGAAGGAATGCCTACCGGCTGCTCTGGCGATAAGATCAACTTGGTGGCAGTCTCTTCCCAAGTACCACTTTCCTGTATTTTTTCATCCTGAATCAAAAGGGTTCGCTCGAAGGTCTGATCTGCTTTGATATTGAGCAAATAGGAAGATTCTCCATAAAGTGATTCGTCTGTATAGCCTTCATACCTAGCATATGCATTTGGCAGATTGAAAAACTCTATGCCTCCAAGTGTCCATTCGCCTACCAGCGGATTTACTTTCGGTTCATCGTCTTTACAAGACATCAATGTGACAATTAACAATAGAGTAAGTAAGAGGCCAAATTTTTTCATGCTGAGATTAGGTCTGGTAGACTTTTAGAATAGTACTTTAGAGAAGCAATTGAAAATTGCAATTCCCTTATCCAAGATAGAAACATTTCACTTTAATGTCCACTCCCGAAATCAAACTCATAACTACCCAAGATGGTTCGCACAGTCTGCTTCGATCTGATATCAACGAGACCTATCATTCTTTCCATGGCGCACGCACGGAATCGCTTTATGTGTTTATTGAACAGTGTTTGAATTATTATTTTGAGAAGAATCACGACTCCTCTATTTCCATTTTCGAAGTTGGTTTTGGTACTGGGCTAAATGCCCTGCTAGCTGCTTCATTTGCCAGAGACAAAGGAATAAGCATCAATTTCACTACGCTTGAGCCAATTCCTGTTCCTGAGGAGATTTATCAAAAACTGGATTTCGGTTTTGAAGCACGGGAACATGAGATGATTTTAAAATTGCATGATTGTGGCTGGGAGATGCGACAAGAACTTGACGAAAAATTTGGACTTACGAAGCATAAAACCACTTTGGAAAGCTTTGAGACTTCAGAGCAATATGACTTGATCTTCTTTGATGCTTTTGCGCCAAGCAAACAAGCCGAAGTATGGGAGCTGAGCAATATCAAAAAATGCTTTAGCCTACTTAAACCCGGTGGCGTACTCACCACTTATTGCGCCCAAGGCCAGTTCAAAAGAAACCTAGCTGCGGCGGGTTTTGCGGTAGAAACACTCAAAGGTGCCATGGGCAAAAAGGAAATGGTGAGGGCTCACAAACTCAATTAACGACTTTAGGCTCCGTCTTTAGCAGAACATAAAAAGCAACTGCAACTAAAATAGCGGCAATCCCTGCGGTTAACCACCAGAGTTCAAAACCTAATTTGTCGATGATATTAGTCCCGATCAAAGGGGCTAAAGCAAACGCACTGGCAAAACCCATGGAATAAAGACCCATATAGGCGCCCTTGTTGGAAATCCCACTTTTCTTGACCGTATGGGTAACCATGTATGGCATGGCGAAGATCTCCCCGAAGCTGATAAATACACACGCCAGATAAAGGGCCCAAACCGCATCAAAAGAGAAAAGCGTGAGCATGGCAAAACTCACCAGCAAACATCCGATGGCTATAAGCCTGCGTGGTGCCAGTCGGTCGCCAATCTGATAGACGATGATCATTTCAAATAGAAAAACAATGAGCCCATTGAGGCCGAGTAAAAGACCAATTTCCTCCTCGGGTAAATTGTAAGCTTGCCGCTGATAGATAGGCCAAGTAGTGAAAAGCTGGAAGAAAAGCATGGCGAAAACCATCACCAAACCTATAAATCCTAAGAATCGATAATCCTTCCAAACTGATTTTTCCTTTGGGAGGGAAGTCGCTACTTTTTCTTTTGGCTTGTTTTCCTCTTTGTTTCGGAAATAAAAGAAAAACACCAACCCAGCTGAAATACAAGTGACAGCATCTGCAATAAAAAGCAATTCATATGAGGCAGCTGCCAAAAGACCCCCAATTGCCGGACCTAAAGAAAACCCCAGATTGATCGCCATCCTGTTGAGGCTGAATGCACGAGTCACATTCTCTGGACGCGCATAAGAAGCTACAGCCAGTTGATTGGCAGGGCGAAGCATTTCGGAAACTAAGCTGACGAAAAAAATAAATGTAGCCAGTGGATAGAATTCTGTGATTTGCGAAAGCGCCAAAAACATAACACCTCCGCCAAAAAGACTGATTAGCTGCACTCGAAACGGTCCAATTTTATCGGTAAGCCATCCCCCAAGAAAAGATCCACCGATAGCACCCACACCAAATGCAGTCATGATCCATCCTGCCTGAATTAATGTGAAATCCAATGCGCTGATCAAATACACGCTGAGAAATGGAATCACCATTGTCCCACTACGATTGATTAAAATGACCACAGCGAGCATCCAAGCAGATGGAGATAATCCGCCAAATGCGTTGGTATAAAGGCGGATTACGGACCGCATCAGTCAGGAACTAAATCAACGATAGTACTATCAGACATAACTACCTCCAAAGAAGAAACAGACGCCACGCTGAAAAAACCAACCACAGGTACCGTCTCATCAGTAGGATAAATGTTGGTCGGGGAATTAGACAATGGGTTGGCAAAAAGCTGAGCAAATCCTGGATTACGAACTGTTTCATCTGCTACTCTGAGGAGGAAAAACCATGCTTCATTCGAAATCGCGTAAAGTTCTACGCGACATGTATCACCAAAAGTGTAAGGCGACACGAATTCCCCATCATTTTCAAATGGATTGATAGAGGTACGAATAGGTTGAATAAAAATCAAACTGTCAACCTCTCCACCAGCAGAGAAACCGGCATCATAGGCGATACTTATGTCTTCTGGAGTCCCCAAAAAATCACCGTTTTTAAATGCCTTTATCCAATAGGTATTTCCTGGTCCACCTAGATCGCGCGACCAAAATTCACCGTAATACCAGTCATCCTTAATGAACGCATCTTTCTTGTTGTATTCGAAAGTAATGCTATCGATAACTGGTACATCTGGCATGGTAGAAAACGAAGTATAAGTATTGCCAAGTACTTCAATAGCCAATACATACGTGCTACCAATTGCTCCAAAGGATGTTCCAACTGGCGGCACCCATTCATAGACACCATTCGCATCGACATCAGTAAATACCATTGGATTGAGTACAATATCGTCTTGCAATTCACTCACTACAACGGTAGCATTGAGTACAGGAGTTGGCTTCTGGTTATTGAAATATGGTCTTGTATAATTCAAGACTATGCGCTGTGTATCTTGCGTATGGGTAAGCCATGCATCAACATTGAGGTATGGATCTGAATCTGCCAAAGGTATATCCACAGCATCATCACAAGCATTGAAAATCAAAACTGCGATCAGTAAATAAAGTATCTTCTTCATCTCGCTTAAAATTTAAAATTGTAAGAAACCGCTGGGATAAAACTGCCTAAAATGGCCACTTGTCTCGATTGCGTGATAGGCTGACCTGCTAAGCTAAAATCATCGGACTGAGCGAAATAGATCGAGAATGGATTTCTCCTTGAATACACGTTGTACACAGTAAAAACCCAATAATCTTGGAGCTTTTTAGGAGAGCCATTTTTCTTGAATGCTCTCATTTGCCAAGTGGCAGCTACATCTAATCTGTGATAATCAGGAATGCGCCCATTATTTCTGCCAGCAACAATTGGAATGGTATATCCCTGAACTTCGTATCGTTGAGTTGGTAAGGTGTATGGTGTGCCGGTGATATAGGTGAAGTTGGAAGAAAAAGACCATCGTTCACTGAGGTCATAATTGGCCGTCACTTTCACATTGTGGCGCTGATCAAATCTAGTTGGATACCAATTTCCATTGTTGATTCCTTCTATCTGCAGCTCAGATTTGGAAAGCGTATAGCTAATCCAGCCATTGAACTTTCCTGTATTTTTCTTTAAGTAAAATTCGGCCCCATATGCGCGACCATCTCCAGAAAGCAAATCGCCTTCTATGAATTCATTAATAAGCAACTCTGCTCCGTCGATATAGTCCACCTGATTCTGCATTTCCTTATAGTAGACCTCTACTGAGGCTTCCAATTTATTATCAAAGAAATTTTTGAATACACCAAGTGCTACCTGATCAGCCAACTGTGGACGAATATTGTTTGAGCTAGGATTCCAAACGTCTGTAGGTAAAGAAGCTGCTGTATTGGAAACCAAATGCAAGTATTGTGACATGCGATTGTAGCTACCTTTAATAGAGGTCGTAGGCGTCAGTGTGTACTTGAAAGAAAACCGTGGCTCAAGATTGGAGTAAGTCTGGATAGCCTCCCAATTGTCCGCAGTTGCAATACCTATCACAGGTTTGCGCTCACCAGCTTCCACCTCACCGAAATTATAAATAGATCCTTCACCTAAGTATTGAAAATTTGAAAGTCTTAAGCCGTATTGTAGTGTTAAACGCTCGTTCACTTTCTGCTGATTACCAACGTATATAGCTGACTCAAAGCTTTTGCGCTCATCTAAGCTAAAATCACTCTCTTCACCTACGCTGACGCCAAGTACTTCTGCAGGCTTAAAACGATATAGAATTGCCTCTGCACCAAAAGAAAGCTCATTATTGGTGTTTACGAAATAGGTGAATTGTTCTTTGAAATTATAAGTGAAGATTCGGGACTTCCAGCTAAACAAATCCTCTTTGGTCTCGCCGACTTGAAAAGAATAGTCATAGTCACTTACGACGAGTGTTGTATTTGAGAAAATTCGATCATTGAAGAGATGGTTCCAGCGAAGGGTAGCAGTCTTGTTTCCCCAGTCAAATCCTTGCTGCGCATCAAAATTGAAAACATCTCTGCCCATGTAGCCAGATAAATAGATGCGATCTTTGTCGGAGATATAATAGTTGGTTTTAAATGTCAGGTCGTAAAACCATAGCCCAACGCCTTCCAGATCATTTTTCTTAAGAAAAGGCTGCGCCAACACATCAATATAAGATCTCCTACCCGCCAAGATGAATGAGGACTTTTCCTTTACTAATGGTCCTTCCACTGCAAATCGGCTGAAAATGGTACCGATTCCTCCATTCAATTCATACTTTTTGATGTTACCTTCTTTCATTCGTACATCTAGTATAGAAGCCAATCTGCCTCCGTACTGAGAAGGAATCCCGCCTTTGTATAATTTCACGTCTTTCACAGCATCCGGATTGAACACGGAGAAGAAACCGAACATATGAGAGGAATTGTAAACAGGGGCCTCATCAAGCAAAATAAGGTTTTGTCCAACACTCCCTCCACGCACATTGAATCCTGAAGCACCTTCCCCTACTGTAGTCACACCAGGAAGCAATTGTAAACTTTTCACTACATCTACCTCACCAAGAAAAGCTGGGATTTTTTGAATCTGAGCTATGTCAAGCTCTGCAGTACTCATTTCTATATCAGAAACATTCGCATCCTCTGCTTTAGCAGATACTACAACAGCCTCCAACTGTCGCTCACTAGGAGGTAATTCAATATCCAAACGTACATTTTCTGTAAGGTTAACTTGGCGGTCTATCGTCTGATAACCGATATATCTATAGCTCACAGTATAGTTGCCGGGTGGCACTGTGATCGAGTAAAAGCCATAGAAATTCGTGACATTGCCACTGCCCAGATCGGTCAGTAAGACAGTTGCACCGATGAGTGTTTCTCCATCGCTTGCATCTTTGACATAACCACTTATGGTGAATTTTTCTTGTGCTCGGGTCTGAAAAATGCCCATTGACAAGAGGAGTAGGAGGTAAACTTTTTTCAAAATATTAGCATTGATCAGCCTAACCAAACGGCATCTGTTAAAACTTGTTCACAAAAACAGACAAATACTACCGCTATTTAGGCTTATGAAACTATTAAACGGTCAGACTCTATTACATATTTATCAGTTTATTCATCAAACCTTGTTGCTTTTGGCTTATTAGCATTCTTACTTGCACTTCAATATTAACACACCCTATTGATTGTTGTACTGTGAAACAAAATACCCTTAACAATTGATGGAAACGGAGATACTTGCAAGAGTTCAATTCGCTTTTACGATAGCATTTCACTACATCTATCCTCCTTTGAGTATTGGCTTAGGATTGCTGATGGTGGTTTTCGAAAGTCTTTATTTGAAAACAAAAAATAAGGATTATCACATCTTAGCTAAGTTTTGGACTAAGATTTTTGCATTGACCTTCGGTATTGGAGTGGTCACGGGAATAGTAATGGAATTTGAGTTTGGTACCAACTGGGCAGTTTATTCAAGGTATGTTGGGGATATTTTTGGTAGCGCTTTAGCGGCTGAAGGTATTTTTGCCTTTGCATTGGAAAGTGGGTTTCTCGGAATTCTTCTCTTTGGGTGGAACCGAGTTAAACCATGGGTTCACCTCGTCTCGACAATTGGGGTATTCTTAGGTTCGATGTTTTCGGCAGTATGGATAGTGGTTGCGAATAGTTGGCAGCAAACACCTGCGGGTTACCACATAGTAGGAGTGGGATTCTATGCCCGTGCAGAGATCACAGACTTTTGGGCCATGGTTTTCAATCCATCGAGCATGGATCGATTAAGCCATGTCTGGCTTGGTGCCTTTCTTTCTGGTGCTTTCCTCGTTTTGAGCGTACACGCCTATTATATACTTAAAGGCAGATATGTCGATATTTCTAAAAAGGCATTTAAGATTGCTCTGGTTGTGGGCACGGTATTCTCTTTGGGGCAACTTTTCACTGGTCATCGCTCAGCGGATGGAGTGGCTGTAAATCAGCCAGCCAAGTTAGCAGCACTAGAGGGTCATTTTGAGGCAACAGCGCCAGCCGACATGTATCTCTTCGGGTGGGTAGATAAGGAAGATCAAAAGGTAACGGGACTAAAAATTCCAGGTGGTCTATCATTCTTGCTAGATTATGATTTTGATCACCCAGTCACTGGCCTCAATGCATTCCCAGAAGATGAACGCCCGTCACAGATCAATGCTGTTTTTCAGTTTTATCACCTCATGGTCATTATCGGGATGACTTTGATTGGGCTGTCAGTTTTCTCATGCTTCCTTTGGATCAGGGGACAATTATTTGACAAAAGATGGCTGCTTTGGCTTTTTGTATTTGGAGCCTTGCTTCCGCAAATTGCCAATCAAGCTGGATGGTTTGCTGCAGAAATGGGCAGACAACCTTGGGTTGTGTATGGATTATTGAGAACGTCAGAAGCTTTCTCGGAAGCGGTTTCTGCTAACCAAATTCTTTTTTCGCTTATCCTCTTCTTTCTGGTCTATTCATTACTATTTGTCCTCTTTGTCTACCTCCTCAATAAAAAAATACAGCATGGCCCTTACGATGAGTCCATAGATGACGATAGACCACTGACTCAAGAAATTACCAACGTAATCACAAATAATCAATAAGCATGGAGACATTTATAGGCTTGGATTATCCTACTTGGTGGTACCTCATAGTTGGTGGTTTGTTTTCAGGATATGCCATACTTGATGGTTTTGATTTTGGGGCAGGCGCTTGGCATCTTTTCTTCAAAAAAGAGCAAAGCAGACGCATTGCTTTGAATGCCATCGGCCCTGTCTGGGATGGAAATGAAGTTTGGTTGGTAATTGGTGGAGGAGCTCTATTTGCAGGCTTTCCTGTGGTTTATGCTACGCTCTTTTCTTCTATGTATATCCCATTCATGCTCTTCTTAGTCTTCATTATTTTCCGTGCTATTTCTATAGAATTCCGAGGAAAAGAAGAGATGGCGTGGTGGAGAAAGACATGGGACATTGGCTACAGTGTATCGAGTATTATGCTCGCCTTTCTGCTAGGTGTGGTATTAGGCAATGTGCTACAGGGGATAGCCATTGGTGATGAATACAGCTACCATGGATCTGGCTTTTTAGAATTTCTGAACCCCTATTCTTTGATGGTTGGATTTACCACACTCTTTCTTTTCATGGCTCATGGAGCCATTTATCTTTTATTAAAGACCGAGGGTCGACTTTACGCCAAACTTACATTTCTACTCAAAAGAGCGATGATCTTCTTTATGGTATCATTCGGGATCACGACACTCTATACGCTGCTTTACATACCCCACCTTTCAGATGCCTTCAAAGGCAACCCACTACTTTTTGTGGTGCCGGTTATGACTTTCTTAAGCATTGCCAATGTTCCGCGTCTGGCCAATAAAAAGAAATACCGTAGCGCATTCTTTTTCTCGTCTCTTACCATTAGTCTGCTTTTGATTTTAGTAGCAATTGAGCTCTATCCAATGCTGCTTTTCTCCACGGTCGACCCAAAATATAGCATAGATATTTATGAGGCTGCGGCCTCTACCAAGTCATTGCAAACCATGCTTATCATCGTGGCAATAGGGGCGCCTTTGGTCTTGGCATATACGCTATTTGTATATAGGACATTCAGAGGAAAGGTAAAGCTGGATGAAACGAGCTACTAACTAAGTAGAATAAACGCTGCACTTCATTTTTTTCTCTTGATTGATGTAAGATTTTAATAGAAACTATTTTGCCTTCTGCAAATGCTCCAAAATCATATCCGCGTGAACTCTAGAGTTTTCTATGAACCAAATATTGGTTTTCAATCCGCCACAAATAACACCCGCAAGGTAGATTCCCTCTACATTGGTTTCCATCGTTTCGGGATTGTATTTAGGTGTTTTGAAATCGTCATTACCTATTTCTACACCTATGGACTTTAGAAAAGTGAAATCCGGCTGGTAGCCTGTCATGGCTAGAACAAAATCATTTTCCAGCTCAATATCACCTTGAGGAGTGCTCGCTTTTACAGAATTGGGCAAAATCTCTTTGAGGTTTGAATTAAAATGGGCTTTTATAGACCCTTCTTTGATTCTATTCTCAATGTCAGGACGCACCCAATATTTCACACGAGGATTGATCTCGCTTTCGCGAACGATCATCGTCACTTCTTTGGCTCCCTTGCGGTAAAGCTCTAAAGCCACATCTACAGATGAATTGGCAGCCCCTACCACCACTACTTTCATATCAAAATAGGGATGTGCCTCGCTATAATAATGCTTCACTTTGTCCAATTCTTCTCCTGGCACATTGAGCAAATAAGGCAAGTCATAAAAGCCAGTTGCCACTACGACAGCTTTTGCTATGTACTGATTTTTGGAAGTGCTGATATAAAATGCGCTAGCTTTCTTCTCTATTGAATTAACCTCCTCATACAATCTGGTATTGAGCTTTCGAGACATGGTGACTCTTCGATAATACTCAAGTGCTTCACTCCTGGTGGGCTTTGGGTTGTATGAAATAAATGGGATTCCCCCTATCTCCAATCGATCAGAAGTGGAGAAGAAACTCATGTTTTGAGGGTAGTGATAAAGCGAGTTTACCAAACACCCTTTGTCAGCTATGATGTGATCCATCCCTGCATTCTGTGCGGCTATACCGCAAGCCAAGCCGATGGGACCGGCACCAATTATGAAAAGATCTGTCTGCTTAGGCATGATTGCAATTGATTAATTCAAAGGGAGTGATCAGATAATCCAACGGGACATCTTGGGGCTCCACAAAAATAAAAAGGTCAAAGGAAGGGCTTAGCGATAAGCCAATTTTTTTAACATTTTGGGGCATCTCAAGGAGTAATCTGTCGTAGTAACCTTTCCCATAGCCCACTCTGTTTCCCTTTTTATCAGCTGCGAGCAGGGGAATCAAAACAGCATCTACACGATCTAGGGCGATGTTGTCTATGCTGACAGGCGTAGGTATCCCAAACGCATCATCTTCAAATTTCAAACTTTCATAATATAGAAAATGAGTCATTTTCTCAGTTTCAAAATCCGTAGCGGAGACAACCACTTCCTTTTGACTCAAAGTCAATAACTTGATCAGAGGCCATGTGTTTACTTCTTTGTTTTTGACTATCGGAAGGAAACAGTGTATTTGGCGGAAGCCTGCCTCCTCAATAAAAGATGCCGCTCTATCACAGACTTCCTTGGAACGCAACTCAACTAACTCATTTGAAAGCTTCTTCCTGTTGATTAGGACAGATTTTCTGATATGGCTTTTTGGCGAAAGCATCAGGCATCGTAGAGCACATGAAACTTAAAGGAAAAAGGCTCGAATTTTTCTAACAAGTCAGTAATGAACTGCGGATTGTTGAGGTAGAAATTGAGAAAATTCTCTGATCGTTCTTGCAGGCCATCATTAGGAAAGAGTTTTTCCTTGATCCCGTCAATCTGCGACATGGCCGTCTCGTTGTTTTGCTCCTCAGACTTTTTCAGTCGTTTGGAAATATTGTCAAGACTCTTTGCTGCTTTGGAACCTTCAGCTCCTATAAAACCCACTAGTGATGGGTCTACTTTCTCGGCTTTTGCTTGAATCTTTTCAAATAAGGCAGCAAGTTGTGCTTCCTCTTCATTCAATTGATAAAGATTATCGCTATGTTCTTGAAGGTATTGTTCTTTGAGCGCATGTGCCGATTTGAATAAATCCGCTGATGAAAGTGCCAGCTTTTGCACACGCTTATAGTTGGCTTTATTCACCACGAGCCCAAAAACACGCGGCATTAATGCAGGGAAAAATGTCTTGTGATACTCGAAAACTTCTTTGAATTGGAACCAATAGGCAATCTCCGCCGGACCGCCGGCATAAGCCAAGTTTGGTAAAATCGTCTCTTGATAGAGCGGTCTCATGATCACATTAGGACTAAAGCACTCAGGTTCGGAATCTATCAAGTCAGTTATTTCCTTTTCGGAAAACATCAATTCCGTATTGAGGACTTTGTAGGTATCGCCCTCTTTCACAATGCGCTCTCTGATACCCTCTCCTAGGTAGAAGAAATTGATCTCACGCGAAAACGCCTGATTCTTATATCCTGCAGCCTCCAATTTTTGAGAAGTCTCGTTTACCAATCGATTGGCTTCTTGATGAAGAATATCTGATTTTATAACAGGCGCAAAAAGACGCTTAAGCTCCCGATCATCTCCGTCTATTACTACCACACCTTCAGCGCCGAACAATTCATTGACATAATACCGAGCCGAGTCTGCAAGCGTTTCAAAAGAAGAATAGGCTTTCTGAAATAGCGCAACAGGCTCAGGAAGCGAATCCACTACATCTTTTAGTGAATGTGGATTCATCCGACCAACTGGCCCAGTCTGGTCGGTTTGCCATTGGTATTTCTTGCCGAAAAGATTGAAATAGCTAATCTCAGCCAAATCGTGATCTTCACTCGCCATCCAATACACAGGCACAAAATTGTATTCCGGATAAGCCGCTTTTAACTCTTTGCAGGCATTGATGACGGCCGTTATTTTGTAAATGAAATAAAGTGGCCCTGTGAAAATATTGAGTTGATGACCGGTAGTGACCGTGAAGGTTTTTTCTGAACTTAGACTTTTAAGATTGGATTTTACCGCCTCTGAAATCTCAAGGTTAGTGTATTGACTATTTAAAGACTTAACCAAAACCTTCCGCTTTTCAGTGGAAAATGGTCTTGTCTCGATAAGTGATTTGAAATTCGAAACTGTGGGGAAAGTGCCGTAAAAAGGCTTCAGCTTAGGATTTTGATTGATATAGTCTGTAAATGTTGTGGCGAAACAGTCTGTTTCATCCAGATTCACTTGGTCTAAGGTCATTCTTCTTTGGTTGTTGCCAATGTGGCTGGCTGCTCAATAAATCAGGCTACTGGTACTCCATAAAGATCAAAAGCAGATGCTTCCTCAATGAGAATATTTGCAAAATCTCCGACTCGTAGAAAATGCTTGGTGGCATCAATGATCACTTCATTGTCTACTTCTGGCGAGTCAAATTCTGTCCGTCCGTAGTACTGCCCACCTTCTTTTCTATCTATCAATACTTTAAAGATTTTACCAACTTTCAGCTCGTTGATCTCCTCGGAAATAGTTTCCTGCAACTCCATAACGAGTTGAGCCCTTTCTAGTTTAACTTCTTCGCTCAAATTGTCGTCCATGGTATATGCATGGGTATTATCTTCATGAGAGTATGGAAAAATTCCCAAACGCTCAAAGCGTGATTCCTTAACGAAATCCAACATTTCTTCAAACTCCTTCTCCGTCTCACCTGGGTGACCAGCTATCAATGTGGTACGAATCGCAATACCCGGCACTTTCTCTCTCATGATTTTGAGGAGCTCGGCGGTTTTTTCACGAGTGGTACCTCGTCGCATGATTTTGAGCATTTCTGTGCTGCCATGCTGAAGCGGTATATCGAGATATTTACAAATGTTTGGGCGCTTGGCCATCACATCCAGTACATCTAGCGGAAACCCAGTTGGGAATGCGTAGTGCAATCTGATCCATTCCAGTCCTTCTACATCAGCCAGTTTATCCAGAAGCTCTGCAAGGTTTCTTTTCTTATAGATATCCAAACCATAGTAGGTGGAATCCTGTGCAATCAATAAAATCTCTTTGGTGCCATTCTTCACAAGATTTTCTGCTTCTTTCACTAAGTCTTCAATAGGTCTGGAAACGTGCTTACCACGCATTATTGGTATCGCACAAAAGCTGCAAGGACGATCGCAACCTTCAGATATTTTCAAATAAGAATAATGCTTTGAAGTGGTCGTGATTCGCTCCCCAACTAATTCGTGCTTATAATCCGCTTTGAATTTTTTCAGCAAAAGCGGCAATTCCATTGTGCCAAACCACGCATCCACATTTGGAATTTCTTTTTCTAAATCTTCACGATAGCGCTGCGAAAGACATCCCGTCACATATACTTTCTCCACCAATCCCTCCTCTTTCGCATCCACATACCTCAAGATCGTATCGATGGACTCTTGCTTGGCATTGTCTATAAAACCACACGTATTGATGATCACAATATTCGCGTCATCTTTAATTGATTCATGCGTTGCGTTGATGCTATTGCCTTTGAGTTGAGTTAATATCACCTCAGAATCCACTAGGTTTTTGGAGCAGCCAAGCGTGACAATATTTACTTTATCTTTTTTGAGTTTTTTGGTCTTCACAGTCGGTATCAAAATAAAACAGCAAAGCTAATACAATTTGACCCCTCCATTCAGTTCAATACTTGAGGGTTATTATAACTTTACGCCCTTTCGCAAGAGATATGAGATTAAGTGTTTTGTTTGTGTTTGGAGTTTGGCTTCTCGGCTGTCATGAGATCAAAGACTGTGGGCTCGAAAGCAGCACCGACTATGCGATCATTCGGTATTACGAAGCAGATTCCTCCGAACAAAACCCAAAAACCGTAGCATTTATTAATGTGTCCGAGGTGGACATATCGGCTTATGTCATTTCAAGCATTTTTGACAATGACTCAACGAACGACACAGTAAATGCTGTAGCGCTCTTCACAAACCCTACAGATACCTTGGTCAAATACCTTTTTGAGACAGATTCTATCATTTACAACCTTACATTGGACTATAAACCACACCTTAGAATCTACTATGATGAGTGTGAACCTGTATATAGCTACAAACTAGATACGGCTTACAGCACCAATTTTGATTCAGTCGTCGTGAGAAACAATATCCTAGATCGTAAAGTCCCTACCAACATTGAAGTCTATTTTTGATATGAAGAGCCCCTTCACAATATGGTCCTTCAAGTTTTTGATATTATCAGCTTTTTTGCTTTTTGCAACTACTCTTTTAGGTCAAAATAAAGAAGAGATCAAGCCTCCGAGGGATTGGAAACCTTCCATTCTTAAATTGAGCTATGATATGATTCCTCTTGGGGTGAGTTTATTTTCTGAAGCCAAAACTGGTCAAGGGTTTCAAGCTGCAATGGATTTTGATCAATTCTTTTTCGCTGTTGAATACGGAAATCAAAAAACACAAAGAGGTGAAAGCTTCGATTATCAAAATGAAGGTTACTATTTCAGTTTAGGACCTGAGGTGAACATGCTCAAGAATAGCGCAAATGGGAATGCGCTGACTTTTGGATTACGCTATGGACAGGCAAATTTTAACGACAAACTAACTTTTGAATCAACGGGAGGTTTTTTCGGTGATCGTACCTTGTCAGGATCAAATCCAGACCTTACTGCTAGATGGATGGAGCTCACACTTGGACTAAATGCTCGAGTATTTAAAAACCTGTCTTTGGGCTACACAGTGCGGTATAAAGTGCTGAGAAATGTAAAAGGAATAGGAGAAATGGCTCCTTACGATGTGCCTGGCTTTGGGCTATACGAGGATAACACTGGCGTTCAATTCAATTTTTATGTTGGGTGGGTAATCCCTCTACGCGAAAAATATCCTCTGGAAATAGAAGAGTAGGTTTATTGAAACCTCACATCATTTATTAGATCACCAAAATCTTTACTGATCAATTCCATCACTCGGGCCTTATTATTGACCATTTCCTGCTTTAATGGTGCAGAAGTGAAAGTGGCAAAAAGAGTTTTGTCTTTGATGTACAATGAAGATGTCCTACTGGCTATGGGCTTTCCCATAATCGCCTCCCAAGATTCGATCAATAGTTTCTCACGATATTTCGTGTCAATCTTTTCAACTTGAAGAAATTTTCTAAACGCACTAGTGAATGTGTCTGTGTTGTTTTTCTTCATTTCAATTTCCCTTTCACAATTTCGAAGTAAGATACATCGGCTATCTGTCCGAAGATGGCTCTTGACCTTTCTTCTCGTGCGTCGGTAATGAATATTTGTGAAAACCGATCCTTATCTGTGAGTAAAGAAACGAGCCTACCTATCCGTTCGTCATCCAGTTTATCAAAAATATCATCCAAAAGTAAAAATGGGTTAAACTGCTTTCGAGACTTCAGGAAATCATACTCTGCCAATTTCAGCGCTATCACAAAGGATTTTTGCTGGCCTTGCGAACCATATTTTTTAATCGCTCTGTCATTCAAACGAAACTCATAATCATCTCTATGTGAACCTTTGGTTGTGCGCTGTAAAATCACATCTTTGTGGATGCTAGCCTTATATGCTTTCTCAAAATCCTCCTCTAAGACTTCTGACTTAAAGGAGATTTTAGGAGATTCCTCTCCATCAAATATCAATCTATAATTCTCTTCGAAAAAAGGACTGAAGTCTTCAATGAAGGCCTCTCGGACCTTCCCAATCTGAGCAAAAAGTGGAAGCAGACCATCATCATATACACTCAACAATTGGAGATTAACCCTCTGCTTACCATCGTTACTTTTCAAAAAACTATTGCGCTGTTTCAATAATCGCTGCATTGCTATAAGCAACTCCAGATACCCGCGATCTTGCTGAGAAATCACACTGTCCACAAACTTTCTCCTCACCTCGCTGCCTTCTCTGATGATCTCAGTATCATCAGGGGTGATCAGCACTGACGGCACTTGCCCGATATGGTCACTTAGCTTTTCGAGCTCTTTGCCAGAAACTTTAAATATTTTCTTTTTAGCCCGCTCGTAATAGCAGATTAGTTTATCGGTGCCTTCTTTGGTTTCCACTTGTCCATTAATTGCAAAAAAGGGCTCCTCGTGACTGATGTTTTGTTGATCAAGTGAATTGAGCGCACTTCGTGTCATAGACAAATAATGTATCGCATCCAGAAGGTTGGTTTTGCCCATACCATTCTTACCCAAAATGCAATTAATCGCACTTCCAAAGTGAATATTAAAATCACTGTAGTTCTTAAAGTTTTGGAGTTTCAGGCTAATGAGCTTCATACATTTTGCGGCCAATGCATTTTCAGTTAATTTCGCAGTGCCTCGGAGATATCTGGGGAGGACAAAACTAAACATATAGCAAAACCTTAAACCTATGGTGGCTAAATCAAAGGAAAAAAAAGCTGATTTCGGGAAAGAACAATACATGGAGTGGTTTGAATCCATGCAGTTCATGAGGAGATTTGAGGAGAAATCAGGACAGCTTTACGGACAGCAGAAGATCAGAGGATTCTGCCACCTTTATATAGGACAAGAAGCTTGCGTGGCTGGAGCTGTTTCAGCATTGAAAAAAGGAGATAAATACATCACTTCTTACCGTGATCACGTTCATCCGATCGCTTTAGGCTCTGACCCAAAGACGATCATGGCTGAGCTTTACGGAAAATCCACAGGTATTTCCAAAGGAAAAGGTGGCTCTATGCACATGTTTGACAAAGAAAATGGATTCTTTGGCGGTCATGGTATCGTAGGGGCGCAAGTGCCACTAGGTGCAGGTATCGCTTTCGCTGAAATGTACAATGGCACTGATAACCTATGTGTTTGCTATATGGGAGATGGAGCTGTTCGTCAAGGCGCTTTCCATGAGGCGCTCAACATGGCTATGACCATGAAAATTCCTGTCATATTCGTAATCGAAAATAATGGCTATGCAATGGGAACTTCGGTACAGCGTACCTCAAACGTTACAGAGCTTTACCAACTTGGTGAAGCTTATGATATCCCTTCAAGCGCTGTAGATGCTATGTCAGTAGAAGCTGTGCATGTAGCAGTAGCTGAGGCAGCAGAAAGAGCTCGTAAAGGCAATGGCCCAACGCTACTAGAGTTTAGAACTTATCGCTACAAAGGCCACTCCATGTCAGATCCTGCGAAATATAGAACGAAAGAAGAGTTGGAGTCTTACAAAAAGAGAGACCCAATCGAGCAGATTAGAGATGTCCTTCTGAAAAAGAAATATGCAACTGAAGCGGACTTGAAAGCTATCGATGATAAAATCAAAGATCAGGTGCAAGAATGCGTTGATTTTGCGGAAAATTCTGATTGGCCAGAAGCATCTGAAGCATACACTGACGTTTACGCAGAAGATAATTATCCATACGTCACGGATTAAAGCAAAAAGTATATCTTTGCGACCTCAAAATTTTCATTGAATAATGGCTAAGAAAAAGAAGCAGGATGATGGAATCGAAATCCTAGAAAATCCTGATGTACTAGCAAGTAAGGCTGAAGAGTTTTTAAATGACAAGAAAAATCAAACCCTCGTTTTCGGGATTGGTGGTGTTATCCTCGCATTAGTAGCCGTATTTTTTGCTTATAAGTACTATATAAACAATCAAAATAAGGAAGCTCAAGAAGAGATGTTCCAAGCGGTATTTTACTTTGAGGCGGACAGCCTTGGTAAAGCATTGAATGGCGATGGACTCAACTACGGTTTCTTGGACATCCTAGAAGATTACCCTGGTACAGATGCCGCTAATCTTTCTAATTTTTACACTGGCGCTACCTATCTTAAGCTTGGTGATTTCACCTCCGCGATTCGTTATTTAAGCGATTTCAATGGAGATGACTACTTGGTTCAGGCAAGAGCATATTCGCTTATTGGTGATGCTAATATGGAATTGGAAAACTATAGTGAAGCAGCTTCTTCTTATGATAAAGCGGCCAACTACCAATCAAACAAGCAGTATTCGCCAATTTATCTTCAGAAAAAAGCGATCGCTTTGGAAAATGAAGGCAAGTTTGCCCAAGCAGCAGCAGCCTACGGTGAAGTCATCAGTGATTATGCTGGTTCATCACTTGTACAAGAAGCGAAAAAACAGAAAGCCAGACTGGAAGGACTGGCCGCCCAATAATATTTATTCAAACTAGATATTAAGGGACTTGGCTAAAGCTTAGTCCCTTTTTTTTGTTATGGCCACAGCACTCAAAAACTTAAGTTCGCAAAATCTCCAAGGGGTTGCAGACGTATCTGCTAAATCCTTCGGCATAGTAGTTTCCGAATGGAACGAAGAGGTTACAGAAGCACTCTATTCTGGAGCATTCGAGACCCTCATCAAACTCGGTGTGAAACGTGAAAATATCCACCGCACCAATGTGCCTGGAAGTTTTGAGCTACCCTTAGGCGCACAATGGATGGCACAGAAAAGCAATATAGATGCAGTCATTACCCTCGGCTGTGTTATTCAAGGGGAAACCCGTCATTTTGATTTTATCTGTCAGGCATGCGCTAATGGCATCACGGAGGTAGGGTTGAAATATGACAAGCCAGTCATTTTCGGAGTACTCACCACAGAAACCCAAAAACAAGCATTAGACCGTGCCGGAGGACGTCATGGAAACAAAGGTGATGAAGCTGCCACCACGGCAGTTAAAATGTTGAGTATCGTAAAATAGTATTCTGATGAAAGTAATGAAATTTGGAGGAACCTCTGTCGGTTCTCCGGAGCGGATGCAAGAGGTAGCACAGATCATTTCTGGTGTTGAGGGCAAAAAAATAGTGGTATTGTCAGCAGTCTCTGGCACTACTAACATATTGGTCTCCATTTCCGAGGCGTGTCAAAAGGGTGATTTAGAAAGTGCAAAAGGTATTTCAAATGAACTCAGGGCTAAATACTTTGACTTTATTGGGACGCTTTTTGGGACTAGCGAAACTTTCAACTCAAATAAAACTTTCGTAAATCAGGTTTTTGATCACATAAATCAACTTATCTCTGAGAAGTATAGCAGCCAAGTTGACAAAATGCTATTGGCTCAAGGCGAAATGCTTTCCACAAAATTCTTTACCGATTACCTAGGGACTTTAAATATTCCCTGCACAATGATCATGGCTCAGGATTTCATGACATTGGATCAATATGCAGAGCCTGACTTAAAATCAACCCTTTCGCAACTGAAATCTATACTTGCTGGCGTATCGGATGATATCATCATTACTCAGGGTTACGTGGCGCGAAACGTGAATGGCGGCATGGATAACCTCCGAAGAGGTGGGAGTGACTACACTGCCACAATCATTGGTGCGGTCCTCAAAGCAGAAGAAATCCAAATCTGGACAGACATTGACGGGATGCATAACAATGACCCACGCATTGTAAAAAACACCCATCCCATTGCCAAACTGAGCTTTGAAGAAGCCAGCGAGCTTGCCTATTTTGGTGCAAAAGTCCTTCACCCTCATTGCATAGTGCCAGCACAGGTGCATGAAGTGCCAGTTCGGATCAAGAATACAATGAATCCAGAAGCATTTGGCACGTTGATTTCCGCTGAAAAAGAGCCAGATGCTGTCAAAGCAATTGCTGCCAAAGATAGGATTACAGCAATCAAAATTAAGTCCAGCCGAATGGTAATGGCCTATGGTTTCTTGAGAAGTGTATTCCAAGTTTTTGAGAAATATCGCACGCCAATTGACATGATCACAACATCGGAAATTGCAGTTTCACTTACTATTGATGACGCTACTTATTTAAAGGAAATATTAGAAGAAATAGGCGCATATGGCACTGTAGAAGTAGATGAAGATCAGACCATCATCTGTATAGTTGGTGATCTTATTGCCGAACGAAAAGGTGTAGGTAGTAGTATTTTCAATGCACTAGACGAGGTACCACTTCGAATGATCTCCTACGGTGGAAGCAGAAACAATATCTCCATGCTCGTTCATAGCAAATACAAAAACGAAGCTTTGAAAAGGCTACATGAAGAGCTCTTCTAAAGCAGCTGAAAGTAGAAAAATATCAACCAGATTATAACTAAAAGCGGCACCAAAAATGGTATCGAGAATCTTATAATATAGCCAAAGAAAGAAGGCATTTTAATACCAACTTGCTCTGCAATGGATTTAACCATGAAATTTGGCCCATTGCCTATATAGGTCATCGCTCCAAAGAAAACAGCAGCTATTGAGATTGCCTTCAACTCCAACGCAGAGTTTGCAAAGCCATTATTAGAATACTGAATTACATCTGCCACTTTGTTGATGCTACCTCCATCTGCAGCCATTCCCGCAGTGAGAAAATTAACATAAGTGGGGGCATTGTCGAGAAATCCCGAAAGCAAGCCTGTCCCCCAATACAATGTATTGTGTGTTATGAGCTCAATTCCTTCTTTAGACTGAGCAAAGTTGCCCACAAGCTCCAGAGCTGGCATCATTGTGCCAAATATCCCAACGAAAATAAATGCAACTTCACGAATTGGCTCAAAACTGAAATCATTCCCATTCAAAGCTTGCTTGTCCGCAAATCGATAGGATAAATATGCCGCTGCTAGCATTATGATTTCGCGTATGTAGGAGAATTTCTGACCTTCGTAATTGATCCCCGGGATCCATGGAAAAACGTTCGGATCTAGAAATACCGCCCCGACTACTACTGCCAACCAAATGAAATTTCTCGATCCTCTCAGAGCAATCCTGCCAGTAGGATCTGGGATAGGCTCCCCGAAAGAGAAATCCGCTTTGTTGGCTCTATCCATAAAGAAAAAGATCAAAAGCAATATCAATATGGCTACTACCCAAGGTAGTAGATTATGCGTGAAGGTCCAGAAAAAAGGGATGCCTTTGAGGAATCCAAGAAAAAGTGGAGGGTCACCAATTGGTGTAAGTGACCCTCCAATATTGCTTATGATAAAGATGAAAAAGATGATATGATATGCTTTTATCCTATTCTTATTAAGGCGTATAAAAGGACGAATGAGCAACATTGAGGCACCTGTAGTACCTATGATATTGGCGATAATGGCTCCAAAGGCCAATAAAAGAACATTCGTCAAGGGAGCCGCTTTTTTGTCAACAATGATCATTACTCCACCAGAAGCTACAAATAGACCCGTGAGTAACGCAATGAATTGAATATATTCAAACATGGCATGAACAGGTCCATGATGGTTGTGTAAACCAAATAGATAATAGCCCACCACTATTGCCGCTAATGCTATTGCCACTTTGGGATATTGTTGGTGCCAGAAATGCTCGTAAAAAAGTGGCCCAGTAGCAATCATTATCAATAAAAGAGCGAAAGGAATAACACTCCACATTGCAGGAGAATGGTGCTCCTCTGTCACTTCTCCGGTATCACTGGATGTCAAGTCAGATGCATCAGTTGTAGCCACTTCAGTGCTATCCATATGCTTAGCTGCTTGGATGTGGCTCGCTCCACACATCAGTAGAAGTGCTAAGAATACAGGAAAGAAAGACTTGATCATGGGTAAGCGGCAGTTAACATCTTAAAATTATCATTTGCCAAATGAAATACAAGGCCGTTTCTAAATTAGTTGTGCAAGTGCAATTTGAAATGCCGATTTAGCCAATCCCCTTTTTTCAGGATTGATCTCATGAACTTTCTTCAATGCGGTCTCGATTGTTCTCGAAATATCAGAAAATATTTGATCATCTGTGATACGGCTATCATTTTTTGGATCCATTAGATAAGCAAATGTCCTTGCCATTCCACAATTTGAAATGAAATCAGTAACCAGCGCTGCTTTTTGATCTACCATCTCGGCTATCGGGCCATAGAATATTTCCAAATCACTAAATGGAACATTGGCACCACAAGCAACCACCTCCAATTGATTGTTTATTAGCGCTATTGCCTGCTCCTTAGAAACAAGCCTAGAAGCAGCTGCTGGTATAAATATTTCTGCCCCTATGGACCAAATCTTTTCATTGCAATCATCAAATGAGCTAATCTCATCTGAAATAAGCTCATTGCCATTTCTATCATAAAACAGTTTCTTGATAGCATCAAGATCCATCCCTTCAGTCTTGATGATTCCACCATTTCTATCGAGTATACCCACAATCTTAACACCATAATGTGCCAAATAAAGGGCCGCCGTGGCTCCTACGTTACCCCAGCCCTGAATAATCGCTCGTTTTTTAGTGATGTCTCCTCCCCAAAGATTGTAATAGTGACGAACTGACTCAGCCACGCCATATCCAGTGATCATATCGGAGACTGTATACTTTTTGTCGGAGGTAGGAATATAGTTTTGATCTTCTAAGACTTTTGAAACACCTTGACGTAACCGGCCAATCATGTGTATTTTTTGTGGTTTGGGTGCGTTGAAATGTCCGTTGACAACCCCTTCCTGAGGATGCCAAAGACCGAAATCCTCAGTAATTGGAATTACTTCGTGGACCTCATCTACATTGAGATCTCCTCCAGTACCGTAGTAGTTTTTCAATAGTGGATATACCGCCTTGTACCAACGTCGAAGTACTTCTAATTTACGAGGGTCTTTGGGATCAAAGTTGATTCCAGACTTGGCTCCACCGATTTGAGGCCCAGAAACTGTGAATTTGATCTCCATTGTTTTCGCCAGAGATTCAACTTCACGCTTATCTAAACCAACACGCATCCGAGTTCCTCCGCCTGCAGCTCCATTTCTCAGAGAATTGATCACCACCCAGCCCACTGCATCGGTCTCAGGATCAGACCATTCAAATACTATTTCAGGTTTCTTCTCTTCGAATTTTTTTAACAGATCTTTCATCTTTGGGCTTTTCTTGATTTTTGGGTGCCCAAATTTAGCGAAATTAATGAGCTATGAAACTCCATTAAGGCTGGTACAAAACACCGGAAATAGAATCCTTCTCTGCGCCAGTTACGGAGGACAAAACATTCACTTCACCTAAAAAGCGCATAAGCCCTAAGAAAGCGAAAACAAGTGCCTCTTTGAAATCAATTAGATTAGAGTCTGGCAAAACAACTTCCACATCAGGCTCTAACTTACTTTTCAAAGTCTTTATGAAAAAGTCATTATAGGCTCCCCCTCCTGTTATCATCAATTTACCTTGAGCTAGTTTTAAATCTCTTTGAATTTGACCCGCCAGAAATACATTATACGTATGAAGACAATCTTGGGGATTTGAAGGATGGTTCTCCAAAACCTTCTGCGTCCACTGATTGCTGAGTGATTTTGGTGGCTCCTTTGAGAAAAAATCCAGTGACTCTAAATAGCCGAGCCAATCTCTATTAAGATTACCTGACCTAGCCAATTGTCCTCCAGAATCATATTCTTGTCCCAATTTCTTCGAGAAATAATTGAAGACTTGATTGCAAGGAGCCACATCCCAAGCACGTACGGTCTGTTGGTGAATGGAGACATTGGCAATGCCCCCGAGATTGAGAAAAAGACCAAATTCTGGGAAAAGCTTGGACTCACCAAAGGGAACCAATGGCGCACCTTGACCACCAAGTAATATGTCTTTTGTTCTAAAGCTGTCAACAACTGGAATTCCGGTGATTTGGGCGATTTTTTGACCATTCCCAATTTGTAAACTGAACTCTAATTTTGGCTCATGATACACAGTATGCCCGTGTATGGCTATTAGATCTGCCTTGGAAAAGTCTTTAAACACTGTTAATAATTCTTTCCCAATCCAGCCTCCATATTTCATATCTAAAGCATGGAGCTCCATTGCAGAAAGTGTTGGCGATTCGATTAGCTCTGTTTTAATTTCCTCAGATAAAGTCAACGTCTTTGAAAATTCAATTTCAAATTGCCAATGAGAATCTTTGTAAAACCGAACCAAACAGACATCTAGTCCATCTAGAGAAGATCCAGACATAATCCCAATGACACGGTATTCCATAGTGACTTGATTTAGCTTTGTAAAAAAATCCAATTATAGCAAAGTGACAAAGGAATACAACGTAGTTGTCGATATTGGGAATACGCGAATAAAGATTGCTGTCTTTGAAAACGGGACTATTTTAAGGCAATTCATTCTTGATCAATTAAATGAACTTGAAGAGATCTTTCAGAAATTCAAGGGTTCAATTATCATTTCATCAGTGAAAAATGATAGAGATGAGATCTCGAAACTCCTCCAAGAGCGACAATTTATTTACCTAGATCACTTTACCCCTTTGCCTATAAGTATCAACTATTTGACACCACAGACTTTAGGTATGGATCGTCTAGCAGCTATAGTAGGCGGGTTTTCTCAATTTGAAAAGAATATATTGGTGATAGATATTGGGACATGTGTGACGTATGATTATCTCGATCACCAAAGTGTATTTCAAGGGGGTGCGATCTCCCCAGGTTTGCAGATGCGGATGCGATCCATGTCACATTATACTAGCAAACTTCCCGATATCAGCCAACATTGGGAAAATATTCCTCAAGAAGAATTAGGGAAATCGACGCAAGGTTGTTTAATGGTGGGTGCATTCAATGGGCTTTTGAAAGAAATAGAAGGTTTTATAAGCGATTACAGGAAAGATAATGGTGAATTGCACGTTATCGTGACTGGTGGAGATTGCAAATACTTTGAATCCAAACTAAAAGCACCCATCTTTGCCGACTTTAATCTGGTGCTGACTGGCTTAAATACCATATTGAACTTCAATAAATGAGATTTTATAAATTTTTGGTTGTGTCCGTAGTTTACCTCTACTCGAGTGTCTCCTTTGGTCAATTCATCAAATCTCCCTATTCAAATAATGGTCTTGGTGAAACCCTTTTTCAAGGACTCCCTAACAATTTTGCGATGGGTGAGGTGGGTATTGGCACACCTAATCCATGGCATATCAACCTTCAAAATCCATCTCAACTAACCTATAATAAGTTCAGCTCCTTCCAAGTAGGAATTAGTGGTGACTTTAGAAATTATGAAAGTGCCACAGTAAACACTAAAGATAATGCGGCTAGTCTACGTTTCTTAGCCATGAGTTTCCCTGTAGTTGCTAATAGATGGACAACTAGTTTCGCCCTGCTTCCCTTGAGCTCTGTGAGTTACAACACGTACAGTAAAGACAGTGTTGATACGGGAGTTCTAGGCGTTACTCAATTTCAAGGTGAGGGAGGTATTTCCCAGCTTATATGGAGTAATGGTTTCAGAGTCTATAAGACATTAGCGATAGGTTTTAAAGCATCTTACGTCTTTGGACAAATCGTTAGAGACGCTAGAGTTCAGCTTTTGGGAGAGGATTTTGGTTCTAATTATGTCATTTCCTACAAAAAAGAAACCACATACAGTGATATTAATTTGTCAGCTTCAGTTTCCTACAGATGGATTCTTAAAGAAACACGTTTTCTTAATTTCGGAGCAGTATATGAACTATCAAATTCACTTAGTGGAACAGAGAATAGCTATTATGAAAGGCTAAGGCTTTCAGGTACTTCTTTGCAAAGTCAAACTATAAGTGAAAATGTAATAACGGATTTCACATTACCTCAATCTATCGGAATAGGTGTATCCTATGAAATGCTGGGAAAATTTACAGTGGGTGCAGATGTTAAAACTCAATCTTGGAAGAGTTCCAATGAAGGGAGTGAAATAAGTTTGAGAAATACTACCAATTTCGGAATTGGTGCCTCCTACATTCCAGACTTTCAAAGTATCAGTAATTATCTCAAACGAGCAACTTATAAAGTGGGTATTAGTCGTAAGGAAAGTCCTTATCTTCTAGAAGATACTCCTATTAATGATTTTGGTATTAATTTTGGTGCCTCATTTCCAGTGAGTGGTTATTCAAGTATGGACTTGGCTTTTAAAATTGGTCAAAGAGGTACTACAGATAAAGGACTTATCAAGGAAGGGTACTTCCAAGTGGTGATCGGTGCTACTATTAACGACCGATGGTTTATTAAAAGAAGATATGATTAAAAGTAAGCTTATGAATTCCTTAAAGAAGCAATTTTTAGGTTTGGCCCTTGTCTTGATATTTGCCTCGGTAGGGGTAAGCCAGCCAGGATGGAACTGGGGTGACTCGGTGGACAAAGCCAAAGAGAAAAACGCCTTATATACCGACATGGTGAGAGCAGAAAATTGGAAAGGGGCGATTCCACCACACAGTTGGCTTTTGAAAAACACGCCTGATCTAAATGCCTCCATTTACATCAATGGAGCAAAAATTTATGAAGGACTAGCTGATGCAACTGAAGACAAACAGTTGACGCTTGATTATCAAGGTAAGGCTTTAGAAATGTATGATTTGCGAATCAAATATTTTGGTGATGAAGCTGATGTTCTTAATAGGAAAGCCTATGTCGCTTACAAATACTACCGTGATGATCAGCATAAATACAAAGAGCTTTATGAATTGTTTACACGGGCTTTTGAACTAAATGGCGCCAATGTTTTGATCAACAACTTGACTGCTTATATGGATGTGATTCGTCGCTATAAGTTGGTGGGTGGAGACATTTCAGACGATGTAGTCTTTGAAAAATATACACTTATAAAAGACATCATTGATCAACAACTAGCGAATGGCGGAAAAGAAAGTACGCTGAACAAGCAATCAGATTATATCGACAAAATGCTTACTGCAACTGTACAGGTAGACTGCCAGTTTATCGAGGAAAAGTTGGGACCTAAGTTCAGAGAGACTAAAGACATTAGCTTAGCTAAGAAAATCTTCAGCTTGATGGTAACCCAGAAATGTACTGATAGTCCTTTGGCCATGGAAACTGCTATTGAAGTAAATAAGGTATCTCCAGATTACGGTATTGCGAAGTTCATAGCTAGTAGAGCTGGCGCAGATGGAGACATGAGCAAGGCTATAGAGTACTATGAAAAAGCAATTAATTTGACAACTGATAACTCTAAAAAAGCAGATGTTTACTTGAGCATAGCAAGAATACAAGTTTCTCAAGGAGACAAAGTGTCTGCAAGATCAAGCGCAAGAAAGGCTTTAGCTTTCGATCCTAGCAATAAAGAGCCGTACTCATTCATTGGCGATTTATATATGAACAGTGGTGCAGAGTGCAAAGGCGGTCAAAGCAAAGTAAAAGACCGTGCTGTCTACATAGCTGCTTATGAAATGTATCAAAGAGCTGGTGATAGTGGCAAAATGAGCGGAGCAAAAGCACAGTTTCCTTCAATTGAAGATATCTTTAGTGAAGGAAAAGAAGAAGGTGGGTCTATTACGGTAGACTGCTGGATCAATGAAACGGTAAAAATCCAAAGAAGACCGGCTAATTAATTAGTTCATGAAAAATAAAATACAAGCGGTCATAGCAGCAGTGCATGACCGTTTTTTTGTTTTAGGAATATTGCTTCTCTTGATTCTGCTGTCAGGTCAATCATGTGAAAGCCGCAAAGAATTACTAGACGAAGCTATCTATGAAGGCCCATTGGTCACCATGGACAGTGTGCTCACTAAAATGAGTGATTCTGCTCGGGTAACAGTGATTCTGAAAGCAGCGAAACAAAACGATTTTGAAGGTGGAGATAGAGAATGGCCAGAATCACTGTATCTGGAATACCTAGACAAAGATGGAAACATCACTTCCACTTTTAAGGCCAACTATGTCTACTACACGTCTGACAAAGACTTGTATAAAGCAGAAGGTAATGTTATAGTTACAAACACCGAAAATGGTGATGAACTCAATACAGAAGAGCTTTTTTGGGATCCTGCCCATGAAAAATTCTACACGGAAAGATTCGTAACTATACAAAGCGAAGACGAAATACATACAGGCGAGGGGCTTACAGCGGATCAGGATTTTTCCTCATATAAGATTCTCAAGCCTCAAGGAACAATCTCAGTAGAAGAATGAAAGCTCTAGATTATATCCTCTTTTGCTCTGCAGTTGCCTTCTTAGTTATCGGCATTTATGAGTTTATGGTGCTTGGTATTGGCGCAGCTTATGGCATCTTCATGCTGAGCATAGTATTATTATTTATCTTCTGGTATAGAAAAAGCCAGCGTAGCAATCAGTAATATTAAGGTTGTATGGATTTTACATCGCTGTACTTTGGAATAATTACCTGTTTACTGTTCTCAGCTTTCTTTTCAGGTATTGAAATCGCGTTCATCTCTGCTGATAAGTTGCACATAGAAGTAATGAGCAAAAACGGCAATCTCTCCGGGCGCATTCTTTCCAAATTTGTCACAAAAAGATCATCCCTTCTAGCCACACTACTCGTTGGCAATAATCTGAGCATAGTGCTTTATGGTATTCTTATGGCAAAGCTCGTAGAGCCTTGGTTAATAAGCTTCCTTCCAGAACCGTTCGCAGGCGATATATTTATTTTAATCACTCAATCACTATTGTCTACGCTAATTGTGCTCGTCACAGCAGAGTTTATCCCTAAGAGCCTCTTTATGCTCAATCCAGATGCACTCTTGAAAGTCTTCGCCTTTCCTTTGGCTGTCATCTATTACGCTCTGTATCCAGTGGTTTTTATTATCGTAGCAGTATCTAGGTTCATTATTGTCCATATTCTGAGATTCGATTACTCTGAAGACAAGCCAGTTTTTGGACTGACTGACCTCAATAATTATGTGAAAAAGAATATTCTCAACATTGAGCAGCAGGAAGAGCCCGAGATAGATGCCAAGATTTTCAACAACGCTATCGAGTTTAAAACAATTCGGGTAAGAGATTGTATGCTTCCTCGGACAGAAATTCAGGCCATTGACGTAAATGAGGATATTGATGTCTTACGTCAAGCATTCATAGATACAGGTCACTCCAAAATTCTTGTTTATAAAGAATCTATTGATGAGGTAATTGGATATTGCCATTCGTTGGCCATGTTCAAAAAGCCAGAGTTGATCAAAAACATGCTTACACCAATCATCATAGTCCCTGAGACTATGCTGGCCAACGAGCTTTTGATACAATTTATCAAACAAAGAAAGAGTATCGCTTTGGTAGTGGACGAATATGGAGGCACTTCAGGAATTGTCACTATGGAAGATGTGATCGAGGAAATCTTTGGTGAAATTCGTGATGAGCATGATGAAGAGTATCTCGTAGATGAGCAAATAGATGAACAAAATTTCATCCTAAGTGCACGTCATGAAGTAGACTATCTTATTGATAAGTACGGATGGGAGCTCCCAACAGGAGATTATGACACCTTAGGTGGACTGATACTTTCATTCAATGAAGATATTCCAACTGTAAATGAAGCCATCATTGTCCCACCTTTCCAATTCACTATTTTCACGATGGCAGACAATCGAATAGACAAAGTAAAATTGACACTTTTAGAAGACGAAGAAGCCTTGTAAACCAAAGGTTTAGATTCATTTTTTAATTCGTTTACATGTGGCTATTTTTGCCGTCTTTATTTAAAAATTCGCATAAAAATTATGGCGCTAATCAATACTCTTAGAAAGAAGATGGGTAAGATCGTGGTGGGTTTTGTAGCCTTCTCAATGTTCGCATTCATCCTCACGGATCTTTTTCAATCGAACTCTGCACTACTTGGTGGCAATGACACTACAATAGCTGAAATCGCAGGAAAAGACATATCATATGAAACCTTTCAGAAAAAGGTGGATGAACTCTCTTACATCTTCGCTGTGAATAATGGCAGAGACCCTCAGTCTGAAGAAACTGAGTCTATCAGAGAGCAAGCTTGGAATGCACTTATAATCGAAAATGCCTACAAAAATCAATACGAAGCATTGGGGCTTGAAGTAACCAGCCCTGAGTTAGTTGATATGGTACAAGGAAACAATATTGATCCTCAGATCAAGCAGTTTTTCACTGATCCAAACACTGGCGAGTTTAAAAGAGAGAACGTAGTTGCGTTTTTGCAGCAAATAAACACTGCTCAACCAGCTCAAAGAGCGTCTTGGTTAACTTTTGAAGCACAGCTTCAGCCAAATCGTAAGCTTGCGAAATATCAGAGCCTATTGGAGAAAACAAATTATGCTACTTCAGCTGAAGGCAAAGCAAGATACATGGCGCAAAACAGCAACATGAGCGTGGAGTATCTATACGTTCCTTTTTTCAGTGTCTCAGATAGCACTTTCAAAGTTTCCGATAGCGAGCTGGAAGAATACTTGAAAGCAAACAAAGCAGATTACCAGCGCGAAGAATCAAGAAACCTTAGCTATGTGGCGGTTCCAATCCAACCATCTGCTGATGATTCACTTTTTGTAAAAGAAGAAATTGCAAATCTTAGAAAAGGTCTAATGTCTGCTTCTAATGATTCGACTTTTGTTACGGTGAATTCTGATGGTGAAACTCCTTTCAGAAAGATCACAGATCCAAGCTTAGTGCCTGTAGAGTTGGTAGGCGCTGAAATAGGCACAGTAACAGAGCCAGTTTTAGTAGGTGATAGATATGCTATCAGCAAGCTATCAAACATCACTGAAGGTGATGAGTATTTCGTGAAGGCAAGACATATCCTAATAGAAATGGACGGCAACTCTCCTTCAGCGAAAGCAGACGCGAAAGCAAAAGCACAAGATATTATCCGTAAGCTTAGAAATGGTGGAGATTTTGCAGAATTGGCGGCTGAAAATAGTGCTGACCAGAGCAATGCTAATAATGGTGGAGACCTTGGATGGTTTGGCGAAAACGGAAGTTTTGTTCAGCCTTTCAAAGATGCAGCATTCGGTTTCAAAGGCACAGGGCTGATTAGTACCCCCGTTGAAACTTCGTTTGGTTACCATGTCATAAAAATTGAAGAGCCTAAAACGAATAAGGCTTATGAAGTAGCTACTATCGAAAAAGAACTTTTCGAAAGTGATGCGACTTTAAATGAGATATACAGAAAAGCTGATCTAATAGCTGCTAACAGCAATGATGCCGCTTCCCTTAAAGTAAATGCTGAAGAAGCTGGCTTAACAATCAAAACCGCTAGCAACGTTGGTAAAAACGATACAAGAGTTGGAGCTCTTGCAGATGCTAGAAGTATTGTTCTTTGGCTATACAATGATGGCGAAGTGGATAAAGTATCTGACGTTAAAGAATTTGACGACAAATATGTAATCGCTGTGATGACATCTAAGCAGATGAAAGGAACTGCCAAGTTGAGTCAAGTGAAAAATGAGATTGAAACGAAAGTTAGAAATTCTAAGAAAGTAGATTTTATCACTAAGAAGATCAACGGATTATCTGCAACTGATTTCACAGGAAAGAAAGAAGCATACGGTGAGGGAGCGAGAACTGGTAATGCTGATTTGACCTTACAAAGCAGCTCTTTCCCTGGTGTTGGATTTGCGCCTGAGGCAGTTGGAATTGCGTTTTCTCTTGAAGAAGGCGAGCAGACAGCTCCATTCGAAACTCCTAATGGCGTTTTAGTACTTAGTGCTACTTCTAAAAACATAGCTGACGAAGCTTCTGATTACTCTAGTTACTCTGCTCAAATCGCTACTGAGCGAGCTGGAAGAAAAACAGTGATTGGTAATTTCCCACTTTCCTTTTCTCCATTATTTGTTCCTCAATCCTTAGATGATGCCATCAAGGAATATGCGGACATAGAGGATAAACGATACAAATTCTTTTAAGAACTCAAGCCGGTGAAATTCACCGGCTTTTTTTATCTTCAAACATATGAGTTGGGATATAGAATCATTCAGGCAAAAGCTAGAAGATCAGCATGGCTTTCCTGGATATTATTCATTTAAATTTATTGTGCCACTTGATAAAAAAGATGCACTATTAAATGTCTTGCCTGAAGCGGAGATCTCCTTGAGGAACAGCTCTACCAATAAATATGTTAGTATCACGGCTCGAGCTTATCTACAAAAAAGTCAGGAAGTAATAGATGTATATTTCGGAGCAAACACCATCGAAGGATGTATGCCTCTTTAAAAATTAAGAAAATGTGGAAAGAAGAAAACAATAAACTGATACGTACTTTTGAATTCAAAAATTTCATTGAGGCGTTTGGATTCATGACAAGTGTAGCAATCATAGCTGAGAAGATGAATCATCATCCCAATTGGCGCAATGTTTATAACAAAGTCACTTTCGAACTCAATACCCATGATGCTGGTAATACTGTAACAGATAAAGACAGACAACTGGCCTCAGCTATTGATCAATTAATCTAAACATGGAAGAAGGGACCTCATTATATCTAGTTCCTACTCCTATCGGCAATCTTGGAGATTTTACGTTCCGAGCTGTCGAAGTGCTAAACCAAGTAGACAAAATTCTCGCAGAAGATACGCGAACATCAGGGGTCTTGCTTAAGCATTACCAAATCAAAACGCCAACAGAAAGCTTCCATTCATTCAATGAACATAAAAAAACCGAGGCTATCCTTACCAGACTAAAAGCAGGTGAAAAACTAGCTTTGATAACAGACGCAGGTACTCCTGGAATATCTGATCCAGGTTTTATGCTCGCCAGAGCGGCTGCAGATGAGGGAATAAAAGTTGAATGCCTGCCTGGAGCAACAGCATTTGTCCCAGCCTTGGTTAAAAGCGGTTTGCCCTCTGATAAATTCGTTTTTGAGGGTTTTTTGCCACACAAAAAAGGTAGACAAACTAGGCTTTCAGTGTTAAAGGATGAGGTACGGACGATGGTTTTCTATGAATCTCCACATCGATTGATGAAGACACTTACGCAATTTCAAGAAACGATGGGTGACGATAGGAATATTAGCGTATCAAGAGAATTAACTAAGAAATTCGAAGAAACAGTAAATGGGACCATTGCAGAGGTTATTGAGCACTTCAATACTCATATAATTAAAGGTGAATTTGTAATTATTCTGGAAGGAGGTAAAGGATGATCGACTTAAATCAGTTGACAACTACGGTAAGGGCTATTGCCAAAGAAGCTGGTGCATTCATAAAAAAAGAGCGTGAGACCTTTACAAAGGAACACATTGAACTAAAAGGCAAAAGCAATTTGGTCTCCTATGTTGATAAGGAAACAGAGAAGTTACTTGTAAGCAAACTAAAGGAGCTCATTCCTGACGCTGGTTTCATCACGGAGGAAAACACTATCGCACAAAAACAAAAGGAATACACGTGGATCATCGATCCATTGGATGGCACCACAAATTTTATCCATGGCCTTCCTACCTATTCTGTGAGTATTGGTCTCTTACAATCAGATGAAATTGTTCTTGGTGTAGTTTATGAAGTGAATTTAGACGAAAGCTTCTATGCTCATAGAGGAGGTGGCGCCTTTCTTAATGGCCAAAAAATATCAGTAAGTGATGCCTCTGAGATTTCTGATAGCCTTTTTGCGACAGGTTTCCCAATCTTTAATTTTGAAAAAATAGATCAATATATGGCTATCCTCAATGATCTGATGAAAGATGCTCATGGTCTGAGACGTGTTGGGAGTGCTGCGGTTGATCTGGCATATGTTGCATGTGGAAGGTATGAGGGTTATTTTGAATACAATCTAAACTCTTGGGATGTGGCCGCTGGGATTCTTTTGGTTAAAGAGGCCGGTGGTACAGTGAGTGATTTCTCGGGTGCTGATAATGCCTTATTTGGCAAAGAGCTAGTGGCTGGTGGTGATGTATTCCCTGCTCTTCTAAGTACAATTCGGAAATTTTGGAATCACTAGGCTTTCGCCCAAACAGGAGTGCCTTCGGAGCAATTTTTGCACATCTCTATTTCAGTCCGAGCATTTAATATTTGATTTCTAAAGCTCCTATAGCTTTCTCCATTCCAAATCTCAGAAAATGATTTATTAGCCGTGCTACCCAGCACATGATGAGCGTCTTTATCAAAACAGCATGGAACTACCTTTCCATCCCATGTCATCACACAACTGTGCCACATCTTCCAACATTCATCCAGCATTTTGTTTTTGATATGGTACTTGCCATTTGGCCCCTTGGCATATCGCGAATATTTTGAGTTTTTCGGAATGAGCACATTGCCATCTTCAAAGTCATATATCTGAGCTGTCTTGAAGGCAACAGAATCCACACCGTACTGCTTGGCCATACGATTAATTGTAGGAATATCATGCTCGTTTGGAGCTACGACTAAGAACTGCCAAACAACATTTGGGGTTGTTGACTTCAGCTGTTTCTTCCAATAGAGTATGCGCTCAGTCCCCGCTAAAACTTCCGAGAGTTCACCTGTTTTGCGATAAGCCTCGTATGTTACTTGAGTTGCTCCATCTATGGAAATGATCAACCTATCCAGTCCGGATTTTACAATCTCTTGGGCCGCTTTGTCATTTAAAAAATGAGCATTTGTGGAGGTCGCTGTATAGATCCGCTTGTCGGCAGCATAACGAATCATCGAGATCAAATCCGGATGAAGAAAGGGCTCACCTTGAAAGTAAAAGATCAGATAAAACAACGTATCTGAAAGTTCATCGATGACTTTAGTGAAAAGTGCAGGATCGAGACGGCCTGTTGGTCGGGTAAATGAACGCAATCCACTTGGACATTCAGGACACCTGAGATTGCATGCCGTAGTAGGCTCTACGGTAAGGGAAATCGGCAAACCACTGATTTGCGCTTGGCCATTTTTGCGGGATTTGGAGAAACTTCGGTAAATCCTCCATGCATTCTTTATTCGATTAAAGGTTAGCTTTGACGCCAATTGGTAACCATCACGAACATTGATATACATAGTTTAAACTTATGAATCATTCACTTCATATATATCTAAAAAGCTTGATTTTTTCTCTTTTAATGATGCTAGGTTTAGCCTCATTTACCCAAGAAATAAGGGTTTCCGAACAAGCGCAATTCAGTATCATGACTCTCGGGCCTTATCAAGGTGAGCTTTATTCCGCTTTTGGTCATAGTGCAATTCGGCTCACAGATCCAGTCAACAATGTGGACTGGATTTACAACTATGGCGTTTTCGATTTCAATCAGGAAAACTTCTATTGGAATTTTGCCAAAGGTGAAATGCTTTACAAGCTCGGCATGTCTCGTTACAAACCATTCAGAGACCATTACATAGAAGACGACAGATATATTATCGAACAAAGACTCAACCTCACACAAGCCGAGAACCAACGATTGGCTGATTTTCTAAGCAACAATTACAAGCCAGAAAACAAAGACTACCTCTACAACTATGTATATGACAATTGCGCTACCAAGATGCGCGCGGTTCTGGACAGTGTGTTTCCTGGACAGATCACCTATGATTTGAGCTATGTTCAGCAAGACAAAACCATTCGTGATCTAATGGATGATTATCTGGCTTATCAGCCTTGGGGCGATTGGATTATAGATATTGGATTAGGTCAGCAAATTGATAAAGTGGCCAGCCCAGAAGAATACATGTTTTTACCTGATTACGTAGAGTTGGCTTTGGCCAAAGCTACCATTACGAAAGACTCAACAACCGTTCCCTTAGTTAGTGAAAGTGTACAAGTGCATACTTCAAGTGGAGCGGAGGAGGAGAATGAGATGTTCACACCTTTCAATTTCTTCGTGATCATGTTTTTTGTGGTAGGATTCATCACCAATAGAGATTTCAAGAAGAACAAACGCACAAAATGGATTGATCCTGTGGTATTTACTTTGGCTGGATTGATCGGTTGGTGGGTTGTGTTTTTGTGGTTTGGAACAGCACATTTATCAAAAGACAACCTCAATATTCTCTGGGCTATTCCTCTGCACATCCCCTTCTCTTACATGCTTGGCATCAAGAAGTTTCAGAAATTTCTCCGCATCTATTTCCTTGTGGTTTCTGCTTGGTCTGTAGTCCTCTTGGTAATCTACAGCGCATTGCCCCAGCCACTTCATATGGCTATGATCCCACTGATCTTGACAATGGTTCTAAGAGGATTTTACATCCATTTTGATTTGCGTAAGCAACTCAAAAAAAGTAGTTGAAAAGTCCATAAGCCCCCATTGAGAGAAAGAGAATTCCTGGCAATCGATATACCAAAAAGCTGTTGCTTGCGAAATGAGCAAAGCGAGCTCCGATTTTATTGACTAAAAGTAGGAGTAAAAACGTGCCTGCAGCAATTCCAAATATGTAGGCCCAATAGCCATAATCATCCAGCGAAACTAAAGATTGGCTTTGCAGGAATGCCGTGACCATGAGCCAAAAAGGAATGGTCAGGGGATTTAATAAACTGAGAACTACACCTCTACCAAAACCATTCTTAGCAGAATTTGTGTTTGATTTATCTACAAGCTTCTGGGTTTGATTTTTTGCAAATAGATTGACAAATCCCAAAGAAATTAGGACTAGAGAAGATATCACATCAAAAAAAGCTGTGAATTCCGGCTTAGCGCTTAAGTATATCTGAAACCTCACAGTGATACCAGCATATATCAATTCTGTAATTGATGCTCCCAGCGCAAAGTATAATGCCGCGCGCCTATGCCCCTGAATGGAAAGCTGCATTCCTGTAATGTTGATTGATCCTGGGGGAATGGAACCAATAAAGCTCACCAGAAACGCAACCACAAACACTTGGATGATCACAATCCTATAAATTTTTTATTGTATTCCTTAATGGCTTTCATCTTTTTGATCCCTTTTCTAAAAGACCAATAAGGTACTCCAGATCTATGATTTGCTCGGCTGATCTCGGCAAGTTTGCGAAGGTGGTAAAATATAGATCGATAACCCGCCAATAGCGATGATCCTGGATGGTAGATATGCGCAGGCTCTGCCCCAGCGCCATTCAATTCCAATATTTTAAATTCTCTCAGCTCTTCTAAAGCTTCATAAGAAGCACATCTCAAGTCAAAACGTCCAAAATAAAACCCTTCAATTTGACTACTCACCACATCAAATGCTTCTTCTAATTTATCTGTGATATTATTTCCAGCATCAAGAAAGATCGTTCCGCGACAATGATTTCCAATTCCTTCAACTTTCACTTTTTCACCACTTTTAGGAATCAACGGCATTAATTGTGAAAATCGTTTGTGGTTAAAGTCGAGTTGCACCTGCGCTCTAGGGTTTGTTTCGAGCAATTGCCTTACAGAATTTAATCCATCGCCTACTACACTTAAAAACTGTTTTTCAACAATGGATGTGATCTTTCCCTTGGCTTCACCGGGTATCTTCATATAAAATAGCCCGAGCTCTATAGGTAGATCGACAAACTCCTGGATCAAATAGGGGACAGGACAAGCCTCATGATATTTTTTCAAATCAGATTCTGAATGAATCACTTCAACAAGATTACCTCGCTCGCCAATGTCAGGCTTGGCAATGACTGGATAGCCAATTTGCCCTGCTAAATTTTTCGCTAGCTCAAATTCAGTGGACTTAATTAAGCTGAATTTCGGAAGATATTCCTTTGGTATCAGTTCCAAAATCTCTGATTTGCTCTCTCCCAGCATTCCACCAAAATCAATGGTAGGATTAGATGCCGTGAAAAAGAAGAATGACCGACATCTCAGCGCCAACCAGCCGAAATAAAAGAACACAGGAAAATAGAATACCAAGAAAGGCCAGAATTCCCAGTTAGTAATTCGATGAAAAAATCTACTGGTCCTAGAAATCATACGATTATCAGGCTTTCTGTGCCTGCATGAACTTCACTGTAGAGCTTGCTACACCGAAATGAGTGGGTATTTGAATTGTAGGGAAAATATTTTTTAAACCGATTTTAATCAATGCCATATGATGCACCGCATGCTCTATGTTGTATGCAAGTTCTCGGTGATAGCTTGTAGCTAGTGTCATTGGCACATCATCCTCGATATCATACGAGGCATGCAGCTTGATTTGAAAATTTGCTTTTCTAGCATTTATGGAAGATTGGATAGCACAAAGCAAATCGCTAGCTAATCGAAGATCTTCCTGAAGGTTCTGATCATGCTTTCGAAGATCATAGTTGAGCTCACCGTCAGTTTGTGCGTCTTCTAGGCATTGAAAAAATTCCAGTGTATGCCTCACATGCTGCCCTATACTAGATCCATTCAGTATCGCCAGTGGCTTGGCAAAGTCTTCAGTTGCAAGTTGCCCTAAAACAATGCTAATTTGGTCCAGAAGCTGGCAAGCTGATTCATTGATTGACTTCATAACACGCAAGATTAATCAGATTCGGATTTTGAAGACCAATTGTCGTCGGCTTTTATCAAAAAATACGACTCATCCTCCTTCCAAGGAATGAGTGTATTGTTTCCTCGTTTATTGTAAAAGAGATAGAGTTTTCCCTCTGTGATGGTATAAGTCATTGGGTCTACTTCCACCAAATCGCCGTTCAAACCCATAGCGTAAGCACACCACCCGCCATATTGAGGAAGATACTTATCTGGGGATTTTTTGAATAGCAAAAGATTTTTTTCATCAGCGAAGAGATATTTCACTTGGTCTAGAACTACGCTATATTTTTCAACTCCCACAGATGGTTTGTTATCAAAATAGCTCACCAAATCATATCCATCGGCACCAAGTCCATTCTTGGAAGTATTAGTCACTTGCTGAGCATTTGATAGCAAGTGGACAAAAAGGAAGATTATGGAGATTAAATACTTGATCATGATTGCAAAAACACCTGTGAAGATAATCAGGTTTTCAGCTTGTCATCGTTTGCTAGCGGACATTTGCCGCATAGACTCTATAGTTAAATCCATCTCAAATCCTTTGCCAACCAAAAACGCCAGGGTTTTTTGCTTCTTTGACCACTCATCTCCTTTCAATGAATTCCATTTGGTAGCTACAAGGCTATCAAGCACTTCCTTGTATCGCTTTACATCAAGCGCATCCAACCCTGACTTTATTACGTCTTGAGGAATTTTATGTTGAAGCAACTCCAAATTGATGCGATGCTTCCCCCATTTGTTGAATTCAAACTTATCGTGGCAAAAAGCCTTACAGAAACGGTTCTCATCTATAAACCGCTCTTCAATGAGTTCACCTAAGATCTCATTGATCTCATCGTCTGTAAGTTCCAAGTTTTGAAGTTTTCGAGAAACCTCAAAAGGTGATCGCTCTCGTACTGAGCAAAACTTTGCTGCCTTATCCTTGGCTTGCTTGAGTAGCGCCGCCCGAGACATTTTTTATTTGATATAGCCCTTACGCTTCAACACAGTGTCAATGAATTTGATCTCATTGTCATTGTTGAAAATTTTACGTGGTAAAAAGATCAACTGCGCCTTACTCATGAAGAGAACAATGCTATCCTTTCCACGATGGACACGCTTTATCTGATCCCATTTCAACGGCATACCCTGCTTTGCATTTAGCTTCAAAGTGATTTGTTGACTAGTGATCTCATAAGACATTTTTTGAAACATAAATTTTCCTTGCTCTAGCTGTGTCACCCCAGCAAATTGAATTAACCAAAACAGAAGGTAAAGCACCAATGCTATTGTCGCACTGATTGGCCACCACCAGCTTGGAGCAATGAAGTATCCAGCGCATATCCCCAAGAAGATTAATGAAACCCACCATTGTTGTTTAAGTACAGCCACCAAGGCAGTTTTGATATACGTACCAGTTTGTAACTGATACTTTTTCGTTTTTACAATCATTTTATTTTATCGCTTTTAAGCTCATATCTAAACTTTCATGAGAATGCGTCAATGCACCAACTGATATAAAGTTGACACCCGTCTCTGCAATATCTCTAATATTTTTTTCATTGATCCCACCTGAAGCCTCCGTTTCCATCCTTCCATCAATCATGTTGATGGCTTCTCTGATAGCAGACGGCAGCATATTGTCAAGCAATACACGCTGTACGTGTCCTGTAGATAAAACTTGCTCCAGCTCTTGCAGGTTTCTTACTTCCACTTCTATCTTAAGATTTAGGCTATTTCTTTTCAAATAATCTACTGTTGATAGGATGGCGTCCTTTACACCTCCAGCATAGTCGATGTGGTTGTCCTTCAACATCACCATGTCATATAAACCGTATCTATGATTCTGACCACCCCCAATCAATACTGCCCATTTCTCTGGTAGTCTAAAATTCGGTGTGGTCTTCCTAGTATCTAGCAGCTTAGCCTTAGTCCCACGAATAAGTTGATTCATTCGATTTGTATAGGTAGCAATGCCACTCATGCGTTGAAGACAATTGAGAACCAATCGCTCCGCACCTAGAATGGCCTGTGCATTTCCTTGCACCACAAACCCTACGTTTCCGTTCACTACAAACTCACCATCCTTCTTATAAAATTCAACTTGGATGGACTTATCTACATAGTGAAAGATGCGTTCTGCAAGTGACAAACCAGCGATGATCCCGTGATCTTTTATTAATAGCCGAGCATGACTGATCTTATTCATTGGTACACTACCCAAAGAACTATGATCTCCATCTCCAATGTCCTCTGCAAGTGCATTTTTGATAAAGAATCTGATGTTTTGCTCTGAAAGATATACGGGGTTAGCCATCTGACCGCAAAATTAGAAAAGCTAGGCTTTTCTGATGCAGAATGCGAATATTTATTCGCGGCTTATATTAATGGTATCAATTCTGAATTGATCTTTGATTTTTTTCAAAACCATTACTACTCTATAACTTCCTTCCTCCACAGTATAAGTACCTATCGTGTACTTTAAACCTTCAGGTGAGGCCCCCTGATGGATATATTGAAACCCTCTTGGTGGGTTTTTCAAAAAGAAATCCTTGAGAACTACTTCTGCTTGAGCAATACTGTAGTTAGAAGTTTTGCCATTGACCTTTATCTCGAGGTTGGCATTGCAGTATTTAATCAGCTCTTTGGAACTCCCCGCACTCATAGCGGCGCCCACATTCTCTAAAATTTCGCCTTGAGCGAAAGTCGAAAGACTAAAAAGTAAAGCTCCGATCAAAATAACTATGCGGTTCATATGTTAAAGTTATCCAAAATTATGCCACAATCATTGATTTCTTAGATGATTCACAGTAATAGGTCTACGCCCTATGGCAATCGATATTATATTTGCAATATGAACAAAAAAGTAATTTTAATCATACTTGATGGTTGGGGAATAGCTACTAACAAAGCTGTTTCAGCCATAGATAAAGCCAATACTCCTTTCGTAGATAGTCTCTATACTAAATACCCTAACAGCACTCTAGAGGCCTCAGGTCTTGCTGTAGGATTGCCAGAAGGTCAGATGGGTAACTCTGAAGTGGGTCATATGAATATTGGTGCAGGTCGTGTGGTATATCAGGATTTGGTTAAAATAAATAAGGCAACAGAAGAAGGTACACTTGCGACTGAACAGGAACTCGTAGCTGCATTTGACTTTGCTAAGGCGAATAATAAGAATATTCATTTTATTGGATTACTTTCAGATGGTGGTGTGCATTCTCACATCAACCACCTCAAAGGGCTCTTGACTGCAGCTAGCAGCAATAATTGTGATAATGTTTTCGTACATGCATTCACAGATGGACGTGATTGTGATCCAAAAAGCGGAAAGGTATTTATAGAATCTCTCGAAAAGCACATGGCCGAGACCACAGGTAAAATTGCTTCTGTAACAGGTCGCTATTATGCTATGGACAGGGATAAGCGTTGGGAACGCGTGCGTTTGGCATATGATGCGATGGTGAAAGGAACTGGTACTGTTACAGACAATTTAGTGGCTTCAATGCAAGCATCATATGATGCAGGCGTTACAGATGAGTTCATTAAACCTTTAATCCATTCCCCAGAGGGCAAAATAGAAGAAGGAGATGTAGTGATGTGCTTCAACTTCAGGACTGATAGAGGTCGTGAGATTACGCAAGTGCTCACACAAGAAGATTTCCCTGAGCATGGCATGCACAAACTAGATCTGTACTATCTCACCATGACGAACTATGATGACACTTTCAAAGGTGTGAAAGTTGTTTTTGATAAGGACAACTTGAATCAAACATTAGGCGAAGTGCTTGCCGCAAATGGGAAAAAGCAAATCCGTATCGCTGAAACAGAAAAATATCCGCACGTTACTTTTTTCTTCTCTGGTGGACGCGAGACTGAATTTGAAGGTGAGACAAGATTATTATGTCCTTCGCCAAAAGTGGCTACCTATGACCTACAGCCGGAGATGAGCGCTAATGACATTAAAAATGCCATCATTCCTGAATTGCAAAAGGGAGAAGTGGACTTTGTGTGCCTCAACTTTGCCAATCCTGATATGGTAGGTCATACTGGAGTATTTGAAGCTGCAGTAAAAGCATGTGAGACGGTCGATAAATGTGCAAATGAAGTAGTAGATGCTGCCCTTGCTAATGGATATACAAGTATCATTATTGCTGATCATGGCAACTCAGATATGATGATCAATCCTGATGGGACTCCAAATACGGCACACACAACCAATCTTGTTCCGTGCATACTCGTAGATAAAGATTTCAAAGGACCAATCAAATCTGGAAAACTCGGTGATTTAGCCCCTACTATACTTAAGTTGATAGGTGTGCCAAAACCAGCAGAAATGACTGGATTGGAACTAATATAATGTTGATAAGACTGCTTATTCTTTTAGGGTTAGGCGTGTCTATGCTTTCCTGTGCTTCTGATGCGAATACCAAAGTGAAACTTCAAGCTTATTTTGATTTGGATTCCTTGATTCAAACGCAATCCAAATTGCTCTCCGATCAAAAGTCAAAACTGGTAAAACAAGTCTCAGAAAGAGAGAAAACGGAGCAAATTGAGTTTATACCTGACAGCACCGGTTGGTCTCAGGAGCTTGCAATGATGAGACGATTCAATATCAATAAGCCTCATAATGTTGGAGCATATTCGAGTGAAAGCACCGAAGCAGGTCTCTCTTTGAGAGCTAAAGACAGTGAAAAACAAGCCATCAAGGAGTTCATTCTCACCTACGAAGGTGAAGAGCTTAAGCGCATTACGGCATACAGCGCAGAATCAAAATACATCTATTCGAATACACAAAGCTTGACAATGACATTCGAAAATGGCTTTTTGGAGAACTATTCCCTAGAGAAAACCCTTAATATGATCTTCATCTCACCTTCCGAATTCAGAATTTCAGGAAGCATCACCCATGACTAAAGAAACTAAGAAAAAATTAGACCGAGAGGGCCTCAAAAACTTACTCGGGATATTTCAATATGTCCTGCCTTATAAGGTAACATTCATTTTTGGGCTGCTACTACTAGTGGCATCTAGTAGCATCTTCATGGTGTTTCCATATGTCTCGGGTAAGCTGATCGATCTTGCTTCGGGTAAAGGTGATTTCACCATAGGGAACTTTCAGATCGATTCTATTCAGCAAGCTGCTGTGCTGCTTCTTGGCGTTTTATTTATCCAAAGTATTGTCTCATTCTTTCGCGTGTTGCTTTTCGCAAAAGTCACGGAAAATAGCATGGCCAATATCCGAAGAGACCTGTATCAAAAACTCATCTCATTGCCGATGGTATTTTTTGATAAGAATAGAACCGGAGCCTTGATTTCGAGAATATCCAATGATGTCACATTGCTTCAAGACACACTTTCAGTAACACTAGCTGAGCTCATTAGACAGGTCATCATACTCATCGTAGGTATTACCTTGATATTTCTAACTACTCCGTCTTTAAGTGTATTTATGCTAGCTACTTTCCCTGTTGTGGTCTTACTGGCTTTCATTTTTGGTAAGTATATCCGAAGGCTCTCGAAAAGGACTCAAGATCAGCTAGCTGAATCCAATGTGATTGTAGATGAGACGTTGCAAAGTATTCACTCGGTCAAAGCTTTTGCGACGGAAGCTTACGAGTCAAACAGATATGCAAACTCATTAAAAGGTGTAGTTACCACTGCATTAAAAGTATCTTGGTTTCGAGCTGGTTTTATCTCATTTATCATCTTCATGCTTTTTGGTGGTATAGTAGCTGTAATGTGGTATGGCGCTATTTTGGTTCAATCAGGTGATATGACAGTGGGTGATTTACTCTCATTTGTACTTTACACTACATTCATAGGAGCTTCTATAGCAGGTATTGGAGATCTATTTGGTCAACTGCAAAAAGCTGCGGGTGCATCGGAACGCATATTAGAAATTCATCAAGAAACTGCAGAACCTTATGTCACTTCAGATACCAAAAGTGTAAAGATTAAAGGAAATATTTCTTTCAATGAAGTTGGTTTCACCTATCCAACACGCCAAGATGTACTCGTCTTAGAGAAACTTAACTTTTCTATTAAGGCTGGTGAAAAAATAGCTTTGGTTGGTCACAGTGGTGCGGGAAAATCAACCATTGCTCAGTTGCTAATGCGTTTCTATGATGTTTCTCAAGGCTCGATAGAAATAGATGGTTTGTCTCTAGACCAAATAGATTTGATCTCACTCAGAAGTCAAATAGGAATTGTTCCGCAAGAGGTCATTTTATTTGGTGGAACCATTCGTGAAAATATCCTTTATGGCAAACCAGACGCATCTAATCTGGAAATTGAAGAAGCAGCCAAAAAAGCGAATGCATGGTCCTTCATAGAAGAGCTTCCGGAAAAGCTTGATACGTTGGTAGGCGAGAGAGGAATTAAACTTTCTGGCGGGCAGCGTCAGCGAATCGCTATTGCACGAGCGGTATTGAAAAATCCAGCGATTCTCCTTTTGGATGAGGCTACGAGTGCTCTGGATGCTTCTTCAGAGAAGGAAGTACAAGACGCTCTCAATCAGCTGATGATAGGTCGAACTACATTGATAATTGCCCATCGACTAGCAACTATCCAGAATGTTGATAAGATTTATGTATTAGACAAAGGGCAGATTGTTGAGTCCGGAAGCCATGCAGATTTGGTGAAAAAGCAAGGAGGGGCCTATAAGAAATTCATCGACTTGCAAATGTTAGCTACACCTTAAAGCCACCTACGTGTTTTCATGTAGATGAGCATTGTGACCACTAACACACCACATATAGAGTAGAACCCTACAGGGTAACTTATCGCCCAACCAAGCTCTGGCATATGCTCGAAATTCATACCATAGACTCCTGCAACGAATGTAAGTGGAATGAAAATCGATGAAAGCACTGTTAGCACCTTCATTACCTGGTTCATTTTTATGCTTAATTGAGAGAGGTACAAATCCATTACGCTTGTAAGTATTTCACGATAGGTATCTAGATTTTCTACTGCCTGTATTGCATGATCATGTGTGTCTTTCACAAACATGATGGTTTCCTCTTGGAAATATTTTGCATTACGCGTAGTAAGTGAGTTGACGACATCACGTACTGGGTACATATGTCTTCTAAGTTGTATGAGGTCCTTACGAACCACCTGGATGTTTTTTAACTCTATTCGATCAGCACGCCTTACCACAATATCTTCCAGCCTCTCTATTTTCAACCAGATTTGATCTAGCGTCTCATAGTAGTAATCAATAATTATGTCTATCAACATGTAAGACAAATAATCAGTCTTTCGCACTCTTGCACGACCTTTGCTATTCCTCAACCGCTTTCTAATATCAGAAAAAACATCCCCTGGCTTCTCCTGAAATGAAAGCACATAATTTTCGTGAAGAATGATGCTCACTTGCTCGATATCAATCTTATTGTGTCCTTCAATGTGATTAATCATTTTCATTGAAATGTATAAATGATCTTCCAACTCTTCAACTTTCGGGCGTTGATTTGTATCAAGAATATCTTCCAAAGTAAGGGCATGAAGTCCCATCAATGCTCCTACTTTTTCTATCAATGCAATGTCATGAAGACCTACTATATTAATCCAGGTCACCGAATCGCCATGATTAAACTGTGCTAAATCTTCTAGGTCGGAGATTTGATGCTCGGTTATGGTATGATTCGAGTAATCAATCACTTCTATTGTTACCTCGTCACTATAAACTTCCCCTGTATATATTAAACTCCCTGGAGCTAGGCCTGTTTTTGGTCTTTTCCGGCTGAGTTTTATTGGACTGTATTTTAATGGATTGAGCTTTTTTAGTTCGTTGAATGGGCTATTCATGCAAAGGTTTCTTCGGTTTCTTTCATTTTCTTTAAAACAGGATCGTCTGGCAGACAAATACCTGGTGGCAAGTCAAAGTCTGGCGGAAAGTTCACCGGTAATCCTCCCTCATCATCATCATCCGAACCCCTTTCGTCATTACGATTCTTTCTTTTGACAAAGATGAACGCAATTAAAAATGTATATACCAATCCGCAAAGGAGAATTTCTAAGAAGATATGCTGCATTGCCCTTTTATTTTTAATCAGATAAGTTAATCATAAACCTTTCAAGAATTGTATTGTTCAACTGAGTTGATGGTGGCAAATGATTCTAATTGACTTATTACATTAATTTCGTTTACTTTGTCGCACCAAAACCAGCTTTGGGACAGTAATTTTTAGAAAGTCACATATGCTCTTAACCTTATTCTCTGGCGAAAACGAAGGACTCTTATTCGGCGTTTTCGGTGTAATTATTATCGCATTTTTGCTGGTTGATCTTGGGTTTTTCCACAAAGCAGATCAAAAAATCACGCAACGAGACGCATTGCTACAGACGCTGTTTTGGGTTTCTATATCAATTGGGTATGGAATGCTCATTTACTTTTTTGGGGAAGGTGAGGCAGCCACTTTCGAATTTTTCTCTGCCTACGTTACAGAAAAGGCACTTTCAATAGACAACATCTTCGTTATCCTGCTAATATTGAGGTATTTCAATGTGAATGAGGAATACTATCACAATATATTGTTTTGGGGTATACTGGGAGCTATCGTTTTTAGAGCAGTATTCATTTTTGTTGGAGCATTCTTAATCGCTCAGTTCCATTGGATTTTATACATTTTCGGAGCATTCCTAATTTACTCAGGTGTAAAAATCTTTAGTGAAGATGAGGAAATGGACGTAGAGCCAGAGAAAAACCCTTTGATGAAAATCGCTAAGAAGTTCTTGCCATTCACAGATACGCCATCAAATGGCAGGTTTTGGCTGAAAGAAAATGGCAAAAGAGTATTCACTTCACTTTTCTTGGTAATCATCTTGATAGAGTCTACTGACTTGATTTTTGCAGTTGATTCTATTCCTGCCGCATTCGCAATTACACAAAATGAATTTGTGATCTATACATCCAATATTTTTGCAGTTATGGGGCTAAGAGCAATGTTCTTCTTGCTTGCGAATGTCCTCGACAAGTTCTACCTACTTCCAAAAGGTCTGTCTGTCGTATTGATTTTTATAGGTGGTAAAATGCTTCTTGAAATGCAAATCATTCAGGATTCACTCGGCAAGCTTTTAGGCGTAGAACATGTGCACATTTCGATCCTTTGGTCTTTTGGGATCATCATGTTCTTGTTATTTGCATCAATCTTCCTGTCTCTGTTATTCCCTAAGGCACCAGAATTGGTAGAAGCTGAGGAGAACTAAGGAGAAATATTATCTAAATCCAATCTGTCTTGATTTCCAACCATTTTCCTCAAGGGATTTGGCGGTATCTAAGACTTTATCAGCCAAACTCTGTTTGTACTTCTTAAGATTTGCTGCTACTTCAGCATCAAAGGTGCCTATTATCTGAGCTGCGAGAATTCCTGCATTCTTAGCGCCATTTAGCGCAACAGTTGCCACTGGAATACCTCCTGGCATTTGAAGGATGGAAAGTACCGAATCCCAACCATCAATTGAGTTTGAGGATTTCACCGGAACACCTATTACTGGAAGATTGGTAAGGCTTGCAACCATGCCAGGAAGATGAGCCGCACCTCCTGCTCCTGCCACTATTACTTTCAAGCCTCTAGAGGCGGCATTTTCTGCATATTCCAGCATGCGATGAGGTGTGCGATGGGCAGACACTATTGTCACCTCTATTTCCACACCCAGTTCTTCTAAAATCTCAGCTGCTTCTTCCATGACTGGCAAGTCTGACTGACTTCCCATGATAATTCCTACTAGTGGTTTGCTCATGCCTTTACTTTTAATATTTCCTTTACCCTCAATGTCTTCTCTTTCAAAGTTAGGGTGTTTTCATCCGTGATGGTAATGTGACCCATTTTTCGAAAAGGCTTGGTTATTTTCTTTCCATATAGGTGAAGATGCACACCAGGGATACCCATTAATTCCAAAAGTCCCTCGTATTGAGCCTCACCCGTAAAACCTTCCTCACCCAACACGTTAAGCATAGCGGCAGGTTTTACAAGATCTGTCGCCCCTAAAGGCATATCTAGAATAGCTCTAAGGTGCTGTTCAAATTGTGAGGTGATATTCGCTTCTATCGTGTGATGCCCACTATTGTGGGTTCTTGGAGCTATTTCATTCACAAGAATTTCATCATCTTGGGTTAAAAACATCTCAACCGCAAGCAATCCTACCATATCCAACTTCTTGATTAGATCTTCGGCCAATTCATAGGCTTTCTGCTCCACTTCATTAGATACTTCAGCTGGAGCAAAAAGAAACTCTACAAGATTTGCTGTAGGATGAAATACCAACTCGACCAATGGAAAGCACTTTGCCTCTCCAGATTCATTCCGAGCCACAATGACACTCAGTTCCTTCTTAAAATCAACCAGTTTTTCCATCAATGAAGGTTGATCAAAGGCTTTGTGTAGATCTGACTCACTTCTAAGGATCTCAACACCACGGCCGTCATATCCGCCTTTTCCTAGCTTATTGACTGCCGGTAGGAAATCCACATTTTTAGCTACATCCTCTTTTGATTCGGTAAGGATAAAATCGGCAGTAGGAATCCGGTTGGCTTTATAGAAGGTCTTTTGTTTTCTTTTGTCCTGAATCATTTCGATGACTTCAGGCTGTGGAAAGACCTTAACACCTTGATCTCGAAGCACTTTCAGAGCATCAGTATTGACAGCTTCTATTTCTATACTTATTATATCAAGTGTCTTCCCAAAACTGAGAACTGCTTCATAATCCATCAAATCACCTACTTGAAATGAGCTAGCCAAACCCGAGCAAGGCGCATTGGGATCTGGATCGATCATGTGTACTTGAAGATTGAAATCGATCGCCGACTGCAGCAACATTCTACCTAGTTGCCCTCCACCAAGGATACCTATTTTTAACTCTGTGATGTCTTTCTTCATGTTTTAAATTGTAGCTTGATAGGTAGATGTTAGCCTTTGAGAAAAGGAAAAGGCAAATATGTTAAAAAATTGAGTTGCGAACTTAACAGACCTCCGATAGGTTATAACAAAATGGCAAAAGAATCAACTTCCGAGAAAGAAAAGTCCAAAAAGGAAAAAGAACCAGAAAAGGTAAAGCAAGAAGATTTACCTATGACCAAGCATGGTGGCTGGCCAGATGTAGACTTCAAAAAAAACATGGGCTGTGGTGGTTAATTACTCGCTTACAAATACGCGCTTTACACGCTGACTAACATTTGTCAGTATCTCATACGGAATAGTCGAGCTCCATTTGGCCAAATCCACTATAGAAGGGTCTTCACCAAAAACAATAACTTCATCCCCTTCTTTTACATCCAGTCCTGTGACATCAAGCATGGTCATGTCCATACAGACATTTCCAATGGTTCGAGCCTTTTCCCCATTTACTAGCATGTAAGCATTAGTATTGCCAAACACACGACTATAGCCATCAGCATAGCCAATAGACACTGTAGCAACCAAACCGTCTCTATTTACCCTTCCTTTTCGGTTGTAACCAATTGTATCTCCTTGCTTGACTTGTTTGACTTGTGAAACACTAGACTTGAGCGTCGTAACTGGCCTGAGTTTCAATTCATTCGCTGTGTTATCAAATCCATACAAACCTATTCCTAGTCGAACCATATTGAAATGATAATCAGGCCATCGAACTATGCCTGCTGAATTCACGGCATGTTTCAAAGGCAAATAGCCGAGTGCATTAGTGAGTTGATCGTAAGCCAAATTAAATTTATCGGCTTGCTCACGCGTATAAGCGTCCTCAGCAGGATCTTCCGAACTAGAGAAATGGGTAAAAATACCTGCTACTTTTAGCTGCGGGTTTTTCTCAAGCAAATTGATAAGCTCTGGCAGATCTGAAATCTCAAAGCCCAATCGATGCATTCCAGTCTCTATCTTCAAATGTATGAGTGGTGGGTTTTGACAATCAGCAAGGTATCGCTCCAGCATTTTGATACTGTAAATCTCAGGTTCTAACCCAAAAGCCTCAACCACTGAGAAACTCTCCCAACCTACATTCATGATCATCACTGGTATATCAATTCCCTTGCGACGAAGATTGATGGCTTCATCCAAATAAGCCACTCCTAGATAATCTACCTGATGGTATTGCAATAAATGCGCAATTTCATCTACACCTATGCCATAAGCAAATGCTTTCACCATGACCATCAGCTTGGTTTTAGGAGATAAGAAGCCTTGATAAAGCTTGAGGTTATGAAGGATTGCTTCGTTATTAACTTCTAGCACTGTCCCATGATTCTTCTCTTCAAGCAAAGCAACTAGTTGCTCCAGCTGGAAATCTCGTGCTCCTTTCACCAAAATCATTTGATTGTGGAATGCGGGTGCCTCTTTCAAAAAGGAAAGCGTATCTGGGTAGCCAATAAAAGGCAACTTAAAACTGTCAGTACTTTTAGAAATTTGTGGCCCTATGCCAATAAGGCGATCAATCTCATGCTTTTGCAATAGATCATCCACTTTACCATAAAGTTCTTGATCGGACATTCCAGATTGCAGTATGTCGGAAAGAATAACTGTTTTCTCCTTTTTCAAAGGCTGTTGGAGCAAATAATCCAATGCTATGGAAAGTCCAGCTAGGTCATTGTTATAAGTATCATCCAGGATATATGAGCCATTGAGTCCACGCTTCAGCTCAAGCCTCATAGGGATTGGTTTCAGCCTATCAAGTGCTTTTTGAATCCCTTGTTCAGGTTGACCCAAAATGGTGGCACAAACTATTGCATGAAAAATATTTTCTAAATCGAATCCATTGACAAAGTTGATTTTCAACTTTAAGGCAGTTCCTCGAAACTGAAAATGATAGCCATTTTCACTGACTTTGATATTGATAGTAGCTTCAGGTTGATCTAAACCCCACGTAATCAGTTTCCCTCTTTTTGACCCAAGTATCTCGCGAATTTCAGTGTGATCGTATCGACAGATATTGATGTTTGTTTGCTCAAAAAGCAATGACTTTTCGGTGAGCTTTTCTTTCCTATTTGCAAACCCTGCATCATGTGCTCCGCCAATATTGGTGAATATTCCTATGGTTGGCTGAATGATAGCTTGCAGTTTTGCCATCTCGCCAATCCTAGAAATCCCCGCTTCAAAAATCCCTATTTCATGTCCTTTTTCAAGTCCCCAAACCGAAATAGGAACACCTAGTTGAGAATTGAAGCTTTTGGGACTTTTTACTATATTAAAATTTTCTGAAAGGATGGAAGCCAACCATTCTTTGACAATGGTCTTGCCATTACTCCCCGTTATGCCCACTACAGGTAATTCCAACCCTGCTCTTTTTTCGGTAACCAACTGTTGCAGGGCATTCAAAGTATCATTTACAAGGAGAAAATTAGCATGTTCGCTATTTTCAATATTTGAACTATGACTTACAATAAAAACACTGACTCCCCTTTCGATCAATTGCTCGAGATAATCATGACCATCTTGCTTACTCCCTCTTATTGCAACAAACAACTCAGATTGGTCACCA
>CAYGOV010000012.1:0-140269 GCA_964351625.1 uncultured Marinoscillum sp.
TCTTTAGCTAAAAGATAGCTAATTGGTAGTTTACAAGTCTAAGGAACCGATAGCTTGTCGTTGTGCATAATATGAAAAAAATCCTGAAAATGAAGAAAACACTAATCGGAATTCTAATTCTGACTTTAAACTCCTGTAACTTAATTGGAAAAGGAAACGGAATTGAATTAACAATAGAGAACAAATCTGACTTCCCTATTGAGAATGTAAGATTTACTACATCAGAAAATCTTGCTGAATTAAAATTTGACAAAATTGAACCTAATGAAATTGTTTCTGACTTTCTAACTATGAAAGACAACAAAAGTGATGGAAGTTATGTATTGGAATTTACTCGAAACGGTAAAAAGGTAACTCAAGGTTATGGATATTATACCAATGGAGGAGCACTTGACAAATGGGTAGAGTTCAAAATCGAAAATGACACTGTAAATCAGAAATTTAGCGGAATGAAATATTAAAAAATACTATGCACAACAGCGTGTATAAGAAATAGCGGGTTCAGTGCTAAATCAAAGGTAAGTACTTTTAATAAAAGTCAGTGCCAAACTGAAAGTGAAGTGCTTTTTAATCCGCTACTTCTCATACACGCAAAACGTTACCTTTCATTTTCTGCATGAACGCATATTATAAGATTGTCGGACTAACTGTGGGTTTCTTTATCATTGGCTATTTGATATGGCCAATGTTTTTTGAACTGTCAGTTTCGCAAGCCAAAACTCCAGGCATGATCATGAACACAAGAGGAAATAATGATTTCTACGATGGAACTCTATTTTGGCTAACTTTTGGATTAATTCCGTTGCTCCATTTTGCGGTGAATAAATCAGCGAAAAGCAAATCCCTAAAACAAGACTTAATCTCTCTTTTTATCATCGCTTTTTGCGGAATTCTCTTTTGGCAGGCGAGATTATTGCTAACCGCCTTTGAAGCTAAACGAACTACCATGGGTGTAGATCCTGCAATAATGTTTGAGTACCCGATTAACGAACTCCAACTCCAACTCTATTTCGCTATAGGGATTATTGTTGGGGCTATTCTTAGCTGGCTAACGCTCAGAATGGTCAACACCAAGACGGAGAAATAACGAAAAGGTAACAAGTGCTATCGGTTATATGCCAAAGTGCATTCTGGCAGGTTTTAGTGCAACTCGACCGTGAATCCGCCGCTGGGAAAGTGTGATGCTTTCTACTGAGGGCAGCACGCAGGATTTTTGATTTTCAGGATGCAGTGCTCATCTGAACCGTTGTGAGCTTCGGCAGATTTCACTAGATTGTGCGCTTTATTAGCCGTGGGCATACGAACCGATAGCTAATCGTTAGTAGCAATTGCGCACTTGGAGAGATCATATCAAATATCAAAGGAAGGCATTTCAAAATCTCTCAAATACCTGAGAAGACACTTCTATTATTTGCCTGTGGGATTAATTTTAGCAATTCCATTTATTCATTACTTCAAAGACAAAAGCTGGGAATACTCCTATACGTATGGTTCTCTATTTGCTTTGATTGGATTCATCATATTTGAAGTTATACCAACTTTAACATTTCATCTGATACACTGGAAAAAATCAAAAGAGTTAGAGTTATTCATTGACTCTAGCAACAAAGTCATCAAGTTCCAACTAAATCAAATTGAAGCATATGAATTCACCTTTGACGACCTTATAGTAACTGAACACCTATCACTTTATCAGCAGGATAAAAGACGACTATCAACAGGTTGGTCAAATTATTCATATCTGCAGATTTCAACATCTGATAATAAGGAGTTTCAGATTAGCTCATTAATACTAACCAAAGATCAATTCCCAATTGAACCAACTGAAACCAAGTATTCCTTTTGGCCATCAATTAGCTCCGTCTACAAAGATCATCAACCAGAAATCGAACAAGCTCAGCAACTGAGAAACAAGCAACTGAATAGCTGGAAGATCAAGTTTTCTGACTTAACTGCAAATGAACTGAAGTCCAGACTAGAACGACCAAAGGATTATGATGAACTCCCAAGAACAGCGATGGAACAACTGCTGAAAGAAAAAAGCTACTAACAGACTGTATGAAGGCATGTGCTTACGTGCTTCAAGCAAATTTCAGGGCAAACATCACCGTGAATCTGCCACTGAGGAAGTTTTTGTGGTTTCTACTGAGTACAGTTCGCAGGAGTTTTCATCTTTCGGAACGCAGTGCTTTCTGATACTTTGGAAGCACCGGCAGATTTCACTATTTTGCTACTTCGATCCAAGAGTGAGCACACGCCTCATACATGGACGATAGTAGCAATTCCCCGCACCGTATATGGATGATGAACTTGATATTGAGGCAACTCTGAGAACTGGAAAGTTGGTCGAACCCAAGCGAAATTTTTGGGATGTCATAACCTTTGGAATGTTTGCGCTTTTACCAATAATCCTATTCGTGCTTGTGAACACCCGCCAATTTGAACAAGAACTAACTTTTTGGAGAATTCTATGGATCGTCTATTTGAACGGAATAGTCGGATTGCTGATTTACCTTCTTATTAAGGGTTATCAGAATATTAAAGCCCTTGACAAGATCGGTGAATTTGAGAATTTAGAGAACGCCAAATACAGAGCCTCCAACATTATTTCCAAACTAGGCTGGCAACTAAGAACTAACCAAGACAATTACTTGAGAGCTTTGGCCTGGAACAATTTAGGACAAGCTCAGATGGTAACTCTTGTTTTTACTCGCACCAACGAACTCCTAATAAACAGTCTCAGTGATGATTCTGGTACATTCCAACGTCTTAGGTTTGGGTTTTCATACGGGTCAAACAGGGAGAATGTAGAAGAGTTTTCAACTCAGTGGAGCGAAGAATAAAAAGCTACTAACAGACCTATTGATTATATGCCTAGCCGGCCGCACCAAAGTGCTTTCTGGCTGGTCTTAGTGCGAACATCACCGTGAATCAGCCGCTGAGGAAAAGCAGTGCTTTCTTCAAAGTGCAGCTCGCAGGAGTTTTCATCTTTCTGAACGCAGTGGTTATTTGAACCGTTGTGAGCTTCGGCAGATTTCACTACTTTAGTGCTATTCACTAGCTGCGGACATACGAGCTGGTTGCAGGCAATTTTCGCAATGAGAAAAATCTTCACTTTACTTCTACTAACTCCCTTCTTAACTTTAGCTCAGGAAGATGATGATTGCATATTTGACCAAGCAACGCAAACAGACGAATTTGTTAGAAAAGTACCTGAATTTGCAAACTACACTTGGAATTCTGAAAACAAGGAAGCTAAAATTATCCTGTCTAACAAAGACACGTTAATCGCATATAGAGGTGGTTGTTACCATTTTGCGCTTTCTGGAACTCTCATAACAAAAGATTTGACTGACTTGGAAAACCAAGATTACTGGCTTAACAAAGCATTATGGATTGCCGAACGATTATTCAGTTCTAAAGATTTCCAAGAACTGAAGGAAAATATAGCAAACAAGGAATATGAGGTAGATGACTCGTGCAACTCCTTTTGTATCTATTTTGAACATAGTTTCTATTCTGACTATCATATTAGGTTAACTCTCAAACAGGAAACTGTAGAACTTGAAATTGGCTATTATTTTGCATAATCAAACTGACTTATTATGCAGTCCTCAAACAGATGGGTTACACCAATTTGTACCCCAATGACCAATGATAGAACATGTTGGGGTATGAATGGGTTATACCCCCATCCCGCGAGTTTAGCTTGGCGTAACTTATGGATTTAGGTCACTTAAGGCCAGCATTGGATTGTCCTTTTTCAGCCCCTTTCTCTTGCTAACTCAAAATTATTTTTGCAAACCAAAATTCCTTTACTACGTTTGCGTCATCAAATCGAGCAAGTATCGATTTATTAAGAAGTGCTGAGAGACAGGCTCTGTGAAGCACTAGCAACCTCCACCCTAAACGGAAAGGTGCTAATTCCTGAACGATAAATTGATAGTATGAAAAACACTAGAGAAACATTCAGTTTGCGGATTGCCGCACAAATCAAGATTCAAGTCATTAACAACATGACTTCATGTGCACGATGCTGCATGTGCTGTTGTTAATTCAAATTTGACTCATTCAGGATTTTGAAGTCATCTAAGCGATAGCTTACGCAGCTATCTCCGCACAATCCTTCTTTGGCCTACAGGCCTCCAAAACTTTTTTTCAAAAAAATATTCAATAACAATCATGTCAACTTTAAAATTTGAAACCCTACAATTACATGCTGGTCAAGAGATAGATCCTACAACAGGTTCTCGCGCAGTACCTATTTACCAAACCACTTCATTCGGATTCAAAAATTCAGAACACGGAGCAAATCTCTTCGCACTTAAGGAATTTGGCAACATCTATTCAAGGATCATGAATCCAACCAATGATGTTTTCGAAAAAAGAATAGCTGCTCTAGAAGGTGGAGTGGCTGCAGTTGCTGTTGGTTCTGGTCAAGCAGCACAATTCATCGCACTCAACAATATCTTGGGTGCTGGTGACAACTTAGTCTCCACTTCATTCCTTTATGGTGGCACTTACAATCAATTCAAAGTTGCCTTCAAGCGACTTGGAATCGAAGCACGTTTTGCAGAAAGTGATAGTGCAGCTGATTTCGAAAAGCTTATCGATGACAATACCAAAGCACTTTATCTAGAGACTATAGGTAATCCAGGATTTAATATTCCTGACTTTGAGGCTATCGCAGCAGTAGCAGATAAATATGGCATTCCATTAGTCGTGGATAACACATTCGGGGCTGGCGGATTCTTATTCAAACCTATCGAACATGGCGCTGCTGTAGTGACTGCATCTGCTACCAAATGGATTGGTGGTCATGGAACAAGTATCGGTGGAGTGATCATAGACAGTGGAAAATTCAATTGGGGCAATGGAAAATTCCCACAGTTTACTGAACCATCAGAAGGGTATCATGGCTTAAAATTCTGGGAAGTATTCGGTGAAGGAAACCCACTTGGATTGCCAAATATTGCTTTCGCAATTCGTGCTCGAGTGGAAGGCCTTAGAGATTTTGGTCCTGCACTGAGCCCGTTCAATAGTTTCTTATTGCTACAAGGACTTGAGACCCTTTCTCTACGTGTGGAGCGCACTGTGGAGAATGCTCAAAAACTTGCGGAATGGCTGGAAGCCCATCCATCAGTAGAAACTGTAAATTACCCAGGTCTTAAGAGCAGTAAGTATCACGCCTTGGCGCAAAAATATCTCAAGAATGGTTTTGGAGGTGTTTTATCTTTTACTGTAAAAGGAGAGAAAGAAAAGGCAATCGATCTTGTGGACAACTTGAAGCTTGTAAGTCATTTGGCCAATGTAGGTGATGCAAAGACGCTGATCATTCAGCCTGCCGCGACTACTCACCAGCAGCTATCAGATGAAGAGCAACTTCATGCTGGCGTATTGCCTAATCTGCTTAGAGTTTCAGTAGGCATAGAGCACATAGATGATATCAAGGATGATTTCCAACAAGCTTTTGAAATAATCAATGCAAAGTAATTTATCAATAGAAAGAGCAAGCACAATGGTGCCAAAGCAGCATATATTGAAGGTTGAAGAAGCTATCACATTGGAGGGGGGCAACTCCCTCCAAAATGTGAGGATCTCCTATACTACACATGGCGCTCTAAATGCGACCAAAACAAATGTAGTATGGGTTTTTCATGCCCTTACTGCGAACGGAAATCCAGCAGAATGGTGGTCTGATATGGTGGGTGAGGGAAAGGTGCTCAATCCAAATGATCATTTTATTATATGTGCCAATATCCTCGGTTCGTGTTATGGCACTACTGGACCTAAAAACAGAAACTTCCCTGTGATCACTATTCGTGATATGGTGACCGCCCACAAGATTCTAAAATATCACTTGGGTATCAATAAAATCATGCTGGGCATTGGAGGCTCTTTGGGTGGGCAGCAGCTTCTAGAATGGGCAGTACAAGAGCCTGAACTTTTTGAAAATATTGTGCCTTTGGCTACTAATGCAGTTCACTCTCCTTGGGGCATTGCATTCAATGAAGCTCAACGTATGGCGCTTGAAAACATTGATCCCGCTAAGGGGTTGGAAGCTGCTCGTGCAATTGCAATGCTTTCTTACCGGCATTATGATACCTACGAGGCAAAACAAAAAGATGTGGATCAACGATGGGATGGATTTTCCGCATCATCCTATCAAAAATACCAAGGAGAAAAACTTCGTAAACGCTTTGCTGTTGAGAGCTACTATTACCTCTCCAAAGCTATGGATAGTCACCATCTTGGACGACATTACATTTCAGTGGAAGCTGCCTTAAGTAGAATTAAGAGTAGAGCACTTGTCATTGGTATAGCAACCGATATCCTTTTCCCAATTTCTGAGCAACAACTCATTGCCAAGCACATCCCTAACGCAAATTTTGAAATAGTAGAGTCCATCTTCGGACATGATGGTTTCTTAACCGAAACTCATCAAATATCGGCGCTAGTTGAAGACTTCTTGTATTGAGATATGTTCGCGATCTAGAGGGGTTCGATTACCCTATTTGCTTACTGCTCCCCAAGATAATCCATCGGAGAACGTCCAAAACGCTTTTTGAAAACAACAGAGAAATATCCCGGCTGCTGAAACCCTACTGCATAGGACAATTCCGAAGATCGGTTATATACCCGCTTATTGATTAACTGCATAGCACGCTGCAATCTTAATTCTCGAATAAAATTGGCAGGAGTGAGTCCAGTAAGTTGCTTCACATACCTATAAACTTGTCTTTCACTCATTGAGACTGCATCTGCTAGCCTCGCAACATTATAGTTTGGATCTACCATGTGATCCATTACGTGTTGCTCCAAGGATTTTAGTAATTTATCCTCATGTGAGAATTCCTCTTCAGCATTACCCTTTACCCTTTCTTGATGATTTGCAATCAAGTTTTCGATCCTAGCCTTAAGTTCTTCTATGTAAAATGGCTTAACTAAATAATCATCTATGCCCGTACGAAGCGCTCGTACTTTTTCATCCTCTTCATCAATGGCACTTACAGAAATGAATGGAATATCAGACCACTTGGGATTTTTTCTAACCTCCTGCGCAAATGTGATACCATCCATTCGTGGCATAAGTACATCCGAAACTATAAGATCTGGATGAAAAGAATTCATCTTTTCAAGAGCATCCAATCCATTAGAAGCAGCTACTACCTCAAAGTCCATTCTGAGATTATTACATATGTAATCCCTCATATCGTTGCTATCATCCACCACGAGTATTTTGTACTCATGAAGTGTAGATATGTAAATTTCATTCGTTACAGTCAAATCAAGAGAATCATCAGTTTCCTCACGAACAAGATTTTCGCTTTCAGCGATAGCATTGTATGGTAAAGTAAAAATAAACTTACTCCCTTTCCCTTCCTCACTAAGTACGGCGATATTCCCTTCGTGTAGTTTAGCTATCTCTTTACAAAGCGCAAGTCCAACTCCCGATCCTCTTGGAATACTACCTGACTCGTCTACCTGATGAAATCGATCGAAGATCAATGCCAAATCCTTTTGAGCAATCCCTCTACCCGAGTCTTCGACAGCAATTTCAATATTATCATTTACTGAAAGCCTCACAACCACTTTGCTCCCTGTTGCAGAAAAATTAAAAGCATTAGCGATAAGATTGGTGACTGCATTCGTCATCTTACTTTCATCAGCATTAATATAAAGCGGTGACCCAATCTCATTAACAAACTCAATTTTAACTCCTGACTCTCGAGACATGACTTCAAAGGAGGAAATATTTGCACTGAGCACTTCTTCCAAATTGAATTTAGTTCTCTTAAGAACCATCTTACCTGATTCTATTTTAGATAGATCAAGTATTTCATTGATCAGCTTTTGTAAACGCGTGATATTTCTATCTGCTACAAGTAAGTCTCCATATATAGGACCATTTTTTGGCAGAGATATGAGCGCATGTTTCACTGGCCCCTTGATTAATGTTAGAGGTGTGCGGAGTTCGTGGGAAATATTCACAAACCAGCGAGACTTCTCTTTTTCAATTTGTTCAATTTTCTTGTTCTTCTCCTCAATCAAGTTGTTCTTCTCTTCTAGCAACGCATTATTTTTAGACTTAATACGGAAACCACGCCATAGGAAAAAAACGATGAGTACAAACACAAGCAACCCAGCAATAAGCGTATTGCGTGTTTTCCTATTCCGTTCAATACTTTCTGATGCTATAGTCAATTGTAGATCTTTTTGAGTCAACTCCTTTTGTCTCTCGAGGGCATTGTATTTTTCCTGCACCTCTTGTAACTGGCGCGTCATATCTAGGTCATAAAATGAATCACTAAAAGCCCGTGTTTGGGCAAGGAGATCATATGCCATTTTATACTGCCCTTGCTTGTAAAATAGCTCATGTCTTAATTCATTAAGCCCAAAATCCATCCCTCCAATCGAGTACTTCTTCCTTAGCTCATCAGCCATATTGATATAGCCTTGCACCCGTTCTATCACTTCCATATCCAAATGAATTGCTGCAAGATTTTGATATACATAAGCAAGTTGAACATTATCATCAAGCTCCTTTGCTAGTGCTTCTGATTCTAAATAGCCTTTTAAGGCAGTATTATAGTTTTTCGTCTCATGGGCTATAATGGCTCTTCCTAATAGAACATCAAGCTCATATTGCAAATTGCCTGGGGCCCATTTTAACACCTCAGCATAATAATGCAAGGCCTTTTCGAACATTTTCATCTCGCAATACTGACCTGCCAAGTTATCCGCCACTATCGCATACCCTGCAGAGTCATTTTCCGCACGAAAAACTTCCAATGCTTGTAAGTAATTGGAAAGCGCCAATCCATGATCTGAAATGGTTGCATAGCAAATTGCCATAGCATTCCTACAATGCGCACTTTCCAAAGGGATATTCAGTGAGTCATAATTCTCAGCCGCCAATAAAAATGCGTGAATAGCGTCAGAAATTCTGTCCAAATTACTCTCTATGGAGCCAAGCCTGTAATATGAATCTGCTAAGCCTTTAGTCAAGTTTGAAAAAGTTCCGTAACCCTCAATTGCCCGAATTACAAAATATCTGGCAGAGTCAAATTGATAGTGATTATAAAGCACATCAGCCCAAGCTTTATGTAGTTTGGCATTAGAGGTATCAGGCTGCTGGTCAATGTAGATTAGACTTTCAATATATAAATCCTCCAGTGTGGGGTGCTCCAAAGAATCGATTGCCCTTAATTGAGATACAAGCGAGTCTATATCAGTGATATATTCTGTTCTTTTTGAGCCAGAAGATGCGCGCAAAGGAAATAGAAAAACAACCACTAACAAGGTTGCCAATAAATTCATCAGTAGAGAATGGTGCCGTTGTTTACGTAAAAAGGTCCCTATTTTCATAGACTCACATGCCAATTTGAAGGCGCCTATTTGAGTGATTTCACCTACCAAATACTAGTCCCATAATAAATAGCTAAGTACTGAGATATTGGCGCTTGGCTATTATAGGCAGTGTTTAGTGGTAAGTCAAAAATATATCGACGAATCGGATGCTTTATAGCACAAATCCAATAGCAGCTTGCAATTTATGGACATCAGATAGAGAATTGATAAAAACCAATTTTCAATAAACTTCTAATAGGTAATTTTCAGGAATAAGCCTAAATACCAAACAATCAAATGTATTTGCCTTTTGCTGTGAGGAAATATTGCTAAATCAAAGAAAGTAAATGCACAGCTGAGACGCTAAGAACCACTAATATGAGCAAGCGGAGCATGGTTTTTTTTGCGTTTTTCCTAGCAATGGCATTGAAAGATTGCCATTGCCTAATATATTTTATAAGTGGATGAAGAGATTGGCCTTTTGAGAATATCATGGTTCCTTATTTTTGATAAAAGTAGTAGAACCAAGTTTTCTATGCTTGCCAACAGGACTCAATATCCTGCCAAATAAAATTTCAAATAGAGATAAGTACCTTTTTCAATTTGTCTTGCTCAACAGGCTTCAACAAAAAACCAGTAAACGGTGAGGGCTTTTGCTCAAAATTGCTCGCAGTAATATCAGCAGTCAAAGCATAGATCGGGGTATTCTGATTTGGATTTATCGTATTCTTAATTGAATTGGCTGCATCAAAGCCATCAAGCTCTGGCATGTGAATATCCATAAGAATTAGATCATAAGCTTTATGCGCACATTTTGTCACGGCCTCTTGGCCATCTTGAGCAAGATCAACTTGTATCCCGTAATTTCCCAAAAGCTTTACCAATACCATCGCATTAATAGCATTGTCTTCTGCGAGAAGTATATGGAGGTCTTTCAAACCTTCAAGGCTCTGTTCTTCTTGTTTTAATTCTGGATGCGCCTTAAGAAGTGAAAGTTGAAAGAAAAATACTGATCCCTCTCCTTCTTGTGTGTGCACATTAATATTGCTACCATGTAATTGAATAAGCTTTTTGACAATGGCAAGGCCTAAACCTGACCCTCCATCCCTGCGGGTTGTGAATGACCTGGGCTGAGAGAAACTTTCAAAAATTTCTGCCTTAAATTCTTCTTGGATTCCATTTCCAGTATCCTCAACACGTATCTCCAATTGATCGCGATAATCACCACGGAGAATACAATTAACAATAATCTTGACAGAACCGCTATTAGTGTATTTTATTGCATTACTGATAAGATTCCCCAAAATCTGATACATCTTGGTCTCATCCAGCTCATAATATGGAGCCAGACTTTCGGCCAAAATTAATTCGAGTGACAATCCCTTTTCATTCGCAACTGGAAGATAAATATTACGAATGTTGTTGAGCATTTCGCTAAAATTCACCGAGGTTGTCTCTAAGCTAACTTTACCAACCTCCAGCTTATTGAAATCCAATATATCATTAATTATACGGAGCAAGTTCTTGGAGGAAAAATTAAGTGCTTCCAGTAGTTCACTTCCTTCGTCGTTGAGGTGTGGCTTCAGAAGTGAAGTTATTGTGATAACGGCATTGAGAGGCGTGCGAATTTCATGGCTCATGGTCGATAGAAATTCCTGCTTTACTCTCGATGACTCTTCTGCTCGATTCTTCTTCTTTAATATCTCAGCCTTTTCACGATTCATTTGAGATTCTTTTTGAAGTCTCTCCATTTTCGTAATAGCCTCATAGCTTTCTATTACTTTTTGGGTCTGAGTGTTGATGACCGCTTCCTTTTCTTTCAGATAAATCTCCAAATACTTCAAAGCTAAAACAGGCTCACTTAGATCCTTGTACATCTGATAGAGCAAGAAATTGCACTTGAATTTTATAAAAACAATATTGTACGTATCCGCAAATTCTAAAGCCTTGAAGAGCATATCTTTCGATTTTTCATACTGCTCTTGTATTAAATATAGCTCACCCAGCTTGTGATAACACATACCCTTGCCTAAGCGCTCGCCCATTTCTTCGTGTATAGCTAAAGACTCCTTAAAAGTCGATTCTGCTAAAGCATAATCTCCAAGCTTCACGTAAACCTTAGCCCTACCGTATAACGCAAATGCAAGTCCTCTGATATCCCCAGTCTCTTTCTTCATCTCCACAGAACGCTCAATCAAATCTGTGGCTTTTTCTATATTGTTTTGTGTGAGATAGATACCCGAAAGTGGGTTATAGGCATTAGACTCGAGGTTTAAGTCATTGACCTTTTGTGCGGCATCTATAGCTTTTTGATAAGCAACCATTGCGCTCTTTTCATCACCGAAATATTCATAAATGGTGCCTAGAGATTTTTGTACCCGCGCTATATTATGAAAATCGTCCAGCTGTTGATAGATCTCCAGTGAATCTATCAAATAAATTAAGCCAAGATGAAAGTTGTCAGTTTTGTAATGAACACCAGCAATATTGTATTTGACGTCTGCTATGCCTTTGTTATCCTTAAGCACCTTGAATAAACCAATGGCTTGTTCGCCCAGAGTCATACAAGTTTCATAATCTCCTTGAATCATTTTAAACAAGGATAGCATTGACAATGATTTGGCTATTGAAACCACATCATCATTGGCGTAACTCCTATCCAAAGCCTCTTGTACTAGTCTCGAACTTAACGAAATATCGCGCACTCGTACTTTGTAAGCTTCTTCTAATAACTCTTCAACACTTTTGGACACAGCCGCTGGGGAATGCTTCATGTAAAATGACGATCAATAACTGACGTAAACTAAGAAAATTATGAATGTCAAATACATGGAGAGTATAAATACACAAAAGGAAAAAACCAGCGTATGCTGGTTTTTTCCTTTTGTGTATTAGATGTGTATTACTTCATCGTAAGCTGCAGCAGCAGCCTCCATCACTGCCTCACTCATGGTTGGGTGAGGGTGAACTGATTTAATTATTTCATGACCGGTAGTCTCAAGCTTACGGGCTGTTACGGCTTCAGCTATCATCTCAGTCACGTTGGCGCCAATCATGTGACAACCTAACCATTCGCCATACTTCGCATCAAAGATCACCTTCACAAAACCATCTTTATGACCAGCTGCACTTGCCTTACCAGAAGCTGAGAATGGAAATTTACCTACTTTGATCTCATACCCTGCGTCCTTTGCTTGCTGCTCAGTCATACCTACAGAAGCGATTTCGGGAGAGCAATATGTACAACCAGGGATATTGCCATAGTCTAGAGGCTGTGGACTTTGCCCAGCTATTTTTTCAACACAAATGATACCTTCTGCGGAAGCTACGTGAGCCAGTGCTGGCCCATGAACTATATCTCCAATGGCATAAACACCATCTACATTTGTTTGATAAAAATCATCTACAAGGACTTTTCCCTTCTCAGTTTTGACACCAGTCTCTTCAAGGCCAAGATTTTCAAGATTGGTGGAAACGCCTACAGCAGAAAGCACAATATCACACTCTAATACTTCTTCACCTTTCTTAGTCTTAACTGATACTTTACAGCCAGCTCCTTTGGTATCAACTTTGGTCACTTCACTGCTCGTCATGATGGAAATGCCACTTTTCTTAAAGCTTCTTTCTAAGGCCTTGCTCACTTCTTCATCTTCCACAGGAACGATACGATCCATAAACTCTACTATAGTCACATCTGTACCTATCGAGTTATAGAAATATGCAAACTCAACGCCAATTGCACCAGATCCAACAACCACCATTTTCTTAGGTTGCTTATCCATGACCATTGCTTTTCTGTATCCAATGATTTTTTCATTATCAATTGGCAGAGTTGGCAACTCTCTTGACCTTCCTCCAGTAGCTAGAATAACACTTTTAGCAACATAAACGGTCTTCTTTCCCGCCTCATCTGTTACCTCGACATTCTTTCCCTTTTGGATTTTGCCATGACCAGCTATCACATCTATTTTATTCTTTTTGAAAAGGAATTGAATCCCTTTGCTCATTCCTCCCGCAACATCACGACTTCTTTTTACCATTCCGGAAAAATCTATCGCGGCATCCTTCACATCTATACCATAATGCTTGGCATGTGAGATATACTCAAAAACTTGCGCACTCTTTAGTAATGCTTTAGTTGGGATACAACCCCAATTGAGACAGATACCTCCCAACTCCGAACGCTCCACTACGCCTACTTTCAGGCCAAGTTGTGAAGCCCTAATTGCAGCCACATATCCACCAGGTCCACTACCGATTACTATTAAGTCGTATTGAGATGCCATATCTAATCTTTTAAGTCTATGAAATAGGAAGGCAAATCTAAACCCTGAGCTTTACAAATAAAATAATTATCCAATCATACATCCTCCATCAGACTAGAGTTGTACGTCGTTGCCTGCGCATTGAAATCGATAAAGGATTATAAAGACAAAAACGAGAATTTTAAGATTCTGACAAGCTTTAAAAGAAGGCTCTTGAATCCAAAAAAGGAACGCCAACTGAAAGATATAGCTCGGGTGCCTCTAAAAATTCTCTTTTGAAGAAATATGATGAACAATCTAGAATACCAATCTAAAAATTAACTGCATTGCTTCCTTATAAAGATTGCATGTCATTTGTATTCTATGGAAAACGTGCATTGCGAAGGCTATCTCTAATGAGATCAAAAACGATGGTGAATGCTCAATAAATCTAGATAGATACTAAGCCAATTATGATTAAAATTGCATGCTTGTCTTTCACGACTAGCTTGTCTTTCCATATTTTTAAAAGATGTAGAAACAGAATTAATACTGAATATATGAAATTACTCGAAGGAAAAACCGCATTAATTACAGGTGCATCTAAAGGAATCGGCCGAGCTGTTGCAATGAAATATGCTGAGCATGGAGCCAATGTCGCTTTCACTTATCTATCAAGCGTAGAAAAAGGAGAAGCACTCGCCAAAGAATTAGAAGCTTTTGGAGTGAAAGCCATCGGATATCGCTCAGACGCATCAGATTTCAAAGCTGCTCAGGCGTTGGTCGAGGCTGTAGTTGCTGATTTTGGAGGATTAGATATACTGATCAACAATGCTGGAATCACTCGTGACAATCTTCTCATGAGAATGTCAGAAGAGCAATGGGATGAAATCATGAATATCAATCTCAAATCTTGCTTCAATACAGTGAAGGCCTCAGCCCGAACTTTCATGAAAGCACGTGCCGGATCTATTATCAACATGTCTTCCGTCGTAGGATTGAAAGGAAATGCAGGACAGGCTAACTATTCCGCTTCCAAAGCCGGTATTATTGGTTTCACAAAATCAATTGCTTTGGAATTGGGGTCTAGAAACATTCGCTGCAATGCAATAGCACCTGGCTTCATTGAAACAGAAATGACGGATGCACTAGACGAAAAAACAGTTCAAAGCTGGCGCGATGCGATCCCACTGAAAAGAGGTGGAAAACCTGAAGACGTAGCGGATGCTTGTGTCTATCTTGGATCCGATATGTCCGCATATGTGAGTGGGCAAGTGCTTCAGGTAGATGGTGGAATGCTCACCTGATTTTTTTTGACTTCAAATAAATTAATCTAAAAAACCTCTGTACACGAATAAGCCTATTCGAGTCAATTAATATAGATGGATAATAGCTGGTACTCTTTAGATGTATCTCCATGGTGGATATTGCTGGCCTTTTTGCTGGCCATGGGACTATCAGCTATTCTCTATTTTAAAAAGTCTGTGCCTTGGGGAAGAACCATGAATCTCTTCTTGGGATTCTTACGAACTTTAACAATCTTCTTATTACTCTTACTTTTGATCAATCCAAAACTAGAAATCAATGAAAATCGCATAGAAAAACCGATAGTCATATTAGCTATTGACAACTCTACCTCGGTAATTCAACGGCAAAATTCTCCTGAAGAAATCAAAGATTGGATTTCAGTAGTTGAGGCTAAACTAAGTGACGTATACGATGTGCGATTGGAAGATCTACAAGGTAGCATTAGTGATAGTATAGACTTTGACGCTAAGACTACTAATATCGGAGGCCAACTACAGCGCATTAAAAATGTGTATCAAAATCAAAATTTGGCGTCTGTATTATTGTTGTCGGACGGTATTCTCAACCGAGGACTGTCACCTACGCAGTTAAGTTATAATTTCCCAATTCATACGGTTGGACTTGGAGACACCTTAGCTCCAAAGGATATTTCCATCAAAAATATACGTGCCAATCGTGTTGCCTACCAAGGCAACAAATTTCCTATCAGTGTTCAAATTGGGCAGAAAGGATTTGAGGGCGAGACGGTTCAAATAACCGCAAAAACAGGAAAGGAGATTCGTTTTCAAAAACAGCTCAAATTGAGTGATCAACTTTCTGAAATAGAATTTTCTTTAGAGGCACAAAAAGCAGGAATAAATAGAGTTACTATCGAGGTGGAAGTAAAAGAAGGTGAATCCTCAGAGCTGAATAACAAACGAAATGTCTTTATAGAAGTCATAGAAGGAAAAGATCGTATCCTTATTTTAGCACCAGCACCTCATCCGGATATTCAGGCAATCAGTAGCACACTAAACAGTGCTGCCAACTATGAGGTGGCGCTTTATATACCCGGCATCCACCCTAAGCCTAAAACTTCAGAATATGACGCCATAATTGAACATCAGGCATTTTCCGGAACTAATTATGGAGATTTCAGTAGTGTGGGCAGATGGTATATACTAGGTAATTCTTCCAACCTCAACAGAATGGTTGGAGATCTCAACTTTCTAAGTATCACTAAAAAAGGGGGAAATCTTGACAAGTCAAAGTCCTCTTTTAATAGTCAGTTTTCAAAATTCAAACTAAAGGAAGATTTAACTGATCGATTTAAAAATTATCCTCCCATGGAGGTACCTTTTGGTGATTATCAACTCTCAGGCCCGTCAGAATCCCTGCTCTTTCAGCAGATAGGAAGTGTAGTAACCCAGCGTCCTTTGCTTGTGTACTATGATGATGGCACCAAGAAAACAGCGGTATTAACTGGTGCTGGCCTATGGCAATGGAAACTGCAGGAAGGTGCGACTGAAGAGAATTCGGCGCTATTCAATGATCTCGTTTTAAAAACTGTCCAATATTTAAGCATCAAAAATCGAAAGGACAGATTTGTAGCAAAAGTTCGCGAAACGGATTATCAGATTGGAGATAGGGTGTGGATAGACACAGAATGCTACAGTGAGATCTTCGAGCGGAGCTACGGGAACACCATCAAATTGAATCTGAGGGATGAAGCTGGCCAGGTAATGAATTATGACATAATTGACAGCCCTATCAATTCAAGTTTTAGTCTTGGCACCATGGAGCCAGGAGTCTATTTCTTCACTGCATCTACCGTTTTGGGAGGTAAATCCTTTGAAAGAACCGGCACTTTTTCGGTAAGAAACATAGAAGTAGAAGACAATAACCTTACAGCCAATCACAACTTATTAAAAGAACTAGCTAGAAATACTTCAGGTGAGTATTATCACTTCTCTTCTGGCTCCCAAGCGGCTGACAACCTATTGGCAAAAGAATACCCAAGTATTATCCATACCGAGACCAAGGAACTCCCAATGATCAACAGTATTTGGATTTTAGTTCTGATTGGATTGCTTTTAAGCTCCGAATGGTTTCTTAGAAAATACTTGGGGTCCTATTAAAGTTGCCAATTTGATAAACCAGCAACTTTAGATTTATGTTAATTTTCAATCGGTTTTGGTAAGATTCATCTCGAAAAACTGCCTCCAATCTGAACCACTATTTGACATTTCTCCAATTTCATTCCAAGTGTCTTCTCCCAATTGTAACGTATATCTGATCCTCACTTGAGGACCCACAGAAAATGACCATCTAAGTTCGTTTTCACTTAATATTTCAAAATCTGCTTTTGTATGCATGCCAAGAGCTATCCAACTTTCCATGAAATATTTTTTGAGCAAAACATCATAATATATTACGCCAAGGGCTTCATGCGTAGTTACAAGCTCACCATCAACCTCTCTTTTACCTAATCCGGAAATTTGCAAAATAGTGCTATCCAAACCAAACCGTATTTCTTCTTGGATATTTGATTGCGTCTTTTCTCCTTTTGGAGAAAGTGACCACCCATTTCCTTTCCAAGTTCCGGTTAGCGCTGAAAGTGCACTTAAATTCTCCCGTGCTTGATCTGAGAAATCTTGCGCCATTGATAATGTTGCAACCAGCATGCCTAGCATGGTAATTAGTATCTTAATTTTTTTACTCATCTTAAACTACTCTATATTATAAACTATAAATTCAAAAAATTATTCGATATATCCTTTCAACGCTTGCACATAAGCCTCAAAAGCAGTAATTCCCGCCTTTGTGATTTTGCATGTAGTCAAAGGTTTTTTATCCCTGAAAGATTTTTCTACCTTGATATACCCAGCTTGCGAAAGCTTATCCAATTGCACACTCAGATTTCCGGCTGTAGATTGCGTTTTCTCTTTGATAAAAGTGAATTCCGCTGAATCTACACTCAAAAGTAAGCTGACAACAGCCAATCTTAGTTGAGAATGAAGTAAAGGGTCTAAAGGTTGAAAAGCACTCATTTCTCTTTGCTTTGTAACATATATCCTGGCACAAGATAACCTAGAATAATACCTATGCCCCCGACTAAATATTGTTCGTTGATAGTCACATTGAAAGCAACTACCGCAGCTAATCCCAGCACAATTCCACCGGCTACCAAAGGCTTGAACTTCAATAACTGGCCGGTTATATAAGTGCCTATTCCAGCAAATAAGAGTATAACCGCATTCTGATTAAAATCAAGCCTAGCCATAAACACTAGAATTATGATGATTCCAGTTCCTATTGCGATCCAAACATGTTTGTTCATTTTGTCCAAATGTGTTTGTACAGTTGCTTTTTTACTCTGCCTAGCACCATATATTACTGAAATCAGTGCCCCTGGAAAGGTTAAAAGCCAAACTAAATAAGGATGTTCGTAGGTAGTAAAATCAGCTAGGTAATAAAACGCAAGATTAGCCAATGAGATCAGCCATCCCCACATCAAAAAGTAAAAACTACCACCTCGTTGATAATTGTTTTGCGCTCTAGAAATCATCGTTGTGATAATTTCTAAACTTTCTGATTCTGTCAATTTTTTCTCTGTCATGATTCCTTTTTTTAGTAAATATAGTTTAGTTTATTATATAAACTACTTTATAATTATTCTTTTTATTGATATTCAATGACATTTAGATAAATGTCACTTCTAGGTGATTCTGAGCATCTTTAGGAAGATAAAAATAAAAAAGCGAGTCAAATAAATTTGACTCGCTTTTCAATACGCTAACTATCAAAGAGAATGTTTTACTTCTCCTTATCCTCTTGTTTAACTTTTTTCTTTTTCACCTTCAGGTGCAAAGTCTCTGCCTTCCCATCCCAATCCGCAACTAATGTATCACCTTCTTGAATTTCTCCTTTAAGGATTTCTTCTGCTACAGGATCCTCCAAATATTTTTGGATAGCTCTGTTTAGCGGTCTAGCTCCATATTGAGGATCATAACCTTTATCAGACAAGAAATCTTTGGCCTTTTCCGTAAGGTCAACATGATACCCAATATCAAGTATCCTAGCAAAAAGTTTACCCAATGAAATATCAATAATACTGTGAATATGCTCTCTTTCAAGTGTATTAAACACAATCACATCATCCAATCTATTGAGGAACTCTGGGCTGAATGCCTTCTTCAAAGCATTCTGAATAGTCGATTTCATTACTTCTTCAGAACTATCCTTGGCAGATGAAGTAGAGAAGCCAATTCCAGCTCCGAAATCCTTCAAATCACGCACACCAATATTTGAGGTCATAATAATGATAGTATTTCTGAAATCTACTCTTCGTCCTAGACCATCAGTCAAGATACCGTCATCCAAAACCTGAAGCAAAATATTGAATACGTCAGGATGTGCTTTTTCAATTTCATCAAGCAAGACTACAGAATAAGGCTTTCTCCTTACTTTTTCTGTAAGTTGACCACCTTCTTCATATCCTACATATCCTGGAGGCGCTCCTACGAGTCTTGACACTGAGAATTTCTCCATGTACTCACTCATGTCTATACGTATCAATGAATCTTCTTTGTCGAATAAGTACATCGAAAGTACTTTGGCCATCTCTGTTTTACCAACACCTGTAGGCCCCAAGAATATAAATGAACCAATAGGCTTTTTCGGATCTTTCAACCCCACTCGTGTACGTTGGATAGATTTAGTCAATTTACCAATAGCATCCTCTTGACCTATAACTTTGCGCATTAGTTCCTCTTTCATATTGAGCAACTTGGTGCTTTCATTCTGAGCAATACGTTTAGTTGGTATCCCAGTCATCATACCAATCACCTCAGCAACATTCTCCTCTTCTACCTGATATCGCTTGGTCTTGGTCTCGTCTTCCCATTTATTCTTTTCCTCCTCTAGCTGGGCCAGAAGCTTTTTCTCTTTATCACGAAGTTGGGCCGCCTCCTCATATTTTTGGCTTTTCACTACGCGATTTTTCTCCTTTTTGATCTCTTCGATCTCACCTTCCAGAGAAATAACCTTTTCAGGAACATTGATATTATTAATGTGAACTCGTGCACCAGCTTCATCCAAAACATCGATGGCTTTGTCTGGTAAATACCTGTCACTTATATATCTATCTGATAAAGTTACACATGCCAAAATCGCCTCAGGTGTATAATTCACATGATGGTGATCCTGATACTTGTCTTTGATATTATTAAGTATCTCAACAGTCTCATCTGCCGTGGTTGCATCTACCATTACCATTTGAAATCTTCGTGCTAGCGCTCCGTCCTTTTCTATGTATTGACGGTACTCATCAAGAGTAGTCGCTCCAATGCATTGTATCTCTCCCCTCGCAAGCGCTGGCTTGAACATATTGGAGGCATCCAAGGAACCTGAAGCACCACCAGCTCCAACAATCGTATGAAGTTCATCTATAAAGAGTATCACGTCTGGTGATTTCTCTATTTCATTCATTACAGCTTTCATCCGCTCCTCAAATTGCCCACGATACTTCGTGCCCGCTACAAGTGAAGCTAAATCAAGAGTTACTACTCTCTTACCAAAGAGTATTCTTGATACCTTCTTTTGTATGATCCTTAATGCCAGCCCTTCTGCAATTGCAGTTTTACCAACGCCTGGCTCCCCTATAAGAATAGGATTGTTCTTTTTTCTTCTACTTAAAATCTGAGCCACACGCTCTATCTCCTTTTCTCTCCCTACAATAGGGTCAAGTTTGTCATCTTCAGCCAGTTTGGTGAGATCTCTTCCGAAATTATCAAGAACAGGAGTTCGAGATTTTTCAGCACCTTTTCCTGAGTCTTTACTACTTGAAGATGATGAGCTACCGGATGAAGATCCCCCAAATATTTTTCCAGAATCCTCATCACCATCATCAGTATCAGATTGGGCCATAGGGTTTTCAGTTTGATATTCTAGCAATTCTTTCACTACGTCATAACTCACATCAAACTTGTCCAAAATTTGCGTAGCAAGATTGTCTTCATCTCTTAAAATAGATAATAGCAAGTGCTCCGTGCCAATCAATTGGCTCTTAAATATTTTAGCCTCAAGATAAGTGATCTTTAGCACCTTCTCAGATTGCCTAGTCAACGGAATATTTGCTAGGTTTTTGACGTTACTTGTAGCCGTTCCTTTGGTGGCTTGCTCTACAGCAGAACGAAGCTCCTCAAGTGATACGCCTAGTTTCTTAAGCAAGCCAACAGCCACACCCTCACCTTCTCGGATCATACCAAGCAGTAAGTGCTCTGTCCCTATATAATCATGACCAAGGCGTAAAGCCTCTTCCCTACTGAGAGAGATCACTTCTTTAACTCTATTTGAAAATTTAGCTTCCATAAAATGGATTTTGAATTGTACGTAGTTAAGTAAATTTATAACTTATAAAAGTCAAATCCTTGACCAGAATAAGTTTTAAAAACAGGAATTTTAAAGGATTTGTTCAGATGAAGTCTTTTGCGGATTTTCTGAGAATCATCATCGCATTTGGACCCTCATTCATAAGTAAATCCACAATACTCAAGTTAGGGACAAAATTGCTGCCAAAAACCTGAGGGTATTCATGTGATACATAAATACTTCGTTTAGTATAATTTCTTTTTGGCAGAATTAGTTCTCTTTGATCCAAAATCGTTGATTCAGCGACTTCCTGATATTCCGAACTTATGGAAATCAAAAGTTTGGTTTGCAATAGAGTCAGACATAATGTCATCATTTCCAAATTAAGGTCCAGTAAAAAGTCATGCTGCTTTTTCCATATAGGTTCAAATTGATCCATGAAAAACTCAAAAAATGGTGCCTTGCCATAAGCGGAGCAAAAAGTCCCCCAATGTGCTCTCTGCCATCCTTGACTGTGATCAATACGAACATCCTTTACAGGAGTACGATTGCCATAAATCACAGGAATGGACAAAATGCTTTTACCATGAGAAGACAAAAATTCACTTCGGTTTTTATAAGTCTGCTTGGTAAAGTGAGCATGCGTTTCCAAAACAATATTAGAATGAGAGGTGATCTCAACAAAATATTCTAGGCACCCGAGGTAATGAGGTTCTATCAAACATTTGCTCATCAGCTTAATCAATGTTGATAATCCCTGCACCTTGCCGTATAATGACAGGCTCATCCCCAGTGCAATCCACGACTGTACTTGGCATATTTCCACCTGCCCCGCCATCTATGATCACATCCACAAGATTTTCGAACTCTTCATAAATCAAACTTGGGTCCGTTGAGTATTCCACTATTTCGTCTTCATCATGTATAGATGTCGTGATAATTGGATTCCCCAATATTCTCACTATTTCGCGTGGTATGTTATTATCTGGCACTCTAATCCCAACAGTTTTCTTTTTCGCGTTTAAAATGCGAGGCACTTTAGCAGAAGACTCCAAAATAAAAGTGAATGGCCCAGGAAATGACTTTTTCATCAATTTGAATATTGGTGTCTCCACATGCCTGGCATATTCTGATAATTGACTCAAATCATTACAGATAAATGACAAATTGAGATTCTTGCCTTTGATGCCTTTCAGCAATTTGAGTCTGTCTAATGCCCTACTGTTAAATATATCACAACCAATAGCATAAACAGTGTCTGTAGGATATATGATTACCCCACCCTGACGCAGCACATCTACGATATGACGGATTTTATTCTCTTCAGGATTTTCTGGGTATAATTTAATGAACTCAGCTCTCATATCACACCAACCTATTCGTTTAACTAAGCTTCAGTAAAGATAGCAAACTAATCAAAGAGCTATAAAGTAATACACACATTAAAAGCCATGTTGTATCGAGTTTTTGCAAATCAAAATTGTTTAATTTGCGGAGAATTTTTAATCAAGTATGATAAAAATAGCGATCGCAGGTGTTGGGAATTGTGCCTCATCATTCATTCAAGGAATAGAGTTTTACAAGGACGATACTGAAACCAAAGGTTTCGTAAGAAATAGTATAAGTAAGTACCAAATCAGAGACGTTCAAGTAGTTGGTGCCATCGATGTGGACCACCGACTGATTGGGAAAGATATCTCTGAGGCAATTTTTGCTGGGAGTAATACTGCAGAAAAGTTTGCTGAAGTCCCTACCAAAGGTGTAAAGGTGGTAAAGGGGTCTGTACTCGATGGAGTTGCTCCTCACATGCACAAGTCTTTTCAAGTAGATGAAAACCAAAAGTCAGTAGATGTAGCCGCTTACCTTAAAGAGGTTGAAGCTGAATTTTTAATTTGCTATCTACCTGTCGGGAGTGAAAATGCAGCCAAATACTACGCCGAGGAAGCGCTTGAAGCTGGAGTAGGTTTTTTAAATGCGATACCTGTTTTTATTTGTTCAAGACCGGAATGGAGCAACCGCTTCAAAGAAGCTGGTTTGGTATGTGCTGGAGATGATATCAAATCTCAATTTGGAGCTACTTATCTAAATAGAATATTAGTGGAAAATCTCTTGACTCGAGGCTTCTCAATCAACGATTTGTACCAACTCAATGTAGGTGGTAATACTGATTTTGAAAATATGATTGATGAGACTAGACTACAGTCTAAACGAATCTCTAAAACGTCAGCCGTTTCAACGCTTTTCAAAGAAGGAGAAGAACCTGCATTACGAATTGGGCCAAGTGATTATGTCCCGCATCTAAAGGATTCCAAGATTTGCTACATCAACATTAATGGCACTCAATTCGGTAATCAAAAATTCGAACTTGAGCTCAAATTGAGGGTTGAAGATTCTCCAAACAGTGCCGGTGTGATGCTGGATGTGGTGCGTCTTGCCAAAGTAGCAAAAGATAAAGGGCTCTCTGGCAATATTCCAGTTGTGTCTGCATTTGGATTCAAGTCTCCTGCGGACAAACTCAGTGAAATAACAATTCAAAAAATGATGGAAGAGTTTTTGGCTTAGCCAAGACCAATATCCAACTTCTTAAATTCATAATAAATTTTGTCGACCGCTTCGTCTATTTGCTCAAAAGAGTGGGTAGCCATAAGGCTAAATCTTATGAGCGTATCTTCTGGCGCAACCGCAGGAGAGATAATAGGATTGACAAATACGCCGCTATTCAAAAGATTGGTTGTTAACTGAAAAGTTTTTAAATAATCCCTAACATATATTGGGATAATCGGAGACTCAGAACCACCTGTATCAAATCCGCGCTCACTTAGGGACTTTGAAGCATATTTGGTGTTCTCCCATAATTTGATCCTATGGGAGTCATCAGTCTCAATAATATCTAGTGCAGCTAAAGCTGCCGCGCATGATGGTGGAGTAATGCTCGCACTGAATATCATTGATCTTGAGTGATGCTTCAGGTAATTAATGGTATCATGATCACTGGCAATGAACCCTCCAAGAGAAGCTAGAGATTTACTGAAAGTACCACCAATCAAATCGACTTCATTTGTCAAATTAAAGTATGATGGAGTACCTGCCCCATGATCACCTATAACACCAATTGCGTGAGCACAATCAGTCATAACAGTGGCATCATATTTCTTCGCTAGCTCCACTATTTCTGGCAACTTCGCAATGTCACCTTCCATACTAAAGATACCATCAACAACTATAAGTTTAAAAGACTCCAAAGGACATGTTTGAAGTTTCTTCTCCAAAGACTCCATATCATTATGCCTGAATTTTAGCCTATTGGCAAGAGATAACCGAGCTCCTTCGATGATTGAGGCATGAACAAACTCATCCATGATAATAAAATCACCTCGTGTCGTGAGACACGGAATAACACCTAAATTGACCTGAAAGCCAGTGCTATACATTAGCACAGATTCTTTATTCAAGAATTTTGCTAGGCGGTCCTCTAGCTCCTCATGTATATCAAGTGTTCCATTCAAAAATCGAGAGCCTGCACAACCCGCTCCATATTTTTTCAAAGCCTTATCTGCTGCTTCGATGATTTTAGGATGACTGGTGAGGCCCAAATAACTATTAGAACCAAACATCAAAACTTCTTTGCCATCCACTCTCACCACCGTGCCTTGCTCAGACTGAATTTTCCTAAAAAAAGGATAATATCCTAATTCCTTGACCCGCTGAGGTTCGGTATATAATTTGGTTCGATCCCTAAGTCTACTCATATATAATTCATTCGATGCATATTAGCACCTTTTGCAATTTATTCAGCAATGACCAGATAAACTTCCGATTCTGAAGACTAAAGGACGAAATTATTAACAAATCACCACTAAAATCAAAAATCAAGCTTGGTGGTAATATTCAGATCACTAAAATTATCGACATCATTCCATAAATACCCAACAACATCCAATGTCGTTGCTTGATCAGTATCAATTAATTCCGTCACAAGATTAGAGATGGAGTACTTTTTATGATCGAAACATTTTCTTAGCGCCTCAAAAACAGCAGGTTTCATATAAAATAACCCGGTATCATACCTATTATAGTCACCAATACTTTTACCTATCGCCACAATATGGCCTTGATCATCGATAAGTACTTTGGTCACGTCATCTTCATCGATGTGATCATTAAAAGATGAAGGCACATCCACTGCCAAACAAAGCGCTTGACTAATTTTATTGTTCACAATTTCATTCTTGAAAGTGGAAAGAAACCGATCTTGGAAGATATGATCTCCCATGGTTAAAAAGAAGCCATCAGAATGTTTCGAAGCAACCCAATTTTCGACAACACTTACTGAAAAACCATTTTCCAGATCATACCTCTCATTATGAACAAGATCTATCTGAATATCATACTTCTCATTCAACCCAACTACCAATCCCTTAATGGGCTCAGGATTATGACCAGTCACAATGCAAAATTGGTAGCACCCCACACTTTTAAAGAGGCGCAAATGCCTCTCCAATAAGGAAGTTCCATTAATTTCAAGGAGAGATTTAGGCTTACCCGTGTCAAGACGTGTATTTTTGCCTGCTGCTAGGATTACACACTGTATATTCATTGGGTGTGTAAAATTATCACAAGTTTGCTTTCAGGCAGGGTTTAAAATTAGTTTATCTGATTTAATCTCATATTTACTTGGTAGAGACAATTGCTAAATGATTAATATTTCAATAAAGGAAATAGAAACTAAAAAGGACCTAAAAGCTTTCATCAAGTTCCCAATGAGAATGTATAAGGGTGTGAACAGCTATGTGCCTCCACTGATAAGTTTCGAGTTAAGCACTTTAGTTAAAAAAAAGAATCCAGCATTCGAGAACGCAGATGCAAAATATTGGGTAGCAAAAAAAGATGATGAAATAGTTGGCCGGATTGCGGCTATCATCTTGAATGAAGAATTGGAAAAGAAAAAACTGGGTCGTTTTGGTTGGATAGACTTTATTGATGATTTGGAAGTTTCAACGTTACTCCTTAAAACTGCTACGGATTGGGCCAAATCCAAAGGAGCATCTAAAATTCATGGACCAATGGGATTTACGGATCTTGACTTTGAAGGGGCCTTGATCGATGGTTTTGAATTTATGGCTACACAGGCAACTATCTATAACGAACCATATTATCAAAAGCATTATGAGTATTTCGGACTTGAAAAAGCCGTGGATTGGGTTGAACAAAGGGGACAAGTTCCCAGCGAGGTTTCAAAACGACTCAAAAGAATAGGCGCTATTTGTACCTCTCGATTTAATCTAAAAGCCGTAAAATTTAAGAGGAACAAGGACATTAAACAATATGCTCCAGCCGTATTCGAACTACTGAATAAATCTTACAGTGACCTTTATGGATACTACCCCCTATCAAAAAATCAAATCGATTATTATGTCAGGCAGTATTTTGAATTTATCCGTAAAGAATTCATTTGCATAGTTGTAAACGAACAAAACGACGTGGTTGGAATGGCGATCACTCTGCCGTCTATTTCTGAAGCTCTCAAGAAAGCGAAGGGGGCGCTCTTCCCTTTTGGTTTCGCTCATATTCTTAGGGCTTTTTATAAAAACGAGCACCTCGACTTATTTCTAATTGGAGTTGCGCCTGAATATCAAAAACTTGGTGCCCATGCGATTATCTTTGATGAGCTATTGAATAATTTTATCAAGCAAGGCGTCAAAACAATAGCAACTGGACCAATGCTTGAAGATAATGCTGGAGTACAAAATCTGTGGTCTGAGTTTGAAGCAAAGAGTATTGGGAAAATAAGAAGACGTTGCTATACAAAAACCATTTAAAAAAAGCTTTAGATACATGACTAAAAGGGCACTCATATTAGGTGGTTCAAGTGGGATAGGAAAAGCTACAGTAAAAAAATTAGCTATGTCTTTCGATGAGATATTGGTCGTCCACAGAGATAGAAAACAAGGTACCGCAGATTTGAATAGCTTTATTGAAATTATTAGTGCGTCAACATCTTGTAAAATCATAAGCTTTAATTTCGATGCTACTAATAAAGCTAGTGCTGAGGCGATGATCAAAGATTCACTGGGAACTTTTCAGCTCGTACTTCATGCGATCACACGTGGGAATTTGGGGAGCCTTGACTCTAAAAATGACGACCATTTGCGGAATGACGACCTACAATTAACCATGGATGCCATGTGTTTCAATGTTCAGATGTGGAATGAGCTATTAATCTCAAAAAATTTATTAGCTGCTGGGAGCAGATTCATAACATTGACGTCAGAAGGCAGCTCACGTGTCTGGTCAGGTTATGGGGCTGTTGCAATGGCTAAGTCCGCCTTAGAAACGCTTACCAAATACTTAGCGGTCGAGATGAGTGCGTATGGCATTCGCTACAATTGTATACATGCAGGCGTCACCGATACTCCCTCACTTCGGCTGATACCAGGTCATGAGGGATTGATTGAATTCACCAAAAACAGAAATCCTTATAAGAGACTAACGCTCCCAGAAGATGTAGCCAATGCCATCTATTTACTGTCTAAACCAGAGGCAGACTGGATCAATGGTTCAATAATCCACGTAGACGGAGGGGAGCATTTGGTATGACAGAACAAATTCCCGAAATTTTAAAATTACTCCCTTACAGTGATCCTTTTTTATTCGTTGATGAGATCCATGAACTCAATGAGAATGGAATAATAGGGAGTTATAGAATTAAAGAGGATGAGTATTTTTTCAGAGGGCATTTCAAAGAAAAACCAGTGGTCCCTGGAGTAATTATTACTGAAATAATGGCTCAAATTGGATTGGTCTCTTTTGGAATCGGGCTTTTGCTGAATCAATCAGAAGGTTCGGATAAATTAACTAAAAGGATTCTACCAGTTTTTAGCAACTACAACATCGAGTTCGTCAGTGCTGTTGGGCCTGGAAATCATCTGATGGTTGAATCCAAAAAAGTATTCTTCCGAATGGGCAAATTGTTTTGCAAGGTGAAATGCACCCACGAAGGTGAGGTAGTTGCCCGAGGAGAGCTGGGAGGCGTTTTAATACGATAGACTTATGCAAAAGAAAAGAGTTGTAATTACCGGAATGGGTGTTGTAGCACCAAATGCTATAGGGGTTGATAATTTCTCCAATGCATTATTTAACGGTCTGTCAGGAATCAGACTTCAAAAGGAATCTGCTGAATTAAACTTTAGATGTAGCGTGGCAGGCGTACCCCCCGTTACAGAAAGTCATTTCGCGGAATATCTCCCTCAGGTTTACAGAGAAGTTCTTACGAATAATGCAATAATCTACGGCTGCCTAGCAGGTCTTGAAGCTTGGCAAATGGCTGGACTTATTCCACGTGAAGAACGTCAACCAAAGTTTGGAATGATCTTCGGCGCAGGTGCTCCGGGACTAGACGGTTTCATACAAGGCCCTCTGGAAAAGATAAATGCTGGTAATAGTAAACATGTAGGAACCACTATTATCCCTCAATCAATGAACAGTGGGACGGCAGCATACCTAAATCAAATCCTAGGACTAGGCGGACCAGTTATTTCAAATTCTGCCGCTTGCAGTACGGGTAGTGAAGCTATCATGATGGGATACGAGCAAATACAGCTTGGCAAAGCAGAATTAATGCTCTGTGGCAGCACTGAAGGTATAGGCAGGTACATTTGGGGTGCATTTGATTCCATGAGAATATTGGCTGCAAACTCTAATGATGCTCCGGAGCAAGCAAGTAAGCCTATGAGTAAATACTCTTCTGGTTTTGTCCCTTCTGGAGGTGCCGGAGCTGTAGTAATAGAATCTTTAGAGTCTGCCCAAGCAAGGGGAGCGAACATCATAGCGGAGGTAATAGGAGTAGCTCAAAACTGCGGTGGCCAGCGTGAAGGTGGCTCCATGACCGCTCCAAATTCTCATGCGGCTACCGAGTGCATTAAAGCTGCAATTAACCATGCGGGAATATCACCAGATGAAATAGACCTTATCTCTGGCCACTTAACTTCTACAAGAGCCGACCCATTAGAAATCAGCAATTGGGTGAGGGCACTTGGTCTTCCGCAAGACCTGCTACCTCCAATAAATACTCCCAAGTCGATGATCGGGCATTGCATTTCGGCGGCTGGGTCTATCGAATCAGTAGCCTGCTTACTACAAATCAGAGACAACTTCATTCATAAAAACATCAATATAGATGAAGAATCGATTCATGATAAAATCAAAGAAATATACCCTCTTGATAAAATCCCCTTGAATTCAATAAAACAGAAAATTGACACAATTATTAAATCCAATTTTGGGTTTGGTGATGTAAATTGCTCTTTGATTTTTAGACGCTATTCCGAGTAACATGGACATTCAAGAGATTCAAAAGAAACTTCTGCCTATCATCAGTAAATATCTTCCAGATGAAGTAAATACTGCCGATGTGACCCCTGAAAAAGATCTATTGAAAGACCTTCAGATCAATTCAGCTTACATCATAGACATTGTAATTGCTATCGAAGAGGAATTTGATATTGCCATCGAAGATGACGCTATCGCAAAAATGAATACGGTTCAAGAATCAATAGACATGATTGTAGAAAAAATCAGTCAGAAAAATTGATGCTGTATTCTAATTCAAATCTTTGAGGAGACTCCTGTCGTTACTTCCTTGCCACTTCACAAGAGAGAACATAGGAATGAATGTGACAATACTGAAAAAAAAATAAATATCCATCCTACCAAATAAGCTACAAACCATCAAAGCGGTTCTGTGTGTATTAGTACCACAAATCAAAGCCCACCATGTCATTATTGGCTCATTCACTTTTGTGTATAACTCGCAAAAAGCCGCCCTATTTACACCGAAAGCATGACTTTCGAAAAGAGAACGATTCTCCCGAGTTCTACTATGGAACTGGGTTTGTTTTCTAATATAATCCAGCTCTAAATAATATAAAATCTTACTCCATAAATCTGGCGCTATCGAGCGTTCTTTGAACTCTTCGGGAAATGGAATCCTCTGATCCCTCGCCCCTTTCACATAGTAAACGAACTCCGTTTTATAATATTCATACACCCCAGACTTGACACCATGAAGGTATCCTGAAAATGCAGCTAGAGGTGCAATCCACCAACCGTAATCTGTATGCAGAAAATATAAGGCACCTCCTATATAGCAAGCTAAAAAAACCAAGGTATCAATGATTGCATCGATCTTTCGACCCAAGTCGCTGGATTGACCAGTCATTCTTGCCAGTTGACCATCGGCAGAATCAAGCACCCCTGAAAGCGTGATAAAAAAGCATGCACAGAGAATCAACCCAAAATTATCTTGAAAATAAAATAGCACGCCAGAAACCAGACCCATGAGCAAACTGAATATCGAAACCTGATTTGGAGTTAGACCAAACTTTCTAGAAAGTAAAGCAAAATAATACCCAAAAAATCGACTGAAGTAGATATCAAAGGTCTCTTCTATAGCGGGAAGCTTTATTGACTCAAAAGATCTACGAAAATCACGACGAATAATAGTAAGCAGTGACATGTTTTTTATTTCTGGCGCTTCACTCTAGAGTTTAAGCCAACTTCCTTACTCGTAAGAAAATTAAAGATCACTTGAGTCCATGAATTATAAGAATGTAATTGATTGTAGTACTTATCTGCCACTTTTCTCAACTCAGGAAGTTTAGATCCTGGAATATTTGGGAAGTCGTGATGCTCGTTGTGATAACCCACATTAAACACCAACTTATTCAATGGACCATAATAAGAATAAGTTTCTTGCCCTTCCTTAGTTATATAATGCTCTGATATGAAATGACCAGCCAAAGGATGTAACCCGGAAGCCAAGGCAACTGACAAGAACATATATAGAAGACCGATACCATTAAAAAAATAAAAGTAGGCAGTCACAAATACGATTTGGATCAATAGGTTCATTATCTCCCAGCTATTTGGTTTTCTTGGATAAATGAAAAGTGGGCGCAGTGCATAAAAGGGAATCTGGAAAACCATCCAAATGAATTTACCGAAAGGTCCTTTGAATAACTTGGCCTCTAGGCTTGTAGGTAAATCGGTATCGATTTTATCTTCACCTTGCCGCCAGTGGTGCTCCAAATGGTAAGTTTTGAAAGCCATTGCAAAAGGAAAAAGTAATGGGAGATTGACAATTATAGCTAGCCAATTATTTTTCACCTCAGATTCGAAGGCTAGATTGTGAGATAGCTCATGGATAGCTAGTACCAAAATATGAACTAATGTAGTGCCTGCTAGAAGTAGTACTAGGGCAAATCCCCAAAAATTAGTTGGAACGAAAAAGGAAATGGCAAGATGCAAGAAGGAAACAAACAATACCTTGTATTTGAGATTTCTGTCAATCCCAAATAATCGCTTTACCTGAGGTATATCTTTAAGAATCTCTTTTCTTCTCAGAAAATGTGGCTCTCGGTCTTGCTGCCAAATAAACTCTGAATTATTATCCATCGGAGCAAATTTAATCATTAGAAGACAAACAGAAGTGAAGTAAGCTAAGCCCAAAGAAACATTACACGCGATACTTATCAATCACGAATAGATACCCGAGAGTTTAATTTTCAATCGTAATTTTGGCTATGCTTAGATACCAATCCGATATAAAAACCTTAGCGTATCTCGTACTGACTTCTATACTTATAATCGTTCTGTACTTGTATGGTGAGGCGCTCAATACCTCATTATGGTTAATTCTATATTCAGCGCAGTTACTTATGGCTATTACTGTTGGAGTGATAGTGCACAATCACCGTCATGTGGCTATATGGAAAAATAAAGCTCTCAACGTGATTACCGACTGCTGGCTAACCATCCTTTATGGGTTTCCTGTTTTTGGCTGGATCCCGACACACCTCCAAAACCATCATACGTACACAAACAAAGAACCTGATTACACTAAGACTTATGCATTTTCAGAGAATAATAATCTCTGGACAATCCTCTACTACCCGATCTACAGTAGTAGCGTTCAACTGAAAGCAATACGAGTTTATATGAAGGACCTCAGGCTTAAAAATCGTACTAGGTACATTGAACACCTTCTTCAGATAGTTACAATTGTTTTTGTCTTAGCTATCACCTTACTCTTTGACTGGAAGGCTGCACTTATCTTTGTGGTAATTCCACAGCAAATCGCTCTTAATGGCGTATTACTTTTCAATTATATCCAACACATTCACGCAGATGAAGAGTCAGAGTTCAATCATTCAAGAAATATTGAAGGTTTTTTGAATGTTTTTCTATTCAATAATGGCCTGCATACAGCCCATCATCTAAAGCCTCATCTTCATTGGAGTAAGCTGCCTGAGTTTCATGCAGAAATAAGACCCAAGATAAGTCCTGATTTGATTGAGAAAAACCTAATATGGTATCTGATCCGACAATACCTACTTTCACCTTTCAATAGCAACTGGTCCACCAAATCAATGCGACTAGCTAGGCAATCAGCGGGAAAAATCGAAGCATAAAAAGCCTGTTTTTTTATAGAGACATGCTTAAGGTTTTGGGACCAACAAGGCCTGAGATGCGACCTGACAGAATCCTTTCAAAAAGCCCATGACTACTCTACTCTTAATTGAGTTTTGGGGGACTGATTTGTATAAATGAGAAGCTGACTTCATTGGCTCCAAAATCTCACAATTAAAGTCCATTAGTAACTTTTTGTTTTCAGACACAATCACCACTTCTTGCTCAAAGTGGTAGCTAATCAAGTCGTAGTTGCTACTGCCAAAAACTAATTTACTTTCATCAATCATTATGGCTTTCAAATGAAACATCCCCGGATGATGAAGTAGTTTAAAAAATCCTTTGCTACTCTGGGACACCAAATAATCATTAAAAAGCCCTTTGTTGTTGTTCTCCGGAGAAATGATCTTTACTTCTACACCCTTAGAAGAAGCCTCGGCCAGAACAGGTAAAAGTGGCTCTGAAATATATGGAGAGATCACAGTAATACTCTTCTGTGCGTTCCTCACTAATTCAAAAAATTCCTCATACAATGACCTACTATTAATGGCGTTGAAGAAATAAAGATGGTTTTCACCTAAATCAATTTTACTAGACTGATTCTTCCCGTCCCAGGTAGCACGAAAATCCTGATTAAGAACATCTCCTATTGGCCGATCATCAAACTCAACCATCATGTCATGCCACGCAAAATTATGATCACTAAAGTTGATTCCTCCGAGAAATGAAAATTGTCCATCGACAATCATCATTTTCTTATGGTTACGAAGTGGGTATTTCGTCAACAAAAAACCTGTTGGATTGACAAACTTAACCCTAATGCCATGACTCTCTGCCAGCCTAATTAGTGTCTTCGTGTTTTTAATCTCTTCTCTAAAATCTCTATCAACAAAGTACTTCGCACCAAAAACAAAATGATCACTCACTACAACTTTCGAGAAAGAATCAACAATCAAACGCTTGTCCTTAGCCGGACTGTCGATCATCAGTTCGATCAATCGCTCGCCTGCAGCATCTCCTTCGAAAGTCATTGCTTGTACATACAAGGAATCTTCAGCCAAATGAGCCCTATGACTCAAAGCAGCCATGAATCTATCAGCACCTACAAGGACTTGTGAATCCATCAATTGTTGTTGAGAAAAACGTTAATCTGTCAAGAAAATTTCACCACAGAATTTCTTGCTACTTTTTTCACTCCCTCTGTAGAATAAGCAATATTCAGCATAAGGGTATTTAACCACGATAAGAGCAAGGGAAGTTTTCTCTCTATATCTAACCACAAAATCACACGGATTTCATCTGATGAATTAGAGGCGTCATGCGTATAATTATCATTGAATAGGACACCTTTCCCATTGCTCCAGTAGTAAGTATCTCCCAATTCTGCCATCTTCTTTTTATCACTCACTCCATTGGTGACCCTAATCCAACATTCTTTATAAGCATTATTATTAGGGATGATCACCCCCAAATGAAATCTCATAAAACCATCAAAATACCCCTCGTGAGGCGTGATGTACTGGTTAGGGTCTAGTATGCTAAAAAAGGCAGTACGCACCTTCGGGATTTTCGCAATTGTAGCTGCTGTGACAGGACAGTGAGTACAATTCTCCTTAACGAATACTCCTGACTTAATCATAAATGATTTCCACTTAATCACATGAATTCCCCCTGCGGTATTATCTCCCATGAGACTTTTCACGTCAGTTATCTGCTCCTTTTTCTTCAGTAACTGTTCGCACTCTTTCCGGATATCCTCATAATTTTCCTCGAGTATGCTCAAGTGAGGATAATCTTGCTCATAATCTTCAATTATATTTGGTGTTTTCTCAATTACTTTAATTTTTTCCAACCACCTAAAGACACTGTTTGTCTTGTAAACGATTCCTCGGTTCGCCATAGCTTCCTTTTATTTCCATTGATAATTGACTCTACGAATTAAATGAAAAAAAACTAGTATGAAGATAGCCCAAGTATGTCCTTATGACTTTTCAAGACCTGGCGGAGTTAAAAATCATATCGAAAGTCTGAGCAAATATCTGAGACTACTTGGGCATGAAGTGAAAATTGTTGCCCCTAAACCTGTTGTCAGCGAAATCAATGTGTATCACTTTGGAAGCAACCGGAGCATAAACCTAGGTGGGACCAAGATAGACATTAACATCGCCCTTGGGGACGATAGAAAATCTCTGATAAATTTTTTGAATAAAGAAAATTTTGACATAATACATTTTCATACATTCTGGAATCCAATTCTCCCTCTACAAATCAGGGGTTTCAGTAGGTCCAAATATGTAACTACCTTTCACGATACTCCTAAAAATCAGTTTATAGGTAAAAACATTATGCCAATTGCCGCATTGGGTGTATTCAAATTGATGGATGCAATCATTTCCGTGAGCGAAACTCAAGCCTCGTATATTAAACGATTTTCCAAGCGAGAGATATCGATCATCCCTAATGGGATAGATCTGGAAGCTCACAAGGAACCTATTACGGTTGTAAAGAAATATCAAGATGGCAAATTCAACTTGCTCTTTTTAGGCCGATTAGAAGAACGAAAAGGATTGATATATGCACTCGAGAGCTTTAAAGAACTCAAAAACAATGGTGAAAATATTCGACTGATCGTAGCTGGTGACGGAGATGAGCGAACATTGGCTGAAACATTTATTCGAAAAAACTCACTAAGTGACGTAGAGATGCTCGGCTTTGTGTCCGAAAAAATGAAACTAAGGCTTCTTAAAACGGCTGACTTGTATATCGCGCCGGCTCTTTTTGGTGAGAGTTTTGGGATAGTATTGTTAGAAGCCATGGCTATGGGTACTCCAATGTGTGGCTTTGGCAATGAGGGTTATCTCAATGTACTATCAAAAAAGCAACAGCGATTTTTCTCTCTGCCAGCTCAGCTAGAAAGTCTTATCGAAAACATTAAAATAATGAGGAATGACCCTGCACTCAGAAATGAAATGTCCAGCATAGGTCATGACGTCTGTAGCCAATACGATTGGAAAATTATTGTCCGCTCCATTGAGAAAGTCTACATGAAAATTCTTCAATAGATTCTAAATGCTACTTGCCTTTTATCGCCAAAAACGAACAGTAAATCACCCAATAAGGCATTTTGAAAATAAGCAAAAAAGAATATCTCAAGAAGTCCAAGAGGCTAAAGGGATTTTGATAAGCTAGTCTCAAGTATTCGCTAAACTTTCCGGTAATACCATTAAAATGTGAGTCCGAAAAAAGTGACCCTGTCTGTATAGCCATACCGGGCACAAGAGCATAGGCCTTTGTTGTACTAGACCTTAACAAGCGATCTCCAAAAACACCTGTCCATGGCTTTTGAGCCATTACTTTAGCAAACTCATAAGACATGGCATAAGCATGCCTGTCGTTGGTTCGTACATGCACTATTCCTTTGTGGTTTGTTTTTATGGCGAAAGTGTCTTGGCGAAAGTCAGGTTTGTGACCGAAGTAAAAGACATCCCAGTCATTGTTTAGTAAAAAATCCTCGTAAGATTTTGGGGCCACTTTTGAAATAAAATAAACATCATCTTCAAAAATGAGGCATCTTTTTAAGTGATGTTTTACGATGTAACAATAAGCCTCATAGTGAGCATTGAAACATCCTCTTTTGGTGTCCTCGGTATCCGGCTCATTTTTAAAAATTTCAACAAACCCTTGAGGCAATCCTAAATGGGTCTCTATATGAGTGCACTTAGAATTCAAAAAGTGTTGGTCAGTTTTGGTGGTTAGTAAAATGGCCTTATCGAAAAATGTCATTTGATATTAACTTCGCTTATGAAATCAAGTTTTGAATCCTGATTCCTTCAAAGATGGAAATAAAAAGTATTTCTAAAATGGAGTGCCTCTTGAATCTTTGGTCTTGCATTAACTTCGTACCACAATGGATCACAAAGTTACCATCGTTATACCTTCATGTGATGCCTATCAGGACGCTTGGCAGCCATTTTTCTATTGCCTGAACAGAAACTGGAAAGACTGTCCATTCGAAAAAGTAATCATAACGAATTTTCTAGATAGCCCAGATCCAGACACCAAAGCCATCAAGGTAGGTATTGATGTTGACTATTGTTCCAACCTAAAGCTGGCACTTCAACAAATTGACTCAGATTACATCATCCTGTGGTTAGAGGATTTATTACTTGGTGCCATTCCAAATTGTGATTTTCAATTGATTTTCGATCAGGCAATACGGATGGAGGCGGGCTACCTTAAACTGTGGCAACTTTCTTCAGCTAGTGAACGGCAAGGTCAATTACTCAAAGAAATACCAAAAGAAGGCCGGTTTAGAGTGAGCCTAAAGCCGGCATTTTGGAAAAAATCACTCTTGGAGTCATTGATCATTCCAGGTGAAAGCCCATTTGACTTAGAGCGAAAGGGTTCAGTCAGGTCTTGCGAATATCAAGAAAAATTTCTGTCGCTCACTCCTGATGCCAAAGAATTCCGATTGAGCACGATTAACTTGATTCATAGAGGCAAGTATGAGTCAGTTGCTCTTAACTACCTCCAAAAAATTGGCTGTGAGTTCGACTCATCCAAAAGACCAATTAGATCGAGATTAGTTTATCTATTTAAACATAACATGCTCAATCCAATACTTCGTCGATTCAAACTTCTTGGCGTTTAGGACTCAGGCTTCAAATCCATTTTTCATATCCTTTTGGGAACCCAGTCTTCGATATATCGAATATATAGTCATATAAAACGCATCACCAAATATTGGAGTTTTATGGTAACAAAAATGCTTCAGCACTGCTCTTAAATGTCTCCGCTTCTCATTCCACTTCTCTTCGGTTACGCCCTTAAGGATTTCATAAGTGTCATCCATCTGATCCATATGAATCCTAATCGAAAATTTATCCCAGTCGATAAAATCGGAAAACGGTAGGGAATAGTTATCATAAAGGATCACAGGTACTGCCCCAAAATACATCCCTTCAAACAATCTTGGTGACCACTCATATCTTCCAGGAAAATGGAAATAAAATTTCGCATTGGCGTAATTACGCAGATAGTTTTCAAACCCAATATGGCCATCAATCCAATAACAGTCCTCTGTTTTATACTTAAACATGTAGCGTCTATGTCCATAAAACATTCCAGCATAATAAGTATAAAATTTTCGGCTTTGATAAGGCTCATCAAAGGCACCAATATCGTAAGCAAACTTAGGGATCTTATAGTCTTGCATGCAGACCGTACTTACATCTTTCTGAAAATTAAAATGCCCCCCTCGTTTGTCAGCACTGTTAACAGCCAATATTCCATTGCTGAAAAGGTCCCGATTCACATGTTCAATAAACTCTGTGCCAAGAATAGAAGAGAAATAAATATGATTGGCTCCCTTGTTTTGTTTAAACGAATCTGACTTGATCACATTTTTCAATGCAGCAATCAGTAGCTTTTCTTCTAATTTTCTCTTTTCACTGAAATCGTAATCTGTATCCTTGGAATTTCGTTTTTGAACACCAAAAAACTGCAATATTTTCCACCAAATTTGAACAAGGGTGTAGTACATATAAGGTGTTGCTGGAACAAGAAAAGCTTGAGCTTTTTTTATGCTTTTAGTATTGAAGGTCGATCGCACAATTTCTCGGAGAAAATAATTCTCTACTTTATACCCCCTATTGAAACTTACGGTAATTGGTATTTGATATACAGACCGGTACTTGTAGATTCTAAACTCGCGTTCTATTCGACTCAACTCATCCCGAATGGCAGATACTTTTGTACCGTAATATATTTCTTGATTAGAGTCCACTGCTTTCAGCTTTTCCAAACCATACTCATCAGCGTGAATATCTGACTTTCTTCCTTTTGGGTTAAACAAAAAGTAACTTAAAAATTGCTCTTTAATTGCCATAGATAAGTTTATTTAACCATCCTTTTTAGCCACAATATTAATCACATTTGAGCTTCTGCACATGAACCCAAACAAAAGGGGGCGTTTAGCGAAAGGACAATTTATATGGTAGTTTTGCCATTTATATTACCCACCAAGGGTCGAATTTGATTAACTGAAGCAGCCATGCAATTTGTTTGGAAATACTTGAAGGGTAATTTATCTGCTCTGATTTTTGCGTCTGTCCTTAGCTCCCTATCTGGGCTAGGGATTATTTTTATCATGCGCACCTTTCATCAGGCAGTAAAGAAAGGAATAGATGACCCGATTTTATTTTTCACTACTATAGCAATTGGACTACTTGCATTTACACTTTTCGGACTCTTTTCAGAAAAAATTCTCTCCAAATTATCAAGTAATATCATTCTCCAAATGAGAATGGATTTCAGTCAATTGATCTTCAAATCAGAATATGAAGAAGTAGAAGGGAAAAAAAAAGAGCTGATTTCGAGCTTAGTCTCAGATGTTAACGGCATGGCACGAATAGTTGAGAAGATACCTGGAGCCAATAGAAGTTTGGTCATCTCCATAGCAGGAATCATCTATCTCATTTTTATCTCATGGCAATTAACCGTTGTGCTTATATTGTCCTTTGCCACGGCTTATTTGGTCATTTACCGAAGAAATAAACTTAGCTATAAGTTCAATATGGCATCAAGGAAGAGCTGGGATGCTGTCTACAATAACATTCATGATATTATTTTTGGCATCAAGGAGCTTAGTCTCAACTCAGATCAAAAGGAGACTTTCATTGAAAAATACCTGAAAAAATCAGGAGAAAAAGAAGCCAGTAATAAGATTAAACTGAAATTTTTCAATGAGGCAACTGGTAAAATATCAGAGTCGATTCTGATCGTTGGTGTCTGTGTGATGATCTCCATGGCTCTTATATTCGAGACTATCTCCGTCACATCTTTTGCTGAATTCATAACGCTCTCTTTATTTGTCATAGGTCCTCTATCATCGGTTTCCAATTTCACCAAAGAAATGGTTCCGCTCAAGGTGATTACTACCCATATAGAAGAGATTGGCCTCCAACTGACAAATGCCAAAGATGATATTCTAGACAACCCAATAAGCATCCCAGAAACCGGACAATCGATAGTATTAAGGAATATCAAATACGCTTATAATAACAACACAGAGGATCACCGCTTTCATCTCGGCCCTCTTTCATTGGAGATTCCTGCCAATAAAATCACGCTCATCTATGGGAGCAATGGGAGCGGAAAAACGACTCTTTCGAAAATTTTGGCTGGTTTATATAAGATTAAAAAAGGGACATTCAATTACGGCAATATTGAAATTAACCCAAGTAATCTGCAGAGTTTCCGAAATAGGATATCTGCTGTCTTTGCCGATAATCACCTCTTCCGAAACAATGAAATAAGTGATGCTAGCATTCCTAAAATTAAAAGCTTACTCAAAATATTCTCTATCGATGACAAGGTACATATTGAAGGGAATGATGTCATCAATGAAGGTCTCTCTACCGGCCAATCCAAGCGACTTGCTCTAGTTCTGTCGATGATCGCTGATAGAGAAATTTATATTTTTGATGAATGGGCTGCCAACCAAGATCCTCAGTTCAAAAAGGCATTTTACTACGAGCTACTCCCTCATTTGATAAAAGATGGTAAAACGGTGATTCTAGTCACCCATGATGATCAGTACTTCGATATAGCCGATCATAAAATTCACCTACAAGATGGAAAAGTAATCAGTTAACCCGAAAGGCTTGAACATATAGTATCAATGAACTGATTAGACCCTTCGCTATGATCAATGGTTCAACATTAGGCGGAGGTTCAATTCAAGTTTTTCTAAATCAATCTCCACGTTTACGGCACTCGTTACTATGGAGTCTCCTCCGTTGAGCTGATAGTAATAGTCATGATTCATCGCTGAGGCCAAAGAGAAGTAGCAGTTATTATGATCGTCATGTTCATTTCTCAACTCAAGTACTTTTCCATCACTTGGCATGAAAAGCATGTTGGTAAGACCTGCGCCGTGTAAGCCTACCAGATACCTCGTTTCAGCCATTATTTCTAACTGTTTAGCCAAAGAGTAATCTTCAAAATGGTGAATTTCAAAAGCATGGCTCCTCAGTATTTCATTGACCCCATTTTCATTGGATATTTTCCTTTTGGGTGCACTAGCTCGGCTGATATATATTTTCCTGTTTACTTCCTTTATAGAATTGACCGACAGCTTCGCCCTTATGATCTTGATTAACTCATGATTGTAATTTCCAGGCTTGGCAGTGTGACTAGGAAGTGTCAGTTTACTTACTCTATAAGCTCTAGAGCTACTAATATGGATAATCTCACAATTCATTGATTTCAATGAATCCATCACAAAATGGATTTTTTGATACGTCTTGGGAAGAAATACGGGAAGCTCACTTCCGTATTGCTTAGCAGCCATTAATCTTGGCAGAGCGTCGGTCATCCAATGAAAGTAATTCATGCTTCTGTTATCAGTGATCCATAAACCCTCTGGTAGGTCTTTCCATCCAATAAGCAGCACAGACAATCTTTTTAGAAAATATCCAATTGATTTCTTCTTTACTTGAGTGTAATTAATAAACCCTCTGAAATCCCAAGGCTTGTAAATAAAGTCTCTGATGATAAAGACATTAGAAATCTCCAAAACATGAGTCTCACGAATTTCCTTTCTGAACTCATGCTGGAATAGGTGAAAGTCCTCATTTACCAAATTAATTGGTGGGCTTCTTTTGGAAACATGCTTTTGATACAGAACCGTCATCTGTTGGATTTATCCTGTTTTGTGATCTTTTGTGAGGTTGATCATTATGATTGATTCAACATCATTTTAAGGTTGTTTTTAATGAAAATAAATATGTTGATGAAACCTAAAATTGAATGTGAGGGATTTCTATTAACAACATCCATTTGGAACTCGGTAAGCTTTGGGTTGAAGGCAAAATACAATCCGGTTTTGTCATAATTGTGCTTGTTACGATCATGCACAACCTGAACCCAACATTCTTTATCCTTATAAATAACATGATTTTTTTCAAATGCCCAGTCTCCTAAAATTCTGGAAAAAACAGTCTTAAAAGTGGAAACATGCTCAACAACACTTAGAAAAGGATTGATTTTAGCATAGTATTTTTTGACTTGACCATTCATTAAATTCACCTGGTAACCTCTCCTCAAATCAATGACCAGATTATTCTTATTTTGAGCATGATACTTAATTGTTTTAATATAATCTCTATGGATCAAATCATCATTATCCATTCTTGAAGTAAGAATAAATTTATCCTCGGTGGTAAGATTGGCGTTTATTGTCTCCTTTAAAGCTGGCAGAAACTCATCATATCCATTTACAAAGAGTGGATAAAACAAATTGAACTCATTTTGCAGTAACCTAATTCTCTCCTTCCATTGCTCAGATGTCTCCGTATCAAATACCACTATCCAAATAAAATCATGGTCGCTTTGTCCTTTTACGGATGGAAAACAGTAGGTCTCAAACAGGTTAAATCTGTGACGCATCCACTCTTCGTCCAGAATAGAATTGCCGTTTTTATCTGAATTCCATGTTCCTGTCCTGATGTTAAACCGAGTGATTAAAAAGTGTTTCATAATGAATTTAAACTTTTAACACTTTTCGCAAGACTGCCAAACACTCCATCATTGGCTACCAGCTTACTGGCTTTCAAATCGGACTTGGATTTTTTCTCATTGTGCTCATTCATTCTTTTCCAAGTCATGTCTTCTGGAATAAATTTCTCATGCTGAATGGCCTCATTATACTTTGAGTTCACATCTCTACATAGTTTCAAGCCAAGTACTTTGGCCCGCTTGATCAAATCACCATCCTGAAAGCCCATTGACAGGAATGCCTCATTGTACCCGCCCAGCTCGTGAAAGGTTTTATTTGCAATGGCAATGCGCCCATAAGTTCCATCAAGCTTTTTACGGCTATTCTGCCAAAAAATGAGTTCCTCTTCTGCTTCGATAAACTTAGCCATGACAAAGTCGCCTCCATTGGGTCCAGTAAAATTATCACAGTCAAGATTGACTAAGATGTCTCCTTCAGCCAACATGTGCGCACAATTTTTGGCTTTGGAAGCATGCCATTCAGACATCTCTTCACTATGGTATGCTTTCAATTGCGAATCTGCTAACTGACTTTTAAATTCAGATTTGAGCCAATCAACCATAGAGTAGTTATCATTAAAGTCGACCAGTACAAAATCCACATTTTGGTTGTGCTTATTATCTCTTAGATTTTGAGCAAGTGTTTGCTTTAAGTAAGCTTCTCTATTTTTATGGGTAATACAAAATGTCAGACGCAACTCTGAAATGCTGCGACCATTGAATGGATTTGCCCTGTATTTTTTTGATTTAAATAACACTTCCTAAGTTTCCTTATTCAATCGTTGAGTTTAACATCTTTGAAAGCACATCATATTCTATGAGCTTAGTACGCTCATCTTCTACCTTCAAAATTGCCACCTTTTTCAATTTCTTCTGAAGGTCCTTAATAACTGGTGATTTACTTTTGGAATCAAAAAGTGGTGCTGAAACATACTTAACAGGTTTTTCCTGTTCACTTTTTCTTAAACGAATTTTTCCTATAACTAAGTCGACGAAACGATAACCAATATCTTTATCTATCATCAACTGTTTCAAGACCATCTCAGGATTCCAACAATAGAAACGATTCCAGATCTTCCCCTTTCTCTTTAGATAGTTCAAATTATTGTGATAATCAGGATACCAAACATCAAGAAAGTAATTGAAAATATTCATTCTGGTATTCAAAACGTCAGAGCTACCATAACAAAAGCGATCATTTAAGCCACTATGACCATCCACTGGTAATACATACAACTTGCTAGCGTCAAGATTAAAATCAATCCGCAAATCGTTAAAAAAATAAATATCAGGCCTAGACCAGATCACCCAATCGTATGTCAAACTCAACTGATTTTCAAGTTGCTTCTTTAGTTCATTACACCCAAGCAATGAATGCCATTGCAACAGATTGCCCTCAATCCCCTGATTACCAATTAAATTCTCATCATAACCAAGCTGCCACGAGAACTTAGGGTCGTTCTCTACTTTGATCAGTCTATTTTCGACTTGCGCCAGCAATTGTTCGAGAGGTTGACTGTCTGGCATTTCAGGAAAATGACCAACCAAATCCACAGGATATGGAATATGCTTCAGAACTTTTTCTTCAAAGCTCTTCGCAAAATCCCCAAAGTGACGAGGCAAGGAGGATAGGCAAACCAAAATCCTCATATCAAAATCCCCAGGTTTCTTTTAAAACATACAGGTACTGATACCAATAGCGCTGCTTACTATATTTACCTACCAACCTTTCATGCAATGAGGGTTCCATTGGCCTTTTTCTAAGATCTACATCCTTCTTTTTAGCCAAATTAATCCCTGTTCCCTTAATCTTATAAAGAAAATTGGCCTCTAATGGCAACATTGTCGATGCAAAAGTCTCTACGGCTTGCGCAACAGGCCTAGTGGTCAGAACATAATCAGTCTCTAGAGCATAATCAGGCTTTTCTCCATACAAATCAAATTCTAAGTTTTCATACTTTTTTTGTACTCCTTTCCCTGTCCATTCAAAAAAAACATCATAAATCGCCTTGCATTGATCGATAGTCGAAAACTTAAAGTCTCTTTTTCCCATTTGTAAGGGCACTTGATATCGTGCAAACTTGCCTTTTTGATGAACGCCCACCTCTCCAAAATTTGTCGTATGAGACACCCTGGGATAAAAAAAATAAAGTTGTTCCTCAACGAGGTAATGAATAAAGTCCATTTTCCATGACTGATCATTCCCCCAAGATTTAACAGGAGTAGGCACTCTTACGGATTTTTTTTCGGATCTATGCAGCCAATTTTCAAAGCCTAACCACCACTTTCTCGTCCAGACCTGCCCCCAAGATGAGGGTATTTGCAAGTAATAATTATCATAGCCATCTTCCAATGGCATAAAAGGCAAATGTTTAAATTCCTTTATATAATAGGAAAACAATGATATTCCCGCCAAATCCGTTTCGTCGGCACAATGGCTGAGCGCAGAAGTAGCGTAGATGTAATAATAGGGCCCTACCATCAAATCATCCTCCAACACAATCACTGCATCATACTCTTCGGTCAACCGCCCACAATCCAAAATATGCTCGCGTAGCCCTAAGTTTTGAGCTCTTTTAATGATTCGTTTCTTGCCAAACCTCCATTCAAAGGACTCACTGATATCAATAACTTCAGTAGATGCTCCTCCATCCAAACTAATCACGAGATCAACATCTTCGGGACCGTAGTGAGAATTGGCCAAAGAATTCAGTAACCTGAGCAATGATTCAGATCGGTTGTAAGCCACCACCACGACTGCCGGATTGTTCATCATTCTAAATTATGACTAATTAAATTGATCATTAAGTTCTCTTTCTGAAAATCTCGCGCACTTCTATATATAAATCGGTATTGTTTTATAGCATAATTGCACAAACTCCAAAATTCCGACCAACTTAGATCCTTTGATGCTGCTTTTAGCCGATGCCCCATATAGATGGAATAATCCATCCACCCATAACCCAGATCAGGCTCTAGTAATTTTAGTAGAAGATCTCTTTCCAATCGTCTGATTGGATCATGTTTAATTTTAGATGGGGACCGATCTTCGCGATCGTGAACCGCAAAAGTGTTATTGACAAGCCCCACTTTCAATCCCTCCGCATACAGACGTTGTACGTAATTAAAATCCTCTCCATAATGAAAAAACAAGGGATGAAATACCCCCACCTTTTCTAGGCATTCCTTGGAAAGCAACCATGCCGCAGCATTCACAAAATGGACTGGTGTGGTTTCCCACTTAGAACTATTTCTTTCTAAAAAATCTATCGAAATGTCTTCAGTCACAAAGTGTAAGAACAGTTGGTCATAACCCGTTCTATCACCATTCAAATGAATAGGGGAAACCACCCCAAGTTGATCATTCTCCTCCTGAGCTTCTTTCAAATTACACAAGGTATCTTTATCAATCCATGCATCTTGATTTAGTAAAAAGTAATACGAATAACCTTTCAAATAACAATAACGCAGACCCTGATTGTTTGCCGATCCAAATCCTAGATTGTCCAGATTCTTAATAACATGAACACCTGAGTAGTTTCTTTGAATATGAGTTACTGTATTGTCAGAGGAGTGATTATCCACTACAACCACATCTGTTGGGCACTCAGATCCAAGCAATGATCTAAGGCATTTGTCAATCCAAGTGATGGCATTGTATGTCACAACAATGGAGCAAATACTTGATTTATTCATTTTTGAAGTTTCCCACACTGACATCATGCAAACATATCTTAATCATCCCAATCAGGCTTTAAGTGCAACTAGAAGAATATGGAATGAACACTATTCTGGTATACTATTTGATAGACCCTCACAGGCTATAAATCAATAAAACCAAGTTTACCACTCCTATATCCACCCAATGATCATCAAATTGTCAACAATATTATTAGGACTCATTTACTCTTTAGGAATGATTAGGTTCACTCCTCCAAAAGATGAATACACTTTTGCATTTTATAAAATTGACAATAAAGTAAATATCATCATAAACGATTCATTGGTATTCACTAGCGGAGAATTTGATCAAAACCCGGACTTGGAAGGCAACTTTACCTCCAATATCACTCGTTTCCTTACCGATGAACAAGATGAGGTGACTATTCAACTTTACAATGGCTTTGAACCATACCCAAAGGATCAAAAAGATCAACATTGGGAAATTGAATATTCATTATTTAAAAATGGTGAAGAAATTGATTTGATGTGGAATGAAGGTGACGATTTCAAAACAGGTTTAGTATTTGAAGCAAAATATTATTTCTAATCCCCCTCTATATTAATTTACTTGATTATCTACTTTGAGGACTTTTTGAATAAAGAGAAAATACCAAAATTATAATAGAAGATTATTCTCCAACTGACCTGCCACATTGTCCTCCAAAACCCAATTTTCTGAACATATTGAGTTATAAATGAAACTATTGTTTCATTTTCCTCATAACCTATGATAGATCTCATATTAGCATACACTGGAGATTCTAAAAGGTCTAATGTCAATAATACACGATCACCGTATGAGGGGTTTACTCCTCTAGTAATCATATTCTGTGTAGATACCGATTGGTCATGAACTCGAAAGACATGTAAAGGCTCATTGACAAACCCTATGTTGGTATCAGTAGCAATACGCAACCAGTATTCAAAATCAGCGATTTGCTTTAAATCTTCATTAAAATATCGATAATTTTCTAGAATTCGCCTTCTAAACAACCCCACAATTGGCTCCCCTAGAAAATTATACTTTAGACGATCTTCGACTAAAACCTTGATAACCATATCCGGAGTAATCAACTTTTCGTTTGCATAAACGGACTTTCCTAAAGTTGTCAATCCGTCAAAATACGCCGACCTTCTCGGGTCTTCGCACAGATAGGTTCTATCTGACAAAACAAGATCTACACCCAGAGATTGGCCTAACTGACACATCTGTTCTACTGCATCAGGAAGCATTATATCATCCTGAAACATCAATTTTAACCAATCACCAGACGCTTCTTTTAGACACTTATTCCAGTTAGCGACTAATCCCAAACGAGATTCATTTTTTATCAACTGAATTCTAGGATCTCGTTTGATGTATTTTTGAACTATCGAAAGTGTTGCGTCCTCTGAATTATCATCCACTATAAGTATCTCAATGTTCTTATAGCTTTGATTTACTACTGAATCAAGACATTCTACTAAATAAGCCTGTCCATTAAAAGTAGGTATACAAATCGAAATCAATTGTTGCATTTTCCAAGGTATGACTCAAAAGTAATTCAGTTGTCACTTGAGCAATCTAAAATCATTTCTTAAATAACATTGCTTTTATTTACATCTTCAAAAACAACACTTATGAGATTCATTTCACTGGCAATTTTGATTCTATTTGTATCTGTACTTTGTGAAGCACAGATTTCGGTACCAGGAAGTTTGTTTGAAAACATTGATATAGCGCATGACACCACTACTTTATCTTTTCATAAATCTGTTCAACTTAACTACGAGACCAAACAGCTTGAGCTATTGGATCCAAATATTCGAGCGTCTGTCAACAACTATTACCCTCGAGGTTTAAACGATGGTCCTGTCTGGAAAGGCAAAGGACTTACCACCGAGATTCACGCAGGTTTTGCTGGTAAACTAAAGGCGCTGACTTTTGCGTTCTACCCCGTTATTTTCTACTCTCAAAATTTAGAACAAAACCTAACTCCCAATATTAATGTCAACGCACTTAGCCCTTTTGGATATCAGTTTGGGAGAGGCCGGATTGATTGGGTACAGAGATATGGAGCTAGCTCATTTGTAAGCCTCCACCCCGGTCAATCCGAGATAAAACTTCAATTTGGAAAATTTGTCACCAGCCTTTCCACCCAAAATTATTCAGTAGGTCCATCGGTCTATAACCCCATTATTTTGAGCCGGCAAGGTGCTGGGTTTCCTCACTTAAGAATTGGATCCAACCCTTTTGATGTTTCAATTAAAAACGTCTCATTGGGAACGGCAGAGATTAATTTTATTGCAGGTTTTTTGAAAGAATCAGATTATTTCGATGGTAATGATGATAACAACAAAAGTTATTTTAATGGACTTTTTTTAGCTTATTCACCTTCATTTCTTAAAAACCTCACTATTGGTTTTAATAAAACTTTATACAAACAAACCAAGCGTTTCTCAGCACAAGATCTACTTTCTGTAATTACAGTTTTAGATACTGTCGGTCCTAACGACCAGTTTGATCAATTAGCATCAGCCACACTAGAGTGGAAATTCCCTGAAGTTGGATTCAGAGCATATGCAGAGTTTGCATATAATGACTTTGGTGGCTATTTCAGGTGGATAGAACCAGAGCACAGTCGTGCTTATACGATTGGTTTCGAAAAAGAAAGCCAACTTCAGAACAAAGACATTTTCACGATTAGTTATGAACATACCAATTTGAGCAGAAATCATACTTACCTATGGAGAGCTGAGCCTACTTTCTACATACATAGCGTAAATAGACAAGGCTATACCAATCAAGGACAACTACTCGGAGCTGGAATAGGTCCGGGAAGCAACTCTGACATGCTGGTGGTAAAATACAATCACCAAAATAGCACAATAGGCCTCTCCGGCCAGCGGATTGAAACGAATAAAGATTATCTGGTAGTGAATAACAAAAACTCACTTCATGACCAAGAATATAGTGTAGGGGGATATGCAAAGCATCAGTTTAAAAACGCTAATGTCTTTTTTGAAATCATCCGAAGTAAGAATTATTACAAGTATTATACTAAAACAGTAGGTAATCTGTACTTGAGTATTGGAGCATCTATTAGAATCCAATAATTCATCAATTTCAGTCCATAAGCTCTGATGTGATTAATAATATGTCAAAACTTCAACTCTTTGTTCAAGAACCAATTGACATAAAAATTCGAGAAATCCTAGACATTGACAAGTACATAGAACTGAGCGATGCGACCGATTGTGAATACACAATGCACTCACAGATACTGTGGGCCAACCCTAACTCAAAAAGCATTCTTGACCATATTTCGAAAAGTCATGACACCAATTCAAAGATAATAGTCTTGATTGTAGATGACTATGAGGAAAGGTATAAGCAGTACAAGAATCTAATTCTTTTAAGAACCAGCTTAAAGTCTTCAAAAAAGAGAAATAATGAATTTGTGCTACCATATCTATGGGAATGCACCAGAAGCCCATCTACACCCATTGCAGATAAGATTAAGCCTATAGTAGGGTTCTGTGGGCAGATGACCAAACATCGCAAAAAACTCACCCAAGTATTCCAACAATCAAATGATTTAACAAGCAATTTTATAATTCGTGATAAATTCTGGGGAGGCATTCCACATGACCCTAATCTGATCTATGAATATGAAGAAAACGTGAAAAATTCTCAATTCATTTTATGCAATAGAGGAGCTGGAAATTTCTCCATGCGGTTTTATCAAACATTGGCCTTTGGCAGAATCCCAGTTTTGGTTAATACGGACATGGTATTACCTTTTGAAGAAGAAATACCATGGCGGGACATTATTGTATTTGAAAAAAATGAGCAACGTTGCCTAAAGAAAGTCTTGAAAATTCATTCAAATGGAGAAACTGAACAAAGACAAAAAAGATGTCGGGAACTATTTGATGAATGCTTCTCACCAGAAATTGCGCTTTCCAAATTGATCTTTTCATTTACTTATCGGAAGAAACAACCTTGGTTCAAAAGACTTTTAAATGTCATTACACATGGGATCAAGAGTTGATTGACACTTCGTTACTTTTGCATCCAATTTCCCCGAAAAGCAATGAAGATTAATAAGAATTTTATAGCCGCCTTCATGATTGTCTTTACCGTCATGCTGTCATCATTTGCATTCTACGGCTATCAAATCCTCTATACCCCCAACATTCTGGTAGATCAGGACGATCGACACATCACCATAGAGGACGGCACCACCTTCAAAGCATTGCAAAATAAATTTTACGATGAGCGAATCGTCAATGACCTAGTGGCTTTTAGTTTTTTAGCCAAAGCCAAGGGTTATGATGATAAGATAAAATCTGGTCATTATCTCCTCAAAAGGAATATGAGCAATTCAGAGGCTATCAACCTACTCCGTGCAGGATTACAATCTCCTGTGAAAATCACTTTCAATAGTGTTAGAAAAATAGATGAATTAGCAGTGAAAATGACCCAAACGTTACAGCTCGACTCTGCTGATCTGGCGCTATATCTTCTTTCAGATAGTGTCGCCCAGATTTATGGATTCAATTCTAACACCTTCATTTCCATGTTTCTTCCAAATACTTATGAAGTCTACTGGAACATTACTCCAATTCAATTACTGGACCGTATGAAACGTGAGTATGATAATTTTTGGACCATGGAAAGAGTTTCAAAAGCCGAAAAATTAGGTCTGAGTCCAATAGAAGTAATAACGATGGCATCCATTGTAGATGCTGAGACCAATCGTATGACGGAAGGTTCAACGATAGCTGGCGTATATCTCAATCGGCTCAAAAAGGGTTACAAGTTTCAGGCAGACCCTACATTAAAATTTGCAATGAACAACTTCGAGATTAAGCGAATTCTCAACAAAGACATGGAATTTGAATCTCCCTATAACACCTACAAATACTATGGATTGCCTCCAGGGCCTATCAATATGCCTTCTATAGCGGCAATAGAAGCAGTATTGAATGCAGAAGACCATAGATATCTGTATTTTTGTGCTAGACCTGATTTTTCAGGATACCATGATTTTGCAAATACATTGATAGAGCATAACAAAAATGCTCAGGCCCTGCACAGAGCACTCAATGCAAATAGAATATTTAGATAATGTATCAAACCGAAGTTCAGATAAGAGTCCGCTATGCGGAAACAGACCAAATGGGCTTCGTTTATTATGGCAACTATGCCACCTACTATGAAGTCGCTAGGGTTGAGGCCTTCAGAGATTTAGGATTTTCTTATAAAAAACTGGAAGACATAGGTATTGGCATGCCAGTACTTTCACTTAATGTCAGCTATCAAGCTCCAGCAAAATATGATGATTTACTTACCATTAAGGTAAGTATTCCTGAAATGCCAAGAGCGAGAATACAATTCAAATATGAGGTTAAAAATGAACAAGGTAACCAGCTGAATACAGGATCAACTGAGTTGGTTTTTATGAATCTGCAAACAGGAAGGCCAGTCAGACTACCCTCCGTGATGGAAGAATTACTACAACCATATTTCGCTTGAGACAGAGGAGAATATTACATAAGCATCTTCGCTATTCCACGTGGTATATCAATGTGATACGCTTTCTAAAAAGCATCCCACTAGTGAGCGGAAAAACCACCCTATACCATGCTGGCATCATCTTCATTGATAAAGTTGGTGACAATCAACTTTGGGAGAAGTCATATGGTGTGGCGTTCAACTTCACGCTTGCCATTTTTCCTGCAGTAATATTTCTCTTTGCTTTAATTCCATTTATTCATGGCTTAATCCCTTCCATAAGTCAAGGTGAAATACTCCATTTTTTACAGGACATTTTACCAGACACTGTCTTTCAAGTAACCGCTGAGACTATTTTTGATACCATAGCTATTCAGCGAGAGGGGCTTATCTCATTCGGCGTGCTCTTCGCACTTTTTCTCGCGACCAATGGCGTTAACTCTCTTATGCAGACATTCAACATGAGCTATAAGACAGTAGAGAATCGAGGTTTTATGAAAACTAGATTTATCGCCTTGTTGTTGACACTATTGCTTGCTTTTGCCCTAATCCTAGGTATACTTTTCCTCATAATTGGTCAGATAGTGCTTGACTGGTTGCTCAATATTGGAATACTCTCAGAGGATTATCTCTACTATACCATCCTCTTCTTGCGGATCTTAGTTGTCTTTATTGTGTTCTATCTAGCCATTGCATCTATATACTTTTGGGGACCGGCAATCCATGATAAATGGCGTTTTTTTTCGATAGGGTCTATATTTGCTACAATACTCTGCATTTTGGTTTCACTAGGTTTCTCCTTCTATGTTGCTAATTTTGGCACTTATAACAAGGTCTATGGCTCTATAGGTGCAATCATCGCTTTGATGATTTGGCAGTGGATGATGTCTTTGGTATTGCTTTTGGGTTTTGAATTCAATGCTAGCATGGACCGTGCAGCGAGTGGAGAAACAACCTGATTCGATGTTTTTCGGCTTGTAAAGGGACTTTTCTGGCCAGATCGACGTGAAAACTAGAGACCTTTTTCAGAAGATTTAATTTCAAGATAAAAAAGACGAGAAGGACCTTGGCAATTATTCGAATTAGGGTATTTTTGCCAACCAATTTCGAGAGAAGTTCACAAATACACAGAGGAGTGGCAGAGTGGTCGATCGCGGCGGTCTTGAAAACCGTTGTACCGTGAGGTACCGGGGGTTCGAATCCCTCCTCCTCTGCATAAGGCTAGCATGAAAATGTTAGCCTTTTTTGCGTTTACAACTATCTCGAAAATTTCAGACTGAAACATGAATCAAGTCTTCGACTGTTCTTTTATAGGGCTAATGGAACGAACTAGGCGTCCCCGTCTTGAAAACCGTTTATACCGTGAGGTACCGGGGACGGTGCGCCGCTGCAATGCGAATCCCTCCTTCTGCATAAAAGCCCTTATAAAATGATTATAGGGGTACTTATAGGAACATTTTGAATAATTAGGAGCGAACCGAGGATAAAACTCGTTCAGCTCAGGGTATTATAATTCGGTAATGTTCTTGAGTAACACTATTTTCCAAACGGATGAAATAGATGCCCTTTTGGAGATTTGGCGAGAATGTTTGTCTGCGATTTTGAGACTGTAGTTCCAATTTTTCAACTAACCTGCCTGATAATTCAAAAATTTCCGCTTTTACAACACCCCCAAATAAAATTGATCCCAATTGAATATTAACAGTTTCATTTTGAGGATTATAGAAAAGGGTGGTTTTGGAAGTTTCTATTAGGGATAGGCGAATTGCAAAACTAGATGTGGCTGTTCCATCAAAATCTACCTGTGTGAGTCGGTAATAAATTACATCAGCACTGAGTTGAAAGTCTATATAAGAATATTCCGATACTTCTTGAGAGGACCCATTCCCCGATACTTCGCCGATATTATAGAAAACCAACCCATCATAGGATTTTTCAATAATGAAGTAATCATTATTTAACTCGCTGGCTGTTTGCCAAAATAGTTTAACCGCTCCATTGTCAATATTTCCCGAGAAATTGGTCAACTCAACGGGTAATGTAACCTCCGTACTTGGACGATTATTTCCACCGCCCCCTTCGCCTGGAGTGATAATTCCTCCTGAACCTGCATCGGCGTAAGTAGCTATGTCACCAGAGCATCCTCCCCCACAGCAATTAGCATCCTCGCATATTATCGTTGTTTCTGCACATATTTGGTCAAAAGCTTCACCATCAGAGCTATTAAATAATCCGAAAGATTGGTTGGAGTTAGTATTGACGTCTTCCAATGAGAAAGTACCTGCCCCGCAGAGAAAAGAATTATCACCATCAAGAAATAAGTCATCTCCGATAATCGTAGTACCTGTACTTGCAACAGTAACTATTCCATTTCCAGAGACTATCAAATGATCATTAGTTCGGAAGTATCCACCATCTTTCACATTTACAAAGCCAATAACGAATGTATCGTCTGCGTTATCATCTAAAATATAGGTTCCACCACTGTTGATCCTAAGAGTATCCCCAATGACCATAGGAACGGTGGACAGTAAGGTTCCTCCGCTATTAATTGTAATTTTTCTTGTATGATAAAAGGCATCAATATTACACCCCTCAGGTGTATTGACACAGCCAGCAGTACACCCACAAACTCCATTAATTCCGAGATTTCTAGGTCTTACTTGTGCGCTACCATTGTCATTGGTGGCATTTACAGTGACTTGAAAACCCGCGATTACAACAAAGTCTGTTCGGGAAGGATAGCCATCTCCAGCAGTATTGTCTCCCGAACCATCACAGCTACCCCATGTGGCGCATGCTTCCCAAGCGCCACTAGCCACAGAAGTGAAGGTGCTTTGAGCTGAATTCTGAAAAGTCAATAAAAAGCTGGTTGAAAAAGCTAGCAGATACTTTTTCATATTATTGTTTTAATTCAGAATCAAAGAAAACAAGATTTAATCAACTTTAAAAAACGCAGGTATGTTAATATGGAGAAGCTTTACTATTAGGTAAACTAAGAAAGCAGGCGGCTTCACTGATTTTAGACTAAATATTCTGGTTTAAATTCTTAATTCACCTTAACAACTGGACATGTTGACCTCACACTCTATTTTTGAATTTCACTTAAGACGAGAAAAGGATCATTTTAAGCCATTCATATATGTAATCCAGAGATCTATATTCCTTTTTATAAGCGCTATTGACGCAGCTTTGTATTTTGCTTCATCTGCTTTGATGGCATAAAATCCATCAATTACCTCATCGGTAATGTCAAATATTCCATCCGCCTCGTGCCTATAAAAAGTTCCTGCGTCATTTTTAAGATCTCCCATTTTTAGCTTGGGAGTGAGTATTTGAAGATTCCCTCGAGTATTCACACTAGCCTCAACTAATGTTTCTGCTGTGGTTACACCCAACCCACTAGAAATATCCCTGCCGAATGACACAAAATTTATATCGAAGGCTGCTGTAACAATATTTGCTCCCATACTTCCCGTAGCCTTAAACCACACCGTGTTACCTACAATTGCCGGTGCAATCGGATTTTTATCAATTGAAAAAGTCTTTGCACTTACATTTTTACTTACCTCAAATGGAACACCAGCCTCACTAGATTTTTCTTCGATTTTTTCGTAGCCCTTTGCTTGCATTAGCTTCGAGTAGTCCTCAAAAGAGTAACCAAATTCTCCTAATTTTTTCATAAGATACCGCCCTGTCTCATCTGTAATTTCTTGAAAAGCATTGTCAGAAACTCCAGATAAACAATATCCCGAACGGGACTTTATTTCCCCACCTGCCCCTGATGCTTTGTATTGATAATATGCTGTTGTATAAAAAGTGACAGTATAGTTACAAAGCACACTGGGCTCACTATCCAATACCGTTTTCATTTTTGTGTCAGCAAATAGCTTGCTTATTTTTTCAGGATTTTCAGGTAAAACGTCCAGGGTAGATGTCCTGTCTTGAGTCATTATCTGGCTATACGATGAGTAAAAAAGAACAATAAGTAGAGATGCTAGTGCGAATCTTTTCATGGTGTTTTTGATGTTTTGATTAGTTAAAGGCATGTTTTCAAAGTTGAATTCACGACGAATCAAATTTTCATTAAATCACAATCCCAGTCAATAACCCAAATGGGTAATATTTTCTATTGGGCGAATTGCAATCTTTGTCCATCAAATTATTTGATTACTTTAAACGTTCGGCTACTTTAATTTAAGATGCCTTAGTATTCGTTCCTTGCTGGGAATATCCAATCAAATGAGTAAATTTTTTCCTTTCAAATCTTCCATTATAGACTACCATCGATATCCAAAACCAATAGCAAAACGAACGAAATTCATCTTGCCAGCCAGTTTCGCAAGAGATATATTTTCAGGATTGTGATGGTGGTTTTCGACTTGTAATGTAGCAGTAGCTACCCAATTATCTGTTAGATAATACCGAACCCTACTAAACCATCTTATCCCTTTAGCATGAAATGTCTTTCCATTTTTTTGAGATAGAGAGGAGTTATATGTAGCATGATATAAGACTCTACTATTAATGACCAGTCGATCTTCTATGTTATACATGTAGCTAGCACCTAAACCCAAGTTCACACCAGTAGATTGACCAATATTCTGTGTGCCAACAGGTGTTTCGAGCTTGCCTTCTTCCATTCCTTGGGCTAGATAATGACCAATAAACCCTAACCCCCAAGCAAAACCTACACTATGGCTTGCTTGATCAGATCCATACAAATATTTTTCAGTCGCAACATCAATTAAAGTGATGTTGACAATTTGCAAGCTATCGTCACTCGTCGTGACAAAGCCATTCATAATTCCACTGAAAACTCCGCCCATATTTATATTCATGTTTCCTCCTCCTTTTCCTCCACCCCAAGATTGGACATACTCTAATTCAGGATAGGTTACGGTGGTTCCCACCTTCCGGTAATCATCCATTTTCCAATTATTTGCCTCAATGTTGTACTTTAGGAAAATGTGCTTTCCCTCCTGAGGAAATTCTATGGTTGAGAAAAAATACAGGATGATGGTAAATAGAGCCTGGTAAGTATTCATACTTTCTGATTTTTTTGTTAAAAATCTATACGAAAGGGGTAAAATTCAATAACCCAGATGGGTGATAATACCTTTCTAATGCGATTCAAAATCACGCAAATGGGTAATTGAAATTGAAGAATCAGTCCATTTATTTTGACCATTAAAAATGCTATGATAAATCAACGTCAAAAGATAAATCAACGTCAAAACCTACTTTGCCTTTTCACGTGTTTGCTTAGCTTCACAGCATTGGGACAACAAGTGAACTTTGATGTCATTGAAAATGAACCTGCTTTTAATGACTTGTCAATTATGCCTTACCTAAGTGTTTATTCGAGTATGGAAACAACGCTCGGTGGACTAAATGTAGGGGGTGAAATATATGTGAGGAAATTACCGGTTCATCTAAGAGCGCATTATGATTATGCTTTGTTGAATGCCTCCATTACCAGTGATTTTTTTGAAGCTCCAGTTACCATGGAGTTGGGCGCGGAATATCCTCTTATCAAATCAAAAGCAACCAAGAGCAAAAAGTTTCCTTTGAAATCTGAGGGTTACAATACAGTGACCACTACGTATATAATGTCGGATTATAATTTTGAAAAAATGATACTGGCTCGCACGGGTTTAATGTCTTATACGGGGAATTTCAATTACTACTCTGCCGAATTTAATGGTGTCCCTTCAGAATTTGGAGTGGAAGGAAATTATTCTAGCCAAGGGATTTACTTGGGGATATCGACACTCAGCCGAGCTGCTCTTAAAATGAAAGCAAACAGTGCAAACGAAAACTATGGCACACTTAACAAGCTTCGATATTTTCAATTTTATGCAGACGTGATCATTGGTCTCACTATGGATATGGGAACGTTTGAAGATAATGGTCTCTGGGGTAGTCCCGGGACAATCTACGATATTAAAGATGATAGCACTTTAGGTAAATCATCTTTGGGCCTTCGAATAGGATCATATTATATGGTGACAAATAAGAATCACAACAACAATGGGTCTTATATCAAATGGGAACTTGGTGCTCGTCCGGCACCCGATAATGAGAATGTCTGGTTTATGGTTGCGTATGGACTAATGTTTAATGCTAAATAAACTTTTAAAGGAAAAATCATAAATCCAGTACGATAATAATATCTTCTGCTTGATCAAAGAATAAGATAATACGATAATAGAGCGATTATATTTTATACCCATTTATTTTCCACTGCGATCCGAACAGCTTCGGCTCGTGAATGCACATGAAGCTTGTCATAGAGATTGGATATGTGCTTTTTAACTGTATTCGGACTTATAAATAGCGATTCAGAAATCTTCAAATAGTCTTTTCCATCTGCGATGTGTTCCAATATTTCCATCTCCCGATGGGACAATCCAAAATCCGATGGGGGTTTCTGGGGTACTTTTTGAGTATTTTGAAATCGGATCAAATTCAAAGCCTTTGCGGCAATTAGGCTAGACATAGACGCTCCTCCATCCAAAACATTTTCTACAGCTTCAAGAATTTTTACTGGTGGTTCTTCTTTCAAAATATAACCAGAAGCTCCAGCAAGTATGCTGTGAAATACTTTGTCATCTTCATCAAAAACAGAAAGCATCAAAATCTTCACTTCAGGATATAACGATTTTACTTTGCGTGTCGCTTCTATGCCATCCATCTCCGGCATCTGAACATCCATTAGAATTACATCAGGTCGTGAACTTTCTATTTGATTCAAAAGATCCTTTCCGTTCCTAGCGATAAGGACAATCTTGATATGATCAAAAAGTGAGAAGTTATTTACCATTTGATTAGCCAAATGGACATTATCATCTACAATTCCTATTCTGATACTTCCCATACCAGGCAATTAGGTGATTTTTTGAGACCGAAACAATACTACCTATGGGTAATTTTGGACAACAACAATCACTTTCGTGCCTTTGCTATCTGATGATAACGTAAGCTTACCTCCCATTTCCTTGGCTCTTTTTTCCAGATTAGAAAGACCATAGTGATCATTGAGATGTTTAACTGTATCCACGTCAAATCCCTTGCCATCATCAGAAATTATAATTTGCAGAGTTCCTTCCTTAATCAACAGGTCCACTTCAATCTTTTTAGCTTCAGAGTGCTTCAAACTATTACTTACACCCTCTTGGATGATCCGAAATACATTAAGCGCCTGTGTAGCATTCACAGCGTCTGAATCCAGATGAAAATTAAACCGATATTCCACCGGAACTCCTGCAAAACAAAGTCTCAAATAATCGTCAATTTTCAGCTTTAAGCTCTCCGAGCTTACAGATTCTTGACTCATAGCCCAAATAGTCTCTCTCAACATTTTCATGCCCGAACGAGCAAAATCACTGATATTTCCGAGATAATCCTTTTTGTCAAGTATATGGTCAGTATTCCAGCCAAGGTAGAGATAATCCAAGCGCGATATTATATAAGCGAAATGTGTGCCGACACTATCATGTAAATCACGGCTGATTTTCTCTCTCTCTTGCTGAATCCTTTCGCGAGTTTCTAATTCCACAAGTCTCCTTTTAAGGTTTCGCCGAGAAAAATAATAAACGAGGCTAGCTATAATCAATAAACCAAGTGCTACCATGAGCGAAATAAACCACCAAGTCCACCAAAAAGGAGGATGAACTTTGATGCGTAACTCCTTAATTACCTCCTCGAAGTGATTGTTAAGACTGAATGCTCGCAGTTGTAATCGAAATTCTCCATAGGGTAATGAAGAATAGACAATTTTCCTAACTCGACTATCACTTTGAACCCAATTATCATCAAAACCAATCAGTTTATACTGAAAACCAACATCCTGTGGATTTTGATAGTGTAGCGCAGTATAACCTAGAGATACTACGCGATCTTGATCATAAAGGTCCAACCTCCCCTTTGCAAGCTCTGGATGGTCTGAGTCTGGCATATAATTAATCAAAAGGTCTTCAAAATGCAGTATCGGGGACGCCCTATTTAGCTGAACTTCACTTGGATTAAATTTTAAAAGACCATTGACTGTGCAAAAAGTCATTACACCATTTTCAAAAATATTCGCTCCCCCTAGAGCAAAATTATGAGAACCAAGACCATCAGATTTGTCGAAATTTTTGAACTCTTCATACGCAATATTGAATACGCTAAGCCCTCCATTTGAAACCATCCAAAGTTGATCTTGAGAATCAATGAGCATATCATGGATAACATTATTTGATAGTCCCTCCATTTCAGTAAAGTGAGTAAATGTTGAATCATTGTTTAGCCGACTAACACCACCTCCATACGTTGCAACCCAAATTTGTCCATTGCTATCTTCTTGGAAAGCAGAGGCGAAATTGAAATTAATACTGGATGAATCCCCCTTTTTAAAAGGAAAATGAACTAGTTTTTCTTTTGATGTGTAACAAAAAAATCCATCATGATTCCCTATCCAAATGTTTCCAGTTTTATCTTCGAAAAGATCCAGAACATAATAAGTATATCCCGTAATTGAATCAAAGGATACTATGGTTCCATCAGATTTCAGTTGTACCAAGTCTGAATGACTCCCAATCCAAAAATTACCTTTACTATCAATTATAAAATCACTAATAGCATTCCCCTTAGGTGATTTATAATTATATATTTCAAATTTTTTTCTCTCTTTTAGTTTTATAAACACAAGCCCCTCAGAGGTGCCAGCCCAGAGGTTATCATTCACATCCTTATCGATAGCAGTCACTTTGTGCTCAATAAGATAATTAGCAACATTGTAATTCTTTTCAGATGAAAATACAGAAATCCCTTCTTGAGTTGCCAACCAAATTTTATTTTCAAATTCCAACGCATCCCAAACAATATGTTTCGAAGGAGGATCCAATTTGAATTTTCCCCAATTCGGTTCGTAGATTATCACTCCTTGATTTGCCGTACCAATCCAATATAGGCCTTCCCTGTCCAAAAATATATCTTGAATTAACGCACTGGATACTCCTACTTCGTTTAATTCTAATTGAGTTGATTTTCCATTCAGAATATCCACAAGACTGACACCATTAATATTACCTGCGAAGTATTGATTAATGTCTGATGATTTTTCCACCGTCAGATAACTTTTATTTATCCCAAGCACACCCTTTACTCCTGTATAAATATTGAATGTTGCAAGTTCATCTTCTAATGGAAGTAGTGCTGTGCTATCGTTAATGAATGTATATCGCAGTACTGGATTCTGCTGCCAGTCAGATTGAAAATGTATTTTCTCTGAATTAAGTAAATTCAACGCCGTATCATTTTCAAAAACCCATAAAACATCCTCTTGGAATAGAAAATTGAAGTAATCCTTGGACACACGATAATCTTTATATTCCATCGAACTCAGCAGTGTAACAGCTTGCGTGAAAGAAAAATTAATTGGGATGGAACGCAACTTGTTATAATCCAAACCTGCTTTTAGCCAGATTATACTCTTTCCATCCGTTTGGATGCTATTTACCTGATGATACTCTACATCATGCTCCAATATTTTGTAAAAACGATTAGTGGATTTATCAAAAATATTAAGCCCGCTTCTTGTACTAATCCAGATCCTGCCTAGAGGATCTTCTAACATATTGATGATGAAATTATCAGAAATGGAAAAGGAGTCCGTGACATCAGGTCTAAATACTTCAAATTTATACCCGTCATATCTATTTAATCCATCTTGGGTACCAAGCCATATATATCCATCACGATCCTGAAGTGTTTTATTTACTGAATTTTGCGAAAGCCCGTCATTAGTGGTCAAAAGTTTACCACTTAGGTTGTGATGTTGAGCTTTAGTAGTCAGTACATCAAGAAAGAAAAAAATGAAAATCAATCTCCTGATCATAGTATCCAAAGTTTGCAAGAATCAATCGAATTGGCAAAATCACAAAATTTAGCTTCTCCTTTTAGATTAAAAAAGGGTCGTTTAACTTAACCAAATGTGCTACGACGCAGAAACGACCATAAGGAGACAGCTCCGCGAAGCGATCAACCTTGGAGCGCCTGAAGATGAAATAGATGCGCTTAAGAAAAAAATGATTTTAATCGAGCGAAAAAAAGGTGGAAGAGAAGAACCTGCTGACGAAATTGAATTCAATGATGAAGTGCTCCCCGAATATTTCCATGTAAGTGGCTTTGCTCACCCCAACCTCAGTTTTATTACAAGTATAAATCCTACAGAAGTCGACTGTGGTATCTGGGGGTTTATACCACGGTGGGTGAAAACATTGGCAGAAGCCTACGATTATAAAAAACCTTATAATTGCAACCTCAATGCCCAGTCGGAAAACATATTTGAATCGCGAGCTTTCAAGTATGCGGCTAAATATCGGCGCTGTATCATCAATTTGGATGCGTACTACGAGTATCACCATCAAAACAAAACGACCTACCCCTTCCGTATTTATCACAAAGATGAGAAACCTCTTTGGGTAGCTGGGGTATATGAACTGAACGAGCTGTTGGATGAAAAAACAGGTGAAATACAAATTTTCAACTCTTTCGGTATATTGACTTGTCGCGCAAATCCGACGCTCTCTAAGATCCACAATAACCCAAAAATGATCAGCAGGACTGGTCATCGAATGCTTGTGATATTGGACGAAAGTCAATTAGCAAACTATCTAGCACCTTATCCAGATTCTTATGATCCAATAGAGGAAGCCCTGTTTGAACATGCTATAGTAGAGCTATGTCAACCGTATGATGAAGACTTGCTTAAGTATGACCCTGTGAGAAACCTGAAGCCAAGAAAGGGTTTGGAATATCTAGGTAATGTTCCTGAAATCAGGGAAGCATATCATTGGCCTGACCTGGACCTGACCAAAATAAAAAGCTAGCGCAGCTTTGGAATTTTACCGGTCAACATTAGAAATAAACGACAGCACCTTCTTCAGCGCTCTTAAATGCTGCGTCTATTACCTGCATCACCATTAGGCCTTGCTTTGCCGTCACAGGAATGGATTTTCCATTTACTATGGCCTGATAAATGCCTTCGTAATAATCCATATAGTTTCCCGCTAAGGTCTGTACTCGCTCTTTTATCACTTGGCCATTTCGCTCAGTATGCAATAACCCCATTTCGCTTTCTGACTCTAATCCATAAGCGTTAGCGTCTGGAGTCATGCCAGATTTAAGTTGATCTTCTTGGACGTCAGCTCTGGATTTAAGAAAACTACCTTTGATACCATGGAGCACAAACTCTGGAGTTGTTTCTCTGAAAAAATAGCCACCATGCACTTGTACACTACACGTTTCATACTTCAATAAAATATTGAAATAATCATCCACTTCAGAATGCTCTCTTGTGATTCTTATATCTGCAAAAACCGCCTTTGGCATGCCAAAAAGCGTCAATGCCTGATCAATCACATGGGCACCCAAGTCCTTGATAATACCAGCTCCTGGACTTGGTTTTTCTTTGTGTTTTTTAGGACTCAGCTGAGGAGTATAGCGATCAAATGCAATTCTAGCTTCCACAATTTCACCCAAATCTCCACCTTTCAGCACAGCCTGCACCGTTTTGAAATCACTATCCCATCTTCTGTTTTGGAAAACAGAGAGCATCAAACCTTTCTCTTTAGCCAAATCGGCTAGCACAACGGCTTCTTGTATACTCCCAACAAAAGCCTTCTCCACAATCACGTGTTTGCCAGCTTCCAGCGCTTTCTTTGCATATTCAAAGTGTGTAAAAGTTGGTGTATTCACCACAACCAATTCTACCTTTTGATCTGCCAGGACTTCCTCCAAAGTCGCAAAAGACTTAGCGTATTCATACTTGCTTTGAATGACTTGCTTACTTCTCTCCCAAGCCCCAACAAGTTGAAATCCCGAATGAAGATGAATGAAAGGCGTATGAAAAACCTGCCCCGACATACCGAAAGAAAGAAGTGCTGTATTGATTGGACTCATATTACAAGTTTAACAGAAAGTATCACTTTTAATAAGTAAACAGCGATTTGGATTAGTTTTGAACCTATGAAAAAGAAGATCAAGGAGAATATGGTGCGTTGGGGAATCATAGGTGTAGGGGATGTTTGTGAGGTGAAAAGCGCTCCTGCGATGAATTTGATTCCTAATTCAAAAATCGAGGCAGTGATGAGACGTGATGCGGTCAAAGCTGCCGATTATTCCAAAAGACATAAGATAGATAAATGGTACGACGATGCTGATCAACTCATAAATGACCCTTTGGTAAACGCTATTTATATTGCGACTCCTCCAAACGCCCATCTAGAGTACACTTTAAAAGCGGCTAAAGCTGGCAAGCCAGTCTATGTAGAAAAACCAATGGCTCGAACCTATGCAGAATGTCAAAAGATGATAGATGCTTGTGAAGCAGCCAATGTGCCGCTCTACGTGGCTTACTATAGAAGGACGCTACCGAATTTCCTGAAGGTTAAGGAGCTGGTAGAAGCAGGAGCGATAGGAAAAGTAAGAATGGTTGAAATAAGGATGCATAAGCCTATATCGCCGAATATCATCACGCATCAAGACAATCATTGGCGGACAAATAAAGAGATCGCAGGAGGAGGATATTTTTATGATTTGGCAAGTCATCAGTTAGATTTCTTAGACTATCTATTTGGACCAATCAAGAATGCTTCAGGCATTGCTGCGAACCAAGCAGGCAGTTATGAAACTGAAGATATCGTGGTAGGCAGCTTTGAATTTGAATCTGGAGTTATTGGCACAGGAAGCTGGTGCTTTACCACAGGAGAAGCGAGTGATAAAGAGATAACTACCATCCTCGGCTCAAAAGGTGAGATTTCCTATCAATCATTTGGCAGTGGCGAGGTTTTCTTAAAAACAGATCAAAATGGTGAAGAGAAATTTTCATTTGAGCTACCCAAGCACATCCAGCAGCCTTTGATAGAGGAAGTTGTGAAGGACTTGCTAGGAGAGTCAATAAGTCCCAGTACGGGGAATTCTGCAGCTCGTACCAATAACGTTTTGGAGCAAATGACTCATTATTTTTCAAAATGACCTTCGGCGCAGCATCTACCGACAACATTAGGTCATAATTCCCCGAACAATCGACTATCTAACGTCATATTAGGCCACGTTTACGGGCTTAGTAAATAGCAAAATTAGATGTGAAGGCAACAAGCCACTAACCTCAGTTCTTTAATCGCTAATCCGCAATATGAAATCTGTATTTGAAAAATTGGTTGTGCAGTATTTGGCTGAAGCTGAAAAGGCTGAAAAAAAGTCATTTATGTTTTCGCTATTTCGGGGTGGTGTATTTATCATTTGTATCACTCTCGGATACTTCTTCTTCAGTAATAACTCCACTTTACTTGGAATCATTACTGTTTTGGCAATAGTTGCTTATTACTGGCTTTACAAGCACCACCGCAGAATTGAAAAATCCAAAATCCAATCACAAACTTTAGCCTCAATCAACCAAGAAGAGTCCAAAAGAAGTCAATTAGAATTGAATACTTTTCCTGAAGGCATTCAATTCATAGAAGAAAACCATCCTTATCAGGTTGACTTAGACATCTTTGGAAGGCACTCACTCTTTCAGTTGGTCAATAGATGCGAGCTTGATGATTCTCAAAATAAATTAGCAGATTGGCTATCTTCTGCAGCCACAGAAAAGGAAGTCAACAAAAGACAAGAAGCAGTCAAAGAGTTAGGGCCTTTAACGCAATGGCGACAACACTTTCAATCCACTTTGCGGATTGCTTTAAGCCTAAAGAAAAAACGTAATCCACAAATATCCTCACAGGATATGATCATTTGGGCACAAAAAAATCAAGCCTCCTTAAACATTAAGCTTTGGAGAGCTATGAGTGTAGCACTTTCTTTAGTTTCTTTCAGCTTAGTCATCTTGATTGCCTTTGCAATAATCCCTTATCAGCTGATATATCCTTCTCTAATTGTAAACGCTATTATGCTGGCCTATGGCGTGAAGAGGCTTGTCAAGATCACAAATGGTATGGATAAAGCCCATTATATTGTTCACACATATGCAAGTGCTATTAAGATTCTAGAGAAGTCTGATTTTAGTTCTGATAAGATTAGAGATCTCCAATCAAAATTGACATCTAATCATGTTTCGGCAACACAGTCTGTCGCCCAACTAGCAAAACTCATGCATCGACTAGAAGGAAGATCAAATATGCTATACGCCATTTTGGATATCCCATTTTTATTAGATAATCATTTATTGCTTGATGTTATATCCTGGAAAGAAAGCCATCAAAATGATCTTTCGAATTGGTTGGATGTCATTCACGAAATGGAATGCTTAAGTAGTATTGCTGGATTCAGCTATGCAAATCCGTCTTATTCATTTCCAACTATTTCAGGGGAATTCAATTTTTCAGGAACTGAGATTGGACACCCGTTGATTAATGCTGAGGAGAAGGTAAGAAACAACTATTCCATCCAAGGAAGGGGCTCTGTAGATGTCATTACAGGATCGAATATGTCAGGAAAATCTACTTTTGAACGAACTATTGGTATAAATATGGTTTTAGCGCAAACGGGATGTCCAGTAGATGCTAAATCATTGACTATGAGCACTACGCAAGTATTCACAAGCATGCGAACAAAGGATAATCTTGAGGAACGAACTAGTTCGTTCTATGCGGAACTGAAGCGTCTAGCACAACTCTTAGAAAAGATCGAAAATCAGGCATCAACATTCTTTATCCTAGATGAAATACTGAAAGGAACCAATTCTCAAGATCGCCATTCGGGCTCAGTAGCGTTGATTAAAACACTTTCACAGCGAAAATCATTTGGTATTATTTCAACTCACGATTTGGAGCTTGGAAGCCTTAGTAATTCTCAGGATGAGGTGAGAAATTTCAGTTTCAATAGCACATTGGATGGGGATAAAATCATCTTTGACTACCTACTGACAGAAGGAATATGTAAGAGCTTCAATGCAACTCAACTCATGAAAAACATGGGCATTTTCCAATAGTGAATTCTAAGTTTTCGCTGACTAAAGAATAGAACAAGCATTACATTAGCCCTATGAATCCTCGTAACATCAATTATTTAAGTACACTTTTAATTACGGCAGTATTGCTACTCAGCGGAGGCTACTTCTATAGAACTTGGCAAAATGGTGAACCAAGATGGTATTTTCTATTCTTAGCTTTTGGTATTGCTTTAATGCTCTCCTACAATCTTTTCAAAAAGAGAAAATAACTCGGCTATTTAAACTCAGAACTGAAGGCAGTCCTAGTGAGAATACTTCGGCCGAGAGTGATCTCATCCGTATATTCTAATTCCCCGCCTATTGGTATTCCTCTGGCTATAGAGGAAATTTTCACACCTGTGTCTTTGAGTAATTTGGCAATATAAAATCCAGTTGTATCTCCTTCCATGGTGGAGCTGAGCGCTAGTACCACTTCCTTAATTTGCTCATTTGGATCCTTCACACGAGCTACTAAAGTATCTATATTGACATTATCAGGCCCTATTCCATCCATAGGTGAAATACGACCACCAAGTACGTGGAAAAGTCCATTGTATTGACCGGTATTGGTAATGGCAAGCACATCAGGGGTGTCTTCTACCACGCAAACCACTGTGACATCTCTCGACATTGTCTTGCACGTACAGTCTTCTGTATCAGCTATAATATGGCAAGTGCCACAGTATTTAATATTTGCACGAAGTTCATTTAGGGAAAGCGTAAGCCCATCCGTTTGCGAAGCAGGTTGCTTGAGAAGATGCAAAGCCAATCGCAGAGCTGTTTTTTTGCCTATTCCTGGAAGTTTTGATATCTCGCTTACAGCTTGCTCTACGAGTTTAGAAGGATATTCCATCATTCGATAGTCGCAGAAATTCCTGCATCATTAAGGGCATCTTTCATTGGCTTAAGCTCTTTAATAGATCCCTTTTTCACAGCGCATTTTCCTTTGTAATGAATCAAATAAGTACACTGCTCCGCTTGATGTACATCATGTTTACAAACTCGCACAAGCGTATTGATCACGTGATCGAAGGTGTTGTGATCGTCATTATGGACGATCAAATCCCTAATATCTCCCTCACTAAGATCTATCTCAACTTCAACTAGCTCGTCTAATTCAGGTGAGAACGTCATATTCATCATAATGCAAAATTAGTCTAAGTGATACATTTAGCACAATTTTGACAGTATTCTTCACCTTTCTATAATTTCAGCTCAATGAGTCCATTATTTGTTGGAAGTGTAATTGCCGCGTATTTTCTCTTGCTAATATTCATTTCATGGTTGACTTCTCGTGGAGCAACTGATGGAGATTTTTACAACGCCAACAGACAGTCGCCTTGGTATTTGGTTGCTTTCGGAATGATTGGCGCTTCTTTGTCAGGTGTCACTTTTATATCTGTCCCCGGAGAGGTCGGCAACTCCAACTTCTTTTATTTCCAAGTGGTGCTGGGCTACCTAGCTGGCTACTTCGTAATTGCCAAGGTGCTCCTGCCGCTTTATTACAAACTAAATCTTGTTTCCATCTACAGTTATTTGGAGGAGCGATTTGGGTTTTGGTCATATAAGTCTGGAGCGTTCTTTTTCCTCCTCAGCAGAATCATCGGTTCGTCATTTAGACTCTTTCTAGTGGCGAGTGTTTTGCAGATTTCCTTTTTCGACGCTTTTGAGTTGCCCTTTTGGGTGTCCGTGTTGGTGACGATCATGCTTATCTGGGTGTACACATTCAGAGGCGGCATCAAAACCATCGTGTGGACCGACACGCTCCAGACAGGTTTCATGTTGGCCTCAGTAGTTATCAGCATTTGGTTTATTAAGGACCAATTGGACTGGACTTTTTCAGAAATGATCTCTAGTGTGGCCAATGATCCGAGAAGTCAGATCTTCAACTGGGAATGGCAAACTGGACGAAACTTCTTCAAACAGTTTTTTGCAGGAGCTTTCATCGCTATTGTGATGACAGGCCTAGATCAGGACATGATGCAGAAGAATCTTACCTGCAGATCGCTTGGCGATGCACAGAAAAATATGTTTTGGTTTTGCATTATTCTTGTAATTGTCAACTTCTTCTTTTTGAGTCTTGGACTTTTACTCTTTCAATATTCAGAAGCCATGAGCTTGGCCATTCCCGCTAGAACAGATTATTTATTCCCTCAGCTAGCGATCGGGCAGTTCTCGTCTTTGGGTGCGATTGTTTTCCTTTTAGGTATCACTGCAGCAGCCTATTCCAGCGCTGATTCAGCACTGACCGCATTGACCACATCATTTTGCATCGACTTTTTAGGATTTGAACCTAGCAATTATGGTAAAAGAAAGCGAACACGGATGCTCGTGCATTTAGGGTTTTCTTTTGTGCTCTTCCTAGTGATCCTCATTTTCCAAGCCATCAATGACCAAAGTGTAATTACAGCCGTTTTTGTGGCCGCTGGGTATACCTATGGCCCATTGCTAGGGCTTTTTGCTTTTGGGATTTTCACGCCCTTTGAAGTGAAAGATCGTTGGGTGCCGTTGATCTGTCTGGCCTCTCCTGTTTTGTCATATATTATTAATATCAATTCCGAAGCGCTTCTAGGTGGCTATAAATTTGGTTTTGAGATTTTGATATTGAATGGCCTCTTGACCTTTTTAGGGTTGTTGGCTATTCGCAAAAAATCATATTAGCAGGCCTTTCTTGCGGGGATTTACACAATTACATTTTGGATCAACTCCTTAATGATCCAAATAAAACGGAATAAAAAAATCATTAGAAGAGCCCGTTAAAGGCATCTTTATATTTAATACGTGATCTCCACCAGCTACAAAACTGTCTAATCCGATAACAGTACCGAAAAGATGTCTACTTGGATTTTTCAATGTCATAAAGCGAAATGACCCTAAGTCAATAGGTCTGTCATCAATACTGACAGAAACAACAGAACTCAAGCATTTCAATATATTTCTCGCATTGTCTCCGTAATCAAACCCCTCTGGATACTCAAGCCTATTAAAATCGAATTGCGCGTATTTCCTCCAATGAAATCCTTGATCGTTGTAGAGGGCAATATCATCACACGCTTGCAACAATGTATCTTGCAGGAATGTGCTTATAGGAATTGAAAGTTCAATATAATTTTGATTTTGAGGGATGATGAAGGACTGAATAAAAGGCGTTGAAACTATTGCCTTCTCATCAAACTTATCCTTATAAAAATTACTGTTTGCTTGCTCTCCCCTCATATTTTTACCTATGAATTCTGGTGGGTAAATACCATCAGGATAATAACCCGAATTGAAAAGAAAAACTGCTAAAGCCATATACAAAGGCAAAGCAACCCCCATAATCACCTTAGGTACATTATTGATAAGATTGTAATACAAGCCCCTATACAAAAACGAGGCAGTTAATACGCTGAAAACCCAGTAAACAGGGGTATAAATCTTTTGAAACCACGTGATTTTAATCTTCTTTAACCTACCAAGAGAGAAAAAATCAAACGCATAAATTGACAACAGCACCACGAGTAGCCATCCCAAACCCTGAGAAAAAGAGAACACAAAAGTCACCCCAAAAACGGCAATGAAAGAGAATGAAAAGGCAAAGAGTGTAAGGAAAGAAAAGGCAAAAATGGAACTGGAAACTTTGTCTATCGTATCAATCTGAAGATCAAGATTTATTTTTCGAGAGATTAGCTTTTGAAAATAAGGAGAGAATTCTGACAAGTCCTTTGGCTTGTTAAGAAAAGCAGACTTCAGCCCTATGAGGGACAACCAATATACACGCAATGCAAAATGGATGACGATACTTATTGGCAGTAGCGTAGATATATAAAGCCCGATGATCGCAAGCGTGATTAGAAAGGGGGAAGAACCAGAAATATTAGCATTGATCGCAAAATTGATCCACCCAAGAATAGTGTCGTTTAGTGAAAGTGCAGCAAAGATCACTGCGGCAGAAAGAAGTACTTCTAACTCACTATTTTGCTTGAACAAAGGCCTTGTGTCTTTTCCCATGTCTTCCTTTATAATTTTAATGCTTCCATAGGATCCCAATATACTTTCTGAAAATCTTGAATTTTATCTTCTTTGACAATTACACCTTCAGTTTCTAGGAGTTCTTGCATAAGATTGGGGCTTCCAAAATGATGTTTTCCGGTTAGTAAACCTTGCCTATTTACCACTCGATGTGCTGGTATTTTAGGCATTGCATGGGCTTGATTCATAGCCCAGCCTACCATTCTCGCACTTCTTTTTAGTCCTAAATAATTCGCAATTGCCCCATATGAGGTAACTCTACCTTCAGGTACCAGTTTGACAACCTCATAGACATCTGCGAAAAAATTAGCTTTGGAATCCTTCATACCTTTGCGCTGATAAAAAAGCCAAAGTAATCAATCAATACTAAAATGAGCAAAACGATCTTAATCACAGGTGCAACAGGAAATCTAGGTGAAGCAGTAAGCGCACTTTTAATTACAGAAGGGCATACTGTCATTGGTACTTATGTGCCGGGCCACAATCATCCTGAAAATGAAGTTGATTATTATCCATGCGATCTAATTAGTGCAGAAGACACCAATCAACTCTTTGAAACACTTCAGGAAAAATATAAATCTATAGATGCCGTAATCATGCTTGTGGGTGGGTTTGCTATGGGCAATATCTCCACGAGCAAAGCTTCAGATCTTGAAAAGATGATTCAGCTCAATTTATTCACAGCCTACAACACATCTTCTGCAGGCATTTCGTGGATGAAAAAAGGAAATGGTGGGAAATTGATTTTTGTAGGTGCAAAACCTGCTATAGAAGGAGGTGCAGCAGCGGTACTACCTTATGCTTTGTCTAAAAATGCCGTTATCAAACTAGCCGAGATCATCAATGAAGATGACACACTGGAAAATATTACCGCTTCTGTGATAATCCCGAGCATCATTGATACACCAGTAAATCGTGACGCTATGCCTGATGCGAATTTTAATGACTGGGTTACACCGGAAGAAATCGCAGAGAATATTAGTTACCTCATATCAGAGAAGGCAAATCCACTGAGAGGAACAATTCTCAAGCTTTATAAAAACGCTTAATCTTCGATCTTCACATTGGCTTCCGAAAGGATAAAAAACAGACGCGTTGGATCCGAGTCATTCAGTTTAAGCTTTCCGGTAACAGATACTTTCGCGTCGGTGCGATTAACTGGTGATTCGCTGTACACTTCCATCACGGTCTCCTGACCTGCGTTTCCGCAAAAAAAACAATTGTTATAAGGAAATCTTGAAAGCACAAAATAGTCTTGCGTACCTGAAGTCTCTAGGGGTATCACATAGCCAGAAACAGTTACGATTTCCCCATCGAAGGACTTGAGCTCTTCGGAAAACACAGGGACTTCCATCTCTTCACCAAGAAACTCATCGTAACCTTTTACTAATTCAAGCTTGCTTAGTGTATCCCAACCCTCAAATGGGGCTACAGCCAACCAAGCACAGAAGATAATAACCTTCGACATAAAAGAATCTGTATTTATAAACCAAAACTATGCATTATCACGTTCGTTACATGCTGGACTGTTCCACTAACTTTACCTAGATTTAAGCAGATATGAGCCTAATAATAGACACCAAAGACATCAAAAAAAGCTATGTAATGGGAAGTGAAACCATTCACGCCCTCAAATCCATCTCGATTCAAATCGAAAGAGGTGAGTATGTAGCCTTCATGGGACCTTCTGGATCTGGTAAATCAACGCTTATGAATATCATAGGTTGCCTGGATACTCCGTCAGACGGAACCTATATCCTCAACAATAATGATGTAAGTGATCTGACAGAAAATGAGTTAGCTGAGATCAGAAACAAAGAAATTGGATTCGTTTTCCAAACGTTCAATCTTTTGCCTCGTGCTTCTTCCCTTGATAATGTGGCTTTGCCATTGATCTATGCGGGTTACCGAAAGGATGAAAGAGATGAGCGTGCGCTTGCTTCACTTACAGGAGTAGGTTTAGGCGATAGAGCATCGCACAAGCCAAATGAACTTTCTGGTGGTCAGCGTCAGCGTGTGGCTATTGCAAGAGCACTTGTCAACGATCCAAGTATAATTCTTGCGGATGAGCCAACAGGTAATTTGGATTCGAAAACCTCTTATTCTATTATGGACCTTTTTGCGGAGCTTCACAAAAAAGGCAACACCATCATCATGGTAACTCACGAAGAAGATATAGCGGAATACGCACATAGGATTATCAGACTGAGAGATGGACTTATTGAGTCTGACGTGAGAAACGAGAATATCCGCTCAACAGAAGTATTGGCTTAAACTATGAAACTTTACACGAAGACTGGCGACAAAGGTCAGACCTCATTATTAGGTGGTAAGAAAGTTGCCAAATCCCATTTAAGAATAGATGCTTATGGCAACATAGACGAGCTAAACTCCTTCATAGGTTTACTCAAAGATCATCCACAGGTCGAGCCGAGAATTGGCAATCAATTTTATTGGATACAAGAAAATCTCTTCTCTTTGGGCTCCATATTAGCTACTGAACCTGGATTCAGCGGATTCGAGCTGCCTCAAATCACCGAAGTAGAAATCAAGCAGCTAGAAGTCTGGATAGATAAAGCGACAGCCGACCTTCCAGAATTAAAAAATTTTATTCTACCAAGCGGCCATCAGGTTGTATCTTTGTGCCACGTTTGCAGGACGGTTTGCAGAAGAGCAGAACGCAGTATTGTGGCATTGGCCGAAGAGGAATCTGTAGATGAAATACTCATCAAATTCACCAACAGATTATCTGATTATTTTTTCGTAATGGCGCGAAAAATGGCTCAATTGCTCAACGTACCCGAGACACCATGGAGTCCGGGAGCCAATGATTAGATTAATTTTTTGCTGCTATGACAGAGACATTAGAAATTCAAATCACCAGAGCTGCTAGCTCTAAATTACCAGACACTGATTTAGATAACCCCCAGTTTGGTTCCGTCTATTCGGATCACATGTTCATTGTAGACTACAAGGATGGAGAATGGCAGCAGCCAAGGATCATTCCTTATGGAAATATCAGTATTTCTCCTGCGAACACCACACTGCATTACGCTTCTACCATTTTTGAAGGATTGAAAGCCAATCGTACTGCGGATGGTGAAATTTTAGTATTTCGTCCAGATGCAAATGCGGCTCGCATGAGAAAAAGTGCAGAGCGTATGTGTATGCCTCCAATTCCTGAAGAATTGTTCATGACTGGGCTTACTGAGCTACTAAAGATTGACAAAGATTGGGTGCCTACAGCGGCTGGAACGGCACTTTATATCCGTCCTTTGCAGCTTGCAATGGATCCATATATCGGCATTCGCCCATCTTCTACTTACCAATTTTTGATCATCACTGGGCCTGTAGGTGCTTACTATGCAAAGCCTGTAAAAGTGAAAATAGAAACGCATTATACTCGCGCAGCACAAGGTGGTACTGGCTTTGCGAAAACTGGTGGAAACTACGCTGCTGCCCTCAAGCCGGCTGTAGATGCCCAAAAAGAAGGATTTGATCAATTGATCTGGACGGACGCTAAAACCCATGAATACGTGGAAGAGAGCGGCACTATGAACTTAATGTTCGTCATAAATGATACGCTTGTCACTGCTCCTGCAGGGGAAACAATATTGAATGGCATCACGAGAAGTAGCATTATCCAACTTGCCAAAGACAAAGGCATGAAGGTCGAAGAGCGCCCAGTTAGTGTAAAAGAAGTAATACAAGCCATTTCAAATGGAAGTATGCAAGAGGCTTTTGGAGCGGGTACCGCCGCGACAGTTGCACAGATTCAGCTTATCCATCATGATGGTGTTGACTATTCGCTTCCTGATGTTGCCAACTGGAAATACACCAAAGACTTTTTGGACACGCTTAACAAAATAAAACTTGGGGTGATCCCAGACCCACACAATTGGGTTTTCAAACTTTGACAAATGAAAAGAGCAACTGATGGTTGCTCTTTTCATTTATATCAGGTGCAAATCAATAACTCTTCACCGCATCTATAAAGCACTTGACCTTCTCTGGATCTGTATCTGGATAGACGCCATGACCAAGATTTGCGATGTGCGAATGCCCTTCAAATTCCTTAAGCATGGCCTTGGTAGCTTTCTCAATTTGTGAGAAGGTTCCATAAAGCGCACAAGGATCAAGATTTCCCTGCAAAGTTTTTGTAGGTAATAGTTGCCTTGATTTGGCAATATCCATGTTCCAATCAAGACCCACAGTATTGCAAGAAGTTTTTCCTATTGCCTCAAGGGCGAAATAGGCTCCCTTTGCGAAAACAGTAACAGGCACTACCTCCAAAGCTGTGACGATCTTCTCAATGTATTTCAATGAAAACTCAGTGTATTGTGCTGGCGGTAACACACCAGCCCACGAATCAAAAACCTGTACCATATCAGCGCCAGCCGCTACTTGGCCTTTTAGATAGGCTATGGTGCTTTCCGTAATCATATCTAATAGCTGATGCGCCAGCTCAGGCTCTTGGTAGAGCATTTTTCTAGCTTTTGAAAACGTCTTACTACCGCTCCCTTCCACCATATAAGCAAATATCGTCCAAGGTGCACCTGCAAATCCAATGATCGGAACTCTCCCATCCAAAGCCTCCTTGGTAATCTTTATCGCATCAATTGTATATGCCAAATCTGAAGCATCTGCTATTTTTAGCTCATTCAAATCAGATGTCCCTTGGATAGTTTTTGGGAATATTGGCCCGGTTTTCTCCACCATTTCGTAAGTCAAACCCATGGCCTCTGGGATTACCAAAATATCTGAAAAAATGATGGCTGCATCTACACCGAGTAGGTCTACTGGCTGAATAGTTACCTCAGCAGCTAATTCAGGTGTTTCCACGAGTTCTTTAAAACCACTCAGTTTGCCTCGAACAGCTCTGTATTCTGGCAAGATTCTTCCTGCCTGCCTCATTACCCATACGGGTGTTCGTTCTGTCTTTTCGCCTCTGGCTGCCCTTAAGATCAAGTCATTTTTCAACATGGCGCAAAGATATATTTTACACCATAATACCTTCTGTAAATACTGGCCTTTAGACGTGATCACTAATAATTGTATCTTCGTATACCCCAAAATCAAATACCTCATGAGTATCTTATTCGATAGTTTTCAAGAATGGAAAGAGCATTGTGACAAGGAAAAATCCGCACTTTATCTTCCAGTATTACAATATGAAATAGACCAGCGTGGCGCTACAGAAGCCCAAGTCTGGGAAGGTCTTACTAAGGCATATACTGTAATGAAAGAGGCTGTTCAAACAGGTCTCACTCAGGAAATGAATTCTTATTCTGGCATGATAAAAAGTGGAGCTAAAAAAGTAGCTAATCACCCGATTGCTGTCCTTTCTCCTGAATTTCAAAAATTAATCTCCCGAGCTTTGGCAGCAAAAGAAGTCAACTCTTGCATGGGGCGAGTAGTTGCTGCGCCTACTGCTGGGGCCTCAGGAATTCTGCCCGGAACAATGGTCACACTTCAGGAAATTCATGATTTACCTGATCGTACAATTCTCGAAGGATTATTAATTGGGGCTGGAGTAGCTCTGATATTGGAAAAAAGAGCTTCTATCTCCGGAGCTGTAGGAGGCTGTCAAGCAGAAACTGGTTCAGCTGCTGCAATGGCATCTGCAGCCATCGTTTATGCTCTTGGTGGCACCAATGACCAAGCTTTCAATGCAGTAGCAATTACAATACAATGCATGCTAGGGCTAATTTGCGATCCTGTGGCTGGGTTGGTAGAAATTCCTTGTGTGGTTCGAAACGCAAGTGCTGCCGCTATTGCAAATTCTTCCGCACAAATTGCTCTAGCGAATGTAAGTCCAGTGATACCAGTAGATGAGTGTGTTGATGCAATGGGTGAGGTCGGGCAGAGCATGGAGTCTAGGTATAAAGAAACTGCCTTAGGTGGGCTAGCCGCTACTAAGACTGGCCAAGCCATCTCAAAACGAGTGCTCATTCAAGATATAGAGATCATGGAGGACGACTCTGACTTCAAATAATACCATATTGGCTGAGTAAATCCCCTGCATATTTCACGAGTAAAGTCAAGATGATGGACCATGAAATGGCAAAAATCCACATCCACTTGATGATCTCTTTTCTTTTGCCTCCAAAGGCATTTGCCATAATGGCCCCACCGATCGGCGAAAGTAGTATTGGGGTCAGAAATGCGATTCCTGGCACGCCATACTTCACCCAAACTCTTACAAAACGTCGTTTCTTCGGTGTGAAAATCTTTCTTTTTTTCTTTGAAAAAGTGAATCTTCTAAAGATGATACGCATCTCCTCACCGAAATAGCTAAAAAGATAGACAGTCGTCATCATTCCCAATACAGAAACAACTACAGTCTCAACTACCGAAAAACCATATGCTAGTCCCAAAGTAGGACCGAAAATGATCTTTACAGCGCTTAACGCATAAACCATTAAGTATTTAAGAATAAGTGGCATTTACAGAATACGATTATGAGTGTTTGAATTTATACGTATTTTTTGAGCGAGGGTGACTACCTAAAAGTTATCTTTGCGCCCTGTCGCAATGAAATTACTCGAACAACTTATACAAGTAGCCTCGCCATCAGGAAGTGAGCATTTTATGAAGCAATTCCTGCTTGAGTATGTTTCAAAAAATGCGAAAAAATGGGCTGTTCAACCTAAGGTAATTGAAGGTGATCACCTTCAGGACAATCTTATTTTGGCCTTCGGTAATCCTCGCACTGCAATTTTTGCTCATATGGATACCATCGGTTTTACGGTAAGGTATCAGGATCAACTGGTGTCAATTGGTGGCCCTGATGTGGAAACTGGCTATAAACTAGTGGGTCGTGATGGATTAGGCGAGATTCTGTGTAGCCTCAAAGAAGAAGATGGAAATCTTTTTTATAATTTCCCAAGAGCAATAGCTACAGGTACTACGCTTACATGGAATCCAGAGCTTAAAGTATCTAAAGATTTTATCGAAGGTCCATACATGGATAATAGATTGGGCATTTATAATGCCTTGAGAGTAGCCGAAACACTTCAAGACGGCTTGATAGTTTTTAGCTCTTTTGAAGAACATGGTGGTGGTTCTGTGCCAATGCTTATAAAATATATAGCGGATAATTATAAGGTCCGTCAGGCATTGATCTCGGATATCACTTGGGTCACTGAAGGTGTACAACATGGTAAAGGAGTGGCAATCTCTATGAGAGACAGGCACATCCCGAGAAGATTGTTTTTAGAAAAAATTTTAAATCTAGCTGATCAATCAGGAATAGATTATCAACTAGAAGTGGAAGGATCTGGCTCTAGCGATGGCAGAGAAGTCCACTTTTCTCCTTATCCTATTGACTGGCTTTTCATTGGTGCTCCGGAAGATAATGTGCACTCCCCTCATGAAAAAGTACATGTGAAAGACTTAAGTGACATGATTGCCATGTATCAGTACCTAATGCAAGCACTGTGAAAGACGAGAATATCATATTGGCAGATAAAGTATTTGAGGCATTCATTAGCAAAGGTGAAATCAAAGAAGCTATTATTTCTTTAGCTGATGCAATCAATAAAGAATTTGAAGGACGCGAATTAGTAATAATTGGCGTGTTAGATGGTGCATTTGTTTTTCTTGCTCATCTTGTAAAAAGACTGAAACTGAATGTTCAAATAGAGCTAATTAAGCTAAAGTCATATGAGGGCACACGAAGTACAGGAAAAATTGAAAATATCATAGGTTTAACCACCCCTATAAAGGGAAAAGAGCTCTTAATAGTAGAAGACATCATTGATACGGGTCAGACATTGTCTCATTTACTCAAGATGCTCAATCAGCAACAACCTAAATCGGTAAGCATAGCCACTCTATTATTAAAGAAAGACATTTTTAAAGATCAATTTCCAATTGACTATATCGGTATAGATATTCCAAATAAATTCGTAGTGGGTTTTGGAATGGACTACCTTGGAGAAGGCAGGCAATTGCCTCAGATATACACAGCTGTAGAGAATTGACATACACTGAAATCACTATATTTAAGATTATATAAGAACCACGTCATGTTAAATATTGTATTGTTCGGCCCTCCTGGAGCAGGAAAGGGAACACAAAGTGAAAAAATCATATCAAAATTCAATCTTGTGCACATCGCCACAGGTGACCTTTTTCGCAAGCATCTAGGAGAAGGGACTGAGCTTGGCCTACTAGCCAAGAAGTATATGAATGAGGGCAAACTCGTTCCAGATGAGGTGGTAATTGGTATGGTCGAAAGTCGTATAGAAGAATCTCTCGACAGTAAAGGATTCATTTTTGACGGATTCCCACGAACTATCAACCAAGCTGAGGCTTTGGACAAAATGCTCAAAGGGCATGGCCTTTCTATCTCTGGCATGATTGCCTTGCAAGTTCCAGAAGATGAGCTGCGCATAAGAATAAAAGAAAGGGCAAAAACCTCGGGAAGAGTGGACGATCAGGATGATGAAAAGATCACAACGAGGATCCGTGTTTATGAGGGAGAAACAGCTCCAGTAGCGGGATATTATCAAAGTCAAGGAAAATTTAGCGGTATAGAAGGTGTGGGCTCCATTGAGGGCATCTTCGAAGAAATTTCAAAGGTCATTAGTGGCCTTAACCAATAAAAAATGGATTCAAACTTTATCGACTATGTGAAGCTCTATGCACGGTCGGGAGATGGTGGAGCAGGTTCTGTGCATTTTCGTAGAGAAAAGTTTGTTCCTAAAGGAGGTCCTGACGGTGGAGACGGTGGTCGAGGTGGTCATATCGTACTTCGTGGAAATAAACAAATGTGGACCTTGCTGCATTTGAAGTACAGAAAGCACGTCAAAGCAGATCATGGCGGAAACGGTGAGGGTGGAAACAGATCAGGCCTAAATGCAGAAGATATTTATTTGGATGTTCCCATTGGTACCATCGCAAAAGATGTAGACACAGGTGAGGTCTTGCTGGAAATCATGGAAGATGGTGAAGAGCAAGTATTGCTTCCAGGAGGTATGGGAGGTCAGGGAAATTCACATTTTAAGAATTCCACCAATCAAGCACCCAGATATGCCCAACCAGGTATCGAGGGTATAGAAAAATGGATTATTCTTGAATTAAAAATTCTTGCTGATGTTGGATTAGTAGGTTTCCCGAATGCGGGAAAATCCACACTTTTATCCGTGATCTCAGCGGCCAAACCAGAAATAGCTGATTACGCTTTCACTACACTAGTGCCGAATCTTGGTGTCGTCTCTTATCGGGATGAGCGCTCATTCGTAGTAGCTGATATTCCTGGAATTATAGAAGGTGCTGCAGAAGGAAAAGGATTGGGAACGAGATTCCTAAGACATATTGAGAGGAATTCCATGCTTCTTTTCCTTATCCCTACAGACTCGGAGGACATTCAAGCAGAATATGACATTTTGCTCAACGAACTCACCAAGTACAATTCAGAGCTTCTTGACAAAGACAGACTATTGGCCATTTCCAAGTCAGATATGCTCGATGAAGAGCTCATCGGTGAAATGGAGGAAGAGCTTCCGGACATCCCCTATGTCTTTATCTCCAGCATCACCGGATATGGCATTCAGACATTGAAAGACAAAGTCTGGCAAATGCTCAACCCGTAATTCTTTTTAATAAGCCACACCTATTCTGACAAGTTGTCAGCAGCTCCCCAATTGGCAAAGAAATTGTCAACGCACCCCTGTCTATCTATTAAGTAAAGATCATCATGCAAAAGGAAAAAGTAGAAGAGAAAGAAATCGAACAAGTCGAAGAAAATCCGACAGAACAATCTCAAGCAGACGTTGAGGAAACTTCAGAGAATGAAAATAGCGAGGCTTCAAAAGAAGAGGTACCTGAGCTTTCGGAAATAGACCAATTACGAGCTGAAATAGCTGAGTCAAAAGACAAATACCTAAGACTGTATTCTGAATTTGAAAATTTCAGAAGACGCACCGCAAAAGAACGCTTAGAACTTATATCTAGTGCGAGCAAAGAGCTTATGGAAAATCTTATCCCTGTGATGGATGATTTTGAACGTGCCATCAATGCAATGGAAACTAATGAAGACCCAGCACGAGAAGGTACTGAACTAATCTACAATAAGTTCAAAAAAGTACTAGAGTCCAAGGGCGTTAGAAAGATGGAAGTGAAAAAAGGAGACGACTTCAACGACGACTTTCATGAAGCAATAACTCAAATACCAAGTGGCCCTGAGCTTGCCGGAAAAGTGGTAGATGTAGTAGAAAAAGGCTATTTCCTTGGAGAAAAAGTTGTTCGTTTTGCCAAAGTGGTAACTGGCGCAAATTCATAATAATGGCAAAAAGAGATTTTTACGAAATATTAGGTGTTGACAAGGGTGCAGCCAAAGATGAAATAAAAAAGGCTTATCGAAAGATTGCCATCAAATTCCATCCGGATAAAAACCCTGACAACAAAGAAGCAGAAGAAAAATTCAAAGAAGCCGCTGAGGCTTATGAGGTACTCAGCAACGACGAAAAGCGCCAGAAATACGACCGCTTTGGTCATCAAGGTGCTGCTAGTGGATATAGCGGGGGCGGCATGAACATGGATGATATATTCTCGCAATTCGGAGACATCTTCGGTGGTGGAGGTGGAAGTCCGTTTGATAGTTTCTTTGGAGGTGGTGGAGGCGGAGGTCGACGCACTAGAAAAGGTAGCAACCTCAGAATTAAACTAAAACTCAATCTTCAGGACATTGCCAACGGAGTTGAGAAAAAAATCAAGGTCAATCGACTAGTTGTCGACCCAGAGACAAAATTTGGCACTTGCGCAACCTGTCAAGGTTCTGGTCAAGTAAGAAAAGTGATGAACACCATGCTCGGCCAAATGATGTCCACCTCTACATGCCCTGCATGTGGTGGAGCTGGACAGACTGTTAGTAGTAGGGCAACTGGTACGGATAGCTCTGGGATGCGCCGTGAAGAAGATCTAATTACCATCAAAATACCAGCTGGTGTTTCTGACGGCATGCAACTTTCCATGAGCGGAAAAGGAAATGAAGTAGCTGGAGGCGTACCGGGTGATCTTCTTATCTTGATCGAAGAGCAGGCGGATGACACACTAAAGAGAGATGGCAACAATGTGATCTACGATCTACATGTCAACTTCATAGATGCGGTCTTGGGTACCGACATTGAAGTACCAACCATCAATAGTCGTGTGAAAATTAAAATTGACCCAGGAACTCAGAGTGGAAAAATCCTCCGATTGAGAGGAAAAGGCATCAAAAGCATTGAAGGTTACGGAACAGGTGATCAGCTCATTCATATTAACATCTGGACACCAAAAACCTTGACCAAAGAAGAGAAGAGTTTGCTAGAGTCGCTACGTGATTCAGAGAACTTTAAGCCAAACCCTGCCAAAGGAGAGAGAAGTTTCTTTGAAAATATGAAAGAATTCTTCGGCGCATAAAAAAAATCGTAACACATCTTCATGCATTTCGTATGGTAGGTGATGTTGCGATTTGTTCTGACGTCAGCTTTAGCGCTGGTTTTTTCATTCGGTTTTGGTCAGCTGAAGAAGTTTTATACTCTACAGGAATCTCAGGGGTATGATACCATCAGCTTTAGACTTGAAGCCACCACAGGCAACTGCTATCTCAAAGCTTCAGATGAGAAAGGTCCCCTATCCATCTATGGTAATCCAGATCTTGAGAAAATCAATCCTTCTTTTAAAAGCAAGGTTGTCAATGGAACTTGTCAAGTAGCACTTGACCTAGAGGAATTCAGATCCTCAAGTCTTGGGGATGGCATACTCCTCGCGGTACTTCGTACTGAAGAAACCCAAAACAACTTCTGGAAAGTACTTCTTGACCGTGAAAAAATATACGATTTAGACTTAAGCTATGGATTTGGTGATGCTGATGTCGACTTGAGCGATATCTCAGTGAGTAAATTGAAGGTTCGATCAGGAAGCGCAGATATATCGGTGAATTACAATGAGGCTGAACCTAATAAAATAGAGATGGATACTTTCTGGGTGAAAGCTGATATGGGCCGAATTGAAACCAAAAACCTTGAATTAGCCAGGGCCAAACATGTCATTGCTAATGTAGGCTTTGGAAAAGCATCCCTTGACTTCAGCAATAGCAATACTCAAAAATGCAACATTGACGCCTCAGTAGGTGCCGGTAGTCTAGATGTCTATTTACCTAGTAATGATGTGCCTATTATTATTTACATGAAAGAAAGTCCACTTTGCGGAATAAGAATGGCAAAAGGTTTTGAACAAGTAGAACCAAACGTATTTGTAAATATGAGTTACAAAGCAGATGCAAACAATCTACTCACCTTCCATGTAGATGTGGCTATGGGTAATGTAAACTTTCACTAGCGCTAGTCACCCCTTTTAGCTACCTCCTCCAGGATGCGCCATGATCCCCTTCACTATATAGTATTGAGCGAAAATATAGCTCGTCATGATGAAAAACCCAGCTAGTGGAACAGGTGACACAAATTTGTCTATAGCAATACAACTATCAGATAATACAAATAACACCGCTCCAATAATTGTATAGTTAAAACTATCTTCAGAAGTAAGACCTCTTCTCAATACCGCAGAGCCCACCATTAGTAATATGCAAAAAGCATAAATTATGATTGGAAAAGTTAAATTCCCTGTATTAGGGATAAGTAATGCCAATAGTATTACTCCAAAAACCATTATTGGAATCAAAGGGCGCGACTTAAAAGATATTTTGTCAAAGGCACTCTTATGCATGACCATGGTATATATCAACTGGGCCACAAGAAAAGCGCCAAGTCCACCCAAGAAATAGATCTCAGACTCTTGAGTCAAAAGCATATCTCCAACCCAAGAAAAAATAAGACCAACAGCGAGTAGCAGCCTTGCTAAAGTGACAACTCCCTGAGCCTCAGCAAATACAAGATATATTAAGGCTGGCATGAGCATCACTTTAGAAATCTCTGCAGCAGATACTGATCCAGCCACCTCTGCCATAATATGTACAATGCCAATCAAAAAATAGAAGCCTGAGGCTAGCCTAACTTTCATAAGAGTGATTGTTCCATGTAGATGGGAAATTAATCAATTCAAGCTGATTGTATTTGCTTTTTTACTATCAATTCATATGCTTTAGATGTAAAGAAGAAACTTTTGAACTATATTAACATAGACCTTTCCCTATAACATTCCAATAATAAGACTTGCAAAAGGCACTTGGACTTCCACTATTTTTATCTAATACCTTGCTGCTGAAAGTTTTAGCTGTGGCGCTTTTTGCTGCTATGGTAAGTTTACAATCTCTAGGTCAGCCAATTCTTGACCCAAATAAAAAAATTAGCCAATACGTACTTCAATCTTGGAACACAGAGCATGGCATGACCTCTGAGTCTACCAATGATCTACTTCAATCTCAAGATGGATACATATGGATAGGGACTTATACAGGTCTCCACAGGTTTGATGGTCAAAACTTCACAATCTTCAATGCGGAAAATAGTACTATCCCATCAACCAATGTCCTTAGAATGGAGCTAGATAGCCATGATGACATTTGGGTGGGTACTCTCCATGGAATTGCTAGATTCAAAAATGGAGAATTTGATACCCCAAAACCCTTAAAGGACTACCGCAATTACAGCATAGAAAGTATGCTAATTACTAAGAAGGATGAAATCTGGTTTGCCAGCAAATCAAATAATCTATTCTTATACAAGAATGATAGCGTATATAATTATTCTAACCTTTTCTCCAATCAGAAAAGCACTATTCTCACTATTGTTGAAAATTCACAAGGTGATATTCTCATGGGTACGGATGACTCCCGACTTATTCGCTTTGAAGCTAGTGGTGAATTTCAGGATATTCCGATTCCCTCCAATGTGAATGGGATAAATGTAATCTATGCTCAAAACAATCGACTGTATTTGGGAACTGGTGTTGGGTTATATATCTATGAAAATAATATTTTATCGCGAGTCGAAGAATTCAACAACACAGTAGTTATTACTATTGCGGAAGATTCGCGTGGTAATCTTTGGATAGGCACCATGCAAGGTCTCTTTAGACTTAAAAAAGATGAACATTCTATAGAATTATTAGATGAATCAAATGGACTCACCAATAATCTGATAAGAGACATTATCATTAGTGACGATGGAAGTATTTGGGGCGGAACCTATCGAAGCGGGATATTTATGCTGTCGGATGGTACGATTACCACCTATTCAAAGAATGACGGATTAGCTACTGATGTGATTGTGAGCATCACGCAAATTGACTCAAGCAGCTTCTTATTAGGAAATGAAAATGGCGAATTAAATGTAATACAAGATGGTAAGGTCAAACAGTTTGTCCTAGACAAACCGTTACCAAAAGCTAGATTAAAGCATCTGTTTACAGATAATCAAGGCCAAATCTGGGCAAGTACATATGGCGGTCTCATCCGAATTAAAAACGGGAAAAGTCATAAATATTCGACAGAAAACGGCTTCCCTGATAATTTCATTCGTGTGACTACTCAAGATTCAAAAGGCAATATTTGGGTCGGTACAAAAAATTCAGGGTTAATAAAGTTTTTTGAAGAAGACCAATACAAAATAATCGGCGCATCAAGTGGCCTCACGTCAAATTACATAATGGCAATTCATGAAAATGACAAAAATCAATTGATTGTCTCCACCATAAGTGGCGTTAGCATACTAGAGAATGATGAGGTGATAAAAACAATCACAGTCGAAGATGGGCTGCCATCCAATTTTACATTTACCTCCTTTTCCGATGGTGAGGTTATTTGGATTGCGAGTAATGACGGTTTAATTCGATATGATGATGGCCATGTTCAAATATTTGATGTCAATAATGGCATGCCTTCAAATATCATATATGACATACTACCCGATCGCCAGAATAATTTCTGGATGCCAAGTGACCAATCAATAATTAAAGTAGGTAGGGAAAGGCTAACTCTTTTAATGGATTCTACCGGTTTGAAACTGGAAGCTGAACAGTTCAATAGAAGCCATGGACTTAAGAACAACCATTGTTTGGGAGGCGTGTTATCTACTACAGATAGCTCCGGTGATTTTTGGATACCAACACTGGGAGGGGCAGCCTATGTCAATACGAATAATGTCACTTTTGAAGAAGTCTCGGCCAAAACGATAATAGAAAAGATCGTATATAACCATGTTACGAACACGATGACTGAAAATAGCCTTATAATACCTGCAGGTACTGATCGAATCTACATCCAATACACAGGTATAAACTATAAAAATACTTCAAACTTAGAGTTTCGTTACCGACTTTCACCATTCGAAAAAAATTGGGTGTATGCAGGAAATCAAAGAATGGCAGCCTATACCAACATACCTCCTGGAGATTACCTTTTTGAAGTTCAAACTGGAATAAAACAAAGTTTTTCTGAGAGTCAGGACTTTATTTATATAAGCTTCGATGCAAGTTGGTACCAGACTTTTTGGGCCAAAATAAGCTTTTTCATTATCTCTATCTCATTTGGCCTTGGATTATATGTCTGGCGTGTCAGGTCACTCAGGGGCCTCAACGTACGTCTTGAAGGCATTGTAAATAAGCGTACTGAGGAACTAATAAGTCAAAAGGAAGAGCTCTCAATGGCTTTAAAAGAACTATCTGAAGCACAAGATCAAATTATACAGTCTGAAAAAATGGCTTCACTTGGAGTGCTATCAGCAGGCATAGCACATGAAATAAATAACCCACTCAACTATATACAAGGAGGAATAAGTATGCTGGATGGTCTCGATTTCAACAATCATAAAGACCATGAGCAAATTAAAGAACTCATAGCACTCATTAAGCAAGGTGTCAAACGAGCGGGAGATATCGTTTTAAGTTTGAATGAATTTAGCCATCATAGTAATATTGCTAAAGAACCATGCAGTGCAAATCACATTATTAAAAATTGCCTCTCTATGCTTCAGCATCAAATAAGAGAAGGAATTAAAGTATTTGAAAACTTCTCTAATGAAGACTACCAAATCAAAGGCAACAATGGACAACTGCATCAGGTTTTTCTCAACATATTGACAAATGCCATTCAGTCAATCGAGAAGCAAGGATATCTCACGATCCGCACCTTGAAAGACAATAATCACATTGCGATAGAGATATCCGATACAGGACACGGTATAGATCCAAAGATTTTATCGAAAATCACTGAACCATTCTTCACAACTAAAGCTCCAGGTAAGGGAACTGGTCTTGGTTTGTCTATTGCTTACAATATCGTAAAGGATCATAATGGAACTATAGATTTCAAATCCGAAGTTGATAAAGGAACCAAAGTTATTCTCAGGTTCCCCATAATTTAAGTGTTCAATTGTACTTGAGTGGATCTTCGTACTATTAGAAATCCAAATGCGACTAGACAAAAAGCCCCTGCTATTCCGAATATCACAGGAAATCGCTCATCAATTCCGCGATACGTAAATCCTGAGATTAGTGCTCCCAAACCAATACCTACCTCCAGAAATATAAAAAGTGTGGAAATACCCTTTCCCCTAGATAATTCTGGGCTCAAATCAATGGTCCAAGCAAATAAAGTAGGTGAATTAAGACCATAGCCTAGACCGAAGCAAAATGCACCCACAAAAAACTGGGTGACAGTTGTAGAAAATCCAATGATTAACATACTCACAAAGAGTATAAGCGTACTCACTTTCAAGACTATGGTTCTTCCAAAACGATCTGACATTTGCCCTCCAATTATCCTCACAATCAATGAAGAGCTTGTAAACATCACAAAGAATAACCCACGATTTTCAATGCCTAAAAAATCACCAAAATCTGGGGCAAGTGTTACTACTGTTCCAAAAGCGAGGGTAGTAAGCACCATCACTATCGCAGGGGCAAATACTAGAGGCTCGAAAATATCACTGCGCTTTATCTTAAGCATGCTTTTTCTGAATCTACTCCTATCAACTAGCGTCTCTTTCATTCCCGCTAGGATAGCAACAGATGCAAATGCGAAAATCGAGCTTAAGTAAAAGAGGGTATTCATCCCAAATTCTAAAAATACCCAGCTCCCCACTGCCGGCCCAGAAGCCATTCCTATTGAACCAAAAAAGCTTAAAATCCCCAATGCCTCACCGCGCTTGTCATTAGCAACTATATCTGCAACGTATGCAGAAGTCCCAGTCGGTTTGAACCCAGTAGAAAATCCGTGAAAAAGTCGAATGGCTAAAAAACCAAAAACGGAAGTGGCAAGTGGATAACACAAAGCAGCCAAGCCACTTACAATAGCACCTATCAGCATGACGGGGATTCTTCCCCATTTATCCGTGAGCTTGCCGCTGAATGGTCTTGAAAGACCTGCTGTAAGTGTAAAAAGTGCGATAATAAGCCCCACATACTCCTCTCCTCCCATTCTCGATAGATAACCCGGAAGCTCCGGGATAATCATCGTAAAGGAGGAGAAGAATAAGTATGAACTAAGTGATAATAACCAGAAATTTTTGGAGTACTTCTTTAGCATTGTCACCCTTGACCATGCAATAAAAAGGCTTTGATATAGTCCATCAAATCACCATCCAAGACATTTTGAACATCTGTACGTTCGAAACCTGTACGCGCGTCTTTGATCAGTTTGTAAGGGTGAAGCACATAATTTCGGATTTGTGATCCAAAGTCTATCTTCATTTTTCCTGCTTCCACTTTATCCCGTTCAGCATTTTGCTTTTCAATCTCACGCTGATAAAGCTGCGACTTCAGCATCTGCATCGCACGTTCCCTGTTGGCAAGCTGCGATCTGTCTACTTGACAAATCACAACGATACCCGTCGGTTTGTGCGTGATCTGAACTTTGGTTTCTACCTTGTTTACATTCTGACCTCCTGCTCCTCCAGATCTTGAAGTATGCAGCTCAATGTCATTAGGATGAATCTCTATTTCTATAGAATCATCCACGACGGGGTAGACATATACAGAGGCAAAAGAAGTATGCCGCCTTCCTCCACTATCAAATGGTGAAATACGAACCAGCCTATGAACTCCGTTTTCGGATTTTAAATAACCATAAGCAAGCGGTCCCTCAAACTCCAATGTTACGGATTTTACACCGGCCACATCTCCCGCTTGGAAATCAACTTCACGTACTTTGTAACCATTGGCTTCTCCCCACATGATATACATACGCATGAGTATTCCTGCCCAATCGTTGCTTTCTGTGCCACCAGCACCCGGTGTGATCTGTAACATAGCCGAGAGTTGGTCTTCCTCTCCTGAAAGCATTTTCTTAAACTCAAGAGCTTCTACTTCATCAAAAGCAATTTTGTAGGCTTTGTTAACATCATCTTCAGTGCCTTCTCCTTCATTGAGAAATTCCTGCAAGGTTTCTGCTTCTTCAATAGCTGCGGTTACTTTTTCGAAATGATCTGTCCAGCTTTTCTTGGATCGAATGTCCTTCAATGTGATTTCAGCTTGTTCTGGATCATTCCAAAACTCAGGCTGAGCTGTCACCAATTCCTCCTCCTCTATTTCTTTCTTTTTGGTATCATAGTCAAAGATACCTCCTCAAGGCCAAAATACGAGCCTTCAAGTCTTTCAACTGATCTGTAGTCATGTTGTAGATTTAGTGTTGTCGAATATTCGAGTGCGAATTTATAAAGAATTGGTGGCGACTACACTTAAGCTTTAATAAAGATTTTTGATTTAAAAAAAGCGAAATCACCAAGTGGTGCTTTGCATACTATGCGCCGCTCTCATGACGTCCTTTTGAGAAATCTGGCCGATCAGCTTACCCATATTTACAACAGGAAAACGTCTAATTCGTCGCATTAAAAACATGTCCGCAGCTTCAAAAATATTCATGTCTGGTGAAATACTTATGACATTTGGAGTCATGTGGTCTGCTACCACGCCATTCAAGTTTGGCATATTGTTGTATTTCCCTTTAACCACCTGCTTCATACAATCACCCTCAGAAATAACTCCAACCAATTCGCCAGCCTCATTTACGACTGGGCCACCAGAAATCTTATTCTTGAGGAGAATATTGATCACTTCATCCATGTGTTGGTCAGGTCTGAAAGTGATAAGCTTGGTGGACATATAATCCGACACACTGATTTTCTGTGAAACTGGGGCAGGCTTTGCCATTTGAACGCCTCGATAGCTCTTTACCATAGTCTGTATCTTTTTAATGTAGCCTAATAATATACGGCTAAATCCAAGATATTCCTAATTAAACCACCTTAAAATGATTCATATCAAGTGATTCAGCAATTTTATAGGTAAACTAATCTAAAAGCGCTTTCAATAAAAAAACAGAGTTAGATGCTTCTTCTTTGAGTCTATGTGATTCAAGAACTGTGGTACCAAAAGTCTCACAGACCAATCCGCCAGCGATATTCGAAAGCTCCGCTGCAAATCCTGAGGAAGTCCCGAGAGCAAGACATAATGCCCCAACTGCAAATACTGTATCTCCCGCACCAGAAACGTCCAAAACCTTTCTTGGATGTGCAGGGAGTATTCCTTCATTAGATTGATCAGAGTAAAACATGCCATCTCCAGACAGTGAAACTTGCATCTTACCTATTGATTGTTCTTGAAGGTATTTTCTAGCAGTTTCATTAAGTACTGCGCTACTTGGTTGATCAATATCCAACTCAAATGCACTGACAAACTCCACAAAATTGGGTTTGATCAAATCGACATTTTGATAAACCCAAAAGTTTTTGAATTTTGGATCAACGGCCACTTTTACTTTATGACTTTTCGCTATTGCTATGAGCGAAGGGATGTTTTTAGCATAAAGGCAGCCTTTGTCATAATCTTGAAATAGCACTAAATCGCTGCTTGAGATCTCAGTTGACAAAAGATATTGCAATTCTTCATTTTGAGCTTGACTCAAGTCAAAATCATCTTCAGTATCAACGCGTAAAACTTGGGTGGAATCATCATAAAAGCGCGCTTTGACAGTGGTCTTCCTTTCATAACATTCGATGAGCCCTTCAGTACTCAATCCAGCAGCCTCCATAAGACTCACCAATTGTTGACCAGCATAATCCATCCCAATCGGTGAGATCAAATACGGAATGCCTCCTAAAGCTTGGATATTTGCCGCCACATTTGCTGCTCCACCCAATCGTCTTTCTGTCCTAATTTGATTCAAAATTGGAGTAGAAGAATTTTCAGGGGACATGCGAGACACGGTTCCATTATGAAATTCGTCAAGCATGACATCTCCAATGATGATGACTTTTAGCCCTTTAAAAGCATCAAAAATATCATCAATGGAGCGAAAAGTCATTAAGAAAGTTTTGCAAAAGAGGAAGCCATTCTCTTCACGGCTTCTCTGAGATCCTCCTCAGAGGCAGCATAAGAAAGTCTCAAACACTCAGGGGCTCCAAATGCTCCACCTGTCACTACTGATACGAACGAATCAGCCAAGATGTAAAGGCTCAAGTCTTCAGCATCCTTAATGACTTCCCCTTCTGGAGTTTTCTTACCAAAATAGCTACTCACATTTGGAAAAAAATAGAAGGCTCCACCTGGCATATTTACTTTTATACCAGGGATTTCAGAAAGTAGCCCATGGACCAAATCTCTTCTTCTTCGGTATTCTACTACCATTTCTAAGGAAGGAGTGATATCTGTGGTAAGAGCAGTCAGTGCTGCACGTTGTGCAATGGAACAATTGGCCGAGGTAATCTGGCCTTGCATTTTGTTTGAAGCTTTTGCTAACCAAAGTGGTGCGCCAATATAGCCTACTCTCCAGCCAGTCATCGCAAAACCTTTCGCAAAGCCATTGATAGTAACCGTACGGTCAATCATGCCTGGTAAAGAACCAATACTTATATGCTTATCCCCATAGTTGATCAATTCGTAAATTTCATCTGAAAGCACTACGATATTAGGGTGATCATTAAGCACGGTTGAAATAGCTTCTAGTTCCTCTTTTGAGAATACAGATCCTGTTGGGTTACAAGGCGATGAAAAAATGATCGCTTTGGTTTTGGAAGTAATTGCTGCTTTTAGTTGTGCTGCAGAGGCTTTGAAATCATTTTCAAGATCACCATCTATGAATACACACGTGCCTTCAGCTAGTTCTACCAATGCACTATAGCTAACCCAGTATGGTGAGAAAATAATCACTTCATCTCCCGGATCAAGAATAGCCAAGAACACATTGGCGATAGATTGTTTAGCACCATTTGAAACCACTATCTGCTCAGCAGAATAATCAAGATTATTGTCCTTTTTGAATTTTGCGCTAATTGCTTCACGCAAATCGAGGTATCCATTCACAGGAGGATAAGCGAAATACTTTCCTTCATCAATAGCTGCTTTTGCACCTTCCTGTATGTGCTTTGGGGTTTTAAAATCAGGCTCACCTAAACTTAAACTAATTACATCCACACCCTTTTGCTTCAATTCACGTGCTTTTGCAGCCATTGCTAGGGTGGCGGATTCCGCCATGTTTTTGATTCTTTCTGATCTTAAATCCATTATATTTAATTGTTTTGAGGTGCAAAATTAATTAAATCAATCCCATCGACAAATGGCAAAAACTATCTATTTAATATTTATTGCATTGATTTTTTCAAAATTTTGCAATGGTCAGGACTCGTTATCCAAAATTGAATTTGGCGCCTATCTAGATGGCTACTATACTTATGACTTTAGCAAACCGACAAATCATCAACGGCTATACGTCACGCAATATGATCAGCACAATACTTTCGCCATCAATCATGCTTGGATAAGCGGTTCGTACAATGGTGAATCTGTCAGAAGTGTGATTGCAATGCAATTAGGCTCTTTTCCACTGCGCAACCAAGGTGGAGAGCCTGAAGTATATCAGCATCTTATCTATAAAGCCTATGCAGGCCTGAAAATTACCAAAAATAGCTGGTTAGATTTTGGCGTATTTGAGGGACACTTTGGGTATGAAAGTGCACTATCCATAGACAGAGCTCTCCTTTCACCTGCTTTAAGCACAGAATATACACCCTACTATCAGACTGGTATTAGATATGGTCATGAAATTGACGACAAGACGAAAATCACTTTCGTGCTTCTCAATGGATGGCAGTCCATAGCTGAAACAAATGATCAAAAATCATTTGGTATGGCAATTTCACACCAATTAATGCCTTGGCTGAACATTGCATACGGTAATTACTTTGGAAATGAATCCACTGATAGCAATGATCAAAATCGTTCCCATCACAACTTCGTGGCTCAAATAAACCCTATCAATCAACTGGAAATGGCACTTCAGGCTGACTTTACAAATCAGGAAAACACAGTAAATAATCAAGAACTCAAAACAAGAATGTTCACTTTGGTTTCATCATATCACCTCAGCGATAAGTGGGCAATCGCAGGAAGATATGAAAATGCTTCTGACAAAGATGGTCTGCTAATTGAAGGAGTTGTAGGTTCAATAAACATGTCAGTAATAAGTTTTGCACTAAATCATACTCCGGTTAAAAACACCTCTTTAAAAATTGAGGTTAAGGCCTACAAGGATGAACTCCGTAATTTTGTTGGGGAGAGAGGATCTGGTACGGGTGCATTGGTATTGAGCGCTGGACTCGCTCATAAACTTGGGCAATAAAAAACCCCAAGCTTTCGCTAGGGGTTTCTCTATCATTTTAAATCAACTATTAATTAGCTACGAATTCTTTTAACCTTCTATTTTTACTTGGCTCACGAAGCTTCTGAAGTGCCTTCTCCCTGATCTGACGTACACGCTCTCTTGTCAGTCCCATAGCATCACCTATTTCCTCAAGAGTATAAGGGTTGTCATGTCCGATCCCGAAGCTCATCATGATTACTTCGCGCTCACGAGCAGTCAAAGTAGACAAAGCTCTCAATGTCTCAACTTTTAATGAATCGTTGAATACCAACTCTCCATCTGTAGGAGCAGTCATTTGGTTTTCCAATACATCCAAAAGTGAACCTGACTCATCTTCACCAAAAGGAGCATCCATAGACATTTGCTTCACCTCAGCTCCAAGTGTGTTTCTCACTTCGCTAGGCTTCATGTCCAATACTTCAGCTAATTCTTCCTCAGTTGGCTCACGCTCAAACTGCTGCTCTAGCTCAGCGTATGCTCTTCTGATCTGGTTAATTGCACCAGATTTGTTCATTGGCAATCTCACGATACGTGATTGCTCTGCCAATGCTTGCATGATAGATTGTCTAATCCACCACACTGCGTAAGAGATGAATTTGAAACCTTTAGTTTCATCAAATTTCTTAGCCGCTTTGATCAATCCAAGGTTCCCCTCGTTGATCAAGTCATTCAATGGCAAACTTCTATTTTGATATTGTTTTGCAACAGATACAACAAATCGCAAGTTAGCTTTCACCAATTTCTCTAAAGCCAGTTCATCACCTTCACGGATTCTTTTGGCCAAAGTCACCTCCTCGTCTGGAGTAATCATAGGCACGTTACTTACTTCTGTAAAGTACTTTTCCAGGGTGTGACTTTCCCGTCTGTTGGTGATCGATTGCGTAATCTTGAGTTGTCTCATATGGTGCTATAATGTTTTAGGGTGATAGTTTACTATCATTTTATTCCCGTTTCGCCCTACTTTTACAATAAAGACGAACCGCGAATTTACGAGTTTATTAGATACGTGTCAAATACTTTCGTAAAAAGAATAATTCCTCATTATTAACCACGAATCATCACAATAGGTTTCAAATCTTTTGATGTCGATTTTCACGCCATATGTCAATTCACCCTCTCGGCAGTGATCGACTCACAATAAAAATACTAATAAGGGCTAAAAAGGTTGCCAGTATGAAAGGTGCACCTGGGAAATAAATGGCGTTTTCTGGGTTGGTAAAATATCTAAATATACCTGTCATCAGCAAAGGACCAACAATAGCTGTTAAGGTCATCACGCTAGTAATCCCACCCTGAAGCTCCCCTTGGGCATTCTTAGGTATCTGACTAGACATGATCGACTGAAGCGATGGTCCAGACAAACCTCCAAAAGCATACGGTACGATTACCGCATATACCATCCAAGATTGAGTGACCAAGCCCATCATCAATAAACCAAAAGCATTAAATGCGAATCCAGTATAAACAGCGTTTGTTTCGCCGATCCGCTTAACGATTGGGCCAACTAATGCCCCCTGTACAATTGATACCATCACGCCCACAAAACCAAGTGATAGCCCAATCTCCAGCGATGACCACCCGAATTTTTCAATCGTGAAAAATGACCAATTGGAGTGGGTAGCATTTGCTGCCACGTAGATGACAAAAAGCGCCACTACTAGCCACACTATCTTTTGATGGCTCAAAATTCTTTTTAACGTACCGAATGGATTGGCTCTTTTCCATGAAAATGCTCGTCTGTCCTCATTATGAAGTGATTCCGGAACTACAAAAAAACCATAAGCGGCATTGAGCAGTGACAAAGCAGCTGCACCCATGAAGGGAACTCGTGTTCCTAGTTCGCCCAGAAACCCACCTAATGTAGGTCCAACCACGAAACCCAGCCCGAAAGCTGCCCCTATCATTCCGAAGTTTTTAGCTCGATTGTCCGGTGTACTAATGTCAGCAATGTAAGCGTTGGCCACTGTGACACTCCCTCCACAAAGTCCAGAAATCATTCTGGCGACAAAAAGCCACACAAGTGTAGGCGCAAAAACAATCACGATATAGTCCAAACCCAACCCAACAAGTGAGGTAAGCAACAAAGGTCTTCGCCCATATTTGTCACTCAAACCTCCTAGTATAGGAGCTGCGAAAAACTGGACAATCGCATAAGTGGCGGCCAGTATACCGCCAAAAAGAGATGACTTGCTATTGTCAAAGCCTGTGAGCTCAGAAATCAAAGAAGGGACCACTGGAATGATCAACCCGATACCCAATATATCTATGAGCACTGTGATGAAAATAAAACCAATAGCTGCGTTACCGTGCTTCATGATTGGCGAAAGTAGGGGATTTCAACGTTTCTAAATGTTAATTAATAGCTACGGATTTATTTAACTCTTTCGAACGCATACGCATGAGCAATTGTCTAAACCTCAAAATATGAAGTAGGGCGGCTAGGGTAAGACCTGTGAGCAGCGCATACCAGATACCTTCAATACCAAACCCCAAATAGAAGCCTAGGAAATACCCCAGAGGAATAGCTACCACCCAAAATGAGAAAAAAGTAACGAATGTTGGCATTCTCACGTCTGTAAGCCCTCTTAAAACACCCAGACCAACAGCTTGCAATCCATCTGAAATTTGGAATCCAGCAGCTATGATTAGAATTCCAGCGGCAATTCTCTGAACCTCAGCGTCACCAACATATAATGCTGGCAATTCATCTCTTAATAAGATAAACGTCAGAGCGGCTAGTATCATGAACATGGTAACAAGTGTAAAAGAAGTAATCCCTGCCAAACGCAGATTGATCAAGTCCCCGAGCCCCTTTTGATTGCCAATACGCACAGTAGCAGATGCCGCGATCCCAGTAGCCACCATATAGGTGACAGCTGAAATATTCAATGCTATCTGATGTGCAGCAAGTGCCTCAGCACTGATCCAACCAACCATAATAGATGCTACTGCAAATGCTCCAACCTCAAAGACGTACTGCATCCCTGTTGGGACGCCAATCTTAAACATCCGCTTGAGTTGGGCTGTATCCAATCTCCAATGAAAGCCTTTCAGACCTTTGCGAATCACCCACCACATCAAGAATGCCATGACCACTCTGCTGATCAACGTGGCATAGCCTGCTCCATCTAGACCTAATTCTGGAAAACCAAATTCCCCATAGATCAATAAATAATTGAGTGCAACATTCAACAAATTAGCAATAATGGACACAATCATTGGATTGAAAGTATCTGAAAGGCCTTCAGCGTATTGCCGAAATGTTTGAAAGATCATGAGTGGTATGAGTGATGTGCTCACGATGATTAAATAAGGCTTGGCACCAACAGCTACAGGTACCTCCTGTCCGAAATGGAGTAAGAAAGGACTAACAGCAATACCAATACCGCACAAAGCCAACGATACTACAAGATTGAGCACCAAAGCACTCTGCAAAAACTTCATGAGCTTGGTTTGATTCTTGGGGTTAGTGGCAGCTACAAGAGGAGTTACCGCATAGCTAACGCCAATTCCAAAAAGTATAAGCACATGAAAAATAGTTCCTGCAAAAGTGGCTGCTGCCAATGGAATCACCCCAACACGGCCAACCATCATAGTATCAGCAACTGAGACCATGATATGGCCCAACTGACCTACCACTACTGGGTACGCAAGTGTGAGATTTCTACGGAAATGTTCCTTGAGGGTCAATGATCTTTGATTTTGGGGCGCTAAGTTAGAAGATTCCCCACTCAGATTTCTAAGATTCGGCCAAGCTTCAAAATAGCGACCATACTCAGACCATCTGTGATTAGCCCATCCATGACCATCTGATAAGCCTTCTCGAAAGGGAGCTTCATGATTTTTAAATCCTCTGTTTCTTCAAACTCAGTAGCACCCTGAGTCAATCCTTTTGCTAGATAAGCATAACCTACTTCATCCGTCACTGAGTTGGACGTGTGCATTTTCAAAAACTGACTCCACTTTTTGGCCTCCAAGCCAGTTTCTTCTTTAAGCTCCCTCTTGGCAGACTCCAAAGGATCTACTCCTTTTATACCTCCTCCCATGGGTACTTCCCAAGAATATTCATTGAGAGTATAACGCCATTGACCTACGAGCCAAGTATTATTTTGTTCGTCCAACGGAATCACCGCAATTGCAAGATTTTTGAATAACACCTTACCATAAATACTGTCTCCACCACCCGGGTTGATCACCGAATCTTCCTCGACGGTGATCCAAGGATTGTCATAAATCCGCTTCGAAGACTTGAGTTTCCATGGGTTCTTTTCCATGAGGTAAAGTTATCTAAAACTCCACTTTATAGCTCAAATTTGGAAAGAGACCAAGCTGACTGGCTTGCTCGATATTTGAGGTGGCAGGGTCGTAATAGTTATCATACACATTTGCACGAGCCAAGGCATTCTGCACATTCAAGGCTATCACTGAAGCAGAATTTTTACGGTTTTTACGGTAAGTAACCCCTAAATCTATTCTGATATAATCATCTAATTGCACCGTATAGTTCTGATTAAAATCCCTCATAGTATAGCCAGCATCTCTTGATTCATTGAGAAGTATTGGCGCGGTACGCTTGCCTCCAGCCATGATGTATCTTGCATTGATGCCTATAGTTCTGCTCTTGTCTCCAAGTATGAACTCCTTCCCTCCTATTAAATTGAAAATATATCCTCCATCAAAAGTCGTCCGTCGCTTGATGCCATCTATTCCTTCATAATTGCTCTCGTAAAATGAAGCCGTAGACATTAGATAGTAATTCTTTGAAAAACGCTTGTTCACAGTCAACTCTAATCCAAAATTCTCACCAGTTCCTTTATTTGCCAAAGCGGCTGAAGTAAATCCATCATAAGAATTAATAGCAGAAAAAGATTTCAGTTCAGGATCTGTGGTTGTTTCGTCTGCCCAGACTGGCACATCATACAAATATTGATAATACACCTCAGCTTTAATCCGCCAATCATTGCTAAGCTGATGCTCATAACCAATTACACTATGTGCTGCACGTGTAAATCCAAGGTCTTTATTGTGCTGAATTGTGGAACCATCTGCTTGCTGCTCCTTAGCCATATAGAGTGGCAAAGTCTCCATGCGGCTATGTAAACCTGCCCCCAAACTCACAGCTCCACGCTGGGTCACTTGCCATCTGGCGCCAATCCTCGGCTCTAGATAAGTTGCCCGATTAAGCTCAAAATGAGAAACATGAAAGCCGCTATTGATGGTGAAGTTGTTGCTCACTCGATGTTGCCATTGAGCAAACCCTTGATAAAAGTTAGCCCCGCCTTTTTCATCAAGATATGTGACATAATCTGGCGTCTCCCAACGCGAGCGACCTTCCAAATCAAAATTCAATCTGCTATAAATTCCTCCAATGCGGAGTGTGTTTTTTGCATTGAACTTATGATTGAGAAATGAAGATACCCTGATGCTGTTTTGAATGACTTGCTCTCTGTAAAGGTCGTATACTCCAAGGGAATCTTCTTTTTCTCTTTGTCTGAAGCCAGACCCAGAAAGGATGGATTCGAGATAAGTGTTCTTGCTGAAATAAGCAACATGTGTCACCCCAGCCACTCCCATGCTTTGTTTATCCGACTCATTCCAATAGTCACCAATCGATTCATCTTGGAGATAGACATACAAGTTGTCCCCACCTAGTCCCCAAATGGAAAATGAACCTGCTTTTTCAGTTGGGATATGTACTTTGAAGGATAGATCAGAAAAAGAAACCTCCTCTTGCTCACCTAATATTTTCAACCCTAGTTCATTGAAAAGGGCAAGCGTAGAGTATCGGTAATTGAAAAGATAAGACCCTTTGCCATTCTTGCTCAAAGGCCCTTCTGATGCTACTCCTATTCCCAACATTCCAGCCTGAAAAGAATGTTCATATTTTTCAAAATTCCCCTTCCGTAGATTAAGGTCGAAAATCCCAGATGTGGCATTACCATATTGGGCAGGAAAAGCGCCAGTAAAAAAATCCGAATTTGAAAGAACATTAGAGCTAAGCATACTTATGCCACCTGCACTCGATCCAACTTCTGCAAAGTGATTGGGATTTGGGATTTCTACTCCCTCAAGACGCCATAGAATTCCTTTTGGTGAGTTACCTCGTATCACTATTTCATTGAGTAAATCATCTCCACCGGTGTTCACGCCAGCATATGATAATGCCGCCCGCGCAGGGTCATCGAAAGTTGCTGCATATCTCGATGTTTCCTCTACGCTGATGGAAATAGCACTTACAGTAGCCATTTCGTTGCGCGGCTTGCCATTGTCATCCTTATCAGCGACTACCTCCACCGCAGCGAGTTGAGAAATGGACTCTATCAAACTCATATCTAGCACCACTTCTTTTCCTGTTCCAACTAAGATGTTAGGAATGGTTTTAGGCTCAAAGCCTACCGATGAATACATCAGGTGATGACGCCCGATGGGTACTTCTGTCAATTTATAATAGCCATCTACATCCGTTATGGTTCCCAATATCGGGTCTGAGCCTAGCACCTGAACTGTTGCTCCTATTATCGGCGTTTTGGATTGCTGATCAACGATACGGCCTTTGATAGTTTGTGTGAAAACCTGAGAGTATGTAGCTGTCAGAAGTATTTGAGAAAAAATAAAAGTCAATAGGTATCTCATTGTTGATAAAAATGAATCTGAAAAATGATTGAACAACTAAAAGAAAACAAGCCCTATGTTTACCCTACCTACTTAAGGTCGAAAAAACTTTTCAGCCATAGACGAAATAAAAGATTTTGAAGATTAATTATTTACATAAACGGCGTATATCGGCCAGAAATAAGGAATTAAGCTAGTTTTACTTTATGCTAAAGGCGTTTTTCAAAAAAGGAATAATAGAGGCAGGATGCGATGAGGCTGGTCGTGGATGTCTGGCTGGACCAGTGGTTGCTGCTTCCGTAATCCTGCCTCCTGATTATAGCCATAAGTTTCTCAATGATTCCAAGCAACTCACAGACAAGCAAAGAGAGAACCTCGAGCCTGAAATCATGAGAGACGCAATCGCATTCGGAGTAGGCTTAGTAGACGCACCTGAGATTGATCAAATCAATATCCTCAAGGCATCATTTCTAGCCATGCATAGAGCTATTGATTTGCTTTCCATTACTCCAGAGCTATTGCTCATTGATGGAAATCGCTTCAATCCTTACCCAGAAATACAACACGAGTGCATCATCAAAGGTGATGGCAAATTCCTCTCTATTGCGGCTGCTTCAGTATTGGCAAAAACACATAGAGATAGACTTATGTCAAAATATGCAGAGCAATATCCTGACTATGGCTGGCAAACAAATGCTGGCTATCCAACGAAAGCACACCGACAAGCTATACGTGAATTGGGAACCACACCACTTCATCGCATGACCTTTCAACTACTACCAAAACAATTAGAGTTGTTTGGTAAATGATATCGGTATTCGGAAAGCGGTCATCCGCTTTTTGCCACTTTGAGATGATACATATTCTTTCATTTCCGAGAGCTAATCCTACGAAAAATGGTAGCCTATCCCGATATCTGAAAAGCACATTTTAATTGCCACAAAATGTACGGTTAGCCTTTTTTAAAAATGATTTATTAAAATGCGCATCTTGCAGAATAAGTACGCTTACCACCAAAAATCGAAAACTTGAGTCTTAATGAAAATTCACCCAACACTAACCTTAAGTATTGAGCCTCTATGCGGTTAATTTCACGAATCACCCTGTATATCCTGCTTTTGAGTGGGATCGTAGTTTCCTTTCCAAGCTACTCTCAAACCACACAAGCGGAGCAGACTTATAGAATAGTCGCGACAGATGGCAACCAATATATCGGATATATTCTCGAAAAAGCAGCCGATTACATCAAACTAAGAACTTCCAATATTGGTGATATCACCATTCTTTTTGATGACATAGAAATCATAGAGAAAATCAACGGGCCACTATCGAACGTTTACACTCCGAGAGCTCAAACAATTGACCGCCCCAATTCAAATTTTTATCCAACTCCACGGGCCTACTTCTTGAAAACGAGTGGTTTTGGGTTGGAAAAGGGGGAATCTTACTACCACAATGTGGCAATTGTGTTTAGTGAAGTGCAAATTGGCATCACAGATTTCTTTTCACTTGGAGCGGGTATCATGCCGTTCTCAGTAGATGGAGAAATCCCATTTTGGGTTCAACCAAAATTTTCAATTCCAATCGAAAAGGATAAAATTGAAATTGGAATTACCTCTGCGAATGGCACGCTGCTAGGTGGGAACGCCAACTTTGGAGCTGTACTTTCCGATGTTACTATTGGTAATCCTGCTACTCATGTAAATATTGGAATTGGAAAAGCCTATGAGAACAGCGAATGGAAAAGCGATTTGCTCTATACGTTGAGTGGTGCTCTGAAAATGAGCCGTGTTTTCACTCTTATTACCGAAAATTATGTCATAGAGGATTTTCATATCTATTCATTGGGTGTAAAGCAGGCTTTCAATAATGGCTCTTTGGAATATGGATTGGTACAATTTGAAACAAGATGGGACGGAGGAGCTCTGTTGCCTTGGTTTGGGGTTAATCTATATATCACAAAATAGTCTATGAGCGAAATCAACTGGAGCCAATTTGAAGCAGTAGATATGCGAGTGGGTACTATTTTGAATGCTGAAATATTTCCAGAGGCCAGAAAGCCCGCATATAAACTTGTCATAGACTTTGGTGCTGAGTTGGGTCAGAAAAAATCTTCCGCTCAAATAACAACTTGCTACACTCTTAAAGATCTTATAGGTAAACAAATAATAGCGGTGGTCAATTTTCCTCCCAAACAAATAGGTCCATTTATAAGCCAATGTCTCGTATTGGGTACTTATAGTGAAAAAGGAATCATATTGCTTCAACCAAGTCTTGAAGCTAAAAATGGTGATCGCGTAGGCTGAAATAGTCGAGATTTCCGTGATATTGGGGGTGATTACAATTGAGGTCATTAACTTCGAGAAAATTTCTCATTTGACCCTAGCTTCATGTCTCAACTGCACATCGTATCGTGGAATGTAAACGGGATTCGCGCTATCATTAAGAAGGATTTTCTAAAGGATATCGCCGAGATAAATCCGGACATTCTTTGCCTTCAGGAAACCAAAGCACAGCCGGAAGATGCTCTCAAGGCATTAGAAAATCTTACCAATTACAAACCATTTATCAATTCTTCCAAAGCAAGAAAAGGATATTCAGGCACTGCAATTCTGACAAAAGAAGAGCCTATATCTGTCACTTATGATATGGGTGTAGAGGAACATGACCAGGAAGGCCGAGTAATTACCGCGGAGTTTGAAAAATTCTTTTTAGTGACGGTATATACTCCCAATTCTGGAGAAGGAATGAAGCGACTGGACTATAGATCTGGTTGGGATGAAGTCTTCCGAGACCATTTAACTGCTTTGAACGAACATAAGCCTGTTGTTATTTGTGGAGATCTCAATGTGGCACACCAAGAAATAGATATAGCGCGTCCAAAAGCGAATTACAACAAGACATCAGGCTACACGCAGGTGGAGATAGACGGTTTTGACAATCTCATGGAAGCTGGGTTTGTAGATACTTTCCGAATGAAATACCCGGAACAAGTGAAATACTCTTGGTGGAATTACCGGTTCAACTCTCGTGAAAATAATGTGGGTTGGCGCATCGATTACTTCCTTGTGAGCGAAGACTTTACCTCAGCGGTTGCAGAGGCTGAAATACATAACGACCGTTTTGGCTCAGATCATTGTCCTATTTCTATCAAATTAGCACTTTAATATTCAACCCACATTACCAATATGAACCCAAAAAGAATTCCTCTTCACGATCTTCATGTCTCCCTTGGCGGCAAAATCGTGCCTTTCGCTGGCTTTGATATGCCTGTACGTTACAGCTCAGATAAGGAAGAGCACATGAAAGTCCGAGAGGAAGTCGGCGTGTTTGACGTTTCCCATATGGGTGAATTCATGGTGACTGGCCCAAAAGCCTTGGATCTGATCCAAAAAGTGACCTCAAATGATGCCTCCAAGCTTGTGGATGGCCAAGCGCAGTATTCGTGTCTACCAAACGCAACTGGTGGTATAGTAGACGATTTGATTGTCTATCGAATGGGTGCCGAGGAGTATATGCTAGTTGTGAATGCTTCCAATATCGATAAGGATTGGGATTGGATAGCCAGCCACAATGACATGGGTGCAACGATGAAGAATATTTCTGATGATATCGCCCTCTTCGCAGTACAAGGCCCAAAGGCAGTGGCCGTTCTTCAAAGCCTAACAGAGGTCGATTTGAGCGGAATCAAATTCTATCATTTCGCCAAAGGTGTACTCGCTGGTCATGAAATGATCATTTCAGGAACAGGTTATACAGGTGCTGGAGGATTTGAACTGTACGTAGACAAGTCTATTGCCAAAGAGGTCTGGGAGGCTATTTTCAAAGCTGGAGAGCCTTTTGGTATAGCACCTATCGGCCTGGGGGCAAGAGATACTTTACGCTTAGAGATGGGCTATTGCCTTTATGGTAATGACATTACTGACACTACTTCGCCTTTAGAAGCTGGTCTTGGTTGGATTACTAAATTCACAAAAGAATTCACCAACTCTGAGGCTCTTGCCAAACAAAAAACTGAAGGCGTCACAAGAAAGTTGGTAGGGTTTGAGATGATAGACAAAGGAATCCCACGCCATGACTACCCAATCCTCAATGAAGCGGGTGAAGAAATAGGCATTGTCACATCGGGCACTATGTCTCCAATGCTCAATATGGGAATTGGGATGGGCTACGTAAAGCTTGGATATCATGAACCAGGTAGTAAAATCTTCATCTCCATACGGAACAAACAGCTGGAAGCATTAGTCAAAAAACCACCTTTTACAAAATGAGGAAAGTAGAAGTCTGTCTTACACCGGAGCTCATTCACCAATTCGATCTTAAGAGCAAGATAGTGGTGGTTGTAGATATTTTTCGTGCCACTTCATGCATGGTATCTGGTATTGCCTCAGGCGTGAAAGCCATCTACCCTGTTGCAACGGTGGAAGAATGCTTTGCGAATGGTCAGAAAGGAATGACCACCGCCGGTGAAAGAGGCGGTATCAAAGTTGAAGGCTTTGATATTGGTAATTCTCCTTTTGAATACATGTCGCCAGCACTTGTAGGTAAAGAAGTATCCGTAAGTACCACAAACGGAACCAAGACCATTTTGGCTTCATTAGGTGCTTCTCAAATTCTAATTGGTGCATTCCTCAACCTATCTGATACTGCAGAATATCTAAAAAAGGAAAATAAAGATGTAATCATACACTGCGCCGGTTGGCAAGGCACTGTGAACATTGAGGATACTTTATATGCTGGTGCGTTATCGGACGCTATTTCAGAAACCCACGAGATTTCTGGTGATCCAGCTTTATTGTCTCTTCAGCTTTATCTTGCCAACAATACTGATTTGATGCCAATAGCCCATGCAAGCTCACATGCTCAGCGACTTTCTGGCTTTGGAGCCAAAGAGGACCTTGCTTACTGCATGGGACTAAGTAAGTACAATATAGTAGTAGCGTATGCCAATAATGCAATTGGCTTATTGAAATAGAGGTGGTATTGCGCATTCGCTTACCTCTACCGATTCCCAAACTTTACCGGTGACATAAGGCTCGCTGTTTTTCCACACCTCAAATTCCGTTGATGTATCAAAATTCATGATCATCACTGAACCAACCATCTTTCCTTCTTCGAGGATAGCTACAGCATAGGTTATTTTTCCTTGAGCTTTGAGTTTCTTTACTCCCTCAAGATGGTCAGCTCTACATGCCTGCCTTCGCTCGGCAGCATCAACGTAATCTCGTCCAATTACCAGATAATTCATTTTGTTAAAATTTTGGTTTCGCCCCGAGCGACATATCGCTCAGTTCCATTTCAAGTGCTTTGGTAGAAAGTTGGATCTCACGAAGAGAAAAAAGCAGCGATAACATCAAAGCCACCAAGCTAATTCCAAAAATAATCCCCCCCCAACTTCCAATTTTTAGATATAGAAAAAACATAGATACGACGCACAATAACAAACTAGCTACTCCTAGAAATTGCATACTTCTAATTAAAAACAATCTCCTTCTTAGATTCTGTAATTGACCCTCAAGAACCTTTTTGGGGTTCTCCAAATACATTTTATGTAACTGCCGAACTATACTCGCAATAGCCAAGAATCTATTGGTGTATGCCAAAAGTAAAAGTGAAATCGCAGGAAAGAGTAGTGCAGGAGTTGTGAGTGTGATTTCCATTAATGGAGTTTGCTGTTATCAAGATGCCTCGAAGCATCACGTGTATTTTTCTTTTCTAAGTTTTTTTTCAGTGCTTCTGTAAGATCCACTCCGGTCTGGTTAGCCATACAAATTAATACCCAGAGCACATCCGCCATTTCATCTCCTAAATCCCTATTCTTATCTGATTCCTTGAAAGACTGCTCGCCGTAAGTTCTAGCCATTAGTCGAGCCAATTCACCTACTTCTTCAGTCAAAATCGTCATGTTAGTAAGCTCATTGAAATATCTAACACCAGTGGAATTGATCCATGCATCTACCTTCTCTTGCGCTTCTTGGATTGTCACTATTTCTTCGTGTTTGCTTCAAGGTTTTCATTTAGGTGCATGATTTCAAACCCTTCTAAATTGAGATATTTCATGAAAAATCTAAGGCGTTTTTCTTCCCAAGTATGTAAGGAATCAATATCAGGATTGAACTCTTCGAAATGCTCATGAGGGAATCTCTTTCCAACGGTATAGCTATCTTCCCAGAAAAGTGCCTCTGCCACATATCCATCTTCACCATAGTAATATTTATATTCTGAGGCCATCTGATCATCCTTTGATACTACCAAATGACCACTAAAAATTGGTGCATTGTTCTCAAAGTAAAAATAGTCGTCACGAGTGATGTGAGGGGTATGCAATACGCCAACTAATTTTAGAATTTGATTATCCATAAAGTAGCCTCGTACTTTATAGACTGAATCGGTAAGATGAAAATCATCTTCTACTATAGTTACCCTATGATTTGCATCTATATCGGCAATTTTCAAATTCGTAGAATTGACCAGAGGTTGTTTTTCTTTACTGATGTCTGAGCAACTAATGCAGAAAAAAGCTAAAAGTGGCAGTATGGGAAGATTTTTCATGCTCGGGCTATTTTTTTGTACAATATAAGAATTTATCCTTTCGGATAGAATTATTGACATTCAGAAGTCAATTCATAAGTAAATATTGCGTTTCTATTGAAATATATTCGCAGAAAGCAAACAATCGTTACAAACACACGTCCTAGTACAAAAAGAAATAAATATGAATACGAAAAACACATTGAGACTTCTCTTTTCCCTTCTCATAATAACTACGCTTGAAATCAGTGCTTATGCTCAAAAAGATAAAAGTAAAAGACCAAGTCCTCCAGCACAAGTCACTCAGATGGTAAATGGCAAAACAATTACGATTGATTATAGTCAACCAGCAGTTAAGGATAGACTCGTTTTGGATGGCTTGATTCCTTATGGAAAGATGTGGCGAACAGGCGCCAATGAGGCCACATGGATAGAAATATCAGATGATATAATAATCGGGGCAGATACCTTACCAAAAGGTAAGTATTCGATTTTCACCATCGCTGGAGAAACCGAATGGAATATAATATTCAACAAAGTGTGGGACCAGTGGGGTCACTACAACTATAATGAAGCTGAGGACCAATTACGCATCACAGTAAATCCTGAAAATTCTGATTCTTTCAAGGAAAGATTTACAATAGACATAACCACGGAAGGCGTGGTGAGTTTTGCTTGGGAAAATGTGGTGGCCACTTTTGCTATAAAATAACTCCTTCAAACGCAAGCCAATTGATATCCTCAAATGGCTTGCGCTTTTATTCTCTCAGATAATATTCATGCATTGCTCCTTGATCTTCTCGAGCTCATCTTTCATCTGAACGACTTCCCGCTGTATAACAGCATCATTGGCTTTGGAGCCAATTGTATTGATCTCACGGCCTATTTCCTGTGATATAAAGCCAAGCTTCTTTCCGGGCATATCGTCTGTGTCCATTACTTGTTTGAAGTAATCTAGGTGCCCAGCAAGTCTCACCTTTTCCTCGGTGATATCTAGTTTTTCTATAAAGTAAATCAGCTCCTGCTCGAAGCGGTTTTGATCCACCATGGTTTTTGCACGCATCTCCTCCAGGTTATTGGTAATACGCTCTTTTATTTGCGTGATTCTATTCGGATCTTGAGTTGCCACACCCTTCAAACCATTGGCTATGGTGTCGAGATAGCCATGGAATTTTTCTTGAAGAGACACTCCTTCTTGTTTACGAAATTCATTGCATTGATTCAATGCCTCGATCAAAGTATGCTTTATAATATCCCAATCAAGCACTTTCTCTTCAGAAACAGGTGATAAGACATCCGGCGAATGAAGTGCAAGTTTGAACAACTCGGTGGTATCTGCCCCAACTTCATGAGCCAGAGATTTATACTGAGCAAAATATGCTTTGAATAGCTTCTGATTCACAAGCAAGCTTTCCTCCGCCTGTGACAAAGGCTGTAGATCAATCGCCAGATTGATTTTACCTCGCTTGAGGTGCTCAGTTACCAAGTTTTTAATTTCTGGTTCCTTATCCGATAATTCTCGAGGGAATTTTGCCGCAAGGTCAAGAAATTTACTATTGAGTGTTTTGATCTCTACTTTGATGAGGTAGCGGTCGGTGGTCGCTTCGGCAGAGCCAAAGCCAGTCATTGAATAAAGCATCTGCGAATTTAGAAATCTAATCCGAGAGTAAGATGATATCTGGAATTACCAATTTTAAAATCCTGAATTGGATTGGCAATGTCTAGTTTCAGATAATATCCAAATAACACTGTCCTAAATCCCACTCCGTAGCTCGCCAACCAAGGATTTTGAAAGCTAGCAATCTCCGCACTGAATGGTCCTTGGGTGACATATTTTTTAGTGAAAGCGGTGCCTTCAGCAGTAAAAGGTGCCTTTCCAGTCCATGCAGTACCCACATCATAAAATCCAATGATCTGGAAATTCCTCAGCAAAGTAGAGGAAAGAGGCGCATCTGATAGGTATCTGAAAAATGGTAAGCGCAACTCGGCATTGAAGAGAAGGACATTGGTGCCATAAATCTGATTGTAATCAAAGCCTCTCAGGTTCGTCACAAATCGAGTGAAAAGGATATTGGTGTTGTCAATATCATTGCCCATTTTTAATGGGTCTTCGGCACCTTGGTCTTCATACCTGCGTAAAAGTGCCCAATTGTCCATACCCCCTAGTAGATATTTTTGACTATTGCTACCAAAAGATTTTCCATAAAATACTCGCCCAGCCAGTGTTAACTCCCGATGTATTTTTTGATAATGTCGCAAATCCACATTCAATCTCGAAAAAGACTTGTTGTTATCCGAAATACCTGCAAATGTTTCAAATTCCACCAGCGCTTTGGTGCCTTGATAGATATTAAAGCCTTGCTCCAATGTGTTGTCCAAGACCATTGCTCCTCTCAATCCGCCATAATGCACATTATTGCTTGGCGCTAAATTGGCGCCTGATGTTGCATTGATTACCGATTGCCACTGCAGATTCGTGAATCTAGTACCTGCGTAAAATGGCGACAATTCAAACCTAAAAGTGTTGGTCAGTGGCAAAGACATTCCCAGCTCTATTTTATTGAGCGTATAGCGCTGTATCAAATCTTCCTCAGCATTGCTTCTCACGAAGCTTGTATTGGGATCGATTATGTAAGTGTTTCGCTCAAACCGCAATCGAAAATCCATCCAATATTTCAAAAATTGATACTCTCCATAAATCTTCCCACTTCTAAAATCTTGTGTGGTATTCACCCCACCATTGAGTCGGTGATTCTCCAACAAATCATTAATCTCAGTTTCCAAAAGAATACTAAACCCACGAATAGGGTCAATCCCAAATGAGGTGATCAGATTGTTGAAGCTGAATCTAGGAAAATATGGATTCGGTCCTAGGACCCGAGATTCACGCTCATACTTTCGATAATTAGAAAAGAAGGACTCTGGTCTGTACTCAGTCCTGACCTCTTCCTCAAAAACATAATTGTCCGTATCTATAAATCCATCTTCTGCTTTTGGAGTCTCCACTGGTTCTTCTTCTAAAAAAGAAAAAGCGTCCACGGACAATATGGATGAGTCTGGCTCTAGTGTTTTTGGCTCAGGTTCAATAACAGCTTGCTTTGGAACATGCGTCGGTATTCTCTTTGCAATGAATTTTGCTTGCTTTACGCGCTGCCTGCCAGTTTGAGGAGTGAATATTTTATTGTCAAAATCGAAATTGTCTTCCAAGAAAACCTTTTGTCTCCCCTTATCGAGCATTAGAAAAGTAAAACGATTGGGATTGGTAAAGCTCACGTCATAATCCGTGATACTGTATTTAAAGTTTGAAACTTGCACGAAAGTGGAATCAAACAGATCGTACTTGTAAAGATTCGTAATCCCCTTTTGATCGCTCAAATAATAGATCTCATGTTGATTCTTAGCAATCGGTTTTCTGTCTACACTGTAAGTATTTGTAACACGTAAAAATTTCTGAGTTGTGGTATCAAGATCGTAGACAAAGAGATTGTAGTTATCCGTAATAGTTTTAAAATCTACCTTCCCAACATTTAGTGAATCAGACTCACGATTTGATGCAAATACCAAAGCGGCAGTACCCGGAACGAATGTCGGATCTATATCATCATACAAATCATTGGTGATGCGCTTTAACGCATTCCTCCTCATACTAATCAAGAAGAGATCGTTCTGGCCGTCTACATCTCCACTGATTACAGCGAGTTTACCATTGTCATTGAAGCAAAAACTCCCTACCTGCCTGAAACGCGTCAGTTCCTTTTGAAAGCGCTCACCAGTTTCCAGATTGTATGTATTGAGAAATAATGAGCCCCTTTTGTAAAGCACCACTCCCAATGTTTGATTGTCTTGCCAATCTGTAAGCGGCAAATGAAAATTCACCTGTTGGTTATTGATCAAATAACCACCACGTACCACCACATCTTCCCGGCCTGTATTTAAGTCAACTACGCGCACCTCATATTTACCATCCTTATGATAGGAATACGCCACTCGTTCACCATCAGCGCTCATTTTCACATTGGATAATGTTACATCACTGCTCCGATATCCAGCTATGATATCATCATCGCTCGCTTCCCTATAATTTTCATTGATCTCAGTGCTCTGCTGCAAATAGTAATTTTGCCAATCACTCAGGAAGTCTTTGAAAGTGATCCCTAGAGTACTAGAAATACTATTTTCTTCATTCCTGATAATTCTCGTCAGATTCAGGATATTTGAGATACTGCTTGGACCATATCTCACGGCTATATAATTCCAAATAGATTGACCAATGATATCAGCATCTTCATCCTGTATACGTACGAGCTTATTGATCTTTTTTCGTGAGAGGTAATCACGTACATAGTCATCCATGTCTTGTGACCACTCATATGCCAGATATCTCGAAGCACCACCGATAAACCATCTTGGGAGGGATAGTAGATAAGAATTTTGGAAGATTTCGGCTAGGCTTCCGCCAAACATCATATCGTTAATGAGGATATATGAAAGCTGATGTATGATTTCCTTTTTGAATAGAAAAGAATTGTCAGGATAGGCTAGCTCTACCTGAAGCTTCACAAAGTCTGTCTTTCCACCAATTGTAAATACATCACCGCCGATACCAATATTACTTTGTTGCAACTCCTGCATAGAGTTGTAAATGAAAATCTTGGTTTTTGTGTAGGGTGCGTAACCAAGTATATCTGTAATCTCAGTGAACTCTTTCTCTAAAAATTGAAGTGCTTGCTCAGCATATTCATGTCCACCTGGGTAGTAGTAAACTTCGAAGTTATTGGTAGTGTAATAGTACCATTCGAAATTCTTATACTGGATCCGGTTGTGACCAAAAGGGGTATGGTAATACTGCGCTACAGCAGAAACTGTAGTGAAAATCACCAAAATTAATGTGAGTATAAATCCTCTCATTTAATACATCTTTTGACGTCTATGTCCTCGGATAAGGCGCTCGTTCCGTTCAGGTAATTTACAAAATGACGAGCGAAATACGGTACGAGTGAAACGCCTTTAGTGCCAAAACCATTAAAGATACCAATCTGTTCATTTTCAGGATGAAAACCCATAAAAGGTCGTCGATCAAAAGTAGCTGGTCGCACACCAGCAGTAGATCCTACTATAGTATATGATGCGTCAAAAAGTTTTGTCAAACGATCCTGTAACTGGCTAATCCCTTCCGCTGAAGGCTCAAAATCCAATGTCTTATGATCATACGTTGACCCAACATGAAAGAGACCATCCTTTGGCAAAACAAAAACTCCCCTATTCAAAATCGTGTCCTTTGATAAATCAGCATCTATCTTCAATATTTCCCCCTTTACTAATCGAAAAGGCAATTCCGACCAAAATGGATTTTTCATCACATCAGGACCCTCGCAAAAGATCACTTTTTCTGCTCCAAAATCCCCATACGTCAAAGAAGTTCCTGTCATCTTGAGTTTGTCAAACGAAAACACCTCGGAATGGTATAACCCCAAATCCATGAAATAATTTCTTATAGATTTTATCATTTCCGGTAAATGCACAAACCCCGAATTCTTCAGCATTAATCCTCCAACTGGGTCAATCACACCTTCAACACCTTGGCTTTTTGTGTGAAAATCTTGAATAAACGACGCATATCCTGGCTCATTAACTTTGGCAGACCAATCATTCTGCTCTTCATAATTGTAAAAAGGGCGATAGATTGGCTTTGGATAAAGAAATCTTGCGGAAAGCTCGTTTTCTAAACCTGAATAATACGGCTCTAACAACTCGAAGAGCTCATCTGCCATCCAAGTCTTCACCATTTTGCGACCTGTAATTGGATTATAAATCCCAGCAGCCTTATTTGAAGAAGTGTTTTCCTTTTCTTCATTGAGAATAAAAACACGCTTGCCGGACTTGTGCAGCTCATAAGCAAGCAAACTACCAGCTATCCCTTGTCCAACAATCAAATACGCTACATTCACAATTCGCTTGACTTATTTTGCACAAATTTGCACCATACATCGAGATTCAGGCTCAATACCTATGGAAATAAAATCATTCGTTTTCAATCCTTTCTATGAGAACACCTACTTGCTTTGGGATGATACCAAAGAAGCTATCATTGTAGATCCGGGATGCTACGAACACTATGAGATAGAAGAAATTGTCAGTTTAATCAAAGACAATGAGCTGAAAATCCAAGCGATTGTAAACACCCACTGTCATATTGATCACGTCCTTGGCAATGCTTATTTGAAGGAATATTTCAATTGCCCACTTTGGATACCAAAAGGTGAATTGGAAGTGTTGCGGTCAGTTACTGCATATGCTCCACAATGGGGCATTCAAAAATATACGGAGGCGATCCCTGAAAAGCTTTTGGAAGAGACAGACATTATCAATTTTGGGAGCACTTCATTGTCAGCAATACTAGTACCTGGGCATTCACCTGGTCACCTTATGTATTTGCACGAGACTTCTGGGACTTTGATAGGAGGAGATGTGCTTTTCAAAGGAAGTATTGGGCGCACAGATCTACCTGGAGGTAATCATCAGCAGCTTTTGGACAACATAAAGAACAAGGTATACGTCCTTCCGAATGCCACAGTAGTCTATCCTGGGCATGGGCCAGAGACTACCATCGGTGACGAAAAAAGAACCAACCCATTTATAAAAGGATGAAAAGGCACATACCAAACGCAATAACATGCCTTAATCTGATCGCGGGATCTGTGGGGTGCTTCATAGTTATAAGAGGCGATTACAAGCACGCAATCTATTTCGTACTATTGGCTGCTTTTTTTGATTTTTTTGATGGATTAGCTGCTCGCGGTTTGAAGGTACAATCACCAATCGGGAAAGAACTGGACTCATTGGCTGATTTAGTTTCTTTTGGAGTATTGCCAGCTTTTTACTTGGTCATGGCGATGGATAGCACCTATCCACCCTCTTATTTGTTGAAATTTTTCGGGTTGATTGTGGTGGTCTTTTCGGCTATCAGGCTCGCAAAATTTAATGTAGACACGAGGCAATCTGAGCAATTCATTGGGCTACCCACTCCTGCAAATGCTATTTTCATCACATCACTTGTGCTCCTGCCAAGCGATATATTTCTAGACTATAGGGTATTGATGCTCATAGCTTTGGCTACCTCGCTACTGCTTGTATCAGAGCTTCCATTGATAGCTCTCAAATTCAAAACATATAGTTGGAAAACCAATGAATTAAGATTTACCCTTATAATAATCAGTTTAGTGCTTTTAGGATTTTTCAAGTTGTCTGCGATACCTTTTATAATTCCTTGCTACATCTTCCTCTCCATTATTGGGAATTTTACCAAGAAAAACCATGTTTAACCCCCACTGGTTATAATTTTCGATTCCTCCTCCCGTTGAACTGATTGATGAAAAGCATTATCACTTTCCTAACCCTAATCATCGTATTGTCAAGCACTGCCCAGAGTGTATTGAATAGTGGTAAATGGTATAAGATAGGCGTAAAAGAAGCTGGCGTTTATAAACTCAACCGAGATTTGCTTGTAAAGCAGATTGGGATTGATGCGGGTTTTGACCCAAAAACACTTAAGGTTTTCGGAACGATTCCGGGAATGCTCCCACAACCAAATGCCATTTATAGACCAAATGATCCGGTTGAAATACCAATCATGGCAGTGGGCGAGAGTGATGGAAAATTTGACACAGATGATTATTTTCTCTTCTATTCCGAAGGTCCAGATAATTTCAGTTTTGATGAGAATGGAAACCCAATTCATGAAAACAATGTCTATGCGGATGAAATCTACTATTTCATAACTACAGGTAGTGAAACGGGAAGAAGAATAAGTGCTGAGGCATCACAGCCGCTACAGGGATCTCCAGCAACAAATTATTGGGATTATATCAGTCATGAAGAAGACTTGGAGAATCAACTAAGGTCTGGGAGACAGTGGGTAGGGGAAAGTTTCCGAAGAAGTCAAAATAAGCAACGAAGCTTTAATTATACTAAGTCTGGAATAGTCGGTGAGGTTGTCTGCAATTTGCGACTAGCTTCTAACTCTGAGGCAGAATGTTCTATGGATGTATCCATCAATGGAAATACCATTGGAAATATAATAATGGACCCTGTTCCAAGGGATGTTTACAATGAAAAAATCAAATATGGTACTGGGACATTTCAAACGAACATCTCAGGAAACGCAGTAGCGCTTACATTGAATTTCAATGCTGCATCTGGTGTGGATACTTCGATTGGGTACTTGGATTATTTCACTTTAGTGATCCTGCGCTCTCTTTCTTTAATTGAGGAAAATCAACACATCATCCGTCTGTCCGCTACAAGTCCAACTTCATTTGAAATATCCAATTGGGAAACAAATGCACATATTTGGTCTTTAGCTGACCCTTTGAATCCGAATGAAGTACTCCCTCAAATGAATGGGAATAATGCATCTTTCACTTTGCCAAATAGTAGTAAGCTAGCGGTAGTCTTCAATGGCAATGATTTTCCTACTCCCACTTTCGTTGGGGATATTCCTAATCAAAACATTAAGGCACTTAGTATCAATGACGGGATCATCATCACTCACAAAGACTTCTTGGCTCAAGCCAAAAGGCTGGCTCACTTTCACAATACTCATTCGGGCTTATCTGTGGGTGTAGTTACAACTGACCAAGTTTATAATGAGTTTTCAGCTGGTCGACAAGACATCACGGCAATAAGAGATTTTTTGAGATATTGCTATTTGAATGGCTCGCTCAAGTATGCGACACTTTTTGGCGATGCATCCTTTGATTATAAAGACAGACTTGCTGTCAATACCAATTATGTGCCTGTTTATGAATCCATCGAATCCTCTCATAATATATACAGTCATTCGTCAGATGACTATTTTGGTTTTTTTGAGGAAGACGAGGGAGAGTGGTTTGAAGGTATTAGGCGCGTAAATGCCTCAGAATATATCGTGCCTTATATTGACCATACAATGGAGATTGGTGTTGGACGCTTGCCAGCAAAGAGCACCCAAGAAGCTGCAGATCTTGTAGACAAAATCATTCGGTATAAAACAGCACCTCAAGCTTATGGAAAATGGCGCAATCAGCTCGCTTACTTTTCTGATGACGGTGACAATGAAACACACATGAAACATGCTGAGGCTTTTTTCAAAATCGTAGATACGCTAGCGATAGAGTACAGTGCAAAAAAACTCTATTTGGACATTTACGATCAAGACAAACCTGAAACGGCGATTAATGCAATGAACAACACCATCAAAGACGGTGTGTTCATGTTCAACTATATGGGCCATGGCAATGAAAGCCAGCTAACACAAGAAAATATTATCTCACTCAATGCAATCAGAGAATTCACCAATCGCCATAAACTTCCGCTTTTCATTACTGCTACATGCGAGTTTGGAAAGTATGATAGTCCGATAGTTGTTTCTGGAGCGGAAAGATTACTGCTAAATCCGAATGGTGGAGCTATCGCACTTTTGACGACTACACGTCCTGTATATGCTAATACCAATTTTCCTTTGAATCAAGCTTTGCATGAAAACCTATTTACGAAAGTGAATGACAAGCATCCGAGACTTGGTGATGTGATAAAACTTACTAAAAATGCTAGTTTGAATGGCCCAATTAACAGGAATTTCGCACTGCTAGGGGACCCAATGCTTTCGTTGAATTATCCTGAATATGAAATCACCTTTGACCAATTAGCTTCATCCATGGATACGCTGAGTGCACTTGAGAATTACACGATTTCGGGCCAAGTAGTCTCTAATGGCACATTGCTAAGTGATTTCAACGGGGATGCCGTGATTACCTTATGGGATATGCCGCAAGAAAAAGTCACCCTTGGCCAAGGAAATGACCCCTTTAAATATGAAGACCAAACCAACTTACTCTTCAGAGGTAATTTATCTGTGACCGATGGGATTTTTGAGAGCCACTTTGTACTTCCAAAAAACATATCATACAAGTACAAATCGGGCAAATTGACAATGTATGCTTGGAATGATAATGTAGGAATTGATGCTTCTGGGGCATCTCGAAATTTTGTACTGGGTGGTACAGCAATATCGCCTGCAGACAATGTTCCTCCAAGCGCTACGCTTTATCTGAATGATGAAAGTTTCAGACATGGTGGCACGGTAGGAACTAGCAGCTTATTGATTGTCCAACTTTCGGACGAAAGTGGTATAAACATCTCCAATAATGGCTTCAGCCAAGGACTTACTTTGCAACTGAACGAAGAAGAGCCACTGAATATTAATGAGTTTTACACGGCCAATAAGAACACCTACCAAAAAGGGACAGTCCTATTTCCTCTACAAAACCTTGAACCCGGCAACTACACTGCAACACTGAAAGTGGCTGATGCACACAATAATCCAGCTGAATTTACAGTTGAATTCAATGTATCTGAAAAACCGATTCTCCGATTGTACAATGTATTGAACTATCCGAACCCAGCCCCTGCGTCAGGAGCAACAACATTTAAGTTTGAACATGATCGTGAAGATGAAGGTCTGGAAGTAATATTGTCTATTTACAATATGGAGGGGAGTGTGGTGAGAAAGATAGATTATCAAATAGACAGTAGTCCAAGGGTGGTTGACTATCTGGACATCAACCTTTCCAATAATCATGGAGCGCCTTTACAAAAGGGGATTTATCTTTATAGACTACAGGTGAAAAGTACGTTGGATGGTGCTACAAATGAAGTCACTAAGCGCCTCATTATCATTAATTAATTATCTTTGCGAACTTTAAAAAAACGAGAATGAGTCAATATTTCAAGCTGTTCTTTTGGACAATACTGGTAGCAACACCATTTATTGGAAATACCCAGTCTGCTTATATCTCTGGTCAGGACAGCTCAAGAAATCCGATCACTGTTGCCGTACCATTCGTAAGCTTCGCTCCTGATAGCCGTGGCGCTGCAATGGGTGACGCTGGAGTAGCCTCCTCGCCTGATGAATACAGTATTCATTGGAATAATGGAAAGCTTGCTTTCATAGAAGATGATATGGGTTTTTCATACTCCTATTCACCTTGGCTGGGCAATATTGTTGATGATATGTCTCTCAATTATTTGACGTTTCATAAGAAACTGAACAGAATCGAAACGATTGGAGCTTCCTTAAGATATTTTGATTTGGGTGAAATTCAATTGACAGATTCGCAAGGAGATCCAATCGGCCTAGAAAATCCTCGCGAAACGGCTATTGATGTGACCTACTCTAGAAAGCTTTCTGAAAATATAGGTGTTGGACTAACTGGTCGCTACATTTCTTCCAACCTGTCTGGAAATATCACTGGTGCGCCAGATGCCAAACCAGGTCGATCTATAGCAATTGATTTGGGATTTTATTATACGAAAGAGTTGGTCGTCGGTGGAAGAAATTCGGATCTATCCTTTGGCGCTCACATGTCAAACTTTGGACGAAAAATCACTTATAGCAACGACTCCAATGAAGATTTTATTCCAACGAATCTTCGATTAGGTGGAGCTTTTAAATCAGAAATTGATCCTTATAATAGTATTACACTGTTGCTTGACTTCAACAAACTAATGGTACCTACACCTCCACAATATGAGCTAGATGCAAATGGCGAGTTTGTGACAGATGCTAATGGTGACCCAAAAATCGCCAAAGGTAAGGACCCAAATAGACCTTTGCTAAGTGGTACTTTCGGTTCATTCGGTGATGCGCCAAATGGCTTCCGTGAGGAAATACAAGAAGTCATGATTTCCACAGGCTTGGAATATCGCTATCGGGAAGCCTTTGCTGTACGCGTGGGTTATTTCCATGAGCATGCAAACAAAGGTGATAGAAAGTACTTCACAGCAGGACTTGGTTTCAAATATCAAGTTTTTGGTCTTGATTTCTCTTACCTCGTTCCAAGAGAAGTCAATCACCCACTTGGAGATACTTTGAGACTTTCATTTGTATTTAGCTTCGACACTAAAAACGAAGAGCCTACCCTTAATTAATGCTAAACAGATCAGTAGCCCCAGCGGCTTCTACCATTACTAGACCTAATTTTCCGACAGTCGAGAGAATCAATGTTGGAGATATTGAGATGAATATTCTCAATCTAGGAGAACAGCCTGTAGTCCTTTTCGAGATGGTGTTTCCTGTTGGGAGATGGGAAGAGCCTGTACCTGGATTGGCATTTATGCTATTCAAGATGATCCAGGAAGGCACTGAAAAACACAATTCTGAAGAAATTGCTGAGCTTTTAGATCACCACGGCAGCTACTTGGAGATCACTCCTTCCCTGGATAATGTCTCCATAAAGCTTTATACCCTGAATAGATTTTTTCCTAAGTTGATCAGCCTATTGGCTGAAATGATAGCAATCCCCATTTTTCCTGAAAAGGAAATTAACACACTGAAAACGATACGTCTCGAGCAAATCAAACAGCAACACGCAAGAAACAACGCTTACGCCAATTTGATCTTTCGCCAAATGCTATTTGGCAAAAGCCATCCTTATGGACAGTTGATCGAGGCTGAAATGGTAAATGCGATCACCAAAGAAAGTCTTCTTGAGGCGAGAAGTCTTCTGACTTTTAAACCTACCGTTTTCATCACGGGTTTGATCACTGAAGTGGAAATTGAGGAAGTGAACAGAGCTTTCAAAGATATAGCATTCATCGATGCGCCTATAAGAAGATCTGTTGATTTTGACCAAATCGACTCTAAAAGTCTCACAAGGGAAGATACCACTCAAGCGAGCATTCGGATTGGCTGCCATTCTATCAATCGAAACCATACAGATATTCACCAGTTCAAAGTTGCAAATGAATTGCTAGGAGGATTTTTTGGATCAAGATTGATGAAAAATATCAGAGAAGAAAAGGGCCTTACCTATGGTATTCACTCTGGGATGTTACACTTATCAGAAGGCTCCTATTGGTCTGTGAGTTCTGAGGTGTTGAAAGACAAAATGTCCTTGGCTCAGCAAGAAATCAAACGTGAAATTGAGCTGCTTCAAAGCGAGCCACCATCTGCTGGAGAATTTAAAATGGTTATTAACTATCTCAAAGGGAAGTTTCTTTCATCATTTGGGTCCCCTTTCTCTTCTCACGACATGATAAAAGGCCATATACAAGCAGGACTATCAGAAGGCTATTTTGATGATTTTCTCAATACTCTTGATACTATGCATCCTGCTCAAGTATCTGAGGTATTGCGAAAACACATCAATGTGGAATCGTTAACTTCTTTGGAAGTCTACTGATCTGATAGTTTTAGCAGATAATAGTCTCCTGAGATGTGCACATCATCATATTTGAAGGGTAGCTGAGTCTTTCCACTATAGTCAAGCACACCAACTTTTCCATATCGAGTAGCAATGATGAGTCCTTTGTCCGTATCTACAAGTCGATCATAGTTGGGACCAAGGAGTATTTTTCCACTTGCATTTGCTAAGCCATATTTATTGTCACCATCTAATAAGAGATAATTTCCAGTGCTAAGTCGGCTTATTGCAACCCAATTACTAGCAACCACCTCATGGCCTTTTTTATCAATAAGGCCATAACCTTCTGTAGTGGCAATGATTGCCAATCCTTGCTCAAAAGTGCTTGAATATTCATAATAGGGCTGAATGACCAAAGTTTCATTCTCATCTACAAATCCCCATTTTCCCATTAGTTTGATCGGAGCTAATCCTTCATTGAAAAATACCGCAGAGTCATATCTGTTGGCTATCCGAAGCTTGGCGTCCATATTCATAAAGCCATGCCTATCATCTTTGATTATATGAAAATACCCGTGTGCCTGAGAGAGCACATCCTGTACTCCGGCAGAATATTCTATTATGGATCTACCAGACGCATCTATGAGTTTAATATGTTCATCTCGCTTGAGTACATAATAATCTCCAACCCTTTTTACTTCACTGAATTCGGGATAGATATAAGCCCCCAGAGTCGTTAAAAGACCCTTTTGTTGATAGTCCTTAATCAACAAAAAATCATCTATCTCAATCTCGTAGGGCAATTGATGAAGGAGATTACCCTTTTGGTCGAGCACAAAATGTGCGCTATTTTTACTGCCAATATAGAAGTCTTGATAAATGAAAAGAGTGTCATATCGAGGCATTATTACCCACTCATCAGCGAAAGACATCACTCCCCACATTCCATAGTTATTGGCAAGAAAATGATCTGATTCTTTGGTAGGCAGCACATTATCATATCGATTTAAAATGGTTTTGTTGCCCTGAAAATCTAGCCATCCCCAATATCCGTTTTTTGCATAAGGAATAAATCCAGCATGAGATTGCCCAACCTTGTCCAGTGGCCGCTCATTGAGCTTTCTTCCAAAGAGGTTGTATACATCCCATCCATCTCGGCCTAAACCATAAAAGAAATTATCATCCACGTACACAGAATCAAATCCTGTAGCAATCTCACGACCATCAGTTTTATAGATCCCCCATGTGCCAAAGTTGTTGTTTTGAGTGACAAGAAATCCTTTCCCTAAATACTTAAGTGTATGCTGTTGGTCTTGGAAAAGACTCTGACTAACAGCCAGAATATGCGTGGCATTATTGACATGAGCAATCAACAAATCTGAAGATTTCTCATATACGATAGAGTCGCATCGAAACTTAAAACCAGTCTTTTCATCTTCTAATTTAATCTCCCATTGAGGGAAATAAACTGGAACTCCATTGGCTATTGACTTCAGCTCGATTGGCCAAATCTCTCTACCACTTTGATCTATCTCACCAAAATATCCTTGGTCTTGAAGCATTATTCCATCTTCCAAAAAAGCAACTGCATCTATCCATCTCGCTAAAACTGCTTTACCTGATGGATCAAAAAGCTGATGCTTTCTTTGATGATTTTCTACTTCTATGAAGTTGCCAAGCGAGGATATCGAACGATAAAGCACAGGCACTATGGGCATATTTTCATCTGAGTACACGCCAAAATTCAACCTTTTGGATTCATACTTAGAAACAACCCAAAGTCTAGCGTTTAAAAGTGAAATCGTATAATAATCGAAGTTTAAGTGGACTTTTGATTGATTATCTATTAGTCCTCGATAAATGATATTCGTGAATTTTCCCTCTATGCCCGCTTCAAAAAGTGATTCATTGAAAGGTTCGAGAATTACATATTTGGCAGAGGTGAGCTTTTTAGTCCTGACATTTATCAGTCCCCATCTTCCATTCTCTCTATAGCCTATGGACTCTGAAACGACAGAAGCTTGTCCGTCAGACCAGCCCAATTGTTCATATACCGCAGGTACCAGAACCTCCCCTTTGCTGTTGGCTAATCCCTGAAATCCTTCTGAATTAATAATCTTAAACTCATCCGCTTGGACAGAAAAGCAAACTAGTATACATCCCAGTAAAAGGTATGTTTTAAGCATTCGCCAAATATAGGAAAGGGTAAATAGGAAGACTATTTAGAAGATTTAGTTTCTTCCTTTTCAAGGTTGAATAAGTCATTAAGAAGACCTACTAGTTGGTCAGCCTCACCACGTTTGCATGCAGCTTTAAGTTGCAGCACAGGTAATTTGATGACTCTCTGCATCATACTCTTGGTTGCATCTTCAAGCAATTTGATCTGCTCAGCATCTGCTTTTTCAAGGTATCTAGAGAGTTCCTCTTTACGAATCTCCTCAAGAGCATTTTTAAATTTCTTGATGGCAGGGCTTACTTCCATCTCTTGAGCCCAATTGTTAAACTCCTCAATACTTTTTTCAAGGATCATCTGCACTTCTGTAACAGCCGCATCTCTTTTCAGCAAAGCCGAGGCAGTCTTTTCTTCAAGTTGATCGACATTGTATAGCAAAACCCCTGGTAATGTTTCCAATGAATTATCAATACTGCGAGGAACCGATAAGTCAATAAAAAGACGTGGAACACCACTTTCCCGTATCATTTCTGAAGTTATAACTGGCGTCTCAGCTTGTACAGCACTGATTACGATATGCGCATCATTGATGAGAGCATTGAGATCTTCAAATCTTCGTGATTCAAATGACAACTCATCAGCCAACTTTTGAGTCTTTTCGAAACTTCTGTTTACCAATGTCACCTGTGCTGAAGTGCCCTTTAAGTTTTCTGCTACGTTTTGTCCAATCTCACCGAGCCCTACTACAAGCACTTTCGGACTTACATAATTCATCATGAACTTATTGGCCAGATCTACTGCAGCTGAAGCTACAGAAGCAGTACCATCATGAATACTCGTTTCTTGGACAGCTCGTTTATTTGTATAAAATATCGTGTGAAGCAATCGGTGCAAAAATGGACCAGCCATTTGCTCATCTGCTGTCCACTGGTAAGACTTCTTTATTTGATTGCTTATTTGAATATCACCAAGAACCATGGACTCCAAACCAAGCGACACTTTGAATAGCTGATTTAGCGCTTCGTCATGATTGTAAATGACGCAATGCTTTGAAAATAATTGAGCGTCATTTGAATGAAATACATCAATCAGTCTTGCTAATTCTCTATTCCAATCTTTATTAGCATAATAATACAACTCTGTACGGTTGCATGTAGAAACCAGCAAAGCTTCTTCTATACCTGTAAGCTCACGCACGCTACCGAGAAATTGCTTGGTCTGGGTTTCATCAAACGCCACGGATTCTCGAACTTCGAGAGAAGTATTTTTGTAAGAAATTCCTATGGCCTTAAAATGCTTTTGCATGCGTCGAAGAAACCGGTCTTTTTTAAGTGAGGGCAAAAATAACCTACTCATTGAAACTTCCCACATGAGATATATCATAAAAAACTATTTATCTTGTTTGTAAGTAGCGGTATATGATGAGATTTCTTAGGCAATGGATTATGGACTCACTTGGTTTCTCTAAAACAGAAGCCAATGGAACCATTGTACTCATACTAATTATCGTTTCGGTAGCTATTCTTCCAAAGGTCTATTTAAACTACTCCACTCATCACTCTTACAAATTCGAATCTGACTCTCTCAAAATGCAGGCATGGTCAGCAGAATTGGCAAGTGCCTTATCTCTAAAAGAGAAAAAAGCTAAGGCAAGCAAGGAAGAACCTAAGTTTGAAAATTTTAAGTTTAACCCAAATACTGCCTCCAAGGAAAATTTGTTAGCGCTTGGCTTCAATGAAAGGAGTGTTAGCAACCTCCTTAACTACCGCGAAAGTGGTGGTCAACTAAAAATAAAGGCGGACCTAAAGCGCATCTATGGGATATCGTCATCTAGAGTAGATGAACTTTGGCAGTATATAGAGCTTCCGGATGAGTTGGTTTTAGAAGAAAAACTTATCACCACCAAAAAACCAGAAACTCCAAAAGAGGAAGCTTCGACAGCACCACTTCCAATTTTCATAAATACTGCCGAGGCTTATGAATTGATGGACATTCGTGGAATCGGCACCAAACTATCTAAGCGTATCATTGATTACCGAGACAATCTTGGAGGCTTTCAAAATGCAAATCAACTTTCAGAAGTATACGGTTTATCTGAGGATGTTCTTACCGAGCTAAATAAGAGAATAGTACTTGATAGTAGAATTAGAAAAATAAATCTTAACACAGATTCATTGAAACATCTAACTCGTCATCCATATATTGACTACAATCTGGCCAAGGTGATTTTCAACTATAGATCACAGATAGGGGGCTATGATTCTGTTGAGCAGATTAGGTTTATAAAGATCATAGACGACAGTTTATATCAAAAAATATATCCCTACCTTTCCATTTTTCCGTGATTGCACCCTATGGAGCATATTTTACAGTCTTATCTTCGGAGACTCACCAACCTTTCTGGTAACAACCGATCTCTTCTGCTGCTCAAGCTACTTGCAGACCAATTTTTGGATCTGCATGAGTTAGATTTTGCAGAAAATGAACCTAGCTTTTCTAAGATTTCGGGACTGATAGGCAAAGGTGGTGAGGTAAAGCTTTGCGATGAAATTGATCCTAGAGATAGCTCGGTCAATAAGAATAGTACAAGACTGAGAAAAATCGCTCGAATGGACGCCTTTATTTTTGAAGAGCGCGGCGCTCGAGATTTATATGTAGGCTGGCCATTTGTATCAGGTAAGTTGAGTGATGGTACGCTCATCAACTGTCCGTTAATATTTTTTCCGGCCACTATTACCAAAAAAACAGGCGGATGGTATCTTCAACTTCGGAAAGAAGTCAATATCACATTTAACAAGTCATTTCTTTTGGCTTATGCCCATTTCAATAAGGTAAGTGTCTCAGAAGATCTCCTAGAACTCTCACTCAATGATTTAGACTTTGATATCACCAAGTTCCGAACTCAGCTCTATCAGCTTCTCAAAAAGAGTAATGTTGAAATCAATTTCAATCGAGATCTCTTTATGGATCAACTGGTATCGTTCCGCCAATCCAAAAAGGAACAATTTGATAAAGTACATAAGGAAGGTGAATTAAAACTTCATTCTGAGGCCGTATTGGGCATATTCCCTCAGTCAGGATCACATCTAGTACCTGATTATATGAGCCTTTTGGAACAAGAAGCTGTTGAAGATCTTTCTTCATTTTTCGAGTCTAGGGTTTTTGATACACAGAAAAGTCTCGAAAAAATTCGCTTCTCGGATCAGGTAAAGGAAGAAACCACCTTCACCCCTTTTGCGATAGATGCCTCACAAGAGAAGGCTTTGAATATGGTCAAAAGTGGCAGTTCTTTGGTGATACAAGGACCTCCAGGCACAGGTAAATCTCAGCTAATCTGCAATCTTATTGCTGATTTCATTGCACGAGGCAAGAATGTGCTACTTGTTTGTCAGAAAAAAGCAGCTTTGGATGTAGTATTTGAAAGGCTCCAGCAGACTCAGTTGAACGACTTTGTGGGACTTGTACATGATTTTAAAAATGATCGCAAGGATATTTTTGAACAGATTCAGAAGCAGATTGATAATGTAGATGACAATAAAAAACTCAACTATGGCCTTGATTCAATTAATCTAGAGCGAGAATATCAACAGACTAGCCGTGTCATAGATCAAATCACAGAGAAATTGGACGAGTTTAAATTCGCTCTATTCGACACCACAGAATGTGGCAAATCCATCAAAGAACTTTATCTCTCCTCTGATCCTGATACTCCGGCAATTCTTCTCAATCAGCAATATCGTGAATTGCACTATACGCGGGCTATTGCATTCAAAAGTGAACTGGGTAGATACCTCGATTACCATCAGAAATTTACCCAAAAGCCGAACTTTTGGGCCGCTGGGCCTTCCTTCGGTTCGTTTGGGATGCAGGATTTACTTCGTCTCAAAGATTTGATTGATGAAGTGCCTGCCTTTGAAGATGAATTGAAAAATTCAACTAAGAGCTTCGCAGAAGTACCACTTGATTTTGAGTCTGCATTACTTTTTATTCGAAACTTAGAGTCCATAGATCAGCTTCGCACCAATTTGGACAATGACATTGTCTATGGCTATTTTCAAAAAATGATGGAGGAGAGTACGGATGAAGATCCTCTGATGCTCTCGAACTTGGAGCGTAACACCATGCAATGCTTTAAAGGTGATGGATTGGAATCTTCCTTGCCTTCCGATGCTTTGGGCAGATTTCAGGAATCATTAGAAAGAGCTATTCGTGCACGAAAAAACCCATTTAGCTGGTTGCGCTGGAAACTGTTTTCTGCAGATAAAATATTTATTACACGAATTCTGGTCGCTAACGACTTGAAAAGTGACAGCATAGGTTTTGAAATCTTACTCAATCGTATTGACAATCGACTCAATTACGAGCACATCGTCACACGTATAGAAAGAACCCCTTGGCTAACCGGTTTACCAAAAAACTTCCGGAAAATAGATCTTCAGAATTGGTTTTTCTATCAAAAACTTGCCCTGAAATGTGTGAATCTTCATGATGAAGTACGCACCCTAGGTCAGTTTATTTCCTATAAAGGAGTAACAAGGCAGGTGTTTGTCGGAAGACTAGAATCACTATCTAATACTTTAGGAACAATCCCAACTCAGCTTCAGATTTGGTCTCGATATATCAATGAAGGTCAAATCCGTGCAATTCTACTCGGGCAAGAAAAAACAGAGGAATTGCGAAAGCAACTCACCAATGATTTTGATGCGGTAGTCGCGTATCATAAGTTACGAGAAAATTTCTCAGAAGAGGAAACTCGTCTTATTTCCAAACTCACCGAAAATGGTGAAGCCGATAAAGCAGCTATTCTAAAACTATTGGACAATAGTCTGGCGCTAGCCTGGATAGATCATATCGAAACAAAATATCCTATACTCAGGAGTGTGTCATCCTATGAATTTGACCAGCACACGACTGAACTGCGTGACGCAATTGCCACAAAACAGTCTATAAGTCAAGACATCTTGTTGTTGAAGTCACGCGAGCGAACCTATGAAGACCTTGATTATAATCGTCTAAACAACCGTGTCACTTACAAAGAATTGTATCATCAAGTCACTAAAAAGCGAAAGATATGGCCGATTCGTAAGGTGATATCTCAGTATCATGAAGAGCTCTTTTCACTTCTACCATGTTGGCTTACTTCTCCGGAATCCGCATCAGCGATATTCCCAATGGAGCAAAATTTTGACTTGGTAATTTTTGATGAAGCATCACAATGCTTTGCTGAAAGAGGCATCCCTGCTATGTATCGCGGCGCGCAAGTAGTAATAGTTGGGGATGATAAGCAGTTGCAACCAAACGATCTCTACCAAGTCCGATGGGAAGAAGAGGAGACTGAGGCGCCAGAACTTGAAGTGAGTTCCCTTCTGGCATTAGGTAAGCATTACCTTCCGGAAATTAGCTTAAGAGGACACTATAGAAGTAATTCACTTGAATTGATTGAGTTTTCGAACAAATATTTTTACAATGGTAAGCTGAAGTTGCTCCCAAGTTTTGATGTGATTAATACCAATACCCCAGCAATTAATTACTTACTCGTCAATGGTATCTGGGAACAAAATACCAACATGATTGAGGCCGAATCAGTTATCGAACTGATAAAAAAACTGAACACCACTTCCCCAAACCTTTCGATAGGGGTTGTGACATTCAATGCTTCACAGCAAAGCTTGATAATGGATTTACTGGAGCAGGCCGAAGACGAAAGTGATTTTCAATCGCCAAAATCTCTTATTGTCAAGAACATTGAAAATGTGCAAGGTGATGAGCGTGACATTATCATATTTTGTACAGCATATGCCCCAGATAAAAATGGTAAGCTTCAGCTCCGTTTCGGGAGTCTAAACCAAGCTGGTGGTGAGAATCGACTCAATGTGGCTATCACAAGAGCAAAAATCTCGATATATATTGTTACGAGTCTTCTACCTCATCAGCTAAATACGGATAACACAGCTCAGGCAGGTCCCAAACTTTTAAAAGCCTATTTGGAATTCGGCAAAAATGTGAGTGATGGTAAATGGGTGCCTGATAGCCAAGAAGATAATAGCCAAGCTCAGTCATGGTATTTGCGTCAGCAATTGGAAGGCAAAGAAGAGGGTTTTGAGATTAAGAAAACACTGCCATTCTCTGACCTCACTATCCGCAGTGCTCAAAAGAGTAAAGGACTAATCCTGACAGATGATGAGTTATATTTTGATACACTATCCGCAAAAGATGCACATTGTTACAGACAAAATCACTTTTCTGAAAAACGCTGGCCCTACATGCAAGTTTTCAGTAGAGAGCAATGGATAAATCCATCTCAGACCAAGGAGAAAATCAACAAATTCATCCACCGTCTGGATGATTGACATTTATCAAAAAGACTCCAAAGAAGAATTTCCGGAAATATATTCTTGATTTTTGAGTAGTCCTGTTATTCCGCAATTTCTACTCTAGCACCCATCGATAGGATCAATGGTAAGCTATCACGTCGCATATACTGCTCGAAAGATATTGAATAAATACCAGGGTTGGCAAAAGCATAATCTTCCAAAATCAGCTGCCTATGATCGAATAAATCACCTAATCCACTACCACGTGGTTCGCCTGTTTTGGGATCAAAAAGATCAATACCCTGCAGTTTTTGAACGATCACTTGATTTGATGAGTCGATCAATGAATAGCGATAGTATAGATTATAAAAAGGGTAATGTTGTGCATTGCGAATATTGGTGTAGATATGATATCGTTTGGTAATATCTGGTATCTCGAAAGTAAAACTGACTACTGAGTCTTTATGCCAGAATGCCTCCACAAAATCTTGGTTGTCATCCAATATGCGATTCGGATCACAAGCAGTCAGACCAATTAAAAAAAACGTGATAAGGACTAGTTGCCTCATGATGGATTATTTGATTTCCCTTCTCCTTGCCTTTTATTTTTCCAGTTGCGCTTTTTATTCTTTTTACGCTTAGGGTTTTGTTTGCCTTTAGAAAATTTCTTATCCATTGCTACAAGGTCGCTATTAAGACTCACGTCATTTGATGTTTGCTCTATTTCGTCCTCAGCCAGTGTTACAGGCTTTTTACCACTTTTATTCAGTGCTAGAATCTCATTTACTCTTGCAACATCCAGTGGATACCAAGTATTTTCACCTTCATATCCGAACCACATGATTTTCTTGAAAATATCAGTCTTTTGGAGACGTGCTTTCCCTTGATCTGTTTCTAAAGGCTTTTCTATCTTGGGAATATCTTTCAGAGCATCCACATAAGTATCAAGCTCATAATTTAGACAACATTTGAGCCGTCCACATTGCCCAGAAAGCTTACCTGGATTGAGCGATAAATTTTGATATCGAGCAGCCTGGGTACCTACCGTTTTGAATTCCCCCAACCAAGTGGAGCAACACAACTCCCGACCACATGAACCAATACCGCCAAGCCTTCCTGCTTCTTGTCGCATACTTATTTGGCGCATTTCCACTCGAATCTTGAACTCTCCTGCGAGACGCTTAATCAATTCTCTAAAGTCAACGCGCTCTTCTGCTGAGTAGAAAAATGTAGCTTTAACATTGTCTGCTTGAAATTCCACATCGGTAAGTTTCATCTGAAGGTTCAGCTCTTCTATCACCTTTCTCGTACGATAGAGGGTTGGCATTTCCCGATTTTTAACTTCTCGGTATTTATCTATATCCTTTTGAGTAGCTACTCTATAGATGGATTTGATTTCTTCATTAACGGCTACTCCACGCTTCTTCATCTGTAAGCGAACCAACTCACCCTGTAATGAAACATGTCCTAGATGATGTCCATTCGGTACATCCACAATTACCGCATCACCGGTAGTAAGGTCTAGTTTTTCTGAATTGCGGAAAAACTCCTTTTGCCCATTTTTGAATCTAACCTCTACAATATCAAAATCACTCACGACTGGCGCATCCATATTGGAAAGCCAATCGAAAACATTCATTTTATTGCAACCACCAGTACTACAACCGCCATTGCTGTTGCAACCCAAAGTCACCCCATCTTCACTTGCTGCCGTGCCGCAGGACCCACATCCCATGTTACAATTTGTTTAGGTTAATCCGTAAATATAAGTAACTAGTATTGAAGTTGAACTTTACAGTGCAACTCGATTTTAGACTCTTTGGTTAGACATCAATACGATCTCTTAAACCAATGATCTACCAAGATTATGGAACGAACGCATCGCGATGGTGTCAATTCACATCAATGAATTATTGTCCAAGATTTTTCAGATCAAAACCTATGTCCTTTCGATAATTCATGTCTTGCCATTGTACTTTTTCAGCAGCTCCGTAAGCAGAACTTAGCGCTTCCCCAAGGTTTTTTCCTAGCCCAGTCAAAGCCATAACACGCCCTCCATTTGTAAATAGTTTGCCATTGGATTGCGTGGTGCCAGCATGAAAAGTGATGGCGGATTTGATTGGAGACGTAAAGGTGATTTCCTTTCCTTTTTCAAAGGCATCAGGATAACCACCCGCCACCAGTACTACAGTCGCTGCTGTGAAAGGCTCAATTTCCAATTTATATTTAGACAAATTCCCTTTTGCAGTAGCAATGAGGAGCTCCATTAAATCAGATTTTATTCTTGGTAACACCACTTCTGTCTCAGGGTCGCCCATCCTAACATTGTATTCTATCACTTTTGGCTTACCCCCAGAATTCATCAATCCAATGAAAATGAATCCGGCATAGTCCATTCCTTCCTTTTGAATACCTTCTACGGTTGGTTGAACTACTTCTAGCTCTACTCGCTGCATAAAATCTTTATCAGCAAAAATGACTGGAGATATGGCCCCCATTCCACCGGTATTCGGACCAGTGTCTCCATCGCCGATTCGCTTATAATCTTTAGCTTCAGGCAGGATGACATAATCTTTGCCATCAGTCAGTACAAAAACCGACACTTCTATTCCTGACAGAAACTCTTCGACAAGAACCTTGGCACTAGCCTCCCCAAATCGCTTGTTGAGAATGAGATCGTCAAGATTTCTTTTGGCCTCTTCGATATCCTCTGTAATCAACACACCTTTTCCAGCAGCTAATCCGTCTGCTTTGAGTACATATGGAGGCTTTAGGCTTTCAAGAAAAGTATAGCCTTGTTCAATATTGGAAGCATCAAATGTTTGAGCAGCTGCTGTAGGCACTCCATGTCTGATCATAAAGTCCTTGGCAAACTCCTTGCTTCCTTCCAATATTGCCCCGCTCTTGCCCGGGCCAACTATTAATAAATCAACTAAAGTAGGATCTGCTTTCAGCTCGTCTACCAGCCCTGCAACGAGCGGCACTTCGGGCCCTACGACCACTAGAGATACGCTATTTTCTTTTATGACTTTGCTCACATCTGCAACGTCTGCAGTATCAATGTCCAAATTGGTGGCAAGTTCTGATGTGCCACCATTACCTGGCGCTACAAATAACTTTTCACAAAGCGGACTCTGCTTGATTTTCCACACAAAGGCATGCTCTCTGCCGCCAGATCCAATGATGAGTACGTTCATTAATTCGATTATTTAGTCAATAAAAAAGACCGCCCAAAAATAGACGGTCTCTGACAATATTATTTGAGAATAGAAGATTAATGCGCGTGTTCGGACATGAATTTGATGCGCATCAGTCTTACTTCATCCTCAGAGTAAAATTCCTCCAGCTCTTTCATGGCTTCTTCAATACTATCACTTTCTGCGTTCATGAAGTAATCAATGATATCGTCTTGACGATCGTCATCAAGCAACTGATCTATATAATAGTCCAGATTGAGCTTAGTGCCGCCATAGCAAATATTCTCTATTTCAGCTATAAGCGCCTCATACTTCATGTCTTTGGAGCTGGCAATCTCTTCCAAATCCACTTTTCGGTCGATCTGCTGAATGATCAATATTTTGTTTTTGGACTTGACTCCAGAAGACTTTACCAATACGTCAGACGCAGTGATGATGTCATTTTCGTCAACATATTTCTCGATCATTTCGAGAAATGGCTGCCCAAATTTTTTGGCCTTACTTTCTCCTACACCAACAATCTTAATAAGATCGTCCATAGATGTGGGATACATGGTGGCCATTTCCTCCATAGATGGATCTTGGAAAATGACATATGGAGGCAGATCCAATTGCTTAGCTACCTTCTTGCGAAGGCTTTTGATCATATCAAAAAGGACTTTGTCGTAAGCTGTAGTATTAATGGTTTCCCTTTCTACTTCTTCTTCTTCACCCTCCTCGTCATATTTATGGTCTTTGTATAGTTCAACTGTAAAAGGATCAGCAAGAAAATCTCTACCCTTTTGGGTGGCTTTAAAGACCCCTGGATGTTCAATGTCTTTGGCTATAAAATCACTTAGAAGCGTTTGTCTTATGATGGATTTCCAAAAATGTTCGTCTTGGTCGCTACCCTTAGCAAAAACTGCAAGATTATCATGACCATAACTTAGCACGTGTTCGGTTTTAATACCAATTAGCACTTTTGATATGTGACTCAAATCGAAACGTTCTTCAGTTTGGATGACAGCTTCTATGGCAAGCTTGATAAATGAAGTTCCATCAAAATGCTCTCGCTGATGCAGACAATTGTCACATGCTTCACAGTTATCCACTTTATAATCCTCACCAAAATAATGCATCAACTGGCGCCTTCTGCAAACCGAAGATTCAGCATATAGCGCCATTTCTTCTAAAAGATACTTCGCGTTTTCTCGTTCGGTTACTGTTTTATCCTTAGAAAATTTTTCGAGTTTTAAAATATCATTATAGCTGTAGAACATGACCACATTACTCATGATGCCATCTCTACCAGCTCTACCCGTTTCCTGATAATATCCTTCTATAGACTTAGGCACGTCATAATGCACGACAAATCGCACATCTGGCTTATCAATTCCCATTCCAAATGCAATGGTTGCTACGATCACATCTACATCTTCATTTAGAAATGCGTCCTGATTTTTGATCCTGACTTGGCTATCCATGCCTGCGTGGTATGGAGCCACATTCACACCATTTACTTTTAGGAACTCAGCTATCTCCTCAACCTTTTTTCTGCTCAAACAATAGATAATACCTGATTCGCCTTTGTGCTCTTTGACAATTCTAATGAGTTGTTTTTTAGCTTGCTTTTTAGGCTTCACCTCATACATTAGGTTTGTTCTGTTGAAAGAAGTCTGGAAGATGGCTGCATCATCCATCTCTAAATTCTTTTGAATGTCCTGTTGGACTTTGGGCGTGGCGGTGGCCGTCAATGCTACAATGGAAATTTCACCAAGCTCCTTGATAATAGACTTGATCCGTCGATATTCAGGTCGAAAATCATGACCCCATTCCGAAATACAATGAGCCTCATCTACCGCAACAAATGAAATTACTGCTTTCTTCAGGAAATTGATATTACTTTCTTTCGTCAAACTCTCGGGAGCTACATATAGCAGCTTAACCTCTCCTGCCAGCGTCTCACTCTTCACCTTGGTCATCTCCGTCTTAGTCAGACTGCTATTGAGAAATCGCGCATTTACGCCAACCGCATTCATTTGATCCACTTGATTCTTCATCAAAGCAATCAACGGTGAAATCACGATAGCCGTCCCCTCTTTTGCAATAGCCGGCAATTGGTAGCACAGAGACTTCCCTGCTCCTGTTGGCATAATGACGAAGGTATCCTTGCCATCCATTACACTATGGATGATCTCTTCTTGTGTACCTCTAAAAGTACTATACCCAAAAACTTTTTTGAGTGAATCTCTTAATTTAATATCCGTTCCTGTCTCCATCTTTATTCGCTTCTCTACAGAAGTATAAATTAATCAATTCCGTGTTATTTCAAGTACCAATCCAACAGATAAATTAATGGGTTTATTGTTTTCAATAGAGTTCTTGATGTTCTTCTATCTTTGCCGACACATATTTGCACTGAGTTAAACATTAAAAAATGAGCAACATACATATAGTTATCATGGCTGGTGGTACAGGGACAAGATTCTGGCCTTACAGTAGAAATAACAAGCCCAAGCAATTTTTGGATGTACTTGGCACAGGTAGAAGTTTACTTCAAATGACTTTTGATAGGTTTTCAAATGAAGTGCCTAACGAAAATATTTGGGTAGTGTCTAACGAGATTTATAAAGACCTCCTAGCCGAACAACTCCCTGAATTACCTAAAGATAATATCCTTTTGGAGCCATCTAAGCGCAATACCGCTCCATGCATAGCTTATGCAGCATATAAAATCAGAGAAAAAGATCCGAATAGTGTAATGGTCATTTTGCCATCTGATCATGTAATATTCAAAGAGCGCGCCTTTATCGACATTATTAATAGTGCGGTAGAAAATGCCGATAACGAAAAATTGTTCACCATTGGTATACAGCCCAATAGGCCAGAGACTGGTTATGGTTATATCCAGTTTGAAGAGTCTGATGCGACAATCAAGAAGGTAAAGACCTTTACAGAAAAACCAGAAATTGAACTTGCGAAAAAATTTGTTTCAAGTGGTGACTTTGTGTGGAACGCAGGAATTTTTGTTTGGAAAACCTCCGCAATCATAAAAGCGCTTGAAACTTATCAATCAGAGCTCGCTGAAACCTTCGAAGAAGGAGTTGGGATATACTTCACGGAGAAAGAAGAGAAATTTATCAAAAGTGCTTACCTAGTCTCAAAAAGCAACTCCATAGATTATGCAATCATGGAAAAAGCGGAGCACGTATTTGTAGTACTAGGTGACTTTGGATGGTCCGACCTTGGTTCATGGAATGCTCTCCATGAAATAAAAGAAAAGGACGATCAAGAAAATGTCTTGGAAGGCAACATAATGACCTACAATTCGAAAGATAACTATATCATCAGCAAAACCAAAAGACTAATCCTTGCGCAACAGCTTGAAGGTTATCTCGTGGCTGATTTTGAAGATATCTTGCTTATATGCAAGAAAGAGGATTCAAATATTTTCCGAGATTTTGTGCACGATGTGAAAAATCAAAAAGGCGAGGATCTTATATAAGTCGCTGCCTTTTGACTTCATAGAGCGCCATAGCTGCTGCTACAGATACATTGAGGGAAGCAATATTCCCCGAAAGGGGAATTTTCACTTCTTTATCAGCCAAAGCCAAAATAGCTGAAGAAATACCTTCATCTTCAGATCCCATCACTATAGCTGTGGGCACCATGAGGTCAATATCTTGAAAATAAGTTTCGGCCTTTTCTGTACTTGCTACAATTTGAAGTCCCGAATCTTTTAGGAACTGAATCGCTTCTTTGAAGTTTGATTCTCTACAAACTGGTATATAATTGAGTGCCCCTGCAGAGGTTTTTATAGCATCAGCATTGATCTGAACACTTCCTTTGGTAGGAATCAAAATCGCATCTACACCCATGCAGTCTGCTGTCCTAGCTATCGCTCCAAAATTGCGAACATCCGTAAGTCTATCAAGTACCAGAACCAAAGGCACCCTTCTATTCTCAAATACCTCAGGAAGCACATGCTCTATTTTATGGTATTGTACTGGAGAAAGGAAGGCAACCACTCCTTGGTGATTTTTACGTGTAAAGTGATTGATCTTCTCAACGGGAACAGTAGACAAAGGGATTTGACGATCATTCAACAAAGCGAAAAGCTCTTTGATCAACTCACTTTTGAGCCCCTTTTGAACAAATACTTTTTCAAGGTCTTTGCCAGAATTGATGGTCTCGATCACGGCACGTATGCCATAGATCATGTCCTCATTATTTTTTTTATTTTCTATCACAGTCCTTTTCTTATTTCGCCTACTTGTTGATACCACAGATTTTCGTACTTGCGGTTGCGCTTGAGTGAATACATCAAGGGCGCAAAGAGAGTTGAAATTCGTATGAATTCAAATTCATAACCATCTCTATACGTCCAAGTCTCGGTTCGCTCATCTCGTTTGACCACATCTGGCGGTCCAAATACTATATAGAGCATGCCTCGGTCCGTTTTCCAACCTTGTTTGTAATCCGTAAACAATTGATTGGCTTTCTCAATGCGATCGTAATAGAGCTTTATAGCATTCTTGGCTCGGAATTTCGTGCCATATGTTCCTATCCAGAACTGCTCAAATGCCTTTTTGCTATAGCCATCTGTCATTGATTTTATTTCTTCTGATGTTGTGATATAGGTGAGCGGGTCGACCAGTTCTAAAATAGATTTATATTCTGGGAAATATGGTGGACATTTAAGGATGGTCAATGCCTCTTGCGAAAGGGTATCTTTTTGAATGAGATAAAATCTATAATCCTTGAATGCCGGCTCTTGGCTAGCGAAATAATAAGAACTGTCAATATCTAGACTAGGCGAAATCATTCGCATCATACCCATAGGCGGGTCGGCGGATTCAAAGTTGTCCGTGTACTCAAACACATGTAATGAATCTGCACCTGCATAAGATATTTTATTTGAAGTGACGTAAGGTTTAAGAATTGGGAGGCCCTCACTATCTACAGGATAAATACCTGAAAATCCTTCCTTCTCCCCTATCTGAATGTCTTCCAAAAGATACACGCCCATATCTAGTTGAGCCATTGTAATCAACAGGATTGAATTCTTCAAAGGATCAAAAGTGATTCCTAAGAAAAGTTCTTTGGTTGTACTCACAAGAGTGTCTATCGAAAATGCACGCAATGTATCATGCGCCACTGAAGCATAGCTTGGCTGCAATAGTAGGTCCATGCGCCATTTGATAAGAGAGTCTCCTTCTACTTTGAAAAAAACTTTGACCCCACTTTCGGAGCTCACTACTCGATGCTCAAACTGCATTGGAACTGTTAAGTCATACTGGTAACTCAAATTGACACGCGTGAGATCCAGAGATTGCACCTGCCAACTCATTAACCAACTTAGAACCAAAAACGAAATACCTCGCAAACCCATAAGCTGAAAATTTAGGCAATTATTTGGTTTCTTTGCTGAAAATTAAGTCAATGAGTGTTTACACAACAGAGATTACTTCAGATCAGATTCCTTCGGATAACCCAATTCACCAACGCCTGCTGAAAGCATATCATGTAGCGGCTCCAATGGTTTCGGGAGATCTACTGGATTTAGGCTGTGGTGAAGGAAGAGGTGTTGAGTTACTTCTTGGCAATGCCAAGAGTTATCTTGGCTTAGATAAAATCGAAGAAATCATTGAAAGACTAAGAGGAAAATATCCACAAGCACAGTTTGAAGCTGGCGTTTTCCCTCCTTTCAAATTACCAGACAATAGTTTTGATACAGTTGTAAGCTTTCAGGTTATTGAGCATATACAGAATGATGAATTATTTCTTTCTGAGATCTATCGAGTTTTGAAACCCGGTGGGAAAGCCATCCTCTCGACACCTAATATCAAAATGACTTTGAGCAGAAATCCATGGCATACGCGTGAGTATACTGCTGACCAACTCTCAAAGCTTGCAGGAAAGTATTTTGACAAAGTAGAAATGAAAGGTATAGCTGGAAGTGATAGGGTACTAGAATATCATGAACAAAACAGGGCTTCTGTCAATAAAATCATGAAATATGACTTCCTCAATTTACAATATCGACTGCCAGCTGCACTCTTGCGTATCCCGTATGATTTTTTAAATAGAAGGAACCGAAATAAACTCCAATCTCAAGCGGACGAATTGGTACTTTCCATTAGTCAGGAAGACTACTTTTTGGCTAACCAATCGGAACAAAATCTTGATCTCTTCTGTATACTAAGTAAACAAAAGTGATTTTTATGACATCTCAAAAACTTATCGAGGAGTTGAATTTGCTCCTAAGTGACTTACATATTTATTATCAAAACGCAAGAGGGTTTCACTGGAATATAAAAGGCAAAAGGTTCTTTGAGCTTCATGTGAAATTCGAAGAGTTGTACACCGAAGCACTCACCAATATTGATGAAATAGCGGAGAGAATCCTCACAATAGGAGGCGCTCCCCTACATTCTTTTGAAGATTATCTGAAGCATTCTAATCTGAAAGTCTACACCAATGTGTCCAATGACGAAGCCTCTGTAAAAGCTATCCATTCACAATTAAGTGATTTGGTGCAGCGCGAAACCAAGGTAAAAAAACTTGCCAATCAAAGCGGTGATAGCGTAACAGAAGATATGATGATCGCTCTTATAAATGCTCAACAAAAGACCATGTGGATGTTTAAATCTTGGATGGGTGAAGCGGTAGAAGCTAATTGACAAAATATCGTTTGTGCCACTTTTGAAAAACATAAAGTGACCATACCAAAATATGAGAATCGCCCGGGTCAAAGGAGAATAATTTTTTTTTGATTCGGGCGATTTCTTTCCAGTGAAAAATTCCCTGCGCTTCAATTGTTGATTGATTGAAAACTACTTGGTCGAGCTCCACTTTCATTTCCTTTCTAAACCAATCCAATAATGGCACCTCAAACCCATGCTTCGGTCTGTGGTAAAGCTCTTCTGGCAGCATGTCTCTAAAAGCTTCTCGCAAAATAATTTTCTTGCTATTGCCATTTGCTTTGAGCTTTGAGTCCAACTCAAAAGCAAAATGAACCACTTTAGGATCAAGAAAAGGCACCCTTACTTCAAGACTATTAGCCATTGACATCAAATCGACTTTTTGAAGCATGTCGCCAGACAATACCATCTTGCAATCAAGTGAAAGCACTTCATTAAGATCACCTGACTTTATATTTTGTAATAGCTCATCGCGGAAAGCACTTTGATCGGGAGCATTGACTAAAAGTCGATCTACCTGACTTTTCTGAATGAAAGACGCCAAGAACCAATAACGTTCCTGAAGAGATAATTTTTTGAGTTTAGCAAATCGATCAAGTTTTCTAAAGGTATCTGTGAGGCGATTGTTTCTAGACTTTGGTAAAAGCGACCAAAGTGGTCCACCGATGGAAGCAATATTGGATTTAGCATCAGGGTGCTGCGCATGTAGCCAAGCGGAGTGCTTATTGTATCCAGAAAACATCTCATCTGCTCCATCACCAGACAAAGCAACAGTAACATGATCTTTGGTCTTTTTGCTCAAAATATGAACTGGAAGAGCCGAAGAATCAGCGAAAGGCTCATCTATGTAATCCACTACATCACCAACGGCTGATAGCAAATCGTCATTCGAAAGCGAAAAGACATGGTGATCTGTAGCAAAATGATCGGCCACCAAATTGGCGTAAGCTGTCTCATCAAAATACTTATTGTCTTTGAAACCTATACTAAATGTCTTCAACTTCGGAACGTCCTTGCTGGCCAAGCCAACAATGATCGATGAATCTATGCCTCCACTCAAAAATGCACCAAGAGGGACATCAGAAACCAGTCTAGCTCTTACAGAGTCCGTCAAGCGATCCACTAAGGTCATTTGAGCGTTTTTTAGCTCCCATGATTTGGTGGCGTTTGGATCAGGGAGTTTATAGTATCTTTTTTGATCCACTTTGCCTTTTTCTATCTCAAGGTAATGACCTGGCTTAAGCTTTTCTACACCTTCGATTATGGAAAGCGGTGGCGGTATATAAGTGAGCTGAAAATAAAGTGATAGCGCCTCTTGATTGATCTTCTTCTCTAGTCCGTAACAAAGCAGCGACTTCATTTCAGATGCAAAGAGTACGCTGTTGTCTGTTTTGCAAAAAAGTAATGGCTTAATTCCATAGCGATCCCTTGCGATAAACATTTTGCAAGCCACCTGATCATAGATAGCAAACGCAAAAAATCCATTGAGCTTTGGAAGCATCTCTGTTCCCCAAAAAATGTACGCCTGCAATAAAACTTCAGTATCTGAATCTGATTGGAAAGAGACACCCTTTTGAGCTAATTCCTGTCTTAAGAATTTGTAATTATAGATTTCACCATTGAATACAATGTGATAACGACCGGAAGCATCTCGCATGGGTTGGTTCCCTGCTGCGCTCGTATCCAATATCGAGAGTCTACGGTGGCCAAGACCTACTACATCATCAAACCATGTATCATGAACATCAGGTCCACGCTTTGCTAATACACGGGTAGATGCTTCAAGATGCATCAGGTTCATCCGACCTACCGGGTTAAATGCAAACAAACCTGTGATTCCGCACATATGGCATTAAATTTATGGACTAAAGCGACAAAACAATCAGGATATGAATACAAGTTTTTACCGATTCTTACTCATCATTACTTTTTTCACATTCGCAGCTACTGCCCTAAATGCTCAGTCCAGAAGAAAGCAAAAAGATATTGATAAAGTGATCGGCTATGCAAAAAACTACATTGGCACACCTTATAAGTATGGAGGAAGTTCAAAAAAAGGAATAGACTGCTCCGGACTTATTTATAACTGCTATACAGCAATAGGTGTCTCATTGCCAAGAACAGCCAAAGATCAATCCAAGATTGGGAATAGCAAAAACTGGGATTCCATCCGACCAGGAGATATCGTCTACTTCAAATTCAAACAGAAAGGCGAAAAGTGGTACCATACAGGTTTAATCACCATCGTAGAGAAAGATAAAATTCGATTTATCCACGCCTCCACAAGCAGAGGTGTCGTAGAGGAGAGTCTGCTAATTGACTATTATAGTAAGAATGTAAAGAAGTTTAGGCGGGTGATTTGAAACAAAAAACCACCGACTTGCGGTGGTTTCTTAATGTGGAGCATATCGGATTCGAACCGATGACCCCCACGCTGCCAGCGTGGTGCTCTAGCCAGCTGAGCTAATGCCCCATTCATTGCTAAATGAGTCCTTATTTATTCT
>CAYGOV010000012.1:140369-148363 GCA_964351625.1 uncultured Marinoscillum sp.
CTTATTTATTCTACTAACCCAGCGTGGTGCTCTATCCTGCGCGGACCGACCAGCTGAGCTAATGCCCCATTCATTGCTAAATGAGTCCTTATTTATTCTCCAAACTCAGCGTAGTGCTCTATTCAACGCGGACCGACCAGCTAAGCTAAAAACCCAAAGGGTTTGCGAATTTAACCGAAAAATGAATTTGCGCAACTCGTGTTCTTATTTTAATTGACTTTGTGCAACCAAGACAGTGTCAATTGTGTCTTGAACGCATAACCACTCAAAAATGAAAAATATAGTATTGGCTTTATTGATTGGCTGGCTTTTATTCAGCTGTGACGATGGTGTGACTTCTTCAACTGTATCTGCTAGTTACTTCCAAAACGCAAGTCTATTGGCTGATTATCCATTTGTCAAAACTGGAGATTCTCTAGTGTTCTTGAGGGAATATGTAGCAGAAGATCGTGAAGAGGTAGCTGACGATGAGTATAGTGAACGTTTTTACTTCACAATTCCAAATGGTTTAAAATCATTCGATCTGAAAGGTGATGAGCTGGATCAACTAAAAATCGAATTCATTCAGTATTGCTTTTGTATGAATGTTGAAGGTTTAGAAATAATAAGTGGCCAAATAACAGGTCAATTAAATGGCGATATCTGGGATGTGAGTGCGAACATTGACTTAGCGTTTTACTATCGAGTATCTGAGGATAGCCTGGCTCTTATGGAACCAATCAACAAGACATTTTCTGATAATTTCAAACCTAAATCACTCACTGAGCTCGATTAAGAAATCATTTTTTCACATTATCCGTAGAGGAATTAGAACTTTTGGAAGCTAATCTCGCTTTCCTTCTTAAATTCCCTTTATGAGCAAACAAAAAGTGACGCTAGGACATGTCTTTAAAACTATAATCTGGCCAAGACGAAAAACGATATCCATAGGTCTGGTACTGATTTTAATAAGTCGCGCGGCTAGCTTGGTGCTCCCTGGATCTACTAAATACCTTATTGATGATGTCATTGTCAATAAGGATCTTGAAATGCTCAAATGGCTCGTGGTAATTGTCCTTGGCGCAATCGTGATTCAATCCATAACGTCATTTCTACTCACAAGAATATTAAGTGTTGAAGCCCAGCATTTGATCGCACAATTGAGGGTGCGAGTACAGCGAAAAATAATGTATCTACCCATCAGATTTTTTGATAATACCAAAAGCGGTGAATTGGTCTCACGAATCATGACAGATGTAGAAGGTGTCCGAAATCTTGTTGGCACAGGACTAGTACAGCTTGTTGGTGGGTCCTTAACGGCTATTGTCTCCCTATTTCTTTTGATCAGAATCAATCCATGGATGACACTATATGTGTTAGTTCCTGTATCAATATTTGGTGTGATCTCAATGAAGGCTTTCAGCTTTATTCGGCCGATTTTCCGTGAACGTGGCAAACTCAATGCTGAGGTAACTGGACGATTGACAGAAACCCTGAATGGAGTTCGAGTTATCAAAGGTTTCAATGCCGAGCAACAAGAAGTAAAAACGTTCGAAGATGGTGCTGATCGCCTGTTTCAAAATGTAAAGAAAAGTCTTACCTCAACGAGCGTAGTTACTAGTTCTGCCACTTTCCTATTGGGATTGGCTACCACAGGAATTATGGGTATGGGTGGATACATGATCATCAATGGTGAGATGACGATAGGTGATTTTGTAGCATTTACTGCATACCTCGCTTTCATGATCGCACCAATTGTTCAAATGAGCAATATTGGAAGTCAATTGACAGAAGCCTTTGCAGGTCTGGATAGGACCGAGGAAATCATGAATATGGATGAGGAAGATGATGGCACGAAGAGAATCACTGCTATTTCGGACATAAAAGGTGATGTAAGGTTCGATAAGGTGAGCTTCTCCTATCAGGATGGAAATAAAGTATTGTTAGAAATAAGTTTTGAAGCTCCAGCTGGATCGGTCACTGCATTGGTAGGGACATCAGGTTCTGGTAAGTCCACAATCGCCAGCCTTGCTGCGTCCTTTTTGAGCCCAGACTCTGGCACAATTACTATTGATGGCTCGGATTTAGAAACTATCACTCTTTCTAGCTACAGAAGTAAACTTGGTGTAGTGTTACAGGATGACTTCTTATTTGAAGGCACTATCAGGAATAATATCTTATTTCCAAGACCTAATGCCACGGAAGAGCAACTTTTGCAAGCAGTAAAAGCAGCACATGTTAATGAATTCACCGATCGATTTGAGCATGGCTTAGAGACAACTATTGGTGAACGTGGAGTAAAACTCTCGGGCGGGCAAAAACAAAGAATAGCAATAGCAAGAGCAATTCTTGCAGATCCTAGAATATTGATATTGGATGAAGCAACGTCAAATCTTGATACTGAGAGTGAAAGTTTTATACAAGAGAGTCTTGCTAGACTGATGAAGAATAGAACATCCTTTGTGATTGCTCACAGACTAAGTACAATAAAACAAGCTACTCAAATTCTTGTGATTGAAAATGGCCAAATAGCTGAGCGAGGTAATCATGATGATCTCATTGCTAAGGAAGGTCGCTATTATCAGCTCTATACTTACCAAGCAAGGATTTAGTCTTTATGGATTTTAGCGGTAAATAGTATTTGTGTTGTATATTTAACTTCCCCAATTGGCTAGAATTGAGCGAGATTCCAACGTCTCGAAGTTTTTAACCTTTCAAAAAAACTATAAATGATCATTGGTATAGGAGGCGTAAGCAGAGCAGGAAAGTCAACACTGGCAGAATGTCTAAAGTCGCATTATGTTAAAGCTGGAAAGACTGTAGCCTTATTTTCTCAAGATGATTTTGTCAAGCCAACTATCTCATTGCCGAAAGTGGAGGGGGTACCTGACTGGGAACGTCCAAGCACAATTAAGTGGGAAAATTTGGCTAATAGCGTTGAAAAATCGAAAGCGGATGTCAAAATAGTGGAAGGCTTATTCTCCTTTTATCCAGCTTCCCTTCGCATCCTCTATAATATTAAATTTTTCGTGGAAATAGATAAAGAGCTATTCCTCTCACGAAAGAGTGAAGACAAAAGATGGAAAGAAGAACCAGATTGGTATGCCGAACATGTATGGCGATCTTATCTGAAGTATGGCCAAACCAAAGGTCCTAAAACGGAATACGTCATTTTGGAGGGAAAAGGGAAGTTTGATGCTAAAGCAATCTTGGCCAAAGTAGGCAGTTAAGAAACCTCCTCGATAAGATATTTTTTGCCGTTAAAAGTAACTTCATCTCCCTGTGACTTGCCCTCCATGACTTGACCCAAAGGAGAAACAGGCGAAATACATAAAACTTTTGGCTCAGTATCAATCACCCCTAAGCTCACACTAATAAAGAAAGTAGTCTCTTGAGTTGTCACAAGACTACCTAATTCTACTTTTGATTTTCTTGTGCTGGGATTGATTTCCCGTAGTACTTTTTCTTGTTTCAATATTTGGTTGAGCATGGAAGTGAGCTTTCCTTGCTCCAAATGCATCATGGCACGGCCGGTCTCGTACTTATCTCCCGCACTACTTTTGGACTCATTATTAGCAGCAGCCTGACAGTTGTCAAGCTCCTTACGAAGCTGATCAATCTTCATGGTAATCAAAGACAAAGCGGTGCTATGCGCACCGCTTTTAAGTTCTAATAAGTCCAACATTGAAGTTCTTTAAAAATCAAACTTGATCCCTTGAGCAAGTGGTAGCTGAGTTGAATAATTGATCGTATTTGTTTGACGCCTCATGTAGGCTTTCCAAGCATCTGATCCTGATTCTCGACCACCACCAGTTTCTTTTTCACCACCAAATGCACCTCCGATTTCCGCTCCCGAAGTACCAATATTCACATTGGCAATACCACAATCAGAACCAGCCACAGATAAGAAAAGCTCTGCTTCTCGCATGTTTGTAGTCATTATTGCAGATGAAAGTCCTTGCGGTACTGCATTTTGCATGGCAATAGCATCAGATAAGTCTTTGTACTTAATCAGATAAAGTATCGGTGCGAAGGTTTCATTACAAACTATTTCGTAATCATTATTCACTTCATAAATGGATGGTTTCACGTAGCAACCAGACTCATATCCAGTGCCCGAGAGCACTTCACCTGCAATCACAGGCTTACCGCCTTCTTCTTTGATTTTCACAAGGGCTGCCTCGTACATTTCTACAGCGCCTTTATCAATCAAAGGACCGACATGATTGTTTTGATCCAATGGATTGCCTATTCTCAATTGGCCATAAGCCGCTTTTAATTTTTCTTTTAAAGCATCATAAATACTTTCATGAATGATAAGTCTTCTTGTAGAAGTACATCTCTGACCTGCCGTACCGACAGCTCCAAAAACAGCACCTGGTATCGCGATTTGCAGATCCGCATTTTCTGTGACAATGATAGCATTGTTACCTCCAAGCTCCAGTATAGACTTTCCAAGTCGCGCACCTACAGCCTGTCCTACCGCTTTACCCATTCTTGTAGAGCCTGTAGCAGAAATGAGAGGTACTCGCTTGTCTGAGGCCATTTTTTCACCAATTTCAGCATCTCCAATTACCAATCCGCATACTCCTGGATGAACATTGTTTCTCTCAAAAACACCCTGAACGATTTTCTGACAAGCTATAGCCGAAAGTGGGACTTTTTCTGAAGGCTTCCAGATACACACATCACCACAAACCCAAGCTAATGCTGAGTTCCATGCCCATACAGCTACTGGAAAATTGAAGGCTGAAATAATACCAACCAATCCTACAGGATGCCACTGCTCATACATGCGATGTAGCGGTCGCTCACTGTGCATGGTGAGACCATATAGCTGGCGAGAAAGACCAACAGCAAAGTCGCAGATATCAATCATCTCCTGCACCTCACCTAGTCCTTCTTGAAGCGACTTACCCATTTCATAGGAAACAAGATTACCCAGATCATCTTTATACTTTCTCAGCTCCAAACCAATTTGGCGAACTATTTCACCTCTTTGCGGTGCTGGCACCATTTTCCAAGTTAAAAAAGCCTCCTCTGCTGCTTTCACTACTTTGTCATAGTCTTCTGCATCAGCCATTCTTACGTCAGCAATAGCCTTACCATCAGCTGGTGAAAATGAGGTGATCATAGCGCCTCTAGTTGGCAGCCACTTACCGCCAATAGCTGCACCCGGATTAGAGGATTCTATTCCTAGATTTTTTAATACTTTTTGAATATCTGCGATTGAGGTGTTCATTGAAAATTTTTGGGGTTTGTATAAAAAATGTTGTTTCGCCAGCAAAGCTAATTAATCTGGCATCTATTCAGGATCAAAAAAAATAGCCATTGAATGCAAATCCAATGGCTATAGTTCTAATCTTCGATTTAGGTTACCAACCTATTCCGTAATAGGCTTTTTCGCCATTGGGATAAATTCCTTCTATCAGCACACCTTGATCTTTGGCCGCTCTCAGTGCTGATTCCATATCATCGCGGTTTACGATAGGTCTTTGATCAATCTCAGTAATGATAAAGCCAGATTCGATCCCAGCATCTTTCCATTTTCCCTTATCCAAAGATTTCACTTGTACTCCAGCTTTTATTTTGTACTGATTTTTTAAAATCTCAGAAACTGGCTCCAACACCGCACCTTCTAGCTCAAATGTACTTGTAGCTGTCACCATTTCAGTGGTCAGGTATTGGTTCTTAAGTGTTGCTTTGGTGGTCTTAGTCTTACCATCTCGGATATAAGTCACGTCTATATTGTCGCCTGGTCTATTGAGAGCTACTTGCTCTTGGAGTTGCGCCACGTTTGAAACTTTCTTTCCATCTATTGCGATGATTACATCCTTTTCTTGGAGGCCAGCTTCCTGTGCAGAAGTTCCTTCGTTTACACGAGCTACAAATACACCCTTTAGCACATCCAAATTTTCGTTTTTGGCTAATTCTGCAGAGACGTCTACAATTTGAATCCCTAATAGAGGTCGCTGCACCGCTCCAAAATCTTTCAAGTCATAGATTACCTTTTTTACAAGAGTTGCCGGAACTGCAAAAGAATATCCAGCGAAAGCACCAGTTGGTGAAGCGATAGCAGTATTGATTCCTACTAGCTCTCCTTTCAAGTTGACGAGCGCTCCTCCGCTATTACCGGGATTCACAGCTGCATCAGTCTGAATGAATGCTTCGATTCGAGTATTGCTACCGCTTCTAGCTAAAATATTGATGTTTCGTGCTTTGGCGCTTACTATGCCTGCAGTTACCGTAGATCTAAAATCGAATGGATTACCAATTGCGAGAACCCATTCCCCTATTTGCATTTGTTCAGAGTCTCCAAAAGCAACTGTAGGCAAGTTTGTTCCTTCTACTTTGATTAGCGCCAAATCAGTATCTGGGTCTACGCCAATGATGGTTGCAGGATATGTACTATTATCATTTAGAAGTACTTCTATTTCTGAAGCACCTTCGATCACATGATTATTAGTCGCTATGTAGCCATCAGAAGTAATGATCACTCCCGAACCTGCACCCATCCCTTGTGATCCATCTCTTCTATCATAGGGTTCACCAAAATACTCTTTCAAAAACTCCTCCATTGGCTGGGAGGCTGCGCTCTTCCGAGTAGAAGAGTATTTTGTTCTAATATGAACAACCCCTGGTGTTGCCGACTTTGCTGCAAAGACAAAATTTAAGCCTTGAGGGACCACATAATCAGTAGTGTCAAATACATAATTAGTAAAACTTACTGGTGCCCCAGAGTTGCTTACTTGCTGAGCAAGTGGAGTCAAATCAGGTTTGATTGCTGTATATGTACCTAATGCTATGAACCCTCCTAAAAAAGAAGAGATCAGCATGCTCAAATAAAGTTTTCTTGTGCTCATATGAATGGGTTATTTAAAATCGAATAATAGACAATACCCTCAACTAACGTAGGTGATGACTTATTGATTCTTGTACTTAACATAGATTAACAAAAAAACCCGATGGAGATCCACCGGGTTTAATTTTTCACTCCTTAATTACTTAATGGCAATTGTCTTTCTCTGTTCTTTCTTTTCATCTTTTGGCAAGACCAACCTTAATATTCCATCCTTATAGGTTGCATCTATCTTTTCTTCATTCACATTTTCTGGAAGGTAAAATGATCGAGAAAATGAGCCATAATAGCTCTCAACACTCTTGAAATTTCTTTTGTTCTCTTCATTTTCGAACTTGCGCTCACCACTCACAGTAAGCTGATCGTTCTTCAAGTCAATGTTGATATTCTCTTTGGAAATACCCGGTAAATGAAATTCCAATTCGAATGATTTTTCTGTTTCAACAACATCTACATGTGGAGTAAATGAATTGGCCACTCGACCGCCAAAAAAATCATCATTGAAAAATTTGTCTACGAAGTTGCTAAAAGTCGCAGGTTTGTAACCGTTTGGATTGTACTTTATAAGTGTCATTTTTTTAGAGTTTAAGTTTAACATATACTTGGAACGCTAAGAATCGAATTCTGTGCCAGCACACAACTCGGCTTTAAAAAATGACACTATGTCTGTTTTTGAATGAAAATTACTAATTATGCTGACATAATGGCTTGATTTTAAGCTCTTTTGAAATGATTAAGTCAGTTTAAAATTTTATCTAGAAAGGCTTTGCAGAATTTAAACTAGCCGTATACATTTGCAAACCTTTTTAGGAAGTAGATTCCTCTTTAGCTCAGCTGGTTAGAGCATCTGACTGTTAATCAGAGGGTCCTTGGTTCGAGCCCAAGAAGAGGAGCATTAAACCTGTTAGTTAATTCTAGCAGGTTTTTTTGTGCTTTATAAAACAGAGGGTCCTTGGCAGGAGCGCCTGTCCGATCGATCCCAAGAAGAGGAGCACAAAACCTGTTAGTTAACTCTAGCAGGTTTTTTTGTGCACTATAAAGTCAAAGGGTTCTTGGAAGCTACGCCTGTCCAATCAACAGCTGGCCGCCCGCCCCAAGAAAAGGAGCATAAAACCTGTTAGTTAATTCTAGCTGGTTTTTTCCGTCAATATTCTAA
>CAYGOV010000013.1:0-55996 GCA_964351625.1 uncultured Marinoscillum sp.
ATATTGAGGATTAACCCAGTATCTGTGCCGTATGGTCTTTGGTATTCACCTTTTCGATGATTTCGGAGATCACTCCATTTTCGTCTATGACGAAAGTAGTTCTCACAGTTCCCATATAGGTCTTTCCATACATCTGCTTTTCTGCCCAAGTGCCAAAAGCTTCATGGACTGACTTATCCTCATCTGCTATCAAAGGAAAGGGGAGCTCATATTTCTCTATAAATTTCTTGTGGGACTTGGCACTGTCACCACTTACTCCAAGTACTATATAACCTTGCTTTTGGAGTAATTCATAGTTGTCTCTCAGGTTGCAAGACTCGGCAGTACAACCAGGCGTGTTGTCTTTAGGATAGAAGTAGAGGACGATTTTTTTTCCTGTGAAATCAGAAAGTTTTATCGGATTTCCATCTTGGTCTATACTTTCTATGCTCGGGGCTTTATCACCAACTTTTAGTTTCATTTTTTAAAGTTTTAGGTTGTAGACAGTTTCATTTCCAGTGTTGTCAATCACTGTAATTATAAACTCACCTTTGAGTGGTATGTTTTCGTTTTTTCGCTTTGCCGAAATCAGATCTTTTTTCGTCTCATGTTCCATGAGCAAAAATTCACCATCCATCGTGGCTCTGTATTCTTTGATGCCAGAGAGATTATCGGTGATTTTGAAAACTAAATTGCTGGAATTAGAAGTGATCAGTTGTACAACTGGTGGCACAGAGTCCTGCGCAATCGTAAAATCTACCAAACTAGATGACTTGAAAGTGATTTTTTCACCTTCCCAAGTTCCTCCTTGATAGCTAAGTGACTTACCATTTATCGTATAGACACGGGCGTTTTCTTGATTATAGCTGAATTGCGGTTTCAAGGTGACTTCAACGCTACTACGCAATGGCACATTGGCATGTGGAAATGAGAAAATCTCTCGAGATGATCCAGTCTCAAATCGTTTTTGAAACTGAAGGTAAAGCGTATCAAAAAGGGTATTTCGATCAAATTTCAAATCCATGTGATGGTTATGAAAACTCATGGCGGTCTCCGATGGGATCTCCCCATAAATCCCTGTATGGATAATCTCTCCACCATAGTAGATTGAATCTGGGAGCCCGATTTTTAAGTCCCAAGTGTAATATGCCATTGTCTTATCCAGCCTGTAGGGGGGTAGAGCTGTAGCAGCATCGCTGAAGTACAGTAGAACTGGCTTTGCAACATCACGAAATGCTTGTTTTAAATGAAGGACCCCACGAAAGATTTCGAATTTATCAAATTCGGGATCAGGCTTGTTGATGACTTTACGCTTGTTTACTTCTATTTCAAAGAAAGACAAATTCTGATAGCTGTCTTCAAGGTAGATGCTAATCGTTTGTTGATCTGTGCTGAAATAATGCCCATCTGAGGTTACTTCATAGAAGTCATTGGTATTGCCATCATCTACGAAAAGTTTATTGTATTTCAATCCTTCTTGGTAGTAAGCCCCAAAGTCCATGTGTACAAGGATGTCCCTTTGTTTACTGAAAGAAAGTCCATTTTTAAACTCGCTAAATACAGTGTCCGCATTTATCACCATGGTGGTTTTTGGTATCCCATTTCTGTTGTAAACACCGTCTAGGAGATCGTAAGCATAAAGCTCAACACCAATATTACCCTCTAAAGAGATTGGAATAGTCGTTTTGTAAGTATTGTCTGCTTTGATTACATCGAATGAAAACCTCCCGTAAGTGCCATTTACACGCGCTTCACTATCTAAGGTGACAAAAGCTATTTTCTTAACCTGAGGTGTGATATTGTCTTTGATTTCGCTGAACCCAAATTTCAATGGATCAATTATTCGTTGATTTTTATCACGGATTTCAAAATGCAAATGCGGACCTGTGGAGGAGCCAGTATTTCCAGAATAGCCTATAATGTCTCCTTTGGAAAATACGAATTCATCGGCTTTGGGGTAAAGCTGAATTTCGAAAGATTCTCGGGCGTATTGCATGTCTAGCACATGGGCCGCTATATCTGGATGGAACTTGCTCAAATGACCATAGACCGATGTATGTCCATCCGGATGAACCATGTAAAGCGCATGTCCGTATCCGCCGGTATTCACTCTTATGCGGGTGATATAACCGTCTTCAGTGGCATAGACAGGTAATCCCGAGCGCCCTCCAGTTTTAATATCTATTCCCGCATGAAAATGACTTGATCTTAATTCTCCCATCGTACCTGCCAGATAGTTTTGCTGTCCGGGGTTGATCGGGAAAAGGTATTTTGGTGAGGGCTCAGCGACTTGACTAAAAGCGCTGAACTGCATCAGAAGAATTATATAAAAGAGAAGGCTTTTCAAACGAGTGTAGCGTATGGCAAAATATCGTCCGAAGTGTGGATATGGCAATTGGTAATTATTTGATTTCGAAATTGAACATTTCTTTTCCGGCCAAAGTGCCGACTAGTTGGTCACCAATTTTTACTGGTCCAACACCTTTAGGTGTGCCAGTGAATAGGATGTCACCAGTCTTCAAAGTGAAGAATTGAGATACATAGGCAATCAATTCATCGACAGGCCAAAGCATCAAGCTAGTGTCGCCAGATTGAACAGTGTTACCGTTGAGCTTTAGCTCAAAGAGGGTGTTGGTAAGGTCATGACCACTTTTGGAAATGAAATTTGAAATGGGAGCGGAGCTATTAAACGCTTTTGCCGTCTCCCAAGGCAGCCCTTTTTCTTTGGATTTGGCTTGAATATCTCGAGCAGTAAAATCAATGCCCAAGCCAATCTCATCATAATAATCAGAAGCAAATTCTGCTTTGATGTGCTTTCCTTCTTTCTTGATTTTCACTAAGAGTTCACATTCGTAGTGGATGTCATTGGAAAACTCTGGATGGTAAAAAGGAGCGTTTTCTCTTAGAATGGCAGTATCAGGTTTCATGAAAATGACCGGATGCTCTGGTCTTTCATTTCCCAGTTCCTTGATGTGATCCACGTAATTACGACCGATGCAGATTATTTTCATTTAGTGTACGACTAGCTCTTCTAATTCATTTACTTCCATATGACCATTTTCTCCTATTTGGCTGAGTACCACTTGCTTGGTCTCGTTGATCAGGATGGGATCATATTTTGCGCTTACGCGAATGTAGTTTTCTGTGAATCCGTGCATCATGCCATCTTCCACATCATCTTCAAACAACACCGAATATCGTCCATCGATGTGCTGTTCGTAGAAATGTCGCTTTTTCTTTTCAGAAAGGCCTCTCAGCATCTTAGAGCGCTTATTTCTTACGGCTTGTGGCACAGCATTTTCCATTTTCAGCGCTTCCGTATTGGCTCTCTCCGAGTAGGTAAAAACGTGCAGGTAGGAGATATCTAGCTCATTCAAGAACTGATACGTCTCTAGAAAATCTTCATCTGTTTCGCCTGGGAATCCAGTGATCACATCCACACCAATGGCACAATCGGGCATCAGGGTTTTGATGGTGTCAACTCGTGCTCGGTATAGATCGCTCAAATACCGACGGTTCATAAGCTTCAATATTTTATCACTGCCTGACTGAAGCGGAATATGAAAATGAGGAACGAATTTTTTTGACTTGGCAACAAATCGAATCACCTGATCACTCAGAAGGTTTGGCTCAATTGAGGAAATTCGGAATCTTTCAATGCCCTCTACTTCATCCAGCGCTTTGATCAAATCAATGAATTTCTCTTTTCGTCTACCATCTTGAATCCCAAAGTCACCAATATTGACGCCTGTTAAGACGATTTCTTTGACGTCTGATGCTGCTATTTCATTGGCTTCAGCTACTATTTCAGCTATGGAAGCACTTCTACTTTTGCCGCGAGCGAGCGGGATGGTACAGAAGGCACAACCATAGTTGCAGCCATCTTGAACTTTCAAGAAGGTACGGGTACGATCTCCATACGAGTAGGAAGCGTTGAACTGCTTCGCTTCTTTGATCTCAGAGGCGAAAACTTTGGGTTCGTTTTTAGAAGTAAAGTCTTCCAAGTATTCGAACATTCTAAACTTCTCAGCTGCTCCAAGTACAGCATCTACTCCGGGGATATTGCTGATTTCTACGGGCTTCAATTGAGCATAGCAACCGATGATGGTCACGTAGCTTTTTGGGGAGATTTTCTTTGCTTCCTTTACAATTTTGCGACATTTTTTATCCGCATTTTCTGTAACTGAGCAAGTATTGATAACGAAAATATCTGGCTTGTCCGTAAAGTCAACTTTGGCAAAACCACGGTCTTCAAACATTCGAGAGATCGTAGAAGTTTCCGAAAAATTCAGCTTACATCCGAGGGTATAAAAGGCTACGCGTTTCATTGAGGCACAAAGGTAACAAGAATGATGCGCACTGAATAAGCCGATCTGGCTCCATTTTGTTTGTTTTAATCAGCATCGTGAAGTTTTTTCTTGAACTCTTCAAGTTCTGCGATCAAAGGATACAATGTTTCTCGATTCTTTTTCAGTTTGGATCTGACAGAGAAGAACACAATCAAACCTATGAAAAGCGTATTACCAGCTATCATTAAAAGGGTAAACCACAATGATCCTTCACGAGTAATATCAATGGTATAGAAGATTAACCCAACATAAAGGATGATGTTATAGATAGGCATGAAACTCGTGAAAAGGTGCTTTGATTTTTTTAATTGCCTAAGTGAAGTCTCAATAAAAGCACTGCTATCAAGTGAAAAATCCAACTCGTTCCATCGAATCAATCTTCTCCAAAACATGACGATACTTACCATCATCAGCAAAATCATACTCGCAATGCTGCCATGAAAAAAGATACCACGATCAGGTATTTGCGTCCATATCACTATAAGAAATATGCTGGTGGCAGTCAGACCTAAGGTGGTTAAGATATTAGTGATTTTTACCCGTCTATTGAATTGCTTCAATCTTAAAAGCAGGGCATTTTTCTTTTCCTCAAGCACTATTTTAGGTGCTTTTTGCGATTGCCAATCAGTTTTTAGTTCATCAAATTCCATCAGCTTGGCTCGTTTAATAGGGTTGATAATTTCTTTTTGATCCTGTTGATTTTCACCCCGATGAGGTTTGTACTTAGACCAAGGATATTTGAAATTTCCTTGTAGGAGAGGTCTTCCAGTACCAAACCAATAATGATTCGCTCATACTCTGGGAGCGTCCCAATAGCTTCATGCAGCTTCTCGATTCGTGTTTCCAGTGCGATCTTTTCTTCTCTTATTTGGGGATTGTCGGCAGTTTGCTCGTCCAAATCACCTACCAGAGTTTCACTACGTTTTTTTTCTTTCTTATTGAAAGTGATGGCTGAGTTCACAGTGATGCGATATACCCAAGTAGTCAATTGGGAATCTCCACGAAAGTTTGGGAGTGCATTCCAAATGTGAATCAGCACCTCTTGCATAAGATCCTCAACCAGACTTTTATCATAGAGATATGCAGCGCATATCCGATAGATCTTGTCTTGATGTTCGGTGGTGATTTCGTCGAAGTATGCTTCTCTGTTCATTGACAAATGATGCTAATTTTTAGGATCAATTGTTTAGTCACAAGGCAAATGATTTTATTACAGGAATATTTGAAGAAATATTTTGGATTTGAAGACTGATCTAATTTTAAAGACCAATCAACACAAAAGGTGCCCAGTAATAGGGGTCCTGGTAAGTGTCTCCTTTGAGGAGGCCGAGCTTGGCTTTGCGGAGGTCATCAGCAAATTTCATATTGGTGGAGTGGTGGAGGTGCTGACGATAAAACTCTATCATGAGCTCCGAAGTAGACGCATCAGACACCTGCCATAGGGACACCATCATGTTCTTTGCACCTGCATACATTAAGGAACGGCTGAGTCCGATGATTCCCTCACCTTTTTCGATTTTACCTAAGCCTGTTTCACAAGCTGAAAGGGCAACCAAGTCCGCATTGATACTGAGTCCGAAGATTTCTCCTGAGTACAGACTTCCATCTTCAGTAGCATCTGGTGAGAGAAAAATCCGGGATAATTCCGGTTTGCTTTCATGGACAATGCCATGCGTGGCAAGATGCAAGTACTTGTAGCTAGAGATGTCAGCGGATTTAAACATTGTTTCTGAAGCATCCGCTTCGGTGCGAATTGTTGGCAGGTCTTCTGAGCCAATAAAGAGGTATTTGATTTCACGTACTTCATCGGCCGAGCCAGGCAGAGTAGCCATTTTCAATTCATTCTTTTCAAATGAAACAGGAGCGGTTAAGAGAATTCCATGTCCGTTCCCAGATTTCAAATCAAGCTTATCCAATAGTAGAGAACCAGCATAGTCGTAAGAGATCGCATATTTTTCGAGAAGATATTCAAGATTTCCATCGTCATTTCTTGTGGCGAGCGCCTCAAAAGGAATGGTTCCCAGAAGTCCATCAGGAATGATGACAACATATTTGATCATCTTGGGAAGCTCTGGGATTAACTGAGCATGGAGCTTTACAGAGGCATCTTCATACACGTTGGGAATGTGGTATTTGATACCATTGATAAATCCCTTTGCAAGTTTGAGCAATTCGGCATCTTTAGGTTTTACCAAAGTCGTTAGTTTATCTGCCGTGATCGTGAAAATATAAATCGACTCCTCACCAATAAAATAAGATAGAATGGCCGTGTAGTCATTGAGTTTGGCTTGCAGGGATGCTACGCTAATGTCTGGCTGACGGTATTTGAGGTTGAAATAGCTCGAATAGCTTTGCTCCAATTGGTTTACAAAAAGGAAATAGGCTTGTCTGAGTTCAAAAAGATCAGACTCCAATTGTTTGGTGCGCGATTCCTCCTTATTACTAGCCAACTGCTGCTCCAAATAACTCATTTTATTTTTCAAGCTGTCTTCTTGAGCTAGTAGTTCATCAGGAATCCCAGCAAAGCTTTTGGCTTTGGTTTCCGAGATGGCTTCTAGTAAGACGGCTGACTTGCTCCGTTCACAAAATGTGAATGCCAACTCCGTGTAGTAGGTTTTTTTGAATGTCTTGTCTGCTAGATAGAGGCTGGTTCGTATACCACTTTCGTAAATCTCAGCCGCCACTTTTCCAATGCGGATTTTATCCCCCTCGGTCAATCTCCTTTGGCGGATTTGACTTATCAAATCGTCACACATTAAGTAAGTTTCTAGGGCACATTTGATATCCTTCGGCGAGAGGGATTTTTCAAAATGAAGTGCTTCTAAAGCTTGAGCTTTTGACTGCATAGAAGACAATAGAATATCTCCGCTGAAGAATCCTTCAAGTTTGGGTTGATCATAGATGGTCTCAAAATTTTGGTCGAACAGATTGCTAAAGATTGATCGCTGGAAGCTCTCTACAGCACGTGCGTATTGCTTTTGTTCTATCTGCACTGAGCCTATCAGAGAATACGTATTGGCTACTTCTGGATGCTTTTCGCCATAAAGGGTAATGTATTGGCGGAGGGCCTCTTCGTGTAATACCAGCGCTTTAGCATAGTTACCCTGTGCGCTCAATATCCTGCCCATGTTAGACTTGGTAAAAGCCTTGTTGGGATGATTCCCAGCAAAGTTGCTTTCCCAAATGGAGAGCGTGATTTCTAAATATCCGAGTGCTTCTTCGTAGTTGCTTTGGGCACTATTGGCGAAAGCCAAATTGCTATAGCACAAGGCCACTTGAGGGTGATTTTTACCATAAGCCTCCTGATAGATTTTCAGTGCATTGTTGAAGTTAATGACTGCTTTGAGAAAGTCATCCTCCAAATGAATCAACCCAATATTCAAATAGGAATCAGCAAGCAGCACATCATTTTCCGGAAGGAGCCTCTTTCTGATAGTAAGTGCTTTGGAATGATAGCCTAGAGCGGTTTCTTTATTGGCGTTGTTCCAGTAGATCACCCCAAGATTGTTGTAACATTCAGCAGCTAGCAAGCTTTCTTCTTGCCCCAGTTTGGCTTCCGCCAAAAGTAGGGTCTCCAGCGCTAGATCGTTTCGTCCCATTTTTAACTGACCTTCCCCTATGATTTGAAGCGCAGCTATTTGTAGTGACTGATTCCCGATTTTTTCAGCTAGGATATATTGTTGGGTGTTTTTAGCTTGGGTGATTGCCAATTCATTCGCACCTGTTTTCAATAGACAGTTTCCCATCTTGAGATTACACAAAGCATACTGTTCCGCTGAGATGGTCTTGAATTGTTCGGCAGCTTTCTGATAGCTGTCAAAAGCTTGATCGTACTTGGCATTTTTGTATTGTGAATCTGCTTGATCAAGAAGGTTTTGCTGGGCAGCTGCCCCAAAACAAAATATCAGCAATAGGAGTGTGAGTGTCTTACGCATGCTCAAAAACGGTAAACATAACTCGCACTGAACACGTCATGTCGCGAAAGTCCATCTGGGTTTATGGATCGATCTACCAACTTTCGACCGTAAATGAGCTTTACTCCATTGTTCACATTGAGCTGATAGCCCACATTTACCAGCGCATTGAGTGCCATTCCTATAGTTTCATCCACTTCTACTCTTTTGTCAATATTGAAATTGTATAGTTCATCACGTTTGAATCGGTAAATGGCCAATAGCCCAATCCCCATGTTAAAGTTGATAAATCTAAAATTTCGTTCTGCTCGCAGCATCGCGTCACTACCTCTTTTTAGATTGTTGGCGAGGTTATATTCCCTAACATAAGCAGAGTCACTTGGGTTGGCGGTCCATTTTCCCCATCTAAAGTCATTTTCATTTTGATGAATAAGTGGATGCTGAACTCCAGTTGCGAAAAGCCATTTTTCCGTAATATACGAAGCACCAAAAACGAGATCATAAGTGCCAAGGCTCACCTGATAGTACATGGGTAGATCACCCGATCCGATTGGGTTGTCTTTTGGTGTCTCTATGTTCGATCTTCCAGAAGGGATCTTACCGCCTAGCGTCAGACCTACCGTAGCTCCATTTTTCAATGGAAAAGACCTAGAAGCACTTATTGAAAAATCACCAACGCCCTGTGTGTCGCCCAATCTCCCGGAGACCATCTGATAGGGCGCTTTTACTTGCACCGAAAAATAGTCAGTCAGTCCAAAATTCATGTCTGCAGTAAGCACCGTGATGACCGGAGTGGCAAGCGACGTGCCTCGATAATAGTTAAACTCAAAAGAGCGCAGTTTAAAATCTACTTTTTTGCTGTAAGCCTGGTCTGGCTTCATGGCACCCATGGTACAGAAGCCAGCGTCACTGCAGCCTTGTGAGAAGCACCATTGGCCAAAAGTGAACGCGAAAAAAAATAGGGCGTTTCTCATTTTAAAAATTTACTTATCTCAATATATAAAACTACCCAACCAAAAGTAGCGTAGGATAAAGTTAGATATTTTAAGGCTTCCTAAAATAGAAATTGAAAAGCTTGTCGTCAAGCTATCAATATGACAAATTTCTGAAGCCTTTAAAGTGCCATAGTGAACACATAGCTTATGATATTAGCACCCATCTGCAAGGCTTGCTGACGTACTGATTCAGGATCACCATGGATCACCTCATCTTCCCAGCCATTGCCAAGAGCGCTTTCATATGAATAAAAGCAGATCAAGCGGCCTTCAAACATTTAATCAAAATCTTACTAGTCATGGTCTTTGATAATTCTTTGAGGGTTCATCTTTGTTGGGAAAAAGTCTGTGATATACACAATTGACTTTTCTGCATCAATGTAGTAGATGATTTTCATTTCAAAGTGTTTGGTTTCTTTATAGAGAATATATCTAAACTCTTTTTCTAGTTCTGAAAGGAAGTCTTCAATTCTACCTCTTTCCGGATTATTTGAAAGTGTGCTCGTTTTGTCAATAATTTTCTCATCTATTTCAATTGCTCTTTTAAAACTAAAGTTCTCAAAGAGTTAGGTCAATATACGGTCTTGATAACGTCTGAGAGCAGGCTTGGCGATTACTACTTTGTATGATTTTCCTTCGCCCATTTTTGATTCGCTTTCTTGAAATCATCTAGAGACACTACTTCTTCTTTGATGATGGCATCCATAGATTCCTGCGTATTGGATTCCAATTCAGCTTGAGTCATTAGCTGGTCCAGCCTTTTGAGCGTAGTGGTTTTTTGTACTTTCATCAAACGCTCAATAAGACCCAATTTTAATGTTTCTGATGTCATATTTCACGTATTTAAAAATCCTAATGTAAAACTAATGATTTCATTTTTCATACAGATTGATGCTCAAGACCTCTTTAAGGCACAGCGTCGCAAAATCTTAAACACTTAAAATTGAAAGGTTGTAATTACCAAATTGGAAAGATTAGCTTTTAAAATCGAATAAAGCACATTGTTCAAAGATTCCGATACGCTCAAATATGTATTAGTTGGAACAAGTAAGAAAACCTTAAAGTGCCATAGTGAACACATAACTTATGATATTAGCACCCATCTGCAAGGCTTGCTGACGTACTGATTCAGGATCACCATGGATCACCTGATCCTCCCAGCCATTGCCAAGATCGCTTTCATAAGAATAATAGCAGATCAAGCGGCCTTCATAGATCAGTCCAAAACCTTGGGCAGGTTTACCATCGTGCTCATGTATTTTGGGTAAGCCTTTTTGGAATTGAAATCGTTGGTGATAAATAGGATGTTCAAATGGGAGCTCTACAAAAGTGAGTTCTGGAAAGACCTTTTTCATTTCCAATCGTACATATTGATCCATTCCATAATTGTCATCTATATGTAGGAAACCGCCAGAGATTAGGTATTTTCTTAGATTTTGGGCTTCATCCTTATTGAACACCACATTGCCGTGACCGGTCATGTAGACATATGGAAATAAAAACAGGTCAGGACTTCCAACAGCTACTACTTCTCCGCCTCTTTTGATGTCTGTCTTTAGATTTCTATTGCAGAAGTCTATGAGATTTGGTAGGGCAGTTTTGTTTGCATACCAATCTCCGCCACCATCATATTTCAGTTTGGCTATTTGCAGACTCTGACCTTCAGCTTTCGCAAAAGCAAAAAAACAGATGATTGTAAATGCTAAAAAGTAAGTCCTCATTTCCCAAAAAGTTTTAAGATTTGGTCGAGATCTATTTGGGTAAAATCATCAATGATAATATCACCGAAAAGCTCTTCTCTTTTATGTGAAGTAGCTAAGGCAACTGTTTTTGCCCCAGCACTTTGACCAGCTTTGAGTCCAGATATTGCATCCTCAAATACTATACAATTACTAGGCTCCCGTTCAGTCATCATGGCAGATTTTAAGTAGACTTCTGGCTCAGGCTTTCCTTTGGTGACCATACCTGCATCCACCACACCTTTGAAATAGTGGCGAATATTTAATCCGTCCAAAGTGAAAATTACATTTTCCTTCGGAGCAGAAGTACCTACCACCATCGGAATATTTGCCGCTCGTGCACTTTCTAAAAAGTCTATCAACCCCTTAGTAGGAGCCAAATGTGGAGCATATAAATCACGGTACGCTTTTTCCTTTTCTGCGCCTACAACATCAACTTGATCCGCAGGAATCCTTCCTTCAAAAACGACAGCAACCAATTCTGAGAGGGTTCTGCCATTCATATTGAGTCTGTAAAATTCCTCGTCAATGTCAGCTCCATATTTTGCAGCAATTTGCTGCCAAGCGAGATAATGGTACTCGTGATTCGCGACAATCACGCCATCCATATCGAAAAGTAATCCTAGTTTGTTCATTTTATAGCTTCTACAATTGGTTCACCTGCTATAGCAGCGTTTGGGATAGGTATTTGTAACATGGAGGCAACCGTTGGTGCTATATCTGTGATGTAGGTCTTTCTGTCAATCTTTCCAGGCTGTACATTGGTGCCGTAAAATAAGAGCGGAACGTGCGTATCGTATGTATAGCCTGATCCGTGAGAGGTACCTTTTTCACTCGTATTGTATCTCTCTAGATAACCTGGTTTGAAAATGATCATCACATTTCCCGAGAGCACAGAATTAAAACCATTCTGGATACTGCCAACTATACCTTCTTTGTCATCCAAATAGGGCATTTGAGATTTGGTATACACCTCAGCTACTTCAGGTATGTTGAGCGCTTCTTTTGATATGAAATTTTCAACTTCAGCAAGGTCAATCCCTGTTGATGCGATAGCCATTTCATTTAGAAATATCTGGGAATTAGAAAAATCAAGTATAAAATCAGCATTGCCGAACCGATTGTTTGTTTTGGAGAGGATTAGATTTTCAAGTGCCTTTACATCAACAAAACCACCAGGTAAATTTTTATCAGCTAAGTATTTAGGATTGTCTACAGCACCATGATCTGCGGTGAGGAAAACCATATATTGACCCTTGCCAAGAGTAGCATCCAAATAGCTAAGAAATGATCCCAGATCTCGATCAAGTCGAGTGTAGGTATCTTCTATTTCTAGTGAATTCGGACCGAAGTTATGCCCAATATAGTCGGTGGATGAGAGGCTCACTGCAAGAAAGTCTGTAGCTCCTGATTGTCCCAGTTTTTGAGTTTTGATCGCGTCTTTAGCAAAATCTAATACCAACGAGTTGCCGAAAGGTGTGCTCTTGATCAGTCCATAAGGTCCATTTTTCAATCTTAGCTCACTTAAGTCATAAGGAAACGTTGGAGTATCCTTTCCGTTAAATCCAATTTCATAAGGCGAATTATCCTCCCAAGAGCGATCATAAGCCGCTTTTGGAAGCAGAAGGTCCCATTTCTGATTGAGGTATTTATCAACAAGCTTTTTGTCGTTGAACGCTTGCACCCATTCAGGCAATGACGACATATAAAAGTCTGAGGTCATAAATTGACCCGTCTTTGTATCAAACCAATAGGCTCCATCTGCAATATGACCAGCGGGCAATACCGCACCTCGATCTTTTAGGGAAATGCCTATTATTTTTGATTGGTAATTTGAGTGCTTTTTAAGTTCATCAGTGATGGTACTACTCAGGAGGTTTCTCGGAGAAATTTTACCCATTTTTTCAGTACCACCTATGTTATTCGATAGGGTATCACCTACACAATAGGTCGAGCGGCCAAGATTTTTATCAAACCAATCATTTCCTATGATTCCGTGGTATTTAGGTGTGGTACCTGTATAAATACTTGCATGTCCTGGCGCAGTATAAGTTGGAATATAGTTATAGTGATTGTTTCTGGCATAGAAGCCATCTCTTATCAATCTTTTGAAACCATTTTCTCCAAAATGATGCGAAAAACGATCGAGATAATCATTACGCATTTGGTCAACTACAATCCCTACTACTAATTTCGGTTTATCAGGTTGAGCGCATGCAACACTAGAGATGATCAGGAGGGGTAAGAAAATACTTCTAAACATTACTAAAATTTGAATTGGATTTGAAGATAGGGCTTTCCGTTTGACTAGCCAATCTCGACTAACTAATTGTGGTATCTGTGTATCAATTCGGCAACCAATCCGGTCCATCCAGTCTGATGTGAGGCGCCAAGGCCAACTCCTGTATCTCCATTGAAATATTCATAAAACAGTATGTAATCTTTGAAATGAGGATCTTTCTGAAATTTCTCATTTGCCCCGTAAACAGGGCGAAATCCATTTTCATCTTTCATGAAAATCTTCATTAAGCGCATGCAGATATTACTGGTGATCTCACGAAGCGTAAGCTTCACGCCGCTTCCCAATGGAAACTCTACCTTATAGTCTTCACCATAGTAATATGCGTACTTCAAAAGCGACTCGAGGATCAAATAGTTTACCGGAAACCAGATCGGCCCGCGCCAATTGGAGTTGCCACCAAAAAATGAAGAGTCGGATTCACCTGGGAGGTAGGCTACCTCTAGTTTCTGACCATCAATCTCCAATTTGTAAGGATATTTTTCATGGTATTTGGACAAGGCTCGGATCCCATAATCTGAGAGAAACTCACTTTCGTCAGCCATTCGCTCGATGATACGCTTCATTCGAAATCCTCGAAGAATACTTAATAGTCTCAGTTCACCTTTGCCGGGATCTTCCCATCTGGCTACTAGAGATGCAAGCTTTGGTCGTTCTTTTAAGAAAAAGTCTAGACGCTCTTTAAATTCCGGTAGTCGTCCATATACTTCTGTTCTTAGTATTTCTATCGCAAAAAGAGGGATCAAACCTACCATAGACCGTACCTTCATCCGTTGATTAGGCTTGTCCGGAGTGTGCATTACGTCGTAGTAGAAGTTGTCTTCATTGTCCCACAAGTCCACATCAGAATCTCCTATACTATTCATAGCGCCAGAGATATAGAGGAAGTGCTCGAAGAACTTGCCTGCCATGTCTTGATAGACAGGATACTCGCTGGATAGGTCCAGCGCTATCCTCATCATATTCAGAGAGAACATAGCCATCCAACTCGTGCTATCTGCCTGCTCTAGTCGAGCATTTTCTACTATTGGGTGATTTCTATCAAAAACTCCAATATTATCCAGTCCAAGGAATCCCCCCTCAAAAACGTTGTTACCACTAGTATCTTTTCTATTCACCCACCAAGTAAAGTTGATGGAGAGTTTATTGAAGGCTGCCATCAGAAACTCTAGATCTGGCTTCCCAGTAGTATCTCTATCAATTTGAAAAACACGCAGCACCGCCCATGCATGTACAGGTGGATTTACATCGCTAAAGTTCCATTCGTAGGCAGGGATCTGACCATTGGGGTGTAGGTATCTGTCTTTAAGAAGCAATAGCAACTGTTGCTTTGCGAAATCTGGATCTATCCGTGTGATAGGAATACAATGGAAGGCCAAATCCCACGCGGCGAACCATGGGTATTCCCATTTGTCGGGCATCGACAGTATGTCATAATTGAACATATGCTGCCAATCCTTATTTCTCCCTACCTTTCGCGATTCATCTGGTTTGAATCTGCCAGGGTCGCCATTGACCCAATTGCGCACATTGTAGTAGTAGAATTGTTTGCTCCACATCATGCCAGCGAAGGCCTGACGCTGAATGTTCTTAAGGTCTTTATTTGGAATTTTTGATTGTAATGGTCTGTAAAAACTATCTGCTTCTGATTTTCTCTTTTTGAATAGGACATCATAGTCCTTGAAAGGGGCATTATTTGCTTTAACGGACATTCTAACCTTCACAGTTTTAGATCCGCCAGCAGGAACCATTAATTTGAAAATACCCGATGCTTTTGTTCCCTTCTTTTTAGGGTTAATGGTTTTTTTCTTGTTGACCACATAGTCATTAATAGCATCCTTAGGGTAATTAGATTGCTTATTTGGGATACCATAAAGGCGTACTCTATTCGTTGCATTGTCGCAGTATGCTTGCTCTGCCAGTCCATCTCCGAAATAAACATGAAAGTCACCTAGATCGTGGTGCGTGATAAGCATTTCACTTTTGTCTACAAAAGATAGTTGTGGGACAGTGTTGTCTTTTCCTGATGACCAAGTATTTCGAAACCAAAAAGTAGGCAATACAGAAATTTCCGCAGCTTTATTGCTTCTGTTGTGAATTACAGCTTCGAAAAGTATATCGTCTGGCGACACCTTAGCGTACTCTAGAAAAATATCGAAGTACTCATCTTTATCAAAAATCCCTGTGTCTATAAGCTCGTATTCACTTTCCTTTTTAGGGCGTTTAATGTTTTTAAGTACGAGATCCGAATATGGAAACTCATTGATGGGATACTTATAAAGCATCTTCATGTAAGAATGAGTAGGCGTACTATCCAGATAATAGTAGAGTTCTTTTACATCTTCTCCATGATTGCCTTCATGTCCCGTAAGTCCAAATAGTCTTTCTTTAAGAATTTTATCTTTGCCATTCCAAAATGCCCAAGAGAAACATATCCTTTGGTCTGAATTGGAGAATCCACCGATTCCATCTTCTCCCCAGCGGTATGATTTACTTCTAGAGTGATCGTGTACTACGCTCTCCCAAACATTTCCTGATGGAGAATAATCTTCGCGCACGGTCGCCCATTGCCTCTCAGAAAGATAAGGTCCCCATTCCTTCCATTTTACCCCTTTTTTTGCAGCTTCCAGACGTGATTTCTCGTGATTCATTCTATTGTATTAACGAGCTAAACAAGACAAATTTCATCATAATTCAAATCGATGCGTAAAATCAATTTAGGGTTTGGTCTAATCTGCTAATTTTGCGACATGACGGACAAAATTCTAATTCTTGACTTTGGATCTCAGTATACGCAGCTAATTGCAAGACGTGTAAGAGAACTGGATGTTTATTGCGAAATTCATCCTTTTAGCAACTTTCCAAGCCCAGATAAATACACAAAAGGAATTATCCTTTCTGGTAGTCCTTGCTCTGTGTTGGATGAAGGTGCGCCGGATTTGGATATCCAAAGTCTGGAAAAATTGCCAATTTTAGGAATTTGTTACGGGGCGCAGCTGCTTGCGCACAAATATGGGGGTAAAGTCACACCTTCTGAGCACCGCGAATACGGTCGTGCAAAACTTGCACACATAAATGCACACTTTGAATTACTAAAAGAGATAGAAATAGACAGCCAAGTGTGGATGTCCCATGGTGATACCATCACTGAGCTTCCAGAAAATTTTCAGGTGATTGCAAATACTGAGAGCATACCTGTGGCTGCCTATAAAGTAGAGGGCAAGCCCATTTACGGAATACAGTTTCACCCTGAAGTGACGCATAGCCTTGATGGCAAAGCATTGCTCAGAAATTTTGTGGTACACATCTGTGGCGCGAAGCAGGACTGGACAGCTGATATTTTCGTGGAGAATACTGTTCGTGAGCTTCAGGAAAAGCTAGGTGATGATAAAGTAGTGATGGGTCTTTCTGGAGGAGTGGATTCTTCAGTGGCTGCCATGTTGATTCATCAGGCAATTGGTAAAAACCTGTATTGCATTTTTGTAGATAATGGACTCTTACGGAAAAATGAGTTTGAAGAAGTGCTCGCTTCCTATGAAGGTATGGGTCTCAATGTAAAAGGAGTGGATGCCAAAGTAGAGTTTTACAAAGCATTAGAAGGACTCAAAGACCCAGAAGATAAGCGCAAGGCTATCGGAAGGGTTTTTATAGAGACTTTTGATGTGGAGTCACATAAAATAAAGGATGTAAAGTGGCTTGGTCAGGGCACTATTTATCCTGATGTGATAGAATCTGTTTCGGTGAATGGACCTTCAGTGACTATTAAGTCTCACCACAATGTAGGTGGACTTCCTGCCAAAATGAAATTGAAAGTAGTAGAGCCACTTAATCTCCTTTTCAAAGATGAGGTGAGAAATGTGGGAAGGGCATTAGAAATTTCTCAAAATATCCTTGGAAGACATCCTTTTCCAGGTCCAGGTTTGGGGATCAGAATATTAGGAGATATCACTGCTGAAAAAGTCCGCATCTTACAGGAGGTTGATGCAATTTTCATCAATGGTTTGAAGGATCATAAACTCTATGATGAGGTTTGGCAGGCTGGCGCAATGTTGCTTCCTGTCCAATCAGTAGGGGTTATGGGTGACGAACGTACCTATGAGCAAGTGGTAGCTCTGAGAGCTGTGGCTAGTTTGGATGGAATGACTGCTGATTGGGTACACCTTCCTTATGAGTTTCTTGCGGAGATTTCCAATAAGATTATCAATAGGGTAAAAGGTGTAAATAGAGTGGTTTATGACATCAGCAGTAAGCCACCAGCAACCATCGAATGGGAATAAATAACCAAGCAACTCTGAAGACTATGTATAGATTTATATTATTACTTGTGCTGGTTACAATATCCTTAACTGGGTATGGTCAATCTGCCCAGACAGAATATTTGGAAGCGAAGCGTCTCTTTTCCATTAAGGAATACGGCATGGCCAAGACAGCCTTTGAATCCTTGGCGTATGACAAAACTTTTGGGGAATATGCGCAATTCTATACTGGTCTATCTGCTTACTTTAAAGGAGATAAGTACATGGCTACATCCATTTGGGACCAACTTCTCGTGGATAAGCCAAAATGGAATCAAGCTTTTGAGGTTTACTTTTGGCTGGCAAAAGTCAATTTCGAGAGCGGAAACTTTGAGAAAGGGATTGTTTTTGCTACCAGATTAACTGAAGAGACACTTCAATCCGCTCAAGAAGAGGAGTTTATCAAAACTTATATAAATGTTCTTGATCTCACGGAGATAGAGTCACTACAAAGCATATTTCCAAGTAATAAATATTTGGCGGAAGCTTTAGTTACAAGCCTCAATGAATTACCATATTCGGAAAGAGATTTTGAGCGCATCAACAAATTGGTAGATGAGTTTGAATTAGACCTTACCATGCTCTCGAGTAATGAATTGCCAGATATTCGAAAGGATACTTTTGAGATAGCCGTTTTACTCCCATTCCTTTTCGAAAATCTAGAGCAAACACAATTGATCACTCAAAATAAGTTTGTCATGGATATGTACCAAGGTATGCTGATGGCTGCAGAGGACCTTGCTGCAGAGGGTAAGCCTGTGAATTTAAAGCCATATGACACTAAGCGAAAAAAGACGGTAACGAATAATGTTTTGGCCTTGCCAGGTTTTGCTAATCACGACTTGATAGTTGGTCCTTTATTCGAAGGTCCTTCTGAAGCAATTAACGAATTCACAAAGACAACTTTGATGAATCGATTGAATCCAATTTCGTCAAATTCGGATGCTATAGGAGACAATCCATTTTCATTTTTAATCAGGCCAACTTATGAAACCATGGCCAAGGAAATGGCGCAATTTGCTGCTTCTGAAAATGACAATCCAAATGTGATGGTCTATTATGAGCGCAGCGACAGAGATTCACTTTTTGCAGTTCGCTACAAAGAGGAAATAGAAAAGGCAGGATTCAACGTAGTTCGTTTGCAGGTGATCACCCAAGAGAATTCCAGAAATCTCCTAGATAGCCTTTGGTCTCAATATGATAGCTATTTATCACAAGATGTGGTGGATTCACTACTCGAATTGGAGCCAGACAAGATTATAAGATCTCGAAGAATTCGAAAGGATGAAATTGCTCGAATGGAGAGAGATGAGACTTTTACATTGCCAATTAGCTATGACGATGATGATAATATGATCGTCTTTTACGAAAAAGAGTTTTACATGAAACCCGATAGCATCGGTCATGTGATGGCTGCTACGCGAAGCAACCTTTTCGCAAATAATCTCATATCTGCTGTGGCAACACGACGAGATAGTATAAGGCTATATGGTTATGGCGATTGGATTGACTTTACCATGCTGTCATTTAGTCAATTAGAAAATCTAAGGGTAGCATTGACACATCCTGATTACATTGAAAGAGGCAATTTTAGTTATGATGTTCTGAGGAGAAGATTTTTTGAAAAGTATAAGCAAGCGCCAAGCATCAATCATTTTAGAGGATATGAAACCGTATATTTTGCTGGAAGAATGATGCATAAGCATGGTAAATATTTCCAAAATGGCTTGAGAAGTGAGGGTATAATCCCTGCAAAGGTGTTTGAAGGGTTTCAATATGGAGCTGCAAATGACAATCAATTGGTACCAATTGTGCGTTTCAATGATGCAGTTTTGGAAGTGGTGAATAAAGGGTTTTATGAAGATTGATAAGAGTGTTGCGCTATTTAATAGGGCAAAAAAACATATTCCAGGTGGAGTAAATTCACCTGTGCGTGCATTTAAAGCAGTAGGAGGGGATCCGATATTTTTCAAGTCTGCGAAGGGTTCCAAGATGTTCGATGAGGATGGCAACAGCTACATAGACTTGATCAATAGCTGGGGTCCGATGATCTTAGGTCATGCCAATGAAGTGGTGCAAGAAGCAATCATCAAAGCAGTCGAGAATTCCACTTCTTTCGGAGCTCCGGGGGAGCGAGAAGTGCTCATGGCTGAGCTAATCTGTGAGATGGTGCCTACCATCGAGAGTGTCCGCATGGTCAATTCTGGTACGGAGGCAACCATGTCAGCTATCCGTGTGGCTAGAGGCTATACAGGGCGTGATAAGTTTTTAAAATTTGAGGGATGCTACCACGGTCACGGAGATGCATTCTTGATAGCTGCTGGTAGCGGTGCAATGACAATGGGAAGCCCAGACAGTCCAGGTGTAACTAAAGGAACAGCTCAGGACACCCTTTTGGCGCCTTACAATGATCTAGAAGCGGTAGCCAAAGTTGTGGCAGATCATCCAAATGAAATAGCAGCTATCATCATAGAGCCTGTGGCTGGTAATATGGGCTGCGTGCTTCCTAAGGCTGGTTTTCTTGAAGGCCTTCGAACAATTTGCGATGAAAATGGCATCCTACTGATATTTGATGAGGTCATGACAGGTTTTCGTTTGGCAAGAGGCGGAGCACAGGAGCGCTTGGCAATTAATCCTGACCTAACTACACTTGGCAAGATCATCGGTGGAGGACTTCCTGTAGGTGCTTATGGAGGTCGAAAAGAAATCATGGACTTTGTCTCACCTGAGGGCCCCGTTTATCAGGCAGGCACACTTTCTGGTAATCCGGTGGCAATGGCTGCAGGCCTAGCAATACTTGGGCATTTGAACGAACATCAAGAAATTTATGGTAAGCTAGAGTCCAACACGAAGCGTATCGTAGGTGGATATAGAGAGACGCTCGAGGTACTTGGTTTAAATTATAGTATCAATCAGCTGGGCAGTATGTACAGTCTATTTTTCTCAGATGAACCAGTTTTTGATTTTGCTTCAGCTAAGAAATGCGACACCAAACTATTTGGAAGGTATTTCAACCTAATGCTCAATCAAGGAATTTACTTGGCTCCAGCACAATTCGAGTCTTTGTTTGTTTCAGCCGTATTGACTGATGACGATATTGATCAAATTGTAAGAGCAAATGATCGTTCCCTGAAGGCTTTATTGGCTTAAAGAAACCACCAATCTCTACCTTGAATGAGGTTGATTTCGGATAGGTATTTTTCAATCTTGGCAAGTTCTTGCTTGGGAGGGTAAATGGCCACTAGGAGTTTTGGACTTTCTATTTGCTCTATCCTTTTGTATTCCTCCAAATCATGCCAATGAAAGGGGATGTGATGTTTGTTGAATATCTCTTCAGCAAGCTTACCTTTTACATTTTGACCCCAAATGACCAGCTCACCTTTTTGGAGATCATGTTTAATGAAAGAATCGAGTTTAAGCTTAAAAAAAGAGTCTTGATTGTAGTTTGCTGAGGTACGTGAGGTGCGTTTTGGATGCTCACGCCAATTTAGAGTGACTTCAGGGATTACATTAATGTGAAAACCATTCTGATACCATCGCAATACCAAATCATAATCTTCTGGATAGGATAAGCCTTCGAATGCACCAATCTCTAGTAGTTCAGACTTTCTAGCCATCCAATTTGGCGAGGCTATCACGCATTCTCGATAGATGTTTTGCCATTGAGTGCCGCTGAGATTAACATTATTCAGCCAATGTTCATATTTGAGATATCCATCGCTAATTGGCTCACTAGAAACATATTTCACCAAACCTGTCACGACACTATTAGTAGGAGATTGTTTTATCCTTTCAAGCATGAGTTCGAGTCGGTTCTCAGGCATCATATCATCTGCATCCATGCGAGTGATATACGTTCCATTCGTCTTTGAAATGGCTGTATTTAATGCTGAAATTATCCCAACACCAGCATTCGTTAAGCATAGAATTCTGGAATCTTTTTGTGATCTGCTTCCGATGATTTCCTTCGAGGAATCATCGGAATGATCGTCTATAGCTATCAATTCCCAATCTGTGCAGGTCTGGTTTTGGATTGAATCCAAACATGCTTCTAGATAAAACGAAGCATTTTTCACAGGCATAATAATAGAGATAGTAGCCATCAACTCATTTGGGATTATTACCCTTTTGGAAATAATTAGAAAGTGAGGAAAGTCACCAAGGCGACTGCTATCAATCCGGCCAGTAGCAATATCATGTAAAGGAGGCTCGTGATAAGAAGTTTCCCAATAGCCTCACCCCATTTTACTTCATATGCATTGTGCATCGAGATCACCACATACAGGATTATGCCACCAACAAAGAAGGGACCAGTGTTATCCGCGAAATTGTCATTGAAGAGTTGCCCGATCCACATGATCGTAAGTAGCATAAATGCAAATGAATGCAAGTGTAGCGAATGGATAATATGATTGATATAAAGTTTCTTACGATAGAGCAGCTTTAAGATTAATGCAAAAAGAGGCAGAATGAAGAACATTGTGATTGGGATATTCCTCACCAAAAACATATTGAGAGAGTGCTCATCCGACTTGATTACTTTGATGATTTGATGCACAATATGGCGACTCACCCAGTTTTTACGCTCTAGGCGAAGTGAATCCGAAATTTCTTCTATTGAATAGTCATCGATTTTGTCTGATGACAAATCGATAAGTAGATCGAATTCTTTATCCGAAAGGAACCATTCCTTATTATCTGTCTCTTTAGGTGATATTACTTCGGTTTTCTTGGCTTTGACTGTATCTTGAGCTGAGCTGCTCGTAGTTGGGTTGCTAAATTGAATGATTCCTTTTTCAACTTTTGCTTTTCTATCCGCGTCTATCGAAAAGAAGAAAAAATGGATCAGGCTGATCACAAGGTATAGCCGAATTGGGTTGGCATATTTTACACGTTTCCCATCAATAAACTCTTTGGTGAGCAATCCTGGTTTAATGAAGAAGGGCTTGAAACTTCTACCAAATCGCGAGTCAAGAGAAAAGTAGTTGGATAAAAAATCTGAGATCAGACTTTTGAATGAAACCTGATTGTTATTATTTTCCTGCCCACAAGATGGACAATACTCAAAAGCGGGATCAAGCTGATAATTACAGTTGAGACACTTAGGGCCTTTCCTTCTCTTCCTTCTCATATTTCTTAAGAATATAGTTGGCACCCCATGCTGTGGCTATCATTGCTGCTGCGAAAATGGTGTATTCGAGATTATCCTCATTCATTCTGAGAGAGAGCCATAAGAACACCACGGCAAGTCCAATAAAAACCCAAGTTGCAATCCTGTATATTTTTATCATTTGATAAATTCTTCTTTTAGGTTGACCAAATCTTCGGGAGTATCTACCATTAGACTCTCTAAAGTAGTGAATCCTATTTTAATTCGATAGCCATGCTCGAGCCATCTGAGTTGCTCGAGTGATTCAGCTTGCTCTGCAGCAGTTGGTGAGAGATTACTTAATTCATTGAGGATATCTCTACGGTAAGCATAAAGGCCTATATGCTGATAGTAATCCGCATTACTTTCATAACTGCTGGCACTTTCCCTTTCGAAAGGAATGATTGATCTGCTGAAATACATCGCCTCATGCTTTTTATTGAAAACTACCTTGATTTTGCTCGGATCATGGAGTATCTGGCGGTTGCTTACTTTTTTCACAAGAGTGGCTAGGGTCACATCTTCTGTCAAAATCGCAACTAGTTGGTCTATCTGTTCTGGGTGAACGAATGGTTCATCTCCTTGGATATTGACAATAAAATCAAATTCAGAAAAAGCTTGGGCTACTTCGTTACACCTTTCGGTACCGTTGAGATGATCAGAAGAGGTCATGATCACATCACCGCCTAATGAGTACACTTCATCAAATATTCTCTGGTCATCTGTGGCGACTATGAGCTTATCCAATGCATTGCATTGTATAGCTTGTTCATAGACCCTCCTTATCATGGTCTTTCCGCCAATATCCACTAATGGTTTGCCTGGAAAGCGCGTAGAAGCATACCGTGAAGGGATGATGCCCAATACTTTCATCTACTTTTTAGCTTTCTTTTTACTAACTTTTTTCTTTTCGATGATCCTCACTTTCAATGAAGTACCCTCGTCGGAAGTGACTTCTATTTCCTCACCCTTTTCGATGTAATTACCACGTGAGTATGCATCATAGATGTTGTCCTCTATCATCACTCTTCCACTTGGTCTCAAGACAGTCTGTGCCACACCAGTCTTTCCTACCAAAGATTTTGATTTGTAAAAACTAGAGGTAAAACCCTCTTTTGCATCTTGTACAGGCGTAAGCGCAATGCGCTGCAATGCACGACTCTCAGCAAACTTAGATCCGCCCACAAATAGAAGAACAATGCTTCCTGTAAGACCTACAAACATAGTAGCCACAGCAGCGATGATGCTGTCTATTGCCACGAATGAAAAATCAAGTGCATCATTATTGAGCATGACTAAGACCAATGAACCCAGCGTAAAGATCAATCCCAAAATACCTGCAACGCCAAAGCCGGGGATAACAAAAATTTCAAGCGCTATCAGTATTATTCCTATTCCAAAAGCGATGAGCTCCCAGTTTTCGGCAAGTCCATTGAGATAGTAGGGAGTGAAATAAAGCACCATTGCAATGAATGAGGCTAGTATTGGAAATCCAACACCAGGAGTCTGCAATTCAAAATACAATCCACCCACGATGATCAAGATTAATATTCCGCTTACGAATGGGTTAAGGAAAAGTGCAATGATCTTGTCGGACAAGCCAAGTTCAAATTCTTTTATTTCATAGTTTTCTATGCCGGATCTTTCTAGGATTTCTTTAATATCAACCACCTCAGCTTCGCAGAAGCCATATTTGATAGCTTCCGAAACTGAGAATGTCACCACTTTGCCTTCAGTAGCGATACTGTCAAGGTCTATATCTTCGTCTACCATGCCCTCTGCAATGTGAGGATTACGACCTTTTGCCTCAGCAGTTGACCTCATAATGGATCGCATATATGATTGGTACTTGTCGGGTGCAGCAGTTCCGTCTTGTGTCACCACGGTGGCCGCACCGATACTAGATCCTTTTGCCATGTAGATACTGTCGCAGGCTATAGAGATCAATGCACCAGCAGACGCTGCATCTTTATTGATAAAGGCATAAACAGGTACTTTGAAATTCAGAATCCTAGTTCTGATTTCATCGGCATCATTAAGTGCACCACCATACGTGTCTAATTCTAAGATCACTAAATCAGCTCCTTCATCGGCGGCTTTTTCTAGGCCAAGTTCAGTATATCTATTTGTCCGTGGATCTATATCTGAGGTCACTTTCAAATGATAGATTAAGACTATGCTATCTTGGGCATAGCCACTGAGTGCAATTAAAAATAAGAATAGGGGAATAAGTTTTTTAAGCATGGTGAGCAGTCTAACTTTACTTTCAAATTTCGACAAAATACTTCAATCCTTGGTCAATACGGTTTCATATAGATTTTCGTTTGCTTTTACAGACAAAATATGGAAGATGGTCATAGACCAGACCCAAGCCAAAGCTATCGTGGAGCTTAGAAGTGAAACCCATAGCATCTCTTATCACATTATTGATTTGATAAAAGGAAAAGAAAGAAAACTGGAGGTAGGTATTGATGACCCATGGAGTATTCCAGTTGGTTTTGTAGATCCATATTTGTTCATAGAGACTTTTACAGACCCTAATGATCCTCAGAGTAAGAATTTATCAATTTTTGACGTGGTGACTGAATCAAAATTTGACACCAAGGAAGGCTTTCAAATGGAGCAATATGTTCATGAATCGCTTATTGGCTATTATTTGGCTGAGCCAGAAAAGCCAATTGAATTTAAAATTAAATCTACAACCTCAACCTTTTCCTATGATTTGTTGTCTCCTAGCTATTACCGATCAGGATCAAACGGAGCTAACTTGGTACAACAACTTTTACCAAACGCTGATTTAAGTATAGGGTGTGAATATTTTGAGCAGGAGGAATTGATTATAATCAGCTATTATGAACGCTTGGGTACAACCTTTGCTAGGAAGATGATCGTTATCAGACAAAATGAACCCATCTTCCACGAGACCACAGATGTAAACTTGACAGGTTTTGCTTCCGGCGCGTTCATAATTTATAATAATCTTTTAATTTTTATTGAAAATAGCAATCAACTACATGCAATCAATATTTAAGGTTTTAGTTTTTACAGTATTTTCCACATTTCCTCTTTTTGCAGGAGCAGCATCGCTGGATTCTTTGGGTACTGAAGAGCAAGGTGGCAAAGTCTTCATTAGACATCAGGTTGAGAAAGGGGAGACTTTATACAGCTTGTCAAGAAGGTATGATGCAGAAGTGAGCGGAATCGTTGAAGCGAATCAAATCGTTGGCAATCAGCTTTCATTGGGTCAAATACTTAGAATTCCAACTTCCTTTGATGTAAAGTCAAACGCTCCTGCTGCAAATACAAGCACAACAGTTTTGAAATCTGATGCCAGTCAAAGTAAAAATGCGCATGAGGTCAAACCCGGAGAAACGCTTTTTGCTATTTCTAGAAAGTATGGGATCACTGTAGATCAAATTAAAGCCATGAATGGACTTGAGAGTAATGAACTATCAGTCGGTCAAATTATCAACATTGGATCCGGCGAGATGAATAAAAGTGATGCTGTCAGTGAGGTTAAATCACCTGCATCTCAAAAGCCATCTGGATTTTCTGAATACTACGTGCAAAGTGGTGAGTTGCTAGAATCCATAGCTGGTCGCTTCAGTGTGCATCCTGACAGCATTGTAAAATGGAACCAGCTCACCAACTCTTATTTAACCATTGGCCAAAAATTACTAATAAGAGGAAAGCTCGATCAAGATAAGTTGAAGCAAAGAGAAACTGTGGAAATACTGCCCTATGGAACGCGCAAGCAGGTAAAAGATCAGAGTGGCTTTACTAAGATATTTGAAGAAGGTACTGCAAGTAAGATTGAGGAAAAGATAGAGACTACAAAGTATCTCGCGCTGCACAGAACTTTAGGACCTGGTACGCTCATAGAAGTACGAAACCTGATGAATAATAAGAAGATTTTCGTGAGGGTGGTAGGGAAGCTTCCAGAGACTGGACTCAACGAAAATGTCATGGTCCGCCTTTCACCTGTATGTTTTGAACGTTTAGGTGTCATCGATCCCAAAACGCGTGTAGAAGTATCTTATTTTCAGGATTAAGGTGACTGACCTCAAATCCTTTTTGGATGAGAAAGTTGCTCAGTACAATCAGCCAGGCTTTATTGCCCTTGATCCTATCAGCATACCACATCAATATTCCAAGAAGCAAGACATTGAGATAGCTGGCTTATTTTCGGCAGTACTAGCATGGGGCCAGCGCAAGACTATTATCAATAAATGTGAAGAGCTTTTAGCTATGATGGACAATGCTCCTCATGATTTTGTTTTGAATTATCAAGATCAAGATTTGCAACCATTCACCAAATTCAAGCACCGTACATTCAATGCCACTGATACCTTGTACTTCTTGCATTTCCTCAAACATCACTATCAAAGCAATGAAAGCCTCGAGACCGCATTCATTAATCAAGTGGATCTTAGTGCGTCAAATGTAGAAGCACACCTCAATGGTTTCTCCAAGAATTTTTTCTCATTGCCTGATCATCCAGTAAGAACCTACAAACATATTTCTCAACCAAGTAGAAAGTCAGCGTGCAAACGCCTGAATATGTACTTGAGATGGATGGTTCGTCAGGATGACTGTGGTGTAGATTTTGGGATTTGGAAAAAAATAAGGGCAAACCAACTGGTTTGCCCTTGTGATCTTCATGTGGATCGAGTCGGCCGTGCGCTTGGTTTGATTACTAGAAAACAAACCGATTGGCTCACTGCCATCGAGTTAACAGAGAGGTTAAAAGAATTTGACCCTTCCGATCCTGTCAAATATGACTTTGCCTTGTTCGGATTAGGAGTAGAAGAGAAATTCTACTGATTCCACTGTGCAGGATTGCTGCGCCATGAGCTAAGTGTAGCTTCTAGTTCAGGTTTAATAGCACCTTTTTCTATCAAAGTAGCGATCAAAGTCTGGTAATCACTCAAATACCAAAGGTCTATATGGTGTTCCCTGAAGTTTTCCTCAGCTATACCAAATCCATATGTAAAGATGGCGACCATGCCCAGCACTTCCATTTTAGCCACACGGATAGCTTCTGCTGCTTGTAAAGAACTACCACCAGTCGACACCAAGTCTTCAATTACTACCACTTTCTGACCAGGCACTGCTTTGCCTTCTATTTGATTCCCCATGCCATGTTCCTTAGACTTGGATCGGATATAGATGAAAGGAAGTCCCATGGCCTCTGCGATGAGTATACCCTGAGGTATGCCCGCTGTAGCTACACCAGCGATACATTCTGCCTGAGGATATTTATCTCTGATTGTTTGAATCAATCGGTCTTTCACTAGAGTTCTCACCTTTGGGAAGGAGAGACTTAGTCTGTTGTCGCAGTATATGGGTGACTTCCAACCAGACGCCCAAGTGAAAGGATCTTCTGGTCTGATTTTAAGCGCTTCTACTTCTAGCAAATGCTCTGCTACTTCTTGAGATATTTTAATATCATACTGGTGAATGGCCATGTGCTTTTTAGTTTTTTAAATTTTCAACTGGTAGTCATTAGTCCAGCTAATTTTATGTTTTATTTGTAGACAAAGCTAAGCTTCTTGTGAAAATATATATCAACGACATTCCTGTAAGTATCATCAGTCCTGACGAATTAGATACTTCAAAGGAATTTGATCTTGTAATTGATGGTGCTATCAACAAACTCAAGCCAAAAATCCTCATTGATGATGTCTTGATTAAAGATGCAGCACCTAAGAAGGTAGATGAGTTGCTGCACATCATGACTGATAATAAGCTCAAAAAAGTGGATTCCATCACTTTTGTTAGCGCAGATAAGGATTTGGTTATTGCTTACATCAAAGAAAAATTCAAGGTGATCCAAGCCGCTGGGGGTGTGGTAGATAAGGGAGGAAAGATATTATTGATTTTCCGTAAGGGATTTTGGGATATCCCTAAGGGGAAAAAAGACAAAGGTGAGTCCAAAAGAGAATGTGCTGCTCGAGAAGTAGAGGAGGAAACTGGAGTTAAGGTTTCTGTTGAAAAAAAAATCAACGCTACATGGCATACCTATACTTCAAATAAGAAGTATGTGCTAAAACGTACGCATTGGTACGTGATGAAATGCTTAGATGATAGCAATATGGCCCCACAAACGATAGAAGGTATAGATGAAGTAAGATGGATGAATCTTACCGAATTGCGTGCTGCGCTCTACAATTCCTACAGGTCAATAAGGGTGGTAATTCAGGAGTATCACAAATTACTAAAAACCAATAATCAAAGCTCGTAAGGCAAGAAAGGAGTAACATCTCCACCGTACCTATGCACTTCACGAATGATGCTACTACTGATAGGTGCTAATTCAGGTGAAGTGATTAAAAAGACTGTTTCTAGATCTTTATTGAGGTATTTGTTTATTTGAGAGATGCTGTTTTCATACTCGAAATCGGTAGTGTTTCTGAGACCTCTGACTAGAAATTTTGCATTATATTTTTTCGCAAGAACTGCAGTTAATTCATCATACAGAATCACCGATACATTCTTGTGGTCTTTGAATGTTTCATTAATTTTCCCCAACATCAAGTCTACGTCGAAGTAGCGATTCTTGGCGGAATTATGCCCCATGGCTATAATCACCTCATCGAAAAGCGCAAGACTTCTAAGCACTATATCCTCATGTCCTTTTGTAAAAGGGTCGAATGAGCCTGGAAAAAACGCGACTTTAGGCATTAGACGCAGAGTGATATGCTGAATAGATCAAAATATCGGTGGTCTTCCATGGTCTCGAAGGATGGATGGAAACCCATGAAGTTAGGTTTAGATCCGAAAGTAATATTTCGGATATATTTTTTCAAAAGATCGATGTGAGGTGAATCATTTTTCACATAACCCCAAATAACGACATTGCTTGTTTTTGGTGACATACCTAGTTCTTTGATCACGAGCATGATGTACTTGAGTATATCTTCTGGTTTCCGCGAAGCGAATTGATTATAATAAAGAAGCTCCTTGTTCTCAGCTACGAGGAGGTGCATTATTCCTCTATCAATTAAGACAAATAAGGATTTATCTGTAGAATGATCATCGTACTTCAATGCACCTTCAATAAGTGCACTACCTTGATGAATGATTTGAAGGGGTTTGTTAGGGAATGCTTCTTTTGCCCAAGCCACTACTTTCTTGTCAGCGGCAAAAACATTTACACCGTCATTGATGATGTGTTTGTAATAATAGACCTCTTCTATCTTAGTTTTTATCTCAGTATTTAGAGCTAAATAATCGCTTGAAGCTTCTGCTAAAAAATGACTTTTCGGAACCAACGCGAATTTGTGGCTCTTAAAGCTCAACTTCACATTGTCCCAAGATGATAAGGAAAGAATCGGATGCTTTCGGACTATTTCTTTGATGATCTCAAGACGAGTATTGATTGTCTTGATGTTTTCTAGTTTATAGTCTTCTAGAACAAGACAAGCGCCAGTTTGTCTATTCACCACTATAAACTGAAAATCCCTAATGCCTATTTGAAGGCACAGGGAGTAGGAGAGGAGCTTTGACGAATCAAAGCTCTCTGCCTGAATTTTCTTTATCAGTTTATAATTAGATGTGGCGGTTTTAGTCAATTTATTTATTCCCAGTTACCCGCTGTAGTGATAGTTGTTCGAGAACCAAAACGCAATGGTTTCTTAGTGTTGTATTCACTTTCCTCATCTCTCAAAGGATTGATAGGGCTTGGATTTTTTACCTCAATTGCATTTACTTTAACTCCGCTCTTATCAATCTTATCTGCCCAAACATCAAATTTCACAGGAGGATCTACACCGGGAACATATACAAGAGTAGCTAAATTGAATTTAGGCCAAACGGATTTTTTAAATACTGAATCTTTCACACTTACAGTTCCTAAAGTGTCTATTTGCACGTAAACACTATCAGCGCCATAGTCAAGCTGTATTACAAACTCTGTCTTCTCTGTGAGGAAGAATCTTCCAGAGTCTACAAAAGCCAATAATTTATTCCAATCACTAGTGTAAATACCATTTACACCTAAGTAGGCCAGTTCCGCTTCACGAATCATCTTCAATTGCTCAATGATTCTTGCTTCCATTCTAGTGATTCGTTGGGATTCCTCAATACTAGAGTTGATGCTGTAGTATAAGAAGTACGCTAGACACAACGAAACGATTCCGAAGATGATGGTGAAGATTTTTGTTTTACTCATTATTATGTTAGGGTTTTTTGCAATAATAAAGATAATTAGAATGTAAGCGAAACCCTATTTGCTGGAATTATTTCCAAAGTATAAAATGCTACTTAATTCAGTGAGCTGATTTAGACTTTCTATATTCCTTAAAGTACTGTGCAATTGTCTTTTTGGTATTTCTCTGATTTGATCAATATTGATCCATGTGACTTCTTTAATCATCTGATTGTCAGTAGGTAATTCTGGGTCTGTACCTGTTTTTATTTCGCCAGAGTGTCTTTGGACTTGGAAAAAGAATTCAACCGCATGAAGTGACTCGCTGATATATTCATTTGTGTAAAGCAACTTAATTGGATCAACGTTTAATCCTGTTTCCTCAAGAAACTCTCGTTTAAGCGTTTGTTCTATGGTTTCTCCAAATTCAATACCTCCGCCAGGTGGGGACCAAAGCAGACCTTCCTCTCCAATACCTACATGCTTGGCGAGGAGGATTTGATTTTGTTCAATCAAAATACCGCATACACGGACACGAACCTTGTTTGTGAATATGTCGATATGTGAAGTTTGATCCATATTATTTAACAAAATAGTGAGAGTAACGTTAACTTTACAGTAAAAATTAACATCATATGAGAGTATTAGCAAGTTTATTCGTTTTGTGCATTGGCTTTGGCGTTATCGCTCAAAGCGTGACAGAGGAAACCCCTCAGAATGGGCCTAGAATCACCTTCTCAGAATCAACTCACGATTTTGGAGATATTACACAAGGTGACCAAGTGACATATACATTCGCATACGAAAACACTGGAAATGAACCATTAATTCTATCAGACGTGAAGACTACATGTGGTTGTACTGCGACAAATTGGAATAGAGAGCCTTTGGCACCTGGTGCAACGGCTGATATCAAAGTGAATTTCAATAGCCGAGGTAAAATGGGGATGCAAAATAAGGTTGTTACCATTTTGTCTAATGCAGTCAATAGCTCAGAAAGAGTGAAAATCACTACAAATGTTTTGGCTCCAGCTCCAGCTGTCACAGCTGATCCTAATTAATCGGATTTGATAAAATGGATAGTGAGGATTATCCATCCAACAGTGAAGCAAACACCTCCAAGAGGTGTGATTGCTCCTAAAGATTTCAATCCTGATAGTGAAAGTGCATAAAGTGATCCGCTGAAAAGTATGATTCCCAAAAGAAATAAGTAGCCTGACCATTTGGTCAGGCTATTTTTATTTAGAATACCTGTAATTAGAATACCTAAGCTATGAAACATCTGATAGAGCACTCCAGTCTTGAAAACCTCGGTATATCCAGTCTCAGAAAGAAGCACACTGAGTGCATGACTCCCAAACGCTCCAAAGATTACTGTTAATCCAGCGCTGATGGTGCCAATTGTTAAAAGTTTCTTATCCATAATTTCGTTCACCAAAAATACTACTGCCTACTCTTACTAATGTGCTTCCATTTTCAATAGCGATTAAGTAATCGCCGCTCATCCCCATTGACAGTTCTGTTAGGTTTAAATTCACATTTCCGAGTGCTTTAATTTCTTCATAAATGAATTTCAAAGAAGCAAATTCACGATTAACCACGGCTTCATCATCCGTGAAAGTAGCCATTCCCATTAAACCTATTACTTTGACATGCTTGAGTGAATCAAGTACATTGGCTTCTACCAGTCCAAGTAGATCATCCTTGTCGAAACCAAATTTTGTAGACTCTTGTGCTATGTGGACTTGCAGCAGACAAGATATTACTCTATTGTTTTTTTCTCCTTCCTTATTGATCTCATTGAGCAATTTCAAACTATCTACAGAATGGATCAAATAAACAAAAGGTGCAATGTATTTCACTTTGTTTCGCTGTAAATGACCGATCATGTGCCAATTGATATCCTTTGGAAGAGCTTCATATTTATCACACAGCTCCTGAACCTTATTCTCTCCAAATTCTCGTTGACCGCATTCATATGCCGTGATCAATTTATCAACTGGCTGAGTTTTGCTGACCGCAATGAGCTTAGCTGAGGATGAAGCGAGTTGGTTATTTATTTCTTGGATCTGCTCTTTAATATGATTCATGAATGCTGTTTATTTTTCTAGTTCAATTAACTTCGTTGACCGCCTAAAAGTTGGTTTGTCATTGCTAATGTGACACGAACTTTAACAAATAATTTTGTATGCCAATTGTAGGAACACTATTGAAGAAGGGCATCACTTTGCGTGAAAGCCTTGAGCAGCAATATACATCTGCAGCCGAACTTCAAAAGGCGGAATTAAGAAAACTCCTTATCCATTCCCAAAATACCCTGATCGGGCGAAAGTACGGATTCAAGGATATTCTGTCAAAATTCAGGGATAAGGAAATCAATTCCTATTATCAGCACTTTGCAAGTCAGATTCCTGTATTTGACTATGACAAAATTCACAATGAGTTTTGGAAACTTTCAGAAGAGGGAATCAAGGATGTGTGTTATCCTGGAAAAATAAAATATTTCGCTTTGAGTAGTGGTACTTCTGGGGCTTCATCTAAATACATACCTATCACGAAGGATATGCTCAAATCCATCAGAAGGACGAGCGTTCGTCAAATTCTGAGTTTATCCAAATGTAATCTTCCAGATAGCTTTTTTACAAAAGGGATATTGATGCTGGGTGGGAGTACAGATCTAAGGAGAAATGGAACCTACTTCGATGGGGATTTGAGTGGTATTACCACAGCACAACTTCCATTTTGGTTTCAGCATTTCTACAAACCAGGAAAGAAGATCGCCAAGAACACTGATTGGTCAGCCAAACTGGATGAGATTACTAAAAAGGCTGAGGATTGGGATATTGGGATAATTGTAGGAGTGCCAGCGTGGCTACAGATCTTATTAGAGAAAATTGTTAATTATTATCATGTAAAGGACATCCATGAGATCTGGCCAAACTTAGAAATATTTGTCCACGGTGGGGTTGCTTTTGAGCCATATAAGCATGGGTTCGCTAAGCTTTTAGGGAGGCCATTGATTTATCTTGAAACCTATTTAGCGAGTGAGGGATTTATTGCTTTTCAATCGGCATCAGATGGTAATAGTCTTAGGCTGGTACTTAATAATGGCATATTCTATGAATTCGTGCCTTTCAACAATGAAAATTTCACTGAAGAAGGGGAGCTTCGTGATCGTCCAAACACGCTAAGCATAGCAGAAATCAAAGAGAAAACCCCTTATGCTATTTTGCTAACGACAAACGCTGGAGCTTGGAGATATCTTATAGGAGATATCATACAATTCACCAGTATTACTAACAATGAAATAATCATAACTGGACGTACAAAACACTTCCTGAGCCTTTGTGGAGAGCATTTATCCGTGGATAATATGAATCAAGCGATTAATTCAGTTGGCTTGAGTAGCGGAGTAGATATTCGGGAATTTACAGTCATCGGAGAGGTGTTGGAAGCAGGTTTTGGGCATCACTGGTTTATTGGCTCTGATGATAAGATAAATACTGTGGAATTTTCTGAGCAACTTGATGAAAAGCTGAAAGTGCTAAATGATGATTATGCCGTAGAAAGAAAACATGCGCTGAAGGAAATTACAGTTACAGTCTTACCAACTCATTGTTTTTATGACTGGATGCGACAGAAGGGGAAGGAAGGCGGACAAAATAAATTTCCACGAGTTTTGAAAAACGAAAAGTCTAAAGACTGGTTACGTTTTGTGACCAATCAAGTAAACCTAAATAACGTTTAAAATGCCTCCGTTTATTAAAGGGTTATTATTCGGCTTAATTTTCATATTCTCTTTTGGGCCGAGTTTTTTTACACTGATCCAAACGAGCATTCAGAAAGGCTATTCTCGAGCTATTTGTGTCGCTTTGGGGTTTTCACTGAGCGACATTACTTATGTAGTCTTAGCTCTTCTTGGACTTGGTTCGCTTTTGGAAAATCCTGAAATTCGTTTTTGGGTAGGTCTGGTGGGTGTTGTTGTATTGATCACACTCGGCATCATGCTTTGGTTGAAACCTCCGACTGCTCCTGTGGATAATGATATCTTAAATAGCGCGGATAAGTCCTATATCAAGTACTTTATGAAGGGTTTTTTGATCAATGCAGTTAATCCTTTTATTATCATTTTTTGGTTGGGTGTCATCGGTATAGTTGCGGCAAATTATGAGTTCACAATTAACGAAAAGGTGTATTTCTTTTCAGGAATGCTAATAACTATCCTATCAGCAGACTTAGGTAAAGCCTTGGTTGCCTATCGCTTGAGGTCAATGCTCACGATTGAGAGGATCGCTCAAATCAATAAAGTAGTGGCAGTAGTGCTGATACTATTTGGGTGTCAAATCATCTATTTTCTTATCTCCAATTACTGGCTCTGATTTTCTAATTCACTGTATATGGTGATCAAAAAAAAGGCGCGCCAAACTTCGTTTGGCGCGCCTTTTAGGCTTTAAATAGTTGCTATTATTTCACAGTATCTACAGCAGGCTTATAGCGATCGGTATGTACACCAACTGCTCTTCCAGAAGGATCATTCATGTTTTTGAATGAAGCGTCCCATGCCAAAGCCTCAGGTGTGCTACATGCCACAGAAGGAACAGAAGGCACACACAATGCAGCCGCAGTGGATGGGAAGTGTTCTGCGAAGATTGATCTGTAAAAGAACTCCTCTTTATTTCTTGGAGTCTGTACTGGGAATCTGTAATGCGCATTTGCAAGTTGTTCATCAGATACTTCTTCGTTCACTTTGGTCTTCAGTGTATCGATCCAGCTATAACCTACTCCATCTGAAAATTGCTCTTTTTGTCTCCAAGCAATGCTCTCAGGTAAATATTTTTCAAATGCTTTACGTACGACCCACTTTTCCATTTTCTCAGGTGTGATCATTTTGTCCTTCGGATTTAGACGCATGGCGACATCCATGAATTCCTTATCGAGGAACGGTACGCGCCCTTCTATACCCCAAGCAGCAAGAGATTTGTTTGCTCTTAGGCAATCATACATATGAAGTTTAGAAAGCTTTCTTACCGTCTCCTCGTGGAATTCTTTCGCATTAGGAGCTTTATGGAAATAAAGGTATCCACCGAATAACTCATCTGAGCCTTCCCCAGAAAGAACCATTTTGATACCCATAGACTTGATGACTCTAGCCATGAGGTACATCGGGGTAGAAGCACGTATAGTGGTCACATCATAAGTTTCTAGATGGTACACTACATCTCTGATGGCGTCCAGACCTTCTTGGATTGTAAATAGTATTTCATGATGAACAGTACCAAGAGCTTCGGCAGCTTTTCTTGCCGCAGCAAGATCTGGAGAACCATCTAGACCTACAGCGAATGAGTGCAATTGCGGCCACCAAGCAGCAGTCTGCCCATCGTTTTCGATTCTATTAGGCGAAAATTTCTTAGCTAGAGCTGAAGTCACAGATGAATCCAATCCTCCAGAAAGCAATACACCATAAGGCACATCAGACATCAATTGTCTCTTCACTGCTGCCTCTAATGCGTCATGAAGTTCTTCGATACTAGTCTCGTTGTTTTCTACGCTAGCATAGTCTACCCACTCTCTTTTATACCATTTGGTAGGAGTTTCGTCTTTGCTGTAGAGGTAATGTCCTGGAGGGAATAATTCTATTTTGGTGCAATATCCTTCGAGTGCTTTTAGCTCTGAAGCCACATAGAAGGTGCCGTTTTCGTCCCATCCCATGTACAATGGAATGATTCCCATGTGGTCCCTAGCTATCAGGTAGGCATCCTTTTCTATATCGTATATCGCAAAAGCAAATATACCATTGAGTTCGTCTAGAAAATTAGGGCCTTTTTCTTGATAAAGAGCCAAAATGGCTTCACAGTCTGATTCAGTTCGGAAGTGGTACTTTCCTTCGAAACTCTTTCTTATCTCTCTGTGATTATATATTTCACCATTTGCGGCAAGTACTACTTTCTCGTCTTCACTGAAGATAGGCTGTTTTCCAGATGCAGGATCTACGATTGCTAAGCGCTCGTGCGCCAAAATCGCATTATCGCCACAGTAAATACCACTCCAATCTGGACCTCTATGTCTGAGTTTTTTAGACATTTCAAGCAATTTCGGTCTGAGTTCCTCAGAAGATTGCTTCAGTTCAAATGCACATACAATACCGCACATATTCTACTTAGAATTTAAAAATTGAAACTTAAAAATGCTTTGGGCAAATGCAGAGTAACAATGGGGAAAATTAAAATTCGAGGCGAAAGTTAATGGAGGTAATGATTATTTTCAATAAAACTAGCATTTATCTAGTCTTATGATGAAAGAAAATTATCAATCATTAGTTGATTTTAAACAAAATGCAATTTTAGTTGCCATATCCCCATTTTTAGGATGGTCTTTAATCAGTAAGAATACTTTTCATAAAGGTGACCCGACTCAGACTCCACAATAGGAAGCAAACTATTGCCCACTTCAGATATATGCGATAGTAGTCGGTAGTGTCCTTGTATCTAGTCTCTTTGATTTCTGCTTTCTCTAGTCTATCAATTTCGGAGAAAACTTGGACCAATGCCTCCTTATCAGAAACCCTATAAAATTTACCACTTCCTATTTTAGCGATCTCTCTTAGATTGGTCTCGTCCAGTGTATTCTCTACGTATCTTGGTCTACCAAAGAAGTCTGTTCCAAATGGCACTTTACCTTCCTTCCCTATTGCAATTGTATAGATTTTGATATTGTATGCTTGCGCCAATTTTGCGGCTGTGATTGGATCAATGTTTCCCGCAGTATTGTCACCATCACTCAATAAAATGAGGACCTTGGATTTGCTTTCTGATTCTCTAAGTCTATTAGTGGCTACTGCCAAAGCACTACCTATGGCTGTTCCTCGGTTTTCGATAAGATCAAAAGAGATGTCATCTATATAGGAATTCAACAATTCGTAATCACCAGTAAGTGGGGATCGTGAAAATGCGTCACCGGAGAAGACTACTAATCCGATGCGGTCTTGGAACCTACCCGCCACGAAATTTCTAGCGACTTCCTTCGCAGCCTCAAGTCTATTGGGTTTGAAGTCTTCTATTTGCATAGACTCGGAGATATCTATCGTCATCATGATGTCTATACCTTCACTCCATTGCTCTACTTGTTCGTTGGTGGACTGTGGTCGAGCCAAAGTGATGCAGAGTATGCTTAGCACTAAAAAGAAGAGTACAGGTGGAATGAATCTCAGTAGGCTGATTGGGTCACTTTTTATATCTGTTTTGGTCAGAGCTACTGGGAGCGATTGACGGAATCGCGACATTATCAAACCTCTCAATACCAATAAAGTGAAAAGAATTATTGGCACATAAAGCCACAGCGGCTGCTCCCAATCAAATGATTGTAGCTTGGCTAAAGAAAACCAATCTAATCTTAACCAGTTTTCACTATTGTTCATTTGGCATTCTTGATTTGGTCAATGATCAATTGATATCGATGTTGCGTAAAGTCTTCTATGGCTTGAAAATCCTTGAAAAGTTCTGCATTCTCCTTTTTACCATAGACACTTCTATCAATACTCTTCAATGTATCCTTAAGTTCCGCAGTATACTTTAGTGCGATGATCTCCTTGGTAGTAAGTTTGGAGAAAGGCACATCCTCAAGGAGTTCTAGAAATTTTTTCCAATCGGAGACTACCTTCTCTGCTAATGCTATTTCAGGTTCTTTTCTTAGTAAGTGAATGTCATTGGAAAGTTTCTCTGAGAATTTGATATATGCTTTCTTCAATCTTCGCAATTTGAAAGTGCGCTGAATTTTCTTCCCGAAAATAAGGAATCCTGCCACCGCCAAAATGAGAAGCACTCCCAGTATTATCCATAAGAGTGGATAGTTGAATTGTCTGCGGACGTTCTGATAAGCCACATTCACTTTGAGTTGGGTAGTATCCGATACTTGAGCGATCAACTCCTGAAGGTAGATAGAGTCTAAATCCATCTCTATCACCGTAGTATCACGTTTTGCATTTATTATGAATGCTGGCAAGCTCAGGTATTGAACTGGGTCTATTTCAAAACTTTGTAGCGTGTAAATAGCCGAGTCTTTCACCAAGCCATCCAAAACTGCCCCTTCAAAATATTGCTTGCTGGAATATTCAAAAGGTTCAAAATTGAAGGTGGTGTCAGGGAAAATGAGTTCTATCTCTTCTGGATAAGTCACACTCATCCAAAAGGTGATATCCTCACCAATTTTGAGGCTGTCCTTCACAAAGCCACCCTTCAAAGTGATTCTTTGAGCGGAAGTGGAAACAGAAAAACAAAGGAGTATTAGAATAAGTAGTTTACCGCGCACGCTGAGCATTCGTTTGGTTTCTGTGTCTAAAAAGTCTTACCAATTTTGGCACATAATCTTCCCCCGTCTCTACGGAAACATAGTTCACATCGTTGCGCTTGCAGAAGTCTTCAAGAGCCAAAGTATTTTTTCGGTGCGTTTTGTCAAGCATGTTCCGGAATTTTCCGGAGGAAGTGTTGACCCAGATAGTTTTGCCAGATTCTTTTTCCAGCATTGGCACGATACCTAGTCCAGGCAGTGCAGTTTCTATTGGATCAGTAAGTTGAATGACCACAAGGTCGTGTTTTCTTGCCATACCTTTTAGGCCATGGATGTAATCTTCATCTATAAAATCCGAAATAAAGAAAATGATTGCCTTTCGCTTGAGCATTCCCAAAGCAAACTTAATGGCACCATCCAGATCTGTTTTTTTTGACTGAGGTTTTAATGAAAAGATGCTGGATAGTATTTCATAAGAGTGCGTCATGCCTTTTCCCGGCTTGATATATTTCTCTTTTTGATCTGAATAGCAAAGTAGACCCACCGAACTACTTTCCTTTACAGCCGAAATACTCAACAGCGCTGCTATTTCTTTACCTAAATCTATTTTTTGCTGATTCTCCTTTCCGATCTCACCAGATGCGGAGACGTCCAAAACGAAAAGAACTGTCTGCTCTTTTTCTTCTATGAAAGTTTTAACAAACGTTCCGTGCCCTTTAGATGTTACGTTCCAGTCGATAGTGCGTACATCATCCCCATATTGATAGGGGCGAACAGAATCAAACTCCAAACCAGAGCCTTTGAATATACTGTGAAAGTCGCCCTGCATTTGAGAATTGATAGCTTTGCGCACTCTTATTTCATATTTTCTCAGCTTTTTGAGGATTTCCTTCATGCAAAGTAATTTTGGGGTTTCCCAAAGGAATACATTCGTACAAAATTATAAGAACACATAGACTTAAACTTTGTGAAAAAAGCTTTTTTTCTTTTACTCCTCGCCGCAGTTTTTAGTTGCACTCCCAAGAAAAAGCCTGTGCCAGCAGATGTGCTCAGCCATGACGACATGGTACGGCTACTTATAGATGTCCATATCCTCGAAGCAAAAGTCAAAAAGCTCTATGTGAATGTAGACAGTAGCAGCAAGCTATACCATCACTATGAAAAAATGCTTTTTAGTGAGATGGGAATAGAAAAGGAGACCTATGAAAATAGTCTAGCATTCTATATTGATGAGATAGAGGCGTATAGAGACATCTATGATGAAGTAGTAGATAGTTTGCTTGCACGCCAAAAGGCCAAAGACGTTAACTAAATGCTCGTATATCCTCAGGACATTAGAGAAAAGCTCGGTGTGGATCAGCTGGTAAGTTTGATTCGCGAGCAATGCAAATCTCAAGGCGGTGCAGCTCTTGCAGATAAGATTGGCCCATCTGCTAATCTCACGGAAATCACCAAAAGACTGGAGCAGACGGATGAAATGCTCAGGGCGCTCCAAAGCGGTGACCAAATTCCTTCTCGTGATTTTCAAGATTTAAAACACTTTCTTGTAAAGATTAGGATGCAGGGCACATTCCTGCAAGCTGATGAGTTTGGACTACTCAAATCGCTCCTTCAGTTGCTTTATGATTGGATCAATTTCCTGAAAGGGAAAGAAGAAGATTATCCGAATTTGGTTGGATTGGCAAAAGGATTCGAAATAGATCCGTCACTCATCAGGTCGATAGATAAAATAGTAGATGAACGTGGTGAGGTTCGAGACAATGCTAGCCCCGAACTTGCCTCTATTCGGTCTCTTTTGATTCAAAAGGAGCGAGCAGTCCGCGTCGCAATCAACAAAGTCCTTCGCCATTCGATTCAGCAAAAGTTTACCGATGAAGAAAGCGCCATCACGATAAGGGATGGTCGTTTGGTTATTCCCGTTAAAGCTGAGTTTAAGAGAAGGATTCAAGGGTTTGTGCATGATGAATCTGCTACTGGTCAGACCGTTTTTTTAGAGCCGACTGAGGCCTTGGAGCTGAACAATGAAGTTCGAGAACTTCAATACCGAGAGAAACGTGAGATAGCTAAAATATTGACCAAACTCACTGATCTGATCAGGTCTGCACTGGATGATTTGGACAGAGGTGCGGTTTTTATATCAATTCTTGATTTTGTCCATGCAAAAGCGGTTTTCGCGAGAAATATTGAGGCGGTAAAGCCTGATATATCTAAGCAGCCACTTCAGAAATGGTATGTTGCGAGGCACCCATTGCTTTGGTTGGCCCATAACGCCACAGGCAAGCCTACGATTCCACTAAGTATAGAACTCAATCGTCAAGAACAACGAATCCTTATCATCTCTGGACCAAACGCAGGTGGTAAGTCAGTGGCGCTTAAGACGGTTGGTATCCTCCAATACATGTTTCAATGTGGTCTGTTGGTGCCAGTAGGTGAAGGCTCCACTTTTGGTATCTTCAAAAGTATCTTTTTGGATATTGGAGATACCCAGTCTTTGGAGAATGACCTCAGTACTTACAGTTCGCATTTGACTTCCATGAAGTATTTTCTTCAGATGGCGGACAGGGACAGTTTATTCTTGATTGATGAATTCGGAACAGGTACTGAACCTCAGTTTGGTGGTGCAATTGCTGAATCAATCCTTTCTACTCTGAATGAAAACAAAGCTTTCGGAGTGGTGACGACCCATTATCACAATTTGAAAAAGTTTGGTGAAAACCATGAAGGCGTAGTGAATGGCGCCATGAAATACGATGTGGCTGCATTGGAGCCACTTTTTATTCTGGAGGTCGGTAAGCCGGGAAGTTCTTTTGCTTTTGAAATTGCAACCAAGATTGGGTTACCAAAAGAGACGATTAATCAAGCTCGCGGTATGGTGGGCACTAGTCAGGTAGCATATGATGCTATGCTCAATTCACTGGAAGTGGAAAAGAGTAAATATGATAAACTGCTCAAAAAATTAGAAAAGGAGTCAAAGGAAATCACAGTCCTAAAAAGTGACTATGAGTCGCTCAAGGAGATGTTGCAAACGGAGCAAAAGCAAGTCTTAAAACAAGCCAAGCTTCGAGCAAGTCAGATCGTAGATGAGGCAAATCGTCGTATTGAACATACGATTCGTGAAATCAAGGAAAATAATGCTGACAAAGAAAAAACCAAGCAACTCCGAGATGGACTTAAGGGATATCAAACTGCGCAAACAAAAGATCTTGAAAAAGTTGCCCCAATTAAAAAGAAGCCATTGCTCAATGTGGGTGATTATGTAAAGCTGGACGATCAAGATAACACTGGTGAGATTATGGACCTGAAAGGAAAACAGGCTCAAGTTCGTTTCGGTAATTTGATTTCCTTTATCGACCTCAAGCGATTACATAAAGTGTCTGGTGGACAAAAAGATAGTTCAGGTTCTAAGCCAAAGAAAGTTGGAGGCATCAATATGCTTGAGAAAAGGACACGATTCAGCTCAGAACTTGATATCCGAGGTACAAGAGCCGATGAGGCACTTTCACGTGTGGATGAATTTCTAGATGAGGCATTGCTACTTGGAAGTAATCAAATCCGAATTATTCATGGAAAAGGGCATGGCATACTCAGAGAGGTTATCCGTGGACACCTCAAAGGATATTCCGCTATTGGTAAAGTCTATGATGAGCATGTGGAGTTTGGAGGAAGTGGAATTACGGTAATAGATTTCAAATGAAAACCATTACCAAAACACAGCTTTCTCTTAGAAACGGCCAAGACCGGGAGGAGATATGGATAGCCTATGAAGGAAAGGTTTATGATGTGACCACTTCGAGACTTTGGAAAAACGGGAACCATTATGAGCACTGGGCAGGTCAGGATCTAACAAAAGAGCTGATAGATGCACCACACACGATTAAAGTTTTTGAGAGATACGAACAAATAGGCATCTTAGTGCCATGATACTCATAGCAGATGCAGGGGGCTCCAAGACAGATTGGCGAATAATAGATGGTGATAAAATCACCCAAGTTGTGTCTGATGGCTTTAATTTCAAAACCCACCCCATAGATCCCTTTTTTGCTAATCTCCCAATTGAAATCTTGGAACTAAAAGATGTGGATGAGCTGCATTTCTATGTCGCTGGTTTGGTTTCTGATGCAGATAAAGATGTGCTCTCTGTAAGATTTAAAAGACTTTTCACTTCCGCTGACATCAGTTGCTACCCGGATACCATTGCAGCGGCTCGTGCGTTGTTTGGCCGAAGCAAAGGCTATGTAGGATTGATAGGGACGGGTTCTGGAGCTGCTTATTATGATGGGGTGATACTTCAAAGAATTCCATCACTCGGCTATCTGATAGGAGATGAGGGGAGCGGTTACCAGCTAGGCAAGAAGATCCTCACAGCTAAAGTTAGGGGTCAACTCCCAGCTGATCTTGAAAGATTGTTTAATAACACTTTTAAGGATTTCTCAGAAGCGAGCTTATTATTAACTGTATACGGACAGCCAAGTCCAAATCAACTTGTAGCTGCATATGCACAGTTTGTGCTAGAAAACCAAGCTAATCCATTCGCTTATCAGCTTATTGAGAAAGTGATGACCGCTTATTTCGAAGCATATTTTCCTCACAAGGAAGTCAATCAAGAACATATGTTTAGGTTTTGCGGATCGGTGGCGTATTTGTCAAGTAATATTCTCAGGAAAGTCGCTCAGCAATTCAATGCATCGGCTGACCTTATCATTCAAAGCCCAATTGCTGGACTGACCTTATATCATAAAAAATCATGAGCAAAATCCCAGATACTGAGCGTACTTCCCATTATCAAGATATTGAAAAAATGTCCACTTCAGAGATCTTATCAAATATAAATAAAGAGGATGCAACAGTAGCTTCATCAGTGGAAAAAGCCATCCAAGCTATAGAAGCGTTTGTAGAGCAAGCTTTTCTGCGGATGCAGGAAGGTGGGAGATTATTTTATATAGGCTCTGGTACTAGCGGTAGATTGGGCATTGTAGATGCATCTGAGTGTCCACCTACTTTTGGCGTGCCTCATGGTTTGGTTGTAGGAGTCATAGCAGGTGGTGATGGAGCGATTCGAAAAGCTGTGGAATTCGCGGAGGATCACACCACTCAAGCGTGGGAAGACCTTAAGAGTTATGAGCCTACTGAAAAAGATGTGTTGGTGGGTATTGCTGCATCAGGTACCACTCCCTATGTGACTGGAGGAATTCAGCGAGCAAGGCAACATGGATTACTTACTTCATGTATTGTCTGTAGTGAAAACTCTCCAATGGCCAAAGAAGCAGAGTATCCCATAGAAGTACCCGTAGGACCAGAGTTCATCACTGGTAGTACGCGCATGAAAGCTGGTACTGCTCAGAAGATGATTTTGAATATGATATCTACTTCCTTGATGATCAAGCTAGGTAAGGTTCAAGGTAATAGAATGGTCGATATGCAGCTGTCAAACAGGAAGCTCGAGCAGCGTGGGGTCCGCATGATTATGGATGAGTTGGGGATCAATGAAAGTGCCGCGCAAGCACTACTCCTTAAGCATGGTTCCGTCAGAGATGCATTAGAAAGTTACAGGAGTATTTAGTCATTCAGGATTTTGTCTTTACGTATTCAAAAATGCCAACGGACGGAGATAGCCGTATTTCATAAAATCATCTTCTATGAAAGTTTAATATCCAAAATATTATTTGGCACTTCATTTTTTTTGACTCTTGAAGTCGTAATAATGCCTTAACATTCGAGCCTAAAACTTAATAAGTCTTTATCTTCGGCGCTTCTCAATAATCCTAATTTTGTTGAGGATATAAACCAAACTAACAAATACTAACAATGAAGAAAAATTTACAGAAAATGGCGTTAGCGGCCGTGATCCTTTTGGCATCCGTGGCTTCTTATGCTCAAAGTAAAATTACAGGAACTGTAGTTGATGCTGAAACTGGAGAAGGTCTTCCAGGAGCATCTGTGGTAATCAAAGGAACGACCACTGGTACTATCACTGATTTCAATGGAGATTTCAGTTTGGGTATTGTAGGCAATGAAGCTACTTTGGAATTTTCATTTGTAGGATTCATGACGATTGAGAAAACAATCAATTTGAGTGAAACACAAAGTCTCGGTCAAGTTGCATTGGCTCAAGGAGCCAATGAATTGACACCTCTGGAAGTGATCGCATCAGTGGCTGTCGATCGAAAGACTCCTGTGGCTGTGTCAACTATAAAAAGAATGACCATCGAGGAGAATGCTTCAAACCAGGAATTTCCGGAATTATTGAAAAGTACTCCAGGCGTATATGCTACTAAGCAAGGTGGTGGATATGGTGATTCGCGAATCAATGTGCGCGGTTTTAATGATCAAAACGTGGCGGTATTGATCAATGGTGTACCCGTAAATGATATGGAAAACGGAAGAGTTTACTGGTCTAACTGGGCTGGCTTGACTGATGTGACTACTACCATGCAGGTACAAAGAGGTTTAGGTGCATCCAAAGTGGCTGTTCCTTCAATTGGTGGTACTATTAACATTATGACTAAAACTACTGACCTATCTAAGGGGGGTAATATTTACCAAGGTTTTGGTAATAATGGTTATTTAAAGACATCATTTTCTTTGAACACGGGTTTGACAGATGATAATTGGGCTATTTCTGTTGCTGGTGCCAAAATAGAAGGTGAAGGCTGGGTAGATGGAACTGAGTTTCAAGGGTACAATTACTTCTTCAATATTTCTAAAGTGATTAACAATCATACCATTTCGTTTACTGGATTTGGTGCACCACAAACGCATGGTCAAAGGCAAAATCAGCAATCAATTGCGAGATTTAGAAATGCTCCACAAGGTTTGAAATACAATGCTGATTGGGGAATTCTAGAGGGGGAAGTTGTTCATGTTGAAGATAACTTCTATCATAAGCCTCAGTTTTCATTGAATCATTACTGGACCCTCAGTGAGAAAACAGAATTATCTACTGCAGCGTATGTGTCTACAGGAACTGGTGGTGGAGGTGGATTTGCCACAGAGGAAGATGCTGTCACTGGTGTAGAACCTACTTTTGGTGCTTTTCGAACAGGTGGCGCTTACAGTCCTTATGATTTGGATGCTATTGTTGACTATAACCAGACTTCTTCGGACGGTCGTGCACTTGCTTATTTACGAGCATCAAGAAACGATCACAAATGGTATGGAATACTTTCTACGCTCACTCATAAACTCAACGATAACATCAATCTTCTTGCTGGTTTAGACGGTCGATTCTATAGAGGTATACACTTCTCTGAGGTTTACGGACTTTTAGGAGCGGAATATGTATATGATGACAATGACATCAATAATCCAAACAGAGCACTTCAAGTAGGAGACAAAAGAGATTATTACAATGATGGATTAGTAGGATGGGCTGGAGGTTTCCTTCAAGGAGAGTATACCAAAAACGATCTTTCTGCATTCGTAACCCTTTCTGCATCTAATACTTCTTATCAGAGGATAGATTACTACCAATACCTTCCTGAAGATCAGGCGACACCTTGGCAAAACTTCTTTGGTTATCAAGTGAAAGGTGGTGCAAACTATAGATTAACAAGAAATCACAACGTTTTTGCAAATCTGGGTTATTTCGAAAAGGCGCCGGATTTTGACGCGGTTTTCCAAAACTTCAGAAACGATATCAACTCAGATGCTGAGAATCAAAAAATATTAAGCTATGAAGTTGGTTACGGTTATAGAAGCCCCAAACTTTCGGGAAATTTGAATATATACAGAACTCAATGGAGTGACAGAACTTTCACTGATAGCTTTCAGGGTCCTGACGATCAGCTCTTCTTTGCAAATATTCTTGGTGTAAATGCCCTGCATCAGGGGGTAGAATTAGATTTCAACTATACACCTGTAAAAGGGCTTTCTTTACTGGGAATGCTCTCTTTGGGTGATTGGACTTGGAAGGATGACGTAAACAGTGTTAACGTTTTCGATGAAGATCAAAATATCATCGAAACCATCGATCAATTGTATATTAAAGATATTAAAGTGGGTGGATCGGCTCAAACAACTGCCGCTTTTGGCTTGGACTACAACATAGTGAAGTCTTTCAAAGTAGGATTTCTTTATACTTTCTTTGATAATTTCTATGGTGATTATGATCCGACTAACAGAACAAGTTCAGAAATCGCTGGAGTTCAGGCATGGAAAGTGCCTTCTTACAGCCTTTTGGATGTGAAAGTTCGCTATGATTTCAAAATTGGTGATTTGGATGCTAGCCTTTTCGGTAATGCAAATAACCTTTTCGACGTGGAGTATATCTCTGACGCTCAAGATACCAACTCTACAGCAGCTGGAGCTAGCGTATTCTACGGAGTAGGCAGAACTTGGACAACAGGTCTTAAAATCAATTTTTAATTACAACTCTTGAAAATTACATTTAAAATGATACTAAATAAATCTAAAATAGCAGTTGCGCTATTGCCTTTGGTTGCCATGTTTGCATGCGAACCTATGAGCGATGTGTACGATGAGCTGGATAAAGGCAAAACTGCCGGTGTGGTCACCGATATTGCTGTTACTCTAAGTGAAGATGATTACGAACTTGCATTGCCAATTGCTGAGAGCGGAAATGACTCATCGAGTTTGTCTTCTTTCTACAACCTCACTGATGAGCAGGCGAGAAAGTTTATACCTTATATACTTGGAGAGAAATTCCCTCAATTGGGCATAGGGTCTTCAGTGCTCGTTACTTATGATCTATATCAAGGGAATTCATCGGCTGTTAATACTTATTCAAGAGCTAGCGTTTATTTACTTGACAAGGAGGATTATAGCAATGTAGGTGTTACATCAGTAGAGCTTGCTGGTTACTTCTCACCATCTTACCCTGCTGTAGACTACATTCCGTCTTTATTATTAGCAGAGGTTCAAGATCCTACTGAAGATATGGTATATGGAGTTACATATAAATCTTCTGATACTGATCCTCAATTTGATTATGAAAATGCTGGTGATCAAACATTATACTCAGAAGGATTCACTACGGATATTACTGCATTCACAGTGAAGGAAGTTTCTGGAGACTTAAATGTTTGGACGTATGTTGTTTTTAGTGATGGTAGTGCTCAAGGGTCCGGTTTCTCATCAGGTAGTGCCCAAGAAAATGAAGAATGGCTAATTTCTCCAGAAATTGACCTTTCCAGCGTTTCAGAAGCAAAGTTACACATGGGTCATGTTACAAGATTTTTGAATGGCAATGCTGTTTCTGACTTTTTGAATGTGAAAATTTCAACTGATTATACTGGAGATATCACCACTGCAACTTGGGAAAATGTTTCATTTCCTGATTGGGTGGATGGCGGAAGTAGCAATACAGCTGTGGAAGTAGAAGCAACACTTGATTCTTATGCTGGTTCGAAATTCACTTTGGCTTTTGCTTACAAATCTTCAAGTACAGTTGCACCTAGATGGCAGTTGGCTGAAATTAAAGTAACTGCACCTGGAACAGTAGGTGTAATAGGTAGAAGTCCTTCCACTTTCACAGACTACTATGCTTTTTCAAGTGGATCATGGAATAAAGATAACAGTGCTTATTACTTGACTTCTGCGGATTATGATGCAATGGGGGCTCCTGGACAGTATGATAATTTTAGCAGCTCATTACCTGCAGATGATTACATCGTGAAATATTTGTCTAGTACTGCTCCATATTCTTTTGCGCAAGAAGAAGAAGAGTTGATCGTAGTATATAAATATTTTTCAAGCTCTGCAGGTGCTACTCAGACACGTGGTAATCTTTATACAGTGGTAAGTGGTTCTTGGGCAGCATACACCTCTGTAGTTGCTACCGATTTGTTGTTTGCAAATGAAGCTTCTACTTGGGTGCCAGACAATACCATTAAATTGACTTTAGGTTCACCTGATTATTCTTGGATTGTAACTGCTACAACTGAATCAAACCCTGGAGGATCAGGAAATATGGATACTTATGGTAACTTCAGTTGTTTCGAGTGGAGTGACGAGCAAATATTCTCTGCTATCACGGGAAGACTTGAAGCACTTTTTGGTACACCTGAGGACGGTCAAAAATACCAAGTGACTTACTCTATCTACTGTGGAGCATCTTCGGAGCCTACTTTAGCCGTGATCTACGAAGGTGGTGAGTGGAAAATGCAATAAATATTAGATTATAGATCAGAAAAGGGGAGGCATTGTCTCCCCTTTTTTATTTAAATAAAAGGGTTATGAAGAACTTGTTGATATTTCTGTTCCTTTCTTATGCTGTTAAGATTGCTGCACAGGCTCCTGAAGGATATTACGATGGCACAGATGGGCTTTCAGGACAAGCTTTAAAGGTGAAAGTTCACCAAATAATTAGTAATCATCGAGTGCGAACTTATGGTGAGTTTCGAGATATTATTTTGCCCGATTTGGACGAAGATCCAAATAACCCTAATAACATCATATTATTCTATAAAAATATTTCTATTCCCAAGAGCAATTTTGCAACTAATAACGAAGCGGATTTTTGGAATAGAGAACATACATGGCCTAAGTCACATGGTTTCCCAGACTTGTCAGACACGGCATACACAGATGTTCACAATTTACGTCCTTCAGATGCCACCGTTAACAGTTCCAAGAGTAACAAAGATTTTAATAATGTAAATCATACCACAGCCAATGAGGAGGGTGAAGCACCAAATACATATACTGATAATGATTTTTGGGAACCAAGAGATGAAATAAAGGGAGATGTAGCTAGAATCCTTTTTTATATGGCCACACGCTATGAAAGTAGTACCCTCGATTTGGAGCTAGTAGATAGGATTAGCTTTTCTGGAGATCCAGAACTTGGTGTTCTTTATACGATGATACAATGGCACAATCAAGATCCGGTAAGCGATTCGGAAAAAGAGAGACATGAAGGTGCTTACGGCTATCAAGAAAATCGAAATCCATTTGTGGATCATCCAGAATGGGTGGCGGCTATTTGGTCTGATGCAACAAATCCATATATAACCATTAATCAGTCAAACTTCAATAGTGATTTTGGAACTGTTCCTTTTGGCGAATCTAAGTCACAGCAGTATAAAGTGAATGCCTACAATCTCGAAGCTGACTTATCTCTTGCTACAAATACGCCTTTCCAGCTTTCCACCGATGGAATAAATTATTCTGACAATATCACTTTTGCCCACAATACGGGAGTTTCTAGCGAGGTATTTACCACTTACCTGAAGTTCGAACCTAGTACAAGCGATGGTGGTACCTATGAGCGATTGGTTACCCACACATCTTCTAATTTAGAATCGGTCACATTGAATGTACTTGGTAAAGAAGGAGAAGTGACCATCACAACTATTGCTGAAGCTCGTAAGCAAGCACTGGGTACCGTGGCTTTTGTTACTGGAGTAGTAATAGATGCAGGTAACAATAGTGGCAACAGTAGGGTGATCTATGATGGCACTGCGGGAATCGTTGTGAGAAGCTTTGATGCGGGCAATGAGTCATCATCCCTAGTTCAAGGAGACAGTATAGTGGTAAGCGGTGGTTTATCCGAGTATGGTTTACTACTACAAATCGAAGAATCACCCATAGTGATAGATTTGATTGCTCAAGGGGCAACTTTACCCAATCCACAAGAGATTACTATCTCTGAAGTAAGTGATGTTTATGAGTCTGAATTGGTTGTCATTCGCGATGTAACCTTTAGTGATGTTGGAAAGGCTTTTGATGGTGGAGGTACTGCAGGAAATTTCGAAATCTCAGATCCAACTGGGAGTATGGTTTTCCGAATCGGAAATGCTGATCATCCATTAGTAGGTACTCAAGTGCCTTCGGGCACATTTGATTTGACGGGCTACATCGGTCAGTTTTTCGATGATTATCAATTCTATGTTAGAGATGAGAATGATCTCACACAAGTAAGTGAAGGTACAGGGGATGAACCGGAGCTTATCACTATTGCTGAGGCGAGAACAAAATCAGAAGGAGACATAGTAAGCATTAAAGGTTTAGTAATAGGAGGTGTTGGCAATAGTGACATTAATAGGGTAGTGTATGATGGCACAGCAGGACTCGTAGTACGTAGCAGAGATTTAGGAAATCTTTCCTCCAATCTTGAGTTGGGTGATAGTGTAACGGTTAGTGGAGGAATTCTTGATTATAATGGATTGTTTGAGATCGAAAATTCTCCGATTAAACTTGAGGTGCTTAACTCGGGAAATACTTTGCCAGATCCTCAATCGATAACAATTGACCAACTAGGTGAAGACTATGAGTCTGAATTGGTTGCTCTTCTTGATGTGTCCATTACTGAAACAGGAGCTTTTAACGTAGGGGATTATACCCTCACAGACGGCTCTTCAGAGGTTATCTTCCGAATAGGTGCTGCAAATAATCCGTTGGTAGGTACAACTATCCCTAAATCTTCTTTTAACCTGATTGGGTACGTTGGCCAGTCTAATGAGAAGTATCAAGTATTTATTGATGTTGAGGATGATTTAACTATTCTACAAAGTGTCCTGAAGGGTCAGAATGCAGGGTTGAGGTTGGATTTGATTTATCCTAATCCAGTAGAAGAGACTTTGTATCTGAACACTTCTCTTTCCTATCCTGTTGAGATGAACATAGTCAACCTAAATGGGCAAGCTATCCAAAAGAAAACCTTACTTTCAAGTGCTACAGATGTTTCTAAAATCAAAAAAGGAGTCTATTTTGTAATAATTGAAGAAGGAGTCCAATCGTATTATTCCCGAATGATCAAGAAGTAATTTGCACCAAATAGAACCCTTCTACCGCTGGCTCAATCACTATGACTCGAGCCAAGATGAGCTTTCGCCATTTCATGGTAAAGAGTATAACTATGACCTGTACAGCGAGAATATTTATGGGTATTATATAGATCCAGCCTGGGATTTTTTTGGTTCTGAGACCCTTTACTTAAAACTTCTCTATGCTGATTATGAGGAAGGTTACGTAATCATTGAGTTCATCGGAGAATGGAATGATGCTATCAATAATGATATTATGCTCCTGAAGCGAAATATCCTCGAGCACCTTTCTTACCAAAATATAAACAAGTTCATTTTGATTGGGGAAAACATCCTCAATTTCCATGGTAGCGATGATAGCTACTATGAGGAGTGGTTTGAGGAGGTAGAAGACGGATGGATTGCAGGTCTTAATTTCCGTGATTTTGTTATTGAGGAGATGACCAACTTTCAGCTTGATTATTACCTCAATTTTGGTGGGCAACTCGATATTATAGATTGGAGAACCATGTCTCCGAAAGCGCTTTGCGTCTTAATTGACCAGCTCATTACCAAACGACTTACAATGGGTTGATTTGCAATCGTTTGCGTTAATTTTTATTAGCAAACTGGTAAAAATCTAGTTGCTCAGCTCTAACTTTTCGATTACGATTTCATCAAAAGAAGCCTATTTATAGCTTCTGCTATTGATGAGATTACTAAATATTAACCTGAAAAGTATGAGAAATTCTACCAAGAGCGTATTCCTAATATTCTCCATTTTCCTTTCTATCCAGCTTTTTGGTCAGGATTTTGGGCAGTTTGGAACAGGTGTTCACCTCACGGTAAACCAGCAAGCTGCGTTTTATAAGCTATCTGGAAACGTCAATTCATCCACGAATTTCCAAAGCTTAGAGTTGGGTACGTTCAATGAAGGGGACGGGAATCTTCTTCTCGATGGGGCGAGGCTTCTATCTTGGAAAAGTAATTCAGGAAATTTTTGTGGTGGTAGTCTAAACTATACTATCTATAAAGATGGCGACCGAGTAGAGCCATCATCTTGGCCTACAATAGACATAAACTATAAAAGCAATTGTCCATTTCCTTCAGGATATGAAAATTGTAGCGGCAATGATCAACTTTGGGAGACCACCACTAATGCAGCGATAGATTTGACCAATCGCGCACCAGGAAGATATGTACTAGAAGTATTTGTTTCTTATACGGGTAGTACATCAGGTGGGGGATGTGGGACCAGTGGATATGACAACAATAGTGGTAGCGCTACCAACTACACAGCATTCTTCGATATTTCAAGAATAGGACTACCTACACTCAATGAGACCAGCTCATTTACTTTGACCTTCGATGCAGAGGGATCTGCCTTGGAGGCATCCAATAAAGTTTACTTGCACAGTGGAGTAGCTCTTGATCCCTCGAAAAGAACATCATTTGATGAAACAGTAGGTAACTGGGGGCAGGATGATGCAGTAGGGGAGATGACCTCACTTGGAGATGACAAATGGTCAATTACCATTAGTAGTTTACAGTCATACTTTAGCCTTACAGCGAATGAAGACATATTTGGCTTCAACTTTCTTTTCAGAAATGCAGATGGTTCTTTAAAAGAAGACAAATCTGGTAGCAACTACAGCAAGGATGTAAGTAGCGGAGATTATTTAGTACTCCACTCACCACCAGTAGGTGAAACTACTTTGGTTGAATCCGGTGCTTCTTCCAGCATTACTGCAAATGTATATGATGATGCCGATGACGCGCTTTCTGGAGCAAGTTGGACGCTCATTGAGGTTGACCCTATCAATGGAGATACACCAATTACAGATAATACCAATCTAGATTTTAGCTATGACTATCTAATGAATGATACGGAAATCCATCATTTGAGGCTTTCAGCAGTTATCAATGCACAGACAAAGACAAAGGATTTTTACCTGCAGGGATACAATACTCCAACATTAAGCGCTCTTCCGGCAGGGGCCAAGCCGGGTATTAATTATGATCCAGCAGACAATACGAAGGCAACCTTGGTATTACATACTCCTACATCTACGAGTTACAAAAAAGGTAATGGAACTGTATCGGGTGCAGGCAGCACAGCGGCTAAAGATGTCGTTCACATATTAGGAGACTTCAATAGTTGGGAGATCAGTGAGTCTTACAAAATGAATAAGGACGGAGACTATTGGTGGTTGACAATAGAGAACTTAACACCTGGAACCGATTACGTTTTTCAGTATCTGATCGATGGAGAACTCCAGATAGGTGATCCTTACACTCAGCAGGTTTCAGATTCTGAGGACCAGTATATTTCAGCTAGCGTCTATCCAAATCTGCCGTCATACCCAAGTGAGGCTTCAGGTCGTGCATCTGTTCTCAACACAGACAGAGCTTCTTATACTTGGTTGGTAAATGACTTTACAGCACCTGCTTCCAATGAGCTCAATATCTACGAACTACATTTTCGTGATTTTACAGATGAAGGAACCTATTTGGCGGCTATTGATAAGCTTGATTATCTTCAGCAGTTAGGGATCAATGCAATCCATGTCTTGCCTGTTTCGGAGTTTGAAGGCAATTCAAGTTGGGGCTACAATCCAAACTACTATATGGCAGCCGATAAGGCTTACGGTCCAGATACTGACTTAAAGAAGTTCATAGACGAGGCGCATAGTCGTGATATTGCTGTTTTCAATGACATGGTATTCAATCATGCTTTTGGTTCCAATCCGATGGTGCTTATGTATTGGGACGAGGCGAATAGTCGCCCTGCTGCAGACAATCCTTGGTTCAATGCCGAACACAGGGCGGTCTATACTTCTGATGGACATTGGGGCAACGACTGGAACCATGAGAGCGAGCATACTCAGCAGTTTGTTGACAGTGTCTTGTTTTATTGGTTAGACGAGTTTCGATTCGATGGTTTTCGTTTTGATTTCACAAAGGGATTTACACAGACAGCTGGTAATCCAAATGATGTATGGGCAAGTGCTCCAGATACTGATAGACAAGGACTTCTGCTCCGTATGGTAAATAAGATGTGGACGAATAAATTAGGCTCTATCGCCATTTTCGAACATTTGGCCCAACCATCCGAAGATAAGATCTTGGCTGATGCTGGAATCTTAATGTGGTCAGGTGTGGGTCACCACAACCAAGTGAAAAATCTAAACCTTGGATATACCACCGATAATATTGATATCTACACCACAGGAGTTTTTAATTCAAGCCAATGGGGTTTTACCTATGCCAACCTTATCTCTTATGCTGAAAGCCATGACGAAGAACGACAAGCATACGAGATGTTCAATTATGGAAATATAGTAAAAGACATAGTAGATCCAGATGAGAAAATAGCGGCAGGAGTAGAGCGACTAAAAAGCGGATTGGCTTTCAATCTAATGTTTCCTGGTCCAAGAATGCTCTGGCAATTTCAAGAATTGGCATACGATTATAGCATCAACTACAACGGACGTACGGGGGAAAAGCCTGTTAAATGGGAATACTTTGATGATGATAATAGACGTGAGCTTTATATCCTAGCATCCCAATTGCTTACTGCTCGATTAGACCACAATTGGTACAGTACGTCTGTTGATTATACCAATTTGGGTTCAGGAACCGACTTTGGCGTTAAGAGGATGTCACTTTCCGATGGTGCTGGGAACTATATGGTGATTGTTAGTAATCCAAATGTCAGCTCAGCTCAGTCCTTTAATCCTTCATACGCTACTATTGGTACGTGGTATCAAAATAACGGTGATAATTCTTTCAAAAACCTTTCTTATCAGGTGTCAGCAACTGGTAATCAGTTTACGATTGCCGCAGGTCAAACCTTGGTATTAACTAACTTCATATTGCCTAGTCCATCTGAAGATGATACTGACGGGGACGGGGTTTTAGATTTATATGACGAATGTCCAAGCACACCAAGTGGTGCACAAGTAAATGCAAATGGTTGTGCAGCGTGCGATGATGGGAATGGAAATGACTTCACGCCTTTGACTTGGTATGCAGATACAGATGGAGATACCTATGGAGATAGCGGATCAACTACTACCGCATGTGTTCAACCAAATGGATTTGTTTCTAATGATACCGACTGCAATGACAATGATATAGC
>CAYGOV010000013.1:56096-136558 GCA_964351625.1 uncultured Marinoscillum sp.
TGTTTCTAATGATACCGACTGCAATGACAATGATATAGCTATCAACCCGGGAACGGTTTGGTATGCCGATGCTGATGGTGACAGCTATGGTGATGCAGGTACTAGCTTAACACAATGTGTACAACCGTCTGGATATGTTTTGAACGATTCTGATCTGTGTTTGAGCACTCCGAATGGCGAGCAAGTAGACGGAAATGGGTGCTCACTTTCTCAACTGGACACAGATAACGATGGCATATTTGATGATGTTGACAATTGCGTATCATCCGCAAATGCAAATCAGCTGGATACTGATGAGGATGGTCTGGGAGATGTTTGCGACAGTGAAGTGATCTGGTATAACAATGCTTGGAGTAACGGAACTGGACCTATTGCTGGTGATGATGTGATTGTTAGCGCAGATTTGACAATGACTGACGAAGGCACTGTTTCTATCAATAATCTTGAGGTGATAGTAGGAGCTACTTTAGAAATAGCAGGTGTTACCTATCTTGATGTTGATGGAGATCTGATCAACAATGGAGCTGTAAATATTAGATCTGGTGCCTCTCTTTATACTAACCCTAGTGGCTCTGTCAGTGATAATATTACCATAGAAAGAAATACTAGATATTCGGATGGTCGATACAGCTTTGTTGGATCGCCAGTAGAATCAGACCCATCGATTACAGGGACAGATCTTGGTGCATTTGTTTATAAATATGACGAGACCCAAGCTTATGGGAGTGATGGTCTTGCAAGATGGATTGGTGCTTCAAATGCAGTACTGGAGACTGGTCGTGGTTACACCCAAGCTAAAAAAGGACTCATTTCCTTTACAGGCAAACCAAATGCAGGTACGCTCACATATGATGCTTCATTTACAGATAGACAGGATGCAAATGATGGTTGGAATCTGATTGCAAATCCTTACCCTTCGGCGATCATTGTTGAAGAGTTTCTTGTGCAAAATAGTAGTATTTTGGAAAATGCCGTCTACATCTGGGATGACAATGGATCAGATCAAGTGCGCGGAACGAATAGTGATTACATAGTTGCCAATGGTAGCATGTTCACACAAAATAGTACTGCTGGGAATGGCTCTAGATACAATGGAAAACTTGGAACTTCACAGGGATTTTTTGTGAAACTAAAAGGACCAAGCAACCAAATCACCTTCAACGAAAGCATGCGTGCCCAGTCTGATAATGCCGATGCGAATTTCTTTAGAACCAATAAAAATCTCCTTCCTTTTGTGGGTCTATATCTGACCAATAGTGAGGGAATAAATAAAAGCTTTGCACTTGGCTGGACTATGGAGGCTAGTGATGATGTCATGAATGATCGATTCGATGCACCAGTCTTCAATGCTTCTGGGTTCTCCTTTTTCTCTGTTAAAGGAAATGATTTGCTTTCGCTTAGCGCAATTACACCAAATCTTAAGGAGGTTCCTATTGGTTACACAGCCAGTGAGGCAGGCACTTATGCTATCAGTATTGATAAGACTTACTTTGCCGATAAGGACTTATGGTTATTGGATAATCTAACAGGAGAGAGAGTTTCATTAAATGATGGAAACTATAGTTTTAATTCTGATATGGGCACTTTCCTTGAACGATTTCTGATTGTCACTTCGCCAGATGATGTTTTATCTCTACCACAAGCCAAGTGGCAAGCGTACAGTTTTGATCAAACTTTGGTTATTAAAAATGCAAAGGCCGAATGGGAACACTACAAGCTGTTCGACATGCTCGGACGGCATTTATTAAGCTTTGATGTGGAAGAGCAGCGTAATTTTAACTTAGATCAATTGGAACATGGCATTTATGTTCTAACCGATGGGCATCAATCGCAAAGAATTTTAATTCAGAAAAAATGAAAGGAAAAGCATTTTACTCGATGGCATTTGTGCTAGTCAGCCTACTTCCAGCCTTAGCTCAGGGACCACCTCCTGCTACCCCAATAGATGGTGGTTTGTCTGTCTTGTTGGTAGCTGGAGGTATATACGGTCTCAAGAGGTTGAGGGATCATAAGTCTCAATATTGATGCACGTTCCTAAATGCTAATATTGAAGGATTGGACTACTCTTTATCCAAGGATACATGTGCCAGTTCGGAGATAAGATATCTCCTGTTGGATGAGAGCTCGAGGCAAACACACCTTGTTCGCTTTTTTTCAAGTTTTTTGTAGGCTTTTCCATTGAATTCAAACTGACCTGAAATAGCCACTTTACTAAGTGGTATCAGATCACTAGGTTGATCAAACTGTTTCAAGACATTGTAAAGCACAGGGTCTGAACAGCTGGCTGCTTTGGGGTTTTTGAAATAATTCTGCAGGGCTAAGAGCACCCTTTCAGGAAACACGGTTTTGGTGAGCATTGGGGCAGCTACTTTTTTGAATGAATTTTTCCATTCTGTTCCATGAGGAGCTGCTTTCCGACCGTGCTCCTTATAAGTCACTAAATGAGCCACCTCGTGAAGGTAGGTTACGAGGAAGGAATAGGGATTAAGGTCATTATTAATGGTGATGCTGTGCTTCTTTTCTGTTGGGTTGTACCTGTAGTCACCGAGTTTGGTTTGTCTCCCGCGTTTTATTTGAAATTCAAACCCAAAATGATCCAGTAGTTTAGAGCAATAGTCTACCGCGTTTTCAGGAACGAATCTTTCAAAAATATGCGTGTAGCTCATGCTGCAAAGAAACGAAACCAACAGCTTGTACCAAAAACTATTTTAAGCATGGGTACAAGTCTCCTGCTTGATTACAATCACTTTCGGTCTTGAGATAGATCATAGAATAATGGTCGTAAAATGTGAATCTTAGCTCATTGATAAACGACAAAGACATGAAAAAGCTTAGCCCTGCTCAAAACTCAGTCTCAGATGTCCACCTTCCACGAGCCTTGCATGCAAGCTCCATTTTAAATGCCAAAAAGCATGATTTGGAAGTCTATGAAAGCATGCTTGATTTCAAGCGAGATCGAGAGAAAATCCAAAATGAGCGAAAACCACTTTTCTTTTTTATTGGTATGTCTATCAGTTTGCTATTGGTAGTCATCGCTTTCAACTGGAAGACTTATGACAATATTGCTTTGGTAGATCTTGGTATCAATCAAAGTGATTTTGATGAAATAATTGAAGTGCCTGCGAGTATTCAGCCGCCACCCCCACCCCCACAAAAGATGGAAGTTTTCACTGTGAAAGAAGTGGATGATAATGTGATCATCGAAGAAATCAAGCTTGATCTTGATGTGGAATTGACAGAAGAAATGAAAGTGGCCGATGTAGTCTTCGAAGTTTTTGATGAACCAGTGGAGGAAAAGGCTGAAGAAATTTTCCAAATAGTTGAACAGTCCCCTGTGTTCCCTGGTGGAATAGGTGAATTTTATAAATATGTAGGAGAGAATGTAGAGTATCCATCCGTGGCTACTAGACTAGGCGTGAGCGGACGTGTATTTGTGAGATTTGTTATTGAAAAGGATGGTAGCCTTACGGATATTAAAGTTGTTAAGGGTATTGGATCGGGATGTGACGAGGAGGCTGTACGCGTATTGACAGGCAGTCCTAAATGGACACCTGGCAAACAACGTGGTAATAATGTGCGAGTCTACATGACTGTTCCCATACATTTCCTTTTGAGGGAATAACAACCAGTATACAACATACACTAAACATTCTATGTATAATCATATGACCGCAGCTGAGGCGGTAACGTTGATCAAATCTGGTGATCATGTATTTATTCACACCGCAGGTGCAACACCAAATGTTTTAGTGCAAGCAATGACAGACCGCCATGAAGAACTTCGTGGCGTTGAACTATATCACTTGCATACTGAAGGGGCTGCGCCTTACACCAATCCTACTTACGAGAAAAGTTTCCATGTAAATTCTTTCTTCGTAGGATCTAATTGTAGATCAGCAACAAACGAAGGATATGCAGACTATATCCCATGTTTTCTAAGTGAAATACCTATCATGCTGCGCTCAGGTGTAGTGCCTGTGGATGTGGCTTTGGTACATGTTTCCATACCAGATCAACACGGATATTGCTCCTTAGGAATCAGCGTAGATGCCACTCGGGCGGCTGTAGATATGGCCAAGTTTGTCATAGCACAGATAAATCCACAAATGCCGCGCACTCATGGTGATGGGATTATTCATATTAGCAAGTTTTCTGCTTTTGTAGAAGTAGATGAGGCACTTCCAGAGCTCAAGCCACATCATTTGACAGAGGTAGAGAAGCGTATTGGGGAGCATGTGGCAGCTATGATACCAGACCGGGCGACTTTGCAAATGGGTATTGGTGCTATTCCCGATGCGGTATTGTCATTCCTTGGCAATCATAAGGATTTGGGTGTGCATACAGAGATGTTTTCAGATGGTATCATTCCTTTGGTGGAATCTGGCGTCATTACCAATAAGTATAAGACCAAGCATCCAAACGTGATAGTCTCGGGATTCATGCTTGGTTCGCGAAAGCTCTATGACTTTGTAGATGACAATCCTATCGTTCGTATGTTGGACATCCAATATGTCAACGATACCGCTGTGATCAGACGATTGCCAAGCATGATCAGCATCAATAGTGCTATAGAAGTGGATATCACCGGTCAGGTAAGTGCTGATTCCATTGGCACCAAGATCTACTCTGGCGTGGGAGGGCAAATGGACTTTATCCGAGGGGCTTCATTATCTCCTGGGGGTAAACCTATTATCGCATTGCCTTCAGTGACTGCTCGTGGGGAGAGTAAGATTTCTGCTATCCTCAAGCCTGGAGCCGGAGTAGTCACTACTAGGGCTCACGTGCATTACATTGCTACAGAATATGGTGTGGCAGATTTATATGGAAGAAGTCTTCGCGCGCGCGCCAAGGAGCTAATCAATATCGCCCATCCGGAACACCGAGAGACCTTAGAACGGCAGGCTTTTGAAAGGTTTAAGAGGTTTTAAAAGTTGGTGAGTCGATAAGTAGAAATTGAGATTCCTTGGTAGAGCCTCCCTTGGCTGGCATAGATACTGGTATTTCTCCGCTGCGCTCTGAAAACCGGCATGACGCACTAGAAAAACCAACCAGCATAACGACATTGAAGTGAACTGTCATTCCGGTTTTGGGTGACCGAAGGGAAGCTAAATACCGGAATCTGCTTAGGGCGTTACATCAGATTCTGGCATTACGTTTTGTTTCAACTCTCAACAGCCGGAATGGCGGACGGAAAAGTATGATCACTCCCAAGGCATCTCGCCTTTACGCGCATAAGGATACTGACCTATCTTCTTGAACTCATAATAGGTATTCAAACCCGAGATTCCAGCCGTTTCAGCTATTGATAGATCAATTTGTCCTTCACTATCCATGCATTTATCTGGGATGATTAGATGCATTATTTCACCAATGATCAGAATTGTCTTATTTATATCAATAGGAATTTCCTCCAAAAACTTCAAGGCTATCTTGATTCCGCTCTCTTTAACAAAAGGGGCATGAAATTCAAACAGATACTCTTCTGTCAACCCGCACACTTCAAATTCGGACTCCTCTTTTGGAAACTTTGCCGATGTGTAATGCGCTCGCTCTGTATGAGCAGTTGGCACATGATTGATCGTGTAGAAGCCATTCTCTTTGATATTGAGGTAAGTATCTCTTGGTTTCTCTTCTTGCGGTCGCATTATAAATCCTAACAAAGCAGGATCACTTCCGAGATGAACAACACTACTGAAAATTCCAACATTGGGATAGCCGTCATTCGATTTTGTAGCGATGAGATTGGCCGGTTTGATACCCGTGATGGAGTTAATGATGTTAAGTCTACGGACACGCTCCGTTTCTTCGATGGCCTTTTTAGTTAAATGCATTGGTCTGATTTATGACTTGAAGAGTTCATCCACTTTAGGTATTTCCTTTTGACATTTTTTCCAGAAAGCAAAGAAGGAAGGGTAGTAACCTTTCGCGGAAAACATCCAATCGCGAGGTTCTTCGATTCCTCGGTAGTGTTTATTTAGCGGATGCTCCTTATAGTAAATGTTCGCTGATGGATAGAGATTATTGAATTCATCGAAGCTCCCTACGAAGACTTGAATGTTTGAGATGTTTTTGGCAAGAGCCAGTACAAAAAGGATCGTCTTGGTGGATACTGGATATTCATCGAAATGAGAAGGTTCCAGCAATAGTATCCGATTGGCAACCAAATCACTTTTCCACAGTGGATCAAGGTTGTAAAAATTATAGATACAAGTAGGTCTGGTAGGGTCCACTTGGATCACCTGCTGAGGAGGAAGTTGCGTGGAAATATCGGGATTGAAAGTTTCCTTAAGTGATGCTGGTATTGCCATTTCTGGAAAAGCTTCATATGGCACATCCAAATATGTGTCCTTTTGATTACTCTCAAAAAAGGTGTTGATATTGTCTTGGTTGGCGTAGTACTTCTTATTGCTATTGGCGCCAGCTACCCATTGCCAGCTGAGTGCATTGCTCGCCCAGTCCGCATCGAGCAGATGGTAATACATCCACCTCGCCGGAGTGCGCCAGTGACTTCTACCGATGTTGCACGCCAATGAAGCGATATACATGCGCATGTGATTGTGCAGGTATCCATTTTCATAAAATTCATCAATCGCATGATCAATGGCCAGAATACCTGTGCGTCCAGTTACTATATTTTGAGGCATTTCGTAGTTTGATACCTCGGGCTGTGGATGCTTTAGGTCTTCATTGATGTCGTTTCCCTTTTCTATCCAGATCTGCTGCCAATAGTCTCTCCAAGCGAGCTCTTGGATCAGTTTGTGAGATTCATAAGTATTGAAACCACGGTTGAGGATAGACTGATAAACCTGTTTGGTAGAAATCACCCCACGTGAGATGTAAGGTGAGAGACGCGTGACTGCACCATCAACATGGTTGCGCGAAGGGCCATATGCTACAGGATCTATGGACTCCATTTGCTTGATGATGCTCTGATAGTCGGTTTTGAATTTCATCTTTTAGAAATCTTATTCCCACTTATTGCACGTTGCCTGGTGCAGCGAAATCTATCAATTTCCTCATTACGCTTTTGAAGATGCTTCTGACTTACGCCACTATTCACTCTTTTGCGCCAACGTTTGAAGCTTGATGTTTGAAGTGTATTGCGCATTAGGTCGATGACCATTTTTTCGGTTAGCCCAAATTGAAAAGCTATCGCTTCGAAAGGTGTGCGATCTTCCCAAGCCATCTCTATGACCCTGTTGTGGTCATCCGGTGAAAGCTCAATATTTTTCATTTTTTCATTTTTTTTACTTTGGTCAATTTGTCCATCATACCCTGAAAGATGAAACCATGAAAGGGCAAGACGCTATACCAATAAAGTCTTCCTAGTATTCCTTTGGGTCTGAAAGTGGCAGTCTGGAGTAGTTTTTCTTCTTTGACGGTAAACTCTAACCACGCTTCCCCCGGGAGCTTCATTTCGGCAAAGAGTATTAACCTGCCTTCCGTTTTGTCTGCGTAAAGCACTCGCCAAAAATCCAACGCATCGCCAGCATATATATCACTGATATTCGTACGTCCTCTCCTCAGGCCAACTCCACCGACGAACTTATCCATGTAGCCGCGTATTTTCCAAAGCCAGTTACCATAGTACCAACCATTTTGCCCGCCTATACTCCAGATTTTCTCAATGCACTTTTCACGATCGCTGAAAACTTGTTCACGTCTATCGATAAAGCACCCAAATGATGGTACTTTGATGTAATCAGAGATATTTATCTGTATCCCGCTGCTCACATAGGCATCTTTCCAGCTAGAGACAATCGCATTGTTTTCTATTTTACTAAAAGCACGTTCCAGTGCTTTTGTGTAAGTCATGGGTGTGATTCCTAGTATTTTCTCAAGGCGGTTGTCTCTGCAGATCACTTCCACCTTCATGCTGTCCACCAGAGCAATAGCTAGTCTGTAAGAAGTAGAAGTCACAAAATAGAGCCAGTAGGAGGAGAGCTTTGGTGTCATAACAGGTACGATGAAGATCTTCCGTTTCAGGTTTCGTACCTCACCAAATTTCAAAAGCATCTCTTTGTACGAAAGGATGTCTGGGCCACCAATATCAAAATCTTGATCATACGTCTCAGGATTGAATATCGACTGAGAGAGAAATGAGATCACGTCTACAATGCCAATTGGCTGGCACTTAGTGTTGAGCCATTTAGGAGTGATCATCACCGGTAGTTTTTCTACCAAATCTCTGATGATCTCAAAGGAAGCACTGCCAGAACCAATAATGATAGCTGCCCTCAAAGCTGTGAAGTGATAGCTTCCATGACTCAATTCATCTTCTACATTTTTGCGAGAGGTGAGATGCTCTGATAGCTCGTCTTCGTTGATAATGCCGCTCAGATAGATGACATGCTCCACTTTTGTGGCTTCCAGTGCTTCACGAAAGTTTACTGCAGAGCGATGCTCCAGAGATTCATAATCTGAGGAGGAAGACATGGAATGAACCAAGTAGTATGCTCCGTCTATGTCTTGAGGGATTTTCTTGAGGGATTCACTATCCAGTAGATCTGCTTCGATGACTTGTATCTTGCCTTCTGCTACTTTTGGATAGTGGAATCTCCTAGCATCACGCACGCAGCAGACCACTTCATGACCTTCTTCTATCAAGACTGGAAGTAGGCGTTTTCCAATGTAGCCCGTGGCACCTGTGAGTAGTATCTTCATTCACTAGCTACAACAAGCCAAAGGGCTGGTTGTTACTAGAATCAAATGTATTTATTCAAAACTCAGATTAGAGCTAGTGCAGATCAATTGCTTTTTTTCAAAACCAAGCCTTGAGTGGTAAAGGAAAGCCCTTGCTGACCGTAGGTAGAGATCATCACGCACTCAAAAAATGGCACATTGGTGTTGGCTCTGATTCCCCAGTCAAACAGAAAGTTGGCGCCTGTTCCACCTTCCTTGTCTTCTTGATCAATGACAATCTCCACCGTTTCCATCGGAGCAAGGTATATTGGCTTTTTCAAATAGTCTCGTAGGGACTTTCCGGAAGTGTTGAAATACTCTGCGGTCTTGATGTAGATGGTGTCTTTTCTATTCGTATTTCTAATGCTGATGGTGCTTGTAAGCGGATGGGTTTTATGCTCTGTTTCGCTATAAATCTGAGAGTAAACAGATAAGTATGTAGACCCATTTTCCAAAGAATCTGGCAAAACCTCGGCTGTTCTTTTATCCCAATTTACAGGATCTATAGAGCTAATCTCTTGATTTCGGTTGCAGGAAGAAAGGCAAACAACGAAAACCAGCATGGTCAAAAATTGAGACTTCATTGCAAAAGCATGTTTCTGGAGGTTATCTAATATTCTCTTCATAACTGTTAATCTAACGAATCAAGTCAATGATTAAAACATGGGGAGGTGAATCTGTCAATTTTTCAGGAATGTTCATCTGCCAAAAAAAGAGCGTTTTCACTATGCGTATTACACTTTAAACTCCTCTACAGTGACTACCTGATAATAAGGAAAAACTGACGGGCCGAACTGATTATACATGGCCACATCTGCGGCATCATGACCATATCCTACCGCTACATATCCACCTTTCAGGCCATGCTGAGTAGCATCAAATGTGTACCAACGCCCTCCAACATACGCTTCAAACCAGGCATGCATGTCCATAGGCTTGAGTTCATGAAGATAGCCCACGACCATTCGTGCAGGGATGCTCAAACTTCTACAAAGTGCTATTCCCAAATGTGCCAGATCGCGGCAAACACCTGACTTTCTTTGATGGACTTCTACAGCTGAGATGGGGTAGTCGCTGCTGCCTGGGAGGTAACTGATCTTGTCCCTTATCCAAGACTCGATGGCTGCTACTTGGTCAAAGCCAAGTTTTTTACCAGTAGTTATGGACATTGCCAATTCGTTGAATCTATCAGATTCGCAGTATCTACTTGGTAGCAAATAGTTAAGAATGTTGTCGGGAAGATTTTGGACATCCACAAAAGGAACTCCAGGGTGTACGTCCACCAGATTTGTCGTTCGCACTTCTGATGATGTATGGATTGAAAATGGACCACTTGGGGCGATGAGTCGCTGACAAAGATTTTGATAATCATCGGTGTATTCTACCACGGTGACTTGCGGAGAAATCTTAAACTGCTCCATAGCCACCCACTGTGTAGCGCTGCTGCGTGGGCGAAGCATTAGGATAAAAGGAGTCGGAATTTCTATATCAAACTTCAGCTTATGGTTTATTCTCAGCCACATAGATTTATGAATTTGTGCTGGCGGAGTACCCAGCTGATTGCGTAGCAAAGTTAGATTAGTATCTGCGGATAAAGGTGCTTTGATCATTACTTGATCATTTAAATCTCAGGATTGCTAATCCGCTTTTTATATAATTCGATATTCTACACGTTTCTTGACTCAAGTCAATGGATTTGGAAGAAGCTAATAGGACTTTTGCTAAAAAACTAGAACATGAAAGCGAAACTATTTCTATTTACTACAGCACTAATTCTACTTTCTACTTTTGCCAAAGCCCAATATATCAAAGGTGACAGTCTGATCAGCAGGCATTTCCTAGGGAGTACACTATTCGTTGCTTTCACACCTTTGCTAGATCCATCTCCTAGATACTTCCAGTTGAACTATGGATATGCACTTACGGCAAAAGACGTGATTTCCGTGGAAGCTATCACATGGGCCTATCAGGCACCTTTGGGCATACCATATGGACCTGATATGGTAGATAAATCCAATGACTTTCCAGGAAGTGTAAGAGCTTTCGGTGGAGGACTGGCGTACAAAAGATTTTTCTGGAAAGGACTTTATGGACAGGTTCATAGTACGCTTTTGCGCCAAAACTATCTAGATGAGAATAATAAGAAAATCCAAAGTGGATTTCAGCTTTTCAATGTGATCAGGTTCGGCTACCACATCGATATGTTCAAGAACCGTTGGTTTCTTGAGCCATCATTAGCTTTCACTTCATGGCCTATCAATACCAATCTACCAGACACTTTCCAATCTCAGGAGGACCAATGGAATAAGTATTTCCTATTCGAGCCAGGACTACACTTTGGATTTAATTTCTGATAGGATAGGAGTTAAGCTCGCTTTTCGAAAATCCGTTTTCTGATTCTGCTCAATGTTTCAGGCTTAATGCCGAGATAGCTGGCCAGCTGGTGTTGTGGCACTCTATTAACAAGTGTAGGTCGTATTTCTAGGAGACTTAGATAACGCTCTTCAGGAGATGATTTTATAAAGTTAGCCATGTCTGCTTGTTGATTGCCCATCATCTGCTCTAGTCCTGAGCGACAAAATGCTTCAAATCGGGGGTGTTTTGCATATAAGGATTGCTCCTTGGCGCTGTTTACAATTGCTACGGTAGTTTCTTCAATACAAACGAGATTCACTTTTGAAGGTGTACCTGAGGCTAAGCTTTGGAAGTTGGCCGCTGTTTGGTCCTCAGTGTACAAATCCCAGGTCTTTTCCTCGCCATCTTTTAATTCATAATTTCGAATACAGCCGGAGACCACATGGTAAGCATCTTTGGCTATTTGCCCCGTTCGCAGCAGATAATGACCTTTTTTGAAAGTCTTGACAGGGAAACTTTCTTCAATGGATTTGGCTTCCTCCATTGTCAAAGTTGTCAATTGTGACATCAGGCTTACCAGTATGTTTTCCATTGATTTTTCTGCGGTTTTAAAACTTGTTTGCAAAATAGATTAACCTGATAAAATTAGTTGGTTGTGAGTTTCCTTTGTAACCATAACCCTAAATTATTACACTTTTGGGGATAGACGATTGAGACAAATTTAGTCCACCAGTTTACTGATTTACATTTTTGCTTTGGTAAAATCTATTTAAAAATTAGTTCAGGAAAAAGTTGATTTAGAATACCCTTGGTCAACGAATCTTGAAAAGGTATTTTTGGCCAAATTTTAAAAATCAACAATGAGGCACACGGTTATCGGTTTGTTTTTGCTGCTCATCTCATTTAGTACCCAAGCACAAGAAGATTGGGTTGTCACGCTGGAAGGTGATACTATTTTCGGAAAAGTGGCCTTTATGATTAAAAAGCCTTACGAAATGGATGAGGTGGTCATTAAAGTCAATAAGAAGAAGCAACGATTTTCCCCATTGGAAATAAGCAGACTTTCTAAAAAAGGGGAGGAATACGTGCCGCTCAAGATTTATAGAAAATATCAATTCGCATTGGTAATGAGTGAAGGATACCTTAGTTGGTATAAATTCATAAATCCAGAATCTACGGCAATTTCAGAGTTTAGCCTAAGCGTCCTCACCAAATTGGATGGCAGTATAGTTCCACTATCAAACATTGGCTTTATGCGCTATGTCAGCAATTATCTCGAAGATTGTCAGCCTTTGGAAGCTAAGATTGAAAACAATGAGTTCAAGCAAAAGGACCTACCGGAAATTATTGCCTTCTACAATGACTGGATAGAGAAAAACACTCCTAACATCTACAATGCACCACTCAAACCTGCCAAATCAACTACGGCCATAGATGCCGTGATATCATCTGCAAGTAAAAATGAAAAGTTAGGTAAAGATGAAGAGCTAATGGATATGCTTTCTGATGTTCAATCCAAACTCAAGGATGGTAAAACAATCCCTGCTTATTTGAAAGCTGGAATTCTTGATAAACTGAAGGACGAGGCTGCGCTGGCTGAGCAATTCAAGTCAGCTTTAGAGTAGACTTTACCTAAATTCTACACTTACCATTAGATTCCTTTGCCGCTTCATATAACTTTGCGGCATGATTAGTATCAACAACCTGTCGTACTACATTGGTGACCGCCCACTTTACGATGAAGCTTCCTTATTTATAGGCCCTAAAGACCGTATTGGACTTATAGGTCTCAATGGGACAGGTAAGTCTACATTGCTAAAAATGATCACCAATGAAGTGCAACCCACTTCTGGAGAGATCAATATGAGTAAGGAAACGACGATAGGTTTTTTGAATCAGGACCTTCTGTCTTTTCTCACCGATGACTCTATTCTGCATGTGGCTATGCAAGCTTTTTCAGAGACACTGAAAATCCAGCTGCAAATGGAAGATGTGCTTCATCAGATGGAGAATAACTATAACGACAGTCTAGTTGATAAGCTTGCCAAACTACAGGAGCGTTTTGAAGCGAATGACGGTTATACGATGCAAGCCAAAGCGGAAGAGATTTTAGAAGGTATTGGATTTACAACCAAAGACTTGAAACGTCCTTTGAGGGAGTTTTCAGGTGGATGGAGAATGCGTGTGATGTTGGCAAAGCTCCTTTTGGAAAAGCCGTCTTTACTCATGCTCGATGAGCCTACCAACCACCTTGACCTTCCATCGATACAATGGTTGGAGAACTATCTACAGACCTACGAAGGAGCTTGTATCATCGTGAGTCACGATAGGAGATTCCTCAATTCTTCCATCAATAAAATTGTGGAGGTATGGCAATGTCAGATGCACGCCTACGCTGGCAATTATGATTATTACCTTACGGAAAAGGAACAAAGAAATGAGATCCAGCAGAATGCTTTTGCGAATCAACAGCAAAAGATAAAGCAAGCTGAGCGCTTTGTGGAGCGCTTTAAGGCGAAAGCCAGTAAAGCCAAACAAGCACAATCTCGAGCTAAGATGCTTGATAAAATGGACCGTATCGAGGCTGTTGTGGATGATAATGCTGCTGTGGATTTCAAGTTTAAATTCAAAGTAAAATCTGGGCGCCATGTGGCTGTTTTGAAAGATATCTCCAAAAGCTATGGCGACTTAGAGATTCTTAGACATGCCAGTGCCCACATAGAGCGTGGTGATAAGATTGCGTTTATCGGAGCGAATGGCAAGGGAAAATCTACGGCGCTGAGGATTGTGGCTGAGACTGAGCCTCACTCAGGGACATTGGAGAAAGGTCACAACGTATCTACAGCTTTCTATGCACAGCATCAGCTTGAGTCACTGAATACCAACAATGAAATATTAGAAGAACTGAAGCAAGCTGGTAGCGGCAAATCTGAGCAGGAGTTGCGTGGTGTATTGGGTTGTTTCTTGTTTTCTGATGAGGAAGTATTTAAGAAAATCAAAGTACTGAGTGGTGGTGAGAAATCACGTGTTGCATTGGCTAAGACGTTGATTTCTGAGTCGAATTTCTTGATGCTCGATGAGCCTACCAACCACCTTGATATGATGTCGGTGAGTATCCTTGTACAGGCGCTGCAGCAGTTTGAAGGTACATTCCTGTTGGTTTCCCACGATAGAGATTTCATCTCTAAAGTAGCCAACAAGATATGGTGGATAGAAGACCATCAAATCAAGGAATATCCAGGAACCTATGCTGAGTGGGAGTGGTGGTACAACCGCGAGCAAGAGAAAAAGAAAGGAATCAAAGCTGAGGCAAAGCCGCAAGAAAAAGCCAAAGAAACGGTAGCTGCTCCAAAACCGAAATCTGACGACACCCAAAAGAAGTTGAATCAAGAGATCACAGTGATTGAGGGTAAAATAGAGGCTCTGGAAGAAGAGATTGCTAAGTTGGAATTGGAGCTAGCAAAACCTGAGGTATTTGGAGATGTACAGAAAATGGAGAAAACCAATAACCGCTACCAAAGCAAAAAAGCCGAGCTACAAAAACTCAATGACAACTGGGAGGCATTGGTGGAAAAGGTCGGATAATTCACTACTCTTTCGTTTGTCACCTTTCTCTTTTGTTCGTCACCTTGAGCCTGTTTGTCACCTTGAGCCTGTCGAAAGGTAAGACAAACATCATGTGAACCAAATAGGATAGAATTCCTCTCCAGATCCCTCATGGCCGTGGATGGTGTCCTCGCGAGCAACCGAGTTGAAAATTTGCGAGGACACAAACCTTGACGAACGATCACAATATCCTCCTTGGACGGCTAGAAACAAAAAAAACAGACCCACTAGGCTACTAATCCACTATGGGCGTAGCATTTTCATAGTCCTCGTTGGTGAAAGTGTATCTATGAATATTCAAAATATCGCTTTCTACTATTATCGCATAATTCCCGTGATAAAAAATGTTATTAGGATCTGAAGGATCGCCATGTGTATAAACAGAATAGCGTTCATCATCAAAAACAACTACTATGGAGTCTCCAGAACCTAAAGCCTCTGCAAGAGGGGGGAAATCACCTCCAGATCCAGAAATTTTGTAGTCTTCTGTGCCCCAGGTAGTACCTTTCCGATCTAAGGATATACTTTTCTGAATTTCTGAATTAGAAAACACAGAGACGTCAATCGAATGGTCTGAATTATTCAACAATTCCCATCTGGCGTAAGTTGACTTACCATGGCAAGATGACAATACACCAAGGATCATTATAAGTAATGATACTTGTAAAGTTTTAGTGCGTTTTTTCATATCAGTACTAGTTTGCAAATAAAAAAGCAGACCCACTAGGCCTGCTTTTACGGTATTACTACTGCCCTATAGGCGTAGCATTTTCATAGTCCTCATTCGTGAAGGTGTATCTTCGAATATATAGCATGTCGCTTTCTACTATTTTAGGATAATTGCCGTGATATGCAATGCTGTAAGGATCCGAAGAATCTTCACGTGTATAATCGGAATAGCGGACGTCATTAAAAACAACAACTATGGAATCTCCTCCACCTAATGCTTCTCCGAGGGGAGGTAAACCTTTCCCCAAAGTAACTGTGTAGTCATCAGTGCCCCAAATAGAGCCTTTCGTGGGTAAGGATAAAATATTCAAAGTATCGAAGTTCAAATACGATATGACTTTGATCGAATGATCGGAATTATTGAACAATTCCCATCTGGCAAAAGTAAACTCTCTATCTCTACATGAGAATAGAAAGCCAATCGAGTATACAAGAAGTGTTACTAGTAAAGTTTTAGTGTGTTTTTTCATTTTAGTACCAGTTTGCAAATAAAAAATCAGACCCACTAGGCCTGCTTTTACGGTATTAGGATTTCTACTGCCCCAGCGGCGTAGCGTTTTCATAGTCCTCATTGGTGAAGGTGTATCTTCGAATATATAGCATATCGCTTTCTACTATTTTATCATAATTATTGTCATACGCAATATTGAATTTATCTGAAGGATCAACAGATACATAATAAGAATAGCGATCATCATCAAAAAGTACAACTATTGAGTCTCCATTCCCTAAAGCCTCTGGGATAGGGGGTAAGCCTCTTCCCAAAGTAACTGCGTAATCTTCAGTGCTCCAAATAGTGCCTTTCGTAGGTAAGGATATAGTCTTCAAAGTATTGGAGTTTAAATACGATATCACATTGATCGAATGATTCGAATTATTCAACAATTCCCATCTGGCAAAAGTAAACTCTCTATCTCTACATGAGAATAGAAAGCCAATCGCGAATACTAGAAATGTTATCAGTAAAGTTTTAGTGCGTTTTTTCATATCAGTACCAGTTTGTAAATAGTTGATTAATGGTTCCCGAAGTAGGGATATGAAAGTGTAGTTGTAAACTACACTTAGTACAGTATTAATCCTCTATGGGCTTATAGTTTTACGAAACCAATAGACAGAATAACCAGATCCGAGTGAATCATGAATATCATCGGGAATATTGGCATTTAGACCATTATAAAAGACTTCTTCCTTTTCAGAGTGAGCAGGGAAATAAACTTCCATAGTATCTGTATCCCCATTGCCTAGATAGACAAAATAGGTGCGGGTAAACGCAGAGTCAAGCTTGCATTGATTAAAGCAATACAACTCTTCAAAAGGCGAGAAGCTTTCGATTGTATACCATCCGTCGCTTAAGCCTAAGGGCTTTTCATCCATCACATTACCTCTTGTGTTGGTTATTACAATGGAATCGGGATGAATTAGTTGACCATTGGTGCCTACTAGATTTTCATACGTGTCCTTATTAACAATACTAAAGGAGAAGCTATTACAGGATCTTCGAGGATCAAACTTACAGTCATTGGTTACTTCGATATTGTTAGGTTCGCACGCAATTAGCAGAAGTATGAAAATAGAGAGAGAAAGTAGGTAAGTATTCTTCATGCAATGAACAAGTAAGTACTATTTTATCAAGATATTATTTGTTGAATTTAACGTATTACGTTGAGAAACATACATTAGTCAAAGGTGACCCATTAAAGATTAGGTTCCGATACCCAAAAAAAGGGATTTTCTCTTGTTCGAGCGTAATTTGAGTTAATTAGAAGGGCATTTCCCCACCAGAATTTCTCACAATTTCTAAATATTATAGGAATCGAATATTTAAATTTTACCCAATACCCAATACCCAATTACTCCTTCTTCACCAAAAAGTAATAGATCACAGCTCCGAGCGCATTCAGGAGGATAACAACGATCGTCCAAGTCACTTTGAGGCTCGTAGACATTGATTCTTGTTTTGCCCAAATATCGTAGATAACATAGATAACGATTGCGACTCCTATGATCAAATAGAAATAGGTCAGAAACGGAGAACTAGGTGTAGGTGCTAGCATGATGAATTCAATTTTACGCCACTGTTTCAAACGTCATTTTATTTCAAAAGGAAAGAATATTTGAGCAATTATTCATATTCCAGAGGAAGGTTTTACAAAGTATTGAATTACTGCTAATTTTACTCATAAGACACACCCCACACACAGGTCTTCGAAACTACTTCCCAAGTTATTTTTTGAGAGAAAGGCATGAAGCGCATTGTAATAAAAGTAGGAACAAACGTATTGGCCAAAGCTGATGGCACACTGGATAAATTGATTTTCCGGCAGATCGTTGTGCAGCTGATCAAACTTATCCAATTGGGGTGGAAACCAGTTCTCGTATCTTCAGGAGCGGTAGGCGCTGGCAAAAGTATCGTTGGGGAGTTGGACATTACCAATGAAGCCATCAGACGACAAGTGCTTTCTGCTGTGGGGCAGGCTTCCTTGATGAAGCGCTACTTCGAGCTGTTCATCGAATATGATGTGATCTGCGCCCAGGTACTCACTACAAAAGAAGATTTTTCTGAAGGCGAGCATTATCAAAACATGCTCAATTGTTTTGAGGGATTGATCACAAAAGATATAGTTCCAATCGTGAATGAGAACGATGTGGTTTCACTTACGGAACTCATGTTTACGGATAATGATGAACTTGCCGGATTGACCGCACGAATGATAGGCGCCGAGAAAATGATCATCCTTAGCAATGTGGATGGGCTCTATGATGGGGAAGGTAAAGTGATTCATGAAGTGCCACTTGGCGATGAGTCATTAAAATCTTTTATATCCACTGCCAAATCAGGTATGGGTCGTGGAGGCATGCAATCCAAATATGATACGGCTGCACAAAGCGCCAAAGCAGGCGTGGAAACCTATATAGCCAATGGGAAGCAGGAGAATATTCTTCTTGATATCCTTGCGGGAAAAGAGTTAGGAACCTGTTTTAAAACCAAATAAAGGGATGAAAGAGGCGATTATAAAAGAATTGAAAAGTGTGCAAACTGCTAGCAGAAAGCTTGTGGGACTCTCTGATTCACTTATTCAGCAAGTACTCAACGAGGTGGCTGATCTGTCTTGGGAGCGACGGGCGGATATTCTGAAGGCCAACAAATTGGACTTGGAGCGTATGGATCCTGCAGATTCAAAATATGATAGATTGCTATTGAATGAAGACCGATTAAAAGGAATCCTTGATGATATAAAAAAGGTAGCCAAACTACCCACTCCGCTTGGTCAAGCATTAGAATCTCGGACGCTTCCAAATGGAATAGAGCTTTCGAGAGTGTCAGTTCCTATAGGGGTTATAGCGGTGATCTACGAGTCTCGTCCGAATGTGACTTTTGATGTTTTTTCGCTTTGTTTGAAAACAGGCAATGCTTGTGTACTCAAGGGCAGTAGAGATGCGAAGGATTCCAATGAGGCGATCGTCAAAGTAATCAAAGAAGTACTAGCTAAACATGATTTGGAGCAAGTGCTTTATTTGGCTCCTGCCGATCGGGAAGCCTTGCCTTTTATTCTCACCGCAGAAGGGTTGGTAGATTGTGCAATCCCTCGTGGTAGTCAAGGACTGATAGATTTTGTAAGGAAAAATGCTTCAATACCTGTCATAGAAACAGGTGCTGGTATTGTTCATACCTATGTAGATGCCTCCGCAGATTTGGCGAAAGCCAAGGCCATCATTCAAAACGCCAAGACGCGCCGAGTGAGCGTTTGCAATGCGCTGGATTGTCTTGTGTTGCATGAGTCATTGCTCGCCAATTTACCGGAACTTGTAGAAGGGATGGATACTGCTTATAGTGTGGAGATCTATGCTGACAAAGCTGCATTTGATGTATTGAAGGGTAAATACGAAGATTCACTTTTGCGTCAAGCAAAGCCTGAGGATTTTGGAGTGGAATGGCTCAGTCACAAGATGTCGATCAAAACCGTGGCTAGTCTAGAGGAGGCGCTAGCTCATATTGCCACTTATAGCTCTAAGCATAGCGAAGCGATAGTATCGGAAGATGCTTCTGCGATAGACACATTTTTGCAGCAAGTAGATGCCGCCTGCGTATATGCGAATGCCTCTACAGCTTTCTCTGATGGAGGTGAGTTTGGGTTGGGAGCAGAGATAGGGATAAGCACACAAAAACTCCACGCTAGGGGTCCAATGGGCTTGCGAGAGATGACATCTTATAAATGGGTGGCTCGCGGCAATGGTCAGATTAGGTAAATCGCTAAACGCTAGTCGCTTTACGCTGACCGCCAAGCGCTTTTTCTTAACTGAAAGCCGAGGACTGAATGCCGAAAGCTGATTACTTTTATTAAAGGAATACTGAAGACCGAAAGGCGATCACTAAATTTGAAAATTGAATAAATACATTAAGGAGACTAAGAATGGGATTATTTGATGTTTACCCACTTTTCCCAATAGAGATTACTCATGGCGAGGGCAGCTATGTTTATGACAAGGATGGCACCCAGTACCTTGATTTGTACGGAGGTCACGCAGTGATTTCTATCGGTCATTCACACCCGACTTACGTCAAAAGCATAACCGAGCAAGTCCAAAAAATCGGTTTTTATTCGAATTCTATTCAAAATCCATTGCAAGAAGAATTGGCCAAGCAAGTGGGTAAGCTGGCAGGACGTCCGGACTGGAATCTCTTTTTGTGCAACTCCGGTGCTGAAGCCAATGAAAACGCCATCAAGTTGGCTTCCTTTCATACAGGCAGAAAGAAGATCATTTCATTTACTGGAGGATTTCATGGACGTACTTCTATGGCTGTTGCGGTCACTGATAACCCAAAAATCGTTGCTCCAGTCAATGAAACAGCCAATGCCCTAATCCTCCCCTTCAATGATTTAGAAGCTTTGGATTCCGCTTTTGAGCGAAATGAGATCGCTGCGGTGATTGTGGAAGGTTTGCAAGGAATAGGAGGGATCAATCATCCTACCCAAGCATTTATCGAACGCATTCGTGCGCTCTGCAATCAGCATGAGGCGGTATTCATCGCGGATGCAATCCAGTGTGGTTACGGTCGTACAGGCCAATTTTTCGCCCATGATTTTCATGAAATCCGTGCAGATATCTATACCATGGCCAAAGGAATGGGCAATGGCTTTCCAATAGGAGGGGTGCTCATCTCACCAAAGTTTGAAGCACAATCAGGAATGTTGGGTACCACCTTTGGAGGCAATCATCTGGCTTGTGCAGCGGCATTGGCTGTAGCCGAAGTGATGCAAGAAGAAAATATAATGGAAAATGCTGCCAAAGTAGGGCAGTATCTGATCGAAGCAATTCGTGCCATGCCCAATGTGAAAGAAGTGCGAGGTAGAGGCTTGATGATAGGGATAGACTTTAGCTATGAAGTAGCTGCATTGAGAAAATCATTGCTTTTTGATCATCACATTTTCACTGGTTCTGCTTCTGGTAAGAATACTATGCGTTTATTACCGGCACTCAACCTGAGCATGGATCAAGCGACAGATTTCCTTGAGATTTTCGAGAAGGTAATTCGCTAAAAACTGTTTAGTATTATCGGATTGAATGAGATTCTTGAGCTTTGTTCGAGAATAGCTTATATGTAATTGGTAATGTTTTGTGATAGTCTCTTGGGAGGATGGCCAAGGCTTCTGAATTTAAAATTATACGAATAAAGACGTATGGTTTTAGTAAATGTACGATATGAAGGTTTGTGATTAAAGTGCACGGAAGTTACTTCTTCTAGGCAATTCACCTAATTATATTTTTACGTTTTTCACTCACAAATTGAAAACAACAAGCGCCTACATTTACAGAAAATTATGTACCATGAACATTCATTTTCCTAAAAAAAAGGACATCTTATTCAATTTAAGAAATTTGCTATTCGTGATTTATGTAATCCTGATAACATTAGGGACATTGGTATGTACCATTGAATTAAAACTTTATTTCGCATTGGATATCCCAGGTGTAGATTTACCTATTGATGAATGGTATGTTAGTGTTTTTAAATAGGTTCTATTCAATAGGAATATTACTTCAATTCTAATTTAACAATGACACAAAACCATTGATGGAAGTATTCAATCCAATTCTCAAAAACACGTCAATCTTGAATAATACCCATTTTAGGATGCATCAAAATTATTGATTGATAAATAAAATCCTTTGATAGGATGTTACTTTCAGGTCCTAAACCTAAATGTCGAACAAGTAACACATTCATTGGACGTTTTGAGAAGGTGATTCTCTAAAAGAACATAAATGTTCTTCAACGGAAGCGGAGACTTTGTCTATTCCATCTGTTTTCTAAGGTGAATTGTGGGAAGTTGATCAATCATCTCTCTTTCCTCTCTATCGTACTTTTTAAGTCCAGTTGATGTAATGTTGATGTATAGTCGTTGGCCATTGTATGTACTAATGATGTAGTGTCTCATTTTGCTATTTGAATACTCAGTTATCATATTTGGTAAAAAGATCCATTGATCTTGCCTTACTTTTTTTAAAATTTGATTGAAAGCTTGCTTTTTTTGGGAAAAATTCATTGAATATCATGTGTCTTGGGTAACATCAGTTTATCTAAATCCTTGATTGGTCTGTGAAATAGGTACTAGTGCCTTTAGTCCATAAATAATTGCTACAATTGATTTTTAATGATTTAATCAATAGACTAAAATCTTATGCCTTACACAATACTTTTACGAATTAGAAACCTTTATTTGTTAGCTATTTTGTGCTCCGTGGGGATTGCTAATGCACAAACGACACAAGTAGGTAGCGGAAGCTATACCAATACCTATCCTGGTGCTGATGAAGCTGGCCGAAACGGCTTTCCATCAGGAACGCCACAGATCAGTGGCAATGCGCTCAATAAACCTGTACCTACCAATGACTGGTGGTCAAAGGTGGTGAAGGAAAATCACGCAGATAACCTTTTTAATTATCCGATGACCTTAAAAACGATCAATAGCGGGTTGATCGTGACTTATATCCCTTGGGGTGTAATAGGCGATTCTGCGCCTATCGAAGTTGGACTATCTGGTTTGAATGCAACTAAGACAACTGTAGCAGATTACACTGACTGGACGGTCACCTTGAACTGGAACGATGGTAGCCATGACATGAAAGTCACTTCTGGAATAGGGATGCCTTTTTTGTATTTTGAGAAAGAAAGTGATGATGAATTGCAGATCAAAGTCAAAGGTGGTACTGCCAGTGTATCTGGAGAATTATTGATAATAGAAAATGCTAGCGGAGGTGCGGATTTTGTCTTTTATGCTCCGACAGGAAGTACTTGGACAAATAGCGGAAATACCTACGCTTCTACGCTCAATGGTAAGAATTATTGGTCTATGGCGATGCTTCCTCAGAGTACATCCAATGTCAGCACCACTGCCACAGCGTACAAAAAATACGCTTATGTATTCCCGACCAATACTACTGCCTCATGGGCATACGATGAAACCACTTCGGTGATGAAGACTGATTTTAAAATCGACGTAGAAATCAAAGAGGGTACTGGCACCAACATACTTCAAGGCTTATTACCACATCAGTGGGCACACTTGGCAGCAGGTTCTCCAGTTCCTGCAGAGACTAGCTATGAAGGTGTGCGTGGTGAAATCAAGATGCTCGATGGTAATAGCTTCAGCGTGACCAATACCTTCAAAGGTATTCTCCCGACCATGCCATACTTGGCAAACTATAGTGAAGGATTTAGTCCATCTGCTTTGGCGTCTAAGATTTCTCAGATAGAGAATGATGGACTGGCTACCTGGACTGACTCTTACAATGAAGGCCAAGTGATGAATCGTTTGATTCAGACGGCTAGAATAGCAGATCAGACAGGTAACTTCATAGCAAGAGATAAAATGGTTGCTACCATCAAGGAAAGACTGGAAGACTGGTTGACCTATGAGGCTGGCGAGGTTGCGTTCCTTTTTTATTACAATACCAGCTGGTCAGCGCTTTTAGGATACCCAGCAGGTCATGGTCAAGACAACAATATCAACGATCACCATTTTCATTGGGGTTATTTTATTCACGCAGCTGCTTTTATGGAGCAGTTTGAGCCGGGCTGGATGGACAATTGGGGTGAAATGATCAATCACCTTGTGCGAGATGCTGCTTCAGACAATAGAACTGATTCTAAATTTCCGTACTTAAGAAACTTTAGTCCATACGCTGGTCACTGTTGGGCCAATGGATTCGCTTCTTTCCCACAAGGGAATGATCAGGAGTCTACTTCCGAGAGTATGCAGTTCAATTCTTCCCTGATTCATTGGGGGACCATTACCGGAAATGATCAAATCAGAGATTTGGGAATCTATCTGTATACCACCGAGCAAACTGCTATCGAGGAGTATTGGTTAGATATCCATGAGAGGAATTTTAAGGACAACCAACAATACAGCCTAGTGTCACGAGTATGGGGTAACTCTTATGACAATGGTACATTTTGGACTGCTGATATCACAGCTTCTTACGGCATAGAGCTTTATCCGATGCATGGTGGTTCACTTTATTTGGGACATCATACAGACTATGTGAAAAAACTATGGGCGGAGATAGAAACCAATACTGCCATATTGAGTGCCGGGGATACCAATCCAAACCTATGGCATGACGTCTTTTGGCAATTTCTTTCTTTAGTAGACCCAGCAAAGGCGATTGAATTATATGATGCATATCCGGATCGTATTTTGAAGTTTGGGGTGACTGACGTGCAGACTTACCATTGGCTCCACGCCATGAATGCATTAGGTGAGGTCGAGTCTACCATTACCTCGGATTATCCGATAGCATCAGTATTTATCAAAAATGGAGTGAAAACCTACGTAGCACACAATTACTCAAAAACTGCCCTTACGGTGAAATATTCAGACGGATATGAGTTGAGTGTGCCTGCAGGCAAAATGGCAACCAGTCGTGATGCAAGTGTGACAGGCACGATCACCTCTGACTTTAGCCAGGCATATACCAATGGAAGTGTAAACCTTACGGTAAACCCTAGCGGCGATGGGCTTACCAAAGTGGAGTTCTTCGACGGTAGTACGTCGCTGGGGTCACTTACGGCTGCTCCATACACAATGAAGGCTGCTGATTTGACAATAGGCGTACATGGGCTTTACGCCAAAGTATATGCAGGAGAAGAATTCAATGTGACCAATATCGTACAAGTGCAAGTAGGAGAACAGGTCCCTTATTCGGGTAGTCCAATTTCCCTTCCTGGGGTGATAGAAGCTGGACATTATGATAAGTTTGAAGGTGGTCCCGGGCAAGGTATTACCTACGTGGATGTCTCCGCCAACAATGAAGGTGAGTTTAGACCTGAGGAAATGGTGGATGCGACTCTCGTGAATAACGAAGGTGCTACTATCGGTTGGATCTCGGCAGGAGAGTGGGTAGAGTATACAGTCTCTGTAGAAAACTCTGGCTTGTATAAAATGGATTTCAGATATGCCTCCGGCAATGCCAGTGGTGGAGGCCCTTTTCATTTAGAGATAAATGGAGAACGGCTAAGCGCTGATATTAAGATGACATCCACAAGTAGTACCAACTGGAGCACTTGGGCAACAAATTCAGTTGCGGATATACCTTTACAAAAAGGTATACACGTTTTGAGATTGACATTTACCAATGGTGAGTTTAACCTTGGCAAGATGACTTTTTCTAGAACGGGCGATTTGAGTTATACGCCTCCTTTCGCTGATGCTGGAGCTAATGTGGTGGTAGTTTTACCAGCTGTAAAAGCCAATCTAGATGCCTCAGCAAGTACAGTAGCCTCTGATAAAACGTTGACTTATGCCTGGTCTCAAATATATGGGCCTACAGCTATCACTTTTTCTGATCCTGCTTCTGCAACACCTGAGGCTTCCAATCTGGAAGAAGGAATCTACAAATGTCTTTTAGTGGTAAGCGATGGAACATATTCATCACGGGATGAAGTGATTATCATTGTTTCGCCTACAGCCAATACTGCACCTACGGTTTCCATTACCGCCCCAGCGCAAAACAAAACCTTTACGCAAGGAGATGTGATTAAAATAGACGCCATTGCCAATGATTTGGATGGAAGCATTGCCAAAGTTGAGTTCTTTGACGGTTCTGGCAAACTTGGAGAGGCGACTAGTCAGCCTTTTAGCTATAGCTGGAGTAATGCCACTATTGGTGAACATGCAATCACCGCAAAGGCTACAGATGATGGAGGTGCTGTGGCTACATCGGCGGCAGTCAATATCAAAGTAGATGAGTTAAAGGAGTGTTCGCAGACATTCTCCGATGCGCAGCAAGGAACCTTCTCTACAGGCTATGTGAGTACGTTCTCTACTGTGGGTACTACAGTCACGATCAAATTCGAGTTGCTAGATACGGACAAGCAAGGGGTAGTGGCATATCTCTGGAAAGAATCGCCATTTGGTGAAGTACAGATGGATCATGTTCAGGGCAATGTGTTCTCCAAATCAGTAAGTGGCTTTACTGTGGGAGAAAGGATCAGCTATGCTTGCAAGTTTGCGTTTGCAGGAGGGCTAGCAGTGACCAAGTATGTCTCATATGTAGTGGGGAGTAGTTGTGCCACCAGCTTAGGAACTGACGCCAGTCTTTCCGATCTGAAAGTAGACGGCACTACCATCGATGGATTTGCACCTGACAAAGTAAACTATAGCATGGAACTAGCAGAAGGTACCCAGACCATACCTACTGTGACGGCTTTTACAAAAGATCCAAAGGCTAAAGCGACAATTGTGGCCGCTAGTGCATTGCCTGGTAGTACATCAATACAAATCATATCGGAAGATGGCAAGACCAGTGCAACCTATACCATTGACTTTACAGTGGCTGAGGAGGTCACTCTCAGAAGTGTCTCTATGGGATTGAAGGTCTTTTCGGATGGGAGTATTATGATTATACAGCATTCAGATGCAAATTTCCGAGGAAGTATTGAAGTGTTTAACCTGTCAGGAAACCGTTTGATTCGTGAGCGTATCCGACAACTGGATAATCAGTTCCTTTTGTCCGAGCGAGGAGTCTTACTCTTTAGGGTTTACGATGATCAAGGAATTGTATTAGCAGGAAGGGTGCTGGTGGATTAAACAATAGTTGATTTATGAAATGTGAGAAGATTATGACTACTCTTCTTCTTTTTCAGAGGCCGTGGCGCAAGCTGCGGCTTTTTTGTTGTCTTTAAACGTATTTATTCAATTAAGACTAATTAGAGCACAAGCGGATGCTTGGGCTGGTGGGTCATATTCCAGAAGGATCAATATCCAGCACCGCCTCGTCTATCAGGTTTTAGAGGAAACTAAGACCGTAAAGGTCATTAGGATGTGGACGCATTATGAGTAAAGGGCACTAAGTAATTGTCAGAATTTTTTTAGCAATCCACCACAAGTTAAGCTTTGCTAAACTTGCGGAATTGGAGAGCAATTGATAATTAGCGTGCTATTCAGCAATATATTTGAATTTCGAATTGCCACTTAATGAAACAGATTCTAGTTTTAGGCTGATTGGTTTTTGTATCTCCACTTCCATGAGCCATTTCAAATTAACCACATAGTTGATAATGCTCGGATCGGACCAAAGCTCTTCATCTACTACCATAGTAATGTGATATTCATCACCAATTAATTGAAGGCGAGCTGTGTTTCCATAATCTTGTCCAAAGAAGTCTTGAGTTTCAAATTGTGTTAGTAGTTTGTCTACTTCGGATTTTGGAATATTAGCATCATAGTAAAGTTCATTACCCCTAATTTCTATCACTTCACCTTCGTAAAATGGTTGATCAATTGCAAGTCCGAATATTATTCCAAGATTTAGAATTAACCCCAATATTGTCACGCCTGTGACAGCCCAGTTAGAGCCTCTCTTTGCACCGGCTTCAAAAGCTTCATTGACATCTTTGGCGAGGAAATTCCTAAAGAAAATAAATACAAGTAATCCGTAGAATGCAGTGAACACAAAACTCGGAATCTTATCCATTAGATCTTGCGGGACTTGGAACATTCCAAAGAAAAATGCAATTGTAAATATCAAAGTTGATGCAAGTGTAATGTATGCTTGCTTTTCCTTTCCAAGCGCGAGGTAATTCTTATATATCAAGATTCCTGGTGGAATTGGACCAGCTAAAATTGCTGATATATCTATTTGTTTTTCAGTAAATAGTTTTTTATCCATTTGCGATTATGTTGGCTAACAACCGAATAAAAACCTCGAGATTTTGTTATCCGCCTAATATTTTTTCAGCAAACTACTAATTCCCACCATTAATTGCAATGACGTTCTGAAATTGTTTGATTCCCGTCATTCCGAGCTTCGGCTCTAGCTAAGGAATCTAATTCTTCAAACCATTGATAAGTTTGCTTTGTGCCTCGCAAAGACTTCAAGAAGGAGAGGCTTTACTAGACTTTAAGCACATTTTATAAAAGTCTGAAGTAACCGAGGACTGATGACCGATGGCTGTGGACTGATCGCTCAAAGCCCAAAAATCCAAAAGACCAATAACCCAAAGCCTAACACCTAACCCCCAATATTCCTATCTCCAACCCCCAAACAATTTTTAGTTCCCGCACAATCTGTCTAACCTTGCAATGCATTTGGTTTCTGGAGGACATCATGTCTGTCAAGAATTAAAAGGGAATCCGGTGAAAATCCGGAGCTATCCCCGTAGCTGTAAGCTTCAAAAATGCTGTTTATCCAATGCCACTGCTTCATAACGATTGAAGTGGGAAGGCCAAAACAGTGAAGTGAGCCAGAAGACCTGCCCTTTGCAACACATTTAAAGGCTTTCGGTGGAAGAGTCAGTAATGTAATGACAGAAGCGTCAGGCACGTGTGCTTGGTTCGGCTCGACCTACTTACTAGATATCGGAAGCTCATTGGTGATTGTGAAAACAACCTATGAGCAGATTATTGAATTACGTATGCGCCATTCTGCTGGCTATGCCCACTTGGGTCATGGCTCAGGATACTGATACGCTCCGGACAGTTTTGTTGGGCGAAGTATTCGTGCATACGGATGTGCTGAAAAGTGCAGAAATTGGCTTGAGTGAGACCACTATTGATAGTCTTATGCTTGCGCAAAACAGTGGAGCGAGCGTGGCTGATCTACTTAGGAATACAGCTGCTGGGCAGATTCGCTCTTATGGAACCAACGGACCAACAGCTCCATCTTTTCGAGGAACAGGAGCAGCTCATACGGCTATTCTTTGGAATGGGATCACCCTGCAAAGCCCACTTTCTGGGAGTCAAGATCTTTCACTATTGCCCAATGGATTTGCAAATGAAGTAGTACTTCAAAAAGGAGGAACGAGCAGTTTGTATGGAAGTGGAGCCATAGGCGGTACCATCCAGCTCAACAATACACCAACTTTCAATCAAGGGCTTACAATTCGCACCCAGCAGCAGCTCGGGAGTTTTGGCAATCACTACCAATCCTACGGTATCAATTGGAGCAATTCGGCTTTTTCAAATTCCACGATGTTTTTCGCTAGGAATATGGAGAATGATTATCCGTATTTGGACCGATATGCTTTTCCTCAGACTGAAAAGAAACGAAAGAATGCAGCCATCAATCAGCATGGATTACTCCAACAAAATGATTGGCGTGTCAATAAATATCATTTGCTAGGCATCAAGGTTTGGTACCAGCTCAATGATTTCGAAATCCCGAATGCCACTGTCACTTCTGATAATGCTGCCGCACAGCAAAAAGATGAGTTTGTCCGCATGATGCTCAACTGGAGCTATGACAGGGATAAGTTTTCTGTGGAGTACAAGCAAGCCTTTAGTTGGCAGGATCTGATCTATCAGCCAATAGCGGGAGATACCTCTCAGCTTACTTTTCAGACTTGGGTCAATCGGTTGATGCTTAACTGGGATTTATCCAAACAGAACACTTTGACACTTGGCGTAAATCAAAACTTTGAGAGAGCAAGCAACGGACCTTTCGGTAATGATGTGCCTACAAGAAACAGCACTGCGCTCTTCGCATCGCTTCGTACCAAAAGATGGAATGACCGGCTATTGATGGCCTTGAATGTGCGAGAGGAGATCATCTCCAATGGAGCCAATGCGCTGACTGGCTCGCTAGGTACTGACTACCTGTTGTTAGAGGGTTTGTGGTTGAAAGGAAACCTCTCCCGCAACTACCGACTCCCTACTTTCAACGATCTCTACTGGCGGCTAGATGGGAGCGAGGGTAATCCAAATTTGAAAGCCGAGTCATCCGTGAATTATGAGTTTGGCTTCAAATATCAATTACCAGTAGCGTCAGACAATTTCGAAATCTCCACTCGTGCCACATACTACGACTACCTAGTAGACGATTGGATCCAATGGGAAGAAATAAGGCCCGGCAATTGGTCCCCTTTGAATTTGAAACAGGTCCGATCCAGCGGGATAGAATCGCAGGTTTCGTGTGGCTATAAAACGGATGCGCTTTTCACGAAAGTGGATGTGACCTATGCTTACGCCAAAAGTATCAATCAAGAAATAGCTGATCCAACAAGACAAGCTGCGCTGAATAAGCAGTTGCTCTACACGCCACTTCATGAGGGCAGCATCAATCTCAAAATGGGTTATCAAGGATGGATTGCTACAATCAATCATTCCTATACAGGTTTACAATATTCCGATCGAGAAAACTTAGAACGCTTTGCGCTGCCTGCTTATCAGGTGATGAATCTCTTTTTGAACAAGAATTTCCAAACTAAAAAACTGGGTTGGAATCTCCAGGCCTCGGTTAACAATCTATTCGATGCTGACTATGAAAACAGGCGCGGATATCCGATGTATGGCAGGAACTATTCCATCAGTCTAGAAATAACATTCAACAGCAAAATTTGAATTCCATGAACAAACATTTCAGTCATTTTTTCATCTCAATTTTGATCACCGCATCCATATTTCTTACAGGTTGCCAAGACGAAGATCCAACGCCAGTTACGCCACAGGTAGGAGCAGAGGGGTTCTTCATCGTGAATGAAGGTGCTTGGGGTGCGGGCAATGCATCACTTTCATTCTTTGATAGAAACACTGGGGCGGTATCTAATGATTTGTTTTACAACGCCAATAATGGACGATCTCTTGGAGACCAAGCCCAATCTATGGCGATCCATGATACACTCGGCTATATCGTGGTGCAAAACTCTAGTAAGATTGAGGTAATTGATATTGCCACATATAAATCCGTAGCTACCATAGATGATGAGATAGAAAGTCCTCGTTACTTTGTTGGCTATTCAGCTACGAAAGGCTATGTGTCAGATTGGGGAAGTGATGGTATAACTGGTTCGGTAAAAGTGGTCGACTTGAACACTTTCAAAGTAACTAAGACCATCTCTACAGGCCAAGGTGCGAATCAGCTAATTTTAAATGGAGATATGCTTTATATGGTGAATGCAGGTGGCTGGGGAAGAGACAATTCCCTAGTGATCATCAATACTACCACAGATGAAGTCGTGGTAGAGATAGAAGTGGGGGACAATCCAAATAGTTTGCAAATAGATGCTGCTGGCAACATCTGGGTACTCACCAGCGGTCATTCTCAATTTGATCAAAACTTTGAATTTGTAGAGGATGAAAGTACCAAAGGCACTTTGGTGAAATTAGATGCTTCTGGCGAGGTGCAATTAACACTTCCTTTCGAGACCTTTAGCAGCCCTAAAGGACTAAAAATCAACAAAGAAGGAAATACACTGTTCTACAACTACTCAGGTGCTATCTACCAAATGTCAACCACTGACAACACGCTACCTACTTCTCCTTTCATCGACAAGTCGTTTTATGGCTTTGCTATTGATCCATTTGATGGGTCTGTTGTTGGATGTGAAGCACCAGACTTTAGCACTTCGGGTAACATGCATATCTATTCGAATACAGGTGAGATCAGCACCACTTTGAAGGTGGGTATTGCCCCGAATAGTTGCACGTTTAAGTAAGCTTTAGTGAGTGCTCAACCAGACAAGAAAATTGCTCGCGCGCACTGATTTCTCCGATAGAGCTTCTTTGGTTTTTAAGCATAGTAATTGATTTGTCTTGACTAATTGTAAACCAAAATATACGCATTCAGCGAAGTAGCGATCAACAACCAAATGAAATAAGGCAGAATCAGTATTGTGTTGTATTTCAAATCATTTCGATACCGAACGAGAAAGAGTCCTACAAGAATCGTAAGTGAGGTGATGCTTATTAAACCTATGGACACAGCATGGAAATAGAAGAAAAGCGGATTCCAAATTACGTTTAGTATCCATTGGATACCATAGAGAATTCCGAGTGTTTTTCTGTCAAGAATAGCCGACCAAGCTTTGGCCATATAGAAAGAAAAGCAGATCATGATAGTCGTCCATGCCGCACCAAAAACCCAGCCTGGAGGAGTCCATGGAGCTTTGGTAAGATTGGCATACCAGTCGGAAGAAACTCCCGAGGAGGTGAATAGACTTCCGAGTGCTAAAGCGGCGAAGTTGAGGAGAAGGAAAATCACAGTTCTGAGAATCATCTTTATCTATTTTTATTGAGGTTTTATGTTCAGTCTAATAACAGAATGACTCATTCAGACCTCATCCCATGAAGATACTAATCTTCTTGCTCGATATCCCATTCGATGTTGTTTCGCTTTGCATATTCTTCAATTGGGCCAAGTCCAACTTCCTGTCTACGCTTGTTAACGTGCTCTGGATCTCCTATTTCAAAGAATACGTTCGCGCCCTTTTCTTCATCGAATTTGAACTGAGAGCCATAAGTCTGTGGTTTGTCATTTCGCATAAGTATGCGATCTTCAAGAAGTGCCAAGTTGCCACCATTTGATTCTCCTTGCAATACGGAAGCTTTTAGAAGCGGTAAATACTTTTCTTGTGTCTCTAATGGCGCATGCTGTATTACAAGCCAAAGTGCCAAGTTTGCTTGACCGCCGACTGCACTTTTACCGACCCAGCCATGCTTTTCTATGATGTTGACTACCTCCACTTCGCAGATGCTATCTTGCTCAGCCATTAAGTTCCAAAAGAATTCCATCTGCTTAGAATCTTTTCCAAATTTATCTTGAGCATCTTTTAATAACTGTCTTAGCGTCTGATCCCTAACGTAGATATCTTCCAGTTTTTCTTGTAAAGGTTTATTGTAATATTTCTCCTTTTCATCCTTGATTGCTTGGATCTTATACAGGATCTGCTGCCATTCTTCAGTCTTGCGAGCGTTAGCAAGGTCACCGTCAGCTTTGAGGTGGTCAATATTTGTCCAGCCTTTGTCTACTGAAAGATTCAGATAGTTGATTGATTTGGAAGTGTTTCCTGCAAGAGACCAAGAGCAAGCTGCATTGTAATACTGTGAAGAATTACCTTCTTGTAGTTCAAACGCCTTATCATATTCATTGCCAGACGCTTCGAATTTCTTTTCACTATACAAAGAATCACCACTTGCTATCAATCGCTCAAAGCTTTGAGCTTGTAAGAGTGTAATTAGGAGACAAAAGCCTAGGGTAAATAGTGATTTCATGAAGCAAAAGTTGATTTTGATTTGAAACGCAATTTTAAGCGACCTATTGCTCTTGATCAATCAATGCCCAAGGTTTCACTCAGTACTCTGTTGATACAACCAAGTTGTAAGGATTCAGGTAGCTTTTACTTCTCAGCGTTCATATAATAGCTCAATGCGCCAGAAGGGCATTTGCTGATTTGATCTTTTAATTCTTGTGTACTTGCATTTGCCGCAACGATCCATGGTTTTGCTTTTGGATTGTAAACTTTTGGGAGCGTAGCGACACACACTCCAGCATGCTTACATTTCTCTGCTTGCCATACAATCGTTAATTCGCCATTTGAGTATTCCTTTTTCATAATATTGAGAGTATATGTTTTTCAATTTTAAGATAATCAAATGAATTAATATTTAGGCAAATGGCAAGTGTGTTTGATTAATTGTATTGTCTGAATGCCATTGCATAGTGAGCTTTCAAGAGCTACGAGGCTTTGTTTAAAAACTTTGAAGTGAGGATTTTTCCCAGTAAGATATGGTTTTTGTGATGTGAGGATAATGTAATTCAATTTGAATTATTAGGAACCCTTGGAAACTTTTCATCGTTTCTTTAATTTGTATGTAGATACATTTAAATTTATACTTATGAGACGCAAGGATTTTCTCAAGAAGGGTTTGGTGGGAGTTGCTGGCATAGCTGCTGGCACAGCATTAGCTTCTGGCAAAAAGACCCAAATTGTAGATGTTGTTGGATTCAATCACATTCCCTTAGATGAATCTTCGACAGAGAATACAGTATTGCACAGAGCGAGTACACGTGGTAGTGCAGATCACGGCTGGCTCAATACGCACCATACTTTTAGTTTTGCGAATTATTATAATCCAGAACGCATGAACTTTGGTGCTTTGCGGGTGCTAAATGATGATATCGTGGCAGGAGGGAAGGGTTTCCGTACTCATCCGCACGAAAACATGGAGATAGTGTCAATCCCATTGTCTGGTGATCTGAAGCATAAGGACAGCATGGGAAATGAGCAAGTCATTCGTCAAGGCGACATTCAAGTGAAGAGTGCAGGAAGTGGCATCTATCACTCTGAGTTCAACAAAAATTCGGAGCAGGATGTTAAGTTTTTACAGATATGGTTGTTTCCCAATCGCAAAGATGTCGCTCCTAGGTACGACCAGATTTCATTGAATCCAGCGGATCGCGTTAATAAATGGCAACAGATACTTTCGCCATATTCAAATGATGAGGGTGTTTGGATTCATCAAAATGCGTGGTTTCATATGACCAGATTGGAGCAGGGTAAATCTCTGACCTATAATCTTAAGAATCCGAGTAATGGTGCTTATTTGTTCGTCCTAAGTGGGGAAGTTAAAATGGCAGATAAGGTCCTCAATACACGTGATGGATTCGGAATTTGGGATGTTGATTTTCTGGATTTGGAATCTTCCGAATCATCCGAACTCTTATTGATGGAAGTACCTATGACCTAGTCGGCACTAGGACGCTTACGGTGCAGTGTCCCTTGCTCATACGCATATGCCAATTTGACCAACGTCGGCTCAGCGTACATTTTACCCAAAAATTGAATTCCTGCTGGTAAGTTACCTGAGGTATAACCCATTGGCACAGTGAATGCAGGCTGACCAGTAGCTGGACTAATGGTTTGATTATTATCTCCAGCATATTCTTCCTCAAACAGGGCAATAGTCGCTGGTGGGTTATTCCAAGAAGGATAGATAATTGCATCAAGTTTCAAAGAATCCATGACCGTTTCAATCGCCTCCCTGAAAGCTATTCGTTGTGGATCTGTATAAGCGTCAAGGCAAGCGAGATCAGCTTTGCCCCATCGACCATTGATACTCGAATATGCATCTAATCTTCGCTGCGCAAACTCGTTTTTGGTGCCGACAGCTATTACGTCTTCCAAAGTCTTCAAAGAATCATTCTTCACGTATTCAGTAAAGAAAGTTTCCACATCTTTCCTAAAGGTCCCGCACCATTGGTTATCGCTGAGCTCCTGAAAACTTGGAACTACTATGGGATCAAACACAGTTGCGCCAAGCCTCTCAAGATCAGCGATGGCTTCATCAAAAAGAATATGAACTTCCGCGTTTGTTTGATCGTCCATCAACTCTCTGAGGACACCAATACGAGCACCTTGCAGCCCATTCACATCAAGATATTGCGTGTAATTATTTGAAGTCTTTCCTTCGGAATAATGAGTAATCGGGTCTGTAGGATCAATTCCAGCCATCACTTCCATCATAAGTGTGGCATCTGCCACAGTTCGGCACATTGGGCCTACTACATCATTTCTCAAGAAGAGAGGTACGATACCGCTTCGGCTAATTAAGCCTATTGTAGTACGAAAACCCACCAAAGCACAGTGTGAAGAAGGGCCTCTGATAGAGTTGCCGGTATCTGTACCTAGCCCACCCACACCACAATTGGAGGCTACTGCGGCAGCTGTACCGCCGCTGGATCCAGCCGGAACATAATCCAAGTTGTAAGGATTTCGAGTAGTTCCGAAGGTTGAACTCTCCGTATGCATAGGAGAGAAGGCCCACTCTGCCATATTCGATTTAGCGAGTACAATCGCTCCAGCATTTACAAGTTGTGTGATGATAAAAGCATCCGCTTCTGGATAGTAATTCTCCAGCGCTAGAGCACCTGCTGTAGTTGGTAACCCAACCATATTAATATTGTCTTTGACGATGATGGGAATACCATGAAGTGGTCTCAATACCCCTGTCTCTTTGTATTCCTTATCCAGCATTCTGGCGATGTTCAGCGCATCGGGATTTAAGTAAGTAATCGCATTGATAGACTCATTTAAGGAATCAATCCGATCCAAATAAGCTTGTACCAATTGCTCACTTGTGAAACTACCTTTTTGATAGGCCGTATGGATTTGGGCTATGGTTAGCTCATCAAGGTTAATGGCAGTATTTGGTTTACTACAGCTTATCGTCAAGACTATCAATATCAAAGAAATGATTGATTTTAATGAAGAGTAGTTCCTTAGCAATTTTGGATGTATCATATTCTTGAAAGTTAAATCAATTCAAGCATTGATAAGATATACAGAGCCCAATAGTAACCCCCCCCCCAATACAAATCATTTCGATTGATTTTGTTTTTAATGTGGCTCTGAAAATTCTAATAAAATTGTAGTGTCTGCAAAGAGCCTAGATTGAACAAATGCCCTTAGAGTTTCTTGAAATTATATTATTTAGTAGAAATAAAGTTCCATTTTGCTGAATATTGCAGAGAGATGCTAAGTATCAGGGCGAACTGAAATCTAAACATCTGTTCTGTTACGTATATTTGTGGAATTAAAAGCAATTTTTAAGAATGATCACTTTTCGATTGAAGCTATTTCTCGCCTGTCTTTTTATTTCCACTGAAGCGGTATTAGCTCAGCCAGTATGTCCAACCTCTGGTACAGTTTCCGCCAATTGTCTAACCACAGGGAACCTAACAATAAATGGGAGTACCCTAACCGTCAACGCTGGTGTTACGATGCAAGTAACGGGTAATTTGTTCGTTGTTAATGGCGGTATAATCAATGGTACAGGAGCAACTTTTACGCTGGGCAATCTTACTGAAGGCTATGGGTCGACCAATACGATCAATGGAGGCACTTATAATATAGGTGCATTCTCTTCCGGTGGTGGAGGTAATTTTACAATGACAGGTGCTTCCATAAATATAAGTCCTGCTGGAGCTGTAGCTTTAGCAGGAAATGCGTTGGTAGTTAATTCTAGTACCTTTACTGGTGTAACAAACTGGAGTGTAAACGTTACTTCTTTGGCCATGAATGGGACCTCCGTTACAGCTTCTGGAAGTATCCAACTAGAAGATGCTACAGTTTCTAATGGTACATTCATCGCTGGAACTTCCTTTTCTACAACAAATGGAACCAATACAATTAGCAATAGCGTAATAACTGCAGGAACTACTGCATCCGTCAAGAATACGTCTTTCACGAATTCCAGCCTAGATGTTGAAGGTTTACTTACAATTCAATCGGGTAATGTTTCCTTTGATAATTCAACTATTAATTCTGGTAAAGGAAATGCAGGTACCAATGATGCGGATGCATTGACAATGAATGGGGGAGGGATTTTAACACTCACTGGTGGTTCTGCAATGAATGTACGTGGAAGTGTCACTAATAATGAATGGTATATCGACAACTCGACAGTTACAGTCACCGGCGATTTTGATAATGCAGGTAGTGAAATTTTAGAAGTTCGAAATAATGGGAGCATCAATGTCAATGGAGACTTCAATAATTCAGGAAGCGGGAGTGTTTCGGCTGATTCTGGAGGCTTTGTAGGAGTCGCCGGAGATTATAACAATAACGGCGGAGGTTCTACAGATGTAAATGGAGGGACTTTGCTAGTGGGAGGTACGTACAGTGGAGGTGCCCCAACTGGAGATGCAGGCAGTTGCTCTGGTGGGAGTGGGGGATGTTGTGGAAGTGGTTGCGCAGCACTACCAGTGAGTCTTTTAGAATTCAAAGGAAATTACCAAGATGGTAGAATACAGTTAAGCTGGAGCACCGCTAGCGAAATTGACAATGACTTTTTCGAAGTAGAGCGCTCATTTGACGGAGTTAATTTTGACAAAATAGCCACAGTTAATGGAAATGGTACTTCTACCGAAAAATTGAATTATGAATTGTATGTAGGAAATGTGATAGCATCAGCTTCCACTCAATACTTTCGTTTGTCTCAAACAGATTTTGATGGCACTCATGTGAAACTCATGATTATCGCGGTTCACAAGAATAAGATAACTTCAGTATCTCGGATTTATCCCAACCCGGCAAAGGGAGAAATTGCCTTTAGCTTGGCAGATGACAGTTCAATTGCGGGGAGCATTTTTGATCTGAGTGGGGCGTTAATTCTGCAATTCTCATCACCTAGGGTTGAAGTGGCTGGTTTGAAGCGAGGCACTTACCTTGTAGAATGGACCATCAACGGAGAGCGACAAACAGAGCGACTTATCGTCCAATAGCCTTGATCAAATGTTGCTAATTTTAGATGGTCTTTGATATCTTGCGTTAAGTAATTCCCAAGTGGAATAGTGTAAAACAAGTATTCGCTTAACTCTTCAAATTCCCTTTCTTTGTAATATTTGACCCTTTTTTATTTCAATGGTTTTCAAATTAGAAGTGTATATTCAAGTATGAGTTTTTTTGAATTTCTAAGTTATTCAGAAAAAAAGACCCTCAGATCTTCTGACATTTTCAAGTAATCCGGCTCGTGCAAATACATCATATGTCCTGCTTCGTAGTAGGCGATTTTTACTTTTTCTTTTTCGATCCCATTTCTTGAGAAGGTATACTCAGCATCAAAAAATGGGCAGATCAGATCGTAATAACCAGCCGTCACTAGCACTTTCATAGCAGTATTCCTTCTCATTGTTTCGCCTAGTGTTCTGGCTACATTCATGAAGCTAGGTTCCCAATCTTGTCCCAATGGTATAGGTCTCCAGTTCCAATTGCTGTTGATTGAGCCATTGGAGGTGATGTAAGGGCGGTCCATTTTCACTTGTAGCACAGAGGCATTGTAATAATTCATAGCTGCTGTATAGGCCGAACTGGTTTGATAATTAGAGGCGTCTCCCAAGTGTGGACCATCAGAGAGTTGATCTATTTCGCTGCCCATAAACCGACCATCATTTCTACCAATCACTATTCCTTGATCTGAAAGTAATTCCTTCTGATACCGCTGCATCATGATTCGCAAATTGGACTTGAGTATATAGTCTTTTTTCAACCCTGTGAAGTAGCTCAGTTTTTCAGCTACCTTGTCTTTTTCCGAATCACTTAGATATGATCCACGATAGAGTGCTGGTGCATAAGCATCATAGGTATAGTTGCGGCACTCTTCTACGAATGCTTCTAACGTCTGACCTTGACCTGCTTTTTTGTGATACCAAGAAGTAGCTGCCATGCTAGGCAGGTAGGTCAGGTAGGAGGTAATATTGTCAGGAAGTGAAGTAGAGCCGGCATAATCCAGACATTGCGAAATAAGGATTAGACCATTCAATGCCATGTTTTGACCTCCACCTTCCAGTGCCTCGGTGACAGCAACTGCTCTGGGCGTTCCGTAACTTTCACCAACGATGTATTTTGGTGAAAACCAGCGGTTATTGTCTGTGATCCACTGTCTCATAAAGTTGGAGATGGATTCTGCATCTTCATACAAGCCCCAAAAGTCTTCTTTTTTGCCTTTGCCAATCACTCTGCTATAACCAGTGCCGACAGGATCTACAAATACAAAATCTGTAAGGTCAAATAAGCCTTTGTTGTTGGCTACCATTTTGTAAGGCGCAGCACCATCATCCACTTTAGCATCCGAATCAAGTTTTACCAGCTGTGGACCAAACATGCCCATATGCAGCCAAACTGAAGATGAACCAGGTCCTCCATTGAACACAAAAGTGACTGGTCGCTTGGTTTGATCATTGATGCCTTCTTGGACATAAGCCACGGACCAAAGAGCAGCAACTTCCTCTCCAGCTTCATTTTTCAAATATGTCTCAGCGGCAACAGCCTTGTATTTGATAGACTTTCCGCCATTAATGATCTCATGCTTAGTGACAAAGGACTTTGCCTCTGGAATAAGCTGGATTGTTTCATTTTCATCCTGCGCTAGGAGTACTTGGGAAGTGATTAAAAACAGCGAAAGAATTAATATTTTTTTTATAATCGTAGTTGGCATGGGCTGAAAGAATTAGCGATTCGGAAGTTAATCACTTTCAAGCTGCTACAAGGCTACTTTTCTACTAATAGTGCTCCCATAAACACACGTCTTTGTCCATGGAAGCCATTAGATGATCTTTACCTCAGCTCAATCTTATCTATCAAAAGCTTAAAGCTTTCGTCCTTTTTATTGCCTATTAGGAAAGCGATTTCCTCTATATGATCATCGGAGAAATTTGGAATCGTAAGCTTTCTTCCTCGAAAAGAAGGATACATGTCCTTCAAAGGGATGACGATCTCCTGCCATTCAGCAGTAGTGACAAAACTTATAATGTAAGAGTAGTAGTCATTGGTATTGGACTTCAGTCTAAACTGATACTGCTTGCCATCGCCACGCAATTTGATCACGACTTTTGAATACTCATTGACATCTATCCTCTTGTCTGAATATCGGAGCGATGAAAATCCTCCATTGTTTGCAGTGGATATAGTGCCACTGAACGCGCCATGTCCCTCAGGGGTGATATTAAAGGAACCTGACGATCTACCACCCATCACCACATCATCTACGATCATCCATCTTTGGAGGTTGGACGATTTGTTAAAATCAAAAATTGTGTAAGGATTTACAGCCATTATCAATAGGATAAGTAAACTCATAGTGGGTCCGTCTTGTCTGCTTGTATAACCAGCGGCAGCTCATTCGGTTCGCTTTAATCTTGAATTTGATTTTAATTATCAACTATTTTCTGTGATTGGTACAACCAATTTAGTTTTCTATTCTCCTGCTAGACCGGGTTCTTTTAACCCTTTGATGAGTAACCAAACTGGTAAAACGAGCTGTATGATAGCGATAGGAAGAAGCAGATTCGAACTTATACCATTGTCGAACATTGAAAAAACCATTTGTACCAGCATCATAAAAGCTGCTATCATCCCAAATCCAGAAAGTAGTCTAGGGGTAAGCCTGGTTTGGTACAGGGTGAAGAACAGCACAAAAACTGGTAAACATGAAATAAGCAGCGAGAGAAAATGTGTCCATCGATGAATCCGATGAAACACAACGCCCATTGTCTTTAAATGGTCCAAGTTGATAGAAGCATCATTTACGTATTCTCTGCTTACCTCAAGCATGGCCAAGACAGCTATATTATCAAGAGCTATAGCCGCAAAATTTATAATGGTAAAGGCAAGATATAAGTAGCCCAATCGCTCACTGTGCATTTTGAAAATGGGGAGAAGTATAATAGCAATGATGATAGACAAGGTACCGATCAAGACTCCTAGTAATGTGGAACCAATTACTTGACTGGATTGGGTAAAGGTTTCTGTTAAGTATTCATCAACAAATAATGAAGGACCCTGAAGTAATTGGTACATCATAACGCCCGATGTGAAGATGATCAATAAGAGTACTCCTACTATTCTTGCAACTTTTTTATCTGAAATCATAAGGTTTTTTGTCGGTGCTAAGGGGGTTTTCAATGAATTTTTCAATTCACTAAGTATGTGATGCAAGCTCACCGAGAATGGTTACATGATTCATAAAATCATCGCTTTGTTAAGAGGATTTATCTTCTCCATTCCAAAAGAACTAAGGAGTGGCTTGATCCATTTTTTTGTTGAACTCCTAGAGGGGACTTATAAGCTGTAGTCGGATTGCTTTTCCTTTTTCCTTTTTTCAAATACCCATATCACTAATAGGATTAAAATTACAGACCAACTCAGCGTAGTAAACCCTCCTTTCATCAGAGTAAAGATGCTGGCTGTTTTAATAACGACAGGGGACACGGCCGTCGAGTTTAGAAGCATTGATGAAATCATTAGATTCTCAGAATAGTCAAAGAACATGGCAAGGAATGGCAAGATGAACAAGTTCGAAAAAATATGCCCATCCTTGATGTTGATTAAACCAGATAGCCGAATTATTATTGTGCTCAAAAAGATTGCAAGTAAAATCGGGTATAAAACATCCAGAAGAAACAGCTGTGGGAAGAGATAGAAATCGATAGTTGATTGATCTAATTTCTGGAGCATCGATACAGCCTCAGATTCAGAATATCCGAATGTTTTCAAATCAAATGCGCTCGTTTCAAATCGGGCATTAATGCGTGGAAAAGTAAATAGCATCATTGACAACAAGACTAAATGAGCGAGTAAGAATAAAACGGCTATTCCTGATTTTGAAGCCATTCGCTCCAACTTGTTGTGAACTCTTTTAAATATCATTGATTTAATAACTTTTTCTGCTAGCTGCTGCCAATTTGTGTAACACAACAGTTGATAGTTACAATCCACCTTATCCTCTTTGAAATTTAATAAATCATTGCTAATTGTGAAATTTGACATTTCTACACTTAATGACCGGTGATATCAATACTAGTCTTGGTGCTTTTTTGTCGAAAATCATACTGGTTTTTTGTCTGTGCTAAGCGGGGGGTCCAAGGAATTTTTCGATTCGCTACGTACGAGATGCGAGCTCACTGAGGAAAGTTGCATGAGTGATAATACCAAAGTTGAAGTTAGGACAGTTTACTTCAATTGGTCTATGTCATCTAAATAGTAGCAATACTCGTATTGAGACATTCCGATTTTGGGATAGTATGGAATGGCTTTTGGCGCTGCAAGCAAGATCAATTTCGCTAGGGGCGCATTCAATTTCGTTTGCCTAATGAGCTCTTTACCAATCCCTTTTTTTTGATAACCCTGATCTACTGCTAGATCAGACAAATAGGTGCAGAATGCAAAATCACTCAAGGCGCGGCTAACACCAATGAGTTTCCCATTTTCTCTGGCAGTAATGATAAGATTGGCATGCTCAAGCATAGCTGAAAGTTTCTCGGGATCTTCTACTGGCCTTCTTTCGCCCAAAGTGGATTTATTTAAAACCTCCTTGAATTGGGCCACACTCAGTTTGCTTTCTTTTTTATAGTCAATCATTTCTTAGCTCAGGCTAGGTATACACTGCTATTAGTTACTTTTAAAGTTCTTGATAAATTAAATCTAGAGAAATTACAATAATCTAAAGCATCCACAAATAAGAAGAGCATGAAAGAAATAGCCCATAAAATGGTGACAATCTGCAATGAAAAGATCAGCAGCAAAGGTGAAAATGTAGGGCTTTCATTTTATGCATTTTTCGCAAATAAAAACGACAATCCAGTGCTATTGATGGAGGTAGCTACTTGGTGGATCGCAAAACATCAATTGGATCACTTTGAGAAAGCGGTCAAAATAAAGGCGATGATCCTTGCGCAGTTTACTTTTGGAAGGTTAGCAATCACACTTTGCAAGCGGTGAAGCTAGCTCTACTAATTATTGCAATAGGAAACTTTTCTTCACCCAAGGGGTACTCACTTATTAATTCTTTTGCTTCTTTAATGGCTCGGTTCAATATGAATTAAAACCTGTGCTAAACTGGGTATTTCAGTGATCAAATGGTCTTTTAAATTATGAGCGATTGCGTGTCCTTCTTGCACTGAGATTTTCCCGTCAACTATGGCATGTAGATCTACATGGTACTTCATTCCGGCTTTTCTGATAAAGCATTTCTCTGTCCCCAGTATGCCATTTACAGCTAGAGACTTCTTCCTAATTTCCTCAATAAGGTCATCATACAGGTGTTCATCCATGATCTCGCCCAAAGCCGGTCTGAAAATCAAATAGCTATTGTAAAGAATAAAACCTGAAGCTAATAGAGCAGCCCAATCGTCAGCCGTTTCAAAACCCTTTCCAAAAATTAGTGCAATCGAAATTCCAATAAACGCCATTATCGAGGTAATCGCGTCACTTCTATGATGCCAAGCATCTGCTTTGAGGGAAGAGCTATTGGTTTCTTTACTTTTCCTAATGACCACTCTATAGGAAATCTCTTTCCAAAGTATGATGCCTCCTAGTACGATCAAAGTCCAAGCTTTAGGTGATTTGTGTGGGGTTTGAATATTCTGAATACTTTCATAAGCAATGATTGTAGCAGAAGTCACCAGAAAGGCCACCACGAGAAATGTAATGAGAGGTTCTATTCTACCATGCCCGTAAGGATGGTTTTCGTCGGCTGGTCTATTGGCATATTTGAACCCTAACAAGACCAAAAGTGATGCGAATATATCCGTCGTTGACTCTATAGCATCTGCGATAAGGGCATATGAGTTTCCAAAGAAACCTGCCAATCCCTTTATAATAGCCAAGCTGGTGTTGCCAATGATGCTAAAATAGATGGTACGTATTGCAGATTGCTCGTTTGTCATTCGTGTTTTGGTGGAACTTGCGTCATGGCAAAAGACATTGATTTGTCGAATGCCTAATTGATAAACGTATTAGAACATGAAAGTAGTCAATGCCACCTTGGATTGCAATTAGAAGTTTGGCTAGTGCGTTTAGACCTTTCAGGTCTTACTTCAAGGTCAGCTAGAAAAATGAAATCTTTGAATTGAGTCAGAAAGTCCCTGCGAAGAAAACTGAGTAGGTCAAAATCAAAGATAATTTGTAATTAGCGGGGTTAATACTCAGAGTTCTCTGCGAGTAACTCTAAGCGTGATGAATAAAACACTTTCAAGTTGCGCTTCGCTCAACTTGAAAGATAAGAGGGTGCGATTCTGTAAGCAGGATAAGGAGCGAATTTGAAAGCTCGGGGGTAAAAGAACTCATGAAAAGCTCCTATGCTTTTAGTCATAGTCGAGCTTAGTATTTTATTTTTCAATTACGATCATTCTATAGTCCGTTTCGGATTTATGTCCGCTTTCTTCTTCAAAATTATACTTGATTTTTTTGTCCGAAAGCCTGTTATTTTTTCTTTCAAAATCAATCGCTTGGTTTAAAACGTGAACCTTGTTTCCTGTGTCTTGAATACAAACGACTAGTAAATTCCCACTTTTAATTAACGACATTATTTTTTTGACTAGTCCGATTTCTTTCTCCTTGTCTTTTTTGGCAAAATGAAACATACTGTCAAGGAGGATAATGTCGAATTTCCCAAATTTCTCAAAGGCATAAATGTCTCCAACTTGTCCAACTAATTTCAAATTTTTTGTATGTCCGATTTGGTTCATTTGGTCAATTCCAACTTTTGAATTGTCAATCCCTGTAACAGCATAGCCAAGTTGAGCCAAGGCAACTGCATCTCTCCCTTGTCCGCAACCAAGGTCAAGTACTTCTCCCTTTTTAGGATATTCAGCAAAAAACTCAATCAATTCTGGAAATGGTTCACCAAATAGGTTTTCCGTCAGATAGTATTTGTCATAGGTTACTTTCATTTCGATTTTTTCCGTCAAGCAAAATACTTAGCTAAGCTCCGTAGGCTTAGGTTTTAAAGTACCCATAAAATTACCTTCGCCCACAGGCTTTTGCAAAGAGGTTTGTTAGTATTTGGAGCTTCGCATCACTTATAGGGCATCATTCTTCGTCATTAATGTATATGCTGGTTGGTATCTGGGCATACTTTCAAATAGAACTTCGTTTTCTCCGTACTTTATTTGTATAATTGAAATCGTACTTTATTTCAGACTTAGTATAGTTATCATGCGTTCAATCTCTTTTTCCAGACATCTTCTCTACACCTTAGCTTCGATACTGTTGCTGAGTATTGCTACTGGATGTTTCAATTCAAACAAAAAATATAATAAGATAGATATATCTCAATACACCTCCATATTTGGTAAGAACGTACTCGTATTTGACGATTCCATGGATTTGGAAGGTATTAAGACGACTCTTGATGCGTTACACGAGCAGCAGAAGTATAGCGAATTTGGCTCAGAGCGATACGCACTGCTATTCAAACCAGGAACGTACAATATAGATGTCACCGTCGATTATTATGTTCAGGCACTAGGTTTAGGAAGGTATCCTGATGATGTACTAATCAATGGGGCGGTACAATCAGTGACAACTACTAGTGGGGACAAGGTTACAACCATGTTTTGGCGTGGTGCTGAGAATTTTAAAGTAGTACCAAAAGATCATGAAATGATTTATTGGGCAGTATCACAAGCCGCTCCGTACCGACGCATGCATGTGGTTGGTGATATTAATTTTGATAAAGGCAGTTGGGCAAGTGGTGGTGTGCTGGCCAACTCTCTTGTTGAAGGCAGGGCAGGGCTGACTTCCGGACAGCAATGGTTTACAAGAAATTCAAGTATTGGATCGTGGGAAGGTGGAAACTGGAACAGGGTATTTGTGGGAGTGGAAGGCGCGCCTAATGATTCATGGCCTAATAAACCAACAACCGTAATTGATAAAACACCAGTAGTTCGTGAAAAACCGTTCCTAACCTTTACTGAATCTGGAGAGTATGCTGTTTTTGTTCCTGCACTTCGCCGGGAAACTTCTGGCCCTTCATGGGTGAATCGTGATGAAGAAGGTGAACTACTTTCTATAGCATCCTTTCATATTGCCTATCCTGAAAAAGATAATGCCACTTCCATTAATCAAGCCTTGTCTTTAGGAAAGCATATTCTCTTTACACCTGGGATCTACACACTTGATGAATCGCTTACTGTAATAAAACCCAACACCGTAATTCTCGGACTTGGATTACCGACCCTTATTCCTCAAAACGGGGAGATTGCGATTGCAACAAAGGATATTCCAGGAGTAAAATTTGCAGGTTTTATGTTAGACGCAGGACCAGAGCTGTCTCCAACACTTATTCAAATTGGATCAGAAGATGCTGATGCTAATTATTCCGATAATCCCATCTCTCTTCATGATATCTATTGTAGGGTGGGAGGTGCGCTAGTCGGTCAAGCAGAAACAACCATGACTATCAACAGCAATTATGTAATTGGCGATCATTTTTGGTTATGGCGAGCAGATCATGGTGTGGGAACTGAATGGATGGACGGCCAAAATAAATATGGACTAGTTGTGAATGGTGATCATGTGACGATCTATGGCTTATTCAACGAACACTTTCAGTCTTACCAAACGCTTTGGAATGGGGAATACGGGAGGACTTATTTTTATCAATGTGAAATTCCTTATCGCCCACCCAGTATTGAGATATGGAATGATAACGGTAAGGCTGGTTATGCTTCTTATAAGGTTGCGAACAAGGTTCAAAATCATGAAGCCTATGGCCTAGGTATCTATAGTTTTTTTCGTGGTGAGCCTACGGTCTCAAATAATGTCAGGCTGGAAAATGCCATGGAAGTCCCGGACAATTCAGGCATTCTAGTCAAACACATCTCAACTTTTGCAGGGCTTAATGGAGGTATCAATCATTCAATTAATGGGTTGGGACCATCAACGGATGTTGGCGAACTAAAACATTATGATGGATTTGAAGGGAGCAAATAGCCTAGACTACCAAGTTGGTAATTCTCATGTCTTGTGTTAGGTAGTATTTAGTGATAGATCGATTAAGCTGTAAGTTTGGATCATCATACCTACAAGTTACGCTTCGCTAAACTTGTAGCACTTCGGTTGGAGTTTTATTCCTGTTTCATATAGCTCTTTACGAAATCCATTAAATCACTTCCGTGAACATTTTTAGCTATAACCACACCTTTATCATCAAGAATAAAGTTGGCTGGAATGGCACTAACACGGATTATTTTTAAGAAAGACGCATCATCTCCTTGCAAATCTGATGCTTGAAACCAGCGATTTGCTCCATCGCGCTCTGCCGCTCCTCTCCAGACATACTCATCACTTTCTAGACCATAAGCAACAATTTGTAAACCCTGGTCATGATATTCATCCCAAATAGGCACTAGTACCTCTCGGTTTTCTTTTCGGCACGGAGCACACCAAGATGCCCACAAGTCTATAATGGTGAGCTGTTTGCCTAAATTATCTTTAAGTGAAAGTGTGTCCTTTGTAAGCAAGGGAAACTTGAGGTTTGGAAATACATCTCCCACTAACACGGGTAAATTAGAAGGATTACTTTCTATACAAAGCTGTTTTACCCATGGATGATCTGGTTGTTTTTTCTTCCATTTATGACATTGACTCACCAAAAATTCAGGGACACGTTCATAGTAATTCTCTGGACTTATCCATCTTATTGCCACCAATGCCGGTATAAGATACTTTGTGCTATTAGCGAACTTTATGAGCTCTGTTTGATATTGTAAGATAGCGTGTTCTTTTTCCAACAATTCGCTTCCATCTTCCAATTGCCAATCCTTGCCTGCAAGATAGGTTTGGTAAGCTTGCTCTTTGATATTCCTCAACTCTAACAATGCTTTATTGATTTTTGAAGGGTATTCAATTGAAAAACTATTTTGGAATTCATCAAATCTAGCAGTGATTTGAAGGGGTGCTCCAAATTGCCATAGAAAGGGCATATAGTTAGACATCATTGGATTATCCGTTTGTAAATAATTAGGAGCCTTTCCGTATAGCTGCACGGCTATTTCCAACAATACAGGTTCATTCGTTTTTGGCAAATTGTAGAACTCAAAGCTGCCATCAGAATTGACTACAGCAGAATCTATGACCTTTCCAAAATATGAAGCAGCAACTTCCCGTAAGTTTTGAGGTTCAATCAGGTAGATCATTATGTCTTCCTTTTCTTTGCCTTCTAATCTACCTGAAATATCTGCAGGAGAATGACAAGCTATGAGCTTTAGCGTCAATAAGATAAGGCTAGTGATATTTATTGTAGGGGTAAGTTTCATTATAATTAGATTAATGCCGGGCCTCTGAGCTTAATTAATTACGATAAAAGTAGCTTATCTGCCGGTGCAAAGCATCAGATACGAACTGCGACATACAGATAAAAGACTCCCACGAGCAGAAGATAGTAGGGTGGAATTTCCATTACAGGTAGATGCTTGAGTTCGCTGAGAATTTGGGTAAGAGATTGGTGCAAGTCTTTATCTCGTCAATTGAAAATAAGTATAGAAATCTGCCACTTCAACATCGGTGTAAAATCTTATTTTCAAGGAATCCTTAGTATGTTGTAATACATCGTAATAACCCTCATCTATATGCAAACGCATAGCTGTAGTATCATACTCATACCATGCCGAAAATGATGTGACTTCATTTTGAACTTGTAAGTTGCTATCGTCAGTAAACGTCCATGTTAAATCAGAAATGTTGGGATTTGGCAGTTGGATTTCGGCACCTTCTTCAATTGATATCAGTTCGGTTTTAACCTCTGAGAAAAACCATTTTCCTAAAATAGTGATCGGTTCTTTTTCAACGGTTACCTGATCATCACCTTCTCCACATGAGATTAGAATGAGAGCAAAAATCAAAATTGCTAGTTTAGATCGCTTAATAATGTTCATCATAGTTGAAAAGTTTTAATTAACCCGCAGTGTTAAATGAAAGAGAGGCTGGGGATTTGAATAAAAGCACTCACAAGTTACGCCTCGCTAAACTTGCAGTATAAGGGAGTCTACTCAATTCTATCCAATTTTTGTTGATAGGAAGTTATCAAAGCACGCGTGAAAGCTTCTTTATCTTGACGTAGCAAGTCTATGCCCTGTCCATTTTGAAGTGTCCGATGAACGTCTCTCAAGTTGTTGTCACTCCACAAAGCCAGTTCCACTAAGATAGGTGTCAGTGTCAGTCCTTTTGGGGTCAGACGGTATAGGTTCGTTTTTTTGTTGTGGGGAAGTTTTGATTTGCTAATTAGTCCCAATTCCTCTAGCAGCTTGAGTTTAATCGTAAGGATATTGGTTGCAATGGCTTCCTCGCTCTCTGTAAAATCCTTGAAAGTTTCCTTACCCTCTACAAGCATTTGCTTGACAATAACAAGCATCCACTTGTCTCCAAGAATATCAATGGCTGAAGTAAATGGGCAATCACACCGAAATTTATAGTCCATGTATAAGCATTTTTAAAATTACTTGTAAAAAACAATTAATAATTACTTGCATTTTGCAATTAATAATTTACTATTGCTTGTAATTTACAAGCAATAAACGAAAAACAATGAAAAAGCTATTCACAATTATTGTTCTCATGGGTTGTCTCACATCGTGTAGTAATGCGCAGAAAAGTTCAACCAATGAGGAGGTATCCGAAAATTCACAATCAAAAATTAAGAAGATGAGTAAAAAAGAAACTGCAGGCACTTTCTTAGGTGCCGTATTGACGAGCGACCTTGAAACCATGCGCATGCTTGCCAATGTGGATTACGTTCAACACAATCCATTTATCCCAACAGGGCTGGAGCCTTTTATCCAAATGCTACCAGTCCTTCAAGAAAACGGAACGACCGCTGAAAACATTCGAATGTTCCAAGATGGTAATTATGTGTTTATGCACAATATATGGAGGAATGCTAAGCCATTTGGCGCAGATGAAATGGTCTCCTTTGATATTATCCGATTGGACGATAGCGGCAAAGTAGCCGAACATTGGGATGCCATGACTTCATTGGTAAAAGAAACTGCAAGTGGAAGGACACAGACTGATGGCCCGACCACTGCATTTGACTTGGATAAAACTGAGGCGAACAAAACGTTAGCTAAGGCGATGGTAGAAGATATTCTGATGGGTAAAAATCCGAGTAAGATTACTGAATACATTAGTTCAGAACAGTATGATCAGCACAATCCGGGAATCAAAGATGGCTTGGCAGGTATTGTCGAAGCGGTCGAATACCTCACTTCGCAAAACAATATGTTCAAGTACACGAAAATTCACAAAGTACTGGGTGAAGGAAACTTTGTACTTACGGTAAGTGAGGGAGAATGGAGTGGAAAAAAACAGGTGTTCTACGATTTGCTACGATTTGAAAACGGCAAAGCGGTAGAGCACTGGGATGTTATCCAACCTATTCCTACAGAGGGTCTAGCCAATGAAAATGGAATGTTTGGATTTTGATAAATCACTCATCATTGAAAAGGGTAAAATTGAAAATGACTTTGACAATTTAGCCTTTCAGCAGTGTTTGGAGGATAGGCATGCCAAAAATTGTCTTTTAAAATCACAAGATCTTTCTCGGTTTTGTGATTTTTTAATTCTTCGTATTTCCAAGACACTTCATTTCTTCAAAATTCGATATTACGATTACCTATCGGTTCCTGATTATTATAAAATTTTATATTTCCTCAGAGTCACTCGCAGAGGACTCTGAGGAAAATGCAGAACTACTTACAGCCATGCGCTATAGTCTATGTTACTGGCTTTTCTTTTTCAATATTTGCCCAATTTTTTCTGGATTCTGTCTCGTATCCCAAATGGCCATTATGTTGAGATGAAGTTTACTATAATGGTAAAAAATCATGTAGTCTCTCACAATTTTTGCTCTGATTCCCCGTTGGTCCGTTCGCTTACCGATCTCAGGGTGTTCAGCTATAAGCTCGATTGCTGAATTGAATATATTGTATAATTTTTCTGAGTAAGTTTTACTCTTATTGCGTTCAATCCAGTATCCGAGAATTTGAAGTCTATCTTGTTGGGCACGAATTGACCAAATTATTTTTCGTTGAGCCACTTCCTCGTTTCCTCGTTTGCTTGTTCGTGAGTTAGATATTTACCTTCATCGATTTGTTTTTGACCCTCCATTATCGCTGCACGCTCATCATCAGACAATACATAGATTTCCTGGTCGTCGAAATCTATTTCTAAAAGTCGGTAAACTTCCTTTAATAGATCAGGATCAGTTGTTTCCTGTATTCTTTTGATCAAACGTTCTTTTAAGTTAGCCATAATCAAAAATAAATGAATTTGCTCAGAAGATCACGTTCTGTAGAAATTGCCGGTAACGACCAACTATGACGCGTGCATCTGGACTAAATATTATAGCCTTCCCCGATTAGTTTTTAATTGTCCAAGTGCAACAATTAAGGAGCCCTCCGTGATTGGCAATTTCATTGATGTTAATTGGTTCGATTATTCGTTCGGGGAATACTGATCTTATGACACCAAGAGCTTCTTCATCCTTATTACCAGCAACCTCAAAGACTGGAAAGAGAATGAGATTTCCAATTTCAAGATAGTTGACGTAACAGCCAATTGCAGAATATTTGAAAAGCCTATCATATTGCTCATACCAAGGCATCTCAACATACTTTAACCCAGATTCATCTATCATTTTCATGAATCCTTTTCGCCATTTTGGGGATTCTTGCTTTAGTGTATTCACCAGAATAGTATTTGAATCTATAAATCTCAGGTGTCCATCCGCGTGCCCTGTTAGGTCTTCCTCTAAATTAGGAATTATAAGCACCTCTGATTTGAAAATCCGTTCAAGTTCAGACCTGAGTTTTACGCTGTTTAATCGAGGGTTTTCAGTAAAGATTCTGTCAGTCAGTATGACTTTTTCTGTCCAGTTGACAACATTTCCTCCATCTAGATTTATGCTTGAAAATTCTGCATTTAAGCTATTTGAAGACAGAACCAATTTAGGATCGGATTGAAGTTTTCGAGCGCCTTTTAAGTAAGTTGGTTCATATCTGAATTGCACAAACTTGTCCTCTTCGATCTGAATTGGCATGTAGTCTCTACACCAAATGTCTTTTGTGTCTTTTAATAACTCATAGTGAACATGATGTTTTTCAAGTAAGCTTTTGATGCTTTCGAAAGCAACTCGGTATTTTCTATCAGTTTTTAGTAGACCAGAGAAATGAACAGTATTGGTGTCGTGACCTGTTATCATTTCAATCTGTCTTGCCATATTTTTTGAAACACTTTGCCAACTTCCATGAACTCATCTTTAGTAAAAGTGTCAGTTTTAGCATTGTTACACCAGTAGCAAGAATACACAAGGTTATTTGTTTTACTGTATGCTAGATTTGGCTCGAGTCTTTCAATTTCAAGTTTTTTTCCTCGATTTCTTTTTGTCAGCATTGGAGACTTTTGCCAAAGTTGGTTCATATCTTTTTCAGTAATGTGGCAGTAGTGGCATTCTTCTTTTGTTGATTCGTGCCATTTTTTAAAATCTTCAAAACCAATTTCTGGACACTTTCTTTTCCATTTATTGCGAATTTCGGATAGGTAAAGTCGCTCAGTTTTCAACTCTTCCCACCATGGAGCAAACTCTTTTCGAGAGAGTTTAATTCTAGTTTCGATTTCGTCATAAGTTAGTCCTTCAATCAAGGCAAGTTTTAAAAATTCCTTTTGCTTATCTGTCATATAATTTGAAGTTCTCGGATATAACCTCAGCACTCTCTATGAGTTGAGTAATTCTGAGGAGGGTTATCAAAAAACTCACAAGTTACGCTTCGCTAAACTTGCGAGATAGGGGGGGTGACGCCCGTTAGCCACTTTTTAATATTGTTTTTTGACTGTCGAGGCTTGTTTCAATGGTTTCTAAGATTGGCAACCATTTTGGCAACCAATCATTGTTTTGAGCATTATCAATTCTTTTGAAGATTTCATTTTGAAAGCTGTCTTTTCGGCCATCCTTAACGCTCATAGAGATCAGGTTTTGTTCAACATCTGTAGTAAAGCTTTCAAACCATCCAGAATGTTCATTGTTCATTTCAATTAGCCATTCATCAGGGAAGTAGTATTCAATCTCAAAGTCCTTTTTAAGAATAACGTATTCTTGATTGCTCCTGAATAAAACTCCGTGATTTCCAAAATATCCTTGTAAAGCATTAACCGATTTCAATCCTGCTGAATCCCCGTCAAATACTGAAACTGTTGGTCTTTCTTTGCAAATAAATTCATAAGTAGTCTTCAGAAAACCTTCAAGGTGACTTGATCCTCCAAAATCTAAAAATTTCGTCTCTCCGGATTTCAATGTTGGAAGATCAAGTGCTTTTCCTTCGAATTCGTCAGGTAGTTTACTTAAAATTTTATGAAAATACTCCCTGTCAGTTTGCCCTTCAAGAAAAACGTTTGACAATCCAAGGTTGAAAAAGTGACTAAACTCTATTCCAAGAGTATCACGTAATGCCTTGGTTGCATCCGCATAAGTTTTGAATTTTTTGACCTCAGTAGAATCGTTGATAATTTCAGTTCCCAAAATTTTGATGGGATCCTGAGGGACAAACTGTAATGAATGTGTACTGTTGATGACAGTGCATTTTGTTCTAAGCTTATGAAGAAGTTTTTTGTGCGTTTCTGATAAGCTGGGGTGTAAAAAAGATTCAGGTTCTTCTAATAACCATATTATGTCTTTCTGGTCTTTAGTTTCTTGTTCTGTGACCCAAAGAAAACATGCCAATAAAGAGGCAGTTTGAATTCCCATTCCTTTTTCAAACACGTTGGTTTCTATCGAATCATTTAGGATGAATTCAAATCCTTTAATCATTTGAGAGTATTCATTTTGTGGTGGTCTGATCGAAAATTCAAAATTTTCGAGCCCGCAATCTTTCAGACTCGTTGATATTGAAATGGAAGTGCCTGTGAACACTGAGTCAAAAATTTCTCTGTTCTCAAGCATCTTCTTACCTAGTTGAATTGAAACTAAAGGAGTAATTAGGGTTCTGAAAATGTCTTTCACACTTTTTTCTGAAGGAATATAGTGTACTGCGAAATGGGTCAGAATCTTGCTTATTATACTTTTGAGCTTTTGGGAGTAATGAGGGAGCTTGTCTTTCTTCTTTTTTACATTGTAATGAAGTTGATAATTAGGAGTGCTTTCATTAAAGGTTAAATAGACAGTAATCTCATTGGGATTTGAGTTGTCAGACTCCAGATACTCATATATTTCAGCATATTCTTCAAATATTGAATCATCAAATGAATTTCCTTCTTCTTTTTTAAAAATAACTGTGATGGTCGTTTTGCCTTTTTTATCCGCAGATTTTGAAAAGTCTCTTTCCTTAGAATAACCAAGTTCATTATCATATCCAGTGAAAAATGTTTGAATTGATTTGAGAATATTCGTTTTTCCAGAGTTATTTGGGCCAACAACAGTTAAATAACCATCAATTTCTAGGAGTGTTTCTTCTCGTACAGTTCTAAAATTTCTAATTCTTACAGAGTGAATTTTCATTTTGTGGAATTGTGGTTAACAAAAGGCTAAATATTATGTAATAAGCAACTACTCGATGCTTAAGGTGAAGCTAACCATCTCTACCATTAATTGCAATTTCCCTTTTACAGGTATCTAATAATTCCACTTCGCATCAATGGTTCCCATACTCGGCTACCTTATACTGCATCAGCGCAGCTATTTGCTGTGCTTTGGATTTGGTCTCATCAGCCTTCTGTCCTTCAAAAAGTCTATTAACAGTGTCTAACCAAAGAGATAACCACCGCTCGAAATGAGCTGGAGTTATTGGTGACTTTTTGCTGAGGGCTATATGCTTCAGCATGGGATTGCCTTTGTAGACATGATTGCCCAAGAGTGTTGATTCCCAAAAGTCGTACATCACTGGCATGTGCGCCGCAAAGTCCAACTGAACCACTTCCGTAAAGAAGTGACCGATCACCGAATCACTGACGGTTTGCTTGTAAAACGCATCCACCAAATACACAATGTCTTCACGGGTTTCTAGGTCTTTCACTGTTTGGGTAGGTATTAGTTGTTCCAAGTTAGGCGTTTTCACTATGACTTTTATTGTTGAGTTGCGGCAGTAGCAATAGGCTTCCTTTCTATCCCTTTCACCCCTCAGTTTCGAATAATATGTAAAGAGGCAGTAATTTGAGTCTGTAAAATGTGACTGATGATTTTTGACCAACTTGAAAAACTATTTCAATCGATAGCGCCACTGGATCAGCAAGAACTGGATTTCATCAGGAGCCGATTCAAACCGATTCAATTCGCAAAAAGGGAGCGCCTGTTAGACTTTCAAGAAGTGGCGGACCATTTCTTTTATATTAATTCCGGGTTGGTCAGATTGTTTGGCTACAAGGATGGCGAGGAGAAAACCCTTTTCTTTTTTAAAGAAAATATGATTGCGGGTTCTATCGACAGCTATCTCGCGCACGTGCCTAGCAACTTGGTCTTAGAGGCAATGGAAGCTGGAGAAGGCTTAAAAATCAGCCAAAAAGATCTCAATGAGTTGTTGCAGAGTTCTCCTGCCATGAATAGAGTTGGGCTGGCACTTACCCAGCAAAGGCTCCAATATTTACTCGGTTTCTTTTCATCCTTTGTTCTAGACAGCCCAGAGGAGCGTTATCTCAAGTTCATGGATAGTTCCGCTGATTTGATGAACCGTGTACCCCAGCACATTATCGCTTCCTTTTTGGGGATCACCCCAGTATCGCTTAGTCGGATCAGGAAACGCCTGATGAACAAATAGTTTTCTTATCTTTTGTTAACGAAAAGGAGGGTCATGGACGCCTAGGTTTGCTTTATAAAACTTGGCAACATGAAAATAATAGCAACAATCACAATACTAATCTTCACAACTATGGGATATTCACAATCTACCAAAACCATTACTGAAAGTATAGACATTGACGCATCAGCGTCTGCAGTTTGGGCAGTGCTCACCGATTTGGCAGGTTGGCAATCATGGAATCCTTTTATTATTCAAAGTGAGGGTGAAGCAATCGTGGGGACTAAGCTCAAAAACACGTTGATATCCAATGAGAAGGAAATGGTATTCAAACCCAAAGTGTTGATTGCGGACGAGAATAAGGAATTCACTTGGTTAGGCCACTTATTCTTTCCGGGCTTGTTCGACGGTAAACATGCATTTATCATAGAAGAGCTAGGGCCAAATAAAGTACGATTGGTACAAACGGAAACCTTTAAAGGAATATTGAGCGGTATGATTTTGAAGAAGATAGCAGAGGATACAGCGCTTAATTTTCAGAAAATGAATGAGGCGCTAAGGGATAGGGTAAAGGGAAGCCTGTAATAAATAAGCGAGTACTGGATTTTGGTAGTTCGGGGCATTGTTAATCATTTGTTAAAGCTGCTTTGATGGTATCAGAATAGCTTTTGGTTTTCTAACCTTGGTGCTGATAAAAGAACGCGATGCGTATGAATACCAAAATTCAGCTTTTGCTTTTAGGCACCTCTTTGCTGGCTTGTCAAGTCAAAGTATCGAATGATGTTACAAAGAAGAGTTATAGTCACGATGTGGGAGATATACTCTTTGATAGCAGATACGATGACTCTCATTTCACCATGTGTGACTCTTCCAAAATCTCTACCAGTCGGAGCGGTTTGGTCTATGCAAGCAACGACGGATCTGTACTGGCGGCTTGTAAAGAACTATTTGAGTTTCAGCCAGCCTTTGAGACATATAGTGGCTTTGTAACCATTCGTTTTATTGTCAACTGTCATAATCAAGCTGATCGATTTAGAGCCCAGCCGATGGATTTTGATTTTTCCGAAAAGGAATGTCCACTACAATTAATAAATCATTTATTAGGTGTGGCAAGAGGATTAAATCACTGGAGACCTTCTTCCGAGCGACATGCTTCTTTGGATCATGCCAAGTATTTGAATTTTAAAATAAAGGAAGGGAGGATTCAAAATGTACTGCAATAAAATACTTTGTCTTATCTGCGCTTCATGTCTGTTCGTAACGACAGGTTTTGGCCAAGGTAATTGTCTTATATATCCAGCAAATAGTGGAGAGCGACTTGCTTGCGAGCTAAGCTACCGGGCCATAGCATACCGCCAGGGAAGCGGACATTCGCAAGTTCTCTTTGATGCAGCTATTAAACTGGGGCCTGAATATGCCTATGCGTACTATCAGAAGTCCGTACCCTTCTTCAAACGTGGAATGCTCACAGAAGCGTTTCCTTTGATTAATAAAGCCATAGAACTTGACCCCCATACCTACCTCAGCTACCGTGCCTATTGGTATTTTTCCAATCATAGTTTTGAGGCTTGTATTGCGGATTTGGAAAGATTCTACAGTGTCTTGAATGGAAAACTGCAATCAACGCCTGGGGGAGATTTTGAAATGAGGATGCTGCTTTCGCTATCGTACGCTCAAACTGGTCAACTGGAAAAAGCCATTGAATTAGCAAACTTTGGCATTAATAACTTTGAGAGTATGGGCTACTACATTAGTGCTTATGATTACCACGTGTTGGGGCTGCTCTATTATTACAATGGTCAGTTTGAAGAGGCGCAGCGTGCATTTGAAATTCAATTGAAAAGGAATGACCGATTCGCAGATACCTATTATTACTTGGCGCTAGCCAATCGATCATTGGGTGCACAGGCGGCTGCTGACAGCCTCATGCAAGAATCTCTAGATCGATTTGAGGGCAAAAAGGATGGCATCAGCTTCGATGCATTTGCCAATTATAACGTGAGTAGATCTCAAGTTTTGGCGGAAATGAATGAGTACTAAACTTTGTTTGAAAGTCGTTCTAGCTTTCAAATTCCAAATGACAAAAAAAATAGGGTCGTTTTGCAATTGTGCAATTAATTTCTAAGCTATCAGCTCATTTGTCATTGGTGCTAGGAGATCACCTCAAATAGAAATTAAACCAACGCTATCAGACGTGGTTATCATCTCGATTAATTTTCTTTGAGGTACAGAATTGACAAAAGCAAAATGTATGATCATCTCCATGATAGCCGCTATGGGCACCAACCGATCTATCGGAAAAGACAATGACATTCCATGGCATTTGCCCGATGATTTCAAATACTTTAAAGAGACCACAGAGGGACATTATGTGATCATGGGGCGCAAAAATTTCGAGTCGCTTCCACCAAAATTCAAGCCGCTACCTAATCGGCCAAATGTCGTTATTACTAGGCAAATAAGTTATAATGGTGAAGGTGCTGAAGTTGTACATGACTTGCAAGATGCGCTTTCGCAAGCAAAGGCGGGCGAAGAAAAAGAGGCATTCATCATTGGTGGTGGCGAAATCTATCGTCTAGGACTAGAGGTGGCGGATAAGATTTATCTTACAGAAATCAATGCTAGCTTCGATGGAGACACGTTCTTTCCAGAATTTGACAAGAGTCTATGGGAAGAGACGTCAAGAAGCCATCATGCAGCTGATGAACGACACGCGCATAGTTTCGATTTTGTGATTTATGAAAGAATATAGAACGAATAGCAGGGTATGACTAAAATTAAAAATCAAGTTGTGATGATCACGGGGGCCTCTTCAGGAATTGGTGAAGCATTGGCTATTGGCATGTCCGTGCTCGGTGCTCGGCTGATTATAGCTGCGCGTAGAGTAGAGGAACTAGAGCGCGTAAAGGCCGTTTGTCCCAATCCTATGAACGTGCAGATCCTTCCGTTGGATCTGGCTGATGCCGAAAGCATAGCTTCGAAAGCAAAAGCAGCAGAAGCACTTTTTGGTCAGGTGGACATCCTCATCAATTGTGGAGGAATTAGCCAGCGTGACAAGATCATCAATACTGGAATAGATGTAGATCGCAGATTGATGGAAGTCAATTATTTCGGGACTATAGCATTGACCAAAGCACTTTTACCTGCTATGGTCGCCAGAAAGTCAGGTCATCAAGTAATTGTTACCTCCGCAGTAGGCATTCTCTATTCACCATTGAGATCGTCATATGCTGCATCTAAGCATGCTTTGCATGGCTTTTATGATACATTGAGGGCAGAGCATCACATTGACAACTTGAAGGTTACCATTGCTTTACCGGGTTTTGTGAGGACACAGATCAGCGTGAATGCGCTAATGGGAGATGGCTCAAAGCAAAATACCATGGACAATGCACAAGAAAATGGCCTCTCACCAGAAGCTTGCGCAGCGGCAATTATTACCGCCATTGAAAAGAACAAAGAGGAAGTATATATCGGCGGATTAAAAGAAGTGGCTGGGATTTACCTCAAGCGATTTTTCCCTGGCATATTCTCCAAAGTTATTCGCAAAGCTGCAGTTACCTGAGTATATGAAGCAGATCCTTTCATATGGTTTAATGTTCATTCTGAGTTGTCTTCTTGGCTTTTCAGTAATGGGGCAGTCTTCCATGAAAAGAGGATATCTCTATATAAAGCTCAGCCTTAAGGCTATTCCAAGTGCTGCGAATAGTACTAGGAGCTTCAGCCTTTCCAATATTGAAGGAATTGAGCAATACAATGCAGTGAAGCCGATCAATAAGTCAGGTAGGTCTGTGCCTTCAGTACTTGATGGTCTTTACAAGGTGAAAGTGAACGACGATGCTGACATTCCATCACTTTGTGCAAAGCTCTCGAAAGAACCTAATGTGATTTATGCAGAGCCGATTGTTGAATTCCCGTTGCTTTATACACCGAGTGACCCAAATGCTTCTGACGGAAACCAAAGCTATCTAAGTGTCATTAAAGCGTTTGAGGCTTGGGATGTGACCAAAGGTGATGATTTGCATGTCATTGGTATCATTGATTCGGGTCTTGACTTCAATCACGATGACATTATTTCTAAAATTTTCATCAATTCAGCGGATATCCCAAATGGGATAGATGACGATGGCAATGGCTACATAGATGATTACCGCGGTTATGATTTTTCCAGCAATGATACAAGCGCACAATGCATCAGAAGTTTTCATGGAAATCGAGTAGGGGGATTGGCCGGTGCGGACACTGATAATGCTTTTGGGATAGCTGGTATGGGCTTCAATGCCAAAATAGCTGCACTGAAGGCTTACAATGAAAACACTAACCTAATTGATGCTGGGTATGAGGCCATCCTTTACGCTGCGGAGATGGGTTTCGATGTGGTTAATTTATCCTATGGGTCTCCCTATGCTTACAGTCAAGCAGGTCAGGATTTGATCAACTATGCTGTGATGGAAAAGAACATGGTGGTTGTGGCTGCTGCTGGCAATTCCAACAAAAATGAACCCTACTATCCTGCTAGTTTTCAGAACGTACTGTCGGTAGCTGCCACAAGCGTTGATGATGTCAAATCTAGTTTTAGTACCTATAGTCCTCTTGTAGATCTCGTAGCACCCGGCACTTCGATCTACTCTACTTTTAAGCTCAATGGGTTTGCCTCAGACAATGGAACTTCCTACAGCTCACCACTTGTAGCTGGTACGGCAGCATTGGTCAAGGCCGCTTTCCCGAATTACAATGCATTGCAAATCATGGAGCAAATAAGGGTGACCACTGATGATATTTATGATAAAAACCCATCGTATGAAGGTTTATTAGGAAGTGGAAGGTTAAATGCCTATCGAGCCGTTTCTGAAACCAATACCCAATCTGCACGCATGGAGAACATGACTTTTTCTGCCACCAATGGTAAATTGATTTATGCTTCAGATACAGTCACGATTGCTTTTGATGTGACAAATTATCTGCTACTTATTCAGAATCTAAAATTATCCTTTAGTAGCCAATCGCCTTATGTTGACTTTCTGGAGCCGGAGATCTCCTTTGGCAATCTAGCAACACTGACCACACAATCTTATACTTCCAAGTTTCTGAAAATTACGGAAGATCTACCAAGTGAAACGAACATATTGATCAAGGTAAGTCTTACCGGCACTGGCTATTCTGATGTTCAGTATTTTGAGATAAGTGCAGGCCCAAAATCCTATTTATTTGACAATGGTCACATGGCTATGATGCTTCGCGATGATGGCGCTATTAATTCCTCAACAGGTCTCTCTAGCAATTTTGATTTGAAATGGAAGGATGAATCTGTGGCTATCACTCAAGGGATATTTGTTTCGAAAGATGAGACAATGGTGGCTGATAATCTTGTTGATGAGATTGGTCAGTATACATTCAGCAATGACTTCTCAGCGAGGCAAACTTTTGAGATTAAGGATGGTGTGTTTTCAGATTTTCAAATTTCTACCTCATTTGAAGAAACGACCCAGAATGGTATCGGCATAGCCATTGAACAAAGTACCATCTCTAATGCGTCTGAAGACTTTCTAGTACAAACCTACCGTCTTGCCAATCAAACCAGTGATTCACTGAAGAATCTGTCATTTGGATATTACACTGATTGGTATCTCAGGACATTCACGCAAAATCGTGCGTATTTCGATAGTTCTTCTCAAATATTGATGGCTTTTGACAAGGACAGTACACTTTACGCAGGGATAAAAGTCATAGGAGATGTGAAGCCTCGCTACCATGCGTTGGACATTGACAGTCTCAACGGCAATCAAATGGATACTCAAGCAGCTTTGGATGATGATTTGCTTTTCGCATTGTCTCAATTAGAGCCTTTTGACAGTGCTGGACAGCTAGGAGATGGAAATGATATTGCATCATTAGCTATAGCAGATTCTATAAACTTGGGTCCAAAAGCTAGTAAAAGCGTCGCCTTTCTATTGGCTATTGCTGACAACAAAGCAGAATTGATCAGTAAAATGTCCCAAGCCGAAACTTTGTATTCGTCATATCTAGCTAATATACCAATTATGGAGACTTTCTACAGCTGTAAAGGTGCCTCAGTTTACGTAAACCCATCTTCTGGATCGAGTTACCGCTTTTATAGTGATTACTTAGGCGAACAATTGATTGCCACCAGTGATTCCCTTCTGGTAAGTAATATTATTGGCGACACCACATTCTTTGTGAAGAATATGGATGGAGATTATGAAGGTAAACTGGAACGTGTTGACGTTATTCTAAAGGATTTTGTGGCCGATTTCATCGTTGATAAAGACACTGCTTATTTAGAAAATAACATAGCGCTCATCACCTTTACCGATATGAGTTTTGAACCAATCAGCTGGTTATGGGATTTCGGTAATGGTAGCCAAACCAGTCAGCAAAGTCCATCAGTATATTTCACTCAGACTGGAAACTATACCGTGAAACTGACAATTCAGAGCAAATCTGGCTGCATCGATTCATTCAGCAAAAAGGTCGTTATTGCCAAACGTCCAGCAGATCCAATCATACTGGATAGCTACGTCTGTTATGGAGATTCCATTAGGGTGTTCTCGCCATATGCAGATAGCATTGCTTTATATAGTGGTATTGATAATACCCAGCCGTTTGCTATTGGTAGGGCGGTATGGATCAGGAATATCACTACAGATACGGTTCTGTATGCAAAGAATATTACAGGTCCTTTTGAAAGTGAAAAATACCCTTTTCGCATATATGTAAATGAACCAAAGGCCTCATTTTCATATGCTCCAGACACGCTATCTTCAAGTATTGGCGCAGTTTTTACAAACAATGATTACCTCAATACATCATCCAAATGGTATATCGATAGTGAATTGATAAGTACTTTGGATACCTTTTATACGGCAGTTAGTTCTGAAACGCTTTCTATTTCCCTTGAGGTCATAAATGAACAAGGCTGTAAAGATTCCGTACATCAAAATCTGCTTTTCAAACAATCACCTCTACCAACGCTTGTATTTGAGCAACCATGTCAGAATGAAGCCTTAAAACTCGAGCCTCAAAATGGGACGATATTCGGATTGTTCGCAAATGAAAATTTAACCCAATCAATTCAAAAAGGAAGGAGCCTTACTATTGAGGAGGGCATATTGGACAAGGCAACGACTGTTTATCTAGTCGGGTTAGATAGCATTCTTCCCTCTCAAGTTTTGCCTATAAATATTCAACCCATTGAATTTAGTTTTGAAATCATAGCCAGTCACGACACTCTTTATCTTGATGAGACCAATTCATTGGAATTATCTTCATCGATTACTTTGAGTAAATATGAATGGTTTGTAGATAATCAATTGGTAGAAATCATCAGTAACCCCACATTGTTTTTTAATGCAACGGGTACTTATGAAATCAAACTTACTGGGAAAGATGAGCATGGATGTAGTGCAAGCGATACATACAATGTTCGTGTGCTCAATACTAGAATATTACCTGGTCTACTAGCAGTAGAAAGGGACTTTATCGAAATTTATCCAAACCCAACTCATGGCGAGGTTGCGCTATCAACGATTGGTGTTGAAAAGATCTACTTGACAAACCTTAGTGGGGCAGAAGTGGGAAATTATGAAGTAAATGTTGATAGAATAGAATTGCAATTGGGTCATTTACCAAAAGGGGTATATATCCTCCAATTGCACTTTCATGAAGGGGCAATAAAATCTCAAAAACTCATTCTGCAATAAAAGCGGACTCAATTTTGAATGACGAACTTCTTAGTAAATGACTCACCTTTTGTATCGATAAACTTCAAGATATAAGCTCCATTTTTCAAATCACTTACATCGAGTGAGTAACGGAAGATCCCTTCACTGGTTAAGTTACTTTTGACATTGTCCACTTTACCACCTTTAAGGTCGTATAAGTAAGCATTTTCAATATACAAAGGATATGCACCTACAAGACTTGCTTTTCCTTGAGTGACCAATGTTGGATAAATGTCTACTGTATTAGTAGCTGTAACATCTGAAATTTCGATTCTTTTAGCTGGGAAATACTCAAATGCGCCATCATAATCTACTTGAAGCAACCTGTAGAAGGACACATTGGCTTCAGGGGAAATATCAATGTATTCATAGGTGCTCAAAGTTTGTGTTGTTCCGTTTCCACCTATTTCTGCAATAGGGTAGAAGGACTTGCCATCTTCCGAACGCTCGAGGACAAAGTAGTCATTGTCTTTCTCAGAAACAGTAGACCAAGATACAGCCACCCCATTATTTACTGCTAAGTCAAATGTTAGCAGATCGACTGGAAGTGGAACCGATCCTCCACCATTGATGTAATCTTCAATATCTTCGAGAATATTACCATCACCTGCATTCGAAAGCTCTTCTATTGTCTTTTTAGTCCCACCTTCTTCTACTATAGTACCGCTAATATTGGAAGTGGTTCCATCAGAATAAATCTGTCCAGTACCACCAAAACCGTTTCCACCTGAATTAGCTGCTCCAATATTGCCCTTTACCACCAAGACCCCATCAATTGATCCTGCAGATTGATTTTTACCCATATTCAGGTTTCCAAGAATAACTAAATATGCACCAGCTCCAACATTTAACTCAGCGAAACCCTTTTGTGCACTAAATGTAACATCCCCATTAACAATAAGAGTACCACTCGTCACAGTTAAAGTTCTAGTATTAGCGTTAGCAAATGATAGTGAAGATGCAACAATCTCATCTTGTATATCTGCGATATTAACAACTGGAAAATTCAAACCAGTTATCCCTGGAGAGGTTCCTCCTACCCAATTAGTACCATCCGTCCATTGTCCACCAGAATTAGCAGTCTGGGCAACCAACGAACTACTGAATAAGAAAGTTGTGATTATAAAGTATAAAACAATTCTTTTCATAGCATTTTTTAACTGCGTATTACAAAGATACGTACTAAACCATCTATTTGGATTTATGGTTAATAGTATTCGATGATTCTACCTTCTTAAACGACAAATCTCCTTAAAACCCTACTAATTATCTTTATTATCCTATAACACTTTAATCTTGTTGTGCAAAAACCTTCTTTAAAAGATCAGTAGTGCGTTGCACAGGATCTTGACGAATAGCTTTTTCTTGGTCAGCTACCAGGCTAAACAAACCCTGCAAAGCTCGCTCAGTTGCATAATCTTCCAAATTGGGATTTACATCATCCACGAATGGAATCTTGTTGTAAGTAGTAATCAAGTCACCGTAATATTTAGTTGCATTGGTGTTGTCCAAAGCTTTCTTGATCACAGGTAGGAACTTAGCTTTCAAATCAGCTGAAGTATTAGCTTTTAGATATTGAGTTGCTGCATTGTCCTCACCTTTTAAAATTCCCCAAGCGTCTTGAACACTCATGCCACGAATTGCATTTATGAATATAGGTGCTGCTTCTTTTGCTGCTTGCTCGGCACCTTCATTTAGTGTCTTCACAAACTTATCCACCTCACCGCCAAGACCTAAGCTACGCAGCTTGTCTTCTACCTTTTGTACATCAGGCGGAAATGGGATTTTGATAGCTGGATTTCCGAAAAATCCATTCGCTTGGGAAGCTTTTGAAGTACTGACGTTTGCACCTTTTATCAAGGCTTCTTTGAGACCAGAGATCACCTGATCTGTGGTGAGCTCATCAGTTTCGAGGTAATCACCAATAGTCTGTTGTATTTGCTGCACTGTGCAGCTCGAAAAAATCAAAAGAAGAACGAAGAGCTTAAGTATTCTCATTGTATAAAGTTTATATCTATTTTGCGTGCACAAATCTAGTTGAATAACCCAATAGTTTATTCGGAGCAAGAAAACATATGGCGGCCATAGCAGAAATAATATCCATAGGTGATGAAATCCTTTACGGACAGACTTTAGACACTAACTCACATTGGATCAGTGGTAAACTGGATGAGATAGGTATCAAAGTGCGGAGGAAAATTACCATTGGTGATGAGCGCGAAGAGATACTTTCGGCGCTTAAGGATTCTTCGGAAAGAGTAGATATAATATTGATTACAGGTGGCTTAGGCCCAACAAGTGATGACCTCACCAAGCCTTTACTAGCAGAATATTTTGGAGTGGGTTACACATTTCATCCTGACGTACTAGAGCATATCACAGAGTTATTCAATAGACGTGGGAGAGATGTGACCGAGGTGAATCGACTGCAAGCGGAACTCCCGTCAAATTGTGAGAAAATCCACAACCCGTTGGGCACAGCTCCGGCAATGTGGTTTGATGAAAACAATACGATATATGTTTCCATGCCTGGTGTCCCTTATGAAATGAAACGAATGATGGAGGAGACGATTCTTCCTAAACTTCATGAGAAGTTCAGTGATGCCGTGATCCATCATAAAATCATAAAGACAGTTGGAATAGGCGAATCATCACTTTCAGAAATGATAGTAGATTGGGAAAAGGCATTACCCAAGAGCATTAAGCTTGCTTACCTGCCCACTTTTGGTCAGGTAAAACTTAGACTTACAGCAATTGGTGATAACCTAAGCGAATTGGAAGCTTTTATAGATGTAGAAGTGAAAAAGCTCATCCCAATCATCGAAGAATATGTCTATGGATATGATGATGATGAATTGGAAGAAGTGATTGGCGACATGCTTTTGAGGGCAGATCAGACAATCGCTTTTGCCGAAAGCTGCACTGGAGGATATATTTCACATTTGATCACCGCTGTAGCAGGAAGTTCGGCTTACTATCTAGGCAGCATCGTATCATATGCTTATGATGTGAAAGTCAATTCTTTGGATGTGGATCGTCACATGATGGAAACTGAGGGTGCAGTAAGCGAAGGGGTGGTCTTGCAAATGGCAAAAAGTGTGAGAGAAAAACTCGGCGCTGATGTTGGACTGTCTGTAAGTGGTATTGCCGGGCCGGGTGGGGGCACCGAAGATAAACCTGTGGGCACGGTATGGATTGCCTATTCTGATAGGTACAAAACCATTGCTAAAAAATTTAATTTTACTAAAAACAGAGAACTCAATATCAAGCTCAGCGCCCTCAGCGCCCTCAATATGTTCAGAATCAACTTTTCGGGGAATTAGCTGAATTAAGTAACTTTACGTCACCCAAAAATGAACAATTAACAAAATATTCTATGGCTACTGTGGAGTTATTGATGCCCAAAATGGGCGAGAGTGTAATGGAAGGCACCGTGCTTTCTTGGCTCAAAGCTGTTGGTGATACTATCGAGGAAGATGAATCGATATTGGAGGTAGCCACAGACAAAGTGGATACTGAAATTCCCTCTACACATGGAGGTGTTTTAAAGGAGATCCTAGCACAAGAGGGAGATGTTGTCGAAGTAGGCAAACCAATTGCAATTATTGAAACTGAGGCGAAAGTATCTGCTTCTTCAAAATCAGAAGTTAAGGAAGAAAGTACCCATGATGCTGTTGCTCAAGCAGAGCAAATTATAGAAAAGGCCAAGAGCGCAACAGCTATCGCCGTTCCTGCCAAAGTAGGGGATAAGTTTTTCTCACCTTTAGTGAGGAATATAGCTAAAGAAGAGGGCATCAGTCTAGAAGAACTTTCTAGTATCAAAGGTTCCGGAAAGGATAATCGGGTCACCAAAGAAGATATCCTCGACTACTTAAAACATAAGAATGAGAGCCCAGCGCCTATATCGGCAAAATCTAAACCCGCACCAGCTCCTGCTCCTGTAGTAATGAGTGGGGAGGATGAGATCATCCAAATGGATCGCATGCGTAAAATGATTGCTGAGCGCATGCTAGCTTCCAAACAAACTGCTCCTCATGTTACTTCCTTTGTGGAGGCAGATGTGACAGAAATAGTTCATTGGAGAGGCAAGATGAAAAAAGTCTTTGCAGAGCGAGAGGGTCAAGCATTGACATATACACCCATCATGATTGAAGCGGTGGTGAAGGCCATCAAAGATTATCCAATGATTAATATCCAAGTGGATGGAGATAAAATCATCAAAAAGAAAAGTATCAATATTGGCCTGGCCGTTGCTTTGCCGTCTGGTAATCTGATAGTCCCAGTGATTCATAACGCTGATCAACTTAGTTTGGTAGGGTTGACCCAAAAAGTAAATGATCTAGCTCGAAGAGCAAGAGAAAATGCTTTGAAACCAGATGACCTGCAAGGTGGTACTTACACAGTGTCCAACGTAGGCTCATTCGGAAATGTAATGGGGACACCTATCATCATGCAGCCACAAGTTGGAATTCTCGCTTTAGGCGCAATTCAGAAAAAGCCAGCAGTCATTGAAACGCCACAAGGAGATTTCATTGGTATCCGGCAGAAGATGTTTTTGTCACATAGCTATGACCACAGAGTAGTGGATGGAGCATTAGGCGGGATGTTCGTTCGAAGAGTAGCTGATTACCTTGAGGCTTTCGATAAAAATAGGACTATTTAAAAAGCGTATAAACTCATGAAATAGCCTCATCCCGAAAGGGATGAGGCTATTTTTTTTGAAAAATCAATTGATTAATACTGAATGTACTTTGCCTATTAGATCAAAGCGGTGCTCAGACATATTAAGTATTATGGTAATTTGACTGATCTTGATATTTATCATTCTTAGCGTTGAACAATTACTCCCTCATAACTAGTTATCTTTGTATTGCTAAACAGAACGCTTTTAAGAGCGTTATTATGGTTTTACCAAATACAACAGAAATGTCCGATACTGCTGCAGAACCCAGAGTACTGAATAAACCAAAGCTGAGTAAGGAAATAAGCTTTACAATTGTCCATCTGCTTCCATTGTTGGCTATCTACACTGGTGCCACATTCTTTGATTGGATGGTATGTATATTCCTCTACTTCATGAGGATGTTTTGGATCACAGGTGGTTATCACCGCTACTTTGCTCATCGCTCTTATAAGACTTCACGTTGGTTCCAGTTTGTGATTGCCTTCATGGCGCAAACTTCTGCACAGAAAGGAGCACTTTGGTGGGCAGGACATCACCGTGTGCATCACCGTACCAGTGATACTTACGATGATCCACATTCTATGAAACATTATGGCTTTTGGTATTCGCATGTTGGTTGGATTATAGGACCAGACTATAAGGAAACTGACTATAAAGTCATTGCAGACTACTCCAAATATCCGGAGCTAGTTTGGCTCAATAAGCACTATCTCGTCCCACCAGTGATCCTAGCATTGACAGTGATGGCGCTTGGTGGTATCGTAAATGGTGGTAGCATATTAGCAATGTTCACTAGTGCTGGTTTTTCGACTCTATTCATTGGATTCTTCCTGAGTACAGTGGTGCTGTATCATGGTACTTTCAGTATCAACTCTATCATGCACAAGTTTGGTAAGCAGCGATATGTCTCTAATGATGAATCAAAAAACAATTTGATCCTGGCTTTGATTACTATGGGTGAAGGTTGGCATAACAATCACCACTATTACGAAGTGGCAGCACGTCAAGGATTCTTTTGGTGGGAGATAGATATCACCTATTACATCCTTCGGATTTTTGCCTTCTTCGGACTGGTCTGGGAATTGAAAGAAGTACCTGACCATATCAAGTATTCAAAAAATAAAGAGGAGGCCAAGGCTTTAGCTAAAAAGGCAAAAGAAGCAGCCTAACTTAGATTGCCTAATCTTCAAGTGCCCTTCTTCATATCATAACAAGAATATGGGTCACCATCACGGACATGATCATAGTGTAGGAAAAATCAGATTGGCATTTTTTGTCAATCTGGCTTTTTCGATCATTGAGCTGATTGGCGGACTCTATACCAATAGCATCGCCATCATGACGGATGCATTGCACGATCTAGGCGACTGCATGAGTCTTGGCGTGTCTTGGTATTTTCAGAATGTTTCGCACAGGCAGCAAGACAGAAAATTCAGTTATGGCTATGGTCGATTCTCTGTACTCGGCGCACTGATCAACTCCATAGTGCTGACGGTAGGATCTATCTATATCCTTTCGGAAACAATCCCGCGACTCTTCAATCCTGAAATGCCAAATACCACCGGCATGATCTATTTTGCCATAGGGGGTATTTTTGCAAATGGACTAGCCGCATGGAAACTCCACGGTGGCGCATCGCTCAATGAAAGAGCCGTATACCTTCATCTACTAGAGGACGTGTTGGGTTGGGTTGCGACACTGATTGGTGCCATAGTCATGTACTACTGGGATGTGGCTTGGGTGGATCCATTACTTGCTTTGGGTATTGCTGTCTTCATCCTTTTCAATGTTGGTAAAAACCTAAAAGAAGCCCTTAAAATTTTGCTTCAGGCTACGCCTAAAAACATAGATACGAAAGATTTAGAAGTAGACTTGAAAAAGTTAAAAGGCGTTATTGATACCCACGATTGTCACCTCTGGTCGCTAGATGGTCAGTGGAATATCTTCACCATTCATTTCGTAGTGGATGACTCCAAAACTATGGAAGCGCTAGCACAGATCAAGAAAGAAGCTAAAGCACTTTGTCAAGACCGGGGCATAGACCATGTGACCATTGAGTTTGAAACAAAGGAAGAGAGCTGCGATCCTTGTTGACACTTAATTATTATCATCGCTGATCACTCAATTAGCACCCAATTATTACTTGGGTTACCTACCATATTTTACGCCATTCCAAAGATTAAACGTTTAGTATTAAAGTTTTTATAATATTTCTCTAATCTCAAAAAAAGACTAAACAACTGTATATCAAATAAATATCCGTCTGTAACCGGTTACAATCGACTGTAAACGTTTGCCACACAACTAGCCCTTGCTGGTCACCACAACTTTGCAAAGTCAGTTCGACAAAAGTCATCTGCCAATCAGAGACTTCATGTAAACCATAAACAATTATCATTATGACAACTTTAAAAAACAGTGTACAATTAATCGGCAGATTAGGTAACGATCCTCAAGTGAAAAGCTTCGAAAGCGGAAAAAAAATGGCCAGCTTCTCACTAGCCACAAATGACACCTATGTGAATAACAAAGGTGAGAAAGTAGAAGAGACCATGTGGCACAACATCGTGGTGTGGGGAAAGAAAGCGGATATCGTAGAGAGTTACCTGAAGAAGGGTAGTGAGGTAGCGATACAAGGCAAACTCGTAAACAGATCATATGAGGCAAATGGAGAAAAGAAATACATCACCGAGATCAGTATGAATGAGCTACTCATGATGGGTAAAAAGGAAACTGCAGCCTAAGGCTGGTAATCATTCCAATACTCTATGACCCAATGCGTCTTGATCGACGCATTGGGTTTTTTCTTTTATAGCCAAAGACTTTCACTAGTTTAGCATGGCACGACAAGCTCATGAAATGGAAACTATCCTAAAGTCAATTCTTGCATTTACAATCGTATTCACTTTAATCATTGTTATAGCTTTTGGTTATAGTGACATACCACTAGAAGTGCTAAAAGGGAAGTATGCTACAGCCCCATCCTCATTCATTGAAATTCATGGAATGAATGTTCATTACCGAGATGAAGGAAATCCTACAGATTCTATACCTATCGTATTGATACATGGTACTGGATCGAGTCTGCATACCTATGACGAATGGACCGCAGAACTAAAATTGAATCACAGAGTAGTAAGAATGGACATGCCTGGTTTTGGATTGACAGGGCCATTCCCTGACAGAGATTATAGCTATGACAAGTATGTGGCTTTCCTCGATGATTTTCTTGAGGCTAAGGGAATTGGTCAATTTCACTTAGCTGGAAACTCACTTGGTGGGCGCATTGCTTGGGAGTATACCTTAAAGCATCCTGACAAAATAAAGAAATTGATCCTGATAGATGCTTCTGGATATCCCACCAAATCGCTGAGTGTGCCTATTGCTTTTAAGCTTGCAGGAATACCAGTAGTTAATAATTTGCTCACTTTTATTACGCCATATTTCTTAGCTAGGAAGAGTGTTGAGAATGTCTATTTTGATAAATCAAAAGTGACTGATGCTTTGGTTGATCGGTACTTCGAACTCACGCTTCGAGCAGGTAACCGTCAAGGACTCATCGATCGTATGACCATGCCAAAAGATACATCAAGCTATTTGCAGATTCAGAATATCCAACAACCAACGCTCATACTTTGGGGAGCTGATGACTATCTGATCCCTACCGAAAGCGCTTTTAGATTTCATAGCGATTTGCCAAATGATACGCTCATTATACTAGAGCAGACGGGTCATGTGCCGATGGAAGAATCTCCAAGAGAGAGTTTGGATGCAGTCATTTCTTTTCTGAAGTGAAAAGTTTACCTTTAGCTATGAGCCATTCATTCGAACTCAAAGAGGTATTCAAAGCATCACCAGCAACTATCTATCATGCTTGGCTAGACAGCCAAGAACACAGCGATATGACAGGAGGAGAAGCTAACTGTAGCGATATGGAAGGTGGAAGCTTCACGGCATGGGACGAGTATATCACTGGAACCAATAGATCTCTTAAGAAAAATCAAGAGATCGTTCAGTATTGGAGAACTTCGGAGTTTCCTGAAGGCGCTCCTGATTCCGTACTTACTATCACGCTCAAAGCAACTGGAGACGGTTGTGAACTCACTTTGATCCATAGCAATATTCCCGATGGTCAATCAGATTATGAGGCTGGCTGGATTGAGCATTATTTCAATCCTATGCACGCATATTTCAGTGTATAAGAATTATTAACTTCAGCCCAACCAAACCTTTCGAAAATTGAAAAATCTTACTGTTATAATCATTCTCCTTTCTATATTTCTTAGCTGTACACCAACATCTGAGAAGACTGAAACTCCATCATTCACTCAAGTGAAATTGGTGACCACCAAAGGTGATATTGTCTTGAAGCTTTACAATGAGACTCCAAAACATCGTGACAACTTCATCAAGATTGTAAGTGAAGGTGTTTTGGATAGTCTCCTGTTTCATCGGGTGATCAATAGCTTTATGATTCAAGGTGGAGATATCGACAGCAAATATGCTGATGCTCTTGATACCTTAGGAAATGGGGACCTTGGCTACACTATTCCTGCTGAAATCTCACCAAACTTATTTCATAAGAAAGGAGCACTGGGTGCTGCTCGGAGTGATTCGCCGGACCGTGTTTCGAGTAGCACACAATTTTACATTGTACAAGGCAAAGTATTGAATGACAGTCTGATTGATATAGCAGAAGGACGAATCAATACTTGGCTTTCGCATCATTGGGTAAGAAAGGACTCGGTCTACAGTGATCAATTGGATTCATTAGTTGCAGCTATCGCAATTGAAGATTGGGACGCTTATTCACGAATCAATTCAAACTTTCGTGAGCTAGCTAAGGATTATGGAAACTTTGATAAGTATAGTATCCCAATGGAACACCGAGAAGTTTATAAAACCATTGGCGGTACACCACACCTCGATCAAAACTATACGGTCTTTGGAGAGGTAGTTTCTGGACTAGCGGTAGTAGACTCAATAGCGGCCGTAGCTACTAACGATTTGGATAGACCAATAGAGGATGTACGCATACTAAGTGTGACCATATTGGATGGAAATCTGGTTGCCGAAAAATAAGCTCAAGTAGCTGTTTGCTCCAAGAAATAACTAGACATGAGAGAATTCCACCGCTTTCAACTTTGGTTTCTGATACCCGGAATTCTATTTACACTTATCTGTGTATTAGTGCCACTAGTCTTTTTGTATCAGCAGCTTATTTGGACACAAGCGGAAGCCAGGATAATCGATAAAATACAGAAAAATCCTGGTCCATTTATGGAGCCGTACATTGTGTTTGAGTATCAGGATCAAACTGGTTCCGCACATCGTTTTGAATTTCCGAAGGATAATTACTACATGGAAGGAAAGGATGATGAGCATGCGCTGATCCTCTACAATCAAAATGCTCCAGAAAGCTCTGCCGTGGTAAATTATTCTAAATATACGTTAATCATTTTTCTTCCGATTACACTTTTGGCTTGCTATCTCGGATGGCCAAGGAAGATAGAAGGACCAGCAAGCAATCCCTATCGTTCGGGGATAGGTTAGAGAACACCTGCTAAATGAATATATGTGTTAAAAAATTATTTCTGCAAGATTTTACCCTGAGCAATGATCGGGAGGTATTGTCATGAAATGGGTTGATGCATAATACCTAGTGTCGGGTATTTTGATTGCTGCTTTTTGAGGCCATTTTTGTAAGTATGAGGTGGACGGTTATTGTTTTCATTTTTTCAGTATATCCTGCATTTGCTCAAGAAGCCCCGAACTACCGAGATACTTTGTTGCTCGATGGCCCATCACTCACACACCTTTCTGAGTATTCCAGTTTTTGGATAGATAGTGGTGATGAAGGCGTAAATGGCGCTGGCTCTGCTTTAGATATAGGAAAATTTCAAAATTGGGAAATGTACTCAACGCTCAATCTTGGCCTTAATCCCCATCCATTGTGGCTCCATCTGAAAGTAAAGAACATTTCTGATCGAAAGAGGACTTATTGGTGGAGTTTGTATTCGCACGCGGATAGCGTTATTCTATATCAAAATATCAATGACAAATGGATTGCTATTGACACTTCCTCTTATTCGGTGCATGCGCTCAAGCGATCTGTTCCAGTGAGATTTCTCGGAACAAGTATCGATTTGGAAAAAGGCGAGGGTGCTTCCTTGCTAATGAAAGTTCGGAACTTAAGAAGACCTCAGCATGCTTTTACTGACATTACTACTCCAGCGCACAATCTACTTTGGGAGAAGAAGTTTTTTTGGACGATAGGATTCTTCATAGGAGGACTCACACTATTGGGACTCTTCAATCTCGTGTTGGGATCGATCTCTCGAGAGCGCATTTTCTTTCTTTTAGCCATCTATATCTTCATAGTATCAGTGGTGATTTTGCAGGAGGAGTTATTGATTTCTTTTTATCCTGGTGCGCAATATTTTGATACATTGATGAAGCTCTCACCCATTGGGTTGACACTATTAGGTGGAAGTCTCCACTTTATGGTTATCGATTATGCCCTTGGAGAAAACCGAAAAAACCGTATCCGGAAAATTCTAGGCAAAATGAATCTCGTTGGGTTGTGCTTTGCGTTGCTCTATTTGCTGATCTTTTGGCTGTTTTATGATCAAATGACTTTGGAGTTTTTTTGGTACCGAATGTCATGGAATGCGGGCATTGCACTAATCATTTTGATGATGGTTTTACTCTTTGTTAACATCGTTTTCGCAGCGAATTCTCCTAAGGAATTATTGTATTTCATTCCGCTTGCTTGTGTGCTTTTCTACTTCAGTGCACCGGGTTATTTTTTGAATTACGAGGGAATATTTCCTTACTACACTATCACTTATCCAAATTACTTTTTCTGGATTCTCTGTTTTGAATTTATTGCTTTTGGGGTAATGGTGGGGTGGCGTTATCGCAAGACATTGCAAAAAAACTACACGCTGGAGCAGGAGCGAGCAAATCATCAAAGCCAATTGTACGAAAGAGAACTTTCTGTTCAGGATAAGGAAAGAAAGCAGATTTCTCGTGACCTTCATGATGATCTTGGTGCAACTATTAGCGCGATCAAATTGATCATTACCAATAGCTATAAGAAGGACGAACATCTTGTGAAAATGGTCAATAAAGCGAGTAGTGATCTTCGCTTTTTCATCGGAAATTTTTCTGTTTCTGATTTATCAGAAACAGATCTATTTGAGGCAATAGAGCAAAAAATAGCCGAACTCAATGATCTTGGAAGGACAAGATTTTCGTTTATCGGCCAAGGGGAAAGTGCTCATATCGGGAAGGAATTAGAGCTTTCGGTCTATCGAATTATCTCTGAGCTCCTAACCAATACCCTCAAACACTCACAAGCAAAAAGTGCAACGCTGCAGTTAATGATAGAAGACCGACAACTTCAGATAATCTGCGAAGACAATGGTGTCGGCTTCAACACCTCCATCACGTATGAAGGCATGGGTTTGGACAATATTCAAATGCGAACAAAAAGACACCAAGGAAGTGTACATACAGTTTCAGACAAAAGATCTGGGACGACCACCATCATCACGATACCGCTCGCTTATGAAAAAGCCAATTAATTTCGTCATCATAGATGATCACCAGCTTTTTGCTGATGGTCTGGCAAGGATTCTTCAAGAGGAGGGAGGATTTGTCTTGAGAGCAATCTATAACAGTATAGATGAAGTAGAGGAGATCATTGCTGATTTGGTTTTGCTCGATATCCAGCTAATTGGTCAAAGCGGATTGGAGCTCTGCGCACAATTGAGAGTAAAATATCCTGAGTTGAAAATCATCTTAATCTCAATGATCCAAGCACCTCACGTGATCAGAGAAGGTGAACTAAAAGGTGCTGATGGCTTCATCCCTAAGACTACTGATGCAGAACTACTGAAGGAAATGGTGATCAAAATATGTGAAGGGGAGAAGGTGTTTTTGGGCATGCATCAAAAGGAAGCTGAACCAAACAAGATCAGCCTTCTGAGCGAACGTGAAATGCAGATCATTCATCTGATAAAAGGCGGATTAAAGAGTCGAGTGATCGCGGAGAAACTCTTTCTAAGTGAGTTTACCGTGGAGACCCATCGCAAAAACATTCTTCGAAAGCTAGGGCTATCTTCAGCTAATGAGCTGATTGCCTATGCTTATGAAAATCATTTGTAGTCGCGGTTACAAACAATAACATCACAAAAGAAATCCTGCTAAGAGATTCACTGATTTACCACAAGTGATGTACCTCTTCTTTGATGTGTGCTGAGTAGATCTCCTTCACAGCTTGTAACTGCTCCGCTGTGAATTCCGGAAGGCTAGCAGCTTCAATATTACTAATCACTTGCTCAGGTCTACTTGCGCCAGGAATGACAGTACAGATAGCTTCAAAGCTCAGAATCCATTTTAGCGCATATTTATACAGTTCTTTATCGCCAAAGAGTTCTTTCAGCTCATCTACCGCTTTCAATCCTAAGTTTAATGGCACTCCAGAGAATGTCTCTCCCTTATCAAACAACTCACCGTTTCTATTGAAATGGCGGTGATCGTTTGGATCAAAAGTTCTGCCTGAAGTCATTTTTCCAGAAAGCAACCCACTAGCCAACGGCACTCTTGCAATTACGCCTATCCTTCGATCGTTTAGCAAAGGCAACAAACTTTCAGCAGGCTTTTGTCTAAACATATTGAAAATAATCTGGACAGACTCCACCACGGCATAAGTAGCAGCCATTTCAGCTTCTTCTACCGTTTCCACACTGACACCAAAGTGACGCACCTTACCAGACTGACGTATTGCTTCCAGCTTTTGAAAGACCTCCAGAGATTGATAAACGGGAGTAGGAGGGCAATGAAGTTGCACGAGATCCAGATAATCTAAATCTGTATTTTTTAACGCATCATTCACAAAGTTCTCTAAGGCTTCAGGTGTATAGGCTTCCGCTACATGAGGCTCAAGGCGACGACCAATCTTAGTAGCGATATGAACTCTGGTGCGATCCTTTCGGACAAAATCTGCGACAGCTTTTTCACTCTGCTGACCATCGTACACATCTGCTGTATCTAAGAAGTTAACTCCATGATCTAAGGCGGTCTGGATTATTCGGTCGGCAGCTTTTCTGTCAAATGAGCCGCCCCATCCTCCACCTACTTGCCATGTGCCAAGCGATATTTCTGATATTTCAAGATCTGTACTTCCTAGTTTTCTATATTTCATAATGGTTAGTTCTTGTCTCTTTATTTATAATAAAGATAGCAAGTACGAAATTGTTTCGGCACTTCCGCATTTGTACTTTACCGTACTTATTCATTCGCTTTAGCTTTTGTGTAAATGAATCTTAGTAGGCTCATGGTCTGATGGGTGTGGCATTTCAAACGCTGTAATCAATTCCTCAACGATGAAATTATGGACGAGATGAGGATATTCTAGTTACTCGACTAGTTCTGGTTCATCTTGCCAATTATCATAGCTCACATATCTAAATGTCCAAAAACCATCTTGACCATGATCAAAATTAATGGTTAAGAGGTCATAATTAGGCAATTCTTCAATTGCATAAGCAAAGGCTGTTGAGTCTGGTAAATTTATTCCATGATTCTCTTTGGTCCCTAAAAAAGGAAAACCCATCCATGCACCCTTTCCCCGTAAAATAATCCTACGAATGTCAGTATCTAATTTGTAAGAATGAGTGCCAGAAAGCCATGATGAAAGATTTGTTCCATTTACAATCATATTTTCTGTTGATGGCTCAAAACATACTTCGTGAACAGAATTTTCAGATGGCCAAATTTGGGCATCTCCCCAGAATGAATTGTGGTCATTAAACTCAAAAGTCATATCCGCAGAAAATATAAATTCATGCGTGTAAAGACAGCTCCTGGATCCATCATTATAAAATCCTAGCCAAAACTTATCAGGTTGAGAGGAATCTGGGCCTAATGACGCAGCTGGTCCTATGCGATATAGTTTCCATTTTTTGGATTCTGTACCGCTTAACAGCCTGGTAGGTGGGGTAGGAATATCCACAATCACAATACTATGTGTTCTCTGATCTTGGCTACTTTCTGGTCCTTCTACGGTTAAAGTAACATCGTAATAACCTCCATGGGCATATTTATGAGTAGGGCTTTCAAGGATAGAGGTTTCACCATTCCCAAAGTCCCATAAAAACTTTACAGCGCCTTCTGAGGTATTTGTAAATTGAACTTGGTAAAAATCTAGTTCTTTAATTTCCCAGTTGAAATCTGCTATTAATTTGGTTTCAGGTTTGTTGATTTGTTCGCTGCAAGAACAGATGAACATCAACATTAAAATCGAAGAAATGTATAATTTCATTTTTTTGAATCAAGGTCATATGTGAGAGGCATACGCTCACTTAATGAAGATGTCTAATCTAGCTTATCTGCCAGTGCGATCAAAGTATCAGGTTCGCACTGCGTTGTGAAGATTAAAAACTCCCACGAGCAGGACTCAGTAGAAGGCACTTCAGTCTCTTGGCGGCAGATAAACGCGATGTTTCGCAGACTCTTGGCAGATGACTAAGTAAGGCCATGCGCCATCATCGTTTGTTTCCTCTTGTTCTTTTAGTTAATCCTGACCAAGAAAAAGGAATTCACCAGTTTCCTTATTAATATTTCCAAATTGAGAGTTAGTGTATGAAATGCCTATAAATTCTTCATCTCTCCAAGTTACAAAGTCGAAATAGCGAATTGAGGGGTTCTCATGCCTATAAGGTTGAAGCTGATGATCAATTCGAGGGTTTGTTTGCCAAAGAAGTTCGTTGTTCCGAAAAGCGTAGATATTAGCGTATGTCGAGTCTAGATAGAAAGTCGATCCTGTTGAGTTGTCTTTTAAGGTGTCAGCACATGGACAAACTTCTTGTTCAGTAAGCCCTTGGCTTGAGCACCTAGTTAAAAGCAAACCAATAAATATGAGAGTTAAGAAGTTATACATCTAGAAGATTATGAGAGGTAACGCAAAGCTAGCAGGAGTGCGCCCCGAGCTCAGCAAGTTCCGATAAAACTAATGAATCTGCCTGTGCTTCCAAAGTAGCCGAGGACTACTGCGTACAGAAAGAGAAAAATCCTGCGAGCCGCACTTAGTAGAAAGCACCACACTTTCTCAGCGGCAGGTACTGTGAGGTTCGCACTGAAACTAGCAAGAAAGCACTTTGGCATATAACCGATAGGGTTGTAACCCATACTTCATTTCCACCATTCCTCAGCTTCTCTCGTCTTGGCTTCTTCAATTTGTTTTCGGTGTTCGTCCGAGTTTGCTATTGGAAATGTTGCAAGTTCAAAGTTCTCCCAACCGTTTTTAACATATTTAGGATTCACGCCCATTTCTCCAGCTCCTATATCAAAATCGGTTCGATCTGGAATGCGATAATCGCCCCAGTTACAGACGTAAGACTTACCAGTTGAGTAGCTAGTCCAAACTCCTTCGAATTGGTTATTCATGAATCCGTCAGCGTACCAATAAAGGGTGCTGTATTGCATTTTATTGTCAATTATCATTACATAGGTATCAAATGTTCCTGTGAATTTTCCAGTTCCTGACTTCTTACGGTCTTCGTTGAGTTGATATGATCCTTTTATTGTTCCTTCACGGATACCTTCCGCGAATTCCTGGTCATATACTTCGGCTGATTCGATTTTTAGTGTTCCTTGAATTTCGCAGATTTTACCTTTGAGCCTATTCTTTCCATATACGAAGTATTCGTTCGGGTTCTCCGGGTTTTGGATAATGGAAATCAAATGAATATAAAACCTCCAGTAGTTATCACCGAAATATCCTACGGGTTCGTCCTTGTGAATTTCCTTCCCCTCGTTCAATCTTGGGTGTTCTGTTAGCCATAATGAGCTAATGTCTCGACTCTCGATATTCAGAGGTTGTGTCTTAGGCTGTTGTGCAAAAATGCTGTGGGTAATAAAAAGTAGGAGGTAGTAGAAAATCTGTCTCATGGATTGCAATTGCGCTCAACCTTTAGCTTCCCTTCATATTACTATTCCAAGAAACTGAATTTATTAACTTAAAGATAGTAAAGTCAGGTTTAGAACTATGCGCTAACCAGATTTCTAGATCTATTGGTCGATTTAGTACCTGCTTTCCCATCTTAAGTTTCAGATAGATATTCGGGAGTCAGTGTGTGCCTTGAACGGTGAATTTGGCTCATGAAAATGAGTATTCCAAAGAGGAGAGTCCCGTAAGCGCTGGGGTTGTGCCCGGAAGCTAAACAAGTGGCAAGGACTAGGCGTCCCCGTGGTTTGGAGTGATCCATACACTGAAGTAATCGGACCGTCGCTGCGGCCAGACTGTGGACTAGGCGTCCCCGACCGAACGTATTGTGAAGTGAAAATTAGATAAGGAGCCTTTGTGTAGCCTTATC
>CAYGOV010000014.1:0-124997 GCA_964351625.1 uncultured Marinoscillum sp.
TTGACACTTCCATTTTTACTTGATTAGTGTCAACCTATTTCAGGACAAGACACCACTTTTAACTCCCCTCTTGGGAGGGGCAGGGGTGGGTTTATTCATTATGTTCTGAGTGCTGAATGTATCTTATCCTAGGAGGTGAAAAAAATCACAACTCTCAAAAACCTCATTTAACTGCTTCTAACCCACTTCCCAAGTCCCACTCCCCACTTCAAAGCCTCACCCGAGCACCTAAAAGGTGCATCGTCGGAGTAAAAAGGTTCAACGTTGTACCAAAAAGGCTCAGCGATGAGGCAAATAGGTCCACGCTAGAACCTAAAAGCATCAACGATGCAGTAAAAAGGCTCAACGATCGAGTAAAAAGGTGCAACGATGCACCTACGAACGCCAGTGTTGGACCAAAAAAGGATAATCAACTCATATTTGATGTGGGTGGTAATTGAGTATTGCTGTGTTACAACTTCTCAGCCAGATACTTCGCCGTATAGTTATCCTCCAGCTTGATCATATCCTCAGGCAAGCCTTCATAGGATAAGTAGCCACCCTTATCGCCACCTTCTGGCCCAAGATCAATGATCCAATCGGCATTTTTGACGATCTCCATATTGTGCTCGATGATCAGTACTGTGTTGCCCTCGTTCACCAAAGCATTGAGCGCAGCGAGCAATTTTTTGATGTCATGAAAATGTAGTCCCGTCGTTGGTTCATCGAAGATGAACAAGACATGATCTTTCTTGGCTGTGCTGCCTCTTCCTAGAAAGGAGCCTAATTTTACACGCTGTGCCTCGCCACCACTCAAAGAGCTGGAAGACTGGCCCAGCTTGATATAGCCAAGTCCCACATCGGCCAAAGGTTTGATTTTATTCACTATTCCGGCCTTATCCCCAAAGAACTCTATGGCCTCATCCACAGTCAGATCTAGTACATCCGAGATGTCTTTGTCTTTGTAGAGAACTTCGAGAATTTCCTTTTTGAATCTACGGCCCTTACAGTTTTCGCATTCAAGATTCAGATCGGCCATGAACTGCATCTCAATTTTCACTGTGCCTTCACCCTCGCACACTTCGCATCGCCCACCGTCCACATTGAAGGAGAAATGTGCTGGCTTGAATCCGTTACTTTTGGACATTGGCAGTTCGCTGAATAACTGCCGAATATGATCATACGCTTTCACATAAGTCACAGGATTTGATCTAGAGCTTTTCCCGATAGGGTTTTGATCTACAAATTCAATCTGATCAATGCGTTTGTAATCTCCAGAGACCTTTTCATGTTTTCCTGTGGCTTCTCCCGCCACTCCCAGCATCTTGCCAATAGCTGGATATAATATTTTCTTAACAAGGGTAGACTTTCCAGAGCCACTTACTCCTGTCACCACTGTCATTACGCCCAGAGGAAACTTTACAGTGATGTTTTTAAGATTGTTTTCGCGAGCCTTTTCTATGGTAAATGACTGGTTCCATTTCCTCCTCTGCTTTGGAAGATCAATGGTTTCTTCACCTAGGAGATATTTAGCAGTATAAGAATCGTTGTGTCCAGCGAGATCTTTGGTAGTTCCTTGGAAAACCAACTGTCCACCGTGAACACCTGCCGCTGGGCCTATGTCTATAATTTGATCAGCGGCTTCCATCACTTTTTCCTCGTGTTCCACGACGATCACGGAGTTTCCAAGTCGCTTCAGTTCGAGGAGTACCTCAATCAATCTGTCTGTATCTCGAGGATGCAGCCCAATACTTGGTTCATCCAATATATACATCGACCCAACCAGCGCACTACCGAGAGAAGTTGCCAATTTGATCCGCTGAAATTCTCCCCCTGAAAGCGTATTCGTCAGCCGATTCAAGGTGAGATAGCTCAATCCAACTTTTTCTAGATAAGAAATTCGATTGGTTATTTCACTTAAAATTCTTTTTCCTACTGCGTTTTGATGCTCGGTGAGTTTGAGATCATCAAAGAATTTGGACAAGTCCGAAACAGGCATCAGCACCAAATCTGAGATAGAGGCCTCGTTGATTTTTACATAACTCGCATCTTTTCTCAGCCTCGTCCCACGGCAATCAGGACATGAGGTTCTCCCTCTATATCTGGAAAGCATTACGCGGTATTGGATCTTATAAGTCTGCGTTTCCAAAAACTCAAAAAAGGCATCCAGTCCTTCAAAAAACTCATTTCCTGTCCAAAGCAATTCATATTGCTCTTTGGTAAGTTCATTCACAGGTCGATGAATTGGGAAGTCAAATCGAATCCCATTTTTCAAAAGTGGTTCTTGCCATTTCTGCATCGTCTCACCCCTCCATGGAGCAATTGCTCCTTCATAGATGGACAAGTTTGGATCAGGGATAACCATATCTGGGTCTACTCCCAAAATTCTTCCAAAACCTTCGCAACGTCTACACGCTCCATACGGGTTATTGAAAGAGAAAAGGTTGATGCTTGGCTCCTCAAATTTGATCCCGTCTAGCTCAAACAAGTCCGAGAATGACTTGGTATCATGATCAATCATATTGACCGTGCAATGACCTTCTCCTTCAAAAAATGCAGTCTGTACAGAGTCTGAAAGTCTAAACTGGGTCTCTTCGTCATGCTTCACCACCGATCTGTCTATTAAGATCTGAAGAGAGGCGTTTTTGTCTATTTTCTTATCGACTATATCTTCGATAAAACTGATTTCCTCATTTATTAAAACTCGTGTATATCCTTTACTGAGAAGGATTTTGAGCTCTTCTACAAGCATACGCCCTTTCTTGACTTTCAAAGGAGAAGAGATCATCAGCTTAGTACCATCGGCATGACTCAGCATGTAATCCACAACATCCGAAACACTGTCTTTTTTCACAGCCTTACCACTCACTGGAGAATAAGTCACGCCAATTCTTGCGAAAAGCAATTTGAGATAATCATAAATCTCCGTACTTGTCCCGACGGTAGATCGTGGGTTTCTAGAGGACACCTTCTGCTCTATGGCAATGGCAGGCGCCACTCCCTTTATATAGTCTACTTCGGGTTTCTCCATTCGGCCCAAAAACTGACGGGCATAAGAGCTAAGACTCTCTACATACTTTCGCTGGCCTTCTGCGAAAAGTGTATCAAAAGCCAATGAAGATTTACCTGATCCGGAAAGTCCAGTAATGACTATGAGTTGATCTCGAGGTATCGCAACATCCAAATTTTTGAGGTTGTTGACTCTGGCACCTTTGATGATAATAAATTTTTTAGGATCGTAATGGTCTATGCTTTTGGCCATGTTTTTGTATTGTGTCAGCCGTTACAACACGCTCGGGCAAGGAATGATTTGCGAAAGGCGCAAAATTAGAAATACCTAGGCAGATTTGTTTGTAAATTAATATTCATTAGTTTTGACAGCACACGAGTAAAAAAAATAGTTCCACACACTTTACCCTGACAATATGTAATAGACCTCTACGTTAACTAAACAGGTGACTAAATGCACAAGACTAAATTGACCGACGGCCAATTGCTGTCTCAGTACAAAAGCGGTAACGAAGAGGCGTTTGCAGTATTACTCGAGCGACACAAAGACAGGGTGTTTACCACAATTTATTTGATCGTAAAAGATCGCTATCAGGCGGAAGACCTCATGCAGGACACTTTCATTAAGGCTATCAAAACGATCAAAAATGGAAAATACAATGAAGAAGGGAAATTCCTTCCTTGGATTTTGCGTATTGCCCACAATCTAGCGATTGATCATTTCAGGAAAGCCAAGCGCAATCCTGAGATCATCATGGAAGATGGTAGCAATGTGTTCAATTCGTTGGAGTTTTCTGAAGATTCTATAGAAAGTGAACATATAAAACAGGATACATACAATCTGCTCAAGCAGTATATACAGGAGCTCCCTGAAACTCAAAAGGAGGTATTGGTGATGAGGCATTATATGCAAATGAGTTTTCAGGAAATAGCTGACTCCACGGGAGTGAGTATCAATACGGCACTAGGCAGAATGAGGTATGCTTTGATTAACCTAAGGAAAAAGCTACAAAGTAAGAATATTGCCTATGATCAAAACATTTACAGAAAATGACCTTGTAAGATTTATTTACAACGAACTAAGTACAACTGAATGCGAAGCGCTCAAACAGACCTTGATCGCAGACTCTTCGATGCAACAAAAACTAGATGAATTGAAATCAATTCACGAAGATTTGGAGCGCTCGATGAGAACGCCATCTGATCGCGTTATTAACAGAATTCTTGATTTCTCTAATAACTATCATAAACAGTCTGTTTAGAATCCTGTTCGGTATTTTCCCGAACAAAAACTGTATATGAACAAAAAAGAGCGGTTCGAAGCTTTCGTTACGTATTTTAGAGATGCCTTTCCAGACCCGCAAACGGAGCTGAATTACAACAGCCCATTTGAATTGGTAGTGGCAGTGGTGCTAAGTGCGCAGTGTACCGATGTGCGTATCAACAAAGTAACGCCAGCTCTTTTTGAAGCATTCCCCACTGCAGAGCACATGTCTCATGGGACTTTCGATGAAATCTTTGGACTTATCAGAAGTGTGTCTTATCCTAATAATAAAGCAAAGCACTTGATGGCACTTAGTAAGATGATCATGGAAGACTTTGGAGGAGAAGTGCCGGCAAGACATGAAGATCTTATCAAACTGCAAGGTGTCGGCAGAAAAACTGCAAACGTAGTTGTGTCTGTATTATACAATGAGCCGGCCATGGCTGTGGACACGCACGTTTTCAGAGTTTCAAAAAGACTTGGACTGGTCACTCAGACAGCAAAGACCCCTCTGGAAGTTGAAAAACAACTCGTCCGACATATCCCTGACGAATACATTCACAAAGCTCATCACTGGCTCATCCTCCATGGCAGGTATGTCTGTCTCGCTAGAAAGCCGAAATGTGAAGAGTGTAAAATCACAAGCTTTTGTAGGTACTGGGAGAAACTAGGCTCCGCTTAATGATCAATTTTTTGCTAGTCTCTTAACCGCTTTTTAATAATCCGCTCAATTTCAAAAGTTGCCATTACCAGTTATCACAATTCGTTTTGGTTTTTCCGTATGTTAATGGATATTGTAGAAACCAAAACCTAATTTATGAAAACCGCCCTTACCCTATTTCTCATTGGCTTAGCGCTCATGATGAGCTGCAACAAGCCTTCTGACTCAAAAGAAGACTTTAAAATCTCTTATGAAAAGTTCACTCTCGACAATGGCCTAGAAGTGATCTTACACGAAGACCATTCTGATCCGATCGTTGCAGTAGCAACACTCATGCACGTGGGTTCCAATCGTGAAAAGCCAGGAAGAACAGGCTTTGCTCACTTTTTTGAGCACATGTCTTTCAATGATTCTGAAAATGTGCCAAGAGGTGCCAACCGTAAACTAATCCCAGAGTGGGGAGGAAGCAGAAACGGCGGTACTTGGTCTGACGGGACGATCTATTATGAGGTAGTTCCGAAGGACGCCTTTGATAAAATCCTTTGGGTTGACTCAGACAGATTCGGTTATATGATCAACACAGTGACCAAGGATGCGCTTGAAGCTGAGAAGCAAGTGGTGAAAAACGAAAAACGCCAGCGAGTAGACAATGCTCCGTACGGCTACACTGATGAAATCATTCGCAAAAACCTTTACCCTGAAGGTCACCCTTACAGTTGGACGGTCATTGGTTCTTTGCCAGACTTACAAGCTGCCACTCTGGATGATGTGAAAGAATTTTACGAGCAATACTATGGAGCTGGAAATGCTACTTTGGTAATTGCTGGAGATATTGATCCTATAGAAACTAAGGAGAAAGTAAAGCAGTGGTTTGGAGAAATCCGTAAAGGTCCTGAAGTAGAAAAACCACAGCCACAACCTGTTACTTTATCAGAAACTAAGTCTCTCTTTTTCGAAGATAATTTTGCCAAGCTACCCGAATTACGTATGGTTTTCCCTACGGTAGAGGAGTATCACGCTGATAGCTATGCTTTGAGCATACTTGGAGAATTACTCAGCGGGAGCAAAAAATCACCTCTTTATCAGGTCATCGTAGAGGAGAAAAAATTAGCGCCAAATGCTAACACTTATCAGAGCTCTAGTGAGATCGCAGGTGAGTTTGTTTTTCGTGTGCGAGCAAATGCTGATATAGACTTAGATGACCTCAAAAGTGCAATAGAAGAAGGTCTATCAAGGTTTGAGGAAAACGGGATAGACGCAAAAGATCTTCAACGCATCAAGGCTGAACAGGAAACAAATCTTTATCAGGGTGTGAGCACAGTGCTAAACAAAGCTTTCCAACTGGTACAAGACAATGAATTTGTGGATGATCCAAGTTATATAACTAAGGCAGCAAAACTTACAAATGCTGTGACAGCTGAAGACGTTGTTCGGGTATACAATCAATATATCAAAGGGCAGAATTATCTCATGACGAGTGTCGTCCCAGCTGGGCAGCTTGAGTTAGCTGTGGCAAATAGTGAAAAAGCCGAGGTTTTCATTGAGGAGATTGTAGCAGATGTGGCTGCTGAAAACACCACTAGAGGAGAAGTAGCCGAGTTTGAGAAAACGCCTACTAAGTTTGATAGATCTGAACCAGCTTTTGGAGAATTGCCACTTTTGAAAGCGCCTACTGTTTGGAGTTCATCATTAGAAAATGGTATGAATCTCCTAGGAATCGAAAACAGGGAATTGCCCTTGGTCTATTTTGACTTAACAATTGACGGTGGACATAATTACGATCCTATGGACAAATCTGGAGTAGCCTCTCTTCTTGGGGACCTTATGACCGAAGGAACAATGACAAAAACACCAGCTGAGTTAGAAGAAGCCATCGGAATATTAGGAGGGTCAATTAACGTCTCTGCAGGAAGCGAAGAAATACGGATATCGGCATCATGTCTGAGTAAAAATTTTAATGAAACGTTTGCCCTTGTCAGCGAAATACTTTTGGAGCCGCGCTGGGATGAAAAAGAGTTTGAAAGACTAAAACAATCACAACTCACCCAGCTGAAAGGAAGAGAGGCAAGTCCTACAGCCATCGCTTCCACAGTTTTCAACAAACTAGTGTATGGTCCAGATCACATTATGGGAATCCCTTCGAGTGGCACTTTAGAAACAGTAGAAAACATCAATTTGGACGATCTAAAAGATTACTATCTGAAAAATTTCTCTCCTTCGGTAGCTGACTTCCATGTAGCTGGAGCCATCAGCCAAAAAGAAGTAATGGATCAATTAGCTGGACTCAAATGGGAGTCTAAAGATGTATCGGCACCTGACTACCAAATTCCTCAAGCTCAAGAAGGAAATCAACTTTATTTTATTGACTTTGCTGGATCTAAGCAGTCGGTGATTTACATCGGAAAGCTTTCTATATCAGGAAAAAACCAAGATTATAATGAAGTCACCTATGCTAATGAAAAACTTGGTGGAGGATCTAGTGGTCAACTTACCCAGACTTTAAGAATAGAAAAAGGCTACACTTATGGTGCTTATTCATACATAAGGCAAACCAATGAAGTTTCGCCATTTGTCGCCACTTCAAGTGTCCGGGCCAATGCCACCCTTCCCTCTTTGGAGATCATGAAAGAAATGCTAGGTGACTATGCTGAAAATTTTTCAAATGAAGATGTAGAGATGACGCAAATGAAAGTGCTAAAAGCCAATACACGAGCATTTGAAAGCTTGGGTGCTAAACTCAATATGCTTCATGAAATCAGCAAGTTTGGTAAGTCACCAAACTTCATGGAAGAAGAGCAAAACGAGCTGACAGCAATGTCTCTTGAGGATTATAAAAACATCATCAATAAGTATATGGACGAAAGCAATATGATCTACCTCGTAGTGGGAGATGGTGCTACTCAGCTAGAAGAAGTGAAAAAGCTAGGATTGGGAGAACCTGTCATGTTAGATATTAATGGAAACCCACTTTCACTCTAAGAAGCACTAATTCCAAAAAGGAATTATTACCCATTAAATAACCCGATTCGCTTACGAATCGGGTTTTTTTATTCCCTTTTTAAATCTGAAACATTCAACTGATGGCTGGCCTAATCTTGACGAAGATCATCTTCATAGAGGTAGTAAATAATATCATCCCAAGAAATAAAATGCCTGCCGTGAGTAACCAGTGATGTTGCAGCATTTTGAAATCCTCATTATAAAAAACCCTAATAAAAGTGGGTATTTGAGCGTACCCTAAAATAAATCCTAAAGCAACCCCAAAGAATTCTGCATGCGCATTTTTGAGCTTGGTTTTACCTAAGAGCTTTCGGTAGCCCCATTTCGAGTAATAGAATAAACCAAAAAACATAGGAGCAATAACGAACGTGGAGAACAGGACAATTCCTAACAGCTTATATTGAACAACTAAAGGTCCAAGAGCCAAGAATAGCACGGCCAATAATAGGGTAGTAAGCAATTGCGGCCAGCGAAAATTCCCTAGAAATATAGAAAAATGGTCTTTCCGTAAGTGACGCCTGAGATCATTATAGTACCTCCTGTTGATGTCCTCTATCTTATTATTAGGAAATTGATGATCCTGATTGGAAATCACTTCTTCGAGAGACAATTCTGATTGTTCATAGGCAGAGGCATAGTGATCCAACACTTCGTCAAAGACCTCTTCATATTTGAAAGGCTTCTTTAAGAGGTGGTCTCTCAAAGTTTTTAACTCATCATTTGTAATCTTATTCATAAACTTGAAGGTTTTGCGTTGAGCAATAAATTGATATTCTTGAGAAACCCAGCCAACTCGTCTAGCTGGGCTGATGACGACTTCTTTCCTTCCTCTGAAAGTGAGTAATATTTCCTTACTCGCCCGTTTACCTTACTCGATTCTGAAGCGATGAACCCATCCGCCTCCAATTTGTGCAAGGCGGGATACAGAGCCCCCTCGGTAATTTCCATTTCGCCCTTGGTGATCAGTTTCACATGCTGAGTAATTTCATAACCGTACATCCTACACTTATCGCCCAAAAGCTTCAGAATGATTATGCTGAGGCTACCTTTTATTAATTGCTTATTTTCCACAACCCAAATATAGCAGCTCAATACATAAGTTTCTTGGGTATGCTCTGAAAATATTCAACTTTGACGCTTCTAGCTATAAATTGGTCAATGCTCTAGCTTAGAAAAGATGGTATAAGCTAACTTTCTGATCCTAATGAAATTTCACCAACTAACAAATGCTCTTCCTCCTACGAAAAATTCGCCGAAAATTGATCTCCACTGATAAGAAGGTCGTGACCTATCTGATCTATGCCATTGGGGAGATTTTGTTGGTGGTGATAGGGATATTGATTGCTGTGAGTATAGATGACTGGAAAGATGAAACTGATAAGAAGAAAATCGCCAATTCCTATCTGAGGCAAATCCAAGAAGAGCTGCAGGGTGATATTGGACGAATAGACCAATTGATGAAATATTACTTTTATCAAAAAGACTCCCTCTTACAATTAATACTAAGAAACCAACTAACGGGAGCCTCCTACAAGGAAAACCCCAGCCTCATGTGGACCATTTCTAATTATGAACCCTTTCACATGAACCGCAAAGGGTATGATAACTTTTTGGCGAACTTTGAGCAAATTCCAAAAGAATATGAATCGGTCATCAATAAGCTTCAAAACGTTTATAAAAATGAATCTGATTTGGAGTCCGCCAATAGCTCGATGAAATTAAGTACATATGAGTATGGACAATATATTCGTAACCGATTACCTTACTACTACCTTCATGAAATTTATGGTACAGACTCCCTGCTTGTACATCCATCCTCAGGTGAAATTCTTGATTTTTTCGTCAATGATCCAACTTATAAAAATTTTACATATACCTATTGGGTTTGGCTTTATAATCAACACCCCATTGTAGCGACTTATCAAATTAATGCTGTGCAAGCTTATATAGCTATCGATGAGTTACTACAACCTAATAGCCCCTCTAAAATGGAATCGTTTTTTATTGCACAGGATAGCGCTGCTTACACCGGGATATATGGCATCTACGTAGCGCATGATTTAAGTCAAATGCCATTGGCTACTGCAGATATAATTGAAATTTTATGGCACGAGCAACAGCTCCAAATTACAGCTCCCGGACAACTCAATATTCCTTTACTCCAGTTAGCAGATTCCAGCTACACAGTCACAGGGACAGAACGATTTTTGATAAAAGGCGATACCTTAAAAGTGAAGGTCAGAAGCTTATATACCTACCATCTTAAGCAAAAAAACAAACAATAGCCCGTGCTCTTCCTCCTCCGCAAAATCAGGCGAAAATTGATTTCCACAGACCGGCCGGCTGGCAATAAGGTCGTCACCTATTTCTTCTATGGCATTGGGGAGATTCTCTTGGTAGTAGTGGGGATCCTGATTGCGGTGCAGATCGACGACTGGAATCAGCACAAAAAGGAAAATCAAAGCATTCGGGTGAGTCTTGATTTCATGATAGAAGAATTAAAAAAAGACAGCATCAGTGTAGCCGAAGATCTTCAATATCATGAAATAGCTGCCAAGAAAAACGCTGCGTTTCTCGAAAGAATAGATCACCCTCAGGCAACACTCGATACGATATTGCAAATCATGAAATATGAGTTTGAAGGACCTTGGACATTGCATTTTGATTATAACAATACTACCTATGAAAACATGAAATCGTCGGGTGTTTTTGATCTTCTGCCCGACTCGATCAAAACTAACATTCACCAAGTCTACGAAGCTCTTGAAAGAGCCTCTGGATATATTGCGATATACAGCCAACAATACAAAGATCCACTGGAGGAGTATGTGAAACGATACGCTGCAGCATCAGATACTACCAGTCTTGTATTTAAGACAGTCTGGACCAACATAGATCCTCAGCACTTCGTCCCAAGAGCCAGATGGTTGGTGTTTACCAGAAATATATTGTTTGTTAGGTACGTAGATTACCTCAAAGGACATAATACAAGAATCAAGGATTTGAATCAAAAACTAAAAGTCTATCAGGCAGATTTACAATAAAAAGTAAAGTATACTTCCAATCAGTGATTAAGACAAAATGAACCGCATCCTCACCACCCTCTCTCAAAAATATATTAATAATCCCCTCCTTGGAGGGGCAAGGGGTGGGTCATGTACGTATCCAATAAACCCACCTCTAAATCTTCGAAACGTCGAACCGCTCCCAAGAGGAGACTTGAGACTATGAAACGCATCCTCCTCACCCTCTCCCAAAAATGGCCAGAATATCTCCTGGAAATATTCGTATTGATTATTGGTATTTATGGAGCTTTTGCTCTTGAGAGCTGGAAGGAAGAAAATAAAGACAATGACAATAGAATTGTTCTTCTAAAAGCCCTTAGTGAAGAATTCAAGACTAACTTATCGCAAATCGATTCTGTAGAGAAATACGACAGAGTGGTAATTGATGCATGTATTACTGCTCGCAACCTTGTTGGGAAGGAGATCAACATTAACCAGGATTCCTTAAATCTGCTGATTTCTAGTCTTTGGTATAACTGGACGTTTAACCCAATTAATGGGTCGCTTAGGTCTGGTATTTCATCAGGTGAAATACACTTAATTAAAAATGAGACACTTCGTAATTTACTGTTCAGTTGGACTGATTTAGTTATGGACCTTAGCGAAGAAGTAGAAATAACCAGCCAGCATCACTTTAAAAGTCAAGACTTTTTTAAGAAATATGTTCGAATAGGAGATTTGCTTGGAGGTAGCAAGAAGAGTAAATTTCAATCAAATACTCCTGCCCTTTTTCAAGATCCATTGTTTGAGGATTATTTGAACATGAGACAGACAAATAAAATGACGGTTAAGGCGGAGTTAGATATTATCAAAAATCAAAATAAGCGAATACTCGAACTGATTAGTAAGGAACAAGCTACGAAATGAAACGCCTACTCACCACCCTTTATCAAAAATGGCCGGAATACTTATTAGAAATCCTGGTGATTATCCTGGGTATCCTCCTTGCACTGTATGTGGAAGAATGGAATGAAGACAGAAAAGATGATGAAAAAGGAAGAGAGTACCTCTTACTATTAGAAGAAGATCTTAAATCCGATACTACTGATTTAGGCGAATCGATACGTTACTATGAGCAAAGAATGGAACGTCTAGGCAGTCTGGTTAGAATCTTAAGAAATGAGTCTCCAATGCCTATGAAAACGATCGACTCGCTCTTTTGGAATCTTTACATCACCATAAACTTTGTAGCAAGTACAGAAACCTTTCAGTCTATGATATCCAGCGGGGATTGGGAACTTATCACCAATCAATCCATCAAGACAAGTTATTATAAACTCAACAAACAGTATAATATTTCATACAAGTATTATGACAACAACTATGTTGACTACACGCTTGATTTTATTGTCAGAGCAAGAAACTACTACTCCTTAGATCAGCGTCGGTTTTTTGACCCCTCATTCGTACGGTCAGAAGCCGGGATCAATGATATTATGGCCGTTTACTCACTTATGGCCACTTATCGTTACAACTTGATTCAAAGCAACGCGCAAGCGAAAAAAGTACTGACCCTCATTCAAGACGAACTGGCTAAATAATATGCTCTTCCTCCTCCGAAAAATCCGCCGAAAACTGCTTACTGGTAATAAGGTCTTGACCTACCTTATATATGCTATTGGAGAGATCATTCTGGTAGTAGTTGGGATACTAATTGCTGTGCAGATAGATAATGCGGTCGAAAACAAAAAGATGAAAAAACTCCAAGCAAACTATATTTTGGCTTTGGATGAGGACCTCCGCTTGGACTCTGCAATGCTGGCGGAAAACATCGCTTTCCTCGAAGAAGACACAAAACGAATTAACGAAATTATCAAACTGATCAATCTGTCCGACCACCCGATTGATAGCATGATCAGCATCGCCAGGGGTGGATTTAGTTTACAATTAATTACGAATCCAGAATTGCATCGATCTACTTATCAGACGCTCGTGAGCACGGGTAATATTGATCTCTTCGACAAAGATTTGAACGACCGATTGGTTGCTCATAATTACAACCAATTAAGAGCCTTAAGTATTAATGACCTGAGCGTTGGCTTCTTCGTAGATTATGTGACTGGCTACTCAAGTAAATATCCTGTAGCCGATGATGGGTTTTCTCGACATGTCCAGAACCTAAGATGGAAAAGCATCAATCGACAAGCATTCTTAACTTCATTTACAGGGTTGATCACAGTTAAATTGGCATACGAAAGCAACATGCTGTTTGAGTTTCCCGCACTCATGGCATCCACAATTGAACTCCGAAAAGTAATTCGAGAGAAGTATAAAGACACTTTTGCTGAATCCCCAAACAGAGCAGCAAACCTCCTACCGTCAAAACCCTAAATATGCTCTTCCTTCTCCGTAAAATCTTCAACATAATTAAACTCCCCTCCTTGGAGGGGATATAGGGGTGGAAAAAATGAAAAATAATATCATTCCATATGACCAAAGATTAGTACTCTTGGCTAAAAAGTTGAGGCAAAATATGACGCTAAGCGAAGTGCTTTTGTGGCAAGAAATTAAAAACAAACAACTTGGTGTTCGATTCAGCAGACAAATTCCTATCGATCGGTACATTGTTGACTTTTATTGCAAAGAATTTCAGTTGGTCATTGAGATAGATGGTGAAAGTCATACGCATGACGATGCACCTGAGAAAGATCTTGAAAGGCAACAAAGACTTGAGGCATTAGGAGTGAAATTCATCCGATTTGAAGACCTTGATATAAAGAAAAACCTAAACTGGGTAATGAATGAACTTTTGTATTGGATTGAAATGAATATAAAACCCACCCCTAACCCCTCCAAGGAGGGGAATAATTAAGCTAATATGCTCTTCCTCTTCCGAAAAATCCGCAATAAAATGATCAATCAAGGAAAAATCTGGAACTACATACTCTATGCAATAGGCGAGATTATCTTGGTGGTGGCTGGGATTCTCATTGCTGTCGAGATAGATAGTATCTACAAAATGAAAGAACAACGTAAAATTGAAATTTCAATTTTAGAAGAAATGAAAACCAATCTTGAGCAGGACTTAAATCAGCTAGAAGGAAATATTTTACGACTTAATTATGGAGTTGATATTCGCAAGCAGATTATTAGCGAACTCGAAAATTCAGAACCAGACATAGATACACTAAGCACGCTACTTTACTACAGTGTAAACTTTACCTATTTCGTAAAGAATAGCTCAGCCTATCAGAACTTGTTAGCAAGGGGGTTAGATATCATATCAAATGATTCGCTCAGAAGAGCAATCACTACGCTATATGAAGAAAACTATTTCATCTTGAACCTAAGAGAAAAAAAACTTGACAGGATTAATGACGAAGTTTTTGACTGTTTGATTTCTAAGGTAGACCTTGATGAGGATACACGAAGTGCATCCCCAATCGACTTAAACGCTTTAAAAAATGATAATACTGCAAAAAATTTAATCAAGGCATATTACGTCCGCGTTCCAGGCATGACCTACTATTATGAGAATGCACAGAATCAAGTGCAATATCTGATTGGCCTTATCAACAAGGAAAAATAAAAGTATGCTCTTCCTCCTCCGAAAAATCCGACGAAAAATGCTTCAAAAAAATCAGATACTAACTTACCTGCTTTATGCCATTGGCGAGATCGTCCTTGTTGTTGTAGGTATTTTAATTGCTGTGCAGATAGACGATTGGAATGAAGATCGTCCAAATGCGAAAAAAGAAGTGCAATTATTGAGGGATCTCCATGGTGAATTTTTAAAGAATAGGGATAAACTTCTATCGACCATCAAAATCAATGAAACTTGTTTGGAAGCGATTTCAGCCACCTTGAAATTGATAGGTGAGCCAGAAACTGTATTACAAGATTACAATCTTGATAGTTTGGTTTTTTTAAGCATCGAGTACGATGATTTCAACCCCAGTCAATCGGTCGTGCTCGAGTTGATATCATCAGGCAAAATTAACCTGATCACTTCGGACTCATTGCGCATGTTCATTTTTGACTGGGTAGCAGCAATGGACGAGGAGGCAGAATCATATGCTTCCATGGACCAAATCGGTCAATCCATATTTCTACCCTATTTAGCTAAAAATGGTTCGATGAAAAATCTTGATTACTATGGCCTACTATCTAAAAATGGCAAATCAAAGTTTAAATCCACTAATCAATTACTATTTCAGCAAAGAGAATTTGAAAACAATTTGGATAATCAGGCGTGGGGTATCAGCAATTACCTCATCAGACTTCATGTTCTTGAAACGCTAAATGAGGCGCTCCTATCGCATACAGATCAACCATCTCAATAAAAATGCTTTTCCTCCTCCGTAAAATCCGCAATAATATGATCAATCAAGGTAAAGTCTGGAATTATCTCATTTATGCTATTGGTGAAATCTTTCTGGTAGTAGTAGGAATCCTCATTGCGGTGCAGATAGACGACTGGAATGAATCTAGCAAAAACGAAGAGATAGCCAAAAGCTATAAAAGCTCTTTAGTCAATGACCTTCAGAGGGACACAACTATGCTTGCAAAGCTCATACTAGATATTGAACAAGACCTCATCGAAATAGAATCAATCGAAAAAAGACTATCTCACCCGCTAGCGACAGTAGACACTTTATTTGATATTGTCCGAAATGAATCTGAAAAATACCTTGTTATCCAAGCATTTTTTGACTTCAATGACAATACCACAGAGGAATTGATCTCCTCCGGAAAGATGTCCATACTTGGAGGTACCTTGAGCAATAAGTTGTTTGTATTTCGTCAAGCACAAAATCATATTGCCATGACCTCTCAATTTTTAATAACTCCTTATATCTCCACTGTCACAAGCTTCATCTCTGATTATCCTACCGATTACCCTACGGCAGTTATCAAAAAAGGTCCTTTATACGAGCGTTTTTGGATAGGTATAGATGCGAACAGGCTAATGACCCAATTCAATGGTCTTAATGGCCAAAAGCGAGACTACTATCGGCTGATACTCCCTGCACTTAAGAATATTAAAACCCAAACACAGGATCTGCTAAAATCACTAGAATAGTATGCTTTTCCTCCTCCGAAAAATCCGCCGAAAATTGATTTCAACTGACCTGCCCGCCGGCAAGGCAGGCAACAAATTCATCACCTACTTGCTATATGCCATTGGGGAGATTGTACTCGTCATGATAGGGATTCTTTTGGCGCTCCAAGTGAGTGAATGGAATGAGACAAGAAGAGAAAATAAGGAAGAAGTCAGAACACTTTTATCCCTAAAGGAAGATTTCTTACAAAGCAAGATAAATATTGATAGCACAATCGGGGAGCAGACGCAAGCAGTAAATCGTCAAGCCAAGCTGAACAAAATACTGATAGAAGATGACCGATCCATTGCTCCTGATTCGTTGGCCATTTATCTCTATTGGGGAGCCTATTCCTATTGGAAAATAGAACCAACCAATGGCACCTATGACGCGCTTATTAGCTCTGGAAAAACTGACCTACTCAAAAACACAGAACTCAAAAGGCTCCTAGCCGCTTACTCTGCAGAAATTACTTTTGGTTTTGAAGATGAAGCCTTCAGTATTGATCTTACCACCTTACTATTAGAAAGAAGTGCCGCTTATGCACCCGTTTTGGGAAATAACACCCTTTACCAGAGTTATGATTACCTCACTACTAATAAAAGATATAGCGAGAAAGAAGTAATACAAGCCAGAGATCAACTTATGGATGACCGTACCTTTTTAGGAATAATGGTAATGAAAACTGCTATGGAACAGAACAGGCTTACCTATGAACAAAGTATTTCCGACAAGCTGAATAAGATCCTCGCACTTATTGATCAAGAACTCGCAATCAAGAATACCTACTAATGCTCTTCCTCCTCCGAAAACACACATTAAAATGATTAAAACAATCAAATAGCCATTAAAAAGCTTGCCTGCACTAGCTCTCCGCATATGAAAAAAATATTACATACTCTCTCCCAAAAATGGCCCGAATACATCCTTGAAATACTGGTATTAATTATTGGTATTTACGGGGCCTTCGAGTTGGAGAATTGGAACCAGTCCCGAATAGAGCGTAAAATGGAGGTAACCTATCTCGAAAGCTTAAAAGCGGACTTGAATGACCAGCTAGGTGCCATCTCTAAGCAAATGGTTTTTGAGAACAAATGCATAAAGGCGACGAACTACCTCATACAGAATGGTGTAAAGAAATTGGCTCGTGAAAACCCAGATACACTTATTTATTTGGTAAGTGGACTTAGGATGAGGCTGACCTTCTTAGGTGTGGATCCTACCTATGAAGACATGAAGTCTACAGGGAACTTGCGCATCATTTCAAATCCAATACTTAGACATCAAATTATTAGCTTCTATCAGGAATTAAGCAGGTTAGAAAAAGTCATTTTAACCAATAATGAAAACCATGTGGACCACACCTAGAGCAAAGCCATAGTTGACCAGCGTTTTATGGTGATAGAAGCCGACATTGAATTTACTCCCACGCTGGATATAGAAAGGCCTAAGGGGATGTCTCCTGTAGAAGAGGCTCATATTGCTTTTACCCGTGAGAAACTCGCACTTCTTGAAAACGAGATCAAATTGACCAACATGATCAAATCCAGAGCGACCATTCCTAGCATTCATCTAGCGCTACTATCCAAGCTCACAGCTGACACCAAACAGACCTTATCTGATATTGAGTCTGAGCTTAAGAAAATAAAACCTTAAATTATTGGATAATATATGCTCTTCCTCCTCCGCAATATCCGACGAAAATTGATTTCCACAGACCTGCCTGCCGGCAAGGCACGCAACAAAATCATCACTTATCTGCTATATGCCATTGGAGAAATCATACTGGTAGTAGTGGGAATATTGATTGCGGTAAGCATAGATGATTGGAGTGAAGGGAATAAACGTAAAGCCGCAGAAAAAAAGATCTTAATGGAAATCTCAACAAATTTGGATGGCGATCTTGAAGAAATTCGCGATGATATATGGGGATACAAGTATACCATGAGCGCTGACTCAGCATTGATCGATAACTTTTTTTCTTCAGACGGTTTTAATGACTTGTTAGGTTCATACGCTTACGTATTGACTCGAAGCCCTCATTTCAATCCAAGTATTGGTGGTTACACGCTTATGGAGAGTAAAGGAATTGATATCATTAGTAATGATTCACTCAGGATACATCTCTCTGATTTTTATGAGCGATCTATTCCTTATTACTGGAAGTATGAAAATGAGCGGGTTCATGCCGTTCAAAATATCTTCTTTCCCTTAACGATGAAGAATTTCTCAATGGGAGACTTCACGGGATCCCTAAATAAGAGACTTATCCCATTTAATTATGATGAACTCCGAAAAAATAACGAATGGCTATTACTTATACAGACCAGTTCTAACTTTGCCAGAATTATGCTCATACGGAGTGAATAGCTTGAAAATGAAATAATTGAGCTAAATCAACATATCAAGGGTGAGCTAAATAAGTCTTTCGAAAACTAGAAAACTATGCTCTTTCTACTCCGAAAAATCCGCAACAAAATGATCACTCAAGGCAAAGTCTGGAACTACTTTCTATATGCGATTGGCGAGATTTTTTTGGTCGTGATAGGAATACTCATCGCCGTGCAAATAGATGATTGGAACCAAGAGCAAAAAAACCGTGCATTAGGCCAAGAATACAGAAACCGACTTCTAAATGATTTGACTGCTGATCTAAAAGCCATAGATGTACGAATGAGATTCTTTGATATCGTTTACCAATATGGTAAATATGCTTTGGACGAAATGGAGAAGGAAAACACTGACGATCTCGATAAGCAGTGGGAGTTCGTCTATGCAGCTTTTCAGTCAAGCCAGCTTTGGCCTTTTAAGACTTCTACTACTACCTATAACGAGCTGCAAAGCACAGGACTTCTACAATACATTGGGAATGATTCGCTGCTCAATAGGATGTCGAACTACTACATAGATTCTCCAGAACAGCTCTCACAACTGGTAGGAGGCGTAGTGGCCTATCGAGATTTTATCAGAGGGGTAGTTCCGATCGCTATTCAGGAGTTTATCTGGGAAGAGTGTTTCGAAGTTGGAACGTTTGAAATACAACAATTCAAGCCCTGTAAACCTCCGGAATCGTTTAATGCGGATTTGACGAAAGTCTATCTTTTCATTAAAAATAATCCGGATTTTAAGCGACTACTGACCAGACGTTTGTCCACCATAGCCGTGAGAGATGAAGTTTACTCGACTACCTATGACTATGCGGAATCATTAGCCGAAAGCCTTAAAAAATAATCATGCTCTTCCTCCTCCGAAAAATCCGAAGCAAAATGATCAATCAAGGTAAAGTTTGGAATTATCTTCTTTATGCCGTTGGGGAGATTTTTTTGGTTGTGGTTGGAATTATGATCGCTGTACAGATAGACGGGTGGAATGATATTCAGAAGGAAAAAAATGTAAAGCGAGAATATTTACAAAATCTCAAAGCTGATTTGCTGGATGACATTGCTCGCATTGAGCGTTTAAAGAATAGGTCTTTAGAAAATCGAGAGCAAATTGATAATTATCAAAAATTCTATGATTCAGGTAGCTGGACAATAAAATCGCTGGTTGAAAGATCAGATCTTCAACTCGTATATATTAGATACTTTCCTGTAAAGTCATCCTTCGAAGAAATGGTCAATTCTGGATCTCTCAAACTAATCAATAGCGACATGAGACGTGAGCTGAGCGAGCTGAAAGCCGCTCAAGATCAATTGGTAATCATCACAGACAAATTAATAGAAGACATCAAAAAAAGCAGATACGATGAATACAAATATCTTGATTCAGATGATTTTGATGATGACTTTTACGAAACTACAGGATTAAAGCAAAGTGATGAGGAGCTGACTATGGGCTTGAAATACAGGCACCTTACCATGAAGGGCTTCAATAATATCCATGGATTAATCAATGAGTTTGGAGATCAGATCATAGACAAATCAGCGGTGTTGATAGTTAAGATAGATGATCAAATCAAAAATTAGAACTACATACGCTCTTCTCTCTCCGCAAAATCCGACCAATGTTCAGGCTAAAAATTCAATTCAGCACTTCAAGCAAAGCAGCGCTTCCACGATTACAGATATTAGTCATGCTGATCTTGATCTTCTTGGTAGCATGCGGAAGTCCTGCAGAAAAACAAACCCTACCAGGTCCTCTGGAAGCTGGGTGGAAGGGAAATAGCGTCTGCAGCGTCCTCTCAGAAAATGAAAAAGCTAGAGTCCTAAAATGTGTTTTCCCTCCAGGTGTGGGACATGAAAAGCATTATCATGACCCACACATCGGATACACTATAGCAGGTGGCCTTTTTAAAATCACGGATGAAAAGGGCACGAGAGAAGTAGAAGTGAAAACAGGAAGCACCTTCGAAAAAGAGAAGATTACTTCGCATGAAGTACTCAATGTGGGTACCACTACTGCATCTTTCCTAATTATCGAATACAAGTAATCCTGCTCTTCCTATTACGAAAAGTTTGTAAACAAGTGATCCTGCTAAAATTTCCTTTAAGTATTTCAGGCAAAGCACCGCATCCGCGATTCCTTCATATACTCGTCAAGCTGATCTTGATCTTCTTGCTAGCATACGGAAGTCGCTTAGAAAAACAAAACCTACCCGACCTACCTGAGGTTGGATGGAAGGGAAATGCTTTGAGCAAACAAGTGTAATGCGCCAAGCATTTGATGTGTTCAGAATTCACTTTCACTAACTTGGGTTAGAAATGGGAACTAGAATGAAAATGATAAAACGCCCTTTCTTAATATTATCCATTAGCGTCATGGTTTCTTTGACGGGGTGTGATGTTACCTCAAAAAAAGATACCCGACCTAACATATTACTCATACTCGCCGATGACCTAGGGTACTCTGACTTGGGCGCTTATGGAGGCGAAATTGCTACTCCTAACATCGACAAATTAGCAGCACAGGGTTTGTCTTTTACTCAGTTTCACACTGGCCCGATGTGCGCAGTATCTCGGTCAATGCTGCTTACGGGAAATGACAATCATATAGCAGGAATGGGAAGTCAAGATTTGCAGTCCAATGCGTTTGGTTATGAAGGTTATCTCTCTGACAGGATCGTAACAATACCGGAAGTTTTAAGAGCATCTGGCTACTTCACAGCCATGACAGGCAAATGGCACTTGGGTAATAAAGCAGCGCATTACCCAATCCAAAAAGGTTTTGATCAGTCCTTTGTTTTGCTGGAAGGCGGAGCAAATCACTACAGCTCGCTCGGGATTTTCAAAGAAGACCCCATCTCTCCCTACGTGGAGAATGATCAAAAAGCAGACTGGAATGAGGGTGACTACTCGACGGATTTTTATACTTCCAAATTGATTGAATACCTCTCTGAGGAAAACAAAGATGATAAACCCTTCTTCGCATTCGCTTCTTATACCGCTCCACATTGGCCACTTCAGGTGGACTCCAGCAATTGGAAAAAATATCATGGGATGTATGATGATGGCTATGAGGCTCTAAAAATTAAGAGATTTGAAAATCTAAAATCGCTCGGCTTAATTCCAGAAACTGCTCAATTCCCAGAGACACATCCATCTGTGATTCCCTGGGATAGTCTTTCTCCTCAGCAAAAGAAAAAAGAAGCTCGCAAAATGGAGCTCTACGCTGGTATGGTAGATAACCTAGATGTGAATATTGGTCGCCTGATCAAGTATTTGAAAGATGCGGGAAAATATGAAAACACCCTGGTTGTGTTTTTGTCTGACAATGGTGCCGCAGGTAATGACTTCTACGATCATCCATACTTTCGTGATTTTCTCCAGGCAAACTACACGGACGACTATGAGCAAATGGGAAATAAAGAATCCTTCATCTTCTATGGCCCTCAGTGGGCAGAAGCAGGAGCAGCGCCTTTCAAATATTTCAAAGAATATACGACGCAGGGTGGAATTAATAGCCCAATGATAATAGCTGGATCTGGTGTAAATGAAAAGGGGTCTATCACAAAGGCTTTTTCTTCGATTCAAGATCTAGCGCCCACTTTTTATGATTTGGCAGAGACCGAGTATCCTGAATTTCATCAAGAAAAAAAGGTCTATCCGCTAAAAGGAAAATCGATGAATGCCTTATTGAATAATAGCAGTCAAATGGTCCATGAGTCTGATTATGTTTTCGCCTTGGAGCACAGAGAATATGCGATGGTTCGTAAGGGTGACTGGAAGATTGTGAACATCGCCAATCCATTCAGTGAAGAAAATTTTAAGCTTTATAACCTGAAGACAGATCTAGCCGAACAGGTTGACTTAAGAGGTGAAAACCCTGATATTTACACAGATCTACTCAAAGAGTGGCACAAATACCTTGAAGAAACCAAAGCTCAATTCCCTACACCAGCAGAATGAAAAGACTACTTTCCGCACATTTAGAAAGAGCCTATTGTTGATGTCAAGATTGTAGTTAGTAATGTGAACCGATTATATAAAAGATTCGGCTTCTCCATCCTATATAAAAAAAGCTCCAACAATTATTGGCGCTTTTTATGAGGGTTAATCTTTATCAATAAGTGACTACACCATCTAAATCAATGACGATCGTATCATCAAAGTAGTTAGTCATTTCTATTTCGGATAATGTTATTTCATACTTGCTATCCCATGTGTAATCAAAGCTCTCACCGCCAGTGCTTAAGAATTCCTGTCCTTTATATTTGTGATCTGTATTACTGAAGAAGCCAAGTTTCAAATTAGCCTCACCCTCTTTAAACCCACCTTGCTCAGCAAGAAGTGTATATGATCCACTAGCAGTTGGAGCAACGGCACTTGAAAGTATAAGAATGCAAGTGCTTTTTGGATTACCGTCATTTGACGCAATCCCTATATCTGCAGCTGTAGCCAAGTTCATTTGAAATCTGTGAGCATTTGGATCATTTAGGCGTGCGGCTGAGACGATATAAAAAGTGTCTGCTTCAAATACAATATAGCCTTCGGGTAATTTCGTGGTTGTGTCTTCTACTTCTTCAATCACATCAGTTGTCTTCGTTGGTTCTTCATCTTCACAAGACATTGAATATAAAGCCATCGTAACAATAGATAGAAGTGTAATTAATCGGTGAATTTTCATAGTACGTTTTTATCTTCAAAGTACTCCGATATAACACTATATAACAATACCACATCAAGGGTAAAAGTCTCAGTAGTTCATGGTATAAATCGCTTTGAAAAGCCCTATTTGGTCAACAATATCCATCGCACAGGTTAAATGCAGCCACATAGCTTCCGCTATCTCAAAATTTCAGTTTTTAGACCTCCTTTCATTTGAAGTCTGTAACTAAATAGCACTCTCTAAAAAACGGGGGTCTTGTCAACACCTCTGATTCTAATAACTTCTAGAATAAGGAACGTACGCTCATCTCTCTATTTCAAAAAAATGGCCAGGATAAAAGTCTGAAACACTGATTAAACAGGTTGCCTGATGAGCACAGATTTGAATAACTTTCAAAATGTAAATTCACTTATCCGTGAAATCTATTAATCCCTGCCTTCGGCAGGAAGGCAGGCTTCCATTCAGTGATTAAGACAAAATGAAACGCATCCTCACCACTCTCTCCCAAAAATGGCCCGAATATCTACTTGAAATCATCGTAATCACTCTCGGAATATTAGGTGCTTACCTCCTCGACAATTGGAATGACGACCGCCTAGAAAACACTGAGGAAACAAGGTATCTTAAGAGCCTGCAGGAAGATTTGGTGAAAGATGTGGAGTCTCTGACATTCATGCAATCCATTCGTGAAAAATCATCTGATTCAGCACTCAAGCTATTAAACACCAAATCCGTTAGCGGCAGCTTTGATGAACAGCTACAGTTTGAAAAAGATCTGGTAGATGTCCTTTTCTGGTACGGGTTCACTCCCAATGACAACACCTTTAAGGAATTGACAAGCTCCGGAAACCTTAGCATCATTGACAATGAAAACATCAAAAGTGGATTGCTAAATCTCGAGGCACTTAATGATGAAATCGTCCTTTCAAGAGATCATATGAGAAGAGAGTTTGATGTCTACTTGTATGAGGAGTTGGTTCTGTTTGATGAGTATGCCTTGCTGGATTATGATCACATCGTAAAGACAAGAGTATATGATTGGGTAGACAAAGCAGACCCTTTAGTACTTAAGAAAATCAGTGAAGAATCAAATGTGATTATTGCAAATCAAACCATAAGAAACGGTTTCAAGCTAGTCATATTGAACAATTCATACCTCGTCGATTTATACTTGAAGATGTTAGTTCAAAATGAGGCCTTTCAAAAAGAAACTAAAGATGAATTATCAGCGGGCATATGACCTTAGGATCTTTCACTTCACTCTTATATATCTATCTCTACTCCAGCTATATGTGAACCCTTCAATATTTACCCTCCAAAAGGATAATTCTTATCCCCTGAGCTACTGATTTTATTAGATTATCATTTTGAGCTAAGCGAAAAGAGTACGCCAAGCGAAAAATAAAACCTCCTATATACAGGATCATCAAAAGGCGTGAGACGTTTCGTTTCAAATGGGAGTGAGTAACCAACCATGGATGTAAAACCAAAATGTTCTTTCTGAAAACTAGAATAAATAAATGTATCCAAAATGAATGTGTTGAAACGATCGTCAACCAACCAGTCATCTTGCTCTTCATAGCGATACTCGCTGAAAGCGACATTTTGCGCGCGAATACCCGTTGAGAGCATTAATCCTTCCTCTTTTGGTACATTCCATTGAACAGACGATTGAAGAAACATTTTTGAAAAGCGAGATGTGTTCCTATAAAAGCTGTTTCTGAATGAGGCCGGCGTAAAGTAATCTGGATTTCTGCTCACGAAATTATCTCCCGTAATAGTACCTTGACCAAATCCCACCTGGCACTCTGCATTTATATCAGACCCCTTTTGGGTATAATAAATAACCCCTAGCTCTCGATAGCCAATTTCGCTATAGTATTTGGAAGACATCTTTCCTGTCAAATGAGCACGGATTCCCCAATGGTCCAGCGGAGATACTGCCGCGTCAAGATCAATTATGCTATGAAGAATTCTAGCATCCGCACCGAGGTTTGCTTTCAGGTTTAAATCACCTTGCTTTTCTAATAGCGAAGGCTGCGGTAGATTATTGATATAGCTGATGGGTGCTCTACAGCTTACACAAATAATACAAACCACGAGAATGAATATCTTCCTCATAGTTCCAAGATAATGGTTTTATTGAAAATACCAATATCGTTTTTAAGCCATGAACTATCGCAACCTTGTATAACCTTTAGGTCCCAATTGATATTCGATACCCTCAATCTTAACCTTATTTCCAAGACTCACTAAGTCATCATTTAGAGTATGGATACTAAAACCATACTTTTTTGCCATATCCAAATAGCTGGTATTGATTCCTTTCTCAGTATGACAAAGAATAATTTTCATCTTGCCACCATACCGACTTATTAACTCAATATCTCGTGGAAAAGCATAATTGTCAGCAATCATAATTACTTCTTGTGCTGTTGGGCATTTATCCACACCAAGGAGCAGCGCTTCTATATTATTCTCAGGATAATCCCCTCCTCCACCAGCCCTCATCGCTTCAAACATTTTGTCCCTTGCAGGCATTATATCAGCCGTTTTTACGTGATACAAGCCTCCTGTACTACCAATGCTTTTTTCTTCAGTTGGCTTGTCGTTTCCATCATTGAAAAACACAAAGTCCTTTTCTTTTTCTGAAGAAAGCAGCTTAAGCCATTTAAGCAAATCGGCGGTATATGGATACATACTCCCCGTGACATCCACTATGATCAGATCTGGGTCAATTTTATTCCTAAACAATACGCTCGAAACCACTTTTTTCTGAACTTTTGGAAGTATCGGGAGAAAACTCGTGTCTACTTCATAAGCCACGCATTGTGAATATTGTTGTAGCATATGGTATTGGTCTTTCAACTCTTGAGCTATCTCAAAAGTCTGTATTTGCACACTCTCCTTCTTAATTGGGAAAATGACCATTCCATGGGCAACCAAATCATATTGTTGCTTTCCGATAGTAAGTCCTCGTTTCCATTGCAAAATATACATGAGCGATTTTGCGAGCTTTTCCTTACAAGGAAATAAGTTACCGTTCACTTTCACTTCCTTCACTCGACCACCATAGTCCATATACACATCAAAAAATACGCGCCCTTTATATGTCTCAGAGCAATCGTAGACTTTTTCGAGTTTCTCCGAAAGGTTTTCTATGGAATACAGCGATTCTGGGTATTCGCACGGTATCCTTTTGTAATCAAGAGACAACTCTTTTTTGAGTTTTATGATCTGCTGATCCAGCATTTTCAAATCTGTCTTTATACTATCAAGTTCCGCTTTAGAGGTCTCTTTTGTAAAATATGGTTCGTAGTAGATAACAAATCCATGGAAGAACTCAAGACAAGTCGGGGAACTTTCGCACCCGGTTTGACCAATAATGTTCCAATCAAAAAATTTGTTGATTGTGATCTGCGGGTTGATTTCTAATAAATTAGTGATTCGCATTTGATCCAGCTTCGCCTGATCAAATGATGCCTCCTCGCTGAAAGTGGTATAAACTAGATCAATTTTGATTATTCGTTGATCGCTAAAAGGGATCCGCGTGATTGCCTCTTTGGAAAATCCAGATTGTAGCAGCAAATATTCAAAACGGTCATCAAATTGATATTTAACCGTTTTCGTATGCTGTGCCTCCGTATAGATTTCCAGGGCTGTTTTCTGCGATTGTGCATTTAGTCCACAAAAGATCAACATCAACAGACCAAAAAAATTCTTCATTCAAACGTGATTTGCAAGTTCATTCGGAATTCTAACGACGAAATTACCATTAGAGATATTCTGTGACAATCTTTACCATCAATGAAAATTCTATATGTCCATCAGTACTACAGAACGCCCGATGAAGGGGGATGCGTGCGCTCCTTTCACATAGCAAAAGCTATGAAGGAGGCTGGGCATAAAGTTACGGTGATCACAAGTCATAACCGGCCGAGTTCAGTATCAAATGAAGCTGGAATTGATATCCATCGTTTGAATATTCCCTATTCAAATGAAATGGGGGTTCTCTCACGAATTATCGCGTTTTTGAAATTCGTAACTCAGGTGAAAAGGAAGGCTACCAAGTTGATGGATAAGGTTGATCTCGCATATGTAGTTACCACACCTTTAACCACAGGGCTTATTGCCCTGCATCTTAAAAGAAAATATGGTGTTCCGTATTATTTCGAAGTGGGGGACTTGTGGCCCGAGGTTCCCATCAAAATGGGCATTATTAAGAATAAATGGTTGGCTAACATCATTTATAAGTTTGAAACAAAATGCTATCAAAACGCCAAGAAAGTGATAGCACTTTCTCCAGCAATAAAGGATTATATCATCAGTAAGTCTCCATCCATTGAAGTAGTGGTTGTCACAAATTTTTCAGACAATGATTTGTTCTGGTCTAATATCAGGGAAAGTCCAATAGATCAGGAAAATCCCTTGCGCGTTGCCTATGCAGGCACTTTTGGCCGAGCTAATCATCTCGAATATCTACTGGAAGTAGCCGTGCTTTGCGAAAAAACTAATCTACCTATCCTGTTCACTTTGATGGGAGAAGGCCAACGATACGGTGCGATTCAAGAGCAGGCTGAAAATATCAGGAATTTGGACGTCCTTCCTTTCGGAAATTTGACAGAAGTCAAAAATTGTTTGGACGCATGTGATGCTGCTTTTGTTTCCTTTCTAAATGTAGAAGCCTTACATACAGGTAGTCCAAATAAGTTTTTTGATGGGTTAGCTGCTGGTAAGATGATCATCACAACATTTGAGGGGTGGATCGGCAAGACAATCCAAGAGACTGCATGTGGATTCACTTATAACCCAGAAAACCCACAAGACTTTGTTGATAGAATCCAAGAGGTAATAAATGACCTTAGCTTACTGCAGACCTATCAGAAAAATGCCAGAAGTCTAGCAAGGTCTACTTTCAGCAAAGAAATTCAAATAGAGAAATTACTCCAGTCGCTCTATTAAAATCATTCATCAGCTTTTTGGCTTGTAGCCAGAAGCTCTGAAAATTAAATCATTATCTGTTTGATTGACTAATTCAAGAAGCGACACATCGTTTTGTTCCATATAGGATTCCACAATTCTCCATCCTACCCACGCACCAATTCTCCCCGGACAATCTTGACTGATTTCATAAACACTAGGACGCTCACCCAAAAATCGACGTTTCAATATATGGTTGGTATCATACAGGGCCTCATTTTGAATGAATGTCGCCCAAATAATTGATTCGTTTTCCAACGAACGTTTCATATCCATGGCGGAATAACCAAGAAGAATAGAGTCAGGAGTGCATGGCATGAGTCTTTTTGTCAAGTAATAGGTCTTTCCAAAATCAATCATCTCAGATATGAGGGTCGAGTTATTGCCTGCTTGAACTTTATCACCAGCAAGAAATTTCAATATGATTGCAGGAAGGTGTTCCTTGTTATAGCGCCTAAGGACATATCCAGGGATTTCTAAAGGCTTATAAGTGGCATTATTTCCTATAAAAAAATCCAGACCTACGATGATCAATGAATCAGAAATATATAAATCATTGTACAGACCAGTAACAATTGTCTGCAGCCTAGGAGTTGGCATGTCAGGATAAAGTGATTTGAGTCTCCCAATTCCTTCCTCCAGAGTACCGGTCAATTCTGAAATATCGTTAAACTCTGTAATCGCTTCTTGATAGAGCGTATCAATTGACTTATTCTGTAATAGACGAGAAATCCTTGAAGCAAGGATAGAATCGTGCGGGTATTGATCTGAATTGAGAAATACTTTCGAAAACGTATTGTTCTCATTTAAAAAATTTTCAACTCCAAGTTGATCTGTATTGCTAAAAAGTCCTTCTTCTAGACGCTCGAAGGGAATGGTAACTGGAACAGGTGTGATATTATTCGTTTCTACGCAAGGGTTTGACGAATCACATGCCCCAAAGAAAAGAACTGAAATAACTATGATAACTATCCTCATACTCCTTAATTTTGGATTTCAAATTTAGCTTTTTAACTCCGTCCAATGAGAAAATACCAACTAATAGTTCTTCTCCTCTTAATCTTCACTGCTGCGAAAAGTCAATCAAAACTAGGATTGAAATTTTCTCCATCGATATCCTCCAACAGGGTTTCTTTGATAGATAGTCTTAATGATGTAGAAGCGATCGGAAACTCATTCAAATTTTCTCTTGGATTGATATATGATCACGAGCTCACAGATACTTACTATTTCAGCACGGGTCTAATCTTCGTTCCGAAGTATGTCGGGTTTGTCGTAACTGAAGAGCTAGATGAACCAACAGCACAATCGCCATCTTCACCATCACAAGAATATCGCTTGAACTATCTTCAAATACCTATTTCGTTGAAGTTATTCACAAATGAGATCCAGCCAGATACTCGAGTATTCTTTCAGGTCGGTCTTGCTCCAGAAATCAAAATATTTAGTGAGCCACTCGAAGAAGACTATGACCTTATTGAGGAATTCAAGGGGTTTGATACCACAATCTTATTCGGTGGTGGCATAGAATATAGGGCCGGAATAAATACAACCCTCTTCGCTAGTGTGACCTATCAAAGAGGGTTGTCAAATGTGATAAAGACTGAAACTTGGGGTTTTCAAGAAGAACTCTTCGTGCGAAATACCCTTGTGTCTTTTGATCTTGGTATAAAATTCTAAATTTCTATCGGTTCTCCCATCCCGTTGAGGATACTGTACTCTGTCAAAGCCAAAGATGAATCTTCGATCATCTTCACCCATTTCATATACTTGAAGAACCACTTCATCTGCTTAGAAATAAAACCGTGCGTATAGTACGCATAGATGTATGGATGTAGTGTAAGGACAATTTTCTTTTCGTTTTGTCCTGTCAAGATATGATCCACGGTTTTCTCAATTTGATCTGCAATAGAAATTGCCGCTGTGATTTGACCCGTTCCGCTACAAGTAGGGCATACCTCACGCGTAGCAATATTCAACTCTGGACGAACTCTTTGGCGCGTAATCTGAAGCAATCCAAATTTTGAAAGAGGCAGGACTGTATGTTTCGATCTATCATCTCGCATTTCCTCTTTGATTCTATCGTAAACCTTCTTACGGTTTTCTGCTTTACGCATATCGATAAAATCAACAACGATAATTCCACCCATATCGCGTAAACGCAATTGTCTGGCTACTTCGGCTGCTGCTTCAAGGTTTACCTTCAAAGCAGTCATTTCCTGATTGTCTTCTTGGTTGGACTTGTTACCACTGTTTACATCTACCACATGCAAAGCTTCCGTGTGCTCAATGATGAGATACCCACCATTCGCAATACTCACAGACTTTCCAAAAGAAGTTTTTAGCTGTTTCTCAACATTAAAAGACTCAAAAACCTTTACCTTATTCTGATAAAGCTTGAGGATCTTTTCTTTGTCGGGAGCAATCTTGATGACATAGTTTTTAATCTCTTCATAGAGATCTTTATCATCTACAACTATACTGTCGAAAGATTCATTGAGAACATCCCTCAAGATAGAGTTGGTGCGATTCATCTCACCTATCACTTTATCTCTTGGCTCTGCTGTTTTCATAGCAGCCACTCCATCAGTCCAAATTTGGATGAGGTTGGTCAGGTCTTTGTCCAGTTCGCGGATATCTTTTCCTTCCGCTACTGTACGGATGATAACTCCGAAATTTTCTGGCTTGATTGAGCTGATCAAACGGCTCAATCTTTTCCGCTCATTGGCGTCTCCTATTCGTTTAGATACATTTACCGCTTTAGAAAACGGTACCAACACCAGGTATCTACCGGCTATGGACAACTCACAAGATAATCTTGGCCCTTTTGTGGAAATAGGTTCTTTTACAACCTGAACCAGAATCCTCTGGTTTTTGGTCAAAACCTGACTGATTTTACCAAGCTTGTTGATATCAGGCTCATTTTTGAAACCTGTCAACTTCGGGCTGGCATTGTTTTTACCAATCGCCTGCTTGGAAAATTTATTCAGTGACTGAACCTGTGGTCCTAGATCTAAGTAATGCAAAAAAGCATCCTTTTCATATCCTATGTCTATGAAGGCTGCATTCAGTCCTTGGACTACTTTTTTGACAGTACCGAGATAAATATCACCAACGTTGAAAACATTCGCATCAGATTCCTGATGGAACTCAACCAGTTGTTTGTTCTTAAGAAGGGCAATCCGACATCCGTTCTGAGTTGAGTTGATGATTAGTTCATTACTCACTTGCACTCATTTTAGATGTGGCTAATTATTTCTTCTTGTGTCTGTTCTTTCTAAGTCTTTTCTTTCTCTTGTGAGTAGAAATCTTATGTCTCTTTCTTTTTTTACCGCAAGGCATAATTTTACTGTTTTAGTTACTTAAATGTTTTCTAATTCTTCCAAATAAGAAGAAACTGTGGCTCTTAAAGCCGTATCAATATTCATATCCCCAATTACCTTTCTCAAGGTAGCTTTTCCTGTGAGCGTATCTCCAGCCTCAACTTGAGATAGTCCTAGGTAAAATCGGGATTCACTATCTGAAGAGTCAAGACTTATTAAGGTCTCAAATCTTTCTATTGCTCTATCAAACTGTCGTGATCTAATCGCCAAAAGCCCAAGATTCAAGATTGTTTCCCTGTTTTCAGGATCTTCTTCAAGTATTTCTCGGAGGAGTTGTACTCCAGCCATAGGCGTATCGGTGACCATAAGCGTCATCGCCAGTTTGTTTTTCAATACACTACTTTGCGGGTCGTCTACCAGCAGATCTTCTATATGTTTGGCAGCTGTGGCTGCTAATTTTTTAGCCTCTTGAGGATCGTTTGTGCTCTGGAATGCTTTGTAATAAATCAAGGCTCCAGTATACTTTGCCAATCTAGAGCTGTCAATCGCTAAAATAACATTAGCATATTTAACAGCAGAGTCCAGCATCTGATATTTTAGATACAGGCTCGCTAAAGAGTCCGCAAAGTTAATACTTTTTTTTATTTCAGTTGTATTGTTAAGTAGCTGTCTTAGAGAGGAAAAGACTGCTTCATCTTTAGTAGAAATAGATAGTTCATGAGCCCCTATGGAAGTGACTCCTTCGTTTTCTACAACTACCCTCGGCAACTGATAAAGGATGCACACGGCAATCACGGCTATGACGACCACAATAATTTGTTGGCGTCCCATGATTATTTAATCTTCGTGCTGCTTTTAATTTTTTCTGTGAAGATTTTGGATGGTTTGAAGCTCGGCACATGGTGCTCTTCTATGACAATAGCTGTATTCTTAGAAATGTTTCTAGCTATCTTCTGAGCACGCTTTTTGTTGACAAAGCTGCCAAAGCCTCTTACATAAATGTTCTCACCCTCGGCCATGGAGTTTTTTACTACTGTGAAAAAAGCTTCAACGGCTACCTGCACATCTGCTTTATCTATCCCTGTCTTATCTGCTATTTCGGTTATTACGTCGGCTTTAGTCACTATTATTGTCCTTTTTTGATGGTCCTCTATTCGTAAGAGGGCTCAAATTTAATTTTGACAGGGTTAAATAAAAAACTTAACATCATATTTAAAGTAAATAGTTATCAGCAACCTGAATAGTTTTTCTAAATCCCTAATTGATTGGTACTCAATTGTTAAGCGGGACCTACCTTGGCGCAATACCAAAGACCCTTATAAGATCTGGTTGTCAGAAATTATACTTCAGCAAACTCGTGTAGATCAAGGATTGCCTTACTACGAGCGATTCATCGCGAACTACCCAACTGTACATGAGTTAGCAAAAGCTGATCAGCAAGATGTGCTGAAAACATGGGAAGGACTCGGATATTATTCGCGTGCGAGAAACCTACATGCCACAGCGCAGTTAGTGGCTTTTGAAATGAAGGGTCAATTCCCATCAAGCTATGAGGGACTGCTTAAATTAAAAGGTGTAGGACCTTATACCGCGGCGGCCATTGCGTCAATTTCTTTTGGAGAGAAAACGCCAGTGCTTGATGGAAATGTGTTTCGGTTTGTCGCTCGGTTCTTTGGCGTACATGACGACATTTCTGATCAGAAGAGTCGAAAGTCCTTTCTGAAGATACTCAATGAGCTAATCCCAGATATTAGATCCGATCTTTTCAATCAAGCCATGATGGAATATGGCGCCACGGTTTGCAAGCCCCAACCAAATTGTGAAGGCTGCATATTCTTAGAAGAATGCTACGCGAGGAAAAAAGGAATAATAAGTGACCTTCCAGTAAAAGGTAAAAAAACCAAAGTCACCGAGGAGTTCATAGACTATATCATCTTCCGCCAAGGAGATAATACTTTGATGCGTAAACGTGAAACAGGTGTCTGGCAAGGACTTTTTGAGTTCTATTCTTTGATCAATGAGGACGTTAGCTCCTTTATTAAAAAAAATTCTGCAAAATATGGGACCCTTTCATTAATTGATTCTTCTCCTTCAATAAAACACCTCTTGACGCATAAGAAGCTTTGTATCACTTTTCACGAAGTGGACGTTCCAAATAATACAATGATGTTAGCTTTAGCTAAAGATTTGAAACTAAGCATCTTTAGCTGGCAAGATGTATTAACTTTGCCGTGCGCAAAAGTGATCGTAAACCACTTGCAACACGTAAAATTTTAAGTTATTTTTAGTTTATGGCTGGAGTAAATAAAGTAATTCTTGTAGGAAATCTTGGAAAAGACCCTGAGGTAAGACATCTAGAAAGCGGCGCGGTAGTGGCGAGTTTTTCTATTGCTACCACAGAAAGCTATAAGGACAGAAATACTGGCGAAAGACGTGATCAAACAGAGTGGCACAATATTGTGCTCTGGAGAGGTCTAGCTGAAGTAGCTGAAAAATACCTTCACAAAGGTGATCAAGTATATATAGAAGGTAAACTTCGTACCCGCTCATGGGAAAAAGATGGAATTACCAGATATACCACAGAAGTAGTGGGTGATAATATGACGATGCTGAGTGGTAAGCCTTCTTCTAACTCTAACCAAGAGTATGAGCAGCAGCCTTCGGCTCCTAATACAACTGCAACTGCAAAAACTCAGACGGCTGATGTATCAGCACCTGCAGAAGAAGCTGCGGATGACTTACCATTCTGATGTTTAACTTAACATTGACTTCTTGGAGACCGCTTTAGACGACCCTTATCCCTCCGCGTTTTTTTTGATGATAAGTCAAATGCCCCTGTCATTCTTTCTATTGAATGGTATAGGTATTCTCATTTTGCTTTTCTTATCTGGATTAATATCTGGGTCAGAGGTGGCTTTCTTTTCATTGAATCATGAGCAGCTGGTAGAAACAAAATCCTCCAATAACAAAAACGATCAAATCATAAATCGTTTGGCAACTGACCCGAGGAGGCTTTTGGCTACCATACTAATTCTGAACAATCTTGTCAATATTTTCATAGTGACCATCTCTACGTTTGCTACATGGAAAGTGGTCGGAGATGTTGATTCTGGAGGTGCTGTGATTTTAGTTTTGACAGTAACTATCACTGGTTTGATCATTTTCTTCGGGGAAATAGTGCCGAAAGTGTACGCCAATCATAACAGCCTTCGATTTGCAAGATTTACAGCTCCAATATTGAGTGTGGCAGATCAGGTACTTCGTCCGATTTCTTGGTTTTTGCTTACCCTAAGCAACATTATTGAAAGTAGAATAGAGAAAAAGGGTTACAACCTGTCTGTTCAAGAGATCAATCAAGCCTTAGAAATCACTGCTGAAAAAGAAGTGAGTGATGAGGAGAAAGGCATGCTAAAAGGAATCGTAAACTTTAGCACCTTGTCAGTTAGGCAAATCATGAAGTCTAGAATGGACGTAACAGCCATTGATATTGACACTGACTTTCATGAGTTAATGGACATTATCAACAAGACAGGCTATTCGCGAATTCCAATCTATACAGAGACAGTAGATAAGATAGAAGGCATTTTATACATCAAGGATCTTCTTCCTCATTTAGATAATAAAGAAGATTTCAAATGGCAATTGCTTTTACGTCCGGCCTTTTTCGTTCCAGAAAGCAAAAAAATAGATGATCTCTTTCGAGATTTTCAGGAAAAGCAAGTGCATGTGGCCATTGTGGTAGATGAGTATGGCGGAACTTCAGGACTGATCACACTTGAAGATGTAATAGAGGAAATAGTAGGTGAGATCAATGATGAGTTTGATGATGAGGATGAACTCTCGTACAACAAGATTGATGAAAACACTTACATTTTTGAAGGCAAAACCTCTCTAAATGATCTTTGTAAAATCATTGGAATAGAAGCTGATACCTTTGATAATGTGAAAAGAGAGAGTGAATCCCTCGGTGGGTTATTGCTTGAGCTGAACACCAAACTACCACGAGCAGGAGAGGTTATTCCTTTTGAAAAGTTCGAATTTACTGTCGTCGCTGTAGATCAAAGAAGAATCAAAAAAGTGAAGCTTTTTATAAAAACAGCTCCGAAAGAAGGAGATAAGGAATTTGAAGATTAAATGAATAAAGCGCTCACGGTTCTAATGGTTTTTACTTTGGTCGGCTGCAATCAAGCAGATTTCTTACCAAAGCCAAAAGGCTACAACCGGATAGATTTACCAAATCATGAGTATATCAGCTTAGCAGATACTTTTCCATACTTTTTTGAGTATTCAACATCAGCGCGTATTGTCGCAGATCAGTCTTGGATTGCCGAGCGATACTGGATTGATATTCAATACCCCCAACTGGGAGCAAATATTCAGTTGACTTACAAGCCTGTCAAAAAATCCAAAAAGCTTCTTGAGGAATACATAGCTGATTCGTATAAGCTTACTTCTCAGCACAATGTGAAAGCATACGCTATTGAGGAGAAAATCCTTCAATTGCCTGTAGGTGATTATGCCTCTTTCACAGAGCTAGAGGGTGAAGTACCTACTCAATTGCAATTTCATGTTTCTGACTGCACCTATCATTTTTTGCGTGGTGCATTATACTTTGAGCAGGCCACTAAGAATGATTCCTTGGCACCTGTGATTAAATTCATCAAAACAGACGCCCTACACCTCTTAGAGACACTCCACTGGAATTAATAGTTTTTGCGATTGACGCAATGACGACAATTCAAATGTTTAAACATTATATGTTGCAACATAGATATGTCTTTGTCAGTTAGTTCAATCTTAAAAACTAACTATCATGAAAAAATTTAACATTGCTTACTATGTAGTCACTGGACTACTTTCCTTTATGCTTCTCTATTCTGCAATAGGTATGTATCTATTACAAACTAAAATGGTTCAAGGCTTTTTTGTTTCACTTGGATTCCCTGCATTTATTGTGGTTCCCCTCGCTATTTTGAAAATAGCTGGTGTGGTTGTGCTTTTGACTCGTTTCAACCATACACTTAAAGAATGGGCTTACGCAGGATTCTTCTTCAACTTTACTTTGGCTGCTGCCGCTCACATCAATGTAGCTGATGGAGAAGCTGCCGGTGCTTTTATGGCATTGATTCTTTTGATAGGTTCTTATCTACTTGATAAAAAATCATCTGCACCTAAATTAGCTTAAACTAAAACAATCCTTTTTTGGGTCATCTTAAAGATGACTTGAGCGTTTCATTAGTTTGAAAATCATGCTTAAGTCATTTTTAGGATGACCTTTTTCTTTTTCCGCGTGCTAGGAAGGTTTGCAAATAGTATTTTAGTGAAAATCTCTTCCTAATGACCAGCTTCTTCCAACGAAGTATTGAATTTTTAAAAAGCGTAGGCCCACAACGTGGCGACCTTCTTAAGAAGGAATTAGGGATTTTCACATACGGCGACCTTATTGAACATTACCCATTTAGATACGAAGACCGCACCAAATTTTACAAAATCAACGAAATAAGGGAAGAACTCCCATTTATACAGCTAATTGGTAAATTCGTTTCTTTTCAGACTGTGGGTGTTGGGCATAAGCAAAGGCTTGTGGGACAGTTCGCTGATGATACGGGAGTAGTGGAACTCGTCTGGTTCCAAGGTGCCAAATGGGTTATGGGTCGATTGACCGTAGGGGTGGAGTATGTGGTGTTTGGGAAACCGTCCCGATTCGGCAGCAAGTACAATATTGTTCATCCAGAAGTAGACCTCCTTACAGAAAAATCTGGCAAAGGCAGTTATCTACACCCTGTCTATCACACTTCAGAAAAGCTCAAAAAGCGATTTATTGATAGTCGAACCATCAGCAAAATGATGAAGATGCTGCTCATAGAAGCAGTGAATCATATCAACGAAACGCTTCCTTCTGAGCTCTGCAATCGATATCGGCTGACGAGTAAAAAAGCTGCGTTGATTCAAATTCACTTTCCAAAAGACAATTCATCTCTACAAGCGGCACGATACAGATTAAAATTTGAAGAGCTATTCTTTATTCAGCTCAGACTTATACAGCTTAAAATTGCTCGGATCGAAAGCTTCCCAGGAATTCGTTTTGACAACAGCGAACTACTCAACCAATACTATACAGATCACCTTCCTTTTGAATTGACCAATGCTCAAAAACGTGTGGTGAAAGAAATTTATCAAGATTTTCGTTCTGGAAAACAAATGAATCGGCTGGTACAAGGCGATGTGGGGAGTGGGAAAACTATGGTCGCGTTTCTCAGTATGCTTATCGCCATCAGCAATGATACCCAATGTGCTTTCATGGCACCTACGGAAATCTTAGCCGAACAGCATTACAATGGACTGAAAGAATATGCTGATCTGCTCGGCCTTCATATCAAAAGGTTAACTGGATCGAGCAAAAAAGCCGAAAGGAAAGCGATAGATGAAGCACTTCGGTCTGGTGAACTTCCTATAATCGTTGGTACGCATGCGCTTCTTGAAGATAAAGTCCAATTTAAAAATCTTGGTCTAGCAGTAATTGATGAACAACACAGATTCGGTGTAGCTCAACGTGCCAAGTTATGGAACAAAGGCAACAAGCTCCACCCGCATATCCTTGTGATGACGGCAACACCAATTCCTCGGACACTCGCCATGACTCTTTATGGAGATTTGGATATTTCTGTAGTTGACGAATTGCCCGCTGGAAGAAAACCAATCCAAACACATCATATGCGCGATACGCAGCGATTAAAAATGTTTGGTTTTATAGAAAAGGAAATTGCTAAGGGCAGACAAGTCTATGTGGTTTATCCACTAATTGAGGAATCCTCAACTCTTGATTATAAAGACTTGATGGATGGTTATGAAAGCGTAAATCGGCGGTTTCCTCAACATCAAATTTCCATTGTGCACGGCAAGATGAAACCAGATGCCAAAGAATGGGAAATGCAACGCTTCGTCAAAGGAGAGACGCAAATAATGGTAGCCACCACGGTAATTGAAGTGGGCGTAAACGTACCAAACGCCTCCATAATGGTCATAGAAAACGCGGAGCGTTTCGGTCTTTCTCAACTGCATCAGCTGAGAGGACGGGTAGGTCGTGGGTCTGAACAGTCTTTCTGTATCCTAATGACCGGAAATAAACTCACCAGTGAAGCAAAGCTCCGTATCCAAACCATGGTGGATACCACCGATGGTTTCAAGATAGCCGAAGTAGATTTAAAAATAAGAGGCCCTGGGGACTTGATGGGTACTCAACAAAGTGGTTTGATGGATTTGAAAATTTCAGATTTAGGAAAAGATGGTGAGATTCTTCAGCTTGCAAGAACGGTGGCAAGCGACCTCCTAAAAGAGGATCCAAATTTAACCCTTCCGAAAAATCAATTGATAAAACGGCAAATAGACGTTCAGGGTAAAAACACCCTAAACTGGAGTAGGGTGAGTTAAAAAAGAGTTTAACGCTTAATTATCTCCACTTCCCTCTCAAATCCATCTGTGGTTTCATCCAATGGCAAATGGATACTTAGTTGACCGCTCTCATATTCTGCAAGTATATTGTCAATATTCACAGAGCTGGTCAGTTGGATAGCTGCCAAAAGATAGGGTAGTTCTATATCTGAGCTATTCCCTTCTGATATCATGTGAAATAAGGAAAGCTCTAAATTTCTGACTTCAATTCGCAATCGGTCAGGGTTCATACCTGGAACTTTCACATTCACGGTCCACTGCTCCGGACTTTTGTCAATACCTATATATGGCTCAGACATTCCGCCATTGATCGTATTTATTATTTCCGCCGTATGTGCTAGATTCTTGATGAGTACTTTATCTGCTGCTTTCATCTTCTCTCTCTTTTTTCTTTATTAATTACAATCGTCATACCAATAGGCATAGGTTCAATAAACTGTGACAGATTGGCTATCACCTTTTCATAGTCTGGCCAGTTTGTCACAATGACGGTTCGTCCTAAAACAACGACAATTCATCCTTCCCTATTTTATTCTGAATAGAAAAGTCACCTTTTTTGTGTCAATCAACGTAACTAATCTCATGAAAACTCAAAGACGTGCAATTCTCGGAATCTTTTTGGTCCTTCTCGGTGTGGTTTTATTACTTAACAACCTAGATTATATTCCCGATTTACCAGACTATCTCTTCACTTGGATCAACATATTTCTGCTCATAGCGGTGGTCAATCTGATCTCAGGAAATGCTCGTGGAGCATTCATTTTTTTAATGGTCTGGGTGTTTTTAACCTTCCGCGAATACATCGATATGGACATTAGAGACTACTGGCCACTCATATTGGTAGTCATTGGGCTCTCTTTTATCATTCGCAAACGCAATGCAGGAACAAACATTTTCGCTAAAGATTACTTCGATGAAGTGAATGTCTTTGGCGGAAGCTCCATGAAGTTTACTAGTCAAAATTTCCAAGGAGGAAAAACCACCAACATTTTCGGTGGAGGCAACATAGATCTTCGTGAGGCAAAAGCTAAAGATGGTGCCGTTATCGAAGTTTTTACACTCTTCGGCGGCTGTGAAATTATCGTTCCTAGTGATTGGAAAGTAAATGTGGGCACCACATCCATTTTTGGTGGCTTTGAAGACAAGCGCTTTGTCAAACCGAACGAAATAGGACCAACAGTATTCATCACTGGTACCACCATATTTGGTGGAGGCGAGGTGAAAAGTATGAGTTAATAACAGATCTAGCCTTATTGCTAAGGCTAGATCACTTTTTCACTTCCACGCCTTTCCAGAAAGCAACATAACCTTTGATGTTATTAGCCAAGGTTGAAGTCTCTGGATAATACCAAGCTGCGTCCTTATTAACCTTACCTTCCACTTCCAGTGAATAATAGATCGCCGTACCCTTCCAAGGGCAAACAGTATGCGTATCGCTGGATTTGTAAAATTCCTTTCTGATCTGTGACGGTGGAAAATAGTGATTTCCTTCCACTACCACGGTATCATCGCTTTCAGCGATTACTTCGCCATTCCAAATTGCTTTCATAGATTTTCAATTCTAGTAATACTAAAAGCCAAAACTGTGGAAGAAAGTTTTCATCGCAAACTCACTTGTCAGCTCATTGACCATTGGGCATCGTGAATATTCCTGCTCTAACACCTATTCCAATTAGGACCTCTTCAAATGTATATTCTTTACGAAGCGACTCTCCTTCAAATATGACTGCAGTCGGAATGAGCATATCACCATATCGTTTATACTTTTCGAACACCTTCAATACACGAATAGGAGTTCCAAATCGTGTGGTTATTTCTTCAAAGTGGAGCTTATATTCATCTCTATCCAGATAGTAAGTTTTTAGATATTGGCCTTCATTCATTGTGAATGCCAAATAGAGTTCTCCCTCAAAATCCTTCAATCCCTCGAATTTTAAATGTTCTCTATCTTGGTAAAGTGGGCTGCCAATGGCCATCACGTTTCTAATGATGAGCTCCTCCTCAGCATTCATCAATTGTGCCTCATATGAGTGTTTCCATGACGCTTTGATCCAGGCAAATTGACCATCAAAAGCCTCAGCATATGGTTCCCCTTTATATTTTCCGATGATCTTCACTTTGTTCGGTGCCTTGAAAATCAACTGAATCGGATCTCCCGAAAAATGTTCATCTATACTTCGCCCATCGATTGAAAGACTATTGACATCTAGCCATGTACTTTGGCCATATGATTTGAAATGGCCATCTAAAATTTCATCGGCTTCCTGAGAAAAGGCCAGATGACTTAAAAACATAGAAATGAGAAAAAAATGCTTCATCACATTTTTGGTTCAAAAACAAAGCCAGAAACGCTAAGGTCAGAGCTTTGGTTTCTCTGGACTATCAAATGCTCCGTGTGGTGCTTTTTTTAGCACTTTGATATCTGTCAGGTCACGCTCTCCTCTTTCTCCCGAAAGCAAAAGTCCGTCATAGTCCTTATAATCAGTCCATGGTTTCACAAAGTTTGGCTCTTCCTGATTGGCATCTTTGAAATAAGCCCACTGCTCAATGAGTCTAGTGTCGTAATCCACCCAAACTTCATAGGCATTCTGTGGTGTCACACCTACATTGGCGAAAGTCATCCTGAGTACGTCAGCTCTTTTTCCCGTAAGCGTCGTGTCTTCTCGGACATAGGTCAATGAAACTCCACTATCTTTTAGTTTAAATGGCATTACCAACCAATAAGAATCATTGATCCAAATATTCTTTCCTTTTTCCAAGTATGTAGCCAATGAATCCGCATTGGTCATTTCTTCTCCACCTCGCCAAACTTTCCCAGTCATGCCATCCATATTTACTGCAATCACCATGTCCTTATCCGGCCAGTCAATTCGCACACGATTATTTTTCTTGTCCCATAGCAAAGTGCGTAGACCTAGAAAGTTCCACGAGATTACTCGGGTATCATCCCATTTCTTTCTTCCTCCCATAGCGTTCATGATTTGATCTGCCATGACAATGGCATGTGGAGTAGAGTTTTCGAAATCAAAGCCATCTGCCGGAGGGTTATTATAGACAACTATTTCTGTTGGTTCACCTGAGTCTTCTATTGCCTTTTGATTGCCAGAAGGCTTGCATGAGTATATAAGTGTGGCTAGGGCCAAAAATGAAATGAAGCTATACTTATTCATTGGTTCTTTTTTTAAACTTTTCAATGCGGTTTAAATCGGTAGTTCTCGGGAAGGAATTGTTCGATACATCTACGTCCACGAGTACTTCCTCAGGATCAAAAGTAAGACTTACTGCTTTCTTATCCTTAACAAACCATTTTGTAACCTCTATTTCATTGTAACGCCATATCTCGGCCGGTATTTTTTCTATTTCTTCAGTGCCATCTTCATAAGTCCATTTCAAAATCAAAGGAGTTACGAGGCCTCCAATATTTTGAAATTGGGCTTTATAAAAATTCTTGGTAGACATCTCCTTTATCAATTCCTCTTCATCAAAGGTGTTTCGAAATTCCCGATAAAGCCTTGGAGTCATTTCTCGGAAATTCAACTCCAAAGGAATGGTATTGACACTCGACTTTTCAAAAGGCGAGTTTGTTGCGAACATTTTCTTTTTATCTGGCATCTGATACCATTCTAAATTGGATACGGCCACATCTACATAGTCCAGCCCGTAGAACCATCCGCGCCAAAACCAATCGAGATCAAAAGCTGTGGCATCTTCCATTGTTCGGAAGAAATCTGCCGGATCTGGATTTTTGAATGCCCATCTCTGAGCATAAGTTTTCATCCCAAAATCAAAAAGCTCTGGGCCCATGATATGATCACGAAGAAGAGCTAGAGCTGTTGCTGGTTTGGCATATGCGGTAAACCCACTATTGTGAAGCTGTTCTGGGTTGGTCATGATTGGTCGATATAGTCCCTTTTCGCCATTCATGAAAGGAATAATTTTATCTGCTGGTCCTCGCCTATGTGGAAAATCAACATCGTAGATTTTCTCAAATTCCTGTTCCACAAGATATTGTGTGAAGCTATTCAGCCCTTCATCCATCCATCCCCAAAGACGTTCATCAGAGTTGATGATCATAGGAAAAAAATTATGACCCACTTCATGGATGATTACACCGATCATCAAGTATTTGGTTCGATCGGTATAACTCCCATCCGGATTGGGTCTTCCATAGTTGAAGCAGATCATTGGAAACTCCATTCCTAAAGAAGCGGTGTGGACAGAAATGGCCTTGCTATATGGATAAGTGATGGTGTGTTTGGAGTATGTTTTCAGTGTGAGAGCTACAACTGGAGTTGAATACTCTTCCCAAAGCGGGTTGCCTTCTTTTGGATAATAGGACATAGCCATTGGCTTTTTCACTCCCAAATCAACCGCCATTGCATCCCAGATGAATTTCCGAGAAGCGGCAAATGCAAAATCTCTCACGCTATCTGCCTGAAATCGCCAGGTCTTGGTTTTTGTGGAACGTGAAGATTCATTTTTCAAAGCCTCTTCAGGATTGATGATAAACACAGGCTTATCAAAAGTCATCTTTGCGATTTCAAAACGAGCCTTTTGCTCTTTAGTAAGCACATCGTTTGGGTTCATTAGGTCTCCTGTAGCTGCAACGACCATATCCTCAGGAAGCGTAATCGAAACATCATAGCTTCCAAAAGTGAGTGCAAACTCTCCGCCTCCTAGAAATTGCTTGTGTTGCCAGCCTTTGTTATCTGAGAAAACGGCCATGCGCGGAAAAAACTGCGCAATGGCATACAAATAATTCTGGTCTTCAGGAAAGTATTCATATCCAGAACGGCCACCCATTTTCATTCGGTCATTCAGTTCGTAATCCCATGACAGGTTGAAAGAAAGCTTCTCGCCTGGGCCCAATGTGTTATTAAGGTCTATGCGAAGCATCGTTTTTTGAATCACGTAACTTAACGGATTTCCAGAAGCATCTTTTATAAAATGAATATTGTAGCCACCATTGAATTCTGGAGAGTCGGCTATATCATAATAGTTCATCACTGAAATGCCATTTGGATATTCTGAGGCATCCGATTCTCTTTCGTCAGAATTGTCCGCTCTTCTATTTTGGTCCAATTGCAGCCATAGGTAGTTGAGTGGTTCTTCGGAATTATTGAAATAGGTGATGGTTTCTGTTCCTATTATTTTTTGATTGATATCATCTAGGGTCACGTCGATTTTGTGATCGGCTTGCTGCTGCCAATAGTCTTTGCCTGGTGCTCCTGATGCTGTTCGATAGCTATTTGGAGTTGGTAATAGCTGCCCTAGTTGTTCGAACTTCTGTTGCCAAAGTGTGTCAGCTTGTGAAAAAGCAAACAGACTTGTGAATAAAAAAGTAATCGTAGCAAAGGTGATTTTGTGATTCATAAACTCAGAAATAATTTGATTCAATGATGAGTACAGCAGAAATCCCAGCTACTGCTGCACAAATAACAAGTTTCCAATCGCGCTTACTTACGCCAAATACTTCAACCAATAAGAAGCCAATCGCCAGCAAAGATGCGACTACTATCAATTGACCAACTTCTAAACCCACATTGAATGCAAATAGTTGGGTAATAATACTTTGATCTCGACCTAAGAGACTTTTGAGATAATTTGCAAAGCCCAAACCGTGTATTAGGCCAAATACAGAAGCAAGAACATATCCCTTTGTACTGACATAGTGATGCTCTGTTTTCGAAAACATATTAATAACTGCTGTGATGAAAATGGTTATAGGAATTAGGAATTCCACCAATCCCGGATCTATCTCGAGAATAGAAAGTGCAGAAAGCACTAGTGTAAGTGAGTGGCCAAAAGTAAATGCAGTTATGAGAACAAGAACACTCTTCCAATCATCTGCCTGATATAATGCGCAAAGCGCGATGATGAAGATGATGTGATCATATCCATTTTTGTCTAGTATATGCTCTAGGCCGAGTTGATAGAAAACGTGAAATTCTGACATAGTTGGGAGCGAAATTATTCAATGTCCATTTCACCTTTTTGTTTATAGAAGACAATTTGATGGATGGTCATCGAAAGTCTTTTTGCTTTGTGGGTTAGTCATCCTATATTCCAAGTGTATCATGATCTTGATCTATTTACTTATTTTTTTGCATCCCTATCATGTAAGTGTCTGTGATGTCATAGTTAATCGAGAAGCCAAATCAATTCAGGTTGCTCAGCGAATCTTTGTGGATGACTTAGAGATCGCGCTTAGAAAGTCTTCGAAGGACAATTCTTTTCACTTATTCGGAGATAGCTCACAAGTTCAAAAAGTTTTATCTGCTTACATTGAGGCACATTTCAGTTTGAAAACCAATGGAAGGGAAGCCTCCCTTGTCTTTTTGGGGTACGAAATGGAAGATGATGTGCTTTGGTCCTATCAGGAAGCTGACATAGAAAATCGAATCTCGTCAATCGAGATTAACAACACGCTACTTTTTTCAACCTTTCGCGACCAACAAAACATTCTTCACATTAAGTATGGCGAGCGTAAAAAAAGCTTCATACTTAATAAAACGAACGATTCTGCTACATTTCAATGGTAAATAAAAAGTCTTGGGCGATATGCCAGACTTGACCATTGTGCTTCAAAAGAGATATGGCATTGCAATTCCAAGATTGTTCGAAAGGCTTATTCTCAAATTCTTCCCATGCCTTATTGAACATTGGTTTTTTCAAGTCTCGGAAGGCAATTGTCATATGCGGATGAAATCCGTCATTCTTATAATCTGCATTGAGTAACCCTAGTTTTTTTCGCATTGTGGAAACCGCATGTTTCCTTAGGTCTTCAATTGCTTTGGTCAATAGCACATCTATGTAGATAACTCGCGGTTCAAAACATCCAAACCCGCAATGTTCCACGTGAAAGCTTTTTTGACCTTTCGCTATCTCTTGCATTGTTGCTATCAATGTTTCTTCACGATCTTCACGGAAAGCAAAAGGCATATGCAGCGTAATATGAGCGGGCGAACGCAACGCCGCTTTTGATACATATGCCTCCGCACAATATGACTTTAGTTGCATGACTTCCTCTTGGATGGAAGGAGGAGGAAGAATTGCCACGAAGTATAGTTTAGTAGATTTGTTCAATCGGTCGATTTACCTTTTTATAATTATGAAATACACACATTTATTCCTTTTCGCTTTGATTTCTTGGTCTTGTAGCCAATCAACTGTTCCTACGAAAACCGAAGAGAGCTACGCTTCCACTTTGGCTAAATATCAAAAATACGAAGGTTTCTATGATTTCTATTGGGATGAAGATAAGGGCAAAATCCTGCTAGAAATAGATAGCCTTGAGGAAGAGTTTTTGTATGTCAACTATCTGTCAGCTGGAATTGGCTCTAATGACATTGGACTAGACAGAGGCCAAATTGGAGATAATCGTATCGTAAAATTTCAACGAAGTGGTGCTAAAGTTTTGCTTATTCAACCAAACTACGGTTTCCGTGCCATCAGCGACAATAAAGAAGAAGTGCGATCAGTAGACGAAGCTTTCGCAAAAAGTGTGCTTTGGGGTTTTAAAGTAGAAAAGGAAGAAAGCGGAAAGGTGTTAATCGATCTCACGGACTTCTTGCTTTCAGATGCTCACGGAGTATCTGAGGCACTTAAAAATTTAAAACAAGGAACTTACGCTTTGGATGCTAGCCGTTCAATAGTTGCTCTAGATCGGACAAAAAATTTTCCTGAAAACAGTGAATTTGAAGCTTTACTAACTTTTAAGGGTACACCTGCAGGTGCTTATATTAGATCAGTTGCGCCAACAGCAGAAGCGGTAAGTGTTCAAACACATCATTCTTTTGTAAAGCTTCCTGACTCAGGCTACGAAAAACGCTCTTTTGATCCGAGAAGTGGTTTTTACTCCATATCCTATCAAGACTATGCCACGCCAATCGAGGAGCCTTTGGTAAAACAGTTTATCTATCGCCATAGACTTGAGAAAAAAGATCCAACTGCGGAGAAGAGTGAAGCCGTAAAACCAATTATCTATTATGTGGATAAAGGAGCTCCAGAACCAGTAAAATCTGCATTAATCGAGGGGGCAAGCTGGTGGAATCAAGCTTTCGAAGCTGCAGGATACCTTGATGCGTTTCAAGTAAAAGTGCTTCCTGATTCTATTGACCCACTAGATATTAGATATAATGTGATCCAGTGGGTGCATCGCGCTACTCGTGGCTGGTCTTACGGTTCTTGGATTTCGGATCCACGAACAGGAGAAATCATCAAAGGCCATGTTTCTTTGGGTTCTTTAAGAATCCGTCAGGATTTTTTGATTGCTACAGGACTCCTTCAGCCATATGAAGAGGGCAAAGAGCCAAGTGGAGAAATGCTTGAAATGGCCTTGGCAAGGTTGAGACAGCTTTCGGCTCATGAGGTAGGTCACACCCTTGGGCTCTATCACAATTTTGCGGCAAGCGTGAATGACCGAGCTTCTGTTATGGACTATCCGCATCCGTATATTCAACTTGACGAAAGTGGAAATATCGATTTAAGTAATGCATATGCAACCGGAATAGGTACCTGGGACAAGTTTGCCATTCGATATGGCTATGCTGATTTTGGAGATACTGATGAGAAAAGAGAACAAGAGGTAATCAAAGAATGGATTATTGACGGTCAACAATTTATATCAGATAGTGATGCACGGCCATTAGGTAGTGCACATCCGCAAGCACATCTTTGGGACAATGGGAATAGTGCCGCTGAAGAGCTAAATCGATTAATCGAGATACGCGCAAAAGTTCTTTCAGAATTTTCCGAGAAGGCCATAAAGATTGGTGAGCCAATTTCAAGCCTAGAGGAAGTTTTGGTGCCAATGTATTTTCTCCACAGATATCAGATAGAAGGTGCTAGCAAAGTAGTTGGCGGGTTGAACTATGCTTACAAAGCAAAAGGGGACAAACTACCATATCCGAATATACCAGATGCAACATCTCAAAAAGAGGCCCTTGCGGCTCTTGCTGTTACTTTGTCAGCAAATTTTCTTTCGATTCCTGAAAGCCTATTAAATGTACTAGGTCCAAAAGTTCCAGGATTTCCACGTACTCGAGAAAGTTTTAAATCAAACACTGGACTTACTTTCGATCCCATAGCTGCTGCAGAAACAAGCGCAGATATGACGCTTCAAGTGATCTTCAATCCTCAACGAATTGAGCGTGTCATCCAACAAAACCTTAGAAATAGTACGTTACCTGACTGGAAAGAGGTAATGAAAAGTGTGTACGAAAATACATGGGACAGCCCTTACGGAAATGGACTTGAAAAAGAAATAAAGTTGGTTGTAGAAAAGCGGGTCATTTATCACCTAATGAATTTGACCGTGCAGTCTTCAAGTACAGAAATGACAAAGGCAATGGCAAATGCTGAATTGGATAGTTTGATGAAAACAATTAAGTCTAAAAAGTCAAGTGATTCGTTGATCTCTGCGCATTATTTGCATTGTTTAAACATCTATGACCTATTCATTGAGGAACCTTCCGATTTCAATTTACCAGATACGCTCTCCCCTCCTGATGGCAGTCCAATTGGTATGGATTGCATGATGAGTGAATAATTTGAAAAGTTTGAAAGTCAAAAGGCCCGATCACTTTGTGATCGGGCCTTTTTTATTTTAAGAATTCAACGGTTAATATTAACCTTGATGCTCTGCCTTCAATAAATCGTTTACCGACTTCACTGGATTGAAGGTAATAATAGGTACTTCTACGAAGACACTGCTCCATCCAGCCATGGCTCCATTCCATAGTCCTGGCAGCTCTTGTGCTTTTAGATCTTTTCCATCTTTGGATTTTTGAGTTATAAAACCTGTATCAGGATCCCTGAAAGCAAGCAAATCAAACTTTTTGCCCTCTACGTCTTTCAAATAGCAAGCAAGATCTGCGGGGTTGAAATGAGTGGCTTTTTGGAATACTGCGTTTTGACTTTCATTTGTAAAATCTATTTGAGCAGATTCCACAATCTGAAGAGAAGTAGAACCATCTGCTGCTTTTACCCAGAAAGGCCCACCTCCCGGGTCACCTTCACTTTTCACCATCCCACAGACTCTTAGTGGTCTATTAAGCTTTGATTTTACTGTTTCGTGCTTTTCTTCAGTGCTTTTTCCATCCAACGACGAACCAAATTTATAACCAAGATGATCTTCCAAAAGGGCAATGGCTTCATTAAGACCTTTTCCTTGATTCAAATTAGCTAAAGCATCACTGACTTTCTTTTGATACGAAATCAAAAGTCCGCCAAGTACTTGCTTGTACTTTTTGGTTTCTGGTTTTAAGTGGTCAGGTACCACATTGTCTATGTTTTTGATAAAGACAATATCAGCATCTATATCATTGAGGTTTTCTAAAAGTGCTCCATGACCTGCTGGTCTGAAAAGTAATGCTCCATCATCTTCTCTGAATGGACTGTTGTCCAAATTCACAGCGATTGTATCCGTAGAAGGCTTTTGAATACTATAGCTTACCGATATTTTAACACTATATTCAGCTTCATACTTACCTTTTATTGAAACGACATGTGCCTCAAATTTGGACTGATGCTCTGGAGAAACTGTGAAATGAAGCTTTACATTACCAGATGCATCCTTAGCATATTCTGCGCCTTCCACCATGTGCTCTTCGACTGGTGTTCTTGATGTTCCTTCCATAACATGGAACTTCAAAAGTCCTTTTGGCAAACTCCCATAATCAAGCCCATCAGCATCAAGAAGTGTTTTTAAGATTTTTACATACTCACGCTTAAGTTGTGCTTCTTCTAAGGATTGACCATGATTCCTTTTATAAGCTTGCTTTAGGTCTTCATAAAAAGCGAAATGTTGAAGTTCCTTGAAAAAGGTGAAAACCGATCCTGATGACTGATCGGCGATCATTTTTTCATAGTCAGAATCCGATCCAGAGTATTTGGAAATAAATCCATACAAGGTTTTGAACATCCTTGTAGCTGCTCCAGAAGCTGGAACAAATTTTACAATATCCTTTCCCACTAGATTCTGCTGATAGTAATCCGCCTGTTTTTCAACTTCTGCTGCATCGAGTATCATAAGTCCCTGACTTACCAAAGCAGGAGCATGGAGCATCGTTGGAGGAAATCCATTTTTAAATTTTTTAATCTGATAGTTAACATCCTCAATTTTAAGTGGGTGATCAGAAATTTGGGCTAAATCTTTAGAGTTGAACATTTGAAGTTTGACGCTTTATTTTTAAAACTTATTTGACTGAGAGAATTAGAGTATCCTCACATTAGGTTTCTGTTTTTCTCTTTCAATATTAGTGATTAATTTGAAGGGTTAAAATTAATGTATGACTGATCTTACGAACATTTCTCCAACATTCTATGGCATCAGCCTTGTGCCAAAAAACAAGTGGCGAGAATACGGATACGCCTTGCTGACAATTGCTGGATCTGATGGGATGGTTTCCGACCCAGAACTTGAGTGGCTTACCTTGGATATGGCCAAGGAAGTAGGAGTAGATGATGAAATCATTGGAGATTGGGAAGCATTCGATTTTGTTGACACAGAATTAGAAGATTTATTCGCCTCTTTCAATTCTTCCACATTGGCCGGTTTCAGTAAACTCCTGATCTATGACGCTATTCGCATGAGTTCTGCGGACGGAGAATATGCCCATGAAGAGAAAGAACAGGTTTACGAAGCTGCGCGCATTCTCAAAGTTCCTCAAGAAGTAGTCGTGGCTATCGAAGCACTTGTGGATTTAGAACATGCTGCAAACAAACTCAGATTGACTATTCTTTAGTTGTAGATTTCATTTAGCACGCCTGCAAGTCGAATTCCGGCCTGAAGCAATCTGAGATTCAGTAATTGGCGATTATCATAGTCATATCGATAGCTTAGTTTTCTATCTTCAGGAAAATCATAAACCTGCCCGCGATATTTCTTTGATTCGTTCGCCCAATCCAATACAGATGTAGATTGCCATTCCTTGGTCTGAGTAACTGAAGTGTGATTAATCCAATTTGCATACTCAGTGTAGGAAAACTGAGTGCCATCTATCATTCCACTATCCCAAATACTATGGAGATTCGAGGATTTCCAGAAATAATCGAGTTTCACATCATTACCTCCTTTGTCCGTACCATTACCCACATGCAATGGCTGATGAAGGTCGCCAATCAAGTGAATTAAACACTTCAAGGCAAATGACTCATCTTCATCTGTAAATTTCTTTGTCTTCAATTCTTCAATCAAACGATTGATCGTAGCTATGGCATCTCCTTCTTCAGGTGTACCTGCTTCTTGATAAGTAAGACTATCTGGAATGGTACAATAATGCCAAGGTGACATGTGGCGATATTTTGAATCCGATTTGATAAAATCCATAAAGTTTCCAGACTCTGCAAGACTTTCATTTTTCAAAATTGAATTTATCTGCTTACGCGCCTTTTTGGAAAGATGCTTCTCTGCAATCTGACCAACTACCCTATGTCCAGTATTACCCCATGAAAAAGCGAAAAACGATATTAAAACAAAACAAAGTGTAGATATAAGTCTTTTCATGGGACTAAGATAAGCCTTGATGATAAACGAAATTAAAAAAGCGCTGGACATTTCTGAACCAGCGCCTTCACCAACCTAACCTATTAAGCTGCTTATGTAACGACAGGGTGTCGTTTTATTGCAGCCTATGTATGCTTATAGCGTAAATCCTCCCGAAAAAGTTTCATTGTTCTATAAAAATATTAAAAGAATATCTTTGTATTCTACAAGTGGTGAAATGTTCTCACATTGGAGTTCAATAGTCTTCACTTACAAATTCGCAGTTATTCTATGCTTCTTTGACCTATTTTTGGCGCTTCAAAAACTATTGCCTTGGGTTCAAAAGAAATTTTAGCGTTTTACTGTAAAAGTGATCTCATCAAATCTGTAGTTAAGTCTATAGATGAAAACAAGAGAATCCGACTCAAGGGTCTTTCAGGAAGCTTTGATTCCATTATTGCTGCAGCTACGTCTGCGCTTTCTGAAAATCACAATATCTATATTCTCCATGACAAAGAAGAAGCTGCTTATTTCTTGAATGATCTTAGAAATTTCTCTGATCCAGATGAAATTCTTCTTTTCCCGAGTTCTTATAAAAAGCCCTATCAATTTGAAGAAACAGAAAACGCCAACGTCCTTCAGCGGGCAGAAGTTTTAAATCGAATTAATTCGAATAGGGAGAAAAGTTTACAGATTGTCACTTACCCGGATGCGCTTTATGAAAAAGTGATCAACAAAAGATCACTGTATCAAAACACCTTTAAGGCGTCAGTTGGTGAGAAGCTTGATGTAGAATTTCTTTCGGAGCTGCTTTCTAGTTATGATTTCGAGCGAACTGATTTTGTTTATGAAGCAGGTCAGTTTTCCGTTCGTGGGGGTATTATTGATGTCTTTTCTTTCGCAAGGGACTATCCTTATCGCTTGGAACTCTTTGGAGATGAGCTCGAAAGTATTCGTGAGTTTGATCCAGATACTCAATTATCTACAGGGGATCTTTCGCAACTCACCTTGATTCCGAATATCCAAACAAAGATGTTGAAGGAAGAGCGTGCGTCATTCCTTAGTTTTTTTGATGATAAGGCTACTTTGTGGTTAAAAGATTATCGCGAAACGATTGACCTCATTGAAAAAGGTTACCAAAAGGCACAAGATTCCTTTGGGGCAATCATGAGAACTAGCGGATATACGCAAGTTGTGCTGAGTCCTGAAGATCTTTTTGACTCTGAAAAATCCTTTATAAAACTATTGAGTGATTTTAGATGTGTTGAATTTGGAAATCGTTTCTATCTAAAGCCAGATCAGGAATTCACGTTTGATATTAGGCCTCAGCCACATTTTCACAAGAATTTTCAACTTCTGGCTGATGATCTCTACACCTACCAACAAAAGGGATTTAAAAAAGTAATTGCTGCCGAATCTCAAAAACAATTAGAAAGATTAGAAACGATATTTGCAGAAATCAACCCTTCACTTGATTTCGATGGGTTTGGTGGTTCCTTAAAAGAAGGCTTCGTTGATCCATTTCATGAGTTTGTCTGCTACACGGATCATCAAATTTTCGATCGTTTTCACCAATACAAAGGCAAAGAGAAGTTTACCAAGTCCAAAGCAATTACACTTCGAGAGCTAAAAACCTTACAACCTGGGGATTTTATAGTCCATATAGATTATGGTGTGGGTCGATTTGCTGGATTGGATACTGTAGATGTGGGGGGCAAAAAGCAGGAGGCTTTGCGAGTGATTTATCGAGATGATGATCTCCTCTACGTAAGTATCCATTCTTTACATAAAATATCAAAGTACTCCAGTAAGGATAGCGCCCCACCTTCCATTAATAAGCTTGGCACTCCTGATTGGGAAAACAAAAAAACCAAGGTAAAGAAGAAGGTAAAAGACATTGCCAAAGACTTGATTAATCTATATGCGAAGCGTAAAGCTGCTCCAGGGTTTGCATATCCTGAAGATGACTATCTCCAAGCTGAACTCGAGTCATCTTTTATCTACCAAGATACTCCTGATCAAGCCATGGCCACAAATGATGTGAAAAAGGACATGGAGTTGAATCATCCAATGGATCGATTAGTCTGTGGGGATGTTGGTTTTGGCAAAACAGAAATAGCAATCAGAGCTGCTTTCAAGGCTGTAAATTCTGGAAAACAAGCGGCTGTACTAGTACCTACAACAATCTTGGCAATGCAACATTTTCATACCTTTTCTGGGCGCCTTGCTGAGTTTCCTGTCACCATTGACTATATCAATCGGTTTAAGTCAGCAAAAGATATTACTGAAATTAAGAAGAAAGTCAAGGAGGGAAAAATTGATATTCTTATAGGTACCCACCGCATCGTTAATAAAGACATAGAATTTAAGGATCTAGGTCTAATGGTAATTGACGAAGAGCAGAAATTTGGTGTGAAAGTCAAGGAAAGGCTCAAAGAAATGCGAGTGAACGTAGATGCCCTTACACTAACAGCTACACCAATACCTAGAACACTGCATTTCTCTTTGATGGGCGCACGTGATTTATCTATTATCTCCACACCACCTCCTAACAGAAGACCTGTGACTACTGAAATTCAGGAATATAATGAGGAAATCATCAGGGACGCGGTAAGCCATGAGGTGAGAAGAGGCGGTCAGGTTTTTTTCGTTCACAATCGTGTAAGTGATATTGAACAGATTGGAAATGTTATTCTTCGACTTGTTCCAGATGCTAAAGTGGGCATTGCTCATGGTCAAATGGATGGAAAGCTCCTTGAGAAGGTAATGATGAAGTTTATCGATGGTGAGTTTGATGTGCTGGTGTCAACCAATATCATCGAATCTGGTCTAGATATTCCGAATGCAAATACAATAATCATTAACCGGGCTCATATGTTTGGCCTTTCCGATTTACATCAAATGAGAGGTCGTGTTGGCCGATCAAATACGAAAGCATATTGCTACTTAATCACACCTCCAGCTTCAACGCTTTCATCTGATGCACGAAAACGACTTACTACTTTGGAAGAATTTTCCGAATTGGGAGACGGCTTCAAAGTAGCCATGCGTGATCTTGACATTCGAGGTGCTGGAGATCTGCTCGGAAGTGAGCAAAGTGGGTTTATCAATGATATGGGATTTGAGGTTTATCACAAAATACTTGATGATGCTGTCGCAGAATTGAAAGAAACAGAGTTTAAAGATCTTTTTGAAATCTCAGATGCATCTGTTCAAGTCAATTCGAAAGACGATTGCGTAATTGAGACAGATTTTGAGATCCTGATACCAAGTAACTATGTCTCTAATATCACCGAAAGACTGAGTTTGTACACACAATGCGATAATATCAAAACCAAAGAAGAGCTTGAAATATTTGTAAAATCAATAAAAGACCGTTTTGGACCACTTCCTATGGAAGTAGAAAACTTAATTACTTCAGTTGAGGTCCGCTCTTTAGCAATTGAACTAGGTTTCGAAAAAATCACTGCAAAGAATGACTTGATGAAGTGTTATGTTTCTGAGAAAAAAGATGATAGTTACTATCAATCAGAGCGATTTGGACACATATTGAAGTTTGTACAATCTATGGCTTCTCGTTGCAAAATGAAGGAAGATAAGAAGCGACTTATCATATACATAAAGGACGTTGAGGCCATTCAAGAGTGTCGAAATATCCTGCAAGCCATGAAATCAAACGTTTAACAAGGATTTTTCCGTTGTTTTATACAATAAATACTTAATTTTCCTATTAATTAAAGACTATAAGATTGAAAGATTGCCTTTAAATGGTATTTTTGGAGTCTTTGTATGTATCACTATATTGAGAGGGTTTTCAATTAAAGTAAACAGGTTATGAAAAAATTATTGAATGCAGCAACTTCAGCAACATGCATGCTGGCGGTGGTTGCGATGATGAGTTCCTGCAGCTCATCCAATCCTACAAGCCAAAGTCCTGGAGGATATAGCACGGCTACTGGTTTGGAATTTAATGAAGAGGGCGGATTCGCCGTAAGCGATTTCCGCGGACAACCAGAAGGTCCCAATCTTATTTTTATAGAAGGAGGAAGAACTGTTCTTGGTACTTTTGAAGAAGATGTTCTTAATACCAACGATCACATTGAGCGAGCAGTAACTGTTGCTTCATTCTATATGGATGAAACAGAAGTAGCTAACATCAATTGGTTGGAGTACGAATATTATATCAAGCAAGACTCTGATGAGTACTACTGGAAGAATAACCTTCCTGACACTACTGTTTGGGCTAAGGATCTAGCTTATAACGATCCTTATGTTGATCATTACTATCGCTACCCTGGTTTTCGTTATTTCCCTGTTGTAGGTGTAAACTGGAGACAGGCTGTAAACTACTGTCAGTGGAGAACAAGAGTAGTGAACATGAAACTAGCTGATGATGCTGGACTTTATGATGATGTAAATGCTGGTGGAGGAGATGATGCTTTCGCAGGAGCAGAAGGTGAACCTGCCGCGGCGGGTGAATACCCAAGAATTCCATTAGAATCGGGAGTTGTTCTTCCAAATTATCGTTTACCTACAGAAGCAGAGTGGGAATATGCCGCTCAAGCCCTAATAGGTACTCAGTGGTTGGATGAAAATCAAACCCATAGAAGACTTTATCCTTGGGATGGTCATGCGTTAAGAAATCCTTACGGAAAAAGCATGGGTTACTTCCTTGCTAACTTCAAAAGAGGCAAAGGTGACTATGCAGGTATAGCTGGTAAGCTAAATGACGGTGCTATGATCCCTACTTACGTTTATGATTATCCACCAAACGATTTTGGTCTTTACAACATGTCTGGAAATGTTAACGAATGGGTTCAAGATGTTTACAGACCACTTTCATATCAAGATGTAGATGATATGAACCCTGTAAGAAGAGATGGAGCATTGGATCCAGAAACAGGTTATGATGCTGCCTATAACTTCATTGGATATGAAACTGAATATACAGAAGAAGAATGGTTAGCAAGTACAGGACTTCAGAAAAGCTATAATTCAGACAGTCCTCCACGTAAACGCTTAAGAGTTTATAAAGGTGGTTCATGGGCTGATGTGGCTTATTGGCTTTCACCAGGAACTCGTCGTTCACTTTTCGAAGACTCTGCAACATCTACTATTGGATTTAGATGTGCAATGATACGTGCAGGAACTAATTATTAATTAGAAAGAACAGACATGAAAGCCGACCCAATGGGTTGGCTTTTTTTATTTCCCCGCTGCTAGACAAGCAATATAAATTCCTTCAGCACCGGCTTTGGCTATTAATGTAACCAGTTCTCCCATAGTAGCTCCTGTCGTCAAAACATCATCAACAACCATAACATGCTTGTCTTTAAAAATAGCAGGATCAGAAAGTTCATATACACCATCCATGTTCTGCCATCTTTCCACCTTGTTCTTTTGAGTCTGAGTATTGGTTTTTTTCACTCTTAGTACAGCATCAGAAATTACTGGGATATCAAGACCATCACTCAATCCTTGAGCAAAAAGTTCACTTTGATTGAACCCTCTCTTACTGAGCTTAGAATGGTGTAAAGGAACAGGAACAATCATCTCAACAGGCCATTTAACCTTTTTTAGGTCATTCGAATACCACCGCCCAAGCAAAGGTCCAATTTCTGTAACACCACGATATTTCATTTCGGTTATGAGTTTTTGGGCAACTCCTTTTTTATTATAATATAGATACGCGGCGACAGCTTTAACCTTTGGTTCAAACACAAACTTCTGTTCTAATCGGTTTTCACTTTTTATATGGTAATTTGTTTTTGGAAGAGAAAACTTGCATCCAATACATATGTGTTCTTCTTGATAAACTAATATTGTATCACAGTTGAGACAGACTCTAGGATAAATCATGTCCAAAAAGTCATTTAAATACTCCAATATCACTTCAAGTACTTTTTTCATAGCTACAATATAATATTTCCGCACAATGGTTTACCAAAAAGACCTTGATATTGAAAGAAAATGGAATCGTCTACTCAACATTTTGGAGGAACTACTTGGAAAACGACCAAAAGACTTGAACGCCGTATTGTTTCTTATTGGAGTTCAAGAACTCGGGCAAGGAGCTTTGACATTTTCTAAGGAAGAGAAGCAGGATTTAATGCATATTGCTATTTGCAAGCTCTTATCAATGTCAGGTTTTTATGAGCTAGATGGCCTAGATCAAAATGGATGGCCACATTGGAAATTAATAAAACCGCTTCCTCACTTTGATTTACTGGAGCAGGAAAAACTATTAAAAATGCACGTTATAGACTATTTTGATATCGAGATGCAAATTAACATTTCATCCTAAAATCTAAATTTTCGTAATAGAACTATATGCGCTCAAAGCTCCTTTACTCTAAACTTCAGCAATTCAAGAAGAAGCACTTTCTAAGCTTGCTATTAAAGGGTTTTTTGATTTTTGGCTTGTATTTTGGATTAACCTGGATGACTCTAGGCTTACTAGAGGACGCTTTTTGGTTTACAAATACCACTCGTTTAGTTCTATTTCTGATTTCTTTAATTGTTTTGATCTTATGCCTTACATATTTCGTGGGCATCCCGCTAATTGCTCTTACTAGATTAGATAAATCCCTAACAGATGAAATAGCCGCAAAACAAATCGGTCAACATTTCCCTCTAATCTCAGACAAGCTGTTAAACATGGTCCAGCTTGAGTCGCTCAACAATTCAGAAAGTTCTGCTCTCCTTGAAGAAGCCCTTAGTCAAAAGTCTATTGAATTAAGTCGTTTTGACTTTCGAGAAGCGATTAATATCAAAATGCATCTAAAATACGGTCTCTATTTCATTGGTGTGTTATTCTTATTATTGTCAATTTCATTCATTAGCCCCAGTACCATCTCAGATGCTCCAAGTAGAGTTCTCCAATTTGATAAATCCTTTACGAAACCTGCACCTTTTCGAATTACATTAAACAGTGAACTGACAGCTATTGCTGGTGAACCATATGAGTTAAAAGCCTCATTATCAGGAAATAGTATTCCTAACCAAGTATTTATCAAGGAGAATCAACTGACATTGCCAATGACGAAAACAGGGAGTGAAGTCAGTTTTATGTTTCCTTCAATCTCTAAAACAAAGAAATTCTATTTTAAAGCTTCTGGCTTTGAATCCCAAGAATATAAAATAGAGGTTCACCAAAGACCTGAAATTCAAGACTTGAGCATAGATATCAGTTACCCAAAGTATACAAAACTCGAAAACCCACTTCCACTCAAAACAGGCAACGTGATCGTTCCAGAGGGAACAAAACTCAATTGGTCAATCACCTCTGAAGAAGCTAAAGCGATCTTTATCTTGGTAGACGAAGAATCAGAAGCCCTTGATCTACTATCGAAAAATCAATTTTCCTATTCAAAAACAGCAGTCGAATCGTTCAACTATGAGGTTTCTCTGGAGAACGATTATGCCAAGAACAAAACACCTATATTTTATAATGTTTCAGTGGTAAAAGATCAGTACCCTGAAATGGAGATCGCTTTCTTTCCAGACACAGTTTCTTTCGATAACCTTGTCCTTTCGGGTGTTATCAACGATGATTATGGTTTTTCTCGACTGACACTTTATTACAGAGTTAACAATGGTGACTTACTTAATCAAGTTCAAATTCCAATTTCTAAAACCATTAATAATCAACCATTTTATTTCAATTGGTCACTGGACTCTCTCAATCTTCTTGCTGATGATTTTGTGGAGATTTCTGCACAAGTATCTGATAATGACGCTGTTAATGGACCTAAAAGCACATCATCCGAAAGCTTCTTCTTGAAGAAAGCTTCAAAGGCAGAATTAGAAAAACGTATAAACGAAAGCAATAAACAAACAGAAGAAAACCTCAATGAGGCTGTAAATGATGCAAAGTCTCTTAATGAAAAGATTGAAGAAGTTCAAAGTCGATTAAAGAATGATCAATCTATAGACTGGCAAGAAGAAAAGCTTCTAAGTGATTTATTGAAAGATCGTGAAAAAATTGAAGAGCAAATTCAAAAAATACAGAAAGAACATAATGAACTCAATGAGCTCCAAGATGAATTTGGGAATCAAAATGATAAACTTAGAGAAAAGTCCATGGAGCTACAGAAGCTTATGGATGAGATACTGGATGACGAAACTAAAAAACTTTATGAAGAATTGCAGAAACTCTTACAAGAGGAAAAGAATACGGATGAAGTTCAAAAACAGTTATCGTCTTTAAAATCTAAAGAAAATAATCTAGAGAAAGAACTTGAGCGTGCCCTAGAACTATTTAAGCGAATGAAAATGGAGGTTCAGCTAGATATGGCTTCAAAAAAACTAGAAGAGTTGGCAAAAGATCAAGAAAACCTAGCCAATCAAGGCGGTCAAAAAGAAGATTCCCTTGCTCAAAAAGAAATAAATGAAAAATATGAGGAGATTAAGAAACAAATAGAATCGGCAGAAGATTTGAATGAGGAACTGAAGCGGCCTGAAGATTTAGATGACTTAAACAATGAAAAGGAGGATTTAGAGGACACACTGGACGAAATAGAAGAAGATTTTAATAAATCTGACGGGGATGACAAAAATGAAAGTAGCAAAAAACGTCAAAATAAAATGAAAAAGGCTTCGGAAGACATGAAGTCGCTTTCTAAAAAGATGATGGCAATGCAAGCAAGCGCTGAAATGGAGATGATGGAGGAAAATATAGACAACCTACGCGATATCCTAGATAACCTCATTAAACTCTCGTTGGAGCAAGAAACCATATTAGAGGATATTAAAAAAGTCGACCAAATTGATCCTCGATTTATAATTCTATCACAAAACCAACTTACGCTTGAGGAAAACATGAAAGTGATAGAAGACAGCCTTCTATCTCTCGCAAGTAGAGTAGTGCAGATTAGTAATTTTGTCACTAGAGAAGTATCAACTGTAAACGAGCACATGTCTAGAGCAATGAAGGAATTGCGTGACAGGAATAAAGGCAGAGCGCTTGCAGATCAACAATTTGCTATGACTTCCATGAACAATTTGGCATTGTTACTTTCAGATGTACTAGAGCAAATGCAAATGTCAATGTCCGAATCAATGGGAAACCCACAAAAGGGAAACAAAAAAGGTCAAAGCATGCCAAGTATGTCAGAGCTGCAAAAGCAACTGAGTAAGCAAATACAAGAACTTAAGAAAAGTGGTAAGTCTGGAAAACAATTGTCAGAAGAGTTGGCAAAACTTGCAGCAGAACAATCTCAACTTAGACAAGCTATGGAAGAGATGAGTGAGCGTTTGAGCAATGAAAACCCTAAACTAGGAGAGAAAGAAGGCAATGATGGCGTTGGTTCTAAACTGAGTGAAGCAATAGAAAAGATGGAAGAAAATGAAGTTGACTTGGTTAATAAACGATTGACTCAAGAGCTTATCGAACGTCAGCAAGATATTATCACTAGAATGTTGGAAGCAGAAGAATCTCTAAGAGATCAGAACAAGTCTCCGGAAAGGAAAGGCGAAACGGCCGGCATAAAAGACAGAACTATTCCTCCCGCAATTGAAGAATACTTAAAAGCGAAAGAAGGCGAAATAGAATTATTAAAAACAATTCCCTTAGATTTAAATTCATTTTACCGAAACGAAGTAAATGAATATTTTAGACGTCTAAGTCTACCCAATCAAAAATGAGCAGTATACAGATTCAAATTCCATCTCTTGCCGAAAACATCCGTATTGTCGAGAGTTTCATTGACAATGCAAAGGATCAATTTGATCTCAATGATGATATATATGGCAACATCATGATAGCCATTACGGAATCCGTAAACAATGCTATCATTCACGGAAACAAACTCGACGCGAAAAAGAATGTTTCACTTGTGCTTGATGTAACTGATGACATCCTTCATTTCCAAGTTTTAGACCAAGGTCCAGGCTTTGATTTTCAACAATTACCTGACCCAACAGACCCTGACAATATTGACAAACCAGGTGGTAGGGGAATCTTTCTTATGAAACACTTGGCGGATGAGGTGAGCTTTCTCAACGAAGGAAGAGAGGTGAGGTTGTCTTTTTACATCAATCAATGAATTCCATTTTCTATTTTAATGAAGACGTAACATTTACTCTTCGTTCTAAAAGAAAGATTAACTCTTGGTTATCATCCGTTGCAACCAATCATGGGGCTAATGTTGAAAGCCTAAATTACATTTTCTGTTCTGATGAATATCTTTTGAACATAAATAAGCAATACCTAAATCACGATTATTATACTGATATTATTACGTTCGACAATTCGTCACAAGACGCATTAATAACAGCAGATATATTTGTGAGCATTGATCGAGTCAAAGAGAATGCTAAATCAAACAAAGATTCAGTATCTCATGAATTGCACCGAGTCATGGTGCATGGTTTATTGCACCTTCTTGGATTCAAAGACAAGTCCATAGATGAACAAGCAATCATGAGAGAGAAAGAAGATGCCTGCTTATCTTTGCTTGTATTATAATGTTCCACGTGGAACACTAACAAAATTCCACGAGAGAACTAAAATGTTTCACGTGAAACCTATTCAATTATGTTACCAGATTATGATGTGATAGTTGTTGGTGGCGGACATGCTGGCTGTGAGGCTGCCGCAGCTGCGGCAAACTTAGGCTCTCGTGTTCTGCTCGCCACTATGAACATGAACACTATCGCCCAAATGTCCTGCAACCCCGCAATGGGTGGTGTTGCAAAAGGGCAAATCGTTCGTGAGATAGATGCTCTTGGAGGGTATTCAGGTATTATCACTGATAAATCTATGATTCAGTTTAGAATGCTCAACAAGAGCAAAGGACCTGCAATGTGGAGTCCCCGGGCTCAATCTGATAGAATGCGCTTTGCAGAGGAGTGGAGACTAGCGCTAGAGAAAACACCCAATGTTGATTTCTGGCAAGAAATGGTGTCAGGTCTTATAGTGAATGATAAAACAGTAGTCGGAGTACGTACAAGTCTAGGTATAGAAATTAAAGCAAAATCAGTAGTACTCACAAATGGGACATTTCTAAATGGGCTTATACATATTGGTGAAAAACAATTTGGTGGAGGCAGAGCAGGTGAGCGAGCAGCACACGGTATTACCGAGCAACTAATAGAATTAGGCTTTGAGTCTGGAAGAATGAAAACAGGAACTCCTCCACGTATAGATGGAAGAAGTCTTGATTATACCAGAATGGAAGAACAAAAAGGGGATGACGTTCCTGAGAAGTTCTCCTATTTAAAAAGCACTAAAGCTCTTGATCATCAAAGAAGTTGCTGGATAACCTACACAAACGATGATGTTCATAATACACTCCAAGAAGGATTCGATAAATCACCAATGTTTAATGGTCGGATTAAAGGCCTAGGTCCAAGGTATTGTCCTTCAATCGAGGATAAGATAAATCGGTTTGCAGAAAGAGATAGACATCAAATCTTTGTGGAACCAGAAGGCTGGAATACAGTTGAGGTTTATGTTAATGGCTTTTCAACATCTCTTCCCGAAGATATTCAATACAAAGCCTTGAAGAAAATTCCAGGATTTGAAAACGCTAAAATGTTCCGTCCTGGATATGCCATCGAATATGACTTCTTTCCCCCAACCCAACTTACTTCAACACTCGAAACTAAGCTTATCTCAAATCTCTTTTTTGCCGGTCAGATAAATGGGACTACTGGATATGAAGAAGCAGCCTGCCAAGGACTTATGGCTGGCATAAATGCTCACCTAAAAGTGAAAGAAGAAGAGCCGTTTATTCTCACTAGAGCACAAGCTTATATCGGTGTGCTTATAGATGACTTAATCAATAAGGGCACAAATGAACCATACAGAATGTTCACTTCTCGAGCAGAGTACAGACTATTGCTTAGACAAGATAATGCCGATGCAAGGTTAACCCCATTAGCATACAAACTTGGGCTTGCTTCTGAAGAACGCTATGATCTATGCACAGAGAAACTGCATAATACCAAGAGAATAATCAAAGACCTGAAACAGAAAAAATACAAGCCACTTGATATCAACAGTCTTCTTGAAAACAAAGGTCTTGCACATATAAAAGACACTTCTAGTGTTTATGATCTACTAAAACGACCCGAAATAGATCTGGAAATAATGTCTCAATTAGACGATAACCTTGCCGCATTCTTAAAACCTGTTGACAGACACATCAAAGAACAAGCAGAGATCCAAATCAAATATGAAACATATATTCAACGTGAAGAGGAAAATGCTCATAAGATCCTAAGTATGGAAAACAAAATCATTAAAGATGATTTCGATTATTCGCAACTTTCATCCATGTCATTAGAAGCAAGAGAAAAGTTAAATTCTCTTCGTCCACGAACACTCGGCCAAGCCTCCAGGATCAGTGGCGTATCTTCATCAGACGTCTCAATATTGATGGTTTATCTAAGTAAATAACATGTACGAGAAGATCGATATTTGCCCTAGTTGTAAACACACACATTTCATTAATCATATCATTTGCAAAGATCAAGCTGCTTCAGGGGAAAGCTTCGCCATCGTTAAATGCACCAAATGTGAATTGCTCTTTACCAACCCACGACCAAGTGAAAGTAACATCTCTCGGTATTATGACCATGCTGACTATATATCTCATACCAACAAGGCAAATAACCCAATAAACTACATCTATAAACTCGCTCGTAAATACACTTTAAGTCAAAAATTATCACTCATTACTGAGCATTCAACGGGAACAGATTTACTTGATTATGGTTGCGGAACAGGAATCTTTGCTAAATACGCAAAATCTCATGGATACCAAGTAGACGCTCTCGAGACGTCACCAGATGCACGCAAAATTGCGGAAGATCTAATAAAAATAAATATCAAATCTCATGTCGCTACATTGCAGCAAGAATCGTATGATTTAATAACCGCTTGGCACGTAATCGAACATGTACACGAGCTTAGGAATACACTAATTTCGTTACGGAAATCACTTCGCAAAAATGGTGTAATGTTTATAGCAGTTCCAAATTGTTCCTCATACGATGCTATTAAGTACAAGCACAACTGGGCAGCTTATGATGTTCCACGTCACCTATATCACTTCACACAATCATCATTCACAACACTTGCAAATAATTGCAAACTACATTTAGTAGAAACGACTCCAATGAAATTAGATTCCTTCTATGTCTCAATGCTCAGTGAAAAATATATAAATCCAAAAAAAAGACTTGCTCCATTATTCAACGGCCTAATCACAGGAACAAAATCAAATTCTTCTGCTAAGTCAAATGGTGAGTATTCCAGTCTTATCTACGTCCTAAAAAAATGAAAAGACTGATTTATATAATACTAAGCATAATTCTTACAGAGTTTCTAACAAATAGCTGCGCTAATCCTAAAACACCTACAGGAGGACCCAAAGACACTATACCACCAGTACTTATCAAATCAGTACCACCAGCTCAAAGTATTAACTTTAAGTCCAAGGAAATAATCCTAGAGTTTGATGAAAATATCAATGCTGATAAGATTCGACAAAATCTCATCATTACACCATATATAGATTTAAAATATAAATCATTCATTAAGAAAGGTTCTATTACCCTAACACTTGATCAAAGTCTTCCTGATAGTACAACCTATACGTTCAACTTCTTCGATGGTATTACTGACATTACTGAAAAAAATCCAGCAGAGAATCTAATTCTTGCCTTTAGCACTGGTGCATACATTGACTCCCTTTACATTCAGGGAAGAACCTACAGCATTAAGAATAACACATCATTAGAGAAAATACTCGTTGGCCTATATAAAGCAACAGATACGCTTGATATCACTAAAGACAAACCAACCTATTTCGTAACTACTGATAAAGAAGGTCTATTTAAACTAGCCAACATAAAATCATCCAGATATAGACTTTACGCCTTTCATGATGAAAACAAAAACCTTCTGTTCGATCCAGCACTTGAAAAATATGGCTTTATTCAAGAAACACTAGATCTAAAAGAATCAATAGACTCATTATTAGAAATTCCGCTTATTGAGAAGGATGCTACGCCCCTCAAACTAATATCTGGGAGACCTTCCACACATTTCTTTGAACTTAAGTATAGCAAGCCATTAATAAGCTATAAGATTTTGAATGACACAATTGAAGTCATATCATCAACACTCATTAACGATAATGAATCTATAAGAATCTATAAAAACAGAACATACAATGACAGTACACAATTAATCATTTCTGCCACTGACACACTCCTCACAAATACAATTGATACAGTATATGCTAACTTTAGAGAAACTTCAAAGAAACAAGCAGAATTTAGCATCAAACTCAATCCATCAAAAGGTTCGTCAGTCTTTATAGGTGACAGCTATAACATAACCTTTTCAAAACCTATTATTAATAATCCCACTAAAAACTTTATAAAAGTTGCGCTAGATTCTCTCATACAATTTCCTATAGACCCACTCAATCAAAGCATCAACTATTCAAAAACTAGACTAACATTTAATATCGATCTTACACAAAATCAATTGTCAGATACACTTAATTCATATCTACAGGCACATCCTATTGATTCGTTAAATGTTGATTCTCTTCAACTCAAGATAAATCAACGAATCTCAGCCATTAATCCAAAAACCTTCTTCCTGACAATTGACTCATCTACGTTCATTTCCGCAGACTTAGACAGTTCACAATACATACTTCAGCAATACAAATTTGCCAATATTCAGGATTTTGGAACTATCACAGTTGCGCTTACTGACACTATATCCTCATACATAGTACAGTTAATGAGCAAAGACAAAGTAGCTTCTCAACTGATCAATTGTGCCAATTGTACATTTAATCAAATGAAACCTGGAGAGTATTGGGTGAGAGTACTCATTGATGAGAACAATGACGGAACATGGGAATCAGGAAATATACTAGAAAACATAGTTCCAGAACCTATAAGATACTTTCCGGAGACTACAACATTGCGTTCTAATTGGGAGGTAACACTTGAATATTCATTGTCAACAGAGGGATAAACCTGTGGACAACTAGACTATTACATAACTCTTATCCACTTATGTAATTTGACATCCCGAAATATTACATAAATCATCCAAAAGCATATAACAACTCATATATATCCACACAACCTTAAGCTTAAGACCAACAGATCATCATCCACAACACTAGAAAAAAGATATCCACAGAATTACAAGAAACTGTCACAATTATAAAAATGAAAGGTTTTAGAATGTTAATAAACACATGAAACTCAACTTTTATAAACAAATGAGAAATACAAAAAAAATATCAATCACTTATCCACTTATCCACGTACGTAATAGTAAGAATAGAACGAAATTTAAAAATCAATTATTAAATCTATACTCAGTAAAACTGTGGATAAGTTGGTAAAACAAATAGTAATAATCATTCTCATCTGGTGCCCGACTTTAGTCACTGCACAAAATCAGGATAAAGCCAAGCTTGCCAATGAATATTATCTGCAAGGGGAATTTGATAATGCTACTGCTATTTATGAAGATTTAGAAAAAGATAAAAATTCAATTGTATTCATTAATGCCAATTATCAAGAACTATTGTGGCAAACAAATCCAGATCATTTAGAAAAGTACCTTGACAAAGTATTAAAATATTTTCCCAGTAACATACAGTATCAGATTGACCAAATCGCCTATTATATTAGAATTGGGGACGATTCAAAGGAGAAAAAACTAATCCAAGAAATTAGAAAAAACTATTCTGCGAATCAATATCAACTCTCCAATATTGCAAAACTTTTTGCCTCTAAAAAATTATGGCCACAGGCATTGCAGTTTTATGAGTACGCAAGAGATGTTTCTAAAAACCCATACGATTATGCATTAGAAGTTGCTGCTATTTTTAGAGCGCAGAATAATAAGGATGCCATGATTGCAGAATACATAAAATATGCTGAGAGTAATCCAGCCAATATTAATTATGTAAAGAACTTATTCCAAAATATCCTTACGGAAGAAGAAGATCAGCAACTTTTAGAATCGTCACTTATTTCAAGGATCCAGTCGAATCCTTCTCAGCCTATATATCCCGAATTATTGATATGGTTGCAGCTGCAGCGCAAGGAATTTTACTCCGCTTTTGTACAAGCTCGAGCTCTCGATAAGCGGAGTAATTCACCAGGAGACGAGTCAATGAAAATCGCCAACATTGCCATGCAAAATGGGTATTGGGAGGATGCTTCAGAAATATTCAATTATGTTATAATCAATTATCCGACATCTCGAAACTACCCTAGCGCTAGAAGTAATCTGATTGCATCAAAAGAGCAAATGGTCAAAAAGCAATTTCCTGTTGATACTGTTGCGATCAGAGGTTTAATTGCTGATTATCAGAAACTGTTAAACGAATTAGGAACCAATCCCACAACTTTAGCTACAGTCAGAAGTCAGGCTTTGCTTCATGCTTTTTATCTCAATGAGGAAACCATAGCAGTACAATTATTGGAATCGATTATTTCTAATCGGTCTGCTCCAAATCAGCTGGTAGCATCAACCAAATTAGACTTAGGAGATATCTATCTTTTACTGGACGAACCTTGGGAATCTACTTTGCTTTATTCTCAAGTAGAAAAATCAAATAAAGAAACACCTATAGGCTATGAGGCTAAATTGAGGAATGCTAAGCTGAACTATTTCACTGGGAATTTTGCGCTTGCAAAAAGTCATTTGGATATTCTAAAATTGGCAACAACACGTACCACAGCTAATGACGCATTGGCGCTCAGCCAGCTGATTACAGATAATACTATATTGGATACTTCTGATTTCGTAATGCAACAATTTGCTGCTATAGATCTCCTTCTTTTCACAAATCAGAAGGCACAAGCAAAGGTTCAAATTGATATTGCACTGGAAAAATATAAATCCCACTCCATATATGATGAGCTACAAATGAGAGCTGCCAATTTGGAATTAGAAAATGGAAATTATGTGGCTGCAATAGACCACTTAGATTTGGTAATTGAAAAATTTCCAACAGAAGTGAATGGAGATGATGCACTTTATTGGAAAGGAGTTATACTTCAAGAATATCTTTCACAAATAGAACAAGCACAAGAAGTATATCTCAAATTTTTAAAAACCTATCCGGGCAGTCGTCATTCGGCAGAGGTAAGAAAACGAATTAGAAGCAATAGGTCGATTGATCAAACACCTTAAATCAATAGGAGCTTTGGATCACTTTTGAATAGATCAGGATCAGGAGAAAAATGTTTGTTGAAAAATCCACCCAAATCCTCCTTGGATTTTTCAGATAGTAAATTATGCATTTCTTCTAGTGCCTCGTCACATATCATGTAAGGAGGCATTTGCATATTGAGTTGCTTGCCCCTGCAAAGAGCAAACACCTGATAGTATTCACAATCCTTCTTTGACTTTTCGTTGATCAAACAAGTTTCCATTAATTCTTCTGGCTTTTCAGTTTCTAAAATCTTCTTTAAACGCGTTTCAGAGTTAAAGCGCCCACTTATAAAAGTATGTATTGAATGTTTCGAGGATTCTGACAAACCGGCTTGAAGTGTCATGGCACAATTCATACAAATAGCGCATTCGAAAATCACGTCTGTAGCCGTGTATCCTTTGTACTGACGAAAAGCTTTTTCGATCATATAGTCGCAATCATCATCTAAAGCACGCTCGCACTCCAAACAATGAGTAAAAACACTTTTAGTATCAAATGAATAAAACGCAGAAGGGATGGAAACTAGATCACTTTTCATATTGATAAAGGTACACCCGACAAGGCAATGACCACAAAATAGTATGCATGCATAACAAAAACTCCTTATATTTGAAGTACGCATTTGCCAAATATGAAAAGAGAAGAAACGGTTGATTACAATATCAAAGTAGCATGGCACGCCATATCGCGTATGTACAATCAGTATGGAGCAGAATTTGACGTGACCGCATCTACAGGATTTGTTTTGCTCAATATTGACGAAACCGAAGGCACTCCAGCCACTAAGATTGCTCCGCTCATGGGCATGGAAGCTCGCTCGCTAACCAGAATGTTGAAAACCATGGAGGATAAGCAGTGGATATATCGCGAACAAGACCCTAATGATGGACGTTCCGTTAGAATATTCTTAACAGACCTTGGCAAAGAAAAGCGTGCATTCTCCAGACGTGCCGTCAAAGAATTCAATAGCAGAATTCAGTCAATGGTCTCTCAAGATCATATCAACAAATTCATTGAAGTTACACGCGCCATAACAGAATTGATTGAGGACAAAAACCTATTTAATAAACTAGCAGAAGCCTTTATTTATGAAACGAAACATTAAAACAGCAGTAGTACTTGGCTCAGGAATTATGGGCTCGCGTATCGCTTGCCATTTTGCCAACATTGGTTTGGAAGTTTTGCTTTTGGATATTTCACCAAGCGAGCTTACTGATCAAGAAAAAGCAGCAGGATTAAAACTTGATTCCCCACAAGTAAAAAACCGAATAGTGAATAGCTCGCTACAAACGGCTATTGGCTCTAAACCTTCACCCCTTTACGAATCGAGCAAAGCAAGCCTAATCAGAACGGGAAACTTTGACGATGATCTAGCAAAAATTAAAGAATATGATTGGATCATTGAAGCTGTAGTCGAAAACCTTGAGATCAAAAAATCACTTTTCGAGAAAGTAGAAAAACACAGAAAGCCAGGAACCTTAATATCTTCCAACACTTCAGGTATCCCTATCAACTTGATGATAGATGGTCGAAGTGCAGATTTTCAGAAACACTTCTGTGGAACTCACTTTTTCAATCCACCGAGATATTTAAAACTTCTCGAGATTATTCCTACCAAAATGACAGATCCATCCATAGTGGATTTCTTTATGAATTATGGGGATCTCTTTCTTGGTAAAGAAACCGTACTTTGTAAAGACACTCCTGCATTTATAGCCAATAGAATTGGGATATATGCGATCATGTCTGGCATGCATACCATTGAGAAAATGGGACTTACTGTCGGAGAAGTTGATAAACTGAGTGGACCAGTAATTGGCCGACCAAAATCTGCAACTTTCCGCACGATGGATGTAGTAGGTCTTGATACTGCGGTGAAAGTAGCCGCGGGTTTATATGCTGGACTGCCAAATGACGAGTCGAGAGATACATTTATTCTGCCACGAATAGTTCAAGAGCTATATGATAAAAAATGGTGGGGTGATAAAACCAAACAAGGGTATTACAAAAAAGTAGTTAAAGATGGTCAGAAAGAAATTCTAGAATTGAATTTGGAAACTTTCGAGTATGAGGCAAAGTCCAAAACAAAACTTGACATCCTAGACAAAACCAAAAACGAGGAAGACTTAAAAGTTCGTCTCAAATTGGCAATAGAACAAGAAGGCAGAGAGGGAGATTTTTACAGAGCTACTTTCTTTGATTTGTTTAGATACTGTACAGTTCGTATTCCGGAAGTTGCCGATGAGCTTTACAGAATAGATCAAGCAGTAGCTGCGGGATTTGGATGGGAGCTTGGGCCGTTTGCGACTTGGGATGCCATGGGACTCACGGCCTGTCTAGAAAAAATGAAATCTATGAACCTCACTCCTGCACCGTGGGTAGATGAGATGATTGCAGCTGGCCATACCTCATTTTACAAGTTTGAAAATGGCAAAAAGCAGTATTACGATATCCCGTCAAAATCATTCAAAGTAGTTCCAGGAACAGAAGCCTTTATCTATTTGGATGCCTATAAGGCAAATAATGTCGTGTGGGAAAATGATGGAGCAACCGTTTATGACATTGGTGATGGAGTTTTGAATATAGAATTCCACACAAAGATGAACGCTCTCGGAGCAGAAGTAATTGAAGGACTAAATACTGCAATTTCTCTTGCCGAGAAAGATTACAGAGGCTTGGTCATCGCTAACGAAGGACAAAACTTTTCAGCTGGCGCAAATCTAGCCATGCTATTTATGTACGCTGTGGATCAGGAGTTTGATGAGATTGACATGATGATTCGTCAATTTCAAACCACCATGACACGAGCGAGATTTTCATCTATACCAGTAGTAGCTGCACCATCAGGATTGGCGCTCGGTGGAGGTTGCGAACTTTCCCTGCATTGTGATGGAATTCAGGCACACTCTGAAAGTTATATAGGCCTTGTAGAAGTGGGCGTTGGTCTTATACCTGGGGGTGGTGGAACCAAAGAGCTCACTCTCCGTGCTTCTGACAAGTACATGCCGAATGATCCTGAACTAAATATTCTTCAAGAGTATTTTATGAATATCGCGACTGCCAAAGTTGCTACTTCAGCTCATGAGGCTAGAGGAATGGATATTTTAAGAACAGCCGACAGGATCACGCTAAATAGGACAAGACTCATTGCTGATGCGAAAGAGCGAGTATTGGAATTCGCAAATGCAGGATATACCCAGCCATCTGAGCGAAAGGACATTAAAGTTCACGGTCGTTCTAGTATGGCAATGTTTGGAGCAGGGATTACAGGAATGCAATATGGCGCGTACATTTCGGAGCATGATGCCAAGATTGCTCAGAAACTTGCATACGTCATGAGTGGTGGAGACCTTTCATCAACTACTCTCGTGAGTGAGTCGTATTTATTGGATTTGGAAAGAGAAGCCTTTTTGAGTCTTTGCGGAGAACCAAAAACATTGGAAAGGATTCAAAGCATTCTTTTCAAAGGAAAACCATTAAGAAACTAAAAGTCAAAAGAGAAAATCATGGATGCATATATAGTAGCAGGATATAGATCGGCAGTAGGCCGGGCCAAAAAAGGTGGTTTTAGATTTTATCGCCCAGATGATCTGGCAGCAGATGTTATCAAACACCTTGTTAATTCAGTTGAAGGATTTGATCCGAAACGAGTGGACGATCTCATAGTAGGAAATGCCATACCAGAAGCAGAGCAAGGAATGCAAATGGGTAGAATGATATCCCTATTGTCATTGCCTGTAGAAGTGCCAGGTATGATTATCAACAGGTACTGTGGTTCAGGACTGGAAGCGATTCATTTAGCATGTGCCCGAATTCACTCAGGTACGGCTGATTGTATCATTGCAGGTGGTACAGAATCAATGTCTCTGGTACCGATGCTTGGATATAAAACGGCTCTCAATTGGAAAATAGCAGAGAACAATCCGGAATATTATTTGAGTATGGGCTTGACCGCAGAGGAAGTGGCGATTGATTATAAAATATCTAAAGACGATGCAAACCAATTTGCAATGACATCTCATCAGAAGGCGTCAAAAGCAATAGCAGAAGGCAAGTTCAAGGATGAAATAGTTCCGGTAACCGTTGAGGAGATCTTTATGAAAAATGATCAACGCAGTAAACGATCTTTTGTCGTGGATACAGATGAATGTGTTCGTGCAGATACAAATATGGAATCACTCTCAGGATTGAGACCAGCATTTAAAAACGGAGGACAAGTAACAGCAGGAAATTCTTCGCCTACTTCTGACGGAGCGGCATTCGTAATGGTCATGTCTGAAAAGATGGTTAAAGAGTACAATCTGAAACCAATTGCAAGAATGGTGAGCTATGCTGCGGCAGGAGTAAGTCCAAGAATTATGGGTATTGGACCAGTTGAAGCTGTCCCGAAAGCATTGAAGCAAGCAGGTCTGAAACAAAATGATATTGATTTGATAGAACTGAACGAAGCTTTTGCAGCGCAATCTCTCGCTGTGATTCGTCAGTTGGACTTGAATCAGGAGATTCTCAATGTGAATGGAGGAGCAATTGCGTTGGGTCATCCACTGGGATGTACTGGAGCCAAACTTTCTATTTCTCTATTCAATGAAATGAAGAGAAGAAAAAACAAGTATGGTATGGTTACCGCATGTGTAGGTGGTGGTCAAGGAGTTGCGGGTATCTATGAATATCTAGGATAGGGTCAAGTCAATAATCCATAAAAAATCCCTTATCGTGTTACCACAATAAGGGATTTTGATTTAATAATCCTCTCCAGATTACGTTTGACGTCCAGTGAATATCAATTGATACTTTTCCAGACTTCTGTAAGTCACTTTAAAAACAAGAAAGGTTGGAATAGGTAGGGAATAAATTTTTAGAAAGTTACGATTTGTTGTTTGATTGCGAATTTCACCAAGCCTACTGCATTTTTCGCGTCCGTTTTTTTCATGAGATTTTTTCTGTGGGTATGTATTGTCTGTTCACTTATGAATAGCCTTTCACCTATTTCCTTCATGGTTAATTCCTGACATATCAATCCTAGAATTTCCGTTTCGCGTTTTGTCAGTGGATTTTTATCATCCTCACTTTCCACATTGTTAATGATTTTTTGGTGGAGGGCTTTAGAAACAAGTTGATTGTAATAAAAATCGTTATTCATTACAGATCTCATAGCCTTTTCCACTTCATCTGGTTCGGAACTTTTTAGCAAATAACTATGCACGCCAATTTCTATTAAATCTGAAATTAGCTGCAATGAATTATGCATGCTGATCATGATGATATGAGTGTCAGGAAACTTAGTAACTACTTGTTTAGCTGTTTCCCAACCATCCAAAACGGGCATCTCTAGATCCAATAGCAATACATCGAAATGACGCTCACTTAATGCATTAAGCGCTTCTTGCCCGTTCGCGACATCTTTTACATCCCCAATAAAACCAAAGGTTCTAATTAAAATGGACATACCCCTTCTAAAAAGAGTATGGTCGTCTGCCATTAGAACACTGATCTCTGATCCTTCCATTTTGTATAGTTAACAGTCCAAGATAATTAATAATACTGAGTTGAGAATTTATATACTTTTACATAGAGATGAACCCATTGAAACAGTTGCTTATCTTATTTTCCATTATCATCTTTTTAGTCACATGTGAGACAAAAAAAAACAATCCAATCTCAACAGATCGAATAGTCTTCCAAACTACAGATCAGTCAGAGTTATTTTTCAAAAACATAAGACAATCATCTTATGTTTTGACAGAAATGAGATCCGAAGGAATGAATCTTTTTTATCCCAGAGCATATGAAAATGAAACATGGCTAATAAGACCATATTTAGTTCATAATTGGAGAATTGATAAAGTTTTTCTTATGCTTGAGCTTAACGAAAGCCTAATATCTACAATGTTCCAAATCGGAAAAGAAGATTTTAGAAGCATTAATTATATGCCCCAATCACATCAGGATCAAGCAGTTTTTGCAGTTCAAATTTATAATTCAATAATACAGGAAGACAGTATTTTAGTATATGATCAAACAGGTAAGCTAATACCAGTATTTTCTTCTAATAAATTGAAAGAATCATTTAGAATTACTTCTGTAGATTTTTTGAATCTTATTGGGATATTGCCTTAAGCCGTTGTGATAAATCCCCATGCCTCTGCAAGGCGTTTAATTGATAAATTCAGTTAGTTTTGCGTATCTTTTCAAGTCCGTTCAATCCAAAATTATCAGATGAGCAAATTCCCTTTTAAGACACGCCTCAGCTATAGGTTTGACAACTACCTATCTAAAGGTACCATGTCCATGATCTATGGCTTGGGGATTTTAGGTTTAGTGATTATTGTGGTTTTTGGAATTGTATTATTGGTCACAGGGCTTCACCCAGATAGCGACAATGATTTTACGATTTTCGAATCGCTTTGGGTGAATATGACCCATGTACTTGATCCTGGAGTATTAGGTAACCATGAAGACAATTGGCCATTCAGAATGTTCATGATGATAGCCACATTTTTAGGACTGGTTTTAGTTTCTACACTTATTGGGTTGGTTTCCAATGGTATTCTCACCAAGATGGATGAATTGAGAAAGGGTAGATCATTTGTAATCGAGCATGATCATGTATTAATCTTAGGTTGGTCATCAAAGATTTTCACAATTATTTCCGAGTTGGTAATAGCAAATGAAAACCAAAAGAGAGGAGTAATTGTCATCCTTGCTGATATGGATAAAGTATTGATGGAAGATGAGATTAGAGATAAAGTAGGGAGCACTGCAAATACCGAGGTAATTTGCAGAACAGGTAACCCTATAGATGTACATGATCTTTACATAGCGAATCCTTTTGATACCAAGGCAATTATCATTCTTGATAAAGACAATGAGAATTCTGATTCACAGATCATCAAAACAATAGTAGCGATTGTTACAAATCCTGAACGCCGTGAAGCACCTTATCACATCACAGCAGAGATGGAGGATAAGAAAAACCTTGAGGTTGCTAAAATGGTGGGTAAAGACGAGGTTGAGTTGATATTATCAGATGAGATTATTTCAAGGATCATGGTACAAACTTCACGTCAATCTGGCTTGAGTGTGGTTTATATTGAGTTGATGGATTTTGGTGGAGATGAGATTTACTTTATGGAAGAAGTATCGCTCATCGGGAAAACCTTCCGAGAAATATTATTCTCGTATGAGCACTCTGCGATAATGGGTCTTCAATATGGCGATGGTTCTGTTGAAATAAACCCTTCTATGGATACCATTTTCAAGGAGGGTGATCGTGTAATTGGTATTACAGAGGATGATGATACCCTAGTTCCAGATGCTCCTGCTGTAATTGAGTTCGAGGAAAATAAGATTGTTTATACCGAACCAGAAATTCAAGAAAAGGAAAAAATCCTTGTATTAGGTTGGAATAATAGAGCAAAATATATCATTCAAGAACTTGATTATTATGTTCCGCCAGGTTCTGATGTAGTTATAATGTCCAAGTTTGATGATGCAGCGAAAGCAGTCAATAAGCTTGCCCAGACAGTAGAGAATATTAATGTGAGCTTTGAAGTTACCGACACAACTGACCGTCAGACATTGTTAGCAATGAAATTGGAGCAGTACAACTATATCATGTTGCTTTGTTACCAAAACTACTTTCCGATTCAGGAGGCCGATGCTCAAACATTAATTACACTTTTGCACATTAGAAGCTTTACTGAGAAGACCGGTCTGAAATATAAGATTGTTTCTGAGATGCTGGACATCAGAAACCGACAACTTGCAGATATCACGAGTGCAGATGACTTTATTGTAAGTGACAAACTGATAAGTCTTCTCATGAGTCAGGTTGCTGAAAATAAATTCTTGATGCGTGTATTTGAAGATTTATTTGATGCTGACGGTTCAGAAATTTATATCAAACCAGCCAAAGAATATGTCAAAACTGGAGAGCCAATTAATTTTTACACAATACTCGAATCTGCCGCTCGTAAAAACGAGGTAGCTATTGGTTATCGTATCATCAAACAGGCAAAAGAGGCCAATAAGGGTTACGGAGTTTACGTGAACCCCCCAAAATCAGAAACCTTCACGCTTTCAAATGAAGATATGGTTGTGGTTCTCTCGGAGAGTTAATCTTCTTTTAGAGCCTCTCTAATTTGCTTCATTGCTTTACTTCTATATAGCCTTGTGCTGTGTGGCATCCTCGGAATATTCTCGATATAGTTGAGAACTTCACTTTTTTGATTGCCATTCAAAGACCTCACCTTGGAGATAATTTCTGAGTCTATTGGGTTCTGGTACATAATATTGGTGGTTATGTCTTTAAATATAACGCAAGAATATGCCCTAGTGTTTAGCTCGCTGTTAAGCTTCCATTAATTGAACAAACCTACATGAGTAAGTTTGCCTGTAAATCAAGAAGGTTTTCATTGAAAAATATCATAACTTGAAAAAGTCATTTCCAAAATAAAACCCTAATAGAGATGGAAAACAACCCCAAAATCCACGATTTCATCAAAAAAATTACTCAGAAAAATCCACATGAGTCAGAGTTTATTCAGGCAGTAAAAGAGGTTTCTGAGACAATAATTCCTTTCATTGAAGATAAACCACAGTACAAGGAAGCGAATATTTTGGAACACATGTGCGAGCCAGAGAGGGTTATCATTTTTAGGGTTCCATGGGTAGACGATAAAAATCGCATCCAAATTAATCGAGGTTTTCGTGTACAAATGAATTCGGCAATAGGTCCATATAAAGGAGGTCTTAGGTTTCACCCGACTGTGAATTTGTCAATTCTTAAATTTTTAGCTTTCGAACAGGTTTTTAAAAACAGCTTAACCACACTTCCACTCGGAGGAGGAAAAGGAGGCAGCGATTTCGACCCTAAAGGTAAATCTGATTTTGAGGTAATGCGATTTTGCCAAAGTTTTATGACGGAGTTGTCCAAGCATATTGGGAGCTATACGGATATTCCCGCAGGAGATATTGGTGTTGGAGGCAGAGAAATTGGATATATGTATGGTCAGTACAAAAGGCTTAGAAATGAATTTACGGGAGTCCTAACTGGTAAAGGACTACAATACGGAGGTAGTTTAATTAGAACTGAGGCTACTGGTTATGGAGTGGTTTATTTCAGTAAGGAAATGTTAGAAATCCGCAAAGACGGACTGGAAGGAAAAGTTTGCGTTGTATCTGGAAGTGGAAATGTTGCCCAATACACCATTGAGAAATTGATTGAATTGGGTGCGAAACCAATAAGTGTTTCTGATTCATCGGGTACTATCCACGATCCTAATGGGATAGACACTGAAAAATTAGCTTTTATTAAGGAGCTGAAAAATGAGAAAAGGGGGCGAATCAGTGAATATGCTGACAAATACATAGGAGCCAAATTTTATGAGGGCACCAGACCATGGGGAATAAAAGCAGATCTTGCATATCCTTGTGCAACTCAAAATGAAATATCTTTTGATGATGCTAAAGAGCTTGTGAAGAATGGTTGTATTGGTGTATTTGAAGGAGCTAATATGCCAACAATGGAAGAAGCGGTGACTTTTATAAAAAGCAAGAAACTCCTCTTTAGTCCAGGGAAGGCTTCAAATGCTGGAGGAGTTGCTACTTCAGGATTAGAAATGGCCCAAAATGCTCAGAGACTATCTTGGACAAGGGATGAAGTAGACTATAGACTCAAAATGATTATGAAAAACATACATAATAATTGTGAGCAATACGGTCGAGAAAGTGCTGATTATGTAGATTATGTAAAGGGAGCCAACATTGCAGGCTTTGTGAAAGTTGCAAATGCTATGATTGCACAAGGTGCTGTCTAGTTTGCATTTGAAGATGCGGAAAGACTATCTTTGATTAATAAAAAGTAGAACTATGGAAATGCTAGGCTTAATCTTGTTTTTATTCGTTTTGGCAATCGTATGCCCAATTATACTTCCTAACAAAAAGGTAAGTAGCCACGAAAAAGATCACGTTTGATTTATTTTCACTGATCTTGTAAGTTTACTATACTAACAGCTCTAAAGAACATCCGGAAAAGATGTTGTCAGTCTTGTTTACTAGATTTTCGCATATCTATAAGTGATAGAGCAGCTCCAAAAGCAGCAAGGAAAATCACAATATTTACAAATAGGTTCACACCGTCGGTAACTGCAGGGTTAGTTATTTCCATCTTTTTGTCTTTTTGATAAGCGAATATAAGTCATTTATCATTTGCCATATGCATCAAGAAGTTGTTCTCTTCGAAAGTCAAGATATATTTGAAAAACGAATTAGCCAATCAAAGGGAGTTCTGTTTGATTATGAGGGCAAAAAGTATTGTCTTAAGCAAAATGGCAAATCGCTTTTTGTTACAGAAAGTCATTGTCCACATTTCGACTACCCTCTTCTAGATGCCCCAATCAATTCAATAAATCAACTAGTGTGCCCTTGGCATGGATATAAGTTTGATTTGAAAACTGGTTTAGAATCCGCTAGTAGATGTAGACCAGTTAAAGTTTTTTCAGCATATTGGAATGACGTGGGTCAACTAGTTGCCCAAATTTGACTAGAATGAAAAGCTTAGGTGTCTTACAATTGACACTAACAAATCAGCAATAGATTGTGCAAAAGCATTCTCTGATCCCCTTCCGACAACATATAGAACAAAAAGGACATAAAGTGTAAGTAGTATGCTTGCTTTGAGTCGACCAATGTAGTTTCCAATCACAAAGATGATCAGCACTACAGCAGTTAATAACCACAGCAATAGTCTCAGCTCTCCACTCAGGTCAACCATATCCTGAGACATTGGTATTGGACCATAAAGGAGGGTAAAAAGGAATAACGGAAAACCGAGCGCAAAGCAGATGTCAAAAATGTTGCTACCTAAAGCATTTGATATAGCATCATCGTATTGACCCCTTTGAGCATCCTTGATAGAAATAATAGTATCAGGAAAGCTGGATGCGGCAGAAGCTAAAATTAGGGCAACAAACATAACAGGGATGCCTAATCCATTAAACTCGCCAAGTAAAGGGACAGTATAAGTATCATTTCCAATCCACTCGCAAGCCAACACTAAAAGATAACATACAGCTGCTATTGCCATAGTAGAAGCAATTAGAAGTGACCAAGCATTTAAACCATTAATCTTATTCTTACCAATAAATACTCGCTCTAAGTCAAGTGTGATCAAAGCCAAAAGAAACGGTTTTTGTTTGACAGTGTCATCTAACTCTTCCTCTATCTCTGCGTGTGATTCCTCTAACATAACCTCACGTTCTTTGCGATCCATCGACCAAAACATGTAGACTATGTAAACGACATACACGCACATTAAAAGGAGTCCATGATACCAGTCAAGTACTGATCCACTGATAAGGATGATAAAGATTAGCTCTGCTATAAGTAAACTAATCCCGTCACGAAGCATTACCTTTTTAGAGGCTCGAACTTTATTAGTCAACCCCATTCCAATTACTGCTAGTACCGCTACAGCCGGAATAACCATACTGTTGAAAATTGCTGAACCAGCTGTGGTGCCTATACCACCAGAAAACCCTTCGGCATCTTTCATTAGGAAAAGAAAAAATAATGAAGTGAAAACCTCAGGCATGGAACTAGCAACAGCATTGATTGTAGCTCCTCGAACTCCATCCGACAAATTTCGACCAACGTATTCTGATGCCCTCATGAAACCGTCCCCAGCTCTCCAAATTACAAGACAACAGATAGAAATTAGTATTAACGGAATAACAATACCCATTTTAAAAATCAGACTTTCGTGGAAAAAACAACTTCTAGCCGGAAGTAAGGCTAAATATAGCAAGATTATAACTCTGACGAATTTATAAAATACCAAATTAGCACAAACAAAATTGCGTTTTTTATCAAACAAGGGCTAATTAATGAATCAAGATTGGCCTTTTTCCAAGAAAAGAATGAATTCTTATTAAGCATAATACCTGAAATTATATGGAGAGACCCTGGAATATCTTTTCAACTACTTTCGCTAATTTTCAACTCATTATTTAATACTCTTAATCTAAAATGTACATAAATCTTTCAGGTCTTAATATACTTGTCACGGGTGCAAGCAGAGGTATTGGTAAAGCTGTTGCCACTAAGCTGGCCGAAGCTGGCGCTACAATTGCCATCCATTATAACAAGAATGTTCGTGAGGCAGAAAATCTAGCACACATACTTGGAAATGAATCAAAAGCATTTCAAGCAGATCTTTCAAAACCTGATGAGGCGTCTAAGCTTTTCGATAGAGTCACATTAGAAATGGGCTCTATTGAGATTTTAATAAATAACGCGGGCGTGGCAATACCATCACCCATTACAGGGTCTGAAGATGACTGGCAGCAAGCGTGGGATGAAACAATCATGGTTAACTTGACTTCTCCAGCGGTTCTTTGCAGAAAGGCAGTAGCTTATTTTCTGAATAGGAAAGCATCAGGTAGGATTATCAATATTAGTTCTAGGGCTGCATTCAGGGGAGATCAGGCAGAATTTCTCGCATATGCTGCGTCAAAGGCTGGATTGGTTTCGTTAACCAAATCTATAGCTAGGGCGTACGGAAAAGACGGAATCAAGGCATTTGTAATTGCTCCAGGTTTTGTGAGAACAGATATGGCTAAAGAGTTTATGGATTTGTATGGAGAAGAACACGCAAAAGGCGACGTAGCCCTTGAGCGTTTAACAGAACCTAAGGATTTGGCGCCATTAATCACCTTTATTGCAAGTGGAATGGCAGACCACTCAACAGGATCTACCTTCGATATCAATGCAGGAAGTTATATGCACTAATAATTGGAAATGGTAATCCGTTAAATTTCAATGATCTGAATGTTTGTTTCTAATGCTACGTAATTTTATCTTTAAACCACATAGAATAAAGACCTAACACCATGAGTATACAATCCCAACTTAGTGCACTTATCCAGCTAGCCAAAATAGATGGAGATTTTGCAGGAGAAGAAAAAAGCCAAATAATGATGCTTGGCAAAGCAAATGGTTTAACAGATGATGAAATCATGCATTTGGTAGAAAACCCGCTACCTCTTCCTCCGCTTTCTACCATGACTGAGGATGATAAGTTCGAGTATCTCTACAATATCGTGCAGTTGATGAAAATCGATAGTCAAGTATATTTGAGTGAGATAAAATATTGTGAGGAACTCGCAGAAAAATTGGGCTATAAAAAAGGTGTAATCTCAAAATTAAGTTCGAGAGTTTTCACAGACCCAACAATAACCTCGAATAGAGACGCTCTTAAACGTGAGGTTAAAAAATACATAAACTAATGCGAGCCTCCTTAAGGGGGCTTTTTTTTGGTTATTCATGAATTCATTCGAATGGAGGACGCTCCAAATATCAGATAAGGATAAGTTTAAGATCTCTAAAGATCAGTTGCATCAAGCGATACAGAATGTAGCTGCTGTAGGGAGGAAATTTTTGCCTAAAACGCAGTATGATCAACAATCCACATTAGTATGGGTGCCGGGATTGACTAGAATGGCTGGAGGATGGGTTGAAGGAGACATTACTTTTAGAAGTTCTCTTAGTCTTACTTCATTTGAAGTTTTCCTTGTGGATAGTAAAGTTAATACGATTGCCTCCTTTCCGCTAGAAGGCCAAACCTATCTACAGTTAATGCTTTGGCTCGAAGAGCAGATAGGAAAACTGGGACTGAATGCCTCCAACCTAACAATGAAATTACCCTATGAACTTCCTATTCACGAAATTCAGAAGGGCGAGCCATTTTTACCCATGTACAAGCGGTCATTTGAAGAACTGGCCAGTTTTTACCATGATTCTTATGTCTGTCTTCGGGAACTTAAAAACAATATTGAAGGAGCCGAAGAGATAGTGATATGGCCTCACCATTTCGATCAGGCATTGAATATTACAATTAAGAATTCAGGTGATCCAGACACAAATACAACTCTTTCTTTTGGTATGTCCCCTGGTGATGAGACATTTGAAAGCCCATATTTCTATGTAAATACTTGGCCTCATGTGGATACCTCTCTATGTCCGAAACTTAGCAATCAGGCTATTTGGGTAAGTGAGGAATGGACAGGTGCCGTGCTTTTAGCAAAGCATATCTTCGATACCGATCAAAAGACTATAATTCAAAACTTTTATCTTGAAGCAGCAGATGAGCTAAAGAAGCTTTTGATTGATTAATTGACGAAAGTCTATCCCGAAGTTTTCTTGCAGTTTGATGTGAAACTCATCTTCATTTAGAATTGGTGATTCAACAATTTCTCCAAAGAGATTTTTCACAAGTAGACGATCTGTGAGGGTCACTCTGCCTTCTCGGAATAGTTGGGTAATCATTTTGGTATTCACATACTTGGAATCTGGAGATACTTGGTGATAATCACAACGAGGAACAAATTCAATTAACTCTCGAGACTGTTCCATAAACCTATACATAGGTGTAAAAGCACTATTATTAACTGATTTCTTTAAGATCCAATAGTCATCAAAATGATCGAACTTATAGTAATTAGTAAAATCTAATTGCGGTATGTCAGTGGTCATTTTCTTTGGTTCAGAAAAGAGCTCACCAAATCCTATATCACACAAATAGGTGGCATCATCTAACCTAACAAGCAAGAGCATATGCTCAAACTCTTGTGAATAGGCACCCTCTTGGTAAACCTGTGCGGAAGCTATCGAAATATCAAAACCCAAACTGCCTAGGAGATGATAGAAAAGAGCATTTAATTCATAACAAAACCCACCTCTACCCTCTCTGATGATCTTTTGATAAATTCTGTCAACATCTAAAATGATCTTTCTTCCATAGTGGATATCGAGGTTTTCGAACGGAATCCTTAAAAGATGTGCGCGATGCAGGTGTTTCAAAAATGAAAGTGATGGGCTTTCTTGTTCTAACGCCAATCTTACTAGATAGGCTTCCTTATTAATAGGTAGGATTTTAGGTCTATTCTTGAAGTAATTAAGGCGCGACACTATTTAAGAGTTTGATTGAGGTTGCCAAGGAAGTTTTTCAACGCTGCTTCCCAAGCCAAATCTGCATCCCAGGCTATTCCAGTATGTAGATCATTGACAATCGTCTGTTTAATATAGTACTTTGTGACCAGGCCTGAAGCAGGAATTCGCTTGAGATGTGCAACACCTTCACTATTAAAAGTGCTACTCATATGATGGGTTTCCTTACTTATTGTAGAGTAGTTTAACATTCTTTTGGCAGACTCGCCAGAGCTTGTAATGGACATCAAGACATATTGATATCCCGCTTGATATAAGTCCTCCATTTTTATCTTGTTTACGATTTCGTATTTATATGGATAGTCATTCATTATTTCTACAAGGCGCATATTTGAAGCGTCTATTTGGCTATTATATTGGTTAATTATATCCAGGGCAGCTTCATCTTTTATGTCTTTGGTTTCCACTTTTGAAAAAGGTACTACAGCAAGTTTCTGGTTGAGAAGTCTACTCGGGTAGTTTTCATATTTGGTACCATTGAAAATAGGTAGGTCCTCAAGGTATTCGGGAGATTCAGGAACAAGGAAATTAGATCGAACTAATTTTTGACGCAAAACCTGTCTTCCCATTCTTAACATCAACCTACTCAATTCGGGGTATGATTCTACCCAGACATTTTGTCCCTGTTTGATGAAAGTGCCATTTCCAGTATAGCTGGTTACCGTCAACTGGTAGGTAGTGGCTTCATCATTGTTAGTTTTAGTGAAAATTAAAATGTTTTCAACTCTTCTAAGGGCAAGCAGACTATGATATTTAGCTGTTATTTCAGCACCAGACATTAGATCGGTTATATGGATATAGGCAATAGGGTCAACGCCGATTTGCCTCAATGTTGGATGCACTGAGAGAACAATTTCTTTCCATTTATCTATGCATGGCACATTATCTATCATCACACGGGGTGTTGAAATAATTACCAAGCTCCTCTCAGATGTGAGATTATCCGGTAGGAGATCACTTCTTTTGACAGCATAAGGACTACCAAGCTGTACCACTTCAGTTGACTGAGCGAACAAGCTGGAAAATGAAATGAAAGAAATTAAAGTGACGACCGCTAAACGGATGAACATATGCATGGAATCAGGTCTAAATTTATATATTAACCCATAAAGCGCAACAGTATTATAATGGACAAAGAAAGATGTGGATGGGCCAAAGGGACTTTCGAGCAATATGAAAAATATCATGATGAAGAATGGGGTGTCCCCAATCATGATGACAAAAGACATTTTGAGTTTCTGATTTTAGAATCTGCTCAGGCAGGGTTAAGTTGGAGTACTATTCTGAAGAAAAGAGAAGGCTATCGAACGCTATTTGCAGATTTCGATGTGGAAAAAGTCTCTTTGTTCGATGATTCTGACGTTGAGAAACTGCTGCTCGATCCTCGAATCATTCGCAATCGACTCAAAATAGTAGCGGCAATCAATAATGCCAAGCGATTCATAGAGGTGCAAAAGGAGTTTGGATCATTTGATCAATACATCTGGTCTTTTGTGGGGAATGAGGTCAAAATAGGGCATTGGAAAAGTATGAGTGAATTGCCAGCAACAACAGCAGAGTCGGATAAGCTTGCGAAAGATCTAAAAAAGAGAGGATTTAAATTTCTGGGGTCTACGACTATCTATGCGCATATGCAAGCAATGGGATTGGTCAATGATCATATCCAGGGTTGTTTCAGGTGTTCGCCGTTGGTCCGTTAGACTCAGAGCATAGAGACCACTGTTTTTTTAGGAATGATTACTCGCCAAAGACCAATTAAGTCTCCGGCGTTAGATCCAGAGATGGTTTTATCCATTTGCTTTTTGCTCAATGCCTCTGTGACATCAAGTTCGGGGTTGCCATGACAATTCAAGCATAAGTTTGAAGACAAATAAACTGGCTTAGTGACGATAAGATTACTTGGATCACCCTCCTGAGTATATAAGGATGCGCTTTTTGGAGAATACTTATACGCCTCCCAAATTTCCTTTTCTATTTTGTTGAGCGAATCAGATCTGTTAAGTTCTCTGCTTGATATTCTAGCTATTGAAACTCCTAAACTATCTTGAAGTTCTTTTACGATAAACATTGCCTCCAGATTACAAGCGTTTATTGCGCCAGCTACTCCATTTATCACGATCGCTTTTTCAAGTCGTTTCTCGAATGAGCGTGAAACAGCATCGATAATTTCTGCTCCAAGGTCTTCTCCTTTGACTTTAAGGTCAATTGGCAAAATTCTTTTAAGCTCCCTTGCTTCTTGTTCCTTCCAATAAGCTGTCTTGTCTACAGGCTTCTTCGGAGAACATCCTAATAAAAGCAGCATTATTAAGCAGAAAACAGAGGAAGTTAGGCTGGTTCGAAAAGTCATTTTGCTTTGTATAATTTTGCAGTCTAAAGTTAAAGAGATGATCGATAAACTTGAGGCTATCAAGAAAAGGTTTGAGGAGGTGAGTCAGTTGATCGTGCAGCCAGATGCAATGTCTGATATGCAGCAGTATGCCAAGCTCAATAAGGAGTATAGCGATCTGGACAAGATCGTCGTGAAATATGACGAATATATTCTCACAAGTGAAAACTTGAAAGGAGCTAAAAATGTACTAGTAACCGAAAAAGACGAAGATTTTCGGGAAATGGCGAAAGAAGAAATAGATCTTTTGACACCAAAAAAGGAGGAACTCGAGGAGGAGCTGAAACTAATGCTCATTCCAAAAGATCCAAACGATAGCAAAAATGTTATACTTGAAATACGAGCAGGCACCGGAGGGGATGAAGCTGCAATTTTTGCAGGAGATCTTTTCAAAATGTATCAACAGTTTGCAGCGAATCAGGGCTGGTCTTTTTCAGTTATAAATGTCAACGAAGGCTCTGCAGGCGGATTTAAAGAAATTGTTGCCAATGTGGAGGGAGAGGATGTTTACGCAAAGCTGAAATTTGAATCTGGTGCTCACCGCGTGCAAAGAGTTCCTCAAACAGAGTCCCAAGGTCGCGTGCATACCTCGGCAGCAACTGTCGCTGTATTGCCTGAGGCTGAGGAAGTGGATATAGATCTCAATATGGGGGATATCAGAAAAGATACTTTCCGAGCTTCTGGAGCTGGAGGTCAGCACATTAACAAAACAGAATCCGCCGTGCGATTGACGCATTTTCCTTCTGGTTTGGTAGTAGAATGTCAAGATGGGCGATCGCAACACGCCAATTATGACAAGGCGTTGAAAGTGCTTCGTTCTCGACTTTATGAGATGGAACTGAAAAAGCACAATGACGCCATCAGTTCCCAGCGAAAGTCTATGGTTGGCTCAGGGGATCGGTCGGACAAGATTAGAACCTACAATTACCCGCAAGGCAGGGTCACGGATCATAGAATCAACCATACCGTCTATAATCTTCCAACGATCATGACCGGCGAACTGGATGAATTCATTGAAAAGCTAAGAATAGCCGAAAACACAGAACTACTCAAATCAGAAAACCCAGACTAAAAGAACGATACGCTCGTTCCTCTTGAGGATGAAGAAATATCTCCCACTTATTTGTGTTTTCTTGGCTTTGCTTGCCTGCGAGCCAGAAGAGGAACAAATCACTAATTCATTAGAGGTGAAATTGCTTTTCAGTGATGACACTGTTCTTTTTGATACGCTAATATCCTCTAGAACCAGTATCACCAAGCGCCTTAGGATTTTCAACCCCAACCAAAATGCAGTAAGACTTCAGGACATTAGACTTGCAAAAGGCACGCAATCCGATTACTCCATAATAGTGAATGGCAAATCAGGCACATCTATTCAAGATGAAGTGCTTTTTGGTGGCGATAGCTTACTAATTCTCGTAGATGTCACAATAGATCCTCAAGATGAGAACCTGCCCTATTTGGTCAAAGACTCTATTTTGGTTTCATGGGGCCGCTTTCAGACTTTTGTGAGATTAGTGGCTTATGGTCAAGATGCCAATTTTATAAATGGAGAGGAGCTTTGCAACGAAACATGGACGGCCGACAGACCATATGTTATCTACAATTATGCCTCTGTAGCTGAAGGGTGCACACTTACAATGGAGCCAGGCACGCGAGTTTATCTAGACAATGGCGCATCTATGCTTGTCGAGGGGACACTTGAAATGCTGGGAGACTCTGCCAATAGGGTCACGGTGCGAAATACACGTTTTGATGAAGACTATAAAGAAGCACCAGGTCAGTGGAATGGGATCATTTTTCTTGAATCAAGTGTGAATAATAAAGTTTCCTTTGCTGCTATAGAAAATGGCCAGATTGGCCTTGGAGTGGGTTATTCGTTTTTCAGTGATGGATCGAGCTCTTTTCTCCTTCCGGAAAAATCTGGTCGCCAAGTGGATATCACTATCGATCATACAAGCATCCGCCACATGGCCACTGCTGGTATTTTATCTTTTTCATCTAAAGTGAGTGCCAGTAACACAGAGATTTACAATGCTGGCGGATATCTTATTGGAGGTTTTGCAGGAGGAGAATACCAATTCGATCATTGCACTTTCACTAATTCCGGCAGTTTCTTTATCAATGATGACCCGATGGTACAATTCTCTAATAATTTGGAACATCCTGATGGCACGAATTTGCAAGAAGCATTGAGTCTTAGTATCAACAACAGTATCATCTGGGGAGATGGCGATGAGCAACTTTTCATTAGTGAGGCAGCTGGTGCATCAATTATAAAGAGCATCACCTCCAATATCATAAAGGGGAAGGATTCTATTCCGACCAACTACGTTTCTCGAGTCAGAAATTACCCAGGCTTCCGCTCCCCGATTAATTTCGATTATCAATTGGACTCTTTGGCATTTGCCAGAGACAAAGCAAGTCCTAGTTTCATTTTAGATGATCTTTTGGGAATCCCGAGGGATCAAAAGCCAGACATTGGCGCATATGAGCGAGTAGATCAACAATGAAGTTTTTTCAACAATCGATGCAATTGACTCCCCGCAAAAGGGGGTTCCACTTGATTACTCAAGAGATTTTGGAGGCCTTTCCTGAAATTAAGGAGATTGAAATGGGCATATTGCAAGTCTTTATCAAACACACATCAGCCTCATTGACTATCAATGAAAACGCCGATCCTACAGTGAGGTATGATTTTGAGGAACATTTCAATGTAATGGTGCCAGAGAACGCGCCGTATTACAGACATACTTTCGAAGGAAGTGACGATATGCCTGCTCATATCAAAGCCTCTTTACTCGGGCCTTCAGTGCATATACCCATTACTAAAGGAAAGCCCAACCTCGGTATTTGGCAAGGAATCTATCTATGTGAACATAGAGATGATGGAGGAGGAAGAAATCTTGTGATTACTGCTTGGGGCAATTAAATAACACAGCAGATCATAAGTCTTACAGTTTTTTGAGCGGTAGCTTCTTGATTCGACCACCTCTTATGTCCTTTACTTTGGACATTACTAGAAATGCACTAGCATCTATCAAATCAACTTGTGACTCCAGACGAGAAACCTCCAGTCGGGTGATTACTGTGTAGAGAATATTTATTTCGGCAGCTTCATTTTGATTGAGCTGAAACCCCTTGCTTCCATGATAGATCGTGGCACCACGACCCATTTTGTTGAGGATCATTTCTCTTATCTCCGCGTGCTTGTCAGAGATGATGGTCACCCCTATGTATTCGTCAAATCCTTCAAGCACAAAATCAACAGTGCGTGAAGCTGCAAAATAGGTGATGATGGAATAGAGAGCTGTTTCCACGGACAGCAAGTATGCTGCTACACAAAAGATGATCACGTTGAAGATCAGGATAAGCTCACCTACGGTAAATCCGATTTTCTTACCAAGATAAATTGCCAAAATTTCAGTGCCATCTATGATGGCCCCACCGCGGATTGAAAACCCAATGCCCAATCCTAGAAAGAAACCACCAAAGACGGCAACAAGTAATGGTTCACTTGTGATAACAGGAAAGGAGAAAAAGTACATTACGAGAGCCAAAAGCGAAATACTCAAGAAACTCTTGATCGCAAAGGATTTACCTACATGTATCCATCCTAATATGAGAAATGGGATGTTTAATAGAAAGATGTAAATAGAAGGGCGACCCTCCGTTATCAAAGCGATGAGCAGTGAAATACCCGTAACCCCACCATCCAACACATCATTTGGTAAAAGAAAACTCTCAAGGCCAAAAACGGCACATAGCACGCCAATGACAATAAGAAATGACTGACGCATATATTGCTTCAGTTTAACTTGTATGGGTTTAATTTGCTTTTCATCAGGCATACATCAAATCTAGAGAATTGGCATCTTAAGTAGCTGTTTTTCTAAGCACATTGGAAACCATTCTGCATTATTTCAAGTCTCTGTAGCATATGGCGAAAAACACAAACCTCACGGAAAAATTCAAGGAGCTAGGTCTTGGTACCAAGCGGGTAGAGACTGACCGGTTCATTGGTAAAGACGGAAGATTCAATGTGGTTAGACGAGGAATTGGACTGAGGGGCTTCTCTCTATATCATTGGCTGATCAATATGAGTTGGTCAAGGTTCTTCCTCTTTGTGACGGTATCTTATCTTATGGTCAATGTCTTATTTGCATCTGTTTACCTTTTTATTGGGGTGGATAAACTCACAGGGTTTGATGAATATTCATTTCACCCATTCACTCATTGTTTCTTTTTCTCCACTCAGACTTTAACTACTGTAGGCTATGGTCATATTAGCCCCCTAGGACCTATCACGAGTTTTATCGCCGCGATTGAAGCTATGGTCGGTCTTCTAGGCTTTGCTTTTGCTACAGGAATACTTTACGGGCGCTTTTCCAAAGCCAGATCCAAAATACTTTTCAGTAAAAATCTTCTGGTAAGTCCCTATAAAGGCGGAAAAGGATTAAAGTTTAGAATTGCCAATATGCGCGAGAGCCAGTTGATAGATATGCAAGCTCGCCTGATGTACTCATTCCTTCATGAAGAAAATGGGGAAACGAAACGGCGCTATTTATCCCTGGATCTGGAGATAGATTTTATCAACCTCTTCCCACTGCCATGGACGATTGTTCATCCATTAGATGAAAAAAGTCCACTTTTTGGAAAAGGAGTTTTGGATCTCACCAAGCAAAAAGCTGAGTTTCTGATTATCCTCAAGGGTTTTGATGACACCTTCAATCAATATATTCACCAGATACATGAGTACAATCACGATGAAGTAGTGTTCGATAGTGATTTCTTACCAATGTTTGATCCATCCGCTGGCGGAAGGACTGAGGTACACCTTGATCTGATTAGTCATTACCGAAAAGTATAACGATTAGGCGTTGAGATTTTATCGATCCCAGACTACTAGCTTGTCATCAAATACACTCCCGATGAAAACTTGGTTTTTATAAGGAACAGCTACCGTAGACGCCTTGACAATAGCTCCATCATCCACAAATACCGATTCTACTATATAGTTGTTTACGTTTTGGTAGCTGATTTTAATGATTTCTGAAGGCGCAGCTTCTGTGTTTCCCTTGGCATATTTTGCAAATTGTAACAGGCTTGGGTGGCAGCCAATCCATAAGTTTCCGTCTTCGTCAAATTCTATATTATCCACGCCTGTTCCAGTAGCTATTTTCTCAATTAGTGTTAGAGAATTGTCATCGCTTCGATTATAAACAGTCACCTCAAAATCTCTAGGAGATGCTACAAACATCAGCTTTCGCTCAGCGTCATAGTTGATACCGTTTGCGTAAGCAATGCCTCCAGCTACTTCAGTATATTTTTCACCATCCGAAAAAACAACACCAGAGAGACTCAGACCAAGATAATCTTCCAAAATGCGCATGAACCCTTTCCTGAACAGATGGTCATTAGTGAAATAGAATTCACTTTCAGAAACAGCCACCACGTCATTTGGACTAATCATTGATGGATCCGAAAGTGTTTCTACATGTGTCAACTCTTCGCCAGTCAATATAAAACGCTCTAAGGTATGTACGTCCCCGACATGATTTATCACTAGGAGTTGGTATTTGGCTGAATCAATCTTGAAAAGCGAAATACCATGTGGATAGAATGGCTTTAGAAAACTTTGAGAAATAAGTCTGAGGGAATAGTAGGGCTGTTTCAAATCCACATAATACAAACCACCCTGCATGGGCACACCATCTCTGCGCGAAGCTCTATCATCAGAGGAGACGATCAAGAATTCATCCGTTCTACTGATCGCTATGTCTTCAGCACCACTAACTAGCAATGACTGGCTAAGAGACCCAGAATGTTGTGAGACGATTTCCCGAAAGAATCCTCCAGAGACGAGTGTGTATAAGACAAAAGCTCCAGTGAGTAGTACGACGATGATTATTCCTTTCTTCATATCTTAAATGTAAATGAAACTTTATTATGATTTTCTAATCTGAAATTTATCAAAGCTTATAGGAGGAGCTTTTCGTACCAACACAAAGTCTATTGGGCGACATTCTTCTTTTTGGGAGCAAACATTTAATTTTAGGAACGATACACCCTACTAAAATTGACCCTATGAATGTACTCTCTGTTCTCAAAGAAATACCTGAATTTGAAAAAGTGCCTGATGCAGAGCTGCAATGGTTGATAGATCGTGGTGAGGTATTGACTTTCAAAACGGAGGAATTTCTCTTTAAACCCGGCGATGCTATTGATAGACTCTTAATCCTTTTGGAAGGCCAGGTGATTTTAAAATCTCAGCAGGGAAACCAATTTAGAGTAGTTGGAACTTTTGAAAAATATATGATTACGGGTTACTTGCCCTATTCAAGAGCAGATAAAGCTTTTGGCTTTGCCGAGATAACCAAGCCTTCTTCAGTTTTGGTATTGCCTAAGTCGCGCTTTCGCGAAATGATTACTGAAAATGAAGCTTTGACAACTGCTTTGGTACATACCATGAGTTCTCGGATTCGTTCATTTACCAAATCTCAGCAGCAAAACGACAAAATGATGGCACTTGGAAAACTATCCGCCGGATTGGCTCATGAGCTCAACAATCCCTCTGCAGCAATTGTAAGGAGTGCTCAAAACCTTAGCAAACACCTAAAACAAGTCCCTGAGAGCTTCAAAAATGTAATTAGAATCAACATGACAGACCATCAAGTGGATGCCGTGAATGAAATATTATTTTCTAAGCTTGGTGCTGAGCCGTCTAAATTGACCATGATGGAGCGATCCTCTTTGGAAGATGAATTATTGGACTGGTTGGATGAAAACGAAATAGACAATGCTTCTGAGATTTCGGAGAACTTAGCAGGAATGGGGTTTGATATGGATGATATGGATAAAGTATCCTCCTTTGTTCAGCCTTCAGATTTGGGAGCGGTAGTCGGTTGGCTCAATCAGATCTTGGTGACGGAAAGCCTTGTCAGTGAGATTGAAGATGCCTCGCAGCGAATCAACACATTGGTTTCTTCTGTCAAAAGCTACACCCACATGGATCAGGCGCCGGAAAAGAAAAAGACCGATATCCATACGGGAATAGAAAATACGCTGACTATGATGCAGCACAAAATCAACAAGAATAATGTGCATTTGACTAAAAAATACGATCAAACTATGGCCATGCCATCAGTCTTGGTGAGTGAAATCAATCAGGTCTGGACTAATGTTATCGACAATGCCATAGATGCGATGGAGGAGAGTGAGCGTAGAGAGTTGACCATTCGTACACTTCAGGATGGTAATTTCATCAACGTATTCATTGCGGACTCTGGCTCTGGCATTCCTGAGGAGGCGCAAGGGAAGATTTTCGATCCTTTTTTTACCACCAAGGCCATTGGTCAAGGAACAGGGCTAGGAATGGAAGTGGTTCACCAGATCATTACTCAACACAATGGAGCTATTACCTTTGAGACAAAACCAGGGTTTACAGAATTCAAGATTTGCCTACCTATTAACTAACGCATGAAAAAGCCCATAATCTTTCTTATCGACGATGATCCTGCGGTGTTGAAAGCAGTGACTCGAGATATTCGTAGTGAATATCGCAGCAACTATAAAATCCTCGCAACCGAGTCAGCCAAAGAAGGTCTGGAGTCTCTCGTAGACCTTAAGAACAAAGGAGAAACCATAGCTTTATTCATTTCAGATCAGAAAATGCCTGAGATGCTAGGTGTGGAGTTTTTGGAAAAGGCTAAAAAATTATTTCCTAATTCTAAGAGAATCCTTCTTACAGCATATTCTGATACTGATGCTGCTATCAAAGCGATCAACGATGTACAGTTGGATTATTACCTAATGAAGCCATGGGATCCACCAGAGGAAAAGCTCTACCCAGTTATCAATGATCAATTGGACGAATGGCAGAGCAATTTCCGACCAGAGTTTGAAGGAATTAAGATTGTTGGCTTCCAATGGTCCCCTAAGTCACATCATATCAAGGATTTCCTTTCGGGAAATTTAATTCCCTATTTATGGCTGGATATTGAAAGCTCGGCTAAGGCAGAGGAACTTGTATCCATCAATAACATAGACAGAATGGATCTGCCTGTGGTATTCTTTGAAGATGGCACTTTTCTTTCCAACCCGACTTTGGCAGAAATAGGTAATAAAGCCGGAATGAATGTGCAAGCTCGTCAGACGATGTATGATGTGACCATCGTAGGAGCGGGTCCCGCAGGTTTGGCCTCAGCTGTGTATGGAGGATCGGAAGGGCTCAACACGTTACTTATTGAAAAGCGCGCTCCTGGAGGACAGGCGGGAACAAGTTCACGTATTGAGAATTATTTAGGATTTCCCAATGGGCTCAGTGGTGCCGACCTTTCAAGGAGAGCGATTACTCAGGCTACTCGCTTCGGGATAGAGTTTTTGTCTCCGCAGGAAGTATCCAATATAGAAGTGAAGGACAATTACAAAATCCTCACCCTTGTAGATGGCTCTAAAATCAATACCAAAAGTGTGATTATCACCACAGGGGTAGATTATAGAAAACATCCTGCTGAGAGAATAGATGATTTCACAGGAGCGGGTATTTATTATGGTGCTGCCACTACAGAGGCGCATGCATGCAAAAATGAAGACGTCTACATAGTAGGTGGTGGCAATAGTGCAGGTCAAGCGGCTATGTATCTATCACAGTTTGCTAGACGTGTATTTGTAGTGGTTCGTAAGCCAGATTTATCTTCCAGTATGTCCCAATACCTGATAGATCAGATCAATGGTACGGTAAATATTGAGGTTTTGCCTTTTACTGAGGTGAAGGCCGTAAATGGCGAAGAAAGGCTCAGTGAAATTAAGCTTGAAGATGTCCGTAATAAAGAAACGCGTAATGTCCCAGCAGCAGCACTTTTCATTTTTATAGGAGCCAAACCCATCACTGACTGGTTACAATTGTCTCTGATCAAAGATCCTAGAGGGTTTCTAGAAACAGGTAATTCGCTCATGAAACACGAAAATTTCAAAAAAGTATGGAAACTCGATCGTGAGCCATTTTTGTTGGAAACCTGTGTGCCTGGAATTTTCGCGGCAGGAGATGTACGAGCTGGCGCGATGAATCGTGTAGCCTCAGCTGTGGGTGAAGGCAGTATGGCCATCAAATTTGTTCATGAATATTTAGCTGAAAACTAGAAAAATTATGAGTTGTAGTCATTTAGATAATCTCGGGCCTATCAAAGAAGCCAAAGCATACGAATGTGAAGAATGTGTAAAAACAGGTAGCCGTTGGGTACACTTACGCACATGCCAAACTTGTGGTGTGACCTTGTGTTGTGATTCTTCACCTAATACCCATATGACTAAGCACTACTATACGCATGATCACCCTGTGGCTACTTCAGCGGAGCGGGGTGAGGATTGGGCATGGTGCTACAAAGATCAGCAGATCTTAAGGCTTTAGTTAGCGATAAGGCTGACAGCAAACCCACCAGCCTCCGACATATTTATCTCTATTTGATCATTTGAAGTCACTTGCATTTCTTCGATAGAAATGGCGGTTGGGTTACCGATGTATTTGGTGGCTTCAGTGTCCTTGTAGACACGAGCAGTATACGTTTTTCCTTCTTCGAGGAAATCCAAAAACAAAGAGTAGTCCTTGGCATTTTCATCTGTGATACCACCTACGAACCAATTGTCACTACCCCTTTCTTGACGAGCAATCACGACATAATCGCCAACTTCTCCATCTAACACTTTGGATTGCTCCCAATCAACAGCTACGTCTCTTATGAACTGAAAAGCAGGCTGACCTTCGTAATGAATCTTCAAATCAGCAGCCATTTGTATTGGGCTATAGATGACTACATAGAGGGCAAGCTGTTGCGCTAGTGTTGATTTGATGGGGTGGTCTTCTTTGAAGGGAAGTAAACTAAGGTTGAAAATACCAGGTGTAAAATCAATCGGTCCTGCGAGCATTCTAGTGAAAGCTACGATCGGTAGGTGCTCGGGTGGCGAAGCACCGCCATCTGCCCAAGCATTGTATTCCTGTCCTCTGAGTCCTTCTCGGGATATTTCGTTGGGAAAGGTTCTTCGTTTTCCTGTGGCTTTGATAGGCTCGTGCATGTTGATGGCTACTTTGTATTTTGCACCATACTCTACCGTTTTTTGGTAATGGTTGACCATCCACTGTCCATGATGGTACTCCCCGTCAGGGATGATAGTACCCACATAACCTGTTTTCACGGCATGGATTCCTAGTTTTTCCATAAGCTGATAGGCTGTGTCCATCCGCTCTTCATATCTTCCAACAGCACCTGAAGTTTCATGGTGCATAAATAAGCCTACCCCTTTTTCCTGTCCATATTGCGCAATTTCTGCCAAGTCATAGTCTGGGTACGGTGTGGTGAAATCAAAAATAGTGTCACGCATGTCAGGATCTATCCAAGTTTCCCATCCTGTATTCCAGCCTTCCACAAGAATTCCTTCCAAGTTGTTTTCAGACGCGAAATCAATAAGTTCTTTTGTGTATTCAGTGGTAGCGCCATGTTTACCGCTTGCATAATCCCACTTCTTTCTATCCAAGTGCATGTCCCACCAGATTCCCAGATATTTCACAGGCTTGAACCAATCCGAAATATCTCCAAGCTGGTTGGGGTCGTTGAGGTTTACAATGAGCTTGGATTCTATCAAATCTCCTGCTCTATCTGCTATTTGGATAGTCCGCCATGGGGTAACAAAAGGTGCCCTAGTTTTCACTTTGATCCCACTTTTATTACCTACTAGTTCGCTGATCATTTTTAGGTTTTCGGTATCTACCTTGAGGGTCATGCCTGCATAATCTGTCAGATCCGCTTCATGAAAACTAAGGTATACACCCGCTGCAGTTTTCATAGTGACAGGAGTATTTACGGCGTTTTCAGGAATGTAAACTTGTCCTAAGTGATCTCCTGCAATGAATTTAGACTTGGCGTCTATCCCGGAGAACAAGGTGGTATTGTAGAGGTATTCATAGATATCCCAATCGCCAGGGATCCACCACACCTTGTGATCACCAGTCAAATTGAACTCAGTGTTTTCGTCCAATATCGTCACATCACCTGACAGTCCTTTTTGCTCAGGAAAGGAATATCGAAAACCAACACCGTCATCAAAAGCACGAAAGACAACATCAAAAATTCGATTAGGAGCTTTTTGTTCTTCTAGGGTGACGAGGAGCTCATTGTAGTTATTATTCACAATGCGCTGTTCACCCCATGGCATCTCCCAAGTTTCACTGAAGGTGTTGGTTCCTATGCTTTTTACTATCAAATTTTCTCCGAGCAATGGCTGATCCGCGAACTCAATACTCAAATACGAAGTATCTATTTGGGTGTCACCTTTGTAATGGACAGAGTATGCAGCTTTCCCTCCGATGGTGAGGAAGGAGATGGAGATAGATCCATTTGGAGAGCTGATTTCCGTGGATTGGTCTTTCTGATCTGAACAGCTAGCGACGAATAGGGTAAGGACTAAAAGAAAACAAATCGTTCTCATGATTTTATGGGCTTGGTTTTTAAGCTGCTAAAACTAACACATGAGAACGTTTTTAGGCTCAAAATTATCTAATGGCTTACTGGAAAACTCATCACAGGTACTTTCACGTGATTGACAATGGTTTCTGTGAAACTACCCAAGAATGCTCTCGAGAGGCCTTTTCGATGGTGTGTTGCAATTGCAAGTAGACTTGTCATGTGTTCTTCACAGAAATGTTCTAGGCCTTCTTCGAAGTAAATAGCATCTACAATTTCTGCCCCAGCGAGGTTTTTAGAAGCCAATGCCACAAAACTTTCCATCCGTTCTTTAATTATCCAAGACCGTTTGAACTCTGCAGGTGTATTGATATATAACAGATGGATTTTTGCTCCAAGTGATTCTGCAAATGATACGACATGCTCAAAAGGACGAATCATTTCTTCCTCAAAATCTGAAACAAATAGAATATTTGGTATTTCGAATTTTTCAGATTTATGTTTGATGATCAAAACAGGAATTTCAGCGCCTCTCACAACCATCTGCGCATTGGACCCAATAAAGAACTCCTTTGCTCCTTTGGCCCCATGGGAGCCCATTACGATAAGGCTGATGTCGTTTTTCTTAGCGTAGTTGGATATAGAATCAGAACTACTGTCATAGTTGAGGTGAGTCACACATTTTATGCTGAGGGATTCGGCTTTCTCCGACAGATCTTTAAGTTTTTGATTGGCCTCATACGTTTCGGATGATAGGTTTGGTGAAACAGCTCCATGAGCGACATCAAAGTGCGCCCAGTCCAGCGGCAGGTTCACGTAATGATAGAAATGCAATTCTGAACCGAATTTTTCTGCAAGTGAAAAGGCTGTGTCTGTTGCGTTTTGCGCACAATCGGAGAAATCTGTGGGGACTAGTATCTTTTTCATGGCATGGGATAGTTGCTTAGTGGATCGAAGGTACTATTCACCATACTTATAAAAAATGAGCCAGATCATCTCTAAGGCTGATTTATTGCTCCTTTTTCTTCCAATATCGGATCAGTCCAGCTACGCTCATCCAGCTTGGGTTTGCTGCTTCATATTGCTTCACTCCCATCTCGTCTACGCCTAGAGCTTGTAGCTGATTTGCAGTATATTTAGAAAACTCAGGCGTGATTTTATCTGCTGTTTTGCCTGCTTTCCATTCCTTTTTTACCCATTGCGACCAATCTTCTAGAATCAAGCGAAGCTCTGCGAGATGCTCCTTTGTGTTAGTGATTGCATCAAAATGCGTAAGGTAAAATTTGGAGGCATTTCTCTCTTCCAATATTGCCAAAGAGGCCATCCAGTCTTCCAAATTGATATCTGGAGGAGGACATGGAGGGACTACAGGTCCTTTCCCAATTTTCACACCAGCGACATCTCCTGTAAAGATGATGTCATCGAGTTGCCAAGCGATGTGGTGTTTGGCATGCCCTGGGGTATGTAGCGCAATGAATGTATGATCTCCGATAACTATTTTCTCTTCATGAGTAGGGCTGATGAGTTGATCTGGACTAATATTTTCCATGATTCCCCAGAGCCTTTCCATTTCGTCTCCATAAATCATCTTGGCAGAGTTGTAAAGCTTAGATGGCTCAGCCAAATGTGGAGCTCCGAATGGGTGAGCATATATTTTTGCGCCTGTTTTGGCGAAAGCCCAAGCCGCACCAGCATGATCAAAATGGATATGCGTTAGGAAAACGTGCTTGATATCAGAGACTTGATATCCGTGCTGCACGATAGCCTTTTCTAAATGCTCAAAGGTGGAATGAGGGCCAGTTTCTATCAACACTGGTCCGGTAGAAGTCTCAATAAGAAAGGAACCGATGGATTCTTGAAGGCCGAGAAAGTTAAGGTCTAGGGTATAAATCATTTTGTGGGGTATTTTGAGTCGCTCAATAATGTATAAATTTAGCCGATAGCTATTGTTCCGTCAGTGGAAAAAGGGAGAAAATCAGAATAGATGATGAATAGAGAATACTTTCAGGACTTCATGCCAGAGAATGTGTGCTTTGGCTGTGGGGTAAGCAACAAAGATGGTCTACATGTAAAAAGTTATTGGGAAGGCGATGTGTCCGTTTGCCATTGGGAATCTCAGGAAAAATACCACGGCTGGGCCAACCTGCTCAACGGTGGCATATTGGCAACCATTATCGATTGCCATTGTATGGGTACGGCTATGGCTGATGCTTATAAAAGAGAGGATCGCTCCTTGGGTTCTATGCCTGCTTATAGATATGCGACAGGTACCATTTCTGTCAAATACTTGCTGCCCACGTCGAATGACAAGACAATTACACTCCGCACTACGATCACAGAAGTGAAGGGCAAGAAGACCGTGATGCATTGTGAGTCTTTGGTAGATAGAGTGGTGACCGCAACAGCAGAAGTCATCGCTATTCGCGTATTTGATAGCTCGACACATACGGGAGAGAATCCGTTTAAATAGCGGAGTATTTTCTAAATTCACTCAAAAGAAACATTATTCCATGCACCCAGAATTATTTACAATAGGCGGCTTTACCATACATACTTATGGTTTCATGATCATGATAGGAGCAGCCTTGGGCTATTTCTATATGTCCACTGCTGTAAAGCGTGACTTGGGAATCCCAGCTGATAAAATTCAGAATCTTGCGATACTCTTGATTTTCTCTGCATTCATTGGTGGGAAGCTTTTCTTTTATTTTGAAGAGCCGAGCTACTATTTCCACCCCCCATCCAATATGCTCAAAGGGCTTAGGACGGGGTTTGTCTTTTATGGTTCTTTATTGTTTGTCATTCCTACCACTGTTTGGTATTTCAGAAAGCAAAAGTGGCCGGTTTGGCCGATGATGGATCGAGTAGCGATCACTGCTTGTATTGTTCATATCTTTGGTAGAATGGGCTGTTTCTTTGCGGGGTGCTGCCATGGGACCCCTACCGACAGCATTTTTGGAATCACTTTCACAGACCCTGCAAGCCAAGCAGATCCGCTGAATACTCCACTACACCCGACACAGCTATATGAAATCACCATGATTGGTATCATTTTGTTGATATTGATCCAGCTGATGCGTCACAAGAAATTTGATGGACAGGTATTCCTTTCCTATATCGTGATGTATGCGATCGGGAGATCGATCATTGAGATATTTAGAGGTGATGAACGTCGCGGATACATAATAGATGGCATCCTTTCACATTCTCAATTCATCTCATTGGGTGTGATTGCTTTGGCTGTTGCAGGGTATTTCTATTTGCGGAAAAAGGCTAAGTAGTCTTATTTCTTCTCCCGTACTTTTAAACCAGCTTTTATCACTCCAAATTCAAAAGGAGGCTGACCGAAATACTCTCCGTCAATATGTGCGTGGAGTTGGCTGTTTGCCGAAATGGAAATTGTGTTTGCAGAACCGAGCGTTACTTCAGGAAGCGAATCGTGGCTTCCACCTTGCAATTTGTGGATGTTCAAAAACCTTCTCAATCCGTTTATTTTGCCTATTTCACAATAGTGTAAAAGGCCATCATCTAATTTGGCGTGTGGAGTGAGTTTGAAGCTCCCCCCGAAAGTGGTGCCTTTCGCAACGCAGAGAAGAATAAGGTTTTTGGACTGTTGGTTCGCGTCTATCGTGTAGTTAAAAATCCGTGAGCGATAAGAAGCTAAGATGCTCAACACATGATAATAGTATTTGACAGGACCTTTCAGGATCGACTTTTTACCAACCATATCAGCTACAATTTGGCCGTCAAACCCAACACCTACTCCGTTGAGGAATTTACGATCGTTGCAAACCCCCAAATCAACTTTTTTGATCTTCCCAGCTCGTAGCACTTCTAGTTGCTCACGAAGACTTTCTCCGATATTGAGGGCTTTGACATAGTCATTGCCAGTGCCATTGGGGATAAAAGAAACGGGGACATCATACTTGAGGCCATTGATTGCTTCATTGATGGTGCCATCACCACCTATAATGAGGAGGTCTGAGAAGTTCTCGTCAAAATTCTTCTCGACCGTTTTCCATGCATTTTGCGACTTTGAAGTAAGAAACACTTCATACTTCAAAGAGTGATTGTCCAAAAAGGCAACCAACTCATTGAGGATATGATCGAGTCGTTTGGGTTTACCTGATGCAGGGTTGGCCACAACGAAAATCAGCCGTTTTGCTTGTTGGGGTGAGGTTGGTTGTTTCACATTATTAAAATGGTAGGTTGCCCAAATCTACATTGCCTCCTGTGAGAATAATCCCAATATGTTTGTTCTTATAATGCTCTTTATTCTTGAGAAGTGCTGCAAAAGGAACAGCGCAAGATGGCTCAATGATGATTTTCATCCGTTCCCAAATGATACGCATTGCAAAGATGATTTCTTCTTCTGTAACCGTTATTACCTCTTCTACATGCTCTTTGATAATGGCGAAATTTTTGACACCAATAGTTGTTCTTAAGCCATCAGCAATGGTATTTACTGATTTGCAAGGCGTTATTTTCCCAGCTTTCAGGGATTGATAAGTATCGTCAGCACCTTCTGGCTCTGCTAGAACGACTTTCATGTTTGGGTCGAGGTATTTTGCAGCCAATGCCGTACCAGCCGCAAGACCACCACCTCCCACTGGAGTCATGATTACATCAAGATCTTCCACGGCTTCTATAAATTCTTTGGCGCACGTTGCCTGGCCTGCGATGATTCGGTAATCATCAAATGGCGGAACGAATATAGCGTTGGTTTTGGCGATCACTTGATCGCAAGTTTCCGAGCGCGATTTATCATTTGGTTCGCAAAGGATTACTTCACCACCATAGTGCTTTGTGGCTTTTATCTTCACCTGAGCACTGTTTTTTGGCATTACAATGTATGCTTTGGTACCTGCCAAGCTTGCTGCCAATGCTACAGCCTGAGCATGATTACCCGAAGAGTGTGTGGCAAATCCATTCACACGATCTTCGGGGCGAAATCCCATGATCATATTGGAAGCTCCACGCATTTTAAATGCTCCGACTTTCTGAAAGTTTTCGCACTTGAAATAAACCTTGCAGCCTGTCATTTCATCTATCGAATTAGATGTCATGACTGGTGTATCTATGATTAGGTTAGATATTCTCTGATGTGCCCGCTTGATGTCGCTTAGGCTTGGTATGTTTTCCATTATGGAATTATGTTTTTAATGTGCTTCTAGCCAATTATTTCCTTTGCCAATTCCGATTTCCATTGGCACTTCGAGAGGGATAGCAGTACGCATGTACTCATCTACTTTCGCGATAAGGAGGTCTGCTTCGTCTCTGTGTGCATCGAAAACCAATTCATCATGCACCTGCATGATCATTTTGGACTTTAAATTTTCTTCTTTCATCCATCGGTGGATATTGATCATGGCTACTTTGATCATATCTGCCGCGCTTCCTTGTATCGGAGCGTTGATGGCGTTGCGTTCTGCAAAGCCACGCATGGTGAAGTTTTTTGCATTTATATTTCTGAGATAGCGTCTTCTATTGAGGATGGTATCAACATATTCGTCCTTTCTGGCCTTTTCTATAATGCCATCCATATAGGATTTCACTTTTGGAAATTCCGTGAAATAAGCCTCTATGATCTCAGATGCTTCACCTCTCGAAATATTTAGATTTTGCGAAAGTCCGAAAGCGGAAATCCCATAGATAATTCCAAAGTTGACTTCCTTGGCCTTGCGACGCATGGTAGAATCGACATCAGCCAAAGGTACTTTGAAGACTTTGCTCGCAGTATTGGAGTGAATATCTACACCATCTTTGAAAGCCTGAATCATACTTTCATCACCTGAGAATGACGCCATGATGCGCAATTCGATCTGCGAATAATCGGCAGAAACGATCATATAATCCTCTCCTCGAGGGATGAAGGCTTTTCGGATCTCACGCCCTTTTGGTGTACGGATTGGTATATTTTGAAGGTTCGGATTGTTGGAGCTGAGACGTCCTGTCGCTGCTACAGTTTGGCGATAGTCAGTATGAACTCTGCCATCCACTTTGCTTACCATTTTAGGTAGAGCGTCCACATAGGTAGACTTCAACTTTTGGTATTCCCGAAACTCTAAGATTTTCGCGGCTATTTCATGTTCATCAGCAAGTTTGGATAGGATCTCTTCACCTGTGGCATACTGACCGGTCTTGGTTTTCTTAGGTTGATCGATCAATTTCATATGATCAAAAAGGATCTCTCCAAGTTGCTTTGGTGAGCCAATATTGAACTCTTGTCCCGCCAATTCGAAAATTGAGGTTTGCGCCTTCAGACTTTCAACTTCCAGTTCTTTAGACATTACAGCCAAAGCCGCTTCGTCTATTTTCACACCTTCATACTCCATGTCTGCCAGAACATAAGAAAGTGGTTCTTCCACTTCGTCAAGGAGTTTTTCCAACTTCAAAGTCTCAATTTCTTTCGAAATAATCTCCTTCAACTGGTAAGTGATATCAGCGTCTTCGCAGGCATAATCTTTTACTTCTTCCAGCGGAATGTCTCGCAGTTTTCTCTCGGTTTTGCCTTTTCCGGCAAGGTCGCTGTAGGAGATCGGTGTGTAGTTGAGATAATTCTCGGCAAGCAAATCCATCCCATGCCCGGTATCTGGATCAATGAGGTAATGTGCCAACATCGTATCGAAAATATCGCCATGCAGGTTGACGCCATAGTTGCGCAGGATCTGCATGTCATACTTTAGGTTTTGACCGATTTTGGTACTGCTTTCACTTTCGAATAATTCTTTGAATTCGTCTACAATAGACTGAGCCTCCTTTTCATTTTCAGGAATACTCACATAATATGCCTCTCCCTTTTTGAAACAAAATGAAATTCCCACCAGCTTGGCTTCTACAGATTCCAGACTTGTTGTTTCTGTGTCGAAGCAAAATTCTTTGAGCTTACTCAGCTTGGCAATGAGCTCAGCTCTTCCTGCTGAATCATCGATGAGGTGATATTTCACCTTTTTATCTTCAAAAGAGTCTTTGCTAGACATGGAATCTCCAGCCATAGCTTCCCCAAAGAGGCCAAGCTGTTGTGTAGAAGTGGTTCCATTGCTCTTTGCTGTAGGTGCTTCACTGCTACCAAATACTCTTTTGGAGATGGTACGCAATTCTAGCTCGTCGAATATTGGATTGAGGATATCTGGATTCGCGGGGATAGTCATTAATCCCTCTTCGTCAAAATCTATTGGAGATTCTATATTGATAGTTGCCAGCTCTTTTGAGAAAATTCCTTGTTGACCAAATTCCTCAACTCGTGCTTTCAATGCGCCTTTCAATTGATCAGCATTTGCAACTATGTTTTCTACTGATCCATATTCTTTCAAAAGCTTTGAAGCAGTCTTGTCTCCTATTCCCGGGATACCAGGGATATTGTCAACAGCATCACCTTTCAGACCTAATACATCTCGCACCTGATCTACATTATCAATATCAAACTTGACCAAGACTTCTGGAATACCGAGAATGTCTACAGCATTACCCATGTAGGCGGGCTTATATAGGAAGATGGTTTCTTCAACTAGCTGAGCAAAATCCTTATCGGGGGTCATCATAAATACTTCAAAGCCAACTTTTGAAGCCTTTTTGGCGATAGTCCCAATCAGATCATCTGCTTCATATCCGTCTAGTTCTAAAATGGGGATGTTAAATCCTTTGACAATCTCTTTGCAATAGGGAATCGCAACGGCAATTTCTTCCGGTTGGGACTGGCGAGTGCCTTTGTATTCGGGATAGGCAACATGTCTGAATGTCGGTGCGTGCGTATCGAAAGCTACGCCAATATGGGTGGGTTTTTGTTTAGTTAATATCTCCAAAAGGGTGTTAGTGAAACCCATAATGGCTCCAGTATCCGTCCCTTTTGAAGATATTCTTGGGTTTTTGCTGAGTGCGAAATGAGCGCGATAGATAAGCGCCATCGCGTCCAGCAAAAACAGTTTTTTCTTTTCACTCATGGGAGTAAAGGTAGTTCAACCTTGAATGAAAAGAAATCAGTAATTAACGTCTAGCTACGATAAAAGACTCCATTTGAGCGTAAGCGTCAGTAGATGCTTTTTCATCATAGATTGGATTGCTAGGATTAGCAAAGCCATGGTCTGCATCGTAAGATTTTAGGATCAGTTCGTTTGGCAACTTGGCCATGATTTTTTGGAAATCTTCAGCCACTTTTTCTGTGATCCATTGGTCTTTTCCAGCGAAAATCCCAAGAACGTCACATTTCAATGTAGCAAGTCTTTCCATGTTCGTCTCTGGCATTCCGTAAAACATAATAGCACCTTTAGCTTGATCACCCATTTCTATGGCTGTCTGTAGTGACCATCCGCCACCAAAGCACCATCCGACTGTATATACATTAGCTTCTGAACCAATATATGTTTTAGCACCATTAATGATAGCCAAAGCGCGTTCGGTTTGCACAGCTTGCATATAAGTAGCCGCATCGGTTCTGTTTTCAGCAACTTTTCCGTCATAAAGATCTAAAGCGATCACAGTCATATTTGGAAATTTTTCAGAAAACATATCTGACTCTGATTTCACAAAATCATTGAGTCCGTACCATTCGTGAACCACCAAGAGGATGTCTTTGGTTTCGGTTGAAGAAGCAACTACATAAGCATTTGCTGATGTACCGCCTGCTCCCGGGTAAGTAATCATTTCGCCCTTGGCTTGAAAAACCAATTTGCTATATTGTGGGTCTTCGTGAGCTATCCCGAAGTTAGGATCATCAGCAAGTTTAGCAAAAGCCTGAGTCGTATTGTGGCACATGGTAATTGATGCACCTAGGTTGTTGGTCGTCTTGGAAGAAGACGAACTAATCCAGAGCGCAATCACTAACATTGGAATTGAAAGTAAGTATGTTTTCATGGTCTTTTCGTTTTGCATCTAGGAACCCCAAAAACGGCAAATAGTTATGCTAATGGCAAACTAATATTGAAGCAGGCGCCTTTGCGGGTTTCAATATAGGAAAGTGTTCCACCATATTTTTTAACAATACCATAGGAAATATACAATCCCAGTCCAGTTCCATGACCTTCTTCCTTGGTGGTGAAAAAGGGCTCAAAAATGTGTGCTATGTCTTTAGGTGGCACACCTTTTCCATTGTCCTTGATCGTGATATTAACATTTTTATTGGAGGTGGTCGCAGTTACTTCTATCTCAGGGGACGAAGCGGACTTGATGGCCTGGGCAGCATTGTTCAATATGTTTAGCAGGACTTGGTTTATCTCAGTTGGGTTGGCCAAAACCATGATTTCATCACTTCCAAAAAATGTCAAGCGAATCCATGGAAAGGCATTTTGTATCAAGGTACAAGTCCTTTGAGTCAGTAAAACTATATCTACTGCTGACTCTTTTTTGTCATCATTTCGTGGAGAGATTCTAAGTAAATTATTGATAACATCAGCCGATCTCTCAGAGCCTTCTTTCATGTTATACAATAGTGTATTGACGTTGCTGAGATTAGCTTCAAGGGCTTCCTTTTGTGAGGAGGTTAGCTTCTCCTCAATTTCTTTCAGTTCATTTTGAATTGGAGTTACACTTCCACTGATAAAAGTCATCGGATTGTTGAGTTCATGAGCTAGTCCAGCTGTTAGTCTCCCAAGTGTGGCCATTTTTTCTGACTCGATCAGCTGATCTTGTGTGCTACTTAGCTTTATGATATACTTTTCTTTCTCATCAATAACTTTTTGAAGGACGCTGTTCACTTGATTGAGTTGGAGGTTTTGGTTTTCAGTTTTGTTACGGGATTTGTCAAACTCAACTTTTAATAAGTAAAGTAGACAGAGGGAACTCAATGCAAAAAGAATATAATTGACGGGTATAGCCTGTGGTGGGTATTCACCGACTAGGATGATGTCAGCACTTTGTAATATTGTTAACACAATCATTTCAAATGGAATCACACTGGAGTAAATCAGTCTGTGCTGCGTAGGAGCAATGATTATTATGACCAAACCTATAGCGAGGGCAATGACTGCCATTAACCCATTGTATCCACCAAGTGCTACCCAAAAGAAACCCAGAGACAGCATCAGAAAGAGGATAAGAGGAATACGAAGTGGGTTAAAGATTCCTTTGTAACGAGATAAGTAAAAGAATAACAAGCCTATTCCTGAAACAATGGTATCAGGGAGTATCATCCAAGTTGGGCCCATTAATATTGCATCTTGGATCATTAAACAAATGAGCAAGCCGCATTGGATTAGGCATAAGTATTCAAAAAGCGTTTTTTCTAGGCTGTTAGAATCAATACTAATTGTCTTTCGCTTGGTTGGCATTGCACAAAAAAACCATTTTATCTTGAAAAACAATGTGATTTTACTTGCGACATTAAAGTTTAATTCTTTGAGAAGTTTTGTGATTATCGAAAGTCAAATGGTTTTGAGCCAGTTACGTAGACAAAACAAAAAAAGGATTCCAAAATGGAATCCTTTTAAATGCTATTTAGTGAAACAGGAAATTATATCCCTATCATGACAAATGCGCCCCAATAGTATGGAGACTTCCATTTCGCTTTTAGTCTTTTCTGAGCAATGATAAATGCTTCTTGCTTGGTCTTACCGCTAAGCCATTCTTCGTAGAAAATTGTCATAAGTTCTTGGGTAGCATCATCATCCACCGTCCACATAGACATGATAATGGCATCAGCGCCGGCTACTTGGAAGGCTCGTTGAAGACCGTAGACACCTTCGCCATTTTTCACTTCTCCAAGACCAGTTTCACAAGCGGAAAGCACCACAAGTTCTGTATTGGATAGATCGAGGTTCATAGCTTCAAATGCTGTCAATATACCGTCTTCATTATGAGGGATGTCATTAGAGATTGTTCCTTCTGCGATATAACTATTAGCTCCGGCCAGAATAAGCCCAGATCTCAAAAGTGGGTTCTGAACATAGGCATCTTTTCCTCCTTCGTGTTCTTCTTCTGCCTCAAGGAAGAACCCATGCGTAGCAATATGTAATGTTTTTGGACTGTGTACTACCTTAATACTATCTTCCAAAGCATCGTTACTGAGGTATTTGGTTACGCCGGTGTTTGCCTTGTTATAAAGGCTATCTATTAGATTTACCTCTTTTTTCGTACCGGGAAGTAAAGCTAGCATTTGGTTAGAGCGCATATATCTCAAAAGGTTTCCTCTAATTCCTCGAGGAAGTGAGCCACCGCGAGTGAGATCCGTCACATTGTCGTCTGCTCCTCTTGAGCCACGAACACCTCTTTCCCCACCTCTACTAATGCTTCTGTCCTCACTAGCAGCATTCACTATATCCGCAGCATTCACATTGGCTTCTTTGGCTTTAGAGTCGATTACGCCCATGTTGTAGTTTGGATAGCCAAAAAGGTATGATCCTTCTTGCGCTTTTACATCTGTTGTATTGAAAGCCACAAGATCTTTGGTGTTGGTTACCAATTGTATCTCTAGTTCATCTAGCGTGAAATTGCCTGTAGCAGGGTTCCTTAGGGTGTAGATACTAATCTGATTGAAAACCCCATCAGGTGACAAGTACACTTTTTTAATACCATCCAGCTTGTTAGCAATAGGTCTCCAGAAGAGCTTGTAGGAGAAATCTTCATCAACTTTGTATTTGATAGCATTTCTATAGTTAGAAAGGTATTTTGATTCCATCAATTTACCGTTCCTCATAATCACCATCTCAGGATAGTCTTCAGTCTCATTGGTGACAATCAAAGCTGCATAATAGACCTCATCTGTAAACACACCGGCTGAGTCTGGGGTGAAATCTCGGAATCGAATAACCTCAACAGCCGCTTCTCCTGGATTTAATTTGGCTTGAATATTCTTCCAAGTCAGGGATCTTGAGGCAGAAGTCTCAGCAAAGACCGAGGAAAGCTTAGATAATTCTTTTTCTAAAGAATTTGAAGAAGTATTGAGGGAGTCAATTTTCTGGTTACGAACAGCTGCAGGGATTTCAGAAGCGCTGAATAGCTTAGCGAGTTGTTCTTTTTGGGAAATCCACAGATCATATTTTGCTATAAGGAGACTGTCTTTGCTGTTGAGAATAGCATCTTTCACCTTGTTACTGGCGTAAAGAATCAAACCTTTGGTAGCGAGTTGGTAATTATACATTTCGCCTATCAGTTCTTTGTTGTCACTACTTGTTTCTACAATGAAAGAGTTGTATTCTTCGAAAGCAGGGCGAAGATTATTGTAGTAAAATTTAGATTTTTCATCTTCGCTTAAAATTGGGAAGATCATGTTAATCTGGTCAAAATAGTTGTCGAATGTTTCTCTGTAATATCCCAATGCGGCATTTATATCCTTCTTATTCCAGCTCAAAATCGCCATTTTGTTAGTACTTCTGGCATAGTCAGAATGACTTGTACCTACACCTTTCTTGCGAAGCTCAAGTGCACTAAGGTGATACTTTTCTGCCTCAGCAATATTACCGGATGTGAAGTATGCATCCCCAAGGTTGTAGCTTGCAAATGATCTTTGATAATAGTTGTCTGGGGCGGCCTTTTCCATCATCTCTATGGCCTTAATACCATATGATTGTGCCTTTTCTAATTCTCGGGTTTTGGTAAAGACATAAGTAAGATTTTGCATTACTCTGGCATAATAGAGGTTTTCTTGTCCCATTTCTGCTTCGAAAACCTCAGCCGCTATATTGAAGTACTGCTTAGCGTCATTATATTTTTGAGCGTACATGTAGGACGAAGCAAGGTTGTATGCTTCCATGCCATAGATGAAGGACTCTTTGCCGTAGAACTCTTCATCCAATGCTAGATTTTCAAGGTAAATTTTCTCGGCCTCATCAAAGTTTCCAAGTAATTGAAGAACTAACGCTAAGTTGCTTTTAAGGGCAAGTTGATAGTCAGAATTATCCCCTTGAAGCCTATTCATAATGGAGAGTGCTTCCTGATAGATTTCTTCAGCAACGGGGATTTTGCCTATTTGAGTATAGAGTCCTCCCAAACTATTCAACACAGACACATACCCAACGGAGGCGTATTCGCCATTTTCTTTGAGTATTTCAAGTGCTTCGAGCAAAGCTTTTTCGCTTTTTTTGTTTGCTCCAGACATTTGATAATAGTCTCCTGTGAACTTAAGGAGAACGGCATCATTGGTGCTGCCTTTGTCAACATTTTTTTTGAGTTGTTTGATATAATCTAGGCCTTTATTGTATTCTTCAGTGAACACATAGTGATCTAAAAGCGATGAAGCCGACACAAAATAATCTTGACTTTTAACTCCAGAAGTTTCTTCTTCTATTTCAAGCAATTGAAGATAGAGCTCTTCTGTTTTTCCGTAATGGCCGAGTTCGTCTTGGAGATATCCAATATTGAAAATGAGGTTTTTATACTCCTTTGGTTCTTCATTAAGGGCAACCCTCATTTCATAAACCTTTTGATATATGTCAGCAGCTGTACTCATATCATTAATTCCATACCAATAAGATTCAGCTAAAAAATCATATACAACATATTCTACAGTATCACCTCTATCTTTAAAATAAGCATCAATTTGATCTTCATTTTTCAGAATTGCTTCGTAATCATAGTCGTTGTAGAACTTTTCAATTTTCAGATAGAATTTCTCTTCTTTCTTAGTTAAAAAGGGGTATTGGGCGGATGCAGTGCCTACGTACACTAAAAGTGCGATAAAGCTTATCAGTTGCTTATTCATGGTGGAATGAATTTTTTTTATATGAAATATAAATTAACTAATATTTAGTGAGTCAAGCAAATTTTGCTTGGTGGCTAATTTAGCATGATTTATTGCTGAAAGTATAAAATGGCTCAGTATTGACAGCCTAACTCGTCTATTACCATAGCCAAAAACACTAGTTATCTTTCTTGGCAGGGCACGTGTTGATAAAAATGGGTTATGTCGATTTAGGCGGCAAATACAATGAATATTAAGTTATTGCACCTTTTTGCTTTTAATAGAAGCTTTCATTTTGAAAGATTTATAAAATTTCTTCTTTAAAATATAATTTAATCAAGTGGGAATGACAGGAAATCCACTAGTTTTATCGTTGTTAATTCCGTTCAATGCATATATGACATAAGTTGATAGGTATTGGTATTCATAACAAACTAACTATCCGCTGATGAAGCTTAACTTTCCTGCGATTTCTCCACGATTACTTGTCGTTTTCACTTTCTTGATTATTTCATTTGATCATTATGGACAATCAATTTCAATAGACAGTTTCTCACCAACAAGTGCTGATCCAGGTTCTAGTGTCACCATCAATGGTACTGGTTTCAATACGACATTGACTAGCAATTTTATCTATTTTGGCGCAACAAAGGTGTTGCCGTCTTCTGGAAGCTTGACACAATTGACGGTGACGGTACCTGTCGGCGCTAAATATGGACCGGTGACTGTAGTTGATATTAGCACCAATTGGTCTGCCATAAGTGAAACATATTTCACTCCTACGTACAGTCCACAAGGTGAGATTGGCGATAATGATCTTGCAGCTGCCGTGAGCTTTGTGACAGGCACCTTTCCTGTTTCTCCAGTAATTGCAGATTTTGATGGAGATGGAAAAGCAGATGTGGCCGTCACAAATTATACAGCAGGTACTATCTCAGTGTTTCGAAATGATGGGAGTTCAGGAACTATAAGTTTTGAATCAAAAGTGGATCTCACCGCAGGAACAAGTCCACAATCTTTAGGTGCTGCCGATCTTGATGGAGACGGTAAATTAGATTTATATCTAGGTCATGATGGAGCGTCTAATGTCATGGTCTTCCTCAATCAAAGTACCATAGGCACATTGAGTTTTGCATCTGCCTATTCTATTCCCATCTCCATGAGAGAAGTCACGCATGGTGATTTTGATGGGGATGGAAAGATGGATTTGGCGATGGTCGATTATATGACTCCTTCAACATATTATATTTATGAAAACACGGGCACTGTTGGGTCGTTGGCATTCACTTACGCCACAGCGAATACCTTGTCCAACTTGGCAACATCGATTAAAGCAGCAGATATTGATTATGATGGGCTTACTGATATTGTTATTGCGGGAAGCGGGTCAGATGTCATTTCGGCACTAAGAAATACAACCTCCGGCACCATCAGTTTTGCAGCGAATAGTGATTTTTCGACGGGTTCAGGTCCTTATCATCTTGCATTGGGAGATCTGGATGGTGATGGCAAATTAGATGTGGCTGTGTCTAATGCATCCAGCAATACCGTTTCGATTTTGAGGAATACCAGCACTTCTGGCTCAGTTTCATTTGCTACTAAGGTGGATTATGCGACAGGGTCCAGTCCTTATGGCGTTTCCTTAAGCGATTTAGATGGCGATGGCAAAACAGACATGGTTGTAGCAAATGCTTCAAGCAATACGATATCTCTTTTAAAAAATACCAGCACTAGTGGAAATGTGAGCTTTGCTACTAAAGTTGACTATAGCACAAGTAGTAATGCACAGGAGATTGCATTAGGCGACTTGGATGGAGATAGCAGAACAGACATAGTTGTTCCAAATTTTGGATCCGCTAATACCATTTCTGTATATAGGAATAATCCACAGATCAACTATGCCTTGGATTTTGATGGTACCACACAGTATGTTCAGGTTGCCGATGATGATGCTTTTAGTTTCGGAGATGGTACCACAGATCAAAAATTATCTATGGAAGCTTGGGTCAACTTTGATGTGGTGACCCAACAGACTATCGTGTCTAAACGTGCTGGTGCTAATGAATGGCATTTTGCAATTGGGTCTAGCGGAAACCCATCCATTATACTTATGGATAATTCTGCCGGCGGATATATTGCAAAGGAGTCAACCGGTATTTCTTTCACGCCAGGACAATGGTACCATCTGGCCTTTACTTATGATGCCAGTGGTACGGGCAATGGAATTACCATTTACGTAGATGGAGTAGATGTGGGAGGTAACGCTACAGTTAATGGAACTTACACCGCAATGGAGAACACCACTTCTCCGGTACAAATTGGAACAATAGGTACAGGATCGTTTAATACAAATGGACGTTTGGATGAAGTGCGTATTTGGAATGCGGAGCGCACAGCCTCTCAGATCAGTGCTTTCAAAGATGTTGAATTAGCCGGTGGTGAACCGAACCTGATAGGTTATTGGAATTTCTCAGATGGACCTGGGGACAACATAACTCCAGATGTTTCTGGAAACGGTAATGACGGAACCTTGACGGGCATGGACAATGCCACTGATTATCTAATCGCAGCAAATGGAGTTGCTGATGCAGGCGTCCTAGATGTTACTGCTCCTACAGTGTCCATTACTAGTTCTGAGTCTGGAACGACAAACCTTTCGCCATTTCCGGTCTCATTCACATTTGATGAGGAAGTAGTTGGCTGGAAAGTGGAAGACGTTGCGATTATCAATGGGATCTTAACCAATTCGATCACGAGTGACAATATTACATTTACAGCAGATGTTTATCCAATACAGGACGGAGATGTCACGATTTTAGTGGAGACTGCACATGTCACAGATTTGACGGGCAATGACAATGCCGCTTCTAGTGCTTTTATCATTTCTGCAAATCGGCCTCAGAATGCTTTGTCATTTTCAGCAAGTGATTATGTAAATATTCCTAATGATCCATTATTGGATTTGGCAGGGCCATTTACTGTGGAGTTCTGGATTAGAACCAATGCTACAGGGAGCAACGTTTGGATAGAAAAAGGAACAAATAATCTAGAGTGGTCCATTCAGCAATTTTCGGATAATACGGTCTACATGAATTTTGGTAATGGTGGGCTGAATTCTAACATTGGTGTAAACGATGGTAATTGGCATCATGTAGCAGTTGTATACCGAGGTGCAGCTGACGGTGCTATTTATATTGACGGAGTTGATGAGACAAACATTGGCTCCAATTCACTTGGAATACCAGATTACGTAACTTATGATGGGGCATTGACTATAGGAGCTAGGGCTGGCAGTGCCTTCGACCTAAATGGTGAATTTGATGACGTTCGAATTTGGGATGATGAACGCACCCTTGGCGAAGTTCAATCAAGCCGATATTCATTTCTTGCAGGTAGTGAGCAAGGGCTTGTTGCTTACTATAATTTTGATCACTCCTCAGGGCTCAATCTGCTGGATTTATCGTCAAATGCGCTTGATGGAACCTTGACGAATATGGTTGGTACAGAGTGGACTCCTTCAGGCGCTATGGCACCTACTACTTACCAAGCCACAGATGCTTCCGAAAATGGCTTCACGGCTAATTGGTTAGTTATTTCAAATGCACAAAGTGTTACCATAGATATTGCGACCGATCAGGCATTTACTTCTACTGTTGCAACTAATTTGGCAGTTGCAGACCCTGTAGATAGCACATTCTTCGTGGCACAAGATCTTTCATCTTATACTGGGCAGAAACTTTATTACAGATTACGATTTACCGATGGATCTTTTACCAGCTCCTTTTCTGAGCCTGTTGAGTTTATGGTGCAGCCGGGCAACGCATTGGATTTCGATGGAGTGGATGATTATGTGGAATTATTTGAAAATGAAGCTTTTGTAGGCGACTTCACGCTGGAGGCGTGGATATATTTGACAGATTTCGCAGACTATCGACCATTTATTTCGAAGCAGGGTACTACAGATAATAATACTGCAGAGTTCAACTTTCAGGTACAAGGCACAATAAATGGGAACCTCAACTTTTTCTTGGGTACAGGGTCGGGTATTGCAGAGGTCTCTGGCAACAATAATGTGGATCAGGATATCTCGCTCAATACCTGGACGCACGTAGCGGCAGTAGTCGAGGGTACCAATATGTATTTGTATATCAATGGCGCTTTGAGTGGCACTTCGTCTTTTTCTGGTACCAGACAGAACACTGCTGCCCCCGTAAGAATAGGGCAATATAATAATGCCATTGCGCAATATTGGCCGGGAAGTCTGGATGAAATTAGGATCTGGGATTATGCTAGAAATGCTACGGAAATCGCTGACAACACCTTTGCTACTTTGACTGGTAGGGAAACAGGATTGATCGGATATTATCGTTTCGATGAAGGACAAAATGAATCAGACAATACAGGGGTTACTGTATTACCTGATTTGTCAGGAAGCGGTAATGATGGGATATTGAATAACTTTGATCTTTCCGATAACATCGCGCCGATTGAATCCAATTGGTATACATCCAACGCTCTTTCGTCGGGGACTGCACCTGCCACTCCAACTGGCCTGATTGCTTATGCTGCATCAAGCACAGAAGTTTTTTTACAATGGTCGGATGTAGCCAATGATAATACCGACTATCTCGTAGAGTGGTCTGCTACGGATGAATTTGCAGAAATCATAGGCTCACAAACATTAAGTGGAACGACAGAATGGACAACTGTCACGATAGGAGCTAACACGGGATATTTTTTCCGAGTAACTGCAAGAAATGGCACAGGAAATGGCGTATCTGTTACTGAATTTGCGACAACAGAAGCACATCCAGGTTATGCCCTTACTTTTAATGGAAGTACAGACTATGTAGAGGTTGATTATTCGCTAGAGCTAAACCAATCTGAATTTACCGTTGAAGCTTGGGTGAAAATCACGGGTGGACAAGGAGTCTGGCGTTCAGTGGTTACATCAAGAGGTGCTTTCCTAGGGTATGTCATGCAGGCTAACAACCTCAATCAATGGGAGTTTCTCGTAGGTAATGGTTCATCATGGGTAGCGGTAACTGGACCAACCATAGTACTCAATACATGGACGCATGTGGCAATGACTGTAAGCGGCGGCAATATTACCGGATATGTAGATGGAGTGAATATTGGTAGTACACCTGTTTCATATGCTTTGAACACCTCTAATCCATTGAGAATCGGAGCTGGTGCGACTGAAGGAGCTGCAAACTTCTATATGCCGGGTGATATTGATGAAGTTAGAATATACAATTATGCCAAGACCAGTTTCATGGATCGCTATTCGAGACTTGATGGTGATGAGACTGGGTTGGTGGCTTATTATGCGATGGATGAAAACACAGGGATCTATATAGTAGATAATAGTATCAATGACCTCTTCGGAACCATCAATGGTGCGACTTACACCCCTTCTTCTGCCCCACAAGCTGTAGCTACACCAGTTGTCAGTTCGCTTATCGAGACCAACGTAGAGCAAGGAGCTTATCAGCAGCTGCTATATAAATTCACTTTAGCTGCTGATTATGGGGATGCCACACTTAATGACATCTCCTTTCCGATCACGGCATCTAACCTTTCCGATATTAAAGCCTCAGGAGCAAAATTGTTTTATAATACAGTTGATCAGTTTCCAGCCACCGCTCCAATTGGTATAGGAAGTGCCTCAGTATCTATTGATTTTTTCACTCTAGGTCAAGTCATCAGCGAAGGGACCACAGGATACTTCTGGTTGACTGCAGATATAGAAGCTATTGCTACATTAGCGAATACACTCGAAATCAGTGGCTCTCCTACGCTTTCTTTTGTAGAAGGTGTGGAGCTCGGCACTGGATTCAGTGCAGGGGATCAACTAACAGTAATCACTAGATCACCGAAAATTATATATGTAGACAAGAATGCTACAGGTGAACACTTTGGTGATAGCTGGGCTACTGCATATCGAGATATGCAAGTGGCCATGGAAGCGGCAAATACTGGAGATAGCATCTTCGTGGCTAGGAGTACTGATTTTGCAACTTCTTACACTACGCAAAGTGCTATTCTAGGCTTAACCGATGAAACCATTCGTCTTGACTTTCGCCCTGATATTTCCATTGTTGGAGGTTTTGATCCAGTTGGGAATCCTACAAATTCTTCACAGAGGACAATTGGAGATAGAACCATACTTACAGGGGATATTGATAATGATGATACTCGTAATGTATCAGGAGTCACCACGGCAATAAATGGTACCAATTCAACTTACTTAACATATTTATTCGGCGGGGGTCTCGACGGAAACTATTGGGTAGACGGCTTCACGTTTACAGGTTTTGCAGGAAGTGCTGTAAACCTTGGAACAGCTTCGCCCCTAGATATTTCCATAGTTCAATCAGATTTCATTGGGAATGGTGACGGAACCTCAGCTGGGGCAGGAATGTATTGGTTTTTAGGGACTACTACCGGTACTCACACGATCTATTTAGATGATGTACTCTTTGAGGCAAATACAGGTAGTTCGGGGGCAGCTTTATTCATTAGTGGAGGTAGTGACGGAAATATAGACATTACGATCACAAATACTAGTTTCGTGGATAATGTAGCCACAGGTTCTGGAGGAGCTTTGTATTCTTTGGGTCGAAGTGATTTAGCTGTACAATTTGAAAATGTACTTTTTGAGAACAACACTGCTGACTTAGGCGGAGCAGTGTATTTCTCCGATTTGACAGTAGGTGGAGGTATCCACCAAGAAACCTTAACTAACATTATCGCCACAGGCAATAGCGCCATTACTGACGGTAGTGTGTTTTATTTGAATAGTGGTAGTGCTGATTATGGGGTGAATCTTGTAAATGGTACCTTCTATGATAATAGTGTAACAGGTTCTGTGACTGGTTCTGCAATTTTTAAAGCAGATATAGCTATTATCCAATTAGACGTCTCTAATACGATTTTCTCAGAAAACAGGAATGGGGCTAGTGACCTCAGCTCTGTTAATGAGATTACCAATGGATCAGCCGTCTTCAATCATGTCCTATATGATGACGCTTCGTTAATAGGAATAAGTGAGACCAATAGTTTGGTAGCAACTGCTGCAGGGTTCTCCAATCCTTCTAATGGTGATTTCACACTTATTACCAGTCCACCATCTGCAGCGCTTAATGCTGGAAACGATTCTTATTTGCCTGTAGGAATTACCACAGATTTTGCAGGAAATGATAGGATCCAAGGAGGTACCATAGATCTCGGAGCATTCGAGAGTTCGTATTCTGTGCCGTTAGCACCTACGTCATTCATAGCTTACCCTTCAAGCAATACAGCAGTGACTTTTGTTTGGGTAGACAATGCCATAGATGAGACAGGGTTTACCATTGAGAGTGCAGACGATTATGATTTTACAAATGGGGTTGTTGTTGTGGATAATACCATAGCCGCTGATGCTACAACAGCGACCTTATCGGTTGGCACAGATGTCAATAAATTTTACCGAATCACTGCTACCAATGGATTTGAAGATGCTTCTAGCCAATCATCAGTTGAGTTTGCTACTACAGAAGCTTTTCCAGGGTATGCTATGAGTTTTGATGGCAATGCAGCGACCAATGTCAACTTAGGTGACCCTTCAGCACTTGATTTCTCAAATCAATTCACTTTTGAGGCATGGGTCTACAGAAAGACCGGATCATCTGCTACACTCTTCGAAAAGTGGAACGTAGCAAACACAGAGATTAAGGCTATCACAGTAACTGCGAGCGGCAGTATTAGTGCGACTTTATATGGCTTAAGCCCTAACTTTAACATTTCTACAGGTAACGTAATTACAGAAAATACTTGGAAGCATGTAGCCGTCACTTTTAATGGCTCATTGTTCAGAATTTACGTTGATGGAATTATCCAGACCAATGTGTCTACGGCTGGTAGCATCACTAATGGCGATGGTATCGCCTACCTCGGAGCAAATCCTGGGGCAGGGACTTCTTCTAACAAACCTTTAAATGGTTACTTGGATGAGGTGCGAATTTGGAACATTGCCAAGACCACCTTTTCAGATCGCTACACCTCTTTGAATGGAAATGAATCAGGGTTGGTTGCCTATTACCCATTCGATGAAAATGGTGGAGCAACTACCGTGGATCGAAGTTACAACTCCAATGATGGATCGATTTCAAGTGCTACTTTCGTAGAATCAGGTATAGGTGCTCCTGTTATCTACAATGCTTCCAATGTGACTATAACAGGCTTCACTCCAAATGTAACTGTGCCTGCGGGAGCGACTGATATCATTATCGATACCTCTACAGATCCTGCATTCGGATCATTCATTTCACAGGGTGTTTCAATCGGCACATCTGGCGGAATTGATATTAGTGTTTCACTTACTCCAGGTACGCATTATTACTATCGTGCACAAGCGGATTACGGTGGATCGTTAGGAGGATATGCTTATTCAGAGTCATTTATGGTTTCACCGGGTAATGCTTTAAATTTTGATGGGGGGGATGATTATGTGTCAATTCCTGATCCAGGCATTTCCTTTGGCACGAGTCTTTCTTTGGAGGCATGGGTAAAAATTCCTGATTCTGAAACGAATGGTGCTATAATTAGTCATTTCAGTACCGTAGCACAATACTCTGGATTTTCATTGGAGTTAGGCGGTGATTTGAGCGATGGGAAGATTACCTTATTTTTAAGTGACGGCTCATCCAATTTTTGGGCTCATGATACGGGAAATGCAATTAATGATGATTCTTGGCATCATATTGCTGTAATTTATGATGGTACAAATGTTGAGTTTTATATAGATGGTTCATTAAGTACCACAGTACCAGCAACGGTAACCATAGGGGCAGCTAGCAACAATCTGTATATTGGAAGGGATGCAAACCCAGGGATTAACAGACCTTTTCTAGGACAGATTGATGAAGTCAGAATTTGGAATGAAGCTCGAGACCTTAACTCTGAGATTATTCCCAACATGAATTCCACATTGAAAGGTTCAGAGCCTAATCTTATAGCCTATTACCGTTTCGATGAAACAGTCGGATTAACCCTTCCTGATTTGGCAGGAACCTATGATGGAACATTATCAAATATGGTTGGTACAGAATGGACGGCTTCAGGAGCTTTAACAGATTATATTCCACCAACATTTGAAGCGAGCTATCCACAGACACAAAATGTAGCGGAGGGCAACTTTGATTTAGTCGTACAACTCAATGAGCTAGGCAATGTTTACTATGTCCTAGTTGCGTCTGGTTCAAGCGCTCTAACAAGCGCTCAGGTGGTAAACGCAGGCACTGTTTCAGTTACAGGTCAAGTTGCAAATGGGGTGATTAATGTTCCTTCAATTGCTGTTAGTGCCACAGTTACTATTTCTGGGCTTACTTCCGGAACTATTTATGATATCTATGTAGTAGCACAGGATGATGAAGTCACTCCTAATGTTCAGTCAAGTCCTGAGGTGTTAGAAGTATCCACTCCATGTGATGTAGTGCTGATCACGCCATCCATTTTGGATATTACTAGTTGTTTTGAGCCAAACGGGGAGATTTATATACAGTCAAGTATGTCCACAACAGGAGAGCCAAGCGGATATACTTATGAATTATATGATGGAGGGATGGGCTTATTTGATGCTTCCCTATCGGGTCAGGACGGTACCGTAGGCTATACATTCTCGGGCTTAAGCACGGACAATTACACCATACGTGCGATCAATGATGACAATTCATGTTATGATGATTTAAATTTTACTATCAATGATATTTCATCTGGAGCTGCTGTAAGCAACCCTTCTGTAATCATATCAGACGAGAGCACAGCGAGTGCCAATGATGGTGAGATTAATGCAAGTTCAGCAGTGGTAGACGGAAGTGGTTTTGGACCTTATACATTTGATTGGTATGATGGAACGGGTACAACTTCACTTATCACTAGTGAAACGACAGGTATACTGAGTGGCTTGGCACCAGGAGATTACACCCTAACGGTTTCAGATGATGTTACAGCCTGTATAAGTGGTGAATATTACTATACGATTAGTACGATCCCAGACGCCATCGCGCCTACTCTAACGTCTGTTTCCTTGGGCATGGATCCATCTGGAAATCCAAATTATGCGAGAGCAGGAGATGTAATCGATTTGGCATTTACTGCAGATGAAGATATTGCCAATATCACATTCACTTTACTCGCTGGAGGAGACGCGCTGAACAATGCTAGCCCAATGCTTTCAGGAGGGCCAATCAATTGGAACATTCGATATGCGGCAACAGGTACGGATACTGATGGCCCTTTCACGTTCATCATCGATTTTGAAGATTTAGCCGGGAACCCAGGATTAACTGTGACTTCCGTCACAGATGGCTCATTTGTGATTTTAGATCAGACAGAGCCGTTTATTTCTGGCACTTCGCTATCGGCTAATAATACAACCTTATCAGTAATTTTCAATGAGGATGTATACAGTGACACAGACGGACTTACAGATTTGTCGGCAAGTAACTTTAGTTTGTCTCAATCGGGAGGAACAGCAACCGCCAGTATTATTGGGGCTTCAATAATTTCTGGCACGCAAGTAGATCTTACGCTTAGTATCTCAGGAACAGAAGATGGATTAGAAATGGTAACTGTCGGTCCTAGCGCGTCTATTTATAACGCCGCTGGCGTAGAGCTTGTACAAACCCAAGCAAACAATATGGTCACCTTAAACGACCAAACTCCACCAGTTCTTTCGAATTTGGTGTTTCAGGGAGCCACTGAAACTACCGTAGATTTTGATATTACAGTCAGTGAGACAAGCACGGTTTATTATGTTATTACTCAGTCAAATACAGCGCCATCCGAATCACAAATTGCAGCAGGAGAAGATGAAAACAGTGGTACTGCCATCAATTATTATAGTGAAGGAAGTGTTTCGGGTAATCTTTTTTATACAATAGGTAGCGAGAGCAATGGTATTGGTGATGTAGCGCTACAACCTGAAACGACTTATTACATTTATTGGGTGGCTAATGATGGAAGCTTTTACTCGAACATACAGAGTCAAACTTTCACCACTGAGGCATTGCCAGCCATCGTGACAATTTCTAGTTCGAACCCACCAATTGGAATAGACATGGAGCAAGGATCTGTAGACAATCTGATTTATAGCTTCCAATGGGATATTGCAAATGGAGACGTAACAACTGCTGGCTTCATTTTAACCCCAGATGGCATCTTTAATGAATCCGACTTTACCCAATTTAAGATTTGGGAATCAGTCAATGTGGAAGGGTTTGGAAATGCTACAGAGATTGGCATATCAGGGTTTTTTCTCAATGATGGACAGATACCTGATGGCTCAATTGCATTGCTTTTCAATAACACGTATACCTCGGGGAGTACTGTATACTTCTATATTACGGCAGATGTTTCTGCTACAGCTGCTATAGGAAGTACTTTCAGCCTCCTTGCTCCGGGATTCGATTCTAACTTCAGCTTTGCTATTGGAAATACTTCAGATGGAGGGATCAATGCTGGGGAAACCTTTACGATAATAGAACCTGCACCATCAAACCCATTCATTACCACTTGGTCTACTACGGATGGTACGATTACCATTCCAATAAGTGGCACCTCTTATGGTAACTATGGCACATATGATTATGATATTTCGTGGACCAATCAAACTACTCCTGGATTAGGTGATGGATCTGCAACAGGTCTTACAGGAGCCTACACGATTACCGGCTTGACGAATGGCGATGTTTATCAAGTAGAGATTTCGAGAGATTTTCCATCGATCTTTTTGAGCAATGGTAGTGAGGCAGAAAAGCTGCTTTCTATAGAACAGTGGGGAGATATCGTATGGTACACATTCCGAAACGCTTTCCAGGGCTGTACGAATATGGTTTACAATGCTATAGACGCACCAGACCTCAGCATGACGACTAGCTTGGGTTACATGTTTGACGGAGCGTCATTGTTTGATGGAGATTTGAGTAATTGGGATGTGAGTACGATTACCTCATTATCTAATACGTTCAATGATGCGGTATCATTTAATGGAGATATCACCACTTGGGATGTAAGCAGTGTGACGGTAATGTCTGGGTTGTTTTATGGTGCTAACTCCTTCAACCGAGATATTAGTGGTTGGAATACAGGAAATTTGACGACACTAAATGTAACCTTTGCCGATGCAACGGCATTTAATCAAAACATCAATGCTTGGGATGTTTCGAGTGTCACCAGTTTCCAGGGAACCTTCGATGGAGCAACAAGCTTCAATCAGCCATTGGATCAATGGGATCTATCAAGTGCACTTAGCTTAAGCAGTATGTTCCGTGATGCAACTAGCTTTGATCAGGATCTGTCTGGTTGGGTGTTGCCAAGTACTATTACCTCATTATCTAATATGTTCCGCACTACACCTTTCAGTTATGACATAAGTAGCTGGAATGTTTCAGGAGTGACAGACTTTAGTTTTATGTTTTGGGAGGCAAATAGCTTTAATCAACCTCTTGATAGTTGGGACGTATCAAGCGCTACAAGTTTCAATAGCATGTTTGCCAACTGCCTTCTGTTCAATCAAGATTTGAATAGTTGGAATACTTCGTCGGTTACCAACATGCGAAATGTATTTGGTAATTCGCCAGCGTTTAATGGCAATATCTCAAGTTGGGATGTGTCTTCTGTGACAACCATGAGTCAGATGTTTTACGCCACGGCTTTTAATGGAGATTTATCCAGTTGGGATGTGTCTGCTGTTACGGATATGAGTTTCATATTCTATCAATCTTCCTTTAATTCCGATATTTCTAGTTGGGTAACATCTTCAGTAGTCAACATGAATGGAGCGTTCCGAGAGATGCCTCTATTTGATCAGGACCTTTCTAGTTTGGATATGTCTAATGTGACCTCAGCGAGTAATATGTTAGACAATAGCGGCTTATCCATTGCTAACTATGATGCTACACTCATTGGTTGGGCATCCCAGACCCTTCAACCGGGCGTAAGTTTCCATGCTTCTGGATTAGAATATTGTGCTGGATCTACGAGTAGACAATCAATCATAGATAATTTTACATGGTCAATTTCTGGAGATGTACTCTTGTGTCCTCAGATCGCGATTGGTAATATCTCTGATGACAATTTGGTTGGCCTTGCGGAATCAGCTGCGCTTTTCATTAGTGGAACCACTTCTGGAATAGAGGATGGACAGAATGTACTGGTTGTGGTTAATAGTACAGAGAATTTTAACACCACAGTGAGTAGTGATACATGGTCAGTGGTCGTAGATGCTAGTGGATTGGGAGACGGCACGATCAATGTCGACGTAACATCGACAGATGTGGGAGGCAATGAAGCAACCAATAGTACTACCTTCACTTTAGATAGACTAAGTCCGGTGTTTACTTCAGCTACTTCTTTGAGCATTGACGAAAATATCCCATCAGGCGTAGTTTATACAGCAGTGGCGACAGATGCAGGATCTGTTACCTACGCACTATCTGGCACAGATGCAGCAAGCTTCACGCTTGATCCGACTACAGGAGACTTGACGATTAATAGTTTTCCTGACTTTGAAACCCAGTTTAGTTTTGTGGTGACGATTAGTGCTACGGATGCAGCATCGAACAGTACAGACTTGACCTTGACGATAAATGTCAATGACCTTGATGAGGATGCTCCAACTGGTTATAGTATCTCTGGCATATTGGTTGACAATCTTACAGACGAGTTAAGTTTCCAAATAGAAGGTGCAGAAGTTGGCGCTACCTATGATGTGTTTGTTTCAAGTGATGGCGGAGGAACAGACGTCACATCAACAGGCGGAGTATCGAATGCCACAGAATTTATAGGACCACTAGACATCAGTGGATTGGGCTATGGAACGTTGACGATTGATGTAGTTCTAGTAGATGCAGCCTTTAACGCAGGCAATCCTGTGTTGGAAACCGCAGCTTATTCGGCACCAGACGTCACAGCTCCAACAGGTTATAGTATCTCTGGCATATTGGTTGACAATCTTACAGACGAGTTAAGTTTCC
>CAYGOV010000014.1:125097-125310 GCA_964351625.1 uncultured Marinoscillum sp.
TATCGAATGCCACAGAATTTATAGGACCACTAGACATCAGTGGATTGGGCTATGGCACACTCACTATCGATGTGGTATTAGTAGATGGAGGCTTTAATGCGGGAACGCCAGTTCTAGAGACTGCAGGTTATTCAGCACCAGACGTCACCGCCCCAGTGTTCACTTCAAGCAATGCGGTGAGTATAGATGAGAACATCACGGCAAGCAGTGTGG
>CAYGOV010000015.1:0-116006 GCA_964351625.1 uncultured Marinoscillum sp.
ATACGACTACACCGAAAGTAGGCGAAGACATCACGTTCACGCTGACAGTCACCAATAATGGTCCAAGCGCAGCTACAGGAGTAACAGCTACCGACAATTTGCCAACGGGTTATACTTTTGCAAGTGCAAGCACAACGACTGGAGCATTTGATAGCGCAAGTGGAGCCTGGACAATTGGCAGCTTAGCCAATGGATCAACAGCTACCTTGGAAATCACAGTAACAGTCAATGCATATGGTAATTATATAAATACCGCAAGTGTAGCAGGTGATCAGGAAGATCCAAATGATGAAGGAGATGATGATACGCCAGATGAGCCGGTTTTAGTGCAGTCAAAAGCAGATTTGAGTATTGCTAAGACTATCGATAACAGTTCACCGACTATTGGAGATAATGTCGTCTTCACTTTGACTGTATCCAACGCAGGTCCAAGTGCCGCTACTTTAGTGAGTGCGGTCGATAGGTTGCCAAGTGGATACACATATGTAAGTGATGATGGAGAAGGTTCTTATGTGGCGTCATCCGGGGTTTGGACCATTGGCAATTTGGCAGTTGGAACAGTTGAGGTTCTCAATATTACAGCCACGGTCAATGAAACTGGTGAATATAAAAACACAGCTAATGTCGATGGAGGTCAAGATGATCCGAATCCTTCTGATGATATTGATGATGTGACTTCAACACCAATTAGGATTAATAACACCGTTCTAGCCGTAGATGATAGTTACTCAACTTCAGAGGATACAGAGTTGATTGCTGATTTGTTGGTGAATGATAGTGATCCAGACAATGACAACTTGGTTATTAACATTACTCCAATAGATGATGTAGATCACGGAGCCTTGGTGATCAATACAGACGGAACATTTAGCTACACGCCAGACCAGGATTTTGTGGGAACAGATACGTTCATCTATGAAATTTGCGATGATGTAGCCAATTCAACTTGCGATCAGGCAACTGTTACCATCACGGTAGAAGAAGATCGAAGTATTGATATAGCTGTGAATGAAGTGTGTTTGAGCAATGTGCCTTATGTCGAGTACTCGATTACTGGTCAAGGATTCACGCCTTCAAATGGAGCGACAATCACTTGGAAGAAATTGGATGGAACCATCGCTGAGCAGTTGACAAATCAGCCACTTACAGGATTGTTGTTATGGCCAGGAGCTGCAGTGGATGCAGATGGCAACCCAACAGCATGGCCTGGATGGGATTTTGTTGATGGACTTTGGATTCAGATCAATGATGGTCTGCGACCTGAGATGACTTTGGAAGTAAGCGTCAACCCAACCAATTCGGTAACTGTGTCTTATCCGCCTGCAACACCTACTTGTTCGGCCAATCCAAATAATGCAGTTCTAGCAATAGATGATAGCTATACAACTAAAGAGGATACAAAGTTGATTGCTGATTTGTTGGTGAATGATAGTGATCCAGACAATGACAACTTGGTTATTAACATTACTCCAATAGATGATGTAGATCACGGAGCCTTGGTGATCAATACAGACGGAACATTTAGCTACACGCCAGACCAGGATTTTGTGGGAACAGATACGTTCATCTATGAAATTTGCGATGATGTAGCCAATTCAACTTGCGATCAGGCAACTGTTACCATCACGGTAGAAGAAGATCGAAGTATTGATATAGCTGTGAATGAAGTGTGTTTGAGCAATGTGCCTTATGTCGAGTACTCGATTACTGGTCAAGGATTCACGCCTTCAAATGGAGCGACAATCACTTGGAAGAAATTGGATGGAACCATCGCTGAGCAGTTGACAAATCAGCCACTTACAGGATTGTTGTTATGGCCAGGAGCTGCAGTGGATGCAGATGGCAACCCAACAGCATGGCCTGGATGGGATTTTGTTGATGGACTTTGGATTCAGATCAATGATGGTCTGCGACCTGAGATGACTTTGGAAGTAAGCGTCAACCCAACCAATTCTATAACTGTATCTTACCCACCAGCAACACCTACATGTTCGGCCAATCCTAACAATGCTGTGATTGCGAGAGATGATAACTATCAGACTGATAACGAAACTGCAATTTCGAATGATCTTTTCGTGAATGATGAAGACCCAGATAGTAATAGTTTCGTGGCTAATACCACACCAATTGTTGATGTAGATAATGGAGTATTGGTAATTAATACAGATGGATCGTTCACTTATACACCTAATCTTAATTTCGTTGGGACGGATACTTTTATTTATGAAATCTGTGACGATGGTCTACCTTCAACTTGTGATCAAGCTACTGTTGCCATAGTGGTAAAACAGGCCAATGGCGCACCAGTCACACCAACAGATGGAGATGTCTATGAAGTTCAGAATTGTATCTATGTAAATGGTAATTTGATTACCAATATCACTGATCCTGATGGTGATAATTTGATCATAGGTGCAATACCTGTAATAGATGTAGCGCATGGTGAGCTAATGTTGAATTCAGATGGAAGCTTTAGATATACACCTGATAATAACTATGTGGGGCCAGACAGCTTTACCTATCAGGTTTGTGATAATGCTGAGAATCAGAAATGCTCTGAAGGTGTTGTAATTATTAATGTGATTGCCCCTCAGGATACTGATCAAGATGGGCTCCTTGATTGTGAGGAAATTGGTGGGGATCCAGATAATCCAATCGATACGGATGGTGATGGACTTCCAGACTTTGAAGATGAAGATGATGACAATGACGGGATTCTCACATCTGAAGAATTGGAAGATCCAGAAGATGATTGCGATGAAGATGGAATTCCAAATTATTTAGATGACGCGCAGTATTCATGTGGTGAGCTGCCATTCACCCATACTATTACTCCAAATGGGGATGGCTACAATGATTATTTCAAGATTCTCGGATTGAATGAGTTCGAATCTAATGAGATAGTGGTTTACAATAGGTGGGGAAATGTGGTCTTCAGAGTAAAAGATTACGTAAGTGATCCGACATCTAACGATAGCTTCACAGGCTCATCGAATTTGAGGAGCGCAGCTAAAAATCTTCCTGATGGAACCTACTTCTTTGTGTTGAACTTGGTGAAAGATGGAAAAGAACGCGTGCAAAGAGGTTCGTTTGAAATCAGAAATTAAGCTAGGTTATTTATGAATGTTCCCAATAGAATTGAGTTCATCGACTGAACCTAATGGTTCGCAGAATTTAAATTATTAATGGAGTGAGAGCCGAGTAGTTTTGGGCTTTAGTAACATATGAAAAGTAGAATCTCGTTTTTAGTATTATTATTTTTCTCACTCTGGTTTTCGACTGAGGTGAGAGCACAGCAGCAGTTCATGCTGACTCAGTATATGTTCAATGGACTGGCTATGAATCCAGCCTATGCAGGTATACATGATGGAGTGAGTACTAGTTTTCTTTCTAGGTATCAATGGGTAGATATTCAAGGTGCTCCTAAGACTCAGCTTTTTAGTATACATTCTCCTCTGAAGTTTCATCCAATCTCACTAGGTGCTGTTTTTTATAGAGATGTGATTGGTGTAAAAAAGGAAAACTCGAGTTATCTCAGTTATGCATATCGGGTAGGGATCACAAAAGAAATTCAGTTATCTTTTGGGATCCAAGCCAACATTCATCAAATCAATCAAGAATTTCTCCTAGGAGCTGCAGATGATCCAAATGATCCTCAATTGATTGACGATAGTGCGGTCAAATTCAATGCAGGTAGTGGTCTCTTGCTACATTCGAACCTCTTTTATGTTGGTATATCAGTACCGCAAATGCTCAAAAATAAATATGGTTCTCAAGAGCTCAATCTAGGTCGTCTCGTTCAGCACATGTATATAACTGGTGGTTACGTATTCAAGTTAAGAGAAGATATCATCCTTAAGCCCAATGTTTTGATTAAAGCTGTAGCAAATGCTCCTACCCAGATTGATCTCAATGCCAATGTATTATTAAAAAATCTTCTTTGGGTAGGCGTGAATCATAGATGGAAAGAAAGTTTTTCGGTGTTATTTGCTTTGCAAGTTGGACCGAGAATGCAAATAGGATATGCATTTGATTTGAGTAGCAATGAACTAAGTAGTACTTCTCATGAAATTATGATCAACTATATAGTCGATTTTCCTACTTCCAAAATCTTAACCCCCAGATACTTTTAATAAGTCTCCCAAGTGTTGAAATCATTACGACTATTCCTTCTTCTTCTGTTTTGCTCATTATTGACATTTGCCCAAAAGAGCGAGTTGCCCAGAAATTATACTAGAAATCTCGACAAAGCAGATGTGCTTTACAAAACATTTATTTTCAAGCAGGCCATAAATGCGTATAATAAAACACTCAAAATCAGTGATCATGATTCCAGTTATATTTTTCTTCAAATAGCCAATAGTTATCGCTTAATTAACAATAGTGAGACTTCTAAGTCATATTATGACAAAGTTTTTCCATTGGGTATCATGACACGCCAAGACATGTCAAATTATGCTCAGGTCTTGATGCTCACGAGTAATTACGATGAGGCTAAGCTGCTTGCAGATAGTATAGGAACGTCTTTGGCACGCCTTGAGAATGCAAACAACGTTTCAGAGATTCGCATTGATACAGCGGCTTATTTCTTGGAGAATTTAGTGGTTAATGGAGATAAAGGAGACTTTAGTCCAGCCTATTATGAAGACGGGATTGTATTTGTTTCTAACAGAGAATGGAAGCGACTTTTACAAAGTAAATACTATTGGGATGAGTCTTTTTTCTTGGATCTGTATTACACGCAAAACTTAGATAGCACTGCAGAATACTTCTCTCGATTTAGTAAAAAGATAAATACAATATATCACGAAGGTCCATCTGCATTTTACGCGAGTGATACTAAGATGATATTTACCAGAAACAACTTTAACCAAGGGAGGAAACATCTCAGCGATGATGGCGTGAACAAGCTCAAACTATTTTATTCAGAAAAACCTTTTGGGGCCAAGGATTGGAGTAAACCAGTAGAACTTTGGTTCAATAATGACCAGTACTCTGTGGGACACCCAACCGTAACTGAAGATGGGAGCAAAATGTATTTTGCTTCAGATATGCCTGGCACAGAAGGCGGAGCTGATATCTGGTATACTGAGTATCAAGATAGTATTTGGTCCAAACCAATGAATATGGGTGCGACTATCAATACTTCGGCTGACGAATTATTCCCTTTCATCCTTCAAGATTCAATATTGTATTTTGCATCAAAAGGTCATTTGGGACTCGGAGGGCTTGATATTTATCGTGTCAATTTGAATAATCCGAATGAGCCAGATAACATGGGCCAACCATTGAATTCACAATACGATGATTTTGGTTTGATACAAAAGGGGAATGTTGGCTACTTTTCCAGTAACAGACCTGGAGGAAAAGGGGATGATGACATATATCGATTTACATATACAGAGATAGTCCCAATTATTCCCACTTATATTGTTGCTGTAAAGGCTGTGAATGCCGAAACATTAGCACTAGTTCCAGATGCCAAAATGGCTATAGAGGACACGATATTACGTGAGTTTGTGACTGTCGAAAATATTGGTGGCATTCGCTATTATGAAACCTTTGAGAATAAATTTTATTATGCCCACGCCAGGCATCCAGAGTATTTCTCCAATGAGATCAAATTTGAGATTGGTTCGGACTTGGATGTTGATACACTTTACTTCGATATCCCTATTGAGAAGATCGTTATAGGCAAAGCAATTGAGCTAGAGAATATTTACTACGATGTAAACAAAGCCGATATTAGAGAAGATGCTGCAATCGAGCTTGATAAGCTTGTGAAGATTTTGGTGGATAACCCCGATATTAAAATTGAATTGAGTTCTCATACCGATTCACGCGGAAGCGATTCCTACAACATGAGTTTATCTCAGCGTAGAGCCGATTCGGCTGTTGGTTATATCATAAGTAAAGGGATCGATTCTAATAGAATTACCGCGAAGGGTTACGGGGAAACCAAATTGGTCAATCAGTGCAGTAACGGTGTAAAATGTACCTCGGATGAACATCAACAAAATAGACGGACAGAGTTCAGTGTGACCGAAACTGGAGGTGAGTAAGAGATTGGCAATTATTAAAAGCCTTTTTTGAGTTGCTTATCCTCTTTAAGCAGTCTAAGTGAATATTTGGTGAACACGGAAACTAGATTTTAAAACTCGAAGAAAACTACGAAGAGAAACCGCGTTTATACTCTTTATGCTAATTTGCCTCAGCATTGAACGAATCTAATATGTCCTTTTCTCGGTTTTTCGCACCAGTATCTTTGGTTGTAATCTTTATCTCTTTAATTGGTTGTTCAACCAAAAAGGAAAAGGCAGCAGCTTCATCCGAAACTGCAATCGAGAAGTCTTCAGTAAAAGATCTTTCAGACATGGTACGCATACCTGCAGGCACTTATGTAATGGGCGGTAAGTCTGATCAGGCATCTGAGGATGAATTCCCAAGACATGATGTGACAGTCTCTTCCTTCTATATGGATGTGACAGAAGTGACCAATGCTGACTTTTTGAAATTCATAGAAGCCACAGGCTATATCACCATTGCTGAGCGCGATATTGACTGGGAAGAAATGGCCTCTCAATTACCTCCAGGCACTCCAAAACCACCAGATTCTGTGCTTAAGGCTGGATCGTTGGTTTTTCAGCAAACAGGAGGTCCTGTTGACTTGAATGACTATTCCCAGTGGTGGAGGTGGACCATAGGTGCAGACTGGAAGCATCCTAAAGGACCTAAAAGTAACATTGAAGGAATCATGAATCACCCAGTGGTGCATATCGCATGGGATGATGCTACGGCATATGCTGAGTGGGCGGGAAAACGATTGCCGACGGAAGCAGAGTGGGAGTGGGCTTCTATGGGAGGAAAGGAAGATTCTAAATATCCTTGGGGCAATGAATCCGTAGAACAGGCTAAAGATAAAGCCAATTTTTGGCAGGGCAAGTTTCCTTTTCAAAACTATGTGCTCGATGGATATGAGCGCACAGCGCCAGTGAAATCATTTGCTCCAAATGGCTATGGACTTTATGATATGGCAGGTAATGTCTGGGAATGGTGCAACGACAAATACAATGCGAAGGGCTATGCAGAAGATCATCAAAAAGGTCTCGTTTCAGATCCAAAAGGATCAGGAAGATATTATGATCCTCGTGAGCCATATACGCCTAAACATGTCATTCGAGGAGGTTCCTTTCTTTGCAATGACAGCTATTGCAGTGGTTACAGAGTTTCTCGACGCATGAGCTCGAGCAAGGACTCTGGTTTCGATCACACAGGTTTTCGCTGTGTGAAAGATGCTGATTAAACCGTTATTTCGACTTTCTGAAATGTACTATTTTGTAGACTTAAAAAGGATAAAATATGGATTTGAAAGTCTTTCTAGATGAATTTGGGGACAAAAATTGTGTTCCAAAAGGGGTTTCTGAAATTATGAAATCAAAGTTGATTCATTATCTGTGCCTTCACGTTATACTCCGTCTTTAAAGGATGTGAAAAGCAAGAAAAACTAAGTAAAGTAGGATTAAAGCCTTAATCCTACTTGATATCCTACCCACCATTTTTGATAGGAATCTTTTAAGGTATTTACATAAAGTGGATCTGTACCGATGGTCGTACTTGGATCGAAATGACCTTCAATGAGGTCATTATGATAAAGGTAGTGAACGACGGGACCACCATGTAATGAAATTCTCGGAGTTATTTGGATGCCAAGTGAAAGGTTTAGTCGGCCATTTATCGGGAGACCAGTTATTTTTTCAAAGATGGGGAAGAGGGTGTGTCCCGTGGCTTCAAATCCTACATAGACAAATTTGTGTAGATGTTTTTGTGTCCCAAGACCAAGCCCACCGGACCACAAGTTTTTATTTTGGCTAAGTCCCAAAGAATATATTGTGTAAAAATGCTCCATGCCTGATTTGAAACTGGCGTTATATTCGGTCACATCATTGTACTCAAAATCCAAAGCGATGATTTCATCATGAGCAAGATTAATGAGACCGATCATAGTTCCTTTATCTACAGATGAAGCATGGTTGATAAGACCAATCTGTACCCCTTTGAGTACCCCGGCATGATTGATAAGGCTGACTTGCATACCATTCAGTGAATCTGCCACATGGTTGTAGACACCACTTACTTGCAAACCTTTTGCATCTCTCATGGCTCCATTGTATAGGCCTGAAAACTGCACACCTTTCATATGGCTATTTACCTGATTGAAGACCCCAGCAACTTGCAGTCCAAACAAATAACGACTAATATTTACACCTCCAGATGCTTGCATACCTTCTGTATAGGTACTTTGATTGAGAAGACCAGACATTTGTACGCCATGGGTGCGCTGGGTGATATTTACAAGACCTGTAGCTTGAAAACCTTGTAAATCTCTTGCAATATTCACCGCACCAGAAGCCTGCATGCCTAAGACACCTTGACTTACTACATTAGCTCCGCCGCTTAGTTGCAATCCCTCTACCGCATCGCCGACACTATTGTAGACACCAGCCATTTGAACACCTCTTACATATCCACGTTCTGCATTGAAAACCCCACCAAATTCTACACCTGTGAGTCCTTTCGAGTAACCACCCAATAAATTGAAAGAAATACTATTTATCACTTGACCATTGAGTGATCCATTGGTGGAAATACCCGGTACGAGAGAGGCTTGCACCCATCTATGTTCATCGAGTTTGACATTTTTATTATGATTTTTGATCTTCTCGCTTATGAAAATATTTGTGAATTCTTTGATCTCTTTAAAAGTGCTCTCAGTTTTTTCTATTGGCTCCAGCATTAATTGCATAAAGATGTTCTGCGTTTTGTCTACTGTGATGATCGTATCCTTATAATTCTCTTTACTAATGGCCAGTACTACCTTATCTGCGGAAGGCTTGCTGTCGAGCGCATATGCACCTTCAGAGTCAGTAAGTGTTGCAGAGAGCTTATTTACTTCATAGATCGTGGTGTTACTGAGCTTCTTGCCCGTCTGGGCATCCAGAACTTGGCCTTGTAGTTTTATTGAGGTTTTCTCTTCTTTGGGGATAGGTTGAATGATAATATAGCTACCTCTTAGTCTATATTGATAACCTTCTGAAAGGAGTTCGTCAAGGATGGTAGAGAGCGATTGTTCTATGTATGTTTTGCTTATGGATTGCTTTGGTAATATGTCAGGATTAAAGGCAAATTGGGCCTCACTGACCTCCGAAAGTTTGATGAGTACAGACTCAAGACTTTCTTCTTTAAACTCCATCGAGACTTTCTGATTGAGTGGATCTATCTCTTCAAAAGACATAGCACTCAAACACAGAATACTAACTATTAATTTAAACCCTCTTGACATCCTTTACCTTTTAGAATAATCTTATTGCCTTCCTCTACTACTTCCAAACCAAGTGTCAGACTCATGATATCGAGGATATTTTCCAATGAGTCATTTTCGAAAGTCACGTTCAATCGACATCTCTTCAATGATTCATTGTCAATTACTATTTCCTTGCCGTAAACCTCCGTCAGAATACGTGCAATTGTAGGCAAGTGATCACCATTGAATATGAGCTTATGCGTTCTCCAAAACTGTTCTTCTCCATTGCTTACGTTTTCTGTTATTAGTTCTAAACGCTTACTGTCTTTGTGGTAAATGCCTCTTTCACCTGGATTTAGCGATAAGAGTTTTCCTTCTTTGCCGAACAAAACATTGCCTGTTTCCACCAAAACACTCACCGTTTTATCATCCATTTTCACATCAAATGAGGTTCCTACCACTTTGATAATAGCTTCATCAGCTTCAATAATGAATGGTTTTTCCTTGTCCGGAGTTATCTCAAAGAAGGCTTCTCCCTTGAGTTTCACTCTTCGCTCGGTACCATTGAATGACTTTGTAACGACCAATTCACTCCCAACATTGAGTGCGACCATTGAGCTGTCGGCAAGTAAGTTTTCACTCGGTAGATCTGCGGAGGATATTAATTGCCCTTTAGGTTGATTCCAGAGTACCACAGTGAAAACACCAATAACTACTGCCGCTGCTACAGCAATTCGGTGGAGTGAAAGATGGAAAAACGGCCCTTTGTTAATTCTTTTGTGGCTACTTACTTTTTGCCAAGCTTTATCTAAATCATAAGTAGTTAGGTCCTTCAAGTCTAATCCTTTCAGATTCCCTGTATCCGTCCATACAGTTTTCACCTGAAGATAAAGAGTATGATTCACCTCAGAATTTTCGATCCATTTATTGATCTCGACCTGCTGTTCAGCAGTTGATACGCCATTAAAGTGGGCTATCAAAGATTCAATATTTGGGATATCGTTGTGATTACTTTTCATTCCTTATTTAATTGACACCTATCTTAAAATTTACCCCCATCCCCAATCAAAATTATCAGGATGATTAAATAATCACTTAGCTCTTCGCGCAGTATTTTAAGCGCTTTACTCATTTGCTTTTCCACCGTTTTTATGGAAATATTGAGCGTATCAGCTATTTCTTGATACTTTTTACCTTCATATCTACTCAGCTCAAAAACCTCCCTACATTTCTCAGGGATCTTGTTAAAAGCCTTCTTTATTGTGGTGTTGAGTTCATCTAATTCCAGAAAATCGATTTGCTCTGAACTAGAATGTGTAAGCCTCACATGATCCCCATGTGCGTTCTTAACTTTCTCATGCTTGAGATAATTCATGCAAGCGTTTCGCACCGCTCCGAAGAGGTATGATTGTATTGAGGTGTTGATAGTGATGGTTTGATTATTTACCCAAAGTCGGGTAAACATTTGCTGCACGATTTCTTCAGCATCATCGTCATCACTCACATATTTTTTGGCAAAATGCACCAAAGAATTGTAGTGCTCCTTGAATAGATTTTCAAAAAGTTTTTCATCTTGAAGGTTGATCAGATGATTACTGGACATGTGCAGTGATGTATTATTTTGGTGAATTGATTGAGTAAAATTATCATATTGAATTCAATTCAAGATTGAGTCGTCAATTCCTGAAATTGAACTTTCGGCTTGCTATATGCTCATGCAAACAAATAGATTGTTCTATTCCCGTAAGTATTTCATTTTCATTCGAAATAAAATTCAATCATTGTTAACTTGCAGCCAAATGAAAATAAGGTGAATTCCTTATTTACGAACAATTTCAATTAATTACCAAAATACGGAGCAAGGGGACTTAAACCCTAATTTTCGTGCCTATACAAAAACACTTTTCAAGAAGATGAGCAATCACCAAAAAGATCAAAAAGCAGTAGACAACATCAGAGTACTATCCGCAGCGATGGTAGAGAAAGCTAAATCAGGACATCCTGGGGGAGCAATGGGAGGAGCAGATTATATCCATATTTTGTTCAGTGAATTTTTAAGATTTGATCCTGATAATACTAGCTGGGCTTTTAGAGATCGATTTTTCCTTGATCCTGGTCACATGTCACCGATGTTGTATTCGCAGCTTTATCTTTCTGGTCTTTACAAAAAGGACGATATCGCCAACTTCAGACAGTGGGGTTCTGTGACACCAGGTCATCCAGAAGTGGATGTTGCGAGAGGTGTGGAAAATACTTCTGGACCATTAGGTCAAGGTCATGCAATGGGAGCAGGTGCAGCATTAGCAGCCAAATTCCTAGGTGCAAAGTTCGGTAGCTGGTTGGATCACAAGATCTATGCATTCATCTCTGATGGTGGTGTCCAGGAAGAAATCTCTCAAGGGATTGGTCGTATAGCTGGGTATTTGAAATTGAACAATTTCATTATGTTCTATGACAGCAATGATGTGCAATTGTCGACCTACACCAAAGAGGTGACCAGTGAAGACACTGCGATGAAGTACAAGTCATGGGGTTGGGAAGTTTTGAATATTAATGGTAATGACCATGACGAAATCCGTGCTGCATTGAAGAAGGCTAATGAATCGAAAGACAAGCCAGTCTTAATCATCGGTAAGACCATCATGGGTAAAGGTTGTAAGGATGCCGATGGCAATCCTTACGAAGGACAGTCTGAGCTTCATGGTAAGCCAATTGGAGCGACGAAAGGTTCTTACGAAAAAACAATTGAAGGATTGGGTGGAGACCTTAACGATCCTTTCGAAATATTCTCTGATGTAAAATCTCTTTACACTGATATCCTAGATAAGAAAAGAGCTGAAGTAGCAAAGAGAAAAACTACAATTGATTCTTGGAGAGCCTCTAATAAAGAACTTGCAGCTAAACTTGATCATTTCTTAACAGGTAAGATTCCAGCGATAGATTTCTCTGATATACCTCAAAAAGAAAATGTTGCTTCACGTGATGCATCAGCTGCAGTGATGAGTTATTTGGCTGGAAAAGTAGAAAACCTAATTGTTGCTTCTGCTGACTTGGCTAATAGTGATAAGACTGATGGCTACTTGAAAAAAGTAAATCCGTTCACTCCAGGTAATTTTGATGCCAACTTCCTGCATGCTGGTGTTTGTGAATTCTCAATGGCAGCTATGGCCAATGGAATGGCACTTCATGGAGGTGTGATTCCAGTTGTTGGTACGTTCTTTATCTTCTCAGATTACCAAAAACCAGCGTATCGACTATCTGCCTTGATGGAACTTCCTGTGATATATTTGTGGACGCATGATGCCTTCAGAGTAGGAGAGGATGGTCCTACGCATCAGCCGATAGAGCAAGAAGCTCAATTGAGATTGATGGAGCAACTGAAAAATCACAAAGGAAATAGAAGTCTTTTGGCTTTGCGCCCAGCTGATACGGCAGAAACGACCATCGCATGGAAAATGGCATTGGAAAACACGCACACGCCTACGGGCTTGATTCTGTCAAGACAAGGTATCAAAGACGTGCCTTCTAAGGGAAGTAGATTTGAAGATGCTAAGCAAGCAGAGAAAGGTGCTTATGTAGTGTCTGGAGGAGCTGATGCTGCGGTTACATTGGTTGCCAATGGATCTGAAGTTAGCTCACTTGTGGCTGCTGCCGAACTCCTTGAGAAAGATGGCATCACTTGTAAAATAGTATCTGTAATCTCAGAAGGTCTTTTCAGAGATCAGTCAGTCGCTTACCAAGCATCTGTGTTAGATGTAAGTAAGCCAGTGTTTGGACTTACTGCAGGACTGCCAGTGACTTTAGCTACAATGGTAGGTACACACGGCAAAGTATTTGGTTTGGATCATTTTGGATATTCAGCGCCTGCTGAAGTGCTTGATGAGAAATTCGGATTCACTGGACCTCAAGTATATACTGAAGTAAAGAAGTATTTAGGTAAATAAGTTAGCCTAAAGATTAAATCAAAAGGTCCCTTCCAGCTTGCTGGAAGGGACCTTTTTTTATCCGTTTTTGATGATCATGGCACTTCCTTGCCAGTCGGGGATTTCTATGAGCGATTCAGGAATGGTGGCAATGAATTCATTCACAGCTTTCGGAATACCATTCCAGTTGTGATTGTAGTCATGTATGATGATCACGCCTTGCTCTGCTAGGCGAGGGTAGAAGAAGTTCAAGGCTGCTTTAGTAGGCTTATATAAATCAGCATCTATATGTACGAAAGCAAAAGTTTCTTTTTCCAATCCTTCAGCTGTATCTGGGAAATAACCCTTCCTGAATTCCACTTGATCATTTCCTGAGACATGGATTTTCACTTCTTCTAGTGATGTATCATCAAACATTTCTTTTGTGAAACGAGCTTCGTTTTGACTTTCACTCTTCAAGTCATTTGCTGAGAAGCCATCGAATGTGTCGAATAGATAGAGTTTTCGGGTCTCATCCATTAAATGAATGGCTTTAGCTGTTTCACCTTTGTAGACACCTAGTTCAGCGAAAGCGCCCTTAATTTTGTTCTTTTTGAGGCGTTCGATCTGGAGCCAAATGTTATAAAAGCGAACACGATCTCTGAAGGTCCTCTCCATTCGGACTAGACGCTTATCTAATTTTTTAGATTTGACCGCTCGCTCCCAAGCATACGGCTTGCTGATTTTATAGGACCAGAAGGTCTCTAAATATTTGAATACGATGAAAAGCGCGACCAGCACCAGAGCAATGTTGGCCAGTTGAAAAGTGGTAATTTCCATCAAAGCAAGATAAAACCTTTGAGTAGGTTAGAAAGAAAACCTTTCGTGGAATGACCTAATCTGATCTTCAAACGAAGTGCCGAAATTCAATTCCATGTGCTCAGATAATTTCAAACTCGTCCTCACTTTTATGTTGCGTAGCTTCAAATGCTGATTTATGAAAATGAACTCCAGATCTGGGTTCACAACTTTCAGTATGTCTACTATATCAAGAATTGCCAAGTTGTGCTCTACCAAATTGTAAATTCCGGAAGGTACATCCGTAGTGATAATTCGATTGAATATATCAGCCGCGTGATCAATGTGAAGAAACGAGCGGCTTTGCTTCCCAGTACCATGTATTGAGATCATTTTACTGAAGTTGCTCTCAAAGACAAACTTGTTGATTACAGAATCAAAGCGCATGCTTTTGCTGAAGCCAAACATATTGCCACATCTGATAATGTGCATCTTCATTTTACCTTCTAGTCGAGCTACATGTTCTTCACCTCGAAATTTTGAGACTGCATAGAAAGTACGTGGGTTTGGTTCTGTATTTTCATCTATTTCTTCAGAAGCACCGCCATATACGCCGATACTACTTGAATATATAAAATGCTTTACGCCACTTTGCTCTGCTGCATAGACCATCTCTGCAGTACCCCAATGATTGACTTGTTCAAAATAATGAGGATCTACATTAGCCATCGGTGTGGTAACTTTTGCAGCTAAGTGATAGACCACATCTATGTCTTTCATTGCCTTGAGCAATCTTCTTGAATCTAAAAGTTCACCGTTTATGAAAGTGATCTTCTCGTGATTGGCGTATTTATGACCCGTAAACATGGCATAATTATCTCTACCAAGGTTGTCATAGACTCTGATCTTATCCACAGCGAGATTTTTTGAGAGCTCTTTGAGCAATTCCGTGCCAAGATATCCAGCACCACCAGTTATAAGTACGTTCATTGTATTTACTTAGAAAATGTATTTTACTTTTTCACCAGGTCTGTATGAAGACCGCATTCTACTTTATTCATCCCAAACCATCTTGCTTCACGCTCTTGCATGTCCGGATCTAGTTTTCTAGTACATGGCTCGCAACCAATACTCAGGTAGCCTTTCGAATCCAAAGGATGCCTTGGTAGCTTGTGCTCGCGTATATAGGCAAAAATCTCTTTCATCGACCAGTCCAACATTGGGTGAAATCTTATGGTGTTATGAGGCGCGTCTTGTTCTATGTTCATTGCCCTGCGAGTAGCGCTCTGATCTCCACGTACTCCATTGATCCAGACATCATAGGTATGCAGTAGCTCTTCAGTAGGAGCGGTTTTGTTAATGTAGCAGCAATGGTCTGGATCGGAGGTGAAAAGGAGTCGACCTGATTGATCCTTTTGCATGTATCTTGGAACATTAGATTTTGTTTCCAAAACCTTTATACCAAAATCTTCCGCTACCTTATCCTTAAATGAAATAGATTCCGGGAAGTGATATCCAGTGTTTAAAAAATAGACCGGTATCGAATTATCGATTTTGCTGATGATATGCAGCATCACCAAACTATGGGTTTGAAACGATGACGTTGTAAAGAGCTTTTTGCCTGCTTCTTTGTAGGAAATGATTTTTTCTTCTATTGCTTTGATTTCCATAATTCGAAATTAGCGTAGAAAACACTAAGTCTTAAGAAATCATTCAAACATCTTCCGATTTTACCTCTTTCTATGATGGTTTATTCGGATAAAGCTGACTTTATTGAAAATGGTCAATTACAATAAGATCTCAGTTTGATCTAAAAAAAGGTTGTCTCGTCCATCATAAATGATTTCAGAAACAACCCATCACCGCTAAACTTTAAGTTCTTACTGACCTTATGCTACCAAGTAGCCCAATCTTTGGAAGGAATCTTCCTCTGAAAGTCCATTCCTGATATTAAGTTTCAAAAATGATGTCAGCTCCAATGCTTTTTCGCTTGAAAGATTTAATGCACTTAGTAGATGCGCAATAATATTCAGTTTTTTATCTGATAGAGCTCCGTTGGCCATTATGGTTGTTATTAAAAAATATACCAATGCAAAACGCTCCTTTGAAGATTTGGGTAGAGATTTTCTGATCTCATCTGAACTGCTGAATTCAGAATCTATAGTAATGTAGTTCATATCCTCTTTAAGTAAGAGTACATCTGAATGGTCAATTATATTCTCAGCAGTAGCAATGATAACAAGCTTGTTAACTTGATCTTTTTCCTCCCTATTGGTAAATAAATCTTTAATCCATCCCATGATTTTAGTCGTTTGTATTTCGGGTTATGTCGACAAATATAATAGATTCATCTATTTAGAAAATAGAATAGTGCAATTAAAAATTATTAAAACCATATATTGTTTTTTGAATTCTATGACATTGAAAGAAGCTTTTGGATTATTATGATTTACAGCCAGTCTGACGATAACTTTTCGGCCGCTATGATTCCGCTCAGTGTAGCTCCAGGGATTCCTTGCCCAGGATAAGTAGTGTCACCACACTGATATGCTCGGAAGTTATCAATACGTGATTCTAACATTTGCCAAGGTTTTATTTTCATGTATTGAGGGTATCCTCCAACAAAACCGTAGGAACGACCTGTCCATTTGCTCCATGATTTCGGCCCACTCGAGTGACAATATATAATGTCCTTCCGATTGAGAAATCCTCTTCGCTCTAGTTCATCAACGATTATCTTTTCCAGAATGTCATTGTCAATGATGGTGTTTTGTGGATCTTGAACATGCGTGCTGATAGAAGCTATTCTCACACCAGCTTCTGGTGAGCGAGTAGTATCTTCCTCATGACTTAAGCTTAGAAATATACTTTTTGCGCCAGTGATCGGCAATGGTTTTTCCAAATGGATCTGATGATGAATCGATTCAAATTGTTTTGAACTCTTAAAAGCTATTCCCATTTGAAAGGCACTATAAAGTTCCTTAGATTCCATTTTGGATGGAATCAGTTTACTCGGTATGATCTCTGGTGCTATATCTATGAGGTTATTGAAAGGAATTCCTGAAATGAGATATTTTGTCTCATAAGTTCTGGTTTTGGACTTCACCGAATAACCTGCTTTCGTTTTCTGGATATTGAGAACAGGTTCACGATATTGTATAGCTCCTCCTTGCTTTTCAATATATGCTAAAATAGGTTTCACCAAATTGCTCAAACCTCCATCTATATAGTAGTTGCCATAGTTGGTATAGCAGAGTGCGGCAGCTCCAAATAGGAAGTTGACTTCTTTGCTGTGATTTTGCGCTGTGATCAATAGCTGTTCATCTACAAATCTTCTGATATCAGTTGAGTTAAGGTTTGATTGTTTTAAAAAGCTATCTGTACTTTTTAAAGCGTATCGTGCGTTCAATAAGTCACTTGGTGCTGCATTCTTCGCCAGATGCCAAAAGTCAATTGGTTTGCTAGCAGGGAAATGGAGATATTTGGTGGATGCATTCCATACGAATTGACTGATTTCAAAAGCCTTGCGCCAAAATCCCTGCTGATCACCACCAAAATGTTTTTCAGACTCCTTTATCCATTCCTCAAGTTTTTCAAATCGATTGACCACTGCTCCGTTGGGCATGTGTACTTGCATTGGTAAGTCGAGTTTACGTGTTTTTAATTCAATTCCAGTTTGATCCAATAGGTGCCTCAATGGCATATGCTCGTCTAATCCCACAAGCGTGGTAGCTCCTGCTTCGAAAATGAAGCCTTTTCTGGGGTAAGAAGTGGTGCAGCCTCCTGGAATCCAGTTTTGTTCAAGGATCAGTGGTTTCAATCTCTTTTTAGCAAGCATGGCCGCAGCACTCAATGACCCCATTCCACTTCCTATGACGATAACCTCTTGCATTTTTATCTTGTTGAATATTTGATGTTAAAAAATTAAACAAAAACAAAACGTCTTATGTTTGATAACCATTGATTGAATTTTTCCAACCTATTTTGCCTTATACAAAAACATAAAAAATGAAGGTAGCCGTATTTCGTAAAGAACATTTCAATGCAGCGCATCGCTTGTACAACCCTTCTTGGACTGATGAACGCAATGAGGCCATATTTGGAAAATGTAACAATCCGAATTGGCATGGTCATAATTATGAGCTGGTAGTAAAGTTAGTAGGAGAGCCGGATACGGAAACAGGTTATGTTTTTGATATGAAGGTCCTTAGTGATTTGATTAAAGAGCACATTCTAGATCGATTTGATCATAAAAATTTGAATTTGGATGTTGCGGAATTCAAGGAATTGAACCCCACTGCAGAAAATATAGCTGTGGTGATTTACAATATATTGAGAAAGCAGATTGATAATAAATTGGATTTGAAAATATTACTTTATGAAACTGAACGAAACTTTGTCGAATACCCCGCTTGATATGGAACATTTAAACGACGACTTTGAGGATCATGTAGGCTCATCAGATGAGACTCCTCTAAGATCAGATGCTTTCGAGATGGATGATAAGTTGAAGATGGAACTTATAGCTAAGCACTTCAAGGAAATCATGCAGATTTTGGGACTGGATCTTACAGACGACAGTCTACAGGGTAGCCCGATGCGCGTTGCAAAGATGTATGTCCAGGAAGTATTTAGCGGATTGAATCCAAAGAATAAGCCCAAGGTTCGCTTGTTTGAAAACAAGTATAAGTACGACCAGATGTTGGTGGAAAAAGACATCACCTTTTATTCACATTGTGAGCATCATTTCGTGCCGATCTATGGCAAAGCACATGTGGCATATTTCTCAAGTGGAAAAGTAATTGGTCTTTCGAAAATTAATCGCATAGTTCAGTATTATGCCAAACGCCCTCAGGTACAAGAGCGACTGACTATGCAAATAGCCAATGAGTTGAAAGAGGCAATGCAGACGGAGGATGTTGCCGTAGTGCTGGACGCAACTCACATGTGCGTGTCGTCTCGAGGTGTAAATGACACTAACAGCATGACAGGTACCGCATTTTTTGACGGGAAATTCAAAGATCAAAATGTGAAAACTGAATTTCTTAATTACATCAACTCAAGAACAGATCTGAGATAATGTTACAAGACTGGAAAGGTAAAAATATACTAGTAGCTGGCGGATCGAGTGGTATTGGTAATGCAGTTGCGAAGCAGCTGAAAGCGGGTGGAGCAAACGTATATAATGTATCTCGAAGATCATCCGGAATCAACGGTATATTTGATATTGAACTTGATATCACAACTGATTTTGCAACTATAGAGGGTCTTCCATCAGTTTTAGATGGTTTGGTTTACTGTCCGGGTAGCATCAATCTCAAACCATTTCAATCATTGAAAATAGAGGATTTTCAGTCAGATCTTAATGTCAATTTACTTGGAGCCATTCGGGTAATCAAAGCTTCACTAAAATCGCTGAAAGCCTCTTCATCTGCTTCTATTGTGCTCTTTAGCACTGTCGCCGTTAGCCAAGGGATGAATTTTCACAGTTCGGTAGCTGCTTCTAAAGGTGCTATTGAAGGGTTAACAAAATCCTTAGCAGCTGAATTTTCTCGTTCTGGTATTCGCGTAAATGCAATTGCTCCGAGTCTTACTGACACCCCTATGGCTGCAGCGTTACTTTCGACAGAAGAGAAGCGCAAGGCTTCAGAAGACCGACACCCACTCAAAGGAGTAGGAAACCCTGAAGATTTTGCAGAAGCCGTTTCTTACTTACTTTCAGATGCCACTAAATGGATGACAGGGCAGATTCTTCACATTGATGGGGGCATGTCAACCATTAAAAATTTGTAAATCATAAAACAATTCCAGGTCTTTTGGGATTTGCGTTTTAAAACACATCAAATATCTATGCCTGTCTCGTCACAAGCCTTTATGATCTACAAAGAGGAGCTCGCTAAAGAGCGAATCGAAAGGCAACGTCTTCAGGAGAAGTATGATAAGTCCACTTATGAATTAACTGAACAATTAAAAGTTCTGAAAGAGAGATTGTCTTCACAGCAGCAAATGATGGAATCTGCGCTGAATTATGCAATAGCACTTGAAAGCCAGTTGGAAGAGTTTAAAGACCAAGTGAAGCATGATCAAGAACGAAATAGTTCAGGTTTTCACTAAATTTGTTAATTCGTAAAAAATGAAAAAGGAACTAATCGAATTGGGTTTTACTTGCTTATACGTCTCGAATGATGCAGAAGCGTGGATACATACTCAGTCAAAAGCTGTAGCATGCATTTTACTTTCCGAATATATACCCATTGCAGTCTTTAGGGATACTTTTAGCACGATCACTGGCATAATAGAAGGAGGTGATTTCGAGACTTTTATATTTGATAAGCGCTCCCTTCGGACCTTTCATCAGCCCTCTATGGAGTGGTATTACATCGAATGGAAAACTGAAGTTGCCAAAATGGGTGTCTACAAGCACCGTAAATTACTACCTGACTTGCCATGGTTTGTAAAGGCCGTGGAGATTGCGAAAATACCTTTGCTTGGAAAACTTCCTAATGATCTAAAAGAACGCTTAGATATTACTTATTGTAAATCAATAGAAGAGGCATTACGATAAATACTCCTTGTTTTCATTTTGTTGGTTTTGGTAAGTCTTTTTTTATTCTCCGCACCACCACAAATGGTCTTTTCTGTCGATAGCAGTTTTCAACAATAACATCTTTTGATTTTTTAGCAAAATCACCCTTCTGAAAGGTAATTACATTTGCATTTTTATAATTTGGCTAGAGGTTTATCTTTGCACGTCTTTTTAAAAACCAAGAATATATTATGAGCAATTTGTTATACGCTGTGCCCTTATTAGCGATTGTTGGGATCGTTGTAATGATCTTTAAGTCTAGATGGGTTAACAAGCAAGATGCTGGGGATGATAAAATGCAGACCATAGCAAATCACATCAGAGAAGGTGCATTAGCATTTCTCAAAGCAGAGTACAGAGTGTTGGCGATTTTCGTTGTTGTTGCAGGTGCTTTGTTAGGAGTCATATCCGCACTTGTAGAGACCACACATTGGTTCATTGTTGTGGCCTTTGTAATTGGTGCGGTATTTTCAGCTGTAGCTGGAAATATAGGCATGAGAATCGCTACTGCAGCAAACGTAAGAACCACACAAGCGGCTCGTACAAGCCTTTCAAAAGCCTTGAAGGTAAGTTTCACCGGCGGAACCGTAATGGGACTAGGTGTTGCTGGTCTTGCAGTATTTGGGCTGAGTATGTTGTTCATACTTCTATTCGGATGGTTTATGGGTGGTCAATGGACCAACACCAATGACATGACCATCGTTTTGGAGGCACTTGCTGGTTTCTCTCTTGGAGCTGAATCTATTGCACTTTTTGCTAGAGTAGGCGGAGGTATCTATACTAAGGCGGCTGATGTTGGAGCTGATTTGGTGGGAAAAGTAGAGGCAGGTATTCCTGAAGATGATCCACGTAACCCAGCAACCATTGCTGATAATGTGGGAGATAATGTAGGTGATGTGGCAGGTATGGGTGCCGATTTGTTCGGGTCGTATGTAGCTACTGTTTTGGCTTCAATGGTACTGGGTAACTATGTCATAAGAGACATGGCAGAAGCAGGTACTACGCTTGATACTTTTGGCGGCTTAGGCCCAATATTGCTACCTATGGTAATAGCTGGTGTAGGAATTATATCTTCAATCATTGGTACATTCTTCATCAATATTAAAAACGATAATGCCAAGGAAGCTGAAGTACAAAAGGCTTTGAATACAGGTAACATAGTTTCTATTCTTATTACCGCTGTAGCTGGATGGTTCATTATTGATGCACTGTTGCCAGAGACTTTGGTAGGAATGAAATTTTTCGGTGAGGCTGCAAAGGATATTCCTAGTCGTCATGTCTTCTATGCTACATTGGTTGGATTGGGTGTGGGTTATTTGATCTCCTTATTCACAGAGTATTATACGGCTCTAGGTAAGAAACCAGTGATGGATATTGTTAAAAACTCATCGACTGGTGCTGCTACCAATATTATAGCTGGATTATCGAACGGGATGATGTCTACTTTTTCCTCTGTTTTATTATTCGCTGGAGCAATTTGGGGAGCATATGCACTAGCAGGTTTCTACGGTGTAGCACTAGCAGCTTCTGCTATGATGGCTACTACCGCTATGCAATTGGCCATTGACGCATTCGGACCAATAGCTGATAATGCTGGCGGTATTGCTGAGATGAGTGAATTACCGAAAGAAGTACGTGAGCGTACAGATATCCTCGATTCAGTTGGTAATACTACTGCAGCTGTTGGTAAGGGATTTGCGATTGCTTCGGCTGCTTTGACAGCATTGGCACTCTTCGCTGCTTATGTGACTTTCACAGGCATAGATGGTATTAATATTTTCAAGGCTGATGTACTTGCCGCACTATTTGTAGGTGGTATGGTTCCTGTTGTTTTCTCAGCATTAGCTATGAGATCTGTTGGTAAAGCAGCTATGGAAATGGTGAAAGAAGTTAGACGCCAGTTCAGAGAGATTCCTGGAATAATGGAAGGAACTGGTCAGCCAGAGTATAGCAAATGTGTTGATATTTCCACCAAAGCAGCTATCAAAGAAATGATGCTTCCGGGTGCCATTACCATTATTGCTCCACTTTTGATTGGATTTTTAATGGGACCTGAGCCACTAGGTAGTTACATGGCGGGTGTTGCTGTATCTGGAGTGCTTTGGGCGATATTCCAAAACAATGCTGGTGGAGCTTGGGACAATGCTAAGAAATCTTTCGAAGCAGGTGTGATGATAGATGGGGAAATGACTTTTAAAGGCTCAGAAGCTCATAAGGCAGCTGTTACAGGTGATACTGTTGGTGATCCTTTCAAAGATACATCTGGTCCTTCCATGAACATCTTGATAAAACTTACTTGCCTTGTTGGATTAGTAATAGCTCCAATCTTAGGTGAAATTCATGGTGGCGCTTCTCACGGAGTTGTGGCTATGGAAAATCAAATCGAGGTAATTGAGACCAAAGAGGTAATTGTGAAGATAAGTGGTGAGGATGAGCAAAATATGACTGGAACTATCGAAATAACTGAAAATGGCGAGACTACAACGGAAGTTTTGGGAGGTACAAAAGATGATATACAAGCAAAGGTGGACGAGTTAAAATAACTATTTTTCGAAATCACAGAAAAGCTCCAATGGATATTCCAGTGGAGCTTTTTTTATATTGCTGCATGAGAGTGATATAGTTATTTTGAGAAAATGTATACTTGATGTAAGTGTATATAATTACCTGATATATAGCATTTTAAAATATTTTACTATATTTGAAACGTAATAAATCAGAATACCCATGAAAAAATTCACCCAAACGACCATGCTTTTCGCTATGTTCTTTGGCATGGTCATCTCAACACATGCTAATTCAGGGAGCGAGATAAAAGAGACATTTGAGGTTCTTTCTACTAAGCTGGATAAAGCAATAGAACAAAGAAATTTCCATGTTGCTCGTGAAGCAATAGAAGAATTACTGCCTCTCATGAAGGAAGAGATTAAAAAGGATAAAAAGACTTTAGCCAGTCTGAAGAAAACAGACGAACCTGAAATTGATCCTCAGGCATTCGAAATTAAACTCAATAGAAAAACAGAGTTGTTTGAGTCTTTAAGGACTTCTGTAGATATTTCTCCAGCAGCCCTCAGAGTAAAGTCAGAAGAAATTCAAAAGGAAGTGAATGAGTTTGTAAAGCTTTCTTGATACTAAAGGAGAGAATTGATATTTGAATCCCTTCGAATTTCCGAAGGGATTTTTTTTGCTTTTTGAATTGCAACAAGGGCTACATTCAATAAATTGGCTAGTCCGTCTCACGCGATAACTTCATTGATATTGAATAGATTTTACTTAATCCTGTTTTTCTCGTTACCCTACTTTCTAACGGGTCAATCAATGACCTATGAGGAGTTTTCTTCCAAGCAGATCAGAAGTAAGGTGGCTAAGAATAGTTTCAACGCTCAGCAACAAGAATATGTGATTTTGATCAGTATAGATGGTTTTCGACATGACTATGCTGAAAAGTTTGGTGCTAGGCACTTGCTATCCCTTGCTGAAAATGGTTCAAGCACAAAACGGTTGATTCCTTCTTACCCTTCTAAAACTTTCCCTAATCATTATACTTTGGTGACTGGTTTATATCCGGCTCACCATGGTTTGGTGAGTAATGAGTTCTACAGTCGCGCAAAAAATGCGCGCTATAAAATCTCAGATAAGGCTGCTGTGAGAGGTAGCTCTTGGTATGCAGGTGTGCCACTGTGGACATTGGCAGGGCAATCAGAAATGCTCTCTGGTTCAGTCTTTTGGGTCGGATCTGAAGTGATTCAAAAGGAAGGTCAACCAACCTACTACTATGAGTACAATGGTGCTGTGCCAAATAGCTTTCGCTTTAGGAAAGTAAAGGATTGGCTGATGCTGGAGCCAGAGTTTCGACCCCATTTCATATCTCTCTATTTTTCATTGGTAGATGATGCTGGGCATTCTTTTGGTCCAGAGCATGATAGTACGAGGGATGCTGTGCTAGAAATTGATAGCCTATTAGGATTGTTCCTAGATGAAATTGACACTTTAGATCTTCCCGTAAATATTATAGTAGTTTCTGATCATGGTATGATTGATATTAATAGGGGAATTGTATTGCCCGAATTAGTAGACTTAGAGGATGCTAAAATCACGTATAGCATGCCTACTATGATTTATCAGCCAGATAGCATAAAAAGACAAAAGCTCTTAGCTCAACTTCAGCAATTAGAAACTATTGACACTTATACGCGTGAAAGTGTGCCGCTTTATTTGAACTTTCGAAATGATGATAGATTAGGTGATATTGTTCTTCAAACTGTTCCCCCCACAGTAATTCTTGAACGACCAAAGGTTGTCAAAGGAGGTATGCATGGATTTGACCCATTTAGCTGTGAAGAGATGGGAGCAATTTTCTACATAAAAGGCCCAAGAATCAAATCCGGTTATCGTTTGCCACCATTAGAGAGTATACATATTTATCCATTAATTACAGAGCTTCTTGGACTTTCTTTTGATCAAGTTATTGATGGTAAAGTCTCCTTCACAAGCGATGTGTTCAAGTAGCGCCATTTCAGATTGGCATTATTTTAGATAAGTGCAAGATATGCTCAATCAATTAGATTTATTCTTCACTTTGTCCCATTCTGCATTCGTCATCTTTGTTATGACAGGCTGGATATCTAAAGCTACTCGAAAGGCTCATGTACTTGCCCTTTTGCTCACGTTTGCGGCTTGGATGCTTTTAGGCCTGTACAAAGGCGTGATTGGATATTGTCCGCTCACAGATTGGCATTGGGATGTGAAGAGAGCTCTTGGAGAGACAGGAATGTCTTCCTCGTTTATTGGCTATATGATCGAAGAATATCTTGGATTGAAATTCTCAAAATTAGTTTACGATATAATTGCTGGAGCTGGTTTGGTATTCGGTGTAGTAATGGCGCTGGTCAAACAAATGAAAGCGAAAAATCAAAAAACTAAATTCCTCATTTCGGTTAATGACTAATACATCCCGTTCACCAAAGAAAATAACACGTCTAGCCTAATTTATTTATTTTCTCTAGTCAAGTTGATTTATATTGGCTGCTACAACCTTACACTATGAGAGCACCAAAGGAATTTACCGTTCTTTACGTCGATGATGAGCATGCCAATCTTCGAAGTTTCAAATCAGCCTTTAGACGAATTTACAATGTGATCATTGCAGATAACCCTATTACTGGAATGGAAATCATAAAGGACAACAAGGTGAATATTGTCGTTTCAGATCATCGCATGCCAGAACTCATAGGCACTGATTTTCTTAGAGAAGTTCATTTTTATGATGATAATATCAGAAGGATCATTTTAAGTGGATTTGTGAAAAAGGAGGAATTGGAAGACGCAAATGAAGAATTTGGCATACATGCATATGTCTCTAAGCCGTGGGATTTTGATAGTATGCAAAGTCTCTTTGAGACGTTGTTGACGCAAGAGCACTCTCCCAAAATGGTCTATGACTGATCATTTGTTTTGCAAAAAGGGGACATTCAATCAATTAAGATTTTTTAAGAAATATATCACCATCTATGCTACACTTTGGCACAGTATTGGTTTAATACTGATCATAAGAGTAGTAAATCTTTTTTAGTTAGGTTAGGTTGGTGATAGCCCCGCTCATTCGAGTGGGGCTTTCTTGTTTTAATAGATTAAGGTTATTTTGGTTTAGGAGTTTTTGAATGCTTAAATTGAATGAACCAACATTAAAACCCATGAAAATAATCTTCGAATGGTTACTAGCCATACTTGCCGCATTTATTCTACTTCAGACGCTTTTCTTTAAGTTTTCTGGAAGTGAAGAAAGTATTTACATATTCACTGAAGTAGGCATGGAGCCTTGGGGAAGAATAGGCTCTGGTATCGTTGAGCTGATCGCTGGCATTATGCTACTTACCACTAGATATAGAATTTATGGAGCACTGCTTGCTATGGGAGTGATTAGCGGAGCAATATTTTTTCATTTCACCATTTTGGGTATAGAAGTACTAAACGATGATGGACTTTTGTTTTATTACGCGATTACAGTTTTCGTGAGCTGTGGACTTTTGCTCCTACTTAGAAAAGATCAGGTATTGAACTTGTTAAAATCCAGCAAATCATAAGTATCAAATAAGGGTGATGAAGTCTTCATTTGCTCCTCTTGAGGATTGGTATCACAAAAAAGGTTGGCAAACATTTGAATTTCAAGAACAGACTTGGGAAGCATATCTCAATGGAAAAAGTGGTCTCTTAAATGCCCCTACGGGTAGCGGAAAGACTTATGCCCTTTGGTTGGCATGCGTTTTAAATGCCATAAACAATCCAAAATCGAAAGATGTAGGCGTTAAAATACTCTGGGTCACGCCATTGAAGGCTTTGGCCAAAGACATCCAAAGAGCTATGCAGGAAGCATCAGATCAATTGGGTCTGGATTGGGTCGTAGGGCTTAGAACAGGGGATACTACCACGTCAGAGAGGCAGAGACAAAAGAAGAAGGCACCAGAGGCGCTCGTTATAACACCCGAGAGTATCCATGTTTTGCTTAGTCAAAGTGATTACCCAAATTATTTCAAGGATGTAGAAGCCGTCATCATTGATGAGTGGCATGAGCTACTAGGAACTAAGCGAGCTGTTGCATTGGAGTTGGCGATTTCACGGTTCAAAAGAATTACTATAGATCCATTAAGGATTTGGGCGATATCAGCGACCATTGGTAATCTTCCTCAAGCCAAAAGAGTGGCACTCGGTGAAGATTTATACAAAGATGGAGAGATCATCAAAGCCAAGATTGAGAAGAGAGTAGAAGTGGAATCTATATTACCAGATGTCGTTGAGAAATTTCCTTGGAGTGGTCATTTGGGAACTCATTTACTACCCAAAATAATTCCAATAATTGAGCGAAGTAAAACAACTCTGCTTTTTACCAATACACGATCCCAGACCGAGATTTGGTATCAATCAATCCTGAATTATGCGCCTCAACTTGCAGGATTAATTGCCATGCATCATGGGAGTATGAACAATGATATAAGAGGTTGGGTTGAGGACGCACTTCATGCAGGCAGTTTGAAATTGGTGGTTTGTACTTCTAGTTTGGATTTGGGAGTAGATTTCAGGCCAGTAGACACTATTATTCAAGTAGGAGGTCCCAAAGGCGTATCGCGATTTTTTCAAAGAGCTGGACGAAGTGGCCATCAGCCAGGAGCTACCAGCAAGATATTTTTTGTTCCTACGCATTCGCTGGAGTTGGTAGAAGGTGCTGCATTACGCGATGCAATCAATAATGAAAACTTTGAAAGTCGGAAGCCTTTAGAGAAGAGTTTAGATGTACTCGTTCAGTATTTGGTAACATTGGCTGTGAGTGGAGGTTTTCGTCCTTTACAAATCCTTGAGGAGATCCGAACTACCTTCAGCTATCGACTACTTACCGCTGATGAATGGAACTGGTGTCTTGACTTCATCACCACCGGAGGTAGTACTTTGGGTGAGTATGATGAGTTTGCAAGAGTATATAATGATGATGGAGTCTACAAAATCATCAATAAACGTGCAGCCACCCGACACAAGCTTTCAATCGGCACCATCGTCAGCGACCCTTCTTTGAAAATCAGATTTCTCACTGGAGGTTATATAGGCACTGTCGAGGAAAGTTTTATTGCTAGGTTGAAAGCGGGAGATTCATTTTGGTTTGCTGGTAGAAATCTGGAATTCGTAAGGATAAAGGAGATGACTGTTCTCGTAAGGAAATCAACCAAGAAAAGTGGCATTACTCCTCAATGGATGGGTAATCGTCTGCCTTTGTCTTCTATGCTAGCGGCTAAGATTCGTGATAAATTTCAAGATGCTGTAGATGGAAAATATGAAGACATTGAAATGGTCACCATCAAACCAATCTTGGATTTGCAAGCCAAGTGGTCGCAGATACCAAATAGAGAGACACTCCTAATTGAGAAGACAAAAACCCGTTTTGGCTCGCATGTTTTCATCTTTCCATTCGAAGGGATGTTTGTCCATGAAGTTATAGCTGGAGTAATTGCGCTAAGAGTGAGCCGAATACGGCCCATTTCATTTTCCATTTCCATGAATGACTATGGTTTTGAGCTACTCTCAGATCAAGATATACCGATTGAGGAGGCATTAGAGTTTGATCTTTTCTCAGAGGAATCATTAATGCCAGACATTCTACAGTCCATCAATATGACCGAAATGGCCAAAAGGAATTTCAGAGATATTGCAACTATATCTGGGCTCATCTTCAATGGGTATCCCGGAAAAAATATTCAGTCAAGACATTTGCAGGCTTCTTCAGGTATCATATTTAAAGTGTTTGAGGAATATGATAAAAACAATTTGCTCATAAAGCAGTCAATGGAAGAGGTCTTGACCATGCAGTTGGAATACTCTCGACTTTTCGAGGCAATCAGAAGAATCAATCAGCAAAAGATCACATTAGTACACACAAAAAAGCCAACTCCTTTTGCCTTTCCAATAATGGTAGATATGTTTAGACGACAAAAACTCACCTCCGAACAACTCTCGGATAGAATCAGGAAAATGCAAGAGCAATTAGAAAAAGCCGCCGAGAAATAACTCAAAGACTAATATGAAAAAAAACGTTTCAACTTTCATTTTAATGCTAGCATTATGCGCTAGTGGATATTCACAAGACATATCGGGCTTATGGAAGACAATAGATGATGAAACAGGCAAACCACGATCTATTGTGAAAATAGAGTCAAAGGATGGGAAATATGTTGGATCCATCCAGAAACTTTTTCGCGAGCCAGATGAAGTACAAGACCCAATTTGTGAGGTATGCTCTGGAGACAGGAAAAATCAGAAAGTCATAGGGATGGAAATCATCAAGGACATGAAATTCAATAAGCGCGAGAATATTTATGAAGATGGCGAAATATTAGATCCAGAAAGTGGAAGCGTTTATGATTGCAAAATATGGCTTGATGAAAGTGGGCAGTTGAAGATGCGGGGTTATATCATGTTTCTTTACCGCACTCAGACTTGGCTGCCTGTAAATGAAGATTATTGAAGTACTTGGTGAGGAAAGTGATTTTGTCCTTAACGAGCAAAATTTCAGCTTAAATGCAGAAAAGGCCATCTATTGGCAAGAGAAGCAAGCCTTGATCCTTTCCGATATTCACCTCGGCAAAGCGGGTCACTTTCGTAAGCATGGTATTCCCATCCCAAGAGAAATTCATATTGCCGATTTTCAGCGTATGAACCAGCTTATTGAGCGATATCAGCCAAAGCGTATTATTTTTTTAGGTGATTTGTTTCACAGTGACGCCAACGAGGAATGGCATGATTTAGTCCACTGGTCACAGCATCATCAATCCATCGTACAGACATTAGTCCTTGGGAATCATGATAAGTCAACGGCTAGTCTTTACGCGAACATGCCTATTTCGGTTTGTGAAAAGTTACAATTAGGTCCTTTCGAATTTACGCACGAACCCAGCATCTCTGATTGTTACAATATTGCGGGCCACATCCACCCCTCAGTTACCATAAAGGGTCTTGCTAGGCAGACCAATACAATGCCCTGTTTCTATTTTGGTAAGACCAATGCCGTCCTGCCTGCCTTTGGTAACTTCACTGGAAGTCATCCAATAATTGCTAAAAGTGGTGATGTATTATTTGCCATAGCTGAGGGCGATTTGGTTCACTTGACTGGCTAATTCGCTATTTTTATCTATGAATACCCCAGTTTCGTCGTATATGAGGTTACTTTCCTATGGTTTAATGTATTTAAAGCTGAGTTTCGGCACGGAAGTGTATGAAGGATAGTGAGATACTGGAGCGTATTGCCAAAGGAGATGAGTCAGCCCTAGACTACTTGTATAAGAAGTATTATGGGATGATGATAAACATGGTGAGGAAAAACAGTGGGACAGAAGAGGAGGCAAAGGATGTTTTTCAAGAAGGATTGTTGGCTTTTTGGCAAAAGGCGGCGAGTGGAAAATTGGTTTTGACATCACGGATAAGTACTTATCTGTACAGTATTTGTCAAAATCATTGGAGAAAGGAACTCGAGCGAAAGGGTAAATTGAGTCATGAGGAAGTAGATGGCGAGGATTACCAAGCTCATGAAAGTAAAGAAAAATATAAGATCGTCATTGATTGCATTGGCGAGCTTGGAGATACCTGTAAGAAGTTGCTGACCTATTATTATTTTGATGGGTTAAATATGCAGGTGATTGCAGAAAAAATGAATTTTGCTAATACAGATACGGTGAAGACCAAAAAGTATAAGTGTAAAAAAAGATTAGATAGTTTGATAAAGACAAGATATAGTTCATTCGACTTTTTTGATTAATGAGTACAACCAACCAGCAATTAATCGATAGTTATCTGCGCAATGAACTGAGCTCCACTGAGGCTGCTCAGTTTGAGTCAGATTTGTCTAGTAACCCGGAGTTATTGGAGCAGTTGCAAATGGACAAACTCATTGTTGAAGGTATTTCGGATTTAAGAAAGGCTCAACTAAAGTCGAGATTAGATGCAATTCAAGTAGCTCCATTAGGTTTTGGTCTGGGTCAATTCGGAACCGTTTCTGCAATTAAAGGTGTTGCCGTTATAGCAACCCTAAGTCTTGCAAGCATTTCGGCTTGGTATTTCCTAGGCAATGAGGAACTTGATTCAAATCCTAATCTTTTGACGAATGCTATCACTATAGATTTTCCTGAAGTCTCAACTCCAATCGAAATTATCACTGTCCCTATAGTGGAATCGGAAGCAGTCAATTCAGATAATATGAAAGTCCTTGTTCCAACGAAACCTTTAAATATTGATAAGGTGGAAATAGAAGAGAAGGTAGCTTTTAATGAAAAAGTTGAAAAATCTTTCATACCTAAAGTTGATCTGCCGAATCTCCAAGAACTTGAAGATGAGGCTGGCCTTACTATTTCTGATGCAGATCTCCCAGAGATTGCACCTACAGATGAAATATCACGGACAGAGAATGTCCCTGTACAAATCGAAGCGAGTTTTAAAAAGTCCGAATCTATCAAGTATAAATACTACGATGGAAAACTTTATCTCTATGGGGATTTCAAGGATGTACCCTATGAAATACTTGAGATCAATGCTAAGCAAGGCCGCAAGCTCTATATGTATTATGGAGAAAGGTATTATAACTTGATGCTAAGTGACAAAGTGGAGGATTTGGTGCCTATTAGCAATCAGACTACCATAACAGAGCTAGACATTGTTAGAAACAATAAGTACTAGTCTCGGCTACTATTCTATTTACATTAATTAGTTTTGAGGCTTCATGGAGCAACGAAACCGCACAAAAAAGAAACTTGGAAGCTATCCATTCCTAAGTGTGATCTTTAGTATCACTTTGGCGCTCTTTGTGGTTGGGTTATTTGGTGTAATGGCTCTTCACGCCAAGAAACTCACAACTCTGATTCAAGAGAATGTTGAAATTCAGGTTTACCTCAAAAAACAAGTTACTCCAGCGGAGATCAGTAAGGTTACTCGAACCATAGCAACAAAACCATATGTGATTGTTCGTGATGGTAATGCACGAATTACTTTAGTAACTAAAGAGCAAGCAGCAGCTGATTTTGTAAAAGACACTGGTGAGGATTTCATGAATTTTCTGGGTGAAAATCCCTTAAGTGATGCACTCATTGTGAATATTGATCCGAGTTACCATTCACCAGATTCACTACTAAAGATCAAATCCGAAATACAAAGTCTTGGAGCTGTTTACGAAGTAGCATACGTTGAATCACTCGTCGAAAGCATCAATCAAAATTTGACAAAGATTGGAATAATACTAGTTGGCTTTTTTTCCATACTACTTATTGTAGTCGTGATACTTATTAACAATACGATCAAACTTGCACTCTTTTCCCAGCGCTTTCTTATACGCAGTATGCAGTTAGTAGGAGCGACCTCTGGCTTTATCCGCAAACCTTTCCTTACACGAGCAGTACTCTATGGATTGTTTGCAGGCTTGGCATCATCAGGGCTGCTTTTTGGAGTCACGTTGTATGCTTATCGCCAATTTGAAGACTTAAGTGCTTTGAAAGATTTAGAAAAATTGGGAATACTTTTCGGCGGTTTGGTCGTAGTAGGGATAGCAGTCGGGTACTTAAGTACTTTTTGGGCTGTGAAAAAGTACCTTAAAATGTCTTTAGACGAATTATACTAACTTATGTCAGAACAAAACAAATTTGCTTTTCAAAAGGCCAACTATGTGATCATGCTCATAGGAGTGCTCACGCTTATTTTAGGATTCTTCATAATGGCTTCTGATTCTGAACCTTACGGTTTCGGTTTTATGGGACTTACATTAGGCCCAATTGTCGTCATGCTAGGTTTCGCGATTGAATTTGTAGCCATCATGTACAAGCCAAAAACTGTGCAGGATACTACCAAAAAGTAAATACATCGTATGACTTGGATTGAGGCTCTTATCCTTGGATTAATCCAAGGTTTGACTGAATTTTTACCTGTAAGTAGTAGCGGACATTTGGAAATCGGGTCTGTCCTGCTGGGGGTAAAGTCAGAAGAAAATTTACTCTTTGCAATTGTTGTCCATGCTGCTACGGCCATGAGTACAATCGTTGTGTTCCGTAAGGATATAGTAGAAATTTTCACAGGACTTTTGGAGTTCAAATGGAATGAATCCTGGCAGTTTGCGATTAAGATTATTATCTCCATGATTCCTGTTGGAGTTGTAGGGGTCTTTTTTGAAGATCAAATCTCAAGTTTCTTCACAGGAAATCTGCTTTTGGTAGGGAGTATGTTGCTGGTGACCGCAGGATTATTGTATTTCTCTCATCTTAAAAAATCCAGTACACGACCAGTTTCCTATTTGGATGCAGCCATTATTGGAGTAGCTCAGGCAGTAGCTATTCTGCCTGGGATTTCCCGTTCGGGTTCCACCATTGCCACTGCACTTCTTTTAGGTGTGGAAAGAAGTAAAGCAGCTAGATTTTCATTTTTAATGGTTTTGATTCCTATTCTTGGTGCAAGTGCTTTGAAAATGAAGGATTACATTTCGGCACCTGCTGATGTGGAGAGTATTAGCCCATTTATACTTTTAATTGGTTTCTTCGCAGCATTTTCTGCGGGCTACATCGCTTGTAAATGGATGATTGAGATTGTCAAAAAGGGTAAGTTGTCCTATTTCGCTTTGTATTGCCTTGTGATTGGTTTGATAGCCATAGTTTCTGAGTTATGGAATTAAACGATTATCAGGAGGGGAAAATCCTGCTTATCGATAAGCCTTTGACTTGGACATCATTTGATGTGGTGAAAAAGCTTCGCTATGCGATAAAGGTTAAAAAGATCGGTCATGCTGGAACGCTGGATCCTTTAGCGACGGGCTTGCTTTTGATCGGGACTGGCAAATTCACAAAGAAGCTACACGAACTTCAAGGCTTAGATAAGACGTACACCGGTATCATTAGAATTGGTAAAACCACTCCTTCGTTTGATTTGGAAACAGAATTCAATAGCGAAACTCCTATTGATCACATTACCCGGGAAATGATTGACCTAGCAGTAAAGAGTTTGAGTGGTGCTATCTCGCAAATCCCTCCAGCACACTCTGCTGTGAAAGTCGACGGTCAGCGTGCTTACAAGAAAGCTAGGAAAAATGAAGAGGTTATAATAGAGCCAAGACAAGTTGAGATCAAACGATTTGAGGTCACCAAATTTATTAATAATGAAGTTCATTTTGAGATAGATTGTACAAAAGGAACCTACATCAGAAGCATTGCTAGAGATTTTGGATTATATCTTGGAGTAGGTGGACATCTTGCTGCGCTTCGTCGCACAAATATTGGAGCGTATGATGTAGCGCAAGCATTAACTTTGGAAGCATTTATCGAGCAATTACCTATACGCGATGAAGCTAATTGAAGACCTTAGTGCTTTTTTATCCGAATTAGGCAGTGTGGTGACAAGTGGCACTTTTGACGGTGTACATATGGGACATCAAAAAATTCTTAGCAACGTGGTTAACAAGGCGAAAGCTTTGAAACTTAAAAGTGTAGTTCTTACATTTTGGCCACATCCTCGATTCGTTTTGAATAGAGATGTTGCAAACCTAAAGCTGCTCAGCACTTTCGAAGAAAAGGTTGATCTAATTAGCGCCAGCGGTATCGATTACTTGGTGAAGATCCCATTCACCAAGGAGTTTTCAGAGTTATCGTCGAGTGATTTCATCCAAAATATTCTTTTGGATAAGCTTAATTGCGCCCAGCTTGTCATAGGTTATGATCATCGTTTTGGCAAAAACAGGGAAGGTGGATTTGATTACTTAAAAGCCAACGCATCATCTATTGGTTTTACAGTTTCGGAGATTTCGAGAGAAGATATAGAGGATGTAGGGGTAAGCTCTACGCGCATTCGCAATTCACTATCTGACGGTAACATCCATATTGCAAATGATCTTCTTGGCCGACATTATGAGCTATCTGGTTTTGTGATTGATGGAGATAGAATAGGTCGCAGTATTGGGTTTCCTACAGCGAATATTGACGTCCCTGAATCCTATAAGCTTATTCCAGCTGATGGTGCCTATGCTGTTTTGGTCCATCTAGGAAAGGAAAAATATCAGGGCATGCTAAATATAGGAATAAGGCCTACAGTGTCTGGAACTGAGCGTAGAATTGAGGTAAATATCTTTAATTTTAAAGGCGACATTTATAATGAGCGTCTAAAGATCTCATTTGTGAAGCGCCTGAGAGGTGAACAACACTTTTCTAGTATTGATGACCTCAAAAAGCGCTTATCGATCGATAAAACGGAGGCCAAATACATCCTTAATGAATTAACATGAAGATAAATCGTTCGGTTTTATTTTTGACCCTTTCAATCCTTTTGGCAGCCTGTGCCGGTGGTAACAGAGTAACCTCCCTATTATTTTCTCCAGCTGACGATCTTAAGCTTGGTAAGCAGGTGAGTGAAGAGATCAATGCCAATGCCGCAGAATACCCCCTGCTGTCAGAGTCACAATACCCTAAGGCGTATCAGTATCTCAATGCCATGAGAGATCAAATACTCGCAAGCCAGTCGATTGCTTACAGAAATGACTTTAGCTGGGAGCTGAAGATTATTCAAGATGATAAGGTGCTAAATGCATTCGCTACTCCTGGCGGTTACATATATGTTTACACTGGGTTGATAAAATACCTTAAAGATGCTGATGATTTAGCAGGGGTAATGGGGCATGAGATAGCACATGCGGATAGACGACACTCTATTAAGCAGTTGGAGAAGCAATATGGAATTAGCATTCTGTTGTCTATCGCTTTAGGCAATGAACCAAGTCAGCTTGCGCAAATGGCGGGGCAGATAGCAGGTACAGGTGCTATTCTCAAGTTTAGCAGAAGTGCGGAAGCAGAGGCTGATGAATACTCTGTGAAATACTTAGCTGATACACCATATGCTTGTAATGGTGCAGCTTCTTTCTTTCAAAAGTTACTTGATGAAGGTCAAGCTGGAGGAACTCCTGTTTTCCTGAGCACTCACCCAAGTCCAAAAAGCCGGGTACAAGATATTAATGAACAAGCCACTGCCGTTGGTTGCTCAATTACTACAATTCGCGAATCAGGTATGAACTACAATGATTTTATTGCAAGTCTGCCTTAATCTATTCTTTTTATGAAAATTCAAAAGTTATCAATTCTTGCTTTATTGATGTTATCACTTACATGGCTGACTTCATGTGATAAAAATGGTGATATCTTATTATTCTCAATTCAAAATGATAAAGATCTTGGTGCGCAAGTCGCTGCTGAAATAGCATCTGATACTACATTCAATATACTATCTCCAGTAAATTACCCAGAAGCATACGCTTATCTTAATGGGATGAAGAACAATATTTTGAATTCCGGTGGCGTGGCATACAAAGATGAATTTGTGTGGGAACTTCATATTATAGATGCAGATGTGCTCAATGCCTTTGCAACACCAGGAGGATACATTTATGTATATACCGGGCTAATTAAATATTTAGAAACTGCAGATGATTTAGCGGGGGTATTAGGACACGAAATAGCTCATGCAGATAAGCGACACAGCTCTAAGCAGTTACAAAGAAATCAAGGTATTCAAGCATTATTAGCGATAGCTCTAGGCAATGACCCTTCACAGCTGACCCAAGTAGTAGGGCAGATTGCGGGTACAGGAGCTATTTTAAAATTTGGACGTGATGCTGAAGCAGAGGCAGATGACTTTTCAGTAGTCTATTTATCAGGTACGGACTATGCCTGTAATGGTGCAGCGTCATTTTTCCAAAAGCTTTTAGACCAAGGACAAGCGGGAGGCACACCAGCTTTTTTAAGCACACATCCATCTCCTGACAACCGTGTAGCCGACATTAATGCTAAGGCAGATAGTGAAGGATGTAGTACCACGGCTATACAAGAGACAGGATTTACATACCAAGATTTTCAAAACAGCTTACCATGACCAAAAAATCAGCTATAAACATCCATGTAGAATTGGATGAACAAAATATCCCAGAAAAGATCACTTGGGAAGCAGATGAACAGGAAAAACCGGGTGTTTCTGAAACCAAATCAATGAGTCTGTCTCTTTGGGATGATAAAACAAAAAACACTTTAAGGATTGATCTTTGGACAAAGGATATGCCTGTTGACGATATGAAGAGATTTTATATTGATTGCCTGGGAGGATTAGCTCAATCAGTACTCAATAGTACAGGGGATGAATACATGTCTTCGGAAATGAATAATCTATGTGATAAAATGGTCACACATCTCAAAAATGAATTAGCTTAAAAGATTAAATCAGCAAATTGAAGCCCGTTGAATAACGGGCTTTTTTTATGACTTTATGCCGCTATTCAATAGTATTTGATCTTTGATTTTTTAATCAATCAGTATGTTATAAATAGATCAAATAATTTATTTCAAAAGACTTGGTAGTCTTAATATTGGATCGATATATTACGTGTCCATCACTTTAGATGGATTAATGAATTAAAGAGGATTCACCAATCCTAATGAGTCCAATTCATTTGAATTGGACTTTTTTATTCAAAACAAGATTTTTAATTATGAGCAATAGCGAATTCAAGACATTGCCTAAGCTGCGAAAAAGGCTTTATGTAGTTGTATTCGGTACAGATACCCCTGCGGGTAAGCTCTTCGATCTTATCTTGCTTGGGGCCATTGTATCAAGCATTTTCGTTGTAATGGTGGAGAGCGTAAAGGAACTCCAAGAAAATTACGGTAGCGTATTTCTAATTTTTGAGTGGACTTTCACCGCTATTTTTAGCTTGGAATATTTACTTAGATTATTTATTAGTCGTAAGCCCGCTGAATATGCACTGAGTTTTTATGGCTTAATAGATCTAGTAGCGTTGTTGCCTAGCTTCATTGGTATTTTTGTGAGTGGGGGTGCTTATTTAGTTGTAATAAGAGGGATTCGCCTTTTAAGGGTGTTTAGAATTTTGAAGCTATCTAGATATCTGGAAGAAGCGAGCGTTTTAGCTAGTGCATTGAACAACGCAAAGCGCAAGATTCTTGTATTTATTGGTGCGGTATTTACCCTAGTAATGATCACAGGTACGCTAATGTACCTCATAGAGGGTGGAGAAAATGGTTTTACAAGTATTCCAAAAAGCATCTATTGGGCGGTGGTTACAGTCACTACCGTAGGTTATGGGGATATCGCTCCAGCTACTATATTAGGCCAATCATTCGCGACTATTCTCATGCTCACCGGTTATGCTATCTTAGCCGTCCCCTCAGGTATTATGACAGTAGAAATCAATAAAGCATCTAAGGAGAAAAGCGAAGGGCACTTAGGTAATAAAAAATGTACACGCTGTAGCACGGGCAACTTAAAAGAAGCGAATTACTGTATGAAATGTGGAGAAAGGTTTAAAGAAGATTAAAGGTAATATTAAGGAAATCAAGCTTTCAAAACAGTTTCGTCAATTCAGGTTTAGAAGAAAATCCATTGTGTCAACATTGTCGGCATAATCCCAAACTCTAGGCAATTGGGCCTGTCCAAAAGGGGTGAAGCCTTTTCCCACGACACATTGAATTTTAGATTCATTAAGCTTTAAAATCTCATTCAATTCAGACTTATCAGAGTAAGTCTTTTGGAATAGAATAGAGACAGGGGAGACCAAGTCCTCTGACGGTTGCCAAAGTAGAAATCCGTTATCGAGATGTCTTACTCCATTTACTAGCAGAATAGATTTGTGATAATCATAGTTGTTGCGGTATTTGTTGTGATCTGCTACATAATTGAAATGCTCAATAGCTTCAAAAAAGTCTTTTGGGTCATACCCCTCAGGTGTAAACACTTTGGAGACATTGCGACAGCCCAACCCAAAATACCAGAATAAGTCATTACCTAATAGTGATAGTTCTTCAGATGACTCTGAGCCATCCAAAACGGCTACAGAAGTGCGGTTTTTACGGATAATTTTAGGATGATTGCGGAAATAATACTCGATATATCTGGCTGTGTTGTCACTTCCCGTAGCAATGAGCCCGTCTATTTCAGTTAGACGCTCTCGTAGCTGTATCGAATCAGTAAGTTCTGGTGCTATCTCAAGTAAAGCATTTACAAGAAACCTAGTCAAGTAATCATCCTGGCTACTCGGTTTAATAGCTGCTATATGTCCAGAAATAATTACACATAATAAATCATGAAAACCTACCATTGGGATATTTCCAGCCATTATGATCCCTATTACTTTAGGGCTTTCTACTACCGGTATGGTGTATTTTGTTAACCACTCATTCAATTCACCTTCTTGGATCATGGAAGCGATTCCTTTGAATGCTCTTGCAATGTTGTCCTCAGTAAACCATTGGTTTTGGATTCTGGCTTGATGTGATAAATGTTCAAATTCTTCAGATGACATTTGATTGATTTTGTCACCTAATTTTGAAAATGCTTCAATTCTCTCTTCCAAGCTCATTTTAATAGTTCTTTACTTTTGCTCGCAAACTTAGTTGTGATAATTTTGTTCTTTTAAGAACAAAGCATAAATAGTCACAAATGGCAATAATGATAACAGACGAATGCATCAATTGTGGTGCATGCGAACCAGAATGCCCAAATACAGCCATCTATGAAGGTGGTGTAGAATGGAAGTGGGCAGATGGCACTGATTTGAAAGAGATCGAAATGGACGATGGATCAATCATAGAAGGTTCAGATATCCAAGAACCAGTCTCTGATGAGTTTTATTACATCGTTTCAGGAAAATGCACTGAATGTACAGGGTTTCATGAAGAACCTCAGTGCGCTGCTGTTTGTCCGGTAGACTGCTGTGTGCCAGACCCTGATTATGAAGAGACGGAGGAAGAACTACTAGCCAAAAAAGAATGGCTGCACGTTTAATTAGTTCTAAATAGGAAATAAAAAAGGTGGGCTTGCCCACCTTTTTTATTTCAATCGCTTCCGTTTTATCAGATAAGCACCTAATATTTTGTCAAAAGGCTCTGAAATATCCGCCTCAATCAGATCGATTTTTTGACTACCGCATCTTAATTTAATTTCCTCATAGATTTTCTTACTTTGGGCTTGGTAGGCTTCCTTCACTTCAAATGGATTGAGCTTCAAGATTGCATTTGTTTCCAAATCCACAAACCGATGTGGATGGTCTTCAAAATCAAAATCTTGCTCTGTTTTTTTATCTGTTACGTGAAAGATCAAAATTTCATGTTTGCCGTGCCTTAAGTGTTGCAGACCATTGAAAATTTCAGCTAGGTCATTCGACTTTTGAAACATATCAGTAAACAAAATTACCAATGACCGCCTATGAATCTTTGAGGCAACCCTATGAAGCGCTTCTGAGACATTGGTGTTGTCGCCACCTTCTTGTGTTTGCAAATCCCCCAAAGTCTTGAATAGTTGATCTAAATGGCATTTAGTGGATTTTACTGGAGATTGGTAAACAATATCTTCGTCGAAGGTTGTTAATCCAACTGCATCTCGCTGAGAAGTGAGTAAATAGGCCAATGATGCCGCACATAAAGTTGCAAACCTAATTTTCCCATTGTTTGGCTTAGGGTAGTACATAGAATTGGACACATCCAGCAGAATATGTGCCCTCAGATTAGTCTCCTCTTCATATTGTTTGGTATAAAGTCTATCTGTCCTTCCGTAAAGCTTCCAGTCAACATGGCGAGTACTTTCACCATAGTTGTAAAGCTTATGCTCAGCAAATTCCACGGAAAATCCATGATAAGGTGACTTGTGTAGGCCTGTAATAAAGCCTTCTACAAGTGTTTTTGCGAGAAAATCGATGCTTCTAAATTGATCTATATCTGCTAGCCTAATGGACATTTACTTAGGATTTTGTATTTGAAATATCAAAGTAAGTCTTAATATTTAAAGCAAACGTAAATATGAGGGTTTGCATTTGTTGATTTTTACGTGCTATATTTAAAACTTCTATTTTGGTAATTTAGTAACCATAAAATCTATAAAAGAGGGAAAGTGGAAGACAACAGAGAGCAAAGCAGAGATGAAATATACTCTGAGAGAGTAAGGGCAGGAAAGAGAACTTATTTTTTTGATGTAAAAGCGACCAAATCTAATGATTACTATCTGACGATTACCGAGAGTAAGAGGCGTCCCAAAGACGATGGTTTCTTTTACGAAAAGCACAAGATATTCCTCTACAAAGAAGATTTTAACAAGTTTGTCACTGCACTAAACGAAACCGTAAACCATGTAAAGGAAGAGTTGATGCCTGACGTTGACTTCAGTGAATTTGACAAAGAGAGAGAAGATGAAGATGGAACTTCAGGCTCTGATCTAAAGTGGGACTGATTTGTCAAATACGTTTAAAAAGGTAATTTAAGGCTCCAATGGAGCCTTTTTATTTTGGTAGCCATTCGATCAACTACACTTTCGTTCTCATTTCTAGCAATTACTATTATCAACTACATTTTGTCATTACTTTTGCGCTCCGATTGTTTTCTGGAATTTGCTTTCGAGCATTATTGGAAACCACAGGAATTAGCTCAGTTAAATTCTCATTTAATTAATAAATATGGCTCTAAGGTGCGGGATTGTAGGTTTACCAAATGTGGGAAAATCAACACTTTTTAATGCATTATCAAATGCTAAAGCCGAAGCGGCAAACTTTCCATTTTGTACCATCGAGCCAAATGTTGGAGTGATTACCGTACCTGACGAGCGACTTAACGTACTGGAGAAATTAGTAAATCCGCAGAAAGTTGTTCCGACTGTGATCGAGTTCGTAGATATCGCAGGGCTTGTTAAAGGTGCAAGTAAGGGTGAAGGACTAGGTAATCAGTTTTTGGCCAACATACGCGAAGTAGATGCGATAATACATGTTGTGAGATGCTTTGAAAATGATAACATTATTCACGTTGAAGGAAAAGTAGATCCTGTGGATGATAAAGAAGTGATTGATACTGAGTTGCAACTTAAAGATCTTGAATCTGTAGACAAGAGAATTCTTCGTGTAGAGAAAACGGCGAAAACTGGAGAAGCAGCTGCAAAGAAAGAAGTACAAGTACTTCAAGCATATAAAAAGCATTTAGAGTCAGGTCAAAATGCACGTTCCATTGATATGGAAGCTGAGGATAAATTATTGGTAAGAGAGCTACAGCTTTTGACGGGTAAGCCTATCATCTATGTAGCTAACGTTGAGGACGATAAAGTCAATACTGGTAATGAGCATAGCAAACGATTTGAGGAATTTGTTGCCAATGAGAACGCCATGGTTGTCAAGGTTTCAGCTGGCTTGGAAGAGCAAATAGCAGAGTTTGACAATGAAGAAGATAAGTCCATGTTTCTTGAAGAATATGGTTTGAAAGAGTCAGGCCTCAATCGATTGATTAAAGCAGCTTATTCATTATTAGACTTGGTTACATACTTTACAGCTGGGGTCACCGAAGTAAGAGCATGGACAATCAAAAGGGGCTGGAAGGCGCCACAGGCAGCAGGAGTGATTCACACGGACTTTGAGAGAGGCTTCATCAAAGCGGAAGTTATCAAGTTTGAAAACTTCGAGAAATATGGTTCTGAATTGGCTTGTAAGGAAGTAGGAAAACTCGCCATTGAAGGGAAAGAATATATAGTGGGAGACGGTGATATCATGCATTTCAGATTTAATGTCTAAAAATTCTCAAATCTTAAAACAATTAGATTAATAACCTGTTCACTCCCAATAACTACTGTTGAGAGTTGTGAGAATCCGAATCACGTTTAATGTACAGAATAGAGGAGGTCTAGTGCCTTTTCATCATCAGAACCATATCGCCACTTTCCTAAGAAAAGTGATGGATCATTCTGATGAGTTTGATTCAGATAGTTTTCTATTCTTTAGTTTTTCTGGGCTTAAAGGGCAAACTCGCCTTGGCCGTCAAGGTTTGCGATACAATTCGCGAAAGGTTACCATTGTGATTTCCTCACCTAATGGTGGATTTATTACCAATTTGTCCCGCGCTATACTGTTAGAAGAATCCCTTCAAATCGGAGACTTGATCATATGTCCTGAAATTGCAGATGAAGAGTCCTCATTTGATTTTGAGTCTGAGGCCAAATTCTTGTGTATTTCTCCAATGGTTTTGGAAGAGGGTGTTTCGGGAACTGCACAATTATCAACGATTGATCCAGCTTCAAATGAATTTTCGGATCGTCTTTATGAATATACCCTTGCTCGTATGGAATCATTTGGAATAGATACAGAAAGTATTACTAATATTCATAAGTTTCAATTGATCCCAGATGCGGATTATATGCAGCGCATGAAAGATCAAAATAAGGTTTATTCTCGCACCTATGAACTGAAAAAAGATGGTGAAAGTAGCGAAATAAGGGGATATACTTTTCCATTCACGCTTTTTGCAGCTCCAGAAGTTCTTCAGTTTATTTATGAGTGTGGTATTGGACTCTATTGTTCTGATGGGTTTGGAATGCTGGATCTAGCCAATAGTGATCCTACCAAACGGACGACTACTTACCTCACCAAGACAGACCTAGTTAGCACTTGATTTTTGGCTGTAGCCAATCAATTCATCGTAATTCTTAAAGGGGTTTCTGTAATACACCAATATTTGGTAGTCGTTCTCTGTTTGGAAATGACTCGATTCTGCGAGTTCTTCGCCATTCTGAGGATTGCCGCTATACATGTAGTCATAGTAGCCCTGTTTTAGAAGAAGAGAACCTTTATAAGACCTACTTTGTGGATCATACTCCATTCTGTTTTCGGACTCTGTTCGCCAGTCATTCTTTCGCGTCCAAATATAAAAAGCATATTCTGGGTCTTCGATATCTAGCTCAAAATGCACCAATACATATTCACTTTGAAGCTGGCTATCATTTGGGTCCTGGTTTTCCAACACGAACCCTCCATTATTATCCTTGATTAGTTGGGAGTATGATTGACCACTTCTTGATTTGTCCTTATTCAAATATGCATGAATCATATTTGGTTGCTTTTCGATGTGACTTACATTCATTCCACGGTAATCAATTGATCTCAAATCAAAGAACCTAAATTGATTTCGACCTAGAAAATCACTTTCACCACTGAAGGGATTGTACTCAATGAAGTTTTGATCAGCACGAAGCAACGATGGTTTTAGATTGTAATTGGCCGATAGCCAGTTTTGATTTTGAAGAATTACAAGCTGCATTTCCCTCAGTGGGTTTGCGTTAGATATTCCAGAATATTTAACCTGAATTTTAAGCTTTTGACTTTCGCTACGCGATGCTACCATATCACTTACTAATACATCTGAGTTAATGGAGGCCTGTCTATCGTAAACTACGAATCTTCTAGAAAGTATGATATTTCGAGCATTTCCCTCTTTGTAAACAACTATCAGATAGTTTCCAGAAACAGAAGGAGCAGGTAAATTTAACTTGTATGATACATATGGTATTCGCGTGTTTGCTGAGTAGGAGTAGTCATTGATAGGAAACTCATTGTATTGCGTCAAGATCTGAAGATCACTCAATCCAGAAGGAGTCCAGTTAGCATTGCAATGAATTATTTTGGCATGCAGGTAAGTAAGATTATCTTCCAATAGGTCAAATTCGATTGTAACGCCTGATCCATTGAGCGTTATTGCAGGAAAGGACATCTTATTATCCTGTCCACTTGGATAGAGCATAGACATACCTGTTTTATTGGTGTAGTCAGCATTCTCATAAGAGAGCGTAGGATAATAATTCGTACTAGTTGTGCTGTCCAAAGGCACGCATGAGTACATTAAGACCTCTAATAAGAGGAGCGCTTTATATTTCATAGATTTGTTTACTGATCGTTCCAACGATTTGGCGCTGATTGGCGTCTATTAACAAACAAGCTGTCTGAATGGCATTGAATGACGAAGATTTAATCAACGATTGTTGCAAAGGAGAACGCAAGGCTCAGCAGTTATTGTATGATAAATACAGTGGCCAAATGTACGCTGTTGCCCTTCGATATTCAAAAATGCAACAAGAAGCCGAAGATATTATTCAGGAGGCTTTTTTGAAGGTTTTTGCGAATATTAAAAACTTCAGAAAGGATTCATCACTTGTTTATTGGATTAAGAGAATTGTAATAAATACTTCTCTGAATCATCAAAGGAGCAAGCTCTATCTATATCCAATGGTGGATGTAGCGGACTTAAGGAATAGGTATACCGACGAAATTTCATTATCAGGATTCGGATATGAAGAGCTTCTAGCTATGATCAGAAAGTTGCCATCTGGTTGTCAAGTTATTTTCAACCTTTATGCTATTGAAGGATATAAACATCATGAGATCGCTGATATGCTGAATATAAGCGAAGGCACCAGTAAATCTCAGTACGCTCGGGCAAAAAGCTTGCTGAAGGATTGGATTTTGGAGAATAATAAAATTAGTTATGAAAGATCGGGGGAGAACTGAATCAAACTTTGAGCAAGAATGGCGGGAGGCACTTGATCAGGCATCAGTGACACCACCAGCTACAGTTTGGAACAATGTAGATAGGGGATTGGCTTATGCGGAACTATCTGTTTATAAATCAAAGCAATTGTATTATAAATGGGCTGTAGCGGCAGTAGTATTGCTGGCGATCTCTTTGAGTGCATTCCAATATATGTATTTCCAAAACAGGAATTCTAATCAAATAGCAAGAGTTATTGATGTCAATGCTCCTGATGATTTGGTTTCTGAAAAAATGCGTTTACTAATACCAAATCGAGCTAGTAATAATATAAATAGTGGAATAGCTGATGTGTTTATTGCGAAAGCAAACTCAAAAGAGAAAAGTGCTCTAATAGTGAACTCTAATGAAGAGTCTGTGAATTTCGAACTATTTCAGGTAGAAAATCTAGCGTTAAAAGGAAGCAATATCCAAGCAAATTTGAAAGGACTTGAGCTTAGATCGATACCTGTTTATTCTTCGAATATATTGATGAAAAAGAAGGATGATGAAGAGCGATATTGGGCTGGTTTAGATATGGGTTCTTCTAGCTTCAATCCCAACTTTCAATCCAGTGGCAATTCATTATTGTCAAATAGTTTAAGTGCGAATAGTGGAGCATTTAGCCTTGCAGCTAATGAAGAAATAGATACTCAGTCACCCTCATTGCTAGAGGGTATGAGGGCTGGTGAGACAGTTTCGTTGGGGGTGAATTTTGGTATCCAATTGGCAAAGAGATGGAGTTTGGAAAGCGGCGTTCAATATGCGCGTTCAGGAGCTACCACTCAAACTAATGTTGTTATTCAAAGCTCTAGAATTCAAGAAGTTCTACCTGCTACGAGCCAAGCTAAATCGTTGAATCAATTTTCGAGTGTAGTAGCAAGTGAGGCAGTCATAGAATATGACTATCGGGATGTGGATCTACGTAATGAATTTCAGTTTACCTCCATTCCTGTAACTGCCGGTTACAAATTGATTGAAGGCAAGTTACAAGTAGAATTGAATGCAGGACTAATTACCAATTTCTATATGGGTAATAGGCTTACATCCGACGATTCAAAAATCGCAGAAGTAACGATAGGTCCTGGTGACCAGTCACCATACAGAGGTGTAAGTTTTAGTGGTTTGGCTGGTTTACAAGTTGGATATCGTGTAATGAAACGATTTGATTTGCTGATTCAGCCAAATTATCGTCAGGGAATCAATGATCTAACAAAAGATGGCACGAATTTTTCTACTACGCCTTCAGGGTTCGGATTACTTACTGGATTAAGATACAATTTTAACTAAGTATAGTCCAACCATTTTTTAGACACTTGTGTCATTGTAGGGAACCAAATGCTTGAAGGTTATGAAATCAACTCACGTACAAGATGAAAATCTTGAAAAAGAAAAAAATGACAATGATTTGCTTAAGTTATCGAGTCTTTGTCTGATCATTATGATCATTTTAACACTCCTTTATACGGGCTAAATTTTTTAGATCCTGTATATTGAAGAAAAGAGCCATAGATTATTGAAATCTATGGCTCTTTTTATTATCTCATAAAATCTACACTTAGTCTCTCAGAGACACAATGGTTCAAATCAGGTTAGGCTGGTTGGTGTGTACTGCTTATTTTTGTAGCCAAATCAATAATTTATACTAATGAGCAATCAACCTATATCCGATTTTATCGAAAAACATTACTTGCATTTTAATGCTGCTGCTTTGGTAGATGCTGCAAAAGGTTATAAAAAGCATCTTGCTGAAGGTAAGAAAATGCTTGTGTCTTTGGCTGGTGCGATGAGTACGGGTGAATTGGGTATTTCGTTTGCTGATATGATACGCAATGATAAAGTTCAAATTATCTCGTGTACTGGAGCAAACTTGGAAGAAGACATAATGAATTTGGTTGCTCATTCCCATTATAAAAGAATCCCCCATTATAGAGACCTCACACCTGAGGATGAGCGTGAATTACTTGATCAAGGGCTCAATAGAGTAACCGACACATGTATACCAGAGGAAGAGGCATTTAGAAGAATTCAAGAGCATATTGTTAAGATTTGGAAGGATGCTGAGGCCAAAGGAGAGCGATATTTTCCACATGAATTTATGTACAAGCTTTTGGAGTCAGGAATGCTCGATGAGTATCATGAGATCGACCCTAAAAACAGCTGGATGATAGCAGCAAAGGACAAGAACCTTCCAATGGTAGTGCCAGGATGGGAAGATTCAACTATGGGAAACATCTTTGCATCTTATTGTTTGAAAGGTGAATTGAAACCAAGTACAATGAAATCTGGAATTGAGTACATGACTTTTCTAGCTGATTGGTATTTAGAAAATGCAGGCACAGAAGGCATTGGATTTTTCCAAATAGGTGGAGGTATTGCAGGAGATTTTCCCATCTGTGTGGTTCCTATGCTCTATCAGGATATGGAAAAAACAGATGTTCCTTTTTGGAGCTATTTCTGCCAAATATCTGATTCTACTACAAGCTACGGATCTTACAGTGGGGCCGTACCAAATGAAAAAATTACTTGGGGTAAGCTAGATATTGACACACCTAAGTTTATTGTAGAGTCAGATGCCACCATAGTTGCACCGTTAATCTTTGCTTATATCTTAGGCTGGTAAGTCTTTTTTAGAGCTTTGGCTCTAATTTTCCAGTCATGAACAAGTTGTATTCCTCGCAGGTGAGATAGGGCTCACCTGCGCTATATGGGCAAGTTTGATAGATGGTTTCGAAATCACCTTTTTTCAGGATTACACCTTGGCCTTTACAAACTGGACAAATCATTTTTGAAAGTCCGCCACAATCATATTCATCACCACTCAGTTCTTCTTGAAGTTTCTTGCTAGTGGCTCGAGATAATTCCAAGTATTGATCCTCGGACAATTTTAGATATTTAACAGCCTCTTCATAGAATCGACCGCTCGTACCTTTTAGTTGAATATACTTATTCAGCCAGTTGATACTCTGTTTGTATTTACTCAATTGATAACTGTTTGCACCAAAATAATAGGCCAAGTCTGAAGGAAGAGCTGTCATATTCTTTATTACATAAAGAAATAAGTCATCAGCTTCTTCATATTTACCCGCATTCATTAATTCTACGCCTTGATCCATTTTAAGCGTCAATTGCGTTTCAGGCTGATTTTGAGCCATTATTGGAAACGATAAGGATAGTACGATGAGAATTATTAACGAACGCATAATCGCTTTTTAGTAAGTGGTAAAGTTGTGAAATATTTCATTTTTTTCAGTAGGTGTCAAGGCAAAAGCTGTACCAACTAAAGTTGAATTAGCGCTTGAATCATTCTAACTTCGCTTCCAACCCCAAATAAGAATATTAAACAGACCCAAATGACTGAATACATCGAAGATTTTTTACCGATCAATGGTACTGACTTTTTAGAAATCTATGTCAGTAATTGTAAGCAATCCGCTCATTTTTTTAAGACAGCTTTTGGATTTCAGGACTTAGCGTACGCTGGATTACAAACAGGACTAAAGGATCGTGAGTCATATGTCCTTGTGCAAGATAAGATAAGATTAGTGCTGACTTCACCTTTGAAATCAGGCACTGAAATAGGCAAGCATATAGATACACATGGTGATGGAGTGAAAGTTGTAGCCCTGTGGGTGGATGATGCTACCAAATCATATAATGAGACTATAAAGCGAGGTGCCAAGTCATATATGGAACCTAGAGAGGAGCAAGATGAGCATGGTAAGGTTGTAAAATCAGGAATTTATACCTATGGTGAAACAATTCATCTTTTTGTGGAGAGAAAAAATTATCACGGGACATTCCTACCTGGCTATGTGCCTTTGAAATCAACCTATCATCCGGATTCTGTTGGTTTGAAGTATGTAGATCATATGGTAGGAAATGTTGGCTGGGGAGAAATGAATACATGGGTGAAATTCTATGCTGAGGTGATGGGATTTTCACAATTGGTATCATTTGACGATAAGGATATTTCTACAGAATACACTGCACTTATGAGCAAAGTGATGAGCAATGGTAATGGAAGAATAAAGTTTCCAATAAACGAACCTGCAGAAGGGAAGAAGAAGTCCCAGATTGAAGAGTATTTGGATTTTTACGAAGGAGCTGGTATACAGCATATAGCAGTTGCTACGGATGATATCGTGTCTACAGTTACCGAACTCAGCCGAAGAGGTATTGAGTTTCTCAGAGTACCAGAAATCTACTATGACACCTTAAAAGAACGCGTGGGAGAGATAGATGAGAGTATTGATCCATTGAGAGAGCTGGGTATTTTGGTGGATAGAGATGATGAAGGCTATCTATTGCAGATATTCACCAAACCTATTGAACCAAGACCTACTTTGTTTTTTGAAATCATTCAACGAAAAGGGGCAAAGTCTTTCGGGAAAGGTAATTTTAAGGCATTGTTTGAAGCGATAGAACGAGAGCAGGAAATTCGCGGCACACTATAATTTTTGTTCCATTTTTCGTTCATTGAGAAATGGTAGAAGCTTATGATTAGAAAGTTTTTTTTAGCACTTGCGTGCATGTTGGTGCTGGTGGTAGCAGGATTTGCTCAGACAACCAGAGATGTGGCGCCAAAACCACCCAAGCCTGCATATCAGGCAGTGAAGAAAACAAAAAAGCAGCCATTCCTCAAGCGTATTTTTAATAAAAAGAAAGAGATCAAGACAGGAGAAGAGGAAATTATTGAGTTTCGTGAGAGAATGGCAGTCAATGCTAAAAGGAAAGCCAAATTAGAAAAGAAAAGTGCGACTCCTCAGTATCATGATCCACTCTATTTTGGACATAAAAAGCCGCCGAAAAAACGACCAAATGGCAAGAAGAAATTTTGTAAAGAGTGCGGATTATATCATTAACAACTGATATTATTTACTGAATGGCAATAAGGATTAGATGTACGGGAAAGGTCCAAGGTGTTTTTTTTAGAGCATCAGCTAAGTCCTATGCCGATAATATAGGTATAAAAGGATGGGTGATGAATGAGATTGATGGATCAGTACTCATACATGCGGAAGGAGCTAATGACAAATGTGAAAAGATGAAGTTATGGAGCCAAAAGGGCTCTGACTACTCAAAGGTCAAGGAAGTACATGTCTTTGACTCTGATGAAGAAGGTTGTACAACGTTTGAGATAAGATTTTAGCTTTAAGCAGTTTTAAGCTTTTTGTTTCTACTGACGTCTAACTGAAAATGATTCAGGATGATCCTACGGATAGCGTAGTAGTGAAATCTTTGATTCGCTGATTGATTTACGATGCATGCCTTGATAATGCCACGATAAACTTCTGGTTGACTACAAAAAAGTTTGCACCATTCTTCAAAGCAGTCACTCCAATTTTCTGCGTAAACTTCGTAGTGGCTTCTGCCGTCCCAGATAATCTCTAGCTGATTATTTCCTTTTTCGTAGCGATAGATTGCTGAAAGGATTTCATAAAGCTCTTCTAAGAACTCTAGGTTGTATTCTTCAATACTTCGCAAGTGCAGGATGAAATCATCTACAAGACCCATAGGGTTTTCATGGATCATATAGCTCTCCAAAGCAATATCTGCCCAGCGTTTTAGAAGCTGAGGTTCTACAAAGCCTTGAGCCGCACGGAGGATGCTGTTCTTATCTTGGTCAAAGTATTTGTCTTGGTAGAGCATAAAAAAAAGGGATGGTTATTACCACCCCTCAAATTTATTAAACTATTCGTTCAATCTTAGTTTGATGCTAATGTAAATATCCAATTTCCGTTGAAACCAGCAGTTCGAGCACTTGCATCTGTGATAGTAAATGAAAGCACCAATGCAGTAACCCCTGTGTTTAATTGAGCTTGAATAACGACACCATCACTTCTTACGATTACACCTGTATCGGCATTTTCATCATCCCCTTGGAAAGCCCAAGTAAGATTTTCTCCATATACCTCGGAAGCTCCATCATTGGCCGGGACGCCAGCTACTTGATAACCACCCATATCTGTTTCTGCATTATAAGTAAACGCTAAGGTGAAGTCTGCCCATTCTTCGCGTGGCTCGTCATCCTTAGTTACGGAAGTTACGGTCCAAGTTTTACTAAGTGCTGCACCTGCAGCATCTCTAGGGTCTGTTTTAGTATTATTTTTCTTCTTCTTACAGCCAACACCTATGATAAGTGCGCTGAATAAAATAATTGTAAGTACTGATGTAAATCGTTTCATAAAATTCTATTAGGGACTAGTTGATCTGGTTGGTAAATTATTTAAAAATTGAGTGACTTCCTAACGGACATGCATCAAGTGGTGTGAAATTACCCATTTGAGGGTACCAATCAGCAAACGTCTTATCACTTCACTTATTGTAATTAAAAGCATCTATGGATAAAATATTTTTCACTCCAGGATATTCATTTGGTTGGTTAGAAGCAATGATTGTAGTTCGTGAATTACGATGCTTACTAAGAAGATCCAAATACCACTTCAATCCTGACTCATCCAAATTACTTGTTGGCTCGTCTAAAATTATCACTTTGCTTTCAAAATAGAAGGCCAACATTAATCGCACTCTTTGTTTCATACCTGAAGAGAATTCGCTCAGGTATTTATCCTTGGCTTCATTGAGATTACTCGCATTAATCATTTGTCCTATTGACATTGCCGGCACTTTGAATTTTGCATTAAATGCTAGTTGCTCAGTTAGCGTGAATTCGTCAATCAAATTGAGGTAAGGAGCGGCAATATTGAAATCAGTTTGATCGATTGGAATTCCAACATCATAGGCTACTAAGCCTTCTGTAGGTGCAGTATAACCAACAATGGTCTTTAAAAGTGTGGATTTTCCAGATCCATTTTTTCCTGTGATTGCTACAATTTCACTTTGCTCAATTGTGTAATTGAGGTTTCTAAAGACCCAGTGTCTTCCGTATTTTTTGCCCAGATTTTGAAGATTAATTTTCATTATTTTACTCGCTGAGCGCCAATAGTACCTCTTGTTGATCGTTCTATAAAACTGATTACTTCGGACGAGAATTCACCAAGCTGATTTCTGGATTTTAGTGACTGAAGGCTTTCACTTATATTTTGTCCGGAAGTATAAATGTGTTTGTAGATATCATGAATTGAAGTTCTTTGAGCTGAATTAAATCCTTTTCGTTCCAATCCTATAGCGTTAATCCCCATATAAGAGAGGGGTTCTCTAGCTGCAGTGACAAACGGTGGAACATCTTTACGAACCAGTGATCCGCCTGAGATCATCACATAGCGACCTATCGTTACATGTTGATGTATAGCACTTGAGCCACCTATAAATGCATGATCTCCAATATGCACATGCCCAGCCATTTGCACATTATTAGCCAAGATTATATGATCACCAAGTACGCAATCATGCGCAACATGCGTATAGGCCATGATCATACAGTTGGATCCTACGAGTGTGTCATTCCTGTCAAGTTTTGTTCCTCTATTGATGGTTACACATTCTCTTATAGTGGTATTGTTACCAATTGTTGCTGTAGTTTTCTCACCCTGGAATTTCAAATCTTGTGGTTCTGCCGCTATCACAGCATTTGGGAATATTCTGCAACCATTTCCGATTCGAGCGCCATCCATGATAGTCACTTGTGGACCTACCCAGCAGTTGTCGCCAATTATCACATCTCCTTCGATAACTGTGAACGCTTCTATGGTCACATTTTGGCCTATCGACGCATCGGATGACACACTTGCAAGTGGACTTATCATAGGTCTTTTCTCACAATACTTGCAGTCATGATTCCTTCACAGACCAGATTATTACCCACGTATGCTACGCCTTTCATTTTGGCGAATCCTCTGCGTATTGGCTGCATTAGTTCTAGTTTCATAACCAATGTGTCTCCAGGTACCACCATTCTTCTAAACTTGAAATTCTCAATGCCTAGAAAGTAAGTCCAATAGTTTTCTGGATCAGGGACGGTATTTAAAACCAGAATTCCGCCAATCTGCGCCATCGCCTCTACTTGCAAGACGCCAGGCATCACTGGATTACCAGGAAAATGTCCTGCAAAAAACGGCTCATTCATGGTGACGTTTTTGATACCTGCCACCTGTTCATCATCAAGATGAAATATTTTATCTATGAGCAGAAATGGATAACGATGGGGGAGGATCTTTGATATTTTATTGATGTCTAGTACAGCAGGAACTTTTGGATCATACTGAGGAATGTGAGTATGATGCTCGTCAGACATGATTTTCTTAAGCTTTTTTGCGAAAGCAATGTTTGATGTATGACCTGGACGTGCGGCAAGTATTTGCGCTTTTATCGGTCTGCCAATTAATGCCAGATCACCCATGACATCTAGTAGTTTATGCTTTGCAGGTTCATTTGGTGAGTGAAGAGCCTCCTTGTTTAGAATACCTTCCTCGTAGTGCTCGATTTTTTCCCTGTTCAATAGTTTTGCCAATCGGTCCAATTCATCAGGAAGTATTTCTCTATCTACCACCACGATGGCATTGCTCAAGTCTCCGCCTTGTATTAAGTCATTTTTGAATAGCTCCTCCACTTCATGCAAAAAGCAAAATGTTCGGCTATTGGCGATTTCTGTAATGAAATCACTAATCCTATTGAGAGAAGCATGCTGACTACCTAGAACTTTGGATTTATAGTCCACCATGACGGTGACTCGATAGTTATCCAAAGGCAACGCGGCTATTTCTACTCCGAGTTTTTTGTCTTGCAAAAAGATGCTTTCAGGGATTTCGAAGAAATTCCGTTGTGCATTTTGTTCTACGATGGTGGCATTGATAAGCGCTTCCGCAAAAGGCAGAGCACTTCCATCCATAATGGGTATTTCAGGAGCATCCAGCTGAATAAGGATATTATCTACTTCCATGCCGGCTAAAGCCGCCATTACATGCTCCACTGTTTGTATACGAACGCCATCTTTTTCTAAAGTGGTTCCCCTTATTGTATCCACAACCAGATCAACATCAGCATCAATAATCGGTTGCTCCGCAAGATCCATTCTTTGGAACTTGATGCCATGATTTGGGCGAGCAGAAACGAATGTGAGCTTACATGGCTTACCTGAGTGCAAGCCAATGCCTTTCAGAGAAATGGATTTTTTAATCGTTTGTTGGTAGAGCTTCATTGGGGTCTGAACTTGACTCTAAAGTTAGGAGTTTTTGCTCAAGTAGCTTGACTCGATTGATCACCTCTGGTAGCTTTTTATAAATAGCGTATGACCTGATATAATTATTCTTGTCAATAGCAGGCACGCCAAATAGTGTTTCGTCTCCTTTGGTCGATTTGGTGACGCCAGATCGCGCACCTACTATAGTTCCATCAGCTATGTGTATATGGCCAACTGTGCCCACTTGGCCACCAATTAGTACATTTTTTCCAACTGAAGTAGATCCAGATATACCAGTCTGTGCAGCAATAACTGTGTTTTTATCAATTTTCACATTATGAGCTACCTGTACGAGGTTGTCGATCTTCACTCCATCTTCTATCACCGTACTTCCCATAGTTGCACAATCAATCGTCGTGTTAGCACCAATATCGACATGATTTCCAATGACTACATTTCCAATTTGGGGGATCTTTTGATATTGGCCTTTTGCATCTGGTGCAAAACCAAATCCATGTGAGCCGATCACTGCTCCAGCATGTATAGTGCAATGGGTGCCGATGACAGTTCTTTCGTAGAGTTTTACACCGGCGTATAATATGGTGTCATCACCTATGATAGTATTATCTCCGATGTAGCAGTTTGGGAATATCTTCACATTATTCCCGATCTGGCAATCCTGTCCAATATAAGAAAAGGCACCTATGTATGCACCTGATCCATATTTTGCATCTTCAGAAATATGAACTAAAGCATCAATGCCAATTTTATCTTTTGCTCGGAATCTTTCAAAAAACCCAAGCAAAATGCTTAATGCTACATATGTGTTTTCCACCCTGATGAGTGCTGAACCGAAAGTCTTCTTAGCTTCAAAATTCTTCCCAACTAGCACTACCGAGGCTTCCGTTGAATACAATAGTTGCTCGTATTTTGCATTTGCAAAGAAGCTAATAGTGCCAGATTTAGCCTGATCTAATGGAGCTACTCCTACAATGCGTAGTTCACTATTTCCTTCCACTGAGCCATTCAGTATTTCAGCAATCGCTCCAACAGTTAGTGATTGACTAGGCATTTATCTGTATGTTTTTTGGGAAGCAGATATAGTGCTTCTTCACAATTTTGCTCATGACTTTAATGTTTGGCAAATCTGAAGCTTTTGCGACATCTAGCACTTTTCCAGATTTCATTAAGATGTTGATGCTGCCTCCTTTGGCTATATAGCCTGCATTACTAACCGTGCCTTTTTGTACGAAGTACTTGGTGATGTTTTTAGCAAAGCCGTCTTTTTCTAGTGCATCCGAAATTCTTTGAACATAGTCTTTCGGAAACTTGTCATTAGAAAGCTGGATACCAAAAAGTTTTCGTTTGAGTAGGTCATTGCTCAGTTTGCTTAGCACAGTATCTTCATGGGACTGCCACATCTTTATAGATCCCCAGATGTCAGTATCATCTAGAAGGACAAATACATCCAATAAATCGGGATCCTCTATGAATTCTTTTTGAGTTATATCCCTTTCGAGAAATATCTGAAAAGCAGGAGTGGCAGGAACAGACTTTCCATCTTGAGTTAGCTTTTTAGCCCTACTTATCAATGAAATGAGCATGGCTTCAGCTGCAATGGAAGTTTTGTGCAGATATACCTGCCAATACATTAATCGCCGCGCGTTTAGAAAATTTTCAATACTATAGATACCTTTTTCTTCAACTACTAGCTCGTCGTTGTGCACGTTGAGCATCTTTATGATTCGCTCTGCACCGATAGTTCCTTCACTTACTCCTGTGAAAAAACTATCTCTTTTGAGATAGTCCAATCTGTCAACATCCAATTGACTTGATACCAGCTGGTGGAGAAACTTACGATGATAGGTGCCTGTGAAGATTTGCTTTGCCAGCTCTAACCTACCACCGAATGCTTTATTTAATTTTTCAAAAATCCATAAAGAGATTTGCTCATGCTGGACTTCTTGGAATAGACTGAATTCCAGTGTATGAGAAAAGGGTCCATGTCCAATGTCATGAAGTAAAATAGCAACAAGAGCAGCTTCATACTCAGCTTCAAATATCATGATACCTTTGCTGCGAAGATTGTCGAGCGCACGCTGCATTAGATAGGTAGCACCTATAGCATGATGAAATCTCGTGTGATGCGCACCGGGATAGACATAGTCCGTGAGACCGAGCTGTTTTATCCTTCTTAGCCTTTGAAAATAAGAATGCTCAATAATGTCAAAGACTAATTCGTTAGGTATATTGATAAACCCATAAACAGGATCGTTAAATATTTTCTTTTTGTTCAAAGGGGAGTTCGGTTTGGTTTTTGGTTAAACGCACAACAAAAATAGGTGAATGCAGAAATATAGAATTTTATGGGCGGATGATGAAATCGATCTGCTTAAACCACATATCCTTTTCTTAAGTAACAAAGGTTTTGAGATCACTCCAGTAAATAGTGGAGCAGATGCGCTTGAAGAAATAGAGAATAATTCTTTTGATTTGGTCTTTTTGGATGAAAATATGCCTGGTATGACGGGATTGGAGACGTTAAGTCAGATTAAGACAACTCACCCAAATCTTCCAGTGGTCATGATTACTAAAAGTGAAGAAGAGGAGATCATGGAGGAGGCAATAGGTGCCAAAATTGCAGATTACCTCATCAAGCCTTTGAATCCCAATCAAATATTACTTTCTGTTAAAAAGATTCTTGACAATCGAAGGATTGTTTCTGAGCACACCAATCTTGGTTATCAGCAAGAATTTCAGTCCATGAGCATGGCTGTACATGACATTGATGATTTTGAAGGTTGGGCTGATATGTATCGGAAGCTGGTCTATTGGGATTTGAGAATAGATAGTACTGAGGACAAAAGCATGCTGGAGGTGCTCAATAGTCAGCGTGTTGAGGCCAATCAACATTTCTCTGATTTTATAGATTATGAATATAAAGCTTGGATTTCTGATCCGGATGCAGATCGTCCACTCATGTCTCATCATGTACTGAAAAAGCGTGTTTTTCCACTTTTGAAATCAGAAAAACCTGTCTTTCTTATAGTGATTGATAATCTAAGATTTGATCAGTGGGAGATACTTGAACCGGAGATTTCAAACCTTTTCAATGTAAAGTCTAAGGATTATTATTACTCAATACTTCCTACTACTACGGCTTATGCTCGAAATGCACTCTTTGCTGGTATGATGCCATTGGACATCTCTCAGAAGCATCCTGATCTTTGGGTAGGTGAGGATACTGATGATGGGAAGAATATGTTTGAGGAGGAACTTCTTCAGAATAATCTTCAAAAAGAAGGCTTGGATATTAAGAGCAGTTACAACAAAATCATCAGAGCCAATGATGGTAAGGCACTTACGGAAAATGCCAAAAACCTAATGAAGAATGATCTGAATGCTATTGTTTTCAATTTTGTAGATATGCTCTCTCATGCTCGTACGGACATGCAAATGATTCGCGAATTGGCACCAGATGAGTCTGCATATCGATCTATTACCAAGTCATGGTTTGAGCATTCTTCTTTGTTTGAGTTGCTTAAATACCTCTCTAATAAAGATGTAAAAGTGGTGATCACCACTGATCATGGTACGATTAGGGTGAGAAGACCTTACAAGATCATAGGGGATAAAAACACGAATACTAACCTCAGATACAAAGCAGGTAGAAATCTGGCATTTGAAGAAAAAGGTGTGCTTTTCACTCGAAATCCCGAAGAATTGAGATTGCCTAAAGTAAATATGAGCACGTCTTTTGCCTTTGCCAGAGAAGATTATTTCTTTGCCTATCCGAATAATTACAACTACTATGTCAATTTCTACAAAGATACATTCCAACATGGGGGTGTCAGCATGGAGGAGGTAATTGTTCCTTTGATAGAGCTAGAACCAAAATGATAAAAATGGTTATTTCCGACGAGTCGGAATTAGAACAAGTGGCAAAAAGAATCATCGCTGAAAGCGATGATTTTCCTATTTTATGCTTCAATGGAGAAATGGGAGCTGGAAAAACCACGCTAATTAAAGTGATTTGTGGTCTTTTGGGTGTAGAGGATGCCATGAGTTCACCTACTTTTTCTATAGTCAATGAGTATGAAAGTGGGAGTGGAGATCCCATCTATCATTTTGATTTTTATCGCATTGAGGAACTTCGAGAAGCCGTAGATATAGGTGTGGATGAGTATTTTTATTCGGGAGATTTGTGCCTGATTGAATGGTCTGAGAAGATAAAAGAAATAATACCCGAAGAGCACCTTGAAATAAGTATTAAATTAGTCGGCAATACAGGAAGAGAAATAATCATCTCACCACATGGCGGATAAAATGAAATCAAGCTTTGCAGCGTTGGCACGAGAGCAAAGTTTATACCCTCAAGAAGCACCTGCAAAGATCAGGAGATCTACAAAATCACTTTTTATTGGTGTACCGAAAGAGAACTCTATTCACGAAAGTAGAGTGACGCTCAAGCCAGAGTCTGTAGAAGTTTTGGTTTCCAATGGTCATGAAGTCTGGGTGCAAAAAGGTGCTGGCAAGACCGCCAACTTTCCTGATAATCTCTACAGCGAAGCTGGCGCAAAGTTGGTAAGCAGTGCCGAGGAGGTATATAAAGCCAATATAATATTGAAGGTAGCACCTCCAACTTTGGATGAGATTAGCTACATGAATCAAGGAACTACCTTAGTTAGTGCATTTCAGTCAGGACGACAGACTGTAGACTATATCCATGCCATCAATCGGAAGAAAATAACGGCAATAGCCTACGAGTTTATTGAAGACAAAGTAGGTGGATTGCCTCTGGTGCGTGCCATGAGCGAAATTGCTGGCAGTACAGCAATGCTTATAGCTGCTGAACTACTGAGTAATACAAGTGGCGGGCAAGGAATAATCCTTGGCGGAATATCAGGTGTGCCACCTACTCAAGTGGTGATCCTTGGAGCAGGTACGGTGAGCGAGTATGCAGCCAGAGCGTGTATCGGTTTGGGAGTTGATATTAAAATATTTGATGACCATATCTACAAACTCAGGCGAATCAAACATGCGCTGGGTCATCAAATACATACTTCTACTATTGACAATACACAGCTGAAGGAAGCGGTAAGTAAAGCCGATGTACTTATAGGTGCTATTCGTACTGAAAATGGTAAGAATAAATGCGTGATCACAGAACATATGATTAGCAGTATGAAGCCTGGATCAATCGTGATAGATGTGAGTATAGATCAAGGTGGCTGTATAGAAACTAGTGAGCCAACGACTCACAAAAAACCAACTTTTATAAAGCATGATGTGATTCACTATTGCGTTCCAAATATTGCGTCTCGAGTATCTAGAACAGCTTCTATTGCTATCTCAAACATCTTCACCCCAATCCTTCGAAACATCGGAGATGCCGGAGGAGTAGATGATATGATTTTTAAGCATGAGTGGTTTATGAATGGCGTATACGCTTATAGAGGAAGTGTCTGCAAGGAGCACTTAGCTAGAAAGTTCAATGTGACCTTCAAAGACCTCAAGCTACTTGCAGCCGCTCGGATTTAACCGAGCGATGCAATACTCGCTTCCAATGAAGCAATCTTAGCTTCAGCGTCTGCTAGCTTCTTTTTCTCTGTTGCCACAACAGCCTCAGGTGCTCCACTTACGAAGCGCTCGTTGCTGAGTTTCTTCTCTACTGAATTTTTGAATCCTTTGGTATAAGCCAATTCCTGAGTCAATTTCTCACGTTCTGCTTCTACGTCAATTTCTTCACTCACAGGCACAAAAAACTCATGGCTTTCTTGAACAAAGCTGAAGCAGTTGTCAGGTATTTCCTCCGTGAAGTTGACGGCTGATACATTTGCCATCTTCTCTATTGATTCTATAATTGGCGAGATATCAGCTGAATTAGATGTTTTCACCTGTAATTCCAATGCTTCACGTGGTGAGATTCCCTTACTGCTTCTTAGGTTCCTGATGTTTGAAATGATTTCGAATAGTAAAGCGCCAGACTTAAGCAGCTTCTCATCAAAAGACTTTGGTTGTGGCCATTGAGAGACTATTAGGCAGTCATTGTCTTCACGCTCTCCTAAACTGTGCCAAATCTCTTCCGTAATAAATGGCATAAATGGATGCAGCACCGCGATCGTTTTCTCAAAGAAGGCTAGTGTGGCTTCAAGTGTGGCTCGATCAATTGGTTTTTCATATTCTGGCTTGATCCACTCGAGATACCAGCTACAGAAGTCATTCCATACCAGTTTGTAAACGGTCATTAAAGCATCAGAGAGACGGTATTTAGAGAAATGATCCTCCATCTCTAATAATGCCTCATGGAAGCGGTTTTCATACCATTCAATTGCCAATGCATTCGCTTTTGGTTGTGCTGTATCGGTGATTTCCCAACCTTTTACCAAGCGGAAAGCATTCCAGATTTTGTTGGCAAAGTTTCTGCCTTGCTCTACAAGTTTCTCATCAAAAAGCAAGTCATTGCCGGCAGGCGAGGAAAAAAGCATCCCAGTACGCACGCCATCAGCACCATACTGCTTGATAAGGTCTAGCGGATCAGGTGAATTACCCAATGACTTGGACATTTTGCGTCGCTGCTTGTCACGCACGATTCCTGTCAGGTATACATTTTTGAAAGGTTTTTCTCCTTTGTATTCATATCCAGCGATGATCATTCGAGCAACCCAGAAAAATAGAATCTCCGGTGCAGTCACCAAGGTATCAGTAGGGTAGAAGTAGTCTAACTCGGCGTTTTTGCCGTTTATGATCTTTCCAGTTTCCTTATCAAAAGTCTCCTCATTGAAGCCATCAAAAACAGCCAATGGAAATAGCCAAGAAGAGGCCCAAGTGTCCAAAACATCTTCGTCTTGCTTCAAATCAGCCTCAGTCAAAGCTTTACCTGATTTCTCAATAGCCAACTTCAACGCTTCTTCAGCAGTTGCAGCTACAACATAATCTTCTTCTCCTTCACCAAAGTAATAGGCAGGAATTCTCTGACCCCACCAAAGCTGTCGCGAAATACACCAGTCGCGGACATTCTCCATCCAATGGTTGTAGGTGTTTTTGAATTTTGGAGGGTAAAGTAGGATCTCATCTTCCATCACCACACGATGTGCAGTACGGGAAATGTCCTTCATATTGATGAACCACTGTAGCGAAAGCTTAGGCTCAACTACAGTATTCGTTCTCTCCGAACGACCAATGCGAGTTGTGAAATTTTCTTCTTTCACGAGCATTTCCTCCTCTTTCAAGTCCTTCACTATCAGCTTACGAACTTGAAATCTATCCACTCCCACAAATTTTGGAATACCACAGGCTTCATTTAATGTACCGTCCGAATTAATCGTGTCGATTACTTCTAATCCATGACGCTGACCAATTTCATAGTCATTCGGATCGTGTGCTGGAGTTACTTTAAGGCAACCAGTTCCAAAGTCCAACTCTACATATTCATCTCCAATAATTGGAATTTCACGATTTACGAATGGAACTATTGCATGTTTCCCGATCAAGTGAGCATTGCGCGGGTCGTTTGGATTTACAGCTATGGCAGCATCTCCTAGTATTGTCTCAGGCCTTACAGTAGCAATTGTTACAAAGTCCGCTGAGTCCTTTATTTGGTATTTTACATAATAAAGTGTGGCTTGCTCACCACCTTCTTTATAGATCACTTCTTCGTTGGAAACTGCTGTTTGTGCTTCGCAATCCCAGTTGATCATACGCAATCCGCGATAGATATAACCTTTCTTATGAAGGTCTAAGAATACGTCGATGACAGCTTTGTAATAATCTGGATCCATGGTAAAGGACGTACGGTCCCAATCACATGAAGCACCCAACTTCTTGAGCTGCTCTAAGATGATACCTCCATATTTTTCTTTCCATTCCCAGGCATACTTCAAAAACTCATCTCTCGTGAGATCGCTTTTTTTTATACCCTTCTCGCGAAGCATAGCAACCACTTTGGCTTCAGTAGCTATTGACGCATGGTCAGTACCGGGTATCCAGCATGCTTCTTTACCTTCCATGCGCGCTTTTCTGATCAATATATCCTGAATGGTATTATTAAGCATATGACCCATATGTAGCACCCCAGTCACGTTTGGTGGGGGAATGACGATAGAGTAGGGTGTTTTATCTGGGTTTACTTTTGCTTTGAAAAAGCCTTTGGCCAACCAAGTGCTATACCATTTATCCTCAGTTTGAACAGGATCGTATTTCGTAGATATTTCCATCAAAATTGCTTCGAAGAATTGCGTGTTTTTATAAAGACGGCAAAGTTAATCGAATCATTCAAAGGGTAGGTCAATGGGCATGACACAAAACATTAAAAAATATATTAACATTAAATGTTGTAACATTAAAAATCCAAACAGCATGTTCACTTCGTAGTTGTAATATCTAAAACCAATCAACATTTACTTTTATGAATCTTCAAAATTCAACAATCTCACTAGGTGACAACATTGTAGTAGAGCACAAAGTCCTTTGGAAACAGCTCCTCAGTTTGACTTTACTTTATGCCTCAGTTATCATAGGATGGATTGCCTATTACAACTACCAACCACAATTATTAGAGAATTATAATTTTACTGATCTCACCCTTTTCTTATTTATAGTACAGGGGATTATCATGGTCATTACGCCTATGATCGCAGGGAGACTAGGTGATAAATTTAGAGTTTCACATGGCAAAAGACTTCCGTTAATTTCAGCGGGTGTAAGCTTCGCAGCGATGATTTTCATGGCTACCGCCTTCACGCTATTTACTGATCCAGGTCCTATTTTTAAATGGATTTTACCTGGTCTTATTACGTTATGGTTGTTTTCAATGGCTCTCTTCACTAGTCCAGCTATTTCTACTATTGAGCTTTTTGTGCCAGCCAATAGACTTCCTACCGCTATGGCTATGTTGACAATTGTTTATGGTCTTCTTTACGCAATCGAACCAGTTATTGTAGATATAATCGAATTTTTGGGGGCGCCTTTGACTTTCGTTGTTGGTGGGGTCGCTGTTTTCCTTAGTGGTATGCTTATGAAAAGCAATACAGGTATTATTAAAGATGTTCCGAAAAAGACAGAACTCGCAAAATCAGATTATACCTACGCATTTGTTTTAGGTATCGCTTTGGGCCTAGCTACAACTATTCTTTTTAATATGTTCCCTGGTTGGTTTGAAGAAAGAAACTTCCATCTATTCGGAATTTCTGGCAGTGGGGCTGTCTCGTTGATCTTGGCCTTAGTAGCTATTTTGTCCTTGCCGTTGAGCAAGTTCGCAGAAGGTAGAGCCATTTACTTTACAATACTTTTGAGCATTTTGGCGGCATTTGCCATAATAGGAGGAATCTATCTGTCATCGAACTATTACATTTTAATGGTACTTACTATCCTTTTTGCTGCTGCTTATTCTATGATGTCTGTGAGCTTTCTGCCACTAGCTTTGTCAGTAGTGAAAGATTCTTCGAAAGTTTTCGGAGTAGGTGTCTTTTTCGCTGGGTTTGAATTACCAAATGGAATACTCGAAGCGATATTGGTAGCCCAGGGCAATTTCTAAGTTCTTTTTTTGAATGGGGAAGTAAGCGGAGTATCATTGTAGTCAAATAAAAAATACCCCTATGTTTGGCAATATTGACCCTTCTTTAAGCTCTTGGATAGATGTCCCTGATGCAAGTGACTTCCCCATTCAAAATTTACCTTTTGGTATCTGCGAATACAATGGCCGTGTCTCAGCGGTCTCGATCATTGGTGACCAAGTCATCGATTTAGCTGCTATTCAAGGTCTTGGACTATTTAAAGACATTGATCTCCCAGAGCAGATTTTTGAAAATTCTGTTTTGAATGATTTCATTGGACTTGGAAAAGAAGTCACCAATGGCGTGCGAGAAAGACTGGCAGAACTACTAAGCGTTGAGAATACTGAACTCCAAAATCATCCAAATCTCGAAAATGTATTTAAAGAAGTAGATCAGGTGAAGATGCTACTTCCTGTGCGCATAGGAGATTACACAGATTTTTACTCTAGTGAGCAACATGCTTACAACGTTGGCTGTATGTTTAGAGACCCTGAGAATGCTTTGATGCCCAATTGGAAGCATATCCCTGTTGGATATCATGGACGAGCAAGTAGCATTACCGTTTCAGGTACAGATTTTCACAGACCAAAAGGACAGACTCAGGAAATGCCAGATGGAAAACCGAGTTTTGGTCCGACAAAACGCTTAGACTTTGAACTGGAAATGGGCTTTATCACTGGTAAGTCCAATGCTTTGGGCTCTAACATATCCACCGAGGAGGTAGATGATCATATTTTCGGTTTTGTTTTGTTCAATGACTGGTCTGCAAGAGATATTCAAAAATGGGAATATGTCCCTTTAGGACCATTTTTAGCAAAGAATTTCATCTCTACCATGTCTCCATGGATTGTGACTTTAGAAGCTTTGCAGCCTTTCAGAGTGGCAGGAGCTAAGCAAGATCCCGAAGTACTTGATTATTTGAAAGTCTCTGGCGATAGAAATTTTGATGTCAATCTAGAAATGGCCATCAAGCCTGAAGGTAGTGAAGAGCTAGTTGTGACGCGTTCCAATTTCAAACACATGTATTGGAATGTAAACCAGCAGCTAGCTCATCATACGGTCAACGGCTGCAACATCCAAGTTGGCGATTTGTATGCAAGTGGCACCATCAGTGGTCCAACACCTGATAGCTATGGAAGTATGCTAGAACTAGCTTGGAAAGGCACTAAGCCAGTTCAAATGCCTGATGGCACAGAGCGAAAGTTTATTAACGATGGGGATACTGTAACCATGCGTGGCTATGCAGAAAAGGATGGCTTGAGAATAGGCTTTGGAGAAGTAAAAAACAAAGTACTCCCCACGAAATAAACACGCTATGAAAACCATCAAACCAAGTGATGTAAGCACAGCGGAGTTTCATCAAATCCTATTAGGAACTGTTGCTCCTAGACCAATTGCTTTTGCGAGTACTGTAAATGAGAAAGGCGATATAAACCTTAGCCCATTTTCATTTTTTAATGTCTTCAGTGCCAATCCTCCTATCATGATTTTTTCTCCGGCAAGGCGGGTAAGAGATAATACTTCGAAGCATACTTTAGAAAATGTTCTTAAGGTTCCAGAAGTGGCAATTAGTATTGTCAATTATGACATGGTGGAGCAGATGTCTTTGGCAAGTACCGAATATGGTGCTGGCGTTAATGAGTTTTTTAAATCAGGTTTAACACCTGCTAAATCCGTACATATTCGACCTCCATTTGTCGCAGAATCTCCAGCTTCTTACGAATGCAAAGTATTGGAAGTAAAGGCCTTAGGTGAAAATGGTGGTGCTGGTAATTTGGTGATCTGTGAAGTGATCGCTGTGCATCTATCTGATGATATTTTTACTGATGGATCGATAGATCCACATAAACTAGATGCTGTAGCTAGGCTTGGTGGAGGTTGGTATTCTCGTGCCTCTGGTGATAGTCTATTTACCATAGATAAGCCCGGTCGCGATCATGGTATAGGGGTGGATCAAATTCCAAAAAGTATCCGAAATAGTCAAATTCTTACAGGAAATGATCTTGGTAGACTAGGGGGAGTTGATCAGCTACCCACAGAAGAAGAAATATTAAAATTCGGTGAAGAACCAGAAGTAAATGCCATCCTTCAGGACATTGATTTGAATATAGACGGTACCATAGCAGAACTTCATCTTCTTGCTAAGAAATACTTACTTGACAATAATATAGCAGGGGCATGGAAGGTTTTACTTCAGGAGTATTGATGAAATACGTCAGAATACCCTTATTTAGGTAGGCGTCAATTGATTCAAATTTCCGAAATTACAGCTCAATAATAAAGTACTGCTTAGTCAGAATGATTCAGTTTTTGTTGATTATGGCTAATCAACTCGCTGTGTAAATCGAATTAAATGAGAAAAATTCTACTCTTAGCTTTTTCAGTCGTAGCAATATATTCTACTACACAGGCTCAAGATGTGCGTTTTTCTCAATTCTACAATGCTCCCATCCATCTGAATCCTAGTTTTACCGGTGCTACTGGTGCCGCTCGAATTGGTACAAACATCAGAAAGCAGGGTAATACCAACGAATCTTCGTATAGTACCTTTTCGGCATATGGTGATTTTTATATCAAAGACTTTTCACTGAGTAGTGGACTGATGTTTTTGTCTGAAGAGGATGACTATTCAGGATTTACACTCAAGACAATTGCCCTTCCTGTTAGTTATAACTTCTCTGTCAATAAAAACGTCACCATCAAACCTGCCCTGCAAGGCTCATATACAACACAAGGAATAGATTTTTCACGCTTCCTTTTCTCAGATCAGCTGGATCCAGATGGAAATATCTCTGGTGGCACTTCTGAGCCTCTTACTCTTAATAATAATATCAACTATTTCGATGTGTCTGGTGGGATTCTAGCTTTCGGGGAAAACTGGTGGTTTGGATATGCGATGCACAATCTGCTCCAAAACAATGTTTCATTCATCGGAAGCGATGCTACACTTGCCACTAGATATTCGATGCATGGGGGAATTACGATCGATTTGGCAGGACCGGGTGGAAGAAGGTCAAGAAAGAGTGAAAAAACTATTATGCCCACGTTCAATTATATCAGCCAAGGAGGCTTTAGTCAATTGGATGCTGGGTTGATCGGACGCTATGACCCTTTGGTGTTTGGCTTTTTGTACAGAGGCATTCCAAATCCCTTAAGTGAGGGCGAATATTCAGCAGCATCGTTCATTTTTGGGTTGACCAAATTAGACGTGTCATTTAATTACAGCTTTGATATGCCATTGAATGATCGGATCAATCAAGGTGGAATTCATGAAATCTCCATTATCTTCTTATTCGATCTTTCAGATCCAGGAGCTACACCGCGCTCCGCAAAAAGATTAAAATGCCCACTTCCATATTGATACCATGAAGCAATTAATTCACATCATTATTCTGCTTTTCATCGGATATTCTGCTGCGGCTCAAAATTGGAATTTTAGTGTAACCACTTTTGACGAGACCTGCCTTAATGAAGGTGACGGATCTATAGATATTTCTATGAGTGGAACAACAGGTGGATTTATTTTCACATGGCAAATATTTGAAGCCTCAGATTTGGTCAATGGCATTGCATCAGGGACTGTAGGAGCTACCAATCCAGATATAAAGGGCTTTTTGAATCAAGGGGATTACGTAGTAGTGGTTTCCAAAAATGCCAGTACAGAAAAGAGAGAGAGAAATGCCACAATAGCGGGTGCTTCTACACTGCTCAAAGTGACTAAACAAGTGACCTCTAATAACTTATGCAATGGAGGTAATTCAGGAGCCATCCAAGTTACTGCTACGGGAGGCAGCGGAGTTTATGAATATGGACTGAGCTTTGGTCTTGGAGCCACCAGTCCCAATCTTTATAATTATAGCGATAATGGTGGTCTATTCGAGGGGTTATCCGCAGGAACTTATTTGGCTTGGGTACGGGATGAATTTGGATGTGAAAAGTCTAATACTTCTGGAGAATTTGCAGTAACAGAACCCGCAGCTATTAGTATAAAGTTTGATACCATTAATGCAGACTGTAATAATGTGGGCGGTCAAATTGATCTGTTGAGCATAGCAGGTGGGACTCCTTTTGCGGCAGCAACCTCCGGAGCATTCAATTATACTGTAGAATGGTTCGATGATGAAGGTACACAATTGACGGCTTTTGATAACCAAGCATCTTTGACAGGCCTTGATTCAGGACAGTATTCAGTGATAATCACTGATAAAAATGGTTGTACTGGTTCGTCTCAGTTTGAGCTATCCAAAGGATTTTATTTCGTAATCAATGATATTCAGAATGTATCCTGCTCATTTGATCAGGACGGTTATATCCGGGTAAAGCTTGGCTCTGATAGTGAAAATGACGAATCACCATTTGAATTAAGAATTTATGACAGCAATAACAACGAAATAGTCGCACAGCGTAAGACTAATGTTGCTGCAGACTCTCTGCCCGTTTTTGAAAACCTTGGTCCTGACACTTATCGAATTGAAGCAGAATCAAGCGGAACTGGCTGTAGGTTATCATTGACGGAGACTTTGACACAACCAAATGCTCCTACACTGAACAAAGCCACCATGACACCAGTGGCATGTAAGACTGAGAGCACCGGAAGTATCACTTTTGATGTGTCTGGAGGTTCAGGTACTGGATATGGTTATTCTGTGGATGGTGGGACTACCTACGGGACCAATCCTACCGTATCAGGCTTAGCAGCTGGGGATTATGATTTATGGATTAGAGATGACAGCAACTGCGCTGTGGATGTATCCACCATTACTGTAACAGAACCTGCGAGACAGTGGGCTTTATCCAAAGTAGTTTCATCAGATATTACTTGCAATGGCGCTAGTGATGGTGTTTATACCTTTGAGTTTAATCCGGCTTTTTCTACGGATCCAATAGTAGCAGATGGCGATATAAAGTGGATTAATGTAAATAGCAATCAAGTAATAGCTACAGGTATTTTTTCCAAAACTGATTTGCAAGAAGGCGAATATAGAATAGATGTGACATCTCAATCTGGTTGCTATCGTGCATTAAATTTTTCGATATCAGAGCCTGCTGCTTTGAAGATTAATGGTAATGCTCCTGTGTTTAACTGTCCTGAGTCTCTGACGTCTACCGCCACCCAAATTTTTGCGCAAGTATCTGGTGGTACGCAACCTTACACTTTTACTTGGAAGAAAAATGGGGGTGCACTTGGTACAGAAACCACAGTAGATAATGCAACCAATACTACTCTCAATGGTGTGAGTGACAACACCACTTATACTTTGTTTGCTAAAGATAAGAATGGCTGTGAGACCAGTAAGGCGTTCAACATTGTGATACCCGATGAGATTAAAATTGAGGTAAGTTCTCAGGTCAATGTATTCTGTAAAGGATCAGAGACAGGTGAGATTAATATCAAGGTGACTGGAGGAACACCCAACAGCGGTGAGTCTTATAATTTCAATTGGTCAAAAAATGGAACGGCTGGCTATGCGTTTACACAAAACCTTAAAAACCTAAGTGCAGGGACCTATAAAGTATCGGTCTTAGACAATAAGTCTTGTGGGCCTGTGGAAGCGACAGTCACCATAACCGAACCTACAACTTCTTACAGTCTTTCGGGAGTTGTAACGCCAGTGATTTGCAATGGAGAGTCCAATGGTATGATAGATGTCACTATTAATAGGACTACTGCTTCAGGAACGCACCCAAATCCGACTTCCATAGAATGGACTAAAAATGGTACTTCGTTTGTGAGTGGAACTATTGATCTTGCAGATTTAGGGCCAGCTAGTTACCAAATTACAACTGTTGATGATTTTGGATGTTCTCGCTCTATGACATTGAAGGTAAATGAATACCCAAAAATGCTCATTAATCCAACAATAGTACAAAATGCCTGCTTTGGAGATTCTACTGGGAGGATAACCATCAATCCGTTTGGAGGTTACCTAGGTAAGAATTTGAATTATTCAGTAAGGTGGTTCAAAAATGGAACTTTGGAAGTTGCCCAGAACGATAAAACAAGCTATACCAATTTAAAGGATGGTAACTATCGGGTAGAAGTTACCGATTCCATTGGGTGTAAGAAAGACAGTGTCATTACACTCAAGTCGCCAAATCCTATTGCTTCAAATACCACTATCGGCAACATCAAATGTAAAGGGGACAATAACGGTTACTTGGCACTGCATATCACAGGAGGGACATCTCCTTACATTATTCTGTGGAAAAAGAACAATGCCTCAGGGGAGGTGTTCAGTACGAAAGACTCCATTTCCAACCTTGCCCCTGGAGATTATTTTGTGTCCATTGAAGATCAAAATGATTGTACGCCATTTACGGCCACTTATACCATTACGGAGCCTGCTACTGAATTTAACATTACTTTAAGTCCAACAGAGATCAAATGCAAAGACGACCGAAATGGACAGATATCTGTAAATATTACCAGTGGGGCAGGTCATCCAGATTCTTATTCTTTGATTTGGTATAAGGACAATGCGGTACTCAGCAGTCAAAAAAGTGTCACTAAAAGTGCAATTATACCTATCTCTAATCTAGGGAATGGCATCTATCGTCTAGAGATTACTGATTCTTTTGGGTGCCAACGCACCACGAGTTATCAGCTGATAAATCCTTCTCAGATTTCTTTCAGACCGACGATCGATAGTGTCACCTGCAATGGCTTGAGTGATGGAACGATCACGATTGAACCTTCCGGTGGATATGGAAATTATTCTGTGACTTGGTCGAGCGAAGCTAATGGTCTAATTGCCGATACTGATTTTGAACTCGGTGATGTGCCGGCAGGAAAGTATAAAGTGAGCCTTACAGATAGCAAAGGATGTAAACGCGACACACTCATCTTTCTTAATGATCCAAAGGCGATCATAGCCACACCTGCCATTGTAAAAACCACATGTGTAGGAGGAAGTGATGGGAGCATCTCTATTACTGTGAGTAATGGAACGGCTCCTTATCAATATCAGTGGTTTAAAGATGGAGCACTTATAAGCACAGATAAAAACATTTCAGAATTGACCGAGGGCACTTATGACCTGTCAATTACAGACAAGTTTCAATGTGATTATTCAGGGGCATTTACACTGACAGATCCGCCCTCATCTTATGAGATTACCGGAAATATTAGAAAAGTGGCTTGTAAAGACAACCTAAATGGTGCGATTGATATTACAATAGAAGTAAGTGGTGATCCCGATTTGGATTACACTGTCTATTGGGAAAAAAACGGGGTATTGTTTTCTCAGAATACAGAAGACTTGAATGGGGTAGGCCATGGAGAGTATGAGATATTCATAGAAGATCAGTATGGTTGTCAGAAGAGTAAAATATTCAGTATTGAAAATCCCACAAAACTCGATGTGCTATTTCAGGTCGACAATGTTTCTTGCTTTGGTGGGGTTGACGGGGCTGTGTCTACACAGGTAAGTGGTGGCTATGGAAGCTACACTTACGCTTGGGAAAAGGACCTAGTGAGTTTTCCTGTCACTGGCTCATTTGCCAATAACTTGGAGGCAGCATTTTATCGAGTAACCATTAGAGATTTGGAGGGATGTGCTCTAGTAAGAACGGTACAAGTCGCCGAGCCAGATCCGTTTCTGATCTCGCTTACTTCAAAGAACAATACTTGCTCCACACCTTTTGATTCGGAGATCAACGCTACCGTCACTGGTGGTGTACCTCCTTATGCTTTCCAGTGGTTGAAAGATGGGTTGCCCTATTCCAAACAAGAAGATCTGGAGGCAGTGCCAGCGGGTACCTACCAGATGGTGGCCGTAGATACCAACTTCTGCGAGTCTAGATCTACAGAGGTGATCATCACCGCTCCAGAGCGTCTTGGTGTAAATGTGATTTCTCAAGAGGATAATTTGTGTCCAAATACTGAAAACGGAGCAATCTCCATACAAGGAACAGGTGGTTCATTCCCTTATACATATTCCTTTGATAGTTCGGCCTTCTCCTCAGTCAATAACTTCGTCAATTTAGCCGGACGTGATTATTTGGTGCGTATTCAAGATGATTTAGGCTGTACATTCGACACCTTGCTGACCATCAGAAACCAATATGAACTGGAAGCAGAGTTTAGCCTTAAAACCAGTGAATTTGCCATTGACTTCCCGATTGCACTTACAGATGAATCTTTAGGTGAGGCAATTGTAAGTTGGCTATGGGATTTTGGTGATACAAGGGCCTCTGAGGATCAAAACACCTCTTTGACCTATGAAACACCTGGCACTTATGTGCTGAAACTCACAGTGGAGAACGAAGTGGGATGTACTATCTCAAAAGTAGATACCTTGGATATAGAAAAGGGATTTGTCTTTACCGTGCCTACAGCATTTACACCAAATGGTGATGGGAGCAATGATACCTTCCGTCCGGGCTTCCAAAATGTGCAATCAATGGACATGAAAATTCAGGACAAGAATGGTCTAGTGGTTTTTGAAAGCAATAAGATCTCTGCATCATGGGACGGAAGATTCAATGGTAATGACGCACCACAAGGTGCCTACTTCTATGAAATCACTTACACTCCAAAGTCCGGTAAGAATAGAAAGCAAAGCGGCAAGGTGGTGATCTTGAGATAGGGGAGGAATTCTTTAGGTTTTGAACAATGAAAATAAACCAATTTCTCAATCGCCGTGTATTTATCGCCTTTATCGTATTTCTCCTTGCGGCAATCATTGCCTTCTGGCCGGGATATTTTGGGCGTATTTTTTCACCTCTCGATAGTCACCTTCACCGCCATGGGATAGCTATGATCTTATGGTGTTTGATGCTGATTGCACAAGCCACTCTCATTCGTAAACGAGCCTACACCATCCATCGGTGGGTAGGCTATGGTTCTTATGTTTTGGTGCCTTTTATAGCCTTCGCAGCATTCGATCTGGTCCACCATTTGTTCACAGGCGCTCAGCAGCTGATAGTGGGGCATTTCTACTTTTTGGCCCTTAGTATTAACTCTATCTTTGCATTTTTGATTCTCTATGGCTTAGCCATTTACTTTCGTAAAAATGCTGCCCTTCATGCGCGATTCATGGTGGTGACAGCTTTGCCTTTATTTACGCCCATTACTGACCGCCTTATCTATGGCTATTTCCAGTTTTTGATTCCTTATGCCCCTGAAATTGGTGGCAGCCCGATTGTGCCGTTCTTTGGGTTTTTACTGGCTGATCTGATTTTGATTGGCTTGATTGTCTGGGATTGGCGCAGTAATAAGCGCTTGACTGCCTTTCCAGTTGCGCTGGGAGTCTTGCTGCTCTATCACTACTCTGTGATGAACTTTTACCAATATACCTTCTGGAAAAACTTCTGCTATTGGTTTATGGCGTGGTGAAGGAAGGGCGCGCAGCTCTATGAGCAAACGCGTTATGTCTTCGATATACTCATTATGTATTTAGCGAGCCAAAGACTTGCAACCCGCTATCTAGAGGTTATGCGACTGCCAGTCTCCAAAAATCCAATTACCTGGAACATCCAGTTCAGGAGACATCAGAAAGTCATTGAATCCACGGATCATTTCCTCTAGGCTGATCTTCCCGTCGGTGTTTTCGTCTAGAAGCTCAAAGCCCTTTGCTGAATAGTTCATATCAATGTTGTAGACACGAAACATGTCTAAGTATTCCTCTTTGGAGATGTAATGATTTTCGTCCTGGTCGAATAACATAAAAATGTAGGCGGCAATCTTAACAATATATTTTTTGACAAACCGGGCAGTAGTTGGGCTGGCAGAGTCAAACAAACCCAGCCACTCTTCCAATGAAATGGATACGTCTTCCTTTTCCAAATCAGTGAGCATCTGCACATATAAGCGCATTGACTTCAGTTGGATGTGTATACGTTTTCTGGAGTGCTCGTGGAGGTTTAGGACATCACAAATCTTGTTGGCTACTTCCGCGAAATCATCGGGTTGTAAATGGTGATCCTTGTTGGTATCTAGAATATTAAATAGATAGGACAGTTTTCTTCTGCGAACCTCGTTCAACATAGTTTTCATAGCGGGTTTAGTTCCTTGAATTTATAGGATTTTATCTGCACCAGACAAGGAATAACTACGAATAGGCGATAATTTTCGATGAATATTTATGAATTATAAATTGCTCATCTGATGAACAGTTGTTCAACATTCTGCTCATTCGGATTTCTAAACTGAATGCAAAGCTGTTAGGGTTTAAAATTCCGTATCAATAACTCCTAGGTTTCGAGTTGAGAAGAGTAGTATGAAATTCCATTTTAAACTTTGTCCCAAGGAATAGCCAATAGCATAAGCACTAGCGACAAACCAAAAAAGATCAGTTGCAATTTGAATTTCTTATTTGCCTCGTAGGATTTCTTCGATTTGGTACGGCCGATCTGAGCTGCTGCAATAGCGGCAATCATCATGGTGATGTGTTCCATAGCGTAAAAACGCAAGTCGGGAGATTTCATAGCTGCCCCGAAATCTTGAAATACAATGTCCATTACTGGGCTCAAAAAGAAATAAAGTAGTAAACCCAGCAGCAATTGAAGATGCATCGTACCTGCAAATGAAGCAGCTAAGATATTGTCTAGTTTTTGATATTTGGATTTGGCTAGCAATCCAATGAGTGATTTGATAGTAAGAATTACAGCGAGCACTAATGCGATCCAACGAAATCCAGAATGAGCGTGTAAAGTGATATTATATGCGTCCATAGTTTTTATTTTCAGTCGGCAAATGTAATCATGGAATGTTAGCGATTGAATGAAGTGGCTAAGAATTGACTTGAGGCGAGCCTAAGAATTGGATGATATACTCAATGATAGGTTGCGATGCGATCACCTTATAATGACCCAAACCTTTGCTATGTAGGAAATGTGCATCTGGGTAGAGATCATGCAATTCTAGTCCTTTGTCGAAAGGTACGGTCTCATCGGTTTCATCATAAACAAACAGTGATGGGATTGGGCTTAGTGAGGCTGTTTTGTTTCTTATATCAAAGTAATCTACGGGCTGTTTGTAGCTTTTCTCCACGAGATTGCAGAACGCGACAAACACTTCGTGCTTGAAGCCAAGATCATTGATGATGTCTTCAAAGAAGTATTTGGCATGAGATGGGGCCGCTATCAATACGAGCTTTTGTGGTTGAAATTCCGCTGCAAGTTCCGAAGCTACCAGACCTGTTGCCAAACCTCCAAGGGAATAACCGATCATGGCTTCATAGGGTCCGTTCTTGATGTAGTGTTCTTTGATGATCTCTTTGAGCTCTGGTAGTGCAGTTTGCACGCCTTCAGACCTACCGTGCCCCTTCATGTCCACACCCTCTACAACATATCCAGCACCTATCAGCCCGTCTATCATCCTGCGAAAGTCTGCAGTCTTCGATCTCCATCCGTGGGCCAGTAGTAATTTAGGGCCTTTCGTTCCCCATTGGTAATGGTATATTTTGAAACCATTGTAGTAGGTTTCTGTGATCAATGCTTTATCTAAAAGAGCATTTTGGGCTTCTGTAAATCTGACCTTTCCTGGTTGGGTAAAATAGTACCAAACCACTTCTGCTGTTTTTCTAGATGTCAGATACTGGAGCATGGATAGGCCTTTCTTGACCATTTCTATTCGCCAATTACTCTTGGGCGGCCGCTCGCTAGGTCTGGATCGGTCCTGATTTCCTGCGTCGATGAATGTAGTGTTATTTTTCATATACCAATTGGTATTTAAATCGTTGTGGTTAGCGTCTGATTGCGTCGATTTGCATGAGCAATCCTTTCTTTATTTGAGCATATGCATTTCCATGTCCCTCTACTCGAGACATTAAGATAGCTCCCTGTATGGTCGCATAAAACATGGTTGCATAGAGTTCTGCATCTATGCCTTTTCTGAGTTGGCCTTCGAGGATGCCTCGATTGATTATTTTTATCAAAGCAGTCTTGATCATTCCTATAATTTTGATCGCTTTCATTCTTAGTTCTGGGAATTCATCATCTGCCTCTACGGAAGTATTGATTATAGGGCATCCACCTTCTATAGGAGGGTTTTCGATGTATTTTTCATAATAGATTAAAATCGCTTTAAGTTTATCTGGTGCGTTCTGAGCACCCTTTATTTCGGTATTGAGTTCCTCGATGATTCTCAGAATGGCGAACTCAAAAGCTGCCAGCGCTACTGCGTCCTTGTTTACAAAGTTGCCGTAGATTGCTCCTTTGGTGAATCCAGTGGCAGTAGTGATATCAGAAAGTGAAGTGGCTCGGTATCCTTTCTTATTGAACAAGGAAATTGACTTGGAGACGATTAGGGATTTGGTAGACTGTGGATCTCTCATTTTGCAAATATACCGAACGGTATATTAACAAGCAAAATCAGAAGTTAAGTGTCATTTGAGAAGTGATGGGTTCGTTCTTCTTTTCATGAAAATTACTAATGCCAACACCTACCAATCTCACACCTGCTTCATGTATAACTGATAGATCGCAAAGCGATTCTACTTCTTTTATTATTTGGCTGAGCTCAGTTACAGGACTTGTGAGTGTGTTGCTTTTTGTGATTTGTGTGAAGTCACCAAATTTGATTTTTAAAGTGATGGTTTTTCCTTTGACATCTTTTTTTGAATAGCGTTGGTAGGTTTCTTTAGCTATTTTGAGAGCTACTTTTAGTATGGCATCACGGTTCATTAGGTTCGTGTCCAAGGTAGTCTCAGCACTGATAGATTTCCTTGCACGGTCTGGAACGACAGGGCGCTCGTCTATTCCTCTGGATATTTGATAGTAGTACAATCCCATCTTACCAAAGCGAAGTGTGAGGTCTTCCAATGATTTTTTGGCCAAATCTTTTCCTGTGAAGATTCCGGCCTGCTTCATTTTTTCGGAGGTGCTTTTACCTATTCCATGAAATTTTGAGATCGACATCTTGTGGAGATAGTCTTGGGCTTCACTTGGCAGGATCACAAAAAGACCGTCGGGCTTTTTTACATCGGAGGCTGTTTTCGCCAGAAACTTGCAGTAAGAGATACCAGCAGAGGCTGTCAAGGAAGTACGTTCCTTGATTTTTGTTTTTATTTCTTGAGCGATAAGCGATGCGGAATTGAGTCCTATTTTGTTTTCTGTCACATCTAGATAAGCTTCATCTAGACTTAGCGGCTCGATAAGATCGGTGTACTCTTTGAAGACCTCATGTATTTGCAAACTCACGGCTCTATATTTCTCAAAATGAGGAGTTACGAAAATTAGGTCAGGGCAGCGCCGAGCTGCGATAGAAGAAGCCATTGCTGACTTAATACCAAACTTTCGCGCCTCATAGCTGGCCGCAGCTACCACACCTCGCTCTTTACTACCACCAACAGCGACAGGTTTGCCTCGGAGTGATGGATCGTCACGCTGCTCGACAGACGCATAAAAGGCATCCATATCTATGTGTATGATTTTCCTTTGTTTCACACTTGAGGTAGTTTCTGTTGTTGGATGCGTTTTGCGAACTATTAGGATTGAATTAAACAGTCTTCAGCTTCTCTGGTTATCTTTAAAGTTGAACTTAAAAATAACTGTTATGGCTCAAGTTACTCTAAAAGGAAATCCTGTAAATACCATAGGCGAATTACCAACAGCTGGTGGTTTGGCACCAAAATTTACCTTGGTAAAGACTGATTTATCTGAGGTGGCACTTTCTGATTTTGAAGGAAAAAAAGTAGTATTAAATATATTCCCAAGTATCGACACTGGGACCTGCGCAATGTCTGTCCGCACTTTTAATAAAAGCGCAGCTGAATTGGAAAATACTGTTGTATTGTGCGTTTCGAAAGATCTTCCTTTTGCGAATGCACGTTTTTGCGGTGCAGAAGGTATTGACAATGTTGTGTCACTTTCGGCTTTTAGAGATTCAGATTTTCAAAGCAGATACGGTGTAGAAATACTTGATGGGCCATTGAAGGGACTTTTAGCAAGATCTATCGTTGTTATCGATGAAGAAGGTCAGGTTGTCTATACTGAGCTTGTTCCTGAAATAGTGAATGAGCCTGATTATGAATCAGCTCTGAAAGCACTTTAGAATTACAATTCAAGTGATATTCTAAAGAGGCTGTATCACAAGCATTACCTTATTTTGAACTTGTTTCAGAATCTTCGTGAATGTATACCGCTCCCAATCAATATAATCCTGAAATAATTTCAGGATGACTGATCAGGAGAGCTTTTGATACAGCTTCTTTTTTTAATTTTTCTCTATTCGTTTTATTGTCATTCCTGATTGAGTTTTTAGCTCTAGGATAAAAATACCCTTTGGAAGGCTGGACATATCTAGATCAAAGTTGGCAGTCATCGGCTTAGCTGATTTGATCAATTTGCCTTCAAGATTCAAAAGGCGGATGTTGAGAAGTTGTTGCCCACTACTTATGGTTAGTATATCCTGAGTAGGGTTCGGGTAGGTGTGAAGAGATGAAATTTGATTACTAATAATTGCAACAGGCCTTTCAAAGCTCGACATGGACGCCACCCAATTGGATGGGTCTGTATTGTCACTATTCAAATCAGTAAGCTCTAAGTAGTAGCCTTCACCATCAGCTTCTTCAGGCCAAGGTGCTTGATCTGAGTAACTAACTTCATCTATCACATCACCAAAAGAGGCTAACAGTTGAATTTTTTGACCGCTGTTTGATAAGGATCTTGAATATTCGTCAAAAGGGTTGAATCCATAGGTTGATTTAAAAAGATCAGCGTTTTCTGCCAGTATAAGATGTTCTTTACTTGCCAAAGCATATCCTGAAGGGAATTGGTAAACCAGTCCTGTGCCCCCGAAATAAACCCCTGTCATATCAACACTTGCGTCACTGGTATTTGTGATTTCTATGAATTCAAGATCGTCAGTATCCCCATCTTCATTCTCCATTGGGTGATAATTGATCTTGGAGATCACTAAACTGGGAATGGTGACATTTTCACACTGCGAATAGGAGCCGATCCCTCGTGTGACCCACTCTATCCTCGTTTTGAGCCAACTTTTCATGTTTGCAATTTCCACTTCAAAGTCATCTTCTCTAGACCAAGCTGCTCTATCTCGTCCCTCTGCTTCACTTATTTTCAGTACGATCTCATCAATCTGAGCCGCTAGCTTATTATAATTGAATGCTCCATTTGGCTGAATTAATTCATTCCACCTTCGCGAGGCATAACACTTGAATTTTGGATTATAAAAAAGGTCTCTCCAAAAAGTAGCACCACTATTTTGACCATCATCCATCTGCCAGATGTTGGTATGACTCCTGTCAAATCCTAGGTCGAAAAGATCATTCCCATAGGATAAATTGATATCCCAAATAGGCCCTGCTCTGAGTTTGCCATTTCTGTCCTTATGGAAGTACGTGCTGAATGTATAAGCATCAGGATTAGAGGCGAGCTCATTGATTAGCATGAAATTAACAAAAGATGGAATGTCTATAATGGATGGGAAGCCATTACTCGCACTTGTGTTATCAGCTGCAGCGAGGGACGCCAAGTCGAAGAATGTAGTTCTGATATACTCAAGTTGCCAACTAGTCACTTCCTCTCCTTTTGGGTGTTCCAGTAGATACTCATCCTGCCATCCACTAGAGTTAGGCATGGTCCACATTACAGGATCACCACCTGTAGTCTTATCAGACTTGATGATGTATCCACCAGTAACATCTGGTAGTTGGTTGTCTTGTGTATCCATTTTTTGGATATCTACTCGATCGTTATCAACCTTAATTTTTTCTTGTAGTATGTAAAGACCTTGGTAGACACCATTGAGAACTAATTCACAATATTGTGTTTTGGTAGCATATTCACCCAGTTCTCGGCTAAGATTGTAAGTCAAGTAATCTCGTAACATCGATGGCTCGAAAGCCAGGCTGTTGAGAATCCAATCATTTTCTTTTGGGAAACCAAAAAGGGAAACATTATCCTTTTCAGTATAGGTGTCATTATATGTAGTGAAACCATATGGCTTCTTTGGAAGTAGCTGTGAAGTTGATCCTCTGGTCTCTATTTGAATTTTGCCTTGATAGGCCAATTCGGATGTATTTACTTGATCAGCTAAATTATTGATTTGGCCTTCACCTTTGTCTAAAATCAACATTTCCGCTTTGATGCGCGGATCATCCATAATTTGGCGACCACCTTCTGTTTTAATTACAATAATTGGAAGGGTAGAAGAGGTGAATTCTATGGAGTTGTTTTGGGCAGGAAACCAATCGGGCACAGGTCTGAATTTGGTATTTGAGTTACTTAAACCAAATGAAAGCACACCGAGTGCGGTCATGTCTGACGATGTAGTAGATTCATTATGGACTTCAATTGATAATACATTCAGTCCAACTTGAAACAATGCCATATCAACCTCCACCTCATATGGGATCAGCCCTTGATAAAGCTCAGCTTCGTGTAGTCCATCTGAAAGTTGATCAAAACTAGGAGGTTCGCCGCTCACTAAATCTCTAGATATTTCAGTGCCATTGATATAAGCGACAAAACCATCATCGTAATCTATATGCAATAAAGCTTTCTCCAGACCTTCAAGATCATCTAGTTGAAAGGTTTTGCGGAGATAGATGCTTACTGTTCCGCTAGGAATTAGTGTCGCGTCATCACCATCACCATATCCAAAACCACTCGGACCACTATTCCAGCTTAAATCATCGTATTCGATCGTATTCCAGTTGGTTAGTAGTTGAGAAGAGGGCGTATTATACTTCCAATTATCGCCTGAGAGAATTATGGATTCCCAGTGATCAATCTGTGCGAAAGCTGATACTGGTATGAGTAGGATTAAAGTGAGAAGTTTTGAATATTTCATGCGAAAATAAGGGTGAAGTCTTCTGATCATAGAAAATACTAAATAATCAAAATACCCCAAACAAGCTGGTTTGATCAACTTCTTTGGGGAGCATTAAAATTGTTCAGTGATTACAATTGCTTGTGAGTTCCATCACAAAACATAGGCGTAGCACTGTGTTTGCACATGCACATATTTTTTGTCTCAGTCTTTTCTGCTTTGAAAACTACAGGAGTAAATGCTGTTGTCTTATGCGAACCATCGCAAAATGGTTGATTGCTAGACTCGCCACATGCGCACCATGCATAGTTTTTCCCTTCTTCGAGCTCTACTTTTTTCGGTTTGGTATCGGCCACTTTTGGTGTTGCCATAATGTCTTTTATTTTGGTTTATGAGTATGTAATGTAAGCGATAAGAACTATTTCAAATTAAAGAATCAATCTATCGAAGCACTCTCGCAAATATAGGTAGGAGTAATTCCAGAAGTATTAATACGCATTTCAGCTTGCTTGGCGAGCGTATTTCCAGTAAGTACGAGAACCGTGTCTAATCCAAACTTATTCCCACCCAGAATATCTGTGGTTAATGTATCGCCGACCATGAGTATTTTATCACGGTCAGCTATGCCTCCATTTTTCACAGAATGCTCATAGGCAAAAATGAACATCTGAGCATCTGGTTTTCCAAATCTTATAAAACTCTTGCCTGAGATGCTTTCAACCATATTGGCTATACCTCCAGCAGCAATTGCCACTTCCTGTTGTGATACTGGATAAGTTTTGTCAGTATTAGATACGATAGCAGGTATATTGACTCGACGCAGTAGATTTAATGCTTTGTTAATATCCTTTTGCCAATCGAAGCCTTCATCATCCATAAATACCAAAGCACTGATTTCTTCGGCTTGGTCGAGATCTAATTCTGCAATCGAGATGGTTTTTATACCACTTGTTCCTAGATAGTGAGCTGATTGCTCGGTACCTAAGTATGCCACGGTGCCTTGTTTAACTTTAAGCTTCAGATATTCACGCGCAAGCATTCCGGACGAGACCATTTTGTTTGCTGTGATATTTGATAGACCTTTCTTTTGGTAATAGTCAGCTAAATCTTCAGGAGATCTCGAGGCATCATTTGTGATGATAAAGTAATCAATACCATTTTTCTCTAGATATTCAAGAGTTCTTTCAATGCCAGGGATGAGTCCATTATGATTTTTCAACACACCAAATGCATCAAAAAATATTGTATTGTACTGCTTGACTATGGACTTGAAAGGAATGAGTTCCATGCTTATAAGTTGAGTTCTCTTAGTATTTTATCTTCGTTAAATGCAGCATCAATGGTAGGGAAGTAGGTCTCAAATGCTTCAAAAAGTAATTTATTAGCATAAAGCTCATGAAAGAAATACCTACCATCCTTCACCACATAATTTAAAATAAAGAATCGGTATGTTTCTTTTAATACCTTTATTTCTGCCACAGTCAATGGGTAAACAGCATGATATGCCTTCAGGAAAATCAAAAAGCGATCTTCCATTAGCGGATCGATAAGATAACTAAATACGGTACGATCTCCAGCAGCAGAACAAACTCTGCTGAAAAAGTAGAAATCCATCATTCTGGTACTCATCCGAAACCAGTCATAATCCCACCGACTGAAGAATCGATAGTTTTGGTCGATAGAGAAATTACCAATATTCCAGTCTACAAATACGGGAATTGACGCCATATCAGCTACACCTATTTTATCGCAATTAGTAACAAACAGATCACATTGTAGTTTGATGGCATCTACATGTCCTCTGTGTTGAAATTGTCCTTCTGGTGTGGCCAGTATTTCCAACAGATGATCAATGTCGTGATTGGCCTGTTTGTAATTGGGCGGAAGGGTGTTTTTTACTGTGAAGCATGCCTTGTGAAATTTGGCAAGATCTGCTCCCAATATTTTGATCTGCTCCTCACTTTGAATCCGCTCTGGCTTATCGTGGATAGCGATGGGATTATAAAATACCACCCATGCATCCAAAAGGCTATCCTGATGTCTATAGACATAAAGCTGTCCATATTTCGTCAAAGATTTTGCGAGAAAATTCTCGAAGGGTTTATGAAGATTGTTTGCAAGCGCATTGATAATGGTATGATCCTCAATGAAATGCTCATATCTGCCAAAATATGAAAGCTTTGCGATGATAATATCATCATCCTCAAAACGAATTCTATATACATGATTGGTGGATACCTTGGCACTGATGTCTTCTACTGTGCGAATAGCACGTGAACTGTCGTAATCCTTCCATGCATCTTGTATGATGCCGATGAAGTCAATGTTTTGATACATATGATGTTATATGATTTCGAAATAGCGTTTTAATTCCCAATCAGTGACTTGATTGGCGTATTGGCGGCATTCCCACTCTCGGGTGCCGGTAAAATGATCTACAAATCCATCCCCAAGAAGTTCCCTTACAAGGCTACTCTTTTTCATGTTTTCAGTAGCTTCCTTCAGACTTGACGGCAAAGAACCATTGGATGAGTCGCGATAACCATTGCCCTTTGTTTGGGCTTGAACTTTTAGTTTTTGTTCTATCCCATAGAGCCCAGAGGCTAATGCTGCTGCCATGGCAAGATATGGGTTGACGTCTGAGCCTGGTACTCTTAGTTCTACCCTGCTTGCAGATTCACTTGGGTTTATGACTCTCAATGATGTAGTGCGATTGTCAATACCCCAAGTGAGTGTAGTCGGTGCCCAAGCACCTTCTACAAGTCTTTTGTAGCTATTGATGGTAGGAGCGTACATCGGCAAGAGAATCGGTAACAGGAGTAATTGACCTGCCATGAAGCTACGCATTTCATCGGAAATGTGTGATTCTGCTGTTTCTGAATAGAAAATATTTTTACCTTCCCGCCAGAGGCTTTGATGGATATGACCACTGCATCCAGGTAATTCATGGTTCCACTTTGCCATAAAGCTGGCTGTTATTCCATATTTAGAGGCAATCTCTTTTACACTACTTTTGAAAAGAACTGCACGATCCGCAGCTTCTAGTATATCTGAATATTTTATAGCGGCCTCATAAACTCCTGGGCCAGTCTCGGTATGAAGTCCCTCGATAGGCACCTGAAATTCATTAAGTAAAGTGAAGAGGTCATTGAAATATCCGCTATTCTGAGATGCTCTTAGCAGGGAGTAACCGAACATTCCATTGGTTAGTGGTTTTGGGTTTTGATGGTTTTTATCAGCTAGACTTGCAGATGTCTCTTCAAAATTGAACCATTCAAATTCTTGAGAAAAACGTGTTTCCAAACTCATTGAGTTTGCTTTTTCAATGACGTTTTTCAGTAATGTACGTGGGCAAACAGTGCTTTTGCTCTTGCTGAAATCTCCAAGTACAAATGGTGCGTTTTCATCCCAGGGGATGGTGCGAAACGTGGTTAGATCAAAATGAAAGGTGGCATCTGGGTAGCCAGTATGCCAGCCTGTGACTTTAGCATTATCATAAGCAACATCAGCAATATCCCAACCAAAAACTACATCACAAAAACCCGCGCCAGATTCAATAGCACTTAGAAATTTATCTCGATGGATAATTTTGCCGCGAAGGATCCCATCAATATCGGTGATGGCCACTTTTACACGATCATCTGAGCCTTGTTTGATTTGCTCAATGATTGATTGTTCATTCATGGATCGAAGAGGGCTAGAATTAATTAATCGACCACCTGATGGTCTAAAATGCTACTGCTCAAGTGTACTCTCTAAGTTATCCAATTCTTCAATAATGAGTTCGAGCTTTTGGATAATTTCTTTTTCATTAAGTTGACCGTCGGAGAGGAGTGAGTCCATCTCTTCATATATTTTTAATTCATAATCCTTCTTGTTACCTGCTGCATACATCAATGCATTTTTGATGTGCATCATGCCATATTTCAATGCAAGCATCGCTTTATCAGTTTCGTGTGACTCTACAAAATGCTCAGTTACTTTCAACTCTGCAAAAGTCAACGCATTCAACGCACGAATTGAAGCTTGATTAAGGTGCTTGAGATCAAAGGATTCGTGCCTCATTTCTTTATGAATTTCTTCTAGTTCAGCTATAGCTGCATCCACCTTAGCCTTACTCTCTTCGTCCATGTCTTGCTCAATTTTTTTTATTGCAATTATGGCTTGTCTAAGTTGGTGTAGACTTCTGCTTCTAGAATGTTCAGAATAGTATTGACGCGAGTTTGACAGGAGCAGATCCGGTTTAATAGCTTCCTCATTCAGCGTAGATGGAGAAGTACTAGTATGAAAGTGACCTAAAAAAGTGAATGCAAGTAAAACGCCAATAAGAAAGAGGATGTATGCTAATGCTCTCAAAATTTGATCTTTTTGATAAAATAATAATCGCAAATTTAAAGAGACTTATGCCAGCAAACTATCTTACAGGTAAAGCTTAATTCATAGAATGACATATGACGAATAGTTTATTTGATAAAGACTATTGGGAAACGAGATATGCCGAGCAAAAGACAGGTTGGGATGTAGGTACTATCAGTACTCCTCTAAAGACTTATTTTGATCAATTATTAAACAATGAGTTGCGTATCCTTATTCCGGGAGCGGGCAATGGGCATGAGGCTGTTTATCTTTTCGATAGCGGTTTTACCAATGTTCACGTTCTGGATATATCACCTCTTGCCATTAGGCATTTTCATTCAATTCGTCCTGATTTCCCATCGACACAAGTTCATGTTGGTGATTTCTGGAAACATGAGGGTGTGTATAATTTGATTGTAGAACAAACCTTTTTCTGTGCTATTGATCCGAAGCTACGTGCTTATTACTGTAGTAAAGTGGCTAGCTTATTGGCTCCAGAAGGAAAATTGATAGGGCTGCTGTGGAGTGTGCCTATGAATGAACATCAGCCCCCTTTTGGTGGAGATGCTGAAGAATATCAGAAATTATTTGAGACTACTTTTGATATATCGATCATGGAGAAAGCATACAACTCTATAGCTCCACGGAGTGGTCGTGAGTTGTTTATTAAAATGATAAAGAAATGATGACCTTTATTTTAGTCAAATACCTGCATTTCATTGGGATATTTATGGTGGTGGCTGCACTTTTCACGGAGTTGATTTTGGTGAAGAGGGAAATGACTTTAAGCAAACTCAATCTCCTGTCCAAGGCGGATGGTTTGTATGGTTTGGGCGCGATGATCGCAGTAGGAGCGGGGTTGGTAATGTGGTTTGCTATAGGAAAGCCTTCTGATTTCTATTCTAGTAATTTCATATTTCTCACCAAGGTTGGTCTTTTTACTTTAGTAGGAATTGCTTCTATCTGGCCTACAGTTTATTTTCTGAAATTTAGAAAAAGTAAAGGCAAGGATTTGACGGAAGTTCCATCTTACGTGATATGGATTATTCGTTTTGAAGTCGTTGTGCTTATCATACTACCATTGTTAGCTGTGGCAATGTCCAATGGAATAAGCGGATTTTAATCCAAATAGATATAGCCACAATATCTACCGTGGTGGGTAAATGTCAGTGGAGTTTGGTCTTCTTCGATTACTGGAATACCAAATTTATCTTTTCCAATATTGACTTCCTTTCCCTTGTATTCTGCATAATGTGATTGAGCTTTGCTTCGCACCTCATTTGAAACCACACCAATTCCCCCTCTTATCCAGAAGTCATATTTAAAATTTGCACCAGCTTCGGAGCAGATTGCGACAATCAACTCTTCAGAAATAACAAATTGGCCTGAAATAGTACCCGATGAGAAAAGATAATTTGAGTCATCATTTAGGCAGATCACTGCGATTTGTTTCGGATCAAAGGATTTGAGTTGTCTTTGGGCTTTATAAATGGCTTCTTTGGCTGTCCACAATAGCCAAAAGATTTGAGGGTGAACTAAAGTTTGGTCGGAGGGATGGGATATGAAACGCATTGAATTGATAGATCGCTCTTTGAACAGCGGGTCTTTGAGGTCAACTAAGTCTATTCCGACCATATGTTTTATCTAATCAATATTTCGTGGGTACGAGACCAAACTAGACCGGCTTCACCATTTTCCTTTTTTTCGTTGATGTATTCTACTGGCTCACCGTTGACAAAAACCTCATAGTAAATCTCCCAATAATGATCATAACTATCTTCAGGTAGCCCTTCACCATTAATCAATTCAATAGTTATTTTGTGCTTTCCTTGATTTAGATCTTTTGAGAGCGAAACTGTTCTTTCTGAGTTCTGATTGCTGTTAATAGGGCCAGTATCATGATTAAGATTACCATCTACGTAAATCTTAGCCTGATTGTCAATTATGTAAAATTGGATGTAGCAAAGTTCTGAGGTGTCAATCTTTTCGGCAGGAATATCATCCCCGAAAGTCACCATGCCTTTCTTAGATGAGCAACCAGCTACCATCATTACAACGAGAATGATAAACGATAGGAGATAAGATTTAGAATTCAGGTAATATTGATTCACGAGTTCTTAAGCACTTTCTAGTTTCTCAGAAATGATGTCTAATGCATCACCTACAGTATCCATTTTGCCAATGAAGTCATCCTCAATCATGATGTCAAACTTTTCCTCTATATCAAGCACTATATCTACCATATGTGCTGAATTGATCATGAGATCATTGATCAGATCAGATTCTTCAGAGATCTCTGTCGTCAATTCTTTTTCATCGATATAAGGATCCATAATTTTCAAAAGGTCCTTGAATATTTCTTGTCTTTCCATAGTTATTTGTTCCATTTAGTAAGGACTAAACAGCAGTTAAGATCACCAAAGCCGAAGTTTGACTTGATTACCATTTTAATATCTTTTTTTATTAATTGAGTAGGTATTTTATCCGTAGGCACGAGCTTCTCTATTTCTGGATGGATGCTTTCTAAGTTGAGATTTTGATGAATAAATCCTTCGCTCAATTGCAAAACACATGCCACTAATTCTATAGAACCCGCACCAGCCACGCAGTGTCCAATCATAGATTTGGGAGTATTGATATAAGGGAAGTCTTCTTTAGCTAATCCAAACGCATTACTCCAATTAATGACTTCATATGGATCACCTTTTGTAGATGTAAGATGACCTGAAATAAGATCAATGTCTTTAGCAGTAATTTGAGCGCGTTCCAGTGCTGTTTGTATGCAATCAACGACAGCATCTGGATTTTGGGCAGTCATTGACCCACCGTCAGTTTGACCACCTGAGTTTACCTCACCGCCGAGTATCTCCGCATAGATAGTTGCTCCTCGTTTTTGGGCTGCTTCTAAAGATTCCAGCACGAGAGCCCCCGAACCACCACTCGGCACAAAACCTGAACTAGTCGCACTCATTGGTCTAGAGCCCTTCTCAGGTGTTTCATTACTATCACTACATAACACACGCATAGCATCAAATCCTCCCCAAATGTACCGACCATCGCCCTCCGAGCTGCCACAAAGCATTCTATCCATTCTACCGGACTGAATCATTTCGAACCCATGTAGAATCGCTTCACTACCAGTAATACATGCCGAGCTGTTTGAGAGAATACGCCCCCTTAACCCCAGAATACTATTCATATAAGCTCCTGCTCCACTACTCATTGATTCAGGGACAGATCTAGAACCTAATTTTCTGTGATTACCTTCATCTATGGTGTAGATTTTTGAGTCAATAAAGCTGTCCAATCCGAGTGCCCCACTACCTATGATCATCCCAGTTTTGCGATCATACCCACCAGGGTTGATCTCAAGTCCTGCGTGCTTCCAAGCTTCTAGTCCCGAAAGACAAGCATAGATGACTGCATTATTGCGCAACTTTTGAGCGATAAAATGAGGGAGGTTTTCATCTTTATATTCTTGAGTCAATGGAGGTCTTCCTCCAATTTGACATTTGAAATTGATATCGCCTAAAGTTGGGTCATGAGTAATTCCCGACTTCCCCTCTTGCAATGCAGTTCTAAACTCTCCTAGATTCAAGGCATTCGGGGCAACAACGCCCATGCCTGTGATAACGACCCTATTCTTCAAGATTTCTGTAATTCTGTTTTAGCTTAATGGCAATTCAAATTAGCACTACCACCAAATTTACTTGCTCAAATTTACTTGAGATTCAATTTACTTTAGAATGAACGTGGATATGATCGAATTAGTTAATAAGACGGGTATAACATCTCCTTCTTATTTCCTCGTCCATGGCACTTTCGTACTTTGTAAGAAGGTTATTAACACTGAGATTTTCCTCTAGCATTTGTCCACTGAATATGTACTTGATATTGTGCTTCATGAGCGCTTTGTAGATAGAATTCCAAAGTAAAGCATGTAATCCTTTATTCTGCAATTCTTTTTTAGCTGCTACCAAGAAGAAGTCTAAAGTATCATTGAAATAAAAAGCCTTTAAGACATGGAGAAAACCAATCGGGTACATGTGCCCATCAGCTTTTTTGAAGGCTTTTGATAAGGATGGGAACGTAATGGCAAAACCGATCACTTCATCTTGATCATCCACCACAAGTGCTACCATGTCTTTTTGAACGAATCCAAAATAAGCTTCAATATAGTATTTAATTTGATTCTCTGAGAGCGGGTAATATCCATATAAGTGGCTGTAACTATCATTCAGAAGTTTGAATACACTATCAGCATATTTTAGAATTTCTTTACCTGATTTGAAAGTTATAGAATGAAAACCATATCGTTTTCCCACAAGCTGAGCTGATCGTTCCAATTGGGCACCAATTCCTAAAGGGACTTTAATTCTAGTTTCTACCCAATCTACAGCTTTTGCAAAGCCATGATAGTCAAAGTGGGATTGATAATAGGGGTAGTTATAGTGTGTGGCCTGAGTAGATATTTGATTAAATCCACTGATCAAAGTTCCTTCAAAGTCAAGATCCGTAAAGCCCAAAGGACCGTGGATTATACTGACACCAACTTCCTTACCCCAATCATTCACAGCTGCTAAGAGAGCTTTAGAAACCTCTAAATCGTCAATGAAATCAATCCAGCCAAATCTTATTTTCTTTTCTTTTTTTGATTCTTCCCCGTGTAGTATCCCTGCAATTCTACCTACTGCTTTTCCATCTCTAAACGCCAGCCAAAAACGAGCAGCGCTGTGCTCATAAGCGGGATTCTTATCACTAGAAAGCGTGCTCATCTCTAGTTCGAGAATAGGCGGCACAAATGGTTCTACTCCTTCATAGAGCTCCCATTGAAATTTGATAAATGATTTTAGCTCTTTTTTGGTACGAAGCTCCTTAATTTCTACAGACATATGATTCAAATTAAAGATTTTTCTTCATAGTAGTGGATGGCATCTTTGAAACCATCACGAAGATTGTATTTAATAAGCAATGGAATCTCCTTTCGCTCTTCGGTGAATTCATAATCCCAATCTTGAGAGATTTCCAAGTAATGCTCAAGGGATAGCTTTGGTGTTCTATTAAAGCTTTTATCAATAACATCTGATATCCACAGAAGGGATGTTACTATTAGTTTTGGTACACTTAGATTCTTGCTTTTTTTATTCAATACACCTTCCAATATGCGCTTTAGATCTTTGTGCTCATAAACTTCGCCATCCTCTAGGTGAACGATTTTACGGCTGTGTTCTTCTCCAGTCTTTAAGATATTGAAAGCTGCGTCACGAGCATTAATAAGTGTCATCTTATGACTAGGGGAGGTCATGTTAGGATAGATGCCAAGTTTTACAGCTTTGATCAAAGGCACAAATTGAACGTCCCGTGTTCCATATATCCCTGCAGGTCGGTAAATCATATAATCAAGGCCTGAGTTAATTATAGCTTGCTCTGCCTTTACCTTGCTCTTACCGTAGTTTGATGCTGGGCCACCATTTCCAATAGGCCCTTTAGCAGCAAGTGAGGAAATGTAGCAAAACTTGCCAGATTTGTTGAGTTTACTCTGAGACTTTATTACTTCAACTAGCTTTTCAGTAAGCCCAACATTCACCTCTAGATATTTGTCTAATGTATATGACTTGGTGAGACCTGCATTGTGAATGATCAGATCTTGTGGGGGTAAATCGATGAGAGAATTTCTAATAGACTCTTCAGACGAATAATCCATGTTCAAGATTTGATAGCCTTCTAGCTCACTAAGATTAGACAAATCCGCACCAGATCTTAGGGCTGCTGTGGTTTCGTACCCCATCAATAACGACTGCTCTACCAAATGGCTTCCTAAAAACCCATTTGCCCCCGTTATCAATACTTTCATGGTGTTTATTGAGCGTTTTGAAAGAGATCTACCTCTTTGGCAGCTTTAAAAAGGATTTCTGCGGCTCTGTCTATATGATCATGCGTATGTGATGACATTATAGAAAATCTAATCAATGAGTCTTCTGGTGATACACCCGGGGAAACCACAGGGTTGACAAATACGCCTTTATCAAATAACATGCTCGTTAGCTTATAAGCCTTCATATTGTCTCTGACGAAGATCGGAATGATAGGGGACTCAGAGACACCTGTATCGAAACCAAGTTCCTTCATTACTTTCAAGGTGTAATGCGTATTGTCCCAAAGACGTAAACGGTAGGAATCATCAGTCTCCATGATATCTAAAGCTGCTAAAGCAGAAGCTATAGATGGTGGAGTGATACTTGCTGCAAAAATCATTGAGCGCGAGTGATGCTTCAAATAGTTGATCGTGTCTTCATCTGCAGCACAAAAGCCACCTAATGAAGCAAACGATTTACTCAAAGTGCCGCCGATGATATCTACTTCATCCGTCAGACCAAAGTGATCTGGTGTACCTGAGCCATTCTTGCCTATTACACCAATTGCGTGTGCACAGTCCGTCATCACAGCAGCATTGTATTTTTTTGCCAACTTCATGAGTTCTGGAAGCTTGACAATATCACCTTCCATACTGAAAATGCCATCAACAACGATAAACTTGAATGCATCTAATGGAACTTTGCTGAGCTTTTGCTCGAGTGATTCCATGTTATTATGACGGAAAACAACTGATTGTGCTTGAGACAATTTTGCGCCTTCAAAAATTGAGGCATGGTTGAGTCTGTCCAAAAACAGATAGTCTCCTTTGCCAGCGATCGTTGGGAGGACACCAATATTTACCGAAAATCCTGTACTGTAAAGAGCAACGGCAGGCTTGTTTAAAAATATGGCGAGCCTTCTTTCTAGTTCAGTATGCATGTCGCTCGTGCCATTCATATAGCGCGAACCAGATAAACTAGAACCGTATTTCTTAATTGCAGCTATTGCAGCTTCTTTGATCTTAGGATGAGTAGTCAGACCCAAATAACTATTCGAGCCAAACATCAATACTTTTTTGCCTTCTACCATTACTTCAGCATCTTGTCCAGATTGGATATTTCTGAAGAATGGGTAAAGATTAAGTGCTTTTATTTTCTGGGGCTCTTGATAAGATGCGTATTTTTTTTGAAGAATAGTGCTCATTAATGATCTCTCTACGGAAAAGGAAGGTTTCAAATTGATTTGTAAAAGTACCTAGAATGATCGAAAGTTTTTAGCGGTCAATTGGTTTCTTACTGCAATTTGCTTGATTCGATCCTATTCTATGTTCACATGAAGCGCACGTGTAATTCAATTGTTTTGGCTTGGCTAGAAAGATTACTTTTGTAAGCAAACGAACTAATGGATGGCAAAAGTGCGAATTGCGTTTTTTCTAGATGTAATGGAGGAAGATTTTGATGGAGTGAGTATCACCATGCATCAAGTTATCAAGCGTTTACCTAAAGAAGAATTTGATCCAATCTTCATTACGCCTCAGCCACCATTAAATGATATTGGATATAAAGTCTATGTCTGTCCGTCTAAGAAACTCCCAGAGAAGGATAAGGAGTATAAGCTAGCACTGCCTTGGAAAATGAAAGATCTCACCCAAATATTGGACGATTTCAATCCTCAAGTAATTCACTATAGCAGTCCGACTTTTATTGGGAATTTTGCGGTGAAATACGCTAATAAACGACATATCCCAATTACATCCATTTATCATACGCACTACCCTAGTTTTGCGAGTTATTACTTCCGCTTCATTCCAAAAATCGATCAACTATTAGCACCTGTTTTCAATTGGCTGTACAAGCTTTATAGGAAAACAGATGTGGTATTTGCACCAACAGAGACCATGCGAAAATATTTGCTCAGTATAAATGTGAAAAAAGACAAACTAAAGGTTTGGGGTAGAGGCGTTGATACCGATCGTTTCACTCCGAAAAAAAGGAAAGAAGGTTTTTGGGCTGAAATCCCTAAAGGAAATAAAGTTGTCCTTTTCGTCAGTAGGCTAGTCAGAGAGAAGGAACCGGAAACTTTATTGAGGCTTTATAAACTCATAGAAGCTAAAAGAACTGATGTCGCGATGGTTATAGTAGGGGATGGCCCCACAAGAACTTATTTGGAAGAGTCCATGCCCAATGCGGTATTTACGGGAACTCTTAGAGGTGAAGACCTTTCAGTGGCCTATGCTTCTGCAGATATCTTCGTGTTTCCATCCACCACTGAAACGTTTGGAAATGTTGTTTTGGAAGCATTGGCATCAGGTCTACCAGTAGTAGCAGCCGCCAAAGGAGGACCAGTAGATATCGTCCAAGATGGAGTCACAGGAGCATTGGTAGAGCCTCAAAATGAGGAAGCATTTTATCAGCAGATCATCAAGTTGGTGGATGATGAAACCTATTATAACAACGCCAGAGCTGCGGCTTTGGCTTATGCCGAATCTCAAAATTGGGAGAGCCTCTGCAAAGATCTTTTCGATGAATACAAGCGTCTGTCCAATTGATTTAATGACTATTAAGAAAGATCTTGATCAGAATACCAGCTTACCCACCATTGTGGATTGCAACAATTTCTGGAGCCCTTCAGGAGGTGGTGTGAGAAGATACCATTTGGAGAAAATGGAATTTTACAAATACAGAACAGATGTTAAGTACGCTTTCGTAATGCATGACGAAAGGACTTATACCGAGCAGATTGGTGAAAATGCCTTCATCGAGCACTTGAAAGTACCAAAGGTTTATGGAAACTGGGAGTATCGATATCTTGTGAAAAGCAAACCAATGGTGGGTGTTTTGTCTCGGCTAGATCCTGATTTGATTGAGATAGGTTCGCCTTATTTTATGCCTAGGATAGTTCGCAAAATTGTCAATGAACATCATTTGAAAGCCAAAATGATTGGTTTTTGGCATGCAGACTTTCCAGTGACTTATATAAAAAGATTTTTGGAGCCTCTTGGGAATTATATGGCGCGATCAGGTGAATCATTAGCCTGGCGTCATGCCCGCAAGCAGTACAATAACATGGATGGAGTGATCGTTTCTAGCAGGTTGATCAAGGATCGAATGGAGATTAACGGACTGAAAAATGTTGATTTTATTCCTCTAGGTGTTAATTCAGAACTCTTTAATCCAAGTCAAAAGGATGAAGTATTAATCAACGAGCTTAAAAAAGGAAATCACAATAGACTTCTTCTATTTTTTCCTCATCGGTTTAGTAAGGAGAAAGGCCTAGATGTGTTGTTAGAAGCTTATCCACTGATGTGTGAGCAGCTAGAATTGGAGCCTGTATTGGTGGTAGCCGGAATGGGTCCTTATGAGTCATTGGCTAAAAAAGCTGCTGAACGATTTGAACATGTTCATTTGAAAGGTTTTATCAAAGAAAAGGAAGAGATGGCCAAGTTTTACGCCAGTGCGGACATAGGTTTTGCCTTGAGTAAATGGGAGACTTTTGGCCTTTCATTGCTTGAGTCGCTCTCTTCGGGCTTGCCACTCATTGCAGCTAATGATGGAGCGGCTTTGGAGCACATAAAATTGTCTCAGGCTGGTATTGTTTTGGATGAGGTGGCTCCTGCTGCAGTTGCTAAAGCCGTGGTGGATTTATCAAAAAAGGAGCAATCTGAATTGAAGGAAAAGGCAAGAGCTTATGCTGAAAATTTAACTTGGGATCATTGTTTCGAAAGTCAATTGGAGCTTTATCGCAAAGTGATAGCACAGAAATAGTAAGACGATTCACCATCCACCCAAGAAAGGAAAATATTACGATCTTTGCAGATGATAAGGGAAATCATTGCGGCTCCAATTATCAGGTATTCAATACTCTGTGATTTGATTTAGAGGTCTTTCGCGGAATCAGTACATAGCTTTTTCAATGAATAAATTCATTTCAATCATCAAACTGAAGCCAGGGCTTTTCACGCTAGGTCTTGGGTGCGGTTTGTTATCTGGACTTTTTACAGCCAATGTTATCAATCTCATCAAAGATGCATTGGAAGACGCAGTAGATATCACCTTTTTGATTCAAGTCCTTTTATTCAGTGTGCTTGCAGCAGGGGTGGGGGTTGCTTCTACCTATTTCATGGCGAAACTTACAAGCATTGTGAGTAGAGAACTTACAAGGAATCTGTCACTCGATTTGCTTAAGGCTGAGTATCAGTACATTGAGAGTATGGAGGGTAAAATAGTCCCTGTGCTTACTAGAGATATTAAGACAGTAGCACATGTTGTCAATCGATTTCCTCCGTTTGTGATAGCGTCTACTACTATTGTCATTACCATGGCTAGGATGTTTATAGTAGATTCAGAAATCACCACTTACTTTTTGATCATATTTGCTCTTCAGGCTTTTCTCTTGATTGCTCTTGTTCCAAAGCTTAAGCAGTTCAATAAGAGTGGATTAAAGTATAATAACCTGGTTTTTTCCGCTCTTTCCAATATGGTACGTGGACTAAAGGAGTTAACGCTCAACGCAAGCAAGCGAGAGGCGTTTATCAATAAGGTGATCATCACGGATGTGAAAAAGTCTACGCATTATGATGTGAAAGCCAAGGTAATTTCAGGCGTGAGTGAGCGAGTCACAGACATGCTTACCTTTCTTTTCATTGGTATATTTCTCTTTCTATGTACTGGCTATATTGATATAGATTTTGAGCGGTTCAAAGTTTTCTTGCCAATTGTACTTTTCCTTTTGCCATTTTTCGGAAAGGTGAGTGGTTTTATCAGAGATACCAAAGAAGTTGAAGCTGCGATGGGAGAGATTGAGAGTTTGAATCTATCGATTGCAGAAAAAAGAATAGATAGCCATGATCCTATTCCAGCATTAAATCCTAAAAATGACATTTTTGTCAAATTCGAAAATGTGCAATACGAGTATGTGAACTCCATGCACGAACGTAAGTTGGTGTTTGGGCCGCTTAACCTTGAGATCAAAAAGAACCAAATCACATTTCTGATTGGAGGAAATGGTAGTGGGAAAACGACTTTTGCTAAGCTGCTGACTGGTCTATATTTGCCAATAGGTGGACAAATCAAACTTGAAGGTGAAACGAAAATTTCCCAAAACAACCTTCTCGCTTATCGCGAAAGCTTTTCGGCTTACTTCGCAGACTCCTTTACTTTCCCTTATCTCTATCACTTGGAAGATGATTGGGTAGAGCAGAATGCAGATGATTTGATTCATTTGTTAGAGATGGAAGAAAAGGTCTCTGTGGAAAACAAGGCATTCACTACGACCAACTTATCCTATGGTCAACGAAGTAGGTTGGCGTTGATTGCTAATATTTTAGATGACAAGGATTTCTATTTATTCGATGAGTGGGCAGCCAATCAAGATCCCTATTTTAAATCCATCTTTTATAACAAGTTGCTTCCAAAGCTGAAGGCCATGAACAAGACTGTTCTAGTGATCTCTCATGATGAAAAATACTTTCATGTGGCGGATGAAATCATTGAGTTGAAAGAGGGTATGACCACTGATGCTGTACTTCGATAAATGATCCAGCTTTTCACATAATGAGTATTCAAGTACTATATCGCCTATCGGACAAAGGCAGACCTAAGGAAAAATTAGCGAAAGCCACCAAGAAGGAATGCCTAGAAAATGCTATTGGAATTTTCGGTTTTGAGAATATCATCCTCTTTGCTGATAACTGCGAGGAGGATACTCTCGAAATGATCCGAAGTTGCGGCATAGTACCACAGATTATCAATCTAGGTAATTCAGCTTCATTTCGTCATGTTGCCCAATATGCTATAGATCACTATAATGACAGCCAGATTGTGTATTTACTGGAGGATGATTACTTGCATTTAAGTGATAGTGCTATTTGCGTCGAAGAGGGTTTGCAAATCGCAGACTATGTTACCCTTTATGATCATCCGGATAAATATGTGGATGCGAAGAATGGCGGCAATCCATTGGTGAAAAATGGTGGAGAGCTTACCAGAGTAGTTTTGACCAAGAGCACTCACTGGAAGCGTACCAATTCCACTACAATGACTTTCGCTTGTAAGGTGAAAACCCTGCGAAATGATTTTAATATTTGGTTAAAGCACACAAGCGGTGTTACCCCTAAGGACTTTAAGGCTTTCAAAAGATTGCTAGGAATAGGTGGTTTGTTTAACATGCTATTTGGTAAAGGCAGAGTTCTTATTTCGCCTATTCCCTCCCGATCGACTCATGCAGAAATAGCTTTCTTGGCGCCTTTGGTTGATTGGTCAAAGTTTGATTCAATGTCATGAGTGAAAGCCCAAAGATCTTTGATTGCTTCACATTCTTCAATGAGTATGATCTACTGGAGCTCCGTCTTAGTTATCTGTATTCACATGTAGATCATTTCGTTATTGTAGAATCCGACCAGACTTTCAACGGGGCATCTAAAGCTTTCAATTTTGATGGCAATATGGAGCGGTATGCTCAATATTTAGATAAAATCACTTATGTGCAAGTGGCTATGCCCAATTTTAGAGAATCTAAGAAGGTAGCTTGGAAAAGAGAGGCATACCAGCGCAATGAAATCAAGAAAGGATTGGAAATTCTCAAGGCACAACCGGATGATGTAGTGATGATGGGGGATGTCGACGAAATACCAAACATTGAAGTGGTAAATCAGCTAAAGGAAGAAAACAGGTTTAAGGTTCAATCCTTTAGTAATCTTGATAAAATTAGGTCGATTATAGCGTGCTTATTTGGTTTGATAATTGATCTATTCAAAGGCATTTCTGAAAACAGGCTAAGACTAAAGCAGCTTATGATTTCACTCAATGATGAGCAGCTAATTCCCATACTTTTTCGAATGGATAACTTCTACTATTTTGTCAATAACAGAGAGAAAAGAAGAAACATCTGGAAGGGTACTTTGTGGTTGAAGTATAGTGTGCTTAATGATTTTTCATTAGATGATCTCAGAGAGCTTCGAAGATTTCCTTTAAGAGCTATTGATTCAGCTGGTTGGCATTTTTCTTATCTCGGAGGGATTAAGTTGATCAAGCATAAGCTACGCAATTTTTCTCACCAAGAGTATAATACGGATCAAATAGTCAATGATGACTATATCAAGTTTTGCATTGAAAATGGATTTAGTCTGTTTTCTTATTTCAAGGATAAGAATATATCACCTGAGTTCGAAAGATTAGGGGCCAATGAATTTCCAACTTCATTGAAGAATATTATTGTTAATTATCCTCAGCTTTTTTATAAGTAATCCCATCTACCACTCCTCTGCAAAGTTCCTTTGTGTGGCTAAACTGTAGGGTTATTGCATAATAGATTGTCGAGAAAATCACATCTATTAGGATGTATGATAAGGTATAAACCTTCTTGATTCCGGACATGTGAGTCTTGAAGAACATCAGTCGGTTTCTTGTTCCCAAGTAAGATAGAAACGGTGGCTTGCGCTTATTATGCCGACTAGATCCACCTGCTACATGCCAAATGATTGACTCTGGTACCACGGCTATTTGATACCCTTCGCTTGTTAGTCGGTAGGAGAGATCAGTGTCTTCGTAGTAGGCAAAATAGTCCTTATTGAATCCTCCAAATTCTTTTAACACATCTGCTTTGATCAAAATACAGCAGCCTGTAAGGTAGTCCGGCGCGATAGTAGTTTTGAATTGACCTACATCTATAACCTTGCGTTGATAGCTATAGCCTTTGGCTTTGCCAACGCTGACTTTTCCACCCAGAGCCCAAATCATTCTCGGGGCATGTTTGAAATAGATTTTCGGTGATAATGCGGTGTACTTATTATTGCTAGCACTAATCTTATTAACTAAGATTTTTAAGAAATCTCGTTCTACGATTGTGTCATTGTTCAAAGCCAAGATAAGTTCAAAGCCATGATCGTAAGCATAACGGAATCCAACATTATTGCCTTCTGCAAAACCTAAATTTTCAGTTTGTTGCAAAACTTCGGTATGTGGGTAGGACGCTTTGATTTTATTCTTAGGATCTTCTTTGGAGTTATTATCAACTACTACCACCCTGTAATTGGAATAGTTAATTTTGCCTATAGATTCTAAGCAGTCCAGCGTCAAATTCAACTGATTCCAGTTGATGAGCACTATGCAAACTGAAGGCTCTTTCTGAAGGTGAGTTGACGTTGGTTCACTCATTTTGTTAGCAATTGCTACACATAAAACCTGAGGATATAATTAAGCTTCCCAGTTGTATTTATCATACTCAACTTTGATGCGTTCTGCTATCTCCTCTTTAGTGAGTGCGGAGAGATGCTTACAAAACTTGGTGTTACGCTTACTGACAATCTCAGAAGGCAAGTAGCCTATCATATTGTCGAATTTTGGTTCTTGCATCACACCTCTAAGGAGTACGTTCTGAGTTCTAGGATGTACATCTGCCAGATGCCTCAGTTTTCCTTGACCTAATGTCAACCACTCATCTATCATGCTGCGTACATCTATGCTGTTTTTCATGATATTGAATCCAGCATTGGGAAGTGTCCATCGCTTGAGCTCCCAGCTTAGTTTAAAGTTGTGAGAGAAGTAGATGCCAAACGTATTTGAACCATCTTTTTGAAATAGAATCTGCTTTTCGGCTGTCATATGCTTATCTATAAGCGATTCCAAACTCAGACCTAATTGGTCGTGATATATGAAAGTATCAGCATCCACCATGACCACATAATCTGCTTTGGTTACCTTTAAATGATCTTGAATCATTTTTATCCTACTCCAAGTGAATGCCATATCAGGAATAAGCTTTTCACCGAAATGGTGAAAGTCATAGCCGTGCTGGGCACAGTATTTCTTCCAAATCGGAATAGAATATTGAGTATAAATATCAATGTCTTTGGTGGACAGCATTAGTATATCTATCATAGGTCAAGTTTTGTTATACTATAATTTCTAATCGCTTGGCGTATTCTTTTAGGAACATCATTCGCATATTAGTATCATATTTTCTATCAAGAAATTGGAAGGCATATTGCTTTCCATTTTGTGCAATTTCATTGCACTGATTGTCATTATTTGCTGCCCAAGCTAGTAGTTCTTCAAGATTTGAAAGTTCATCGTTCAGAGGTAAATAATGAACATATGGGATAAGCTTTTCTTCCATTGTCCATGATGTCCATTCTGGTTTTGGCATGATCACAACGGAATTCGAATACAAAACCCACCGAATATTACTAGCCAAGTCGTTGCCCTGAAGGCTTACAATAAATTTGTAGTTGAGCTGCTGGCTCACAGAAATTTTATTTTTAACAAATGCTTCGAGATGCGGTTTTTGTTTGACTGTTGAAAAACCAATATCATATTTTTCAAAATAGCTCTTCACAAAATCTTCTCTGACGCTTTCACCGGTAGTTGCCCCTCGCCAAATAACGCTATTGATTTTTTTACTCCAAGGTATGTCGTTTTTTTCCACTACTAGACATGGAGTGTTGTATCGAAGCGAGCGTAAGTCATATAAAACAGCCGCCTTATCTGATACTCTTCTTGCTTTTCTGATCACAGGCAATTCATCGGTAGCTCCTGATTCACCATAAAAAATTGGAAATTTCACTTCTTCAATATTTGATTCAATTTGATCAAATGGTAGGAAGAAATCGACCAGAGAGTGTAGGTCACGGTAACTTTTCAAAAAAGGCAGGGCTCTGATTTCTCTGATTGCGGGTAAGTGCATCAAATGTTTGCAGTACCAATGTGTGAGACTGCCTTTGAAGTCTGAAAAGGAGAAGTAATTCACTTCTGTTTTGGTCCAGAAGTTTCGATTTTTGAGCTCCATCAACTCGCTGATGTTCAGCTCAATGGATTTATGATGATTGAGGTAATACGCTATCCTTTCTTCAGGACTTATCCAATGTTTTTTATCCACGGGTCAACAGGGGTAATGCTAAAAAAAGAAGATGCAAACTTAACGAAACTTTCACAAAATACTCTTTGAGATAAGCCAAGCAAGCTTTTGAGGAAATGTTACATATTCGGCTAATTTTGCCGAGAATCTATAGAATTTGAAACGTGCGAATATTTAAGGAAATAGTTAGACTTATGAAACTCAGGACTAAAAGCCCTGAGTATTGGGTTGGGAAGATGATAGGGAAGGAACAATCCAAGGCGGTAATTTCATTGTCTATTTTGCCTACTAGATTCCGAGGATTTGAACCAACGTTGAATTCACTCACTGATCAATCCGTATTGCCAGCCAAAATCATCATCAACCTTCCTCGACATTTCAAAAGGGATAAGACAAATTATGTGATTCCCGAATATGTCAAGAATCATCCTTTGGTGGAGATCAACTGGCTGGAGAATGATCTTGGGCCTGCCACTAAAATGCTGCCCACTTTGGATTTGTATAAGGACTCACCAGAACAATTAATCATTGTTCTTGATGATGATCAGATCTATTCAAAGGAGATGGTGGAAAATTATGTTCATCATGCCAAACTACTCCCAGATGCAGCGCTGACTTTGTCTGGATGGACTGTGCCTTTGAGTTTTGATCATGCTGATAAAGTGCAGTTATATGGGGGAATAGTTAGGGTTTATAGAAGGGACAATTCCGTAACCGAACCAGTTCGAGTGGATTGTTTGCAAGGTGCTGCTAGCTTTGCAGTAAAACCTAAATTGTTTGATCGAACTGTTCACGAGCTTGACAAAGCGCCAAAGGAAGCCTTTTTTGTAGATGATATTTGGGTGAGTGGAAACCTTTCAAGGTTAAATTCACCGGTGTATGTGGTGCCAGCGCCCTTTAGGTTTGGGAGATTTGTTTCGGTGAGACAATCCACCAAAGTTGGATTGTCGAGCACAGTCAATGTAGATAATACCAATAACAATAAGCTCTACCGATACTTCGAAAAGGATTGGTGGTCTCTTAGACAAAATAGGCTTTGATGTAAATTGCCTCATGGCCAGAATAGATCTATATGAATAAAAAAATACTCGTCACGGGGGCCGCAGGATTTATCGGTTTTCATCTGGTGAAAATGCTTATGGAATCTTCGGAAGAATACGAGGTGGTAGGCTTGGATAATATCAATGACTACTATCCGATGACATTGAAATTTGAGCGTTTGAAGGAGTTAGGAATCCATCCTGATTTCATCAGGTATGGCAAAGTGACTAAGAGCAGACTTTACGATCGTTTCGAGTTTAATAGGGTAGATATTTCTGATGAAAAGGCCTTAACTGATCTGTTTAAAAATTCTTCATTCGATTATGTCATTCATTTGGCAGCTCAAGCTGGTGTGAGATATAGTATTGATAATCCCAGAGCTTATATCCAATCCAATGTCGTGGGATTCAATAATATTTTAGAAGCATGTCGTGAATATCCTGTGAAGCATTTGGTATATGCCAGCAGCTCCAGTGTATATGGACTCAATAGTGAGCAGCCATTTTCAGTTAACCACAAAGTAGATCAGCCAGCAAGTTTATATGCCGCTACCAAAAAAAGTAATGAGTTGATGGCTCATACTTACAGCCACTTGTTCGGAATTCCTTCCACAGGATTGCGTTTTTTTACGGTTTATGGACCTTGGGGAAGACCAGATATGGCTCCTATGCTTTTTGCTAAGGCAATCTCAAACGGGGAAGCCATCAATGTTTACAACAATGGCAATATGCAAAGGGACTTTACATACGTCACCGATATTGTCAAGGGCGTTTGTGGTGTTTTAGAGTCCATACCTAAGCCAAATCATAACAATGTTCCCTATCGTATTTTCAATATTGGAAATAGCAAGCCAGTGCAATTGATGGATTTCATCGATGTGTTGGGAAATGCCCTAGGAGTAGAGGTGAAGAAGAACTTCATGCCAATGCAAGAAGGTGATGTGGTAAGTACCTACGCAGATGTGACCGAATTGAAAAAAGAAACCGGCTATGAGCCCAAAACATCTATCGAGGAGGGAATTGATAGTTTTGTGAAATGGTACAAAGCCTTTTATAAGTAATTTTCAAACCACTTCTTTCGAGTTCAGTTAGGTAGCTATGCTTAAAGTGGCCTGGTCCAAAGAATACAATCATCCTTTGCCCCCAAAGCATCGGTTTCCTATGCAGAAGTATGACCTTTTACCTTCCCAGTTACTTCTTGAAGGTATCATTGACGAAGAAGATCTTTTTGCTCCTCGTAAACTCACAGAGGGAGAAGTTCTAGCTGTACATACTAGGGATTACTGGAAGAAACTCCAAGCCCTAAGCTTAACAAGATCTGAAGAGAGAAGAAGTGGCTTCCCTCTGTCTGATTCGTTAGTGCAGCGAGAGCTTACAATAAACGGAGGCACTTTACAATGCACCCATTTCGCAATGGAACATGGAGTGGCTTTTAATATTGCAGGGGGCACCCATCATGCTTTTAGTGATCGGGCAGAAGGCTTTTGTCTACTCAATGATCAAGCGATAGCAGCTAAATACTTACTCGATACTTGCTTAGTGAAGAGTATTTTGATCGTGGATCTGGATGTTCATCAAGGTAATGGTACTGCCGAAATATTTACCAATAGTCCAGCGGTAGTTACGTTTAGTATGCATGGAAAAAAGAATTACCCAATGCATAAGGAGAGGTCTGATCTTGATATTGAATTAGAAGATAACACTAGTGATAAAACGTACCTAGACCTGCTTTCTAAGAATTTGGAATGGTTAATAGAAAGACAGAAGCCTGACTTTATTTTCTATCAAGCTGGTGTGGATGTTTTGGCTACAGACAAACTTGGCCGATTAGGATTAACCATGGATGGATGTAAGAAACGTGATCAGCATGTCTTTACTCTCACCCAAAAGCATAACATACCAATAGTAGTCACTATGGGAGGGGGATATTCAGAGGATATTAAATTGATAATAGAGGCACATACCAATACCTTCAGAGTGGCCCGAGATATTTACTTTTAATGACTATTTACTCGCTTGTTGAGCTATCAAATTATCTATTTCTTCTATTATGTAGTCAATCTTCTCAAGTAGTATAACAGAAGCTACACTTTCCGTATGAAGGAGCGAGTCAATTTCAATATATATATGTTGTTCCATCTTGAAATCTGGCCTACTAGAATATCCAAATGAGCTTTTAAGGTGCATATTGGCATATTTAAGGGCTACTTTAGCCAATTCAGGATGGTTGCTTTCTGCATAGCGTTCAGACACTCTTAGTTCGGCTCGCGCAAGTTGATTTAGTGCATTTTCAAAATTGGTATCCAAGGCATGTTTATCTAATTCTCCTTTTTCGATATCACTTCTTACTTTTTCTAACCCTTCAATGGCAATATTTATCATTTCATCACTTTCCGTATCAATATCCGTTTGTATTTCTCTAATCATCCCTATCGCTTGATCAAGATGGAGTAAACTTCTATCTAACGAACTTTCCTTGGCATAATATTTCACGTTACTCAAGTGAATATCCGCTAAAGCAGATGTTTCATTTAAAGTAGGGTGCTCTGACTTATATGGATTTGAAAAAAAGTGAACGACGAAGAGTCCACTAATTAAAAATATAAGCGTAGCGACGTATTTAAAGGCTTTCATCTTTGTTAGAATTGGTTGACTTTTCTATTTACGCAAAATTTACCTTTTTGGGAATCAAAGTTGACAAAAATATTAAATGACTTTCATCAACAAGCTGCATTTGAATGGGCACGCCTAGTGCTGCGACTTGTCGCAGGTTCTTGATCGAATAGGATAAAAAAAAGGATGACTGAATTAACAATCATCCTTTAAAAGGTCGTCGGGGTGGCAGGATTCGATTATATTTCTTTAAATCATTTAAAAGCATATTATATGGTACTATTATTTCATTAAGTATTGAATTATGGTACTATTTTCTTTTTGTGGTTTGCTAGTTCTTTGAATTTTATGGAGGCATTACCCCACTTATTCATACTTTGAATTAAGTGATTATCATCTAGCTTTATATATTTCTTCATTGTGTCATATTTTGTGTGTCCTGTCATTTCCATTATTGATGGGATATCAATTCCCACTTTGATGGAAAATGTTATAAACGTGTCCCGTGCATTATGGGAAGAAATCACATCATGTTTAGGGAAAGTCTTCTCTATAGGTTCACCAAGACCACTATACATTTTTATGGTAACTGGATCATCAAACCCTATTGACTTCATGATAATTTTCAAAATTCTGTTATAATGTTGATTCGTCATTTTTAAAGAGTACGTATCAAAATTGTACTTATCTAAAATCCCATAACTGGCATAATTCAATGGGATTTTACACAAATTATCTTTCTTAGTTGTTTCAGTTTTAACTGGTTCGATATACAAAATGTCGTTGCGGATCATATTCGGTTTAATACGGTGTATATCACTAAACCGTAATCCAGTGGAGCACGCTAATAAAAAAGCATCAAACACTTTTTCGTGTGGTTCAAGTTCAAAAAGAATATTATTGTAAGAATCATCTTCAATTGTTCCAAAACCAGCAATAGTCCCATTCATTAGATGAAAAAGAAAAACTAAATGCTCATATTCTTCTGATGATAATGGCAATGGGGGAGAGGAATGTGTTTGTACCTTCCCAAATTTTACATTTCTAAATTCATCACCAAGACTAATCTTTAGTTCTTGTTTTCGATCATAATAATGGTTTAAAACTGTTTTAAGTGCTGAAAAGGTCTTGTGTATTGTATTTGGATCAAACCCTTCTTTCGAATGCCAAATGATGAACTGATCACTAAAAATCAAATTGATATCTTCGAATGTGAAGTCTGCTCCTGCGTAATTCTGAAACCTTTTTAGCCTATTCGTAAGGGTGATAAACTCTTTGAACGAACTTCGTTTAGTTCCTCTTGATTTTCTAAGTTCGATGTATTCTTCTATCCAGTCTGTTAAGAACTTCTTTTTGTAATTGATATCCTTTAACTGACTGGTACGAGTTTTTGCTGAAGATATAAATTCTTCAAGGTGACTGTTTTTATCTTCATGGATTGGATCACCACTGAGAACAATCCTTTTTGCATCTGACCAATTCTTCGGCTTAACTCTAATCCCAGAGGGTTTTCTTTTTCGAACTCTTTTACCGTTTTGGGTTTCATCTGATTCTAGATAGATCATACAAGACCCTTCTTTATTCTTTTGTGACTTTAGGATCGTATAGCGGTTCATGTATCTGAGTTTATTATCAGTATTTTAAAGATGCAACTTTTATTAGTTAGGAGTAGGTCTCAGTATTTAATCACTACGAAATCTAAGCATGAATTTACATACACCAAATAAACGTTCCTTTATTTGGTGGTATAATATACAGGGGAGGTTGCTGGCTCTGGATCAGAAATAAGGGCAATTAGTTATTTGGGGGAGTATTTTTTGCTGCTTCGATTTTCTTATTGTATTCACGTAGCAAATAACCTCCATTTTTCCTTTTCTTTTGATCCTTTGAACCAGCAGGTCTACCAAGCTTTTTGATTTTACCAATTCTTTGCAACGCTGCCTTCGTTCTCTCACTAATGAGGCTTCTCTCAAATTCACTAAATGCCGATAAAATATGAAAGTGAAGTCGACCCTGTGCTGTTGAGAAATCTAGATTGTCTGATACCGAAATAAAGTCAATTTCCTTTTTAATAACCAGTTCATCAATCTCCAGCAATAATTCTCGGCTGCTACGTGCCCACCTATCTAAACGGTATATTAAAACGCCATCATAGTGGTGTTGCCTTAGTTTTTCTAGAAGGGCTGCTTTAATTGGTCTAGTCTTTCTGCTGCTTTCTTGCTCGCTATATACATCATAATCCCAACCATTTGTTTGGCAGTATTCCGTAAGAATTACTTCTTGATTCAAATTCGTTTGCTCACCATTATTCAATGACACACGACAGTAGATGGCGTATTTTTTCATAAAGTAAATTGTTTTGATATATAATTACATATAACGTATAAATTACAATAATGTTGCATTTAATAGTTCCTTTTTTATCCAACAGATAATTGGTGTGACTATACTAATATGGGTACTGAAAAAGTGATGCCCTTTTAATTAAGATTATTTGGGAATTGAGGTAGATATGTTTCTGGTGGTACTGCCAAGAATGAAAAAGTGTCAAGGATCAAAATGAAATATGTAAAAATGGCTACAACTGCTTAATTCAAACTTAGCGAATATTCATTCATAAGATAATGGTGAACCATGAAGTGATCACTATTAGATAAGGTGTACTCAACCCATTCCTGATCTACAATCTTCATGAAGTCCTCAACATAATCTGGCTCACGCATTTTAAAAACGACTTGTTTAGACCTAAATAAAACGCTAATCTGATCACAAGCTCCATCTTCACTCATGTTCACCTCAGCAAAACCCTCAATTGGTGTAGTAATCATAAATAGTTTGGGCATGTACATAGGCGTTTAATTTAAGTGAAACGTGAATTCATCCATTATACCTAGTTCATCTATCAGCAGAAATTCTGAATTCGGGAATATTTCGTACTCTAACCAATCGCTAGAAACAATAGTGTCAAAAAATTCCTCCGCACTATCAAGGAAACTCAAGATGTATTGCCGTTGCTTATAAACAATATTTATATGTCGATCCCTTTCTACGTAAACCTTGGCGATTTCTTTATCAATCAGGAATTGGGATAGAATCATAGGCGGTTCTTTAAGGTTAGAGCATTATGTTGGTACGACTAATAAATAGTTGTGTTACACTTTTTAACTAGACCAAAAAAATAAAACCTCCACCTAATTAAAGATGAAGGTTTAACTACTCACAATTAACAACCAGCTTACTGATTATTATCGATTAAATGTAACGCTATTATTGAATACATTTTATAAAATTTTATAAAAAATTATAATTAGTAAACCACCTGCGAAATATCCAGATTTTTCTTTTTTGAAAGACCCCCAATGCAGGAAAAGAGGGCACACGGGGGGGGTACGCATCAGGGATACCCAAAATCACGGTGCACAAAACAATGTCCACTGTCCTCCTTACTCCTAATCCTGTAGTCTAATTAATCTGTCTTCTATTTTCTCTAGAATAATCTTTATCAAATCTGATTTGTATGGCAGTTCCAGTTCTTGTTGTAGGGCAATTAGCCTTTGATGTTCACTGTCCGTCAATCTAATGCTTAGTTTATGGTTTTTCATTTCTCTCATTTACTAATAAATACTCCGAGAAGACAATATTCACTGTACAGAGATTTCAAAAGTGATTTTTAGTACGTGTACCACCTGCATTTAACTCAAAATGTTGTCCTATTTACCTATATCGACCTTTCTGGATTACTTGAATCTAGCTAAAGCATAAGACTGGGGTAAAAAGGTACGGTTGTGATGAGATAAGGAATGAACCGATTTATCAACGACATTTTTGTCATAATTACTCTATTACCTGACTTATTGTTGTGAGTCAAATATTATCCAAGATTGAAAATCATAAAATTTCAAGTTTATTTTTCAAATTAATTAGTTTGTAACGTTTAGGATATTTTCATTGTCCTACAGATTTTCATACACCCACCTAACACGCACCAATTTCAAATATCTTATCACTATAAAAAGGCGATACTCACTCCAATCAATCATTTTCTAAAATTCTTAATTAAGAATATGAAAACTTGAATTTTCAATGAAAATTTTAATTGTATTATTCTAATATGGTATTCTTAATTAAAAATATTAAAGTGCCTTTAAGCTCCTTATGTGGCTTTTATTAGTTGACCAATTGTAACCTTTATTGCATTTTAGGCGTATATGTAGATATATCGAAATTATGGAATCGATCTGATAACAGCCTAGAATATATTAATTGTTTAATAGTTAGATGATATAATATTCTCTGTTTCATTCTTTGGAATGATAGCTGAAGGACTATGTTTAATAATTTGAGACATGACCTTTTTTTTGTCACCTTTTTTAAACTTTAAATTTTATAACTATGACTTAAACCAATCAAAATCCACGAATTATAATAATCGGTGCACCGCCTAATTAGATTCAATTATCTGTTGCTCTAGCATGTATTAATCATGCCAGATGCCAATTCCTACTCATTTAGTGATTGTTAGCCTGTACATCCTTGAAAAATAGGATGGTGGTAGAGGTACGTCTATGTCTTAATCATCTACGTGCCTTCAATTAATATTTTGTGAAAATATTTTTGCCCGATTTGTGTCTTTACGGTACACGAAAAAGTATTTATTATAAATAACTAAATATGATAAAAATATCAATGAATGAAAAGAATTAATCTGTACATCAGCGATGAATTGTTTGAAGCAATCCAAAGCAAAGCGAAAGCGAATTACCTAAGAGTTGGAACTCTGGTGAAGCAAATGCTTCATGAATTATTTAAAAACTAAAAACTAAAAATTATGAATGAAATTAAAAATCTAAGGTTCAATCCCCTATTAAAAGCACTCCTACAAATCTATTGTAGTCGAGTACATCACAAGAACTCCAAAGGACTATCTGATGAGAGCTTGTACGCAGAATATATTAGACTCAGAGATAGTGACAAACTCAATGAATTATTCCATTGTGAATGGCTTGAATCCCTTGAACGTCTAAGTAAAAACGACACTCAGGAAATGCATGATCTAGGGTACAATCCTTTACTAAAAGAACTGCTCTATATCTATTGTGGTCGTGCATATGAAGAGAACTCAATAGACCTCACGGAAGATGACTTATTTGCTGATTACTACTATCTCAAAGAGAAGGGAAGTCTTAATTCTTTGTTTACATCGGAGTGGCAAGAATCTGAAGAGAGACAGAGGGAACAATTCGATTAATAGAATTAAGAGCTATGGAAAATCTAGAAACGAATATTGAAAATCAACAGCCGATATCTAAGGTGCAATTTATTCAAATACCCTTTGCTGTACTTGCAGATAAGGACTTAACGTCCAGTGAGAAACTATTGTATGGATTGATCAAGAGTTATGCAAAGCAGACAAATTACTGCTTTGCTACCAACCAGCACTTAGGCAATATGTTGGGGTTTGCTAAATCAACGGTTTCATCTTTGATCTCAGGGTTGCAAGAAAAAGGATACATAAGTGTAAATAATGTTTACGCCAATAATTGGAGTTATCAATTTCAAAGAAGAATTTTTCTAACGAATAAAGAACAGGTGATCAATAAAGCGGATACTTCGCATAAAGGGATGCCTGTTCGTGATTCAGGTATGGGGATTCATGAACCTGAACCCCCCTCCGCTAATACCGAACCCCCATACGTGGATATGGAGATAGCTATTCGGAATGAGGATACACCCATTCAGGATGAGAGTAGTGCCATTCAGATTGAAGCCAAGGGTATTCATGAGAAGAGTACCCCTATACGTGAGACAAGTAACATAATAGATAATACTAATAAAGAATTAATAATAGATAATAAGAATAGAGATATAGATAATACTAATAGCGATTTTGGAAATTCATCTTTACCTCAAGATTCTTCAAATGAAATTAATTCTTTAAGTAATCAACAATTTGAAGGTTACTACTCCAATGAAGATATTGAAAGATATTTCCAAAAGGAACTCTTTATAACCTATTGGAGGAATGCTTCAAGTGGCAATCCCAATGTTATACCCAAAGAGGAACTACTCTCAATGAGCATGGAGAAGAGGATGTTTTCCAAATCATTTGAGGTATTCAACAGATTTGCCAAAATACTAGATGAAAAGGAGTTGAATTATAATACCAAAAAAGATCAACTAGTAGATGAGTTAATTGAAAATTTCCCAAAAAGCGATTGGAGTACAACTGATTTGAGAACATTGTTTAGCCAAACAATTGATGACTATTATCAAAGCTATCAATGCTTTCCAACTTCGATTGAAGAAAAGAGGTTTCTTGAGCTTGCCATGAAGCATATTGAAACCTTTCATGAGAAATAATAACATGAACTATATGTTGAATATGTTATTAATCTTTTCAAATATGTAAACTCAAATTACCGTGTCAACGAAGGGTTTATATTAATCTCTTTAGAAGTGAGAGGTTCTTTGGTGTTTTAGGATTCAATTAAGTGAATAAGTAACGATCTGAATTATTGTCAAGGTTAATGAAAAGCTGTTCTTTCTAAGCTGCTCTTATGAAACTCATTTCCCTTGACTGTTTTGCCAACACTATACCCAGAGTGCCACGCTATGATCACAGAGACGAGCCAGAGCAATACATAAAAGTAAAAGCGATTCCTACGTTGTGATTGTTCTTTGGGTGTCATTAGAAGTGATTTATGTTCGAAATAGAATTTACACAGAACTTATTGGATGTGTTGTAAATCAAAGTTCAGCTTCTTGGTCTCTTAATTAATATCACCAAATATAATGTTACGCCCTTGTAGGAGCTTTAAAATGTTTTTAATACAACTAACTACTTGCCTACGAAGCGACTCATTACACCCTTGTTTATCTTCTTTGGGGTCGGTCATATTTCTAATTCAGATTTATATGTAAAATAACTATTCAAAACGTATCACTTTCCAAAGAATCCATCATTCACATTTTTACTCACCTATTGTGTTATTGTGTCTTCAATTATCTTGTTTATCGCTTGTTGTTTTTCTTCAATCTGTCTGTCTATTTCCTTTTGTTCGTCCAATTGGCTTTTAATGGCTTCAACTATTTCTGCTTGTTTCGTTACATCCCAATCTGGCATTGGAAACTCTTTGATCTGGCTTGGAAAAATATTTGTATTGTTCCCAAGTCCCTTTTTATGTGTGTAAACAAGATATTGGAAAAAGTCACTCATGAAATAATAGTAAGCACACAAAGGGTCAAACCCTGTTAATCTTATTCTTTGCGTAAAGTCCGCAAAGATTCCGTTGATTTCTTCATCTTCAATCAAAGCAACTTTTCCGATAGTTCCTTCACCTGAACGAGCCAAAAGAATATCACCTTTTTGAACAGTCTTATTCAAATTAATAGAAGCATATTCTTCTGAAACCTTTTTACAGTCTTCTGGATCAAACGCCCAAGTTTTGATATTAGACATTGCGATATAGAAATATTCTCCTTCTTCGTCATAGTCTTTAGGTGAAACGCTTTTCCCCAAAACAATAGGTTCAGAAATAAAATCTTTTATTCGCTTGATGGTTATTTGTTCTAAAAATGACTGAACGTATTGCCCTGCCTTATTATGAAACCTGATACCCATTCTACAATCAACATTATTTGCGAAACCAACTATGCTTGAAGAGTATGTTTTCTCCTGTTTAACACTTTCAAATTCTTTCCAGTCAAAACTAAACTCCTCACCAATAACTTGATTGATAATCATATCTGATTGTAACCTCGAATCTTTAAGCCTAAATAGTTCTTGTTTAATTGGTTCTATTTTTTTGACGGCTTCAATCTGTTCTTCAAGGCTTATATGTGGAATTTTTATCTTTAAAAAATCAGATTCTTTATATGACGAAATCCCAATTCCCCTATACAAATTATTATCTAATACGAATTTTAATCTCTCTGTTCTTAGCAGAAAAAGTACAAATTCTTTATTCCAATTTTTAGAAACATTGAATATGTAGAAGCCATTTGAAAAAACATATTTCGATAAATCAAAATCAAAATTTAGAGCAGGTGTTCTCGCTCCTTTAAGGCTAGGTATAAGAATGGATTCTTCGTCTGCTTTATATCTTAATCTATTCGGATGGTCATCCTTTGTAATAATCTGTGAACTTGTTATATCTCCAAATTCGTTAGTATACTCTTTACCCGTAGGAACTCCATAATATTCTTCGTCTTCTTCAAAGTCGAAAAGCTGATAATTTGGAATTAAAACGTCCTTTAAAGGAATAAGATTAGTTTTATTGGTACTAAAAATATCATAACTCGAAGAGTTCATTAATGAATTGAATTTTGCGTCAATCCTTACTGTATCATCTTGATTAATTGATGACAATTTTCTATTAAATGAAACTACTCCCATATCACTTCTTTTCTAATATTATCTAATATGGTTTGTGATTTTATGGTGCGAAGCACTATATCATCACTTTTATAGCGAGAAAGCACACCATTTTTAAAATGGTTAATCAAATCAGTATCTGTTCTTTCTAAGTATTCAGATTTTAATTTATCGCATTCGTAATAGGTTTCTAGAATTCCAACTACTTGAGCTTTTTCTCCTTCAACACCTTCAATTTTTTCCTTTTGTGCTTCAATATCAGCGGTTAATTTTTCAGCTTTCTTTTTTTGGGCTTCTGTTTCTTTATCCTTAATCTTCTTTTCTATGACTTCAAGTTCTTTATTGCTTTCATCCAAAAGGTCATTTAATACTTTTAGGTTTTTGTCGTAAGAATCAATGATGTTTTTTGTCTCCAGTTGATATGGAGCATATTCCAAATCGAATAAGTCGTTTGGCATTGGGTTTTCGCCTCTTTTGGTTCTTTTGTATCCTACATTTTCAGCTTCTGCCATAAAAATATCATAATCCAATTCTTTGGCTACTTCGCCAAAAACCCACCAAGCATTATAGAAACCAAAAACATCTGTTTCCTTCTCAAATTTTAAAATGCTGTCGATTTCTTTGCTGTATTTTTCCAAAAGCGGTTTAACCTCTAAAGTTTCATCTTCAGGAGTTAAATAATCCTTTAAAATGCGTTGAATGTTGGTCTTAATATTTTCAAAGTTTTCTTTCTCAATATCAGTAACCACATCTTTTGCCCATTTTTTATTGAGTTTGTCTCCTTTGACAAAATATTTCATATAATCGTTAACTCTTGTTTTTAGTAAACCCCATTCTTTACCGTATTTGTCCCAAAGTGTATTCCATTGCTCCACTTGCTTTTTTGTTTTCTTTTGGGCAAAGAGCAAACTGGTTTTTGTAGATGTATAAGGCTCAAAGGTTACTTGTGGTAAACTAACAATCGCCTTTACATTGAAGTATTTGAAAAGAAATAAGCGGATGTATTTATTCTCTGTTGTATCAAAAACGCTTTCAGGCAGAACAACACCCAAACGACCACCTTCTTTCAAAAGCTGATAATAGCGTTCTAAAAACAAGTTTTCAGAATTCTTTTTATCGCCAAATACAAAGGCATTTTTTACTTCACGCTGTGTTTGTGTATCTAAATCAACGCTAAACGGTGGATTGCTTATCGCTACATCAAATTTTGCGTTTACTTCTTTGTCATTGTAAAGCGTTTCTGCTGTGGCTGTTTCTAAATAGTTTGGCGAAGTTTCTTTGACGTAAAAACGGAAAGGAAGCAAACCGTCTTTTACAAAAATGTTAGTAGAACCATCACCGTGTAAAATCATATTGACCTTTGAAGCTAAACCTAAGTCAAAATTGATTTCAGAGCCATATAAATAGTTTCTTGCCCACTTGTTTTCTTGATAGTCTGGTTTGAATAATTCTTCAAAACGCCATTTAACATCTTTACTTGTCTTAACCTTATGAAACTGTTTATACTTAACTTCCTTAGTTATCAGTTTCATTGCTTCAACTAAGTATGTTCCACTTCCTGCTGATGGGTCAATTATGAGCGGTAAGTGCTTATCGTTGTTTAGTCTGTCAATTGCCAAATTATCCAACTGCAAAGCATAAAGCAAGAAATTGACAATTGGGGTTGGTGTGAAAAACTGACCTTTATTTTGTTTGAAACCGTCTCGGGTAATACTTTCAAAAAAGTCACCCAAAATATCTTTTCCGTCTAATGAGCTACGACCTTCTAAAAATGAAAAATTCTCTAACGCTTGTACAGTGTAGATGAGCTTGTTTAAAGGAAATTTATTACGGTTAATAATATTGTCATCATCAATTTTTTGTTGTTCAGAAACGTTCAGTTGTTCCTTTAAAGCTCGTTTGTAAAGTTGATTGATTCTATCGTAAACCTTTTCTGAACTTTCAATATGGCTTCCATATTGATAAATTTGAAAATCGTATTCCTGTTCGTCTTCTTTTTCGTATTCGTCTTGAATTTTTGCAAGAATGATGTTTACAAGCGAATAAAAAATTTCACTGTCGTTTGTTCCACCACCGCCCCAAAGTACATTGTGTAGGTTTCTTCCCAAACCTTCAATTTCTTCACGATTTATTTTTGTCCGTAAATCGTGTTTTTCGTGTCCTTTAATTATAGGTTGTTTTTTTGGTTCTCCGTATCCTGCTGTTAATTCGGTGGCAATTGAAATAAAACCGTCATTTTCCCAATCTGTATAATTGCGATACTTCTCAAAATCAATGATGATTGACTTGTCCAAAATTCCTTCTTCTTGAAGGTCTGCTGTGAAATAAACCAAATATTTCACTTTGGTTTTAAAGTCCTTTTCTTCTGCTTGGGCTAATGAAAATAGTTGTCCTTCAATTTCGGATTTGTCTTTCTCGAATTTGTTAGGTGCTTTGGCTTCAATGAAAAAGAATGGATTTCCTTTTTCATCCTTAACGAGAATGTCAATTCTTGGCGAGAGTTTTCCGTGTCCTGCTTTTACGGAATATTCCTTTTCAATCTCAATATTTTCAGGTTTGTAGTCAAGTTCATTTACTAATCTGTCAATTAGAAATGCTCTCACAATTTCTTCGTCTCCTGTCAACAATTTTAAAACTCTGTTCAGCTTAATTTTCTCGGAATATTGAACGGTTGCTTTGTCAATGTTGATTTTTGCAACACTATTTTTCTGCTTGTGCAGATTCTGTTCAATTAACTCTTTCCATTCTTTCATCTGTTTCATTTTAATGTGATTGCGAGACCTGTGATCATTTGCTTGGTAGAGTTTAAAAGTTATGAAGGTAATGGGAAACGGGAGGATAGGCAATAGTGGTGGGCAAAAGAACTGAAATTAAAGATTTGCCTCGCTAAAAATCGGTTTGATTGATCTCACGGGCAGATGGATTTAGAATGTAGGAGAAAGGTATTAAAAATAAAAAGGTACTACGATTGGTACTAGAGCATAAAAAAACCCCCTAATCATTAAAATTAGGAGGTTTTATGTCGGGGTGGCAGGATTCGAACCTGCGACCCCCTGGTCCCAAACCAGGTACTCTA
>CAYGOV010000016.1:0-106016 GCA_964351625.1 uncultured Marinoscillum sp.
CATCATTGATCGTTACTACTGGAGCATCTGCATTGTCTGTGATCGTTCCTGTGCCACTTGATGCTGCGCCTAATGTACCTTGACTCGTGCTGGTCAAGGCTACTGTCAATGTCTCGTCTCCTTCGAAGATGTCATCATCTAGTGTTACGACTGTGATCGTGCCGCTTGGTTGTCCTGCTGCGATTGTTAGTGTGCCATCATTGTCTGTGTAGTCTGTTCCTGCTGTTGCACTGCCATTGCTCGTTGTGTATGGAATCGTGATCGCTGTGCTGCTGGCTTTGGTTAAGCTTACCGTGAAGGTTAAGTTACCACCTTCCGCTACTGTTGCATTGTTGATCGTCACAACTGGAGCATCGGCTGCATCCGTGATCGTGCCTGTGCCGCTTGATGCTGCGCCTAATGTACCCTGACTCGTGCTGGTCAATGCTACGGTTAAGGTCTCGTCTCCTTCGAAGATGTCATCATCTAGTGTTGCCACCGTGATCGTGCCGGTCAATTGACCTGCTGCGATTGTTAGTGTGCCATCATTGTCTGTGTAGTCTGTTCCTGCTGTTGCACTGCCATTGCTCGTTGTGTATGGAATCGTAATGGCTGTGCTGCTGGCTTTGGTTAAGCTCACCGTGAAGGTTAAGTTACCGCCTTCTGCTACTGTAGCATTGTTGATCGTCACAACTGGAGCATCATCTCCATCGGTGATCGTTCCTGTGCCGCTTGATGCTGCGCCTAATGTCCCCTGACTCGTGCTGGTCAATGCTACGGTTAAGGTCTCGTCTCCTTCGAAGATGTCATCATCTAGTGTTACGACTGTGATCGTGCCGCTTGGTTGTCCTGCTGCGATTGTTAGTGTGCCATCATTGTCTGTGTAGTCTGTTCCTGCTGTTGCACTGCCATTGCTCGTTGTGTATGGAATCGTAATGGCTGTGCTGCTGGCTTTGGTTAAGCTAACCGTGAAAGTTAGGTCGCCGCCTTCTGCTACTGTCGCATTGTTGATCGTCACTACTGGAGCATCATCTCCATCGGTGATCGTTCCTGTGCCAGTATCTGAAACGTCAACACCAGCGTTTCCGCCTGTGCGGGTAATAGATGCCGTAAAAGTTTCATTACCTTCAAATACATTATCATTCGTTGTAGCAACTGTAACCGTTTTTGTTCCAGCTACTCCACCTGAGAATGTAAAGGACTGAGTATTGCTGGTGTAGTCTGATCCTGTGGCTGTGCCTCCTCCGAAAGAAACATTAACTACTACATCACCTTGAACATCATCTGTCAAGGTAAGCGTAAATAATAAAGATGATCCCTCCGCAGCACTTACATCATCTATGGTCACAGACGCACTATCATTGTCGGTAATCGTAACAGTTGCGCTACCAGGTGCACCGACAGAAACCTTTGTCGGAATATTGGTGCTTACTAAGGTTACAATAACAGTCTCTGAGTTTTCTAATAAACCATCGTCTAAAACCGTAACAGGTATGTCCACATAAGATTGACCGCTAGGAATAGAAACCGTACCTGAAAGAGTTGTATAATCATTTCCTGCCCCTGGTGTAGCGGTCCCTCCAATATTATAAGTCACAGAAATAGCAGAACCTGTCTCGTTTGACTTATCTAGACTTACTCTAAAAGTGGCATTATCGGTAGGTGTCTCATTTGCAATCGCATCTAAAGCAGCAATGGTCACACTAGCCACATCATCATCAGAGATATTTGCGGTAGCTGAAGCTGTTACTATACTAACTGAACCATTTGATGGATTGCTAATTTGGGCAATCAAAGTCTCTGTACTCTCTAGTAATGCATCCGAAATTACTGAAACTGTGATCGTGCCAATTGAGGAACCATTCGCAACACTCATTATTGCAGTACCACTAACTGCCGTGTAATCACTGCCGCTTGTGGCACTACCTGTTCCTAAATCATCAAAGTCAAAAGTGATCGCAGCACCTGTATTATTGACTTTATCAAGAGTCACTGTATAAACAATGGCTACTGGGCCATTCTCATCCCCTTGTGTAGTTACACTCAAATTCGCAACAGAACTTTCATCATCTGAAATATTTGCGGTAGCAGAAGACGTACCCAACGTAATACCTGAAGGTAAACCCGAAGTAAGCAAGGTCACCTCAACAATCTCGGTACTTTCTAATAACACGTCCTCTAAGACTGGTACTGTCAACGTAGCACTCGAAGCGCCATTAGCGATTGAAACGCTGGTGGTTGAATTGTTAAAATCACTACCCGATGTGGCGGAATTATTCTCAAACTGATAATTCACTACGATTGGTGAACCTGAATTATTGACTTTGTCTAAGGAAACTGTGTAGGTAATATTGGCTGGACTACCTGAATTGTTTTCAGACCCATCAGCAGTTTTTGAAATGTTCAAAACGGCAGTACTGGCAATGGTCAAATCTATATCCTGCACCGATGGACATCCACTTACAGAAATCGTGATGTCGTTGTAGTCACCCAAAGGAACATTTGAAATGGTTGTACTTCCAGAAGCGATATTGACATTAGAGAAAGTGCCAGAGGCATAGGTCAAACTATAAGTGCCATCCGGAACATTGGTGAAGCCTAAGGTGATAGAACCATTTGAACCACCAAATGAAGTTGGACTATTCGCGACAGCCGAAGAGATCGTTGGAATTGGAGTTACGGTAACTGTTGCAGTAGCGGTATTCCCTGATCCTGCACATCCATTTACATCTGTGATACTCGCAATGGTATATGCTGTGGTAGCAGCCGGAGTGACTGTAATTGGTGAACCACTTACATAATTATTGATTGTTGTTCCTTCGCTTAAGACTACAGTGTATGGACTTTGTCCTCCTACAATACCTACGGTAAGATCTGTGCTTTCTCCCGCACATATAATTGTTGCTCCGTTAATGGTAGCCGCAGAAGACCCGTCGTTTACGCTTACTGTAGCTGATCCCGTATTTCCGCTACCTGTGCAGCCGTTACTATCTTGAATACTAGCGACAGAATAAGTACTCGAAACATTAGGACTTACAGAAATAGCGCTTCCAGAAACGTAGTTAGCGACAACAGTTCCATCACTTAAAAGCAAATTATATGGAGAACTGCCACCTGTGATACTTACTGAAAGACTCGTTGATTCTCCAGAACAAATTGACGATGAGCCCAATAATGAAATAGTCGATGCACTAGATGGACTATTAATATTGAAGTTGGAGTTAACTGTTGAAAAAGTCCTTGAGCAAATACCCGTTAAATTGAATGTTTGATTGCCAGTGACTACAGATGTGATGGTGAATGTAGCGTTGCCTGAATTCACATTCACATTTGACTTAGTTACTGTACCTCCTCCATTAATATTATAAGCAAAGTCATAATTTCCATTTGGCAAGGTAGCTAGTCCTGATACGTTCACGGTAATTACTCCGCCCTGACACACGTCGCTAATGGATAATGTAGGAGTTAATGTTTCATTATCTAAAATGGTCACTGTAGCTGAAGAAGGTGTACCTATTCCTCCATCAGATGCTGGCGAAAGTGTAAGAATGACAGTCTCACTAGAACACTCCGCAATTAAATCATCAATAATGCTCACGTTAAGCACCCGTGTTGCTGACCCAGCAAGAATTGTAGTCGTACCACTTAGCGAAGTGTAATCCGTACCATTAATTCCAGTCCCAGTTATAGTATAGAATACATTAATTTGATTTGCCGTATTACCCGTTCTCGATATTGTAAACTGAGGATTCGTTCCTCCCTCGGTTCCTGTAGGTACAGACGCTGTAACTGTAATGAGGCGGCCTACAATATTTTGACCAAGTATTTTGATTGTAAGTTTGGCGGTGGTGGAGGCTATACCATCTGAGATGTCGTAGTTGAATACATCTGATAGCGTCGCATTGTTATTTATATTCCCATTAGTATAGGTATAGGTATAAGTCCCGTCATTGTTCCATACCAACGTGCCATACTGACCTGCAACACTTGTTCCTGGATCATTGGAGGTATTGGCCGGCACATTTACACTTGTGACGGAAACAACATTTAAGACATCTCCATCTAAATCCGTATCATTTAACAAGAGAGGACCTGTTCCGTTTGCATTTGTAATGGCTGTTGGATTGTTATTTTCCTGCATTTGATTGGAATCATCAAGTGCAACAGGATTATCATTGGCACCAGTGATAGTGATACGCAAAGTCTCAGTATCTGTAGCTGTACCGTCAGACATGGTATAAGTGAAAGTCTCCACCACTTGCTCACCTTGACGGAGAGAATCCACTGCATTATTATTTAGTGTATAAGTATATGTACCAGAAGCTGTCCAAACAAGGGTTCCATATGTGCCAAGTGTTGTATTAGCAGCAGACCCGTTCATTTTGGTGACTGTCAATGGATCACTATCTGGGTCCGTATCATTACTAATTAATGCTCCGTTACCATTGGCTTGATTTACAGAAGTAGCACCTTCCGATATTGAATTAACATCTGCTGTCGCGACTGGAGAATCATTTTGCGAAGTAATACCAATATAAGAGATAGCTAAATTGCTCGGATTCTCACTATCATTGACTTGAACCGAAACTTGTCTTGTTGTAGTGGTAGGATTGGTAGAAGTATTGTTATAAACAATCTGTTTTATTGCGGCCTCATAGCTAGACAATGGTGCAGATCCTGACAACACCATCTGACCATCGTTATTATTGTAAACATCTGTAATAGATATACCTGCAGGCAATGATCCCAATACCTTTAAGGACTCGCTAAGACTATCAGGTCGAATGGTCAGAATGATTGTTGCCTTGATAATACTAACATTGTTAATGTCTGATATTCGTGTATCCGTGTCAGCAATTTTCTTGTTAATATCACCTTCAGTGAAAGTGGTACTGAAGTCTGTTCCGGCTATTGTGCTATTATTTAGATCTAAATCAAGTGTAGGAACACAACTATCGCATGATAGACTTTGTGCATTGAAGAAACCCGCATCTTTCTCTGATACGGTATAATTGATATTACCAGACTCGGCGAAAGTTTCTACTCTATTTGCCAGACCATTGGCGCCATAAGGTCCAGCGATAATTCCTCCTGTAAGTACAACCTTTCCATGTCCTGCTTCATAAGCATCGCCACATGAGTCGCCATCCGAGTTCTTATCAAAATGATTAGGAATACCATCCCCATCAAGGTCATATGCAGCAACTATACTTACACACACTCCGGATCCATTGTCTACACAACCACTATTCACCGCTGGATCGTTGGCGTCCTTGTAGTTTGGCACGCCATCCAAATCTGCATCTCCACTCGGATCAAGACCGCCAGGTAAACATGCGAATCCACCAGTCAAACAAAACTCTTTACTATCTGGTATCCCGTCATTGTCATCATCCAAATCCGTGATATCTAAGATTCCATCATTGTCAAAGTCGCCTTCCGGACTCACTATGATGTTGGTAGTGGCCACATTACTATTGTCCGTGCCATCTAAGAGCACTATTGTTATGTTTCTGTCAGCTACATCTATCCCTGAAGTACTGTTTTGATAATATATTAACCGAATAGCAGCCTCATATTCTGCAAGAGTACCCGTACCACTAATGACCAATTGCCCATCAGCATTGTCATATGGATCACTTATGGTCAATGAGCCTGGCAATAAGCCAACAACACTGAGGCCTTCATTGGTGCCATCAGGTCTATTGGTTAAAACGATCGTTGCACTTTGAATAACGGCACCAGCATCATTATCAGTTATTACTACATCTGGATCGGCGATTGTAACTGCACTTCCATTTTCTTGAAAAGAAGAGAAATAATCGAACGCGGTAGCACCCGAACTATTATCACCGTCTAAGTCAATTTTTGGTGCATCATTTACTGGTGTAATTGTAATATTTACTGTAGCCGTTGACGTTAAGCCACTTGGGTCTGTAATCGAATAGGTAAATGAGTCTGAGAAGTTTTCCGATCCATCGTGTATGTACACAAAGGTGCCATCTGCATTAAGGACAAAAGTATTAGCATTATATAATGGCCCAGAGATTAATGAAATCGAAAGCGCGTCACCATCCACGTCCACATCATTAATCAAAACACCATCATCATTGGAATTACCTCCAGTTGTTGTGCCATTTGCATCATTGACTGTAAGTGTGCCTCCTTCTGATAAGGCAAAGTTGTCATTGGTAGCGACTGGAGCATCATTGACAGGATAAACCTTAAAGAATATGGTATCAACTAATGCTGCAAATTCAGTCTGCGGATGACCAGAGTCATCTTTTACTTGAAAGACAAAATTGGCATAAGGGTTTCCAAAACCATTGGATGCTGGAATGAAGGAAAAAAAAGTCTTATTCGGAAACTCAAAAGCGGTAGAAACGTCCGTAGCATTAACTGGTGTTCCGTTATATAAGAGGCTTCCATTAGTTGGCAATGATGAGATTACTATTGCTTCGAAACCATCCCCATCCATATCCTTGAATGAGAAGTCAATATCTGAAAAAACAAAAGTCTCATCTTCGTCCAGTGTAATCGTCTTACTTGCACTGTTAGGCGTTGATTTGAACGGATTGAGTGTATTGATTATACAGGTATTGTACATATCAAACAATAAACTTCGGTCTATATTATTGGTAGTTCCTTGGTATTTAATACCAGCTCTAATTTCAAAAAATGACGTATTTGCAAAAGTCCCATAAACAGTATGAGCTCTCTGTGCTGGTTCATCTGTACTCAATACGCCAACAGTAGTATTTGCTTCAAATGTCACAAACTGACCATCTTGATCTCTATCGATATTATTGGCCTCTTGTAGAATAACCCCTGGACTGTCCTTATAGCCGACATAATCAACATCAATATTATTTCCGTCAATGTCTTGGCTAACAATAGCCATGTTACCATAGCTGACAGGAGAATTATCAGAATTAGCAAAAAATGAAATTTTGAAATCAATATATACGTCTCCTGCGACTTGGTTTAAAGGATCGACTGTTGGCTGAAATGATGTGGCATAACCCAAAGTTGTATTGTCTATATTCTTAAGCTCTGCATTTTGCATAGCAGTTATTTCAATAATTGCATAAGTGCTATTTGTAGGAGTATCTACATTCGGGAAATTGTAGCGAGCACCTACTGTTCCTGCTCCAGAGCCAGAACCATTCACATAAGTAGGATTTGCAAAGGTGAATTTTGGATAATTGTCACAGCCAATAGAAAAAGTAGAAGTAGCCGTATTGCTATCATCAGTTCCATCATTTACCGTGATAGTAATGATACGATCTGAAATATCCTGATTAGCAGCAGTATTCGAGTATCTGATAAGTTTAAGAGCATTTTGATAATCATCGAGCTCTGCCGTTCCAGATAATACGAGCTTACCATCAGCATTGGAATATGGATCAGAAATGGTAATACCAGCAGGCAAGGTCCCTTCCACTTGTAAGGTCTCATTGACACCATCAGGTCTGTTTGTCAAAATAATGGTAGCGTTTTCAATATAGATATCAGAACCATCAGTGATCAAAACATCAGAGTCTACAATGATATCTCCTACAGCCGCATCAAGAACTGAAGTAGCGTACCCAGAGCCAGTAACTCCAGATCCATTATCTGCATCAAGATCCAAGACTGGTGGTGTATTTCCACTTACCACGATATCTACAGAAGCGACATTAGAAACTCCGTTGACATCATCTTTTACTGTGTAGTCGACACTTGCAAGGCCAGAGAAAGATGGAACGGGAACAAAAGTCAAATTTCCAACAATATTGATACTGTACACACCCTCTCCAGAAATAGTAAGGGGATTATTTAATGCACCTGTGTTCAGTGAGTTATTCGGGTCAATTAGCTTGATAGAGCCTTTATTAATAGTGCCATCTACATCAGAGTCATTGCTGGTAATATCTATGATAGTTACTGGAGTATCTTCTACAGTAGTGCCAGTATCATCCACCGCAACCGGCAGATCATTTACTTCAGTGACTACTATCGGCACCTGTATGAAAGTAGTTGAAAGATAGCCTTCATCATCAACGGCTTTGATCGTAAATGCAGATACAGTACCACTCGCATTTGCTGCAGGTGTCCAGAAGACTTTCTGTCCTAATCTGATGGTATCATTAACTCCAGCTTGATAGGCTACAGCTGTCCCAATCGAAGCACCAATTCGCAATGTGCCCGACGTAACACCACCGATGAAAAAGCCAACCACTTCCCCATCTGTATCAGATTCGTCAGCATTGGCAGTAATTTCTAAAAAGTCAATTTCAACTTCTGTTTCTTCGAGTGTTGTCTCTACTGGCCCAACAGCAGTCAATACTGGTGGGAACTTGATAGCCATTGAAGTAACGGCAGTATTACTATTTACATCTCCATCAGTTACAAAAACATTGATCAAGCGATCTTCACTATTTGGATTTACAGACACATTTCTATAAGCGATTTGCTGAATTGCTGTTCGGTAATCTGCAATAGACGCAGATCCACTTAGTGCAATTATGCCATCTGTATTTTCATAAGTATTGGTGACTGTGATACCTGCGGGAAGTGTGCCACTTACACTCAGTGTTTCATTAGATCCATTGTAGCGATTTGTCAATTGTATGGTAACACCTTCCATGAAAGTGTCATCAGCATCTGAAATGCTAAGGTCAACATCAGCTATGGGAACACCCGATCCTGATTTAGGGAAAAACGTGCTAAAACCACTTCCAACTGCTGACCCGTCTAAATCCAAAGAAGGGGTGCTATTTACAGAAACTATAGTAGCAGTAACTGTTGAAGTAATGCTCGTTGCTCCCCCATCATCTACCACAAACTCAATCACACGATCTGTTGCATTAGGTGCATTCGATGAATTGCCGTACTTGATTAATGAAAATACCGCTTCATAATTCGCAATGGACTGAGAACCTATCATGGTCAAAGAGTGCCCATCTGCTGCAACAGTCACCGTGATTCCATAAGTGGAAGCGATAGCTGCGGCATTATCCACGGATAAAGCTTCTAAAGTCGTATTTAAAGGATTTGTCAACGTAACCGTCGCGTACTCCATATTGACATCATCACTATCCGTAATGGTCACATTTCCAGAGGTTAATACAGGTTTGGCCGCATCTCCTTCGGTAAATATTAGGGTAGAATTATTGCCTCCTATGGTGTTGTCAAGATCCAAAACAGGAGGTGATGAACATACCTGCACAATTAGATTTCCTTGAAGAATAGATCCAGCACTACCAGCAGCAGCTCCCCTAGATGTTCCTGAGGTCGCGTCACTCCCATTTGATGAGGTAAAGATACCCGGTTGTCCACCCGACAGGTCAGTCACTATTCCTCCAGGCAATGTGATATTGGAGAATATAAATCCACCCCCACCTCCTCCGCCCGGCCCATGTCCTGCTTGAGTAGTTAAGGAAGCCCCATCCCCTCCAGAGGCATCAATTGTCAAGTTAGCGGGGTTTATATAGTTATTGATATTCAGCAAAATCGAACCGCCCGCACCTCCTCCGCCAGCTCCGTCGTTAATGATGATATCAGTTGCATCAGGTGAATTGGCAGAAATAGATAAGCTGGAAGTCACGTTAAGTGTTCCAGCTGTAATGAAAACTATACCACCACCATCAGAACCCGGTGCAGAAGCTCCGTTATTCTGGTGGCCTCCACCACCTCCGCCACCTAGAAATAATCTTGGTAATCCCTCCGTGTAATACTCTACTAGGCTGATTCCACCAACCCCACCTTCTCCTGTTTCTGCGGGCCAACCATCTCCACCTATTCCACCTGAGCCATAGTTTCCACCACCACCTCCACCAGAATTGTGATCATTACCGCCACCGCCACCATTGGCGAGCTTACCACGGCACGCAGCATCAGGTATTTCGATTATTCCTTCACCTTTTATCCCTCCACGTCCATCGGTGATATCGCAGACATACAAATCAACTGTAGCGGCAGTAGACATTGAAGACTCATCACCACCTCTAAAACCTAACCCATTCGCATTGATATTTGCATTCATAGTCAATGTTCCTGAAACTTCTAAAGCCACTACTCCACCAGTGGTTCCGTTCCATTGTTGACCGGTGATCTCACCAGTTATAGTTGCATTCGTATAAACTGGAACTCTAATAACCTGAACAGGATGAATATCATATAGATAAGTCTTGCATGTAGGCACACTTAGGGTGATCTGATCTCCAGATACCGAGCTTATAGTATTGAACTCATAATTACCAGCACCATCAAAACTTAAGATATCGCCATAAGTGATCGTATTGGTCTCATCAATGACCGTTCCTTTGATCTGAATAAGCAATATTTTGTCCCCTGTAGTCCACGTAGCGATATCGGCAGCATTTGCCACTGTAACCACACTTCCTGATGCATTGCTAACAGCCGCATACTGGTTAATTACACCTGCGATGTTTTGACCATTGCTAGCTAATGGGGTAACCAATAAACTCAGAACAACAAGTAGTGTATTGCAATACGTGCCCAAAGGTTTTGATAATGAAGTTATGAAGATGGATTTCAGGAAATTTGATACCATGGAATCGTTTGAAAAATTGTTAAGCTCAAATAAATTAATCTGCAAAAATTGAAATTACTATTTCAAGAATTAATATGTTTTTTTTTGGGCTCAAGAAAACATATGCAGCAAATACTAACAATAAAATTAAGCTGTTAACCATTCATCATAAGATAATTTTAGATGAATGGGCACTAAATTCAGACTAACAGTCATGTCTTAAAGTTTAATAGTTTAATCACAACTAAACACAGAATAGTACAAACCATTTTTTCTTTAAATGTAGCTTTAAGGAAATACGATGGACTGTACATAATTGGATTATTTCTAACTTGAATAGCGCTTTAAACATACCCTAAACCCTGCTAATTCTAGCTTTCAAAAGGGCTTGAACCTACTGTTTATGAGTCTGCTAGCAAACAGACTCACCTCTGATGTATATTCAATCAATTAACAAAATTACCCTTGAGGGCTGTGGGATGAAATAGACCTTAAGGTTCAAATACTCTAGAAAAAGCCGATAAAGGGCTTCATAGTTAGATTTAAACAACCATTGTTTTCATATTTGGCAAAATAAAAAGACCTCATGTATGGGTAGAGTCAATACAGCCAGCACTCAAGAAAAGTCAGTAATCAATAATTTCACTTTAGCAGAGGTCATAGTTGACCAGATAGCTACTAGATTATCTAAAGCGATGGTGTGCATTTCGCTTTTACTATTTTTCGTCATTAATTCTGAAGCAGCTAACAAAGAACAAACCGACACGATCAAGTACAGTATAGATCAGGTAGAAACCTTTATTTTGAAGGACAAAAAGGACTCGGCGGCCATCGTTCTGAGCCACTTACCAACAACAGCATACACCTCTACGCTCTCAAGAATTATCCAAGATCCTGAGCCCAGCTATGATGATCTACTGGCTCTGATCACAAATGTAAACGACCAAAATGTGGTAGATTATAAGCAACTATCTCATTACATAGACACAGAGGTAAAGGCGCCTTCTCAGAATGATGAAATCAATATGAACTACGTAGAGATTTTATGGCTCAACTGTTCCATTGCCCGAAGTGAAATTTTAGACCTCAATAGAGCTTCAAAACTGAACGAAAAACTAGAGCAATATATAAGTCGCTTTGATCCACAAGATAGTGATGTAAAACGTGCGTCAGTGCTGGCTAACACACATAAAATAGTGATGGCTCAAATCAGAAATGATACCGAAAAAGGCAAGGCATTATGCAAAGAAAGTGAAGAGATAGCTCGTGCCCTCAATGATACTAGCCTAATCATTCTCTCTTTGTACCACTACACTGACTTTTTGATAAATGAAAACAAGCTTGATGAATATATAGCCATTAGCGAAAGGTGTTACCAACTCGACCAAAACAGAACAGAGCAGAGCTCTTATTATGTGGGCAATCTCCAACACTTATTAAATGCCTATATCTATAAAGGTGGATTTGACTCGCGTGTTGCAGAATTATTAGAGGAGCTCTACCACATTAAGACGGGTAGATTTTTCAGCTATTCATTGTATGCTCAATTCCTCTCATCAATACCTGTGGATAGTAAAATAACCAAGGATATATTGAGGATGTTCAAAGTTGACAATATTGAGGAATTCTGTAACCTCATATACTCTGAATCGGAAAATGAGGTCAACCTTAACGAACTGGTGTTTTTGTTGCAAAAATGTTCTCGTGCTCTTATTCATGCAGAATACTATGAAGCTGGGATCAATTACATGTCTGAGGCTACGGCAGTCAGCAAAAGAATATACACAGAAGAGCTCGCTCAACAACTAGCTGACTATGAAACAAGCTTAGTTGTGAAAGAAAAAGAGATGGAAATAGAACATGAACGTGAAAGAGCGTCTCTTTATGTGATTATAGCCACACTCTCTTTTGTCTTGTTACTACTGACTATCGGTTGGCTTTTCTACAGCCTATCTAGGTCCAAAACCCTTAAAATACAGAATGAAAAAATAAGTCTACAGAATGAAAAGATCGAAAAGAGCGAAGAACAAAAGGGTATTCTTCTGAAAGAGCTTCAACACCGGGTGAAAAACAATTTCCAGATTATATTAAATCTATTGGAAATGCAAGGTCTAAATCTTGAAAATGAAGAGGCACAAAGTGCCTTGCGTGAAGCAAAAAACAGAATCAAGTCAATGGCTTTCATCCATAAAACGCTTATTCAAAACACTGATTTGAATATTCGATTTGACGAATATGTCAAAAAACTGGTGAATGAAATAACCTACTCCTTTAATCTCACACCTGACCCGTCATTGGAGATAGATATTCCAAAACTAAATTTGGACATGGACACAGCAATACCAATAGGACTTATTTTGAATGAACTGGTCACCAATGCATTTAAATATGGGTTCCAAGCTGATAAAAAGATGCTGACAGTGAGGATCAAAGAAAAAGATATAACGGGAAGCTATTGCCTATGTATAAGTGATAACGGACCAGGAATATCGGAGAACCAAAACTCCACTGAGAATACTAGTCTCGGATTAAAGCTTGTTTCTAGATTGGCAAAACAACTGCACGGAGAATTTAACATACTTCCATCTCAAGAGTGCTCACTTCAGGTCACATTCAAAGATAAAGTCGGTCGAGGTAACTAAGGATAAATAGAACTAATTCATATTTTTAATCCATTTTTGATTCTCGATTACCCACTTTAGCAACGAATGAGTTTCACCTTGCAAATCGAGTTTAGCACAGATATTGTGCCTGTGATTTTTCACAGTACTTTGGCTTACAAACAACTTATCCGCAATTTCCTTAGTCGATAAGTTTTCACCTATAAGTACCAATATTTTTTTTTCTGATTCTGTGAAACTAATACCCATCCTTCCGCGCTCTTCTGCTTGATGGTTGATATTCTTTGCATAACTATGATAAGCTAGCTCTACCGCAGTGAAAATACTTGCTGGCTCATAAGGTTTGACAATGTATCCATCAGGATTGACTGATTTTACTTGACCAAGCGTTTTATTATCTGAGTATGCAGTCACGAAAATAATCGGGATATTTAGTTCTTGACGAACATGTTTGGCAAGATCAATGCCTGTATTTTGAGTCTTTAGGTTGATATCCAAAACTATAAGCTCAATTGGTTCGGTACTCAATCTTTTTACGGCCTCAGCATATGACAAGGCAGGCTCTAATGGATCATAACCGAGCCTTTTGAGAACGGTACAAAGATTATCAGCGATGATTACTTCATCGTCCACAACTAAAATTTTTAAGGGAAAATTGGTTTTCACTTTTTACTCATTTCGTGGATTATACAATTAAGATGTGACTTGAAATTATATTTAAGAAAGCCGAAGCATAGATAATTTTAGATGAGATGGCATTTTTCTTAGTTAAACAGAGGAGTCTTTTAATTGTTCAACTAATTATTAGACTAATTCAATATCAAAACTAAGAGCTAAAAGGCTATTTCGACTAATTAAGGAATTGAAAAACATTCGTATAAAACATCTTATAAGCTCCATAAAACGAGATTTAGAAAAATATATTAACATCCGATTCTCATTGGATATTAAATCAAAGAAACACACAATTCTTAAGATTAGATTTGCTCAGATTTTAAGCTTATTTCTTTACTCTTTTACCATGCCAGATTTCAAAAAATACTTCATCATACCAGCGGCTCCCGAAGAGCTTTATGCTGCCCTGACTTTTAAACCTACCATCGAACTATGGACAGGCTCACCGGCAGTTTTCACAGCGGAGGTGGGAAGTGAATTTTCCTTATGGGATGATAATATTTCTGGCAACAATAGAATTTTGGAGCCTGGAAAATTAATTGAACAAGAATGGTATTTTGGCGAGAGAGATCAGCCATCTATCGTACGAATGAAATTACATGATCATCCAAAAGGTACTTCTTTAGAAGTAAATCATACCAATATCCCAGAGGAAGACTTTGATGACATTGTCGCAGGTTGGCAAGAAATGTATATTGGTTCTCTCATGGATTTTTATAGAGACTAGCCCTTACCTTTTCTTAACTAAATACCATTCATAAAATTTATTCAATTGTGCATCGATAGCACTTATAATATCACTAATTAACATCCGATTAAACGTTTGTGTAGTAGCATTCAGAACCGAATGCAGCTATAAAATCAATTTCCTCTAAAAAAGTAAAGATTTTATAACCAAAGCTCACCGCCACGCCGAGTTAACTACAAATACTATCAGTAATGAAATGGTTAAAATTTGAAAGTCCTAATAGACTATTTAAATATTTCCATGCCGTTATTATTCCAAAGTTGCAGCGCATGACAGAGCACGAAGTTGAACTTCAAGAGTTTTTTGATAACATAAAAAATGTCCTATTTAAGATCAAGGTAGAACCGGGTGATGGCATTAGAAAGTACCGTTATCGCTACCTAATGATCAATCATACCTTCTGCCATCGTATAGGTAAAAGCAAAAACGAAATAGTAGGTAAAAGTATAGACGAGATTCTCCCTGAAGCCGCCTTAGACCAAACCTATGCGAGATATCAAGAAGCCATCGACTCGGGAAAAAGATTTTCTTGGGAAATGACAATAGACTTTAAGCTGGGGCAAACTGACGGCACTATCACTATTAACCCACATTTCGATCAGAATGGTAATTGTGAATATATCATTGGGTCTATATATGATCTTACGGCTGTGAGTAAAGCCCAATATCAGTTACGCAGAGCAGAGTTGCTTTCTAAAGCTTTTTTTGATGACTCTTTTGATCCCATTCTAGTCTTCGATAATAGTGGGACATGCGTCAGGGCCAATAAAGCATCAGAGGAAGTATTTGGATACTCAGATTCAGAAATGATGGGAATGGATTTCACCAAGTTCCTGCCAAGGGATGAGCACCTAAATTTTAACTTATCCGAACTAGAGAAAAAACAAATGTTCTCTAAAGAAATCCTCTTGCTGACCAAATCAAACCAATCACTTAGCTTCCATTATCGTGTATCTGATCTTAATTCTGAATTGAAAGTGGTGACACTTTCTGAAGTAAGCTCAAAGACCAAGTCATTATAAGCAGCCCTATTTCGATGTACCTTGTTTGCAGAGATTCCTAAGTTTGGACAAAACGTCAACTCACTAATTCTCCTATATTTTTTTACATTACTTCATCATAGAGGCAGTCTATAACTACTTTCGAAAATGAGAAAGTGAAAATACAACTGAAATACGACGAGAATGACCCTCTCTGTGGATTGGCTTTCGAGCTAAGTTTGACTTTGCAAAGTTTCTGAACAACATGAAAAAAGGCTTTATCTTTATCCCCATACTTGGTTTGTGCTTTTGGTTGATTTTCAATAACCAAAACGAGCCTCAAGGCATTACCCAGAATCGAATTGAGTCCTCCCTCAATGCAGATTGGCTTTTCAAAATGGAAGGTGAGATTGGGAATTGGGATTCTATAAACCTTCCACATACGCCCAGGATTGAACCACTCGTGGTAAACGACCAATGGCAGGGTGAAATGTGGTATCAAAAAACGCTTTTGATCAATGATGATAGTAAACGCTATTTCTTAGAGTTTGAAGGGGTCATGACTGAATGCGAAGTATGGTTAAATGAGATCTCACTTGGTACCCATCAAGGAGGATACCTGCCGTTCATTTTTGACATTACCGAAAGGTTGAATTACAATGCTGAAAACAACCTCAAAGTCTATGTGAAGAATGAAGATAATGCAGATGTGCCTCCTGGAAAAAGTCTGGAAACACTAGATTTCAACACTTATGGAGGTATTTATAGATCAGTAAATTTAATCGCCACTAACACTCTTCATATCACACATCCTCTAGAGATTGAAAACACAATGGGTGGCGGAATAATCGCGCATTTTGAAGAAGTAAATCCGGAAGCGGCAAAAGGCTCCATTCGCGTGAGCGTGAAGAACAGTGGCAATGAAAGTACTATCGCCAAGCTAAACCTCACATTAACGGACGCTTCGGGGACTTCCCATGTTTTTCTGTCCGACGAAATAACTCTTGAAACAGGCAGCGCCCAAACCATGAATATCCCTGTTGAGATTAAGTATCCAAAACTTTGGTCGACCTCCGTGCCCGAACTTTACACAATGGATGTTGCCGTCTATCAAGATAATTTAAAAGTTGATGCTCAGTCGATCAAGATTGGGATCCGGGATATTGAGCTCAGTGCTGATGGCTTCTTCCTAAATGGAGAGAAAATCTACATCCGTGGTACCAACAGACACCAGGAATATCCATACATCGGGTATGCGCTTTCCAAAAATGCCAACTATAGAGATGCGGTGATGATCAAACAAGCAGGCTTTGATTTTGTGCGGTTATCGCATTATCCGCAAGATGAGAGCTTCCTAAATGCTTGTGACGAATTGGGAATATTGGTAATGGATGCCATCCCCGGTTGGCAATTCATTGGCGGAGAGACTTTCGTCAAAAACTCCTTTCAAAACATCAGAGAAGTGGCCCGAGTAGATCGCAATCACCCTAGTGTAGTTTTTTGGGAAGTATCACTCAACGAGTCTGGAATGGACGACACCTACATGAAAGAGGCCAATCGAATCCTGCGAGAGGAACTTCCCTTTGATGACACCTACACTGCCGGCTGGATCGATCACCCTGCTTATGACCTTTATATCCCTGCGAGACAGCACGGAAAAGCTCCTGACTACTGGAAAGATTACAAGGACAACTCAAGACCTTTGTTCATAGCGGAGTACGGTGACTGGGAGTATTATGCACAAAATGCTGGCTTTGATCAAAAGTCCTTCAAGGACCTAAAAGAAGACGAGCGGACAAGTAGACAACTCCGTACTCACGGCGAAAAAAGATTGCTTCAGCAGGCGTTCAACTTTCAAGAGGCCGCGAATTCCAACCGACGCGCCTCCAACACCATCGGGCATGCCAATTGGCTGATGTTTGACTACAATAGAGGGTATGCGCCTGATATAGAATCTTCTGGCATTAGCGACATCTTTCGCATTCCAAAGTTTGCTTACTATTTCTACCAAAGTCAAAGGCCACCAGCAGATACGCTTGCGCTAAAAGATGGCACTGGACCAATGGTGAAAATCGCCTCCTTTTGGGAAAAAGACGCAAATCTAAACCTTAGGATTTACAGCAATTGCGAGGAAGTGGCGCTCTATGTAAATGATCGATTGGCAGAACGAAAAATGGCAACAAAAGACAAATACAGTGACGAACTGGCCTTCCCTCCTTTCCAGTTTGATCTTGGAAAATATGAAAACAGTACACTGAAAGCCATAGGCTATATCGCTGGTATGGAAGTAGCATTGGATGTAGTAAATACACCTCTCGAGCCCACTGCCGTTCGGGTAAAGTTGGAAAACAATTACAGCAAAGCACCTGATACCAATGACGTCATCTTTGTCTATGCGCAGATCACCGACACCAATGGAACCATCGTACCATCTGCGACAGGTGCTATCCAATTTGATCTAGAAGGGACTGGTGAATTGATAGGTGAAAATCCAGTACGCGCAGAAGCTGGTATTGCTACGGTACTATTTCGAGGTGATCCGAGTACTGTTCAAATCAGTGCGCGAATGGTGGAGATGGAGTAAACCTCTTGAGTTTGACGGCAGAGAATTGGCAGTTGAATCAACTAACTTAATATCTGCTATTTTTAAGGTGATAAGTAGGTAGCAATTCCATGTCACAAACCTTAAAGTCCTTTTCGAACATCAAGCTTTCAAAGTCTGGAAAAACCGAGCGGTGGTTTGCTTTTGTGGCCTTAGTCATTGGGTTGGCTATCTTTCAGGATTATCTATTTAGCCAATTTCAAAACACTGGATTTTACCTCTCAGAATCACTCCTATACAACAGCATATGGCTCTTCTTCCTTCCATTGGGCATTTTAGAGTTGAGAGTCTTGAAGCGATTCCCCATTGAAAGTAAAACCAAGAAAGGAATTGGTCTGCTAGCCCTCGGTGCAATATTCAGCCTCCTTCATATTCTGATTTTCTCAGCATTCTTTGTTGCTGTCAGTTTCCTGGTTTTTTCCCCTTCACACAATTTTTCACACATCTTTTCTAGCGCACTTTCCAACCAGCTTTATATTCTTTTTCTATTCTATGCTGCTTTCCCATTAGTAATCCAGCTCATTGGCAAAAGCAAAAAGCAGAACTCCATAGAAGCTCAGAAATACTCCAATCACATTCAAGTGAAAGCAATAGGCAGTCTCAAGACTATCCCTTCTGAATCGATAGTGATGATAGCCACCGACAAGCCCTATACTATTGTTTTTACGGAAAGTGGAAAGTATCACGATGATCGTACCTTAAAAGATTTTGAGTCGCTTCTTGATCCTCAATATTTCCATCGTGCGCACAGATCTGTGATGATCAATTCCAGGCATGTCAGTGAATTGAAGTCTCGTCAAAATGGGGACTATGATGCCTTGTTAGACAATGGCGAAACTGTAAGGCTCAGTAGACATCTTAGGCATAAATGGTCGCAGCTACTCCACTGAGACCATACCAGACTCCACTGGGCAAAACATTGGCTTAGATACCCTCAATAGCATAATTCGATCACTACTTTCGATGAAAAACCATTTCATGAAAGTAAAGAATCTCCGTGCATTCCAATTGTTTCTTCTGCTTGCCCTGTCTGGCTGCAACGGACAAAACCCGACGAACTCTTCCGAAGAACTTCTAAGTGATGATTTCGATCTTTCGATGCCTTTTGATTACAAGATGCCAGAGCACTTGTCGGCAACTGATACCAGTCCAGCATGGGATCATGGAGGTCAACAAATTCTACTCACTGGCACTGTTTACCATGTAGATGGAAAGACTCCCGCGGAGGGTGTGGTGCTGTATTATTACCAAACAGACATCAATGGAAAATACACTACCAAAGCTGACGAAAAGCGCAACATGCCGAAGAACAAACTCGGTCAAACTCATGGGTATATCAGAGGATGGGTGAAGACCGGAGCTGATGGTAAATATGCCATCTATACAACACTGCCCGGCTCTTATCCTAGTAGAAATGAGCCCGCTCACGTTCATATCTATATCAGTGAAGATTTGGTAGATCAACCATACTATATCGATGATTTTGTCTTTGATAACGATCCATTGCTCACTTCCAATAGAAGAAATAAAATGGAAAATCGAGCTGGGAGCGGTGTGATTCGATTTGTCGAGAAAGGTGAACTATGGATTGGTGAGCGCAACCTCATCCTTGGATTAAATATCCCAAACTATCCTATCGCTGCTAGGAGCCCTGCTCAGTCGGGGAAAAATATTGGGGAAGACGTCACCTCCTTCTCTCCCTATCATGCTTTTGGTCCAGATAAGGGTACTACGACTTGCCCTATCTGCAAATACGGTTGGTATCACGGCATTTTATACTTCGTGGGTAACAATCCCGATTGGGAGGAAATCAAGGAGTGGCTACTTTTCCTAGATCATGAAAGTCTTGCGAGACAGCAATATCTCAAAGCATATTTCATCTATGGCGATGAGTCAAACTATGATAAAAATAGGCGAATCGAGATGCTGGAGAAGCTTGGCACTGAACTTCAGCTTCAAAGTGTAGCCTTGACCTTTGTGTCCTCATTTTCTGACGTGCATTCTGATATCTATTCAAACAAGATCAATCAAAACGTAGACAACACTTTCATCATCTATCGTCGTAGCAATATCATTGCGAAGTATGTGAATCTCCCACCCACGGCTGAGAGTTTCGAGCGAATCAGAAGCTCACTTGAAAGTTCTACCAACGAATACTTTAAGCTCTCACGGCCTATTTCTGATTAAGTCAGAAACTGGTAGATGAATTTTCACTTTACCTCTAGCGATGATGAGCATTTCATAGTTACTTTGAGAAAGCCACCTTTCCACAGTAAACATTCAAATGAAAACCATACTTTCCACAGCGAGACTCCTATTGGCAGAAGCCACGCTTGAAGATGCGGACTTTATTCTCAAACTCCTCAACAGCCCAAACTGGCTTGAGTTCATTGGTGATCGTGGCGTTAGATGCACCGAAGCAGCAGAAGTATACATCACCAATAGCCTGCTGAAATCCTATCAAAACAATGGCTATGGGCTTTACAAAATGCAGCTCAAAAGCAATGAACAACCGATTGGTCTTTGTGGATTTGTAAAGAGAGATTATCTAGATCACCCAGATATAGGATTTGCAATCTTACCTGAACACGAAGGCAATGGCTACACCACCGAAGCTGCCTTGGCAACTATAAGCTACGGAAAGTCTCATTTGAACCTAAAGACGGTCCTTGGGATAACCAACGAAGAAAATCATAAATCAAGAAAAATACTCTCTTCCATTGGTTTGAAAGAGATTGGGAAGACGCCACCGAATGAAAAACAAATTGAGTTTCTTTTATACTCCACTCCATGAGTGATCAATCCCCACTCCTTTCATCACCATTCACATACGATTCAATCTTTACATTCTCAAAAGCATCACTTTTTAGTAGCTTCGCATCTTCAAAATCCGAGCTATGATTTCAGTTGACAATCTTTCCGTTTCTTTCAGTGGTGCCACGCTTTTCAGTGATGTGTCCTTCGTTATCAATCCTACTGACAAAATCGCCCTTATGGGTAAAAATGGTGCTGGTAAGTCTACCATGATGAAGATCATAGCGGGCGAGCAAGCCCCTTCCAAAGGTGGGGTGAGCGTACCAAAAGACGCAGTGATTGCCTACCTCCCACAGCATTTGCTTACCGAAGACAATTGCACTGTATTTGAGGAAGCTGCAAAAGCGTTTAAGCAAATATTCCAAATACGCGAGGAAATGGAGCGCCTCAATAAAGAGCTGGAAACCCGCACCGACTATGAAAGTGCAGCCTACATGGCGATCATCGAAAAGGTGACGGATCTGGGCGAGAAATTTTACCAAATAGAGGAAGTCAACTATGATGCTGAAGTAGAGAAAGCTTTGAAAGGTCTCGGTTTCAAACAAGCTGATTTTCAAAGACAAACCAAAGAATTCAGCGGCGGCTGGCGCATGCGGATCGAGCTGGCTAAAATACTCCTGCAAAAGCCTGACCTGATCCTCCTAGATGAGCCTACCAACCACATTGACATAGAGTCGGTGATCTGGTTGGAGGACTTTTTGGTAAACAATGCCAATGCCGTGATGGTCATCTCCCACGACCGTGCATTTATTGACAACATCACCAACCGTACCATAGAGGTGACCATGGGGCGGATCTATGACTACAAAGCCAACTACTCCCACTATGTGGAGCTGCGAAAGGACAGACGCCTACACCAGATCAAAGCCTACCAAGAGCAGCAGAAGATCATCGCTGACAACATGGCTTTCATAGAGCGATTCAAAGGCACCTACTCTAAGACCAACCAGGTAACCTCCAGAGAGCGCATGCTGGAAAAGCTGGAGGTGATAGAGATAGATGAGATTGATAACAGTGCGCTGAACCTGCGCTTCCCTCCTGCTCCACGGGCGGGTGATTATCCTGTCACTGCCAAGGATGTCTCCAAAGCCTATGGCGATCATGTGGTCTTTAAAAATACCAGCATGACCATCTCCCGTGGGGAAAAAGTCTGCTTCGTCGGGCGAAATGGTGAAGGAAAATCCACCATGATCAAAGCCATACTTGGCGAAATCTCCGTAGATGGCTCTTGCCAACTGGGACACAATGTGAAGGTGGGTTACTTCGCGCAAAACCAAGCTTCCTTGCTGGATACCTCGCTTACGGTATTCCAAACGGTGGATGAAGTAGCCAAAGGCGAGATCCGCACCCAGATCAAAAATATCCTCGGCTGTTTCATGTTCAAAGGTGACGACATAGACAAGAAAGTAAGCGTACTCTCAGGCGGTGAAAAGACCCGTCTGGCCATGGTGAAGCTATTGCTAGAGCCTGTGAACCTCCTTATCCTCGATGAGCCTACCAACCACCTCGACTTAAAGTCAAAAGATGTGCTGAAGGAGGCCTTGAAAAACTTCGATGGCACGCTGATACTGGTATCTCACGATAGAGATTTCCTACAAGGCTTGTCGCAAAAGGTATTTGAGTTCAAAGATCAGCGCGTGATCGAACACTTCGAAACGATAGATGCCTTCCTAGAGCGTAATCGCATCAAAAGCATAGCAGATATCAATCTGGCGAAGTAAAGCTAACAGTAGCTAAATTAATCAATTCTAGAAGGAACTTGTTCCTCCGGTCCGAACAACAAGTACCTCCGGGTGGAGGAACAAGTCTCTCAAGGCAAAGCAACAAGTACCTCCGACCGAAAGGACAAGTACCTTGGAGCGTAGGGACTAGTTGTTCGGAGCGATCACTGCATTAGGAGACTTTCGAGGTATTGGAACCCTTGGTGGTCCTTGCATTTTATCTTGAAAGTCAAGAAGAGCTAAAAGCAGACTTTTCCATTTCCCTCCTATCCTTTTTCAGAACACGGAAGTGTAACACATTGCAATTGCCGTTTAGAAGTATTAGTTTGTCGTATGAAACTGAAAGGCTTTGTTTAATTGTAACTGTTTACAGACGGATAAGTCACTAATGATGAATTTAATAGAATTTAAATAAATTACTACAGGGCAAATAACAACAATTAAGGGTTGTTAGCCAGTTGTTAGTCACAATTTTACCCCATGAACGACACCACCAGACTGTTTAATGATAAAATAGAGTTCCTCCAGCTCAAATTGGATAGTTTAACTCAAAGTCAAAACTTTTTCAGATTACAATATGAACTAAATCAAAAACAGGATCTTATTTCACAGGTTAATGATTTTTATGACTCTGCATGGCTTAAATTAATTTTAGTCATTTCCGTACTTGGAATTCTCGTGCCAATTATGGCTCAATATTTTCAACGAAAAAACTTAAAGGATTTATCAGAGTTTATCAGACAGCAAATGAATGATAGTTTTGATAGGCGCATTGAAGAATTGGAAAGGTTCAATCAAAATAGGATTGAACAGGAACTAACTGAATTTAAAGATAGAATTAACGAGATTGAAACGAAAAATGAGAATCTCCTTACTGAATTGGATGCAAGCACTTATTATTTACAAGGCCGTGCAAGTGTTTTAAGTAAACAGTATCAAACAGCCATTCCAAGTTTTCTTAAATCAGCTTACTTATTTCTAGCATCGGAACGTCCAGAACGAGCTCGCGTACAATTCGTCAATCTCAAGATTTGTCTAAAAACTATCAAAGACCCACAATTAATAGAGGATGCCAATCAACAAATGGAAGCTTCATCATATGCTAAATCAATTGATGAAATGATTAGCTACTTTGAGGAGCATGAACTTAAGACTCTATATGAAGAACAATTAGATATAGTTATTCAAGAAATTACCAGAATTAGAAAAATGAATAACAAGCCTTTAGATTCACACCATTGAATTATTTCAAGATTAGGACATAGCTTGATGTCCTAAAACTATGTTTAACCAGAAAGGATACTGATAGGGGAACATGATTCAGGCTTGCAGCTTGGTCAATCAATCCCTCTCTCTGGTCGTAGGTTAAGCGCAGCGATCCTACGGCTCATTATGAACAAGGGCGTCCGCCCTCATACACAAATACACTAAACATTCTTAATTTATAACAATGACCGAGCGAACGCTCTAAAAATACTAGATCGAAGCGGACGCTAAGACCAGGGTGTTAAATCGGCTATGTCTATCTCGTTTGCAAAGACCACTTGAAACTGATCCTTAAAACGGCTAAATTGTAGGCTCTCAAATAAGTCCAAAGGTATCGCATATCTGGGCCTATTGTACAATTAGAAAATCAAAAGGATATTTAGTAACATGTACGATCTCCCCTACCACAAAGAACAAAACGAAGAGGTAATTAAAGCATTCATTGGGCAATATCCTTTTGCCTTTTTAACAGGATGTGATTCCGAAAACAAGCCAATTGCCACTCAAGTACCACTTTTTATTGAAGAGCTTGAAGGCAGAAAAGTACTAAGAGGCCATATAATGAAAAACACGGATCACCATAAAGCTTTTTTATCCAATGAAAATGTCCTTGCGGTTTTTACCGGTAAGCACACCTATGTAAGCGGCACCTGGTATAGTAATCCAAATACTGCCTCCACCTGGAACTACATGAGCGTACATGCAAAGGGAATTATCCGGTTTATGGACGATCAGGCATTGGAAGATATCCTGCGCATGACTTCATTGCATTTTGAGGGTGGCAACCACCAGTCTGCTACTGTTTTTGACAACTTGTCCTCATCATTCAAAAAACGAGTGATGGGCGCCATTGTCGCTTTTGAAATTGAAATAAAAGAAATGGATACTGTCTTCAAGCTGAGTCAGGACCGAGATGCAGAAAGCTATCGCAATATCATTGAGAAACTTAGAGAGCAAGATGAAGATGGTCGGGTGATTGCTAACGAAATGGAAAAAAGAGAAAAGGACCTGTTCTCAAAACATGAGTAAAACTGTATTCATATTCCCAGCCTCGGGTTGTTTCCCATGAATCGAACTGTAACCTATTCTTTCTTTTAGCCTTCCCCTCATATGAGCTGATCGATAGATTTCATTCTCTTTTTAGCAACTTTCCCAACAACAGGCTAACTTTAAACATATGAACGTTAAAGACAGAATTAAGGAACGTGTCAACGATATTAACGATCCTCAACTTTTGGATGAACTTCTTAAAGCTGTTGAACTCGAACATGAGATTGAACATATTGACGAATTAACTGACCTTGAGAAAAAAGCGATAGATGAGGGAATATCTGATGCACAATCAGGGAAACTTCATTCGAATTCAGAAGCAAGCCAATTGGTCAAAGAATGGCTAAAGAAATAAGATGGACCACACGATCCATTATTGATAGAACGAACATCTACAAATATTGGCTCGAACGAAATCAATCAGATATCTACTCTGAAAAACTAGAGCCGCTGTTCGAAAAATCAGCAGAAATCATATCTAACTTTCCAAATATAGGAACACGAACTAACTATCGGAATGTCTATTCTAAAATCGTCAGAGACTACAAGATTTTCTATCGAATTGAAACTGATGAAATTCAAATCTTAAGAGTCTGGGATACTAGGCAACATCCAGATTCAGCCGAACTTTAAAACGAAAATCCCGCAAGCTTAACGCAACATAACTTGTGGTTACCATGGTTCAAGCTTGCAGCTTCGGGCGACCTTGCTGGGACCTATGACGAATAATTGCTAATCTTCATTTCTCACTGAGCAAACCGAACATTAAAATCATAAATTAGGTTTCAAAATACCAGAATCGCTAATTAAGTTTGATGTAATGAATAAAAGAGCTTCCCATCATCATCTGATTAGTGACTCATTCATATTCGTTTTAAGCATCGTTTCTTTGATTGCTTTAGTGCTGGATTACGGATATAGTCTGAACTACTGGATGCACTTAATCACAGATGTATTCTACTTATTGTTCGGAGCAATATTCTCGCTTTACTTCCTCAAACAGTTTCCTTCCTTGGAAGAATTGAAAACCAAACCCGCAGGCTATTATGTGGCTTTCCTGTTTTCTGTTTTGCTTTTTGTAATTGCCATTCTCAACACGGCTAATTTCCTCCTCAATAGCTCTACTAAACTTAATCTATTTACAGCAGGGCTTGTTTTTATCCTTACCCTTTTTGAAATATCCAGCCGGGTCTACAAACTCAATCGTCAGACCTTACATCCTGCCCTGGTATTTGCGTTGAGCTTTGTCGTGTTGATTTGCGTGGGTACGCTCCTACTGATGACGCCCAGAGCTACAGTGAACGGGATCGACTTTATAGATGCATTGTTCACCTCCACCAGTGCCGTTTGTGTTACAGGTCTGGCAGTGTTAGATACCGGAAAAGATTTTACCCTAATCGGTCAATTAGCCATTATGGGACTGATACAACTGGGTGCTTTGGGCATGCTCAGTTTTACTTCTTTGTTTGGGCTTTTCTTCAAAGGTTTCGGATCTTTTGAATCTCGTCTGAATATCAAAGACATGATCAATGCAGACTCACTGGAAGATACTTTCAAGCGACTCATTCAGATCGTTTTGTTCGTTTTTCTATTAGAAGCAATTGGTGCCTTTTTTATCTTTTTTACGCTGAATCCACAATTTGGAACTTTTAACGAACGCCTGTTTTTCAGTATTTTTCATTCCATTTCTGCTTTCTGTAATGCAGGATTCTCAACATTATCAAACTCTTTGTATGAAGAAGGTTTCAGATACAATTACAACCTTCACATGATCATTGCCATCCTTATCATCTGTGGAGGATTAGGATACGGCGTATTTATCAATCTTTTCCAATATGTAAAAAGGTATTTTCTGTATTCCATTCACAAAATATTCGGGCTTCAATGGAGCGCGAAAACAGTTAAAATTAAGCCTCATATTTCGCTTAACAGCAAAATTGTACTGTACACTACTTTCATTCTGATAATGGTAGGAATGGTGCTTTTTTATGCGCTGGAAAAAGGGAATACACTTAAAGAGCACGACGAATTTGGCAAGATTCTTACTGCATTGTTTGGCTCCATCACTACCCGTACTGCCGGGTTCAATACGGTTGACACTGGAAGTCTCCAATACTCTACCATTATGATTGTGCTCCTACTTATGTGGATAGGCGCTTCGCCTGGTTCTACTGGTGGAGGGATCAAAACCACGACTTTTGCAGTAGCTACATTCAACATCATACAGCAAGTCTTCGGATTCAAAAACATCTCCGTTGGTTACCGAGTCATCTCACAAAAAGCCTTGCAAAGATCCACGGCCATTATTTCGCTTTCACTAATCATGATTGGGCTTTCTACATTCCTTGTCATCTTTTTTGATGAGGAGCTAGGTGTCATGCCAATTGCTTTTGAGTGCTTTTCGGCTTTCAGCACTGTAGGCTTGAGCATGGGTATAACCGGGCAGCTCAGCGAATACAGTAAGCTCGTGATTATTCTCACCATGTTTGTAGGTAGAGTAGGCTTACTCACCTTGCTCACTGGTATGGTTCGCCAACTTCATAGCTATAACTATTCACCAATAGAATACCCTGAAGAAGAAATATTCATCAATTAAAACTTTAAAGCATTGAAATATATCGTAGTAGGACTTGGGAATTTTGGATCATCACTGGCATTAAAACTTGCAGAAGGTGGCCATGAAGTGATTGGTGTAGATAACAGAGACTCCAATATCAATAAGTACAAAGATAAGCTAACGCACACCCTCAAAATGGATAGCACTGGTGAATTAGCAGTCAGTCAATTACCCTTATCAGATACAGATGGGGTGATTATTTGCATAGGGGAAGATTCTGGAGCAGCTATTACTACAGCCGCCTTATTTAAAAAGCATGTTCCTCAAGCCAGGATTGTAGCCCGCTCCACTACTGAAATCCAAACGACTATTTTTGAGGCCATGGGAATTAAAGAAATCATCAACCCTGAAGCTGAATATGCGGAAAATTTTGCTCAACGTTTGGCCATCTCTGGCAACCTAAATGCATACGTTTTAGACGAAAAGTATGAAATAGTGGAATTCAAATTACCAGATAGTTTTGTTGGCAAAACAGTGGAAGAAGTTGACATTGTTCATGAATGGAAAGTATCTCTCATTTCCATTATCAGACACGCTAAAAAGAAAAATATTTTCGGCATTGAAGTAGATGAAACCAAAGTTCTTGGCGTAGTGGATGGAATGACCCAGTTTGAGGAAAATGATACGCTCTTATTATTTGGTCAAATCAAAGATTTAGAAAACATGATGAACAGCTTTGAGAAGTAGTTTTAGCAATCTCAACCCAGACAACTAACACCAATCCCACAAGTTACGCTTCGCTAAACTTGTGGGTATCATGATTCAAGCTTGCAGCTTGAAACTGATCTATAAATCCGCTATTTTAGACGCAACAAATAAAAAGGCCAGTGGCAAATACCATTTCTGTGTATAGCTTCCAATAACCTCTACGTTGAGAGCATATCATTTATCAATACTAGGTTTAGATGCTTCTGCCACATCTGCTGATATTAAGGCAGCCTACCGTCAACTTTCAAAGAAATATCATCCAGATATCAATAAGTCGACTGGTGCAGAAGAGCAGTTTATCCAAATCAAGGATGCCTATGAATATTTGACTGCTCCTCTGAAGGTTGAAGAACCGTCAACTTCCTTCCATGATGAACTTAGCGAACAAGAGCTTTGGAGAATGGAATACCGAAGAAGGGCTAGGGAAAAGGAACTCGAAAATCAAAGACTACAACAGCAACTAATTAAGAAACTTTTGAGCTACTTTAAGCCGGTGGTCATTGCCATTTTTACTTTGAACATGCTCTTGGCCATTGACTACTTCCTTCCTCTTCAAAGTCACGAACAAAAGATCCTTGGAATAAGTAAAATCTTCGAATCAAGTAGTTCTAGATATGGCAATAGGAATGCAAAATATCGCTATGATGAGATGTACTTTGAAGACTTCACCATGAGATTTGATCGAGGAGAAATGATCATTATGGATCATTACGACAGGGCTGTTGTGGAAGCCACTTTGATCTTCTCAAAACCTATGTTTGCTACCATTACAATTGATGGGGAGGACAAACGACACAAACAGATTTATAATATTTACTACGTCTTCGGTTATCTGATTCCCTTTATGATTGCCCTTGGCATCCTCTTTTTTAGATTCCGAAACCCTATGCAAAAACTCAATTTGGCAATTGTTCTTGGGGTGCTCGCTATGATCCAAGTCTTTTTGTACTTCATGTAACATTCAGTTCCCTCGTTGGTGCAAGCGTCTCACTCCTGTCCCAATCCACCTATTTGCGCAAGCGTCCAAAAAGAGCTATTTTAAAAAGCGAAAGGAGAATAATTATTTTTTTATGAAATTAGACACCTAAGCTTCATTGAATGTCGTTAGTGATTGCAATCACTAAGCATCATTCTAATCAATAGAAAAATGAAAAAATTACTCATCGGAATAGCCATTCTGATTGCTTTTGTCACCACACTTTACATTTGGGATCAGAGTAACAAACAAGAGGCGCAGCACCCAACCATCAACCACCAAGCTGCGGAACCTGACAATTTTCTATTGGAAGCACTAGATAATGAAGAGGAACATCGACATCACAAAAGTGCGATAAAACTAGAGAACGCCATTCAAGCCATCTGGAAGCTAGAGTCCGATGTGGACAGTGTAAACTTCGAACGACTAGAACAAACCATCAAAAAGTTAGAATCCGCGCATCGAAAAATTTTGCGAGACTCCATTACTAATGATGAACTCCTGATTGCCCTAAAACTTGCCTTGGGAAATCTGACTCATGTAGAGCTAGCAACGGCTGCCAAATACTCAGAATCAAATCAACCTGTAGAAACACGAGCAGCTATCAGATATGCCAAACTGCATTTAAAGAATGCCTTGATTTTGCAAAAGTCTGGACCTACTCAAGACTCCATTCTCTATAGGTCAGAAATCCAACTCCTAGGTCAGATCGATAGACTACTGCGTCATGAAGACTTAAGCCCTACAGAGTATTCAGAATCAATCGACAAGATGATAGGTGAAATCGATAAGGTACTCGGTAGACTTGAAGACAAATCATAAAAAGTCCACTTCATTAGCATCCCTCCTTGCCTCGGTTCGTGTCTCGAGAATCGAAACAATAAAGGTGCTTTGTGCAGACTCAAAACCTTAGCTTTTGACCCCATTTGATAACATCCACAATTTAATATTTTGAAGCTTTAGAAAATCAGAGAAGGTTTAACGAAAAAAGCGACCTCATCCCAAAAACTATTGGTAAAGAAGCCGCCTTATGAATCGCCATGCAGCTAAAAAACTAGCATGACTCGCAAGTGAATTACTTCCTACTATCTCTCAATTTTTTCAAGCCATAGATCCCTCCTGCTGCAAGGAGTAAACTCAATCCACCATCTATCGGTGTGGCTGGTGGTGGTCCTTGAGCAAAGACTGGTAAGGCTATGTTCAAGAAGGTGATTGTCAGGATTAATAATTTTATGAGTGTGCTTTTCATTTTTTTTGATTCGGAGTGGAGAACTTATTTAAATAACACTTTCTGAACATCTAATCTACCAGACACAGTGAGTGTCTTTAACAATAGAATGCCATTTGGTGGGGTGGAAAAAGTAACATCATGGTTACTACTTACTCCGTCAAAAGACCATGCACCAACCTGACGACCATCCAGTGTGTAAACTTTTAAAAACTGTACACGATCTGAAGAATGTAGCGTCAAGCCATCATTCGTCTGAGTGTAGCTCACTTTATGCTCATTGAGACCTAAAACGCTTATAGCTGGATTAACTAAAATCTCAAAGCGCTTCGTGAAGTCATCAGAATAATTAAAACTGTAATCCAAAGAATCTGAAAGTGAAATCGCACGATTTATTATCTTATCATATAAATAAACCTCCACACCATTAGGCTGTCCTGTTAACTTGATTTTCAATGCTAAATCTTGAGATATCTCGCTGTGGATATAGAGCGGAATGGTATCAGCAGACCAAAGCGGCGGCCTTCCTTGAATCACATACTTCTTATCATCTATGAGTGAGGAAACTTCCAGATCACCACTCCCAAGTCTCATGGCATCATATAAAAGATCCTTACCTACTTCTGCATCATCGGGGAAGCCAATCAACAGTTCTGAATAATTTTTATCAGACTCCAATCCTATCCGGATTTTAAAAATCTCCTCCTCCACAGCCTCTCTGTAGAATCTGCTATCAGGACTTGTGAGGCCTGGCCTTCTCATTGCATTAGTGAATGTTAGGGTTTTTCCTGGTCCAGTGGCTTGTACAAAAAAGCCTTGGAATGTGCTAATATATCCTTGATAAGCAGAAGTGCTAGTTGCTGCATTCCCAGTCACTTCCCCAAGAGCGTTTATAACCACATAGTCAGCATTTGACCTTCTTCCTCCGTTGCTTCCGCCATCTCTCCAGAGGTAGATTGAGCCTGCAATAGCTCCAGTGCCATTTGGTCCATTCTCTTCCAAAAATCCAGTATAGGTACTATAAGGAAGAACTTGTATTCTGGACGGATATGGGTTAGAAACAAGATTGAACCCATCATAGTCAGCTTCTGATCCAGCACTTGCTGTATAGGATAGAGGAATGTCTACAGATCCAGATTTTGGCACTCCTTGTACTTCTATTTGTCCAGTATAAGCCGAGAAATATCCTGATCCTGAAGGCATTGTTTCAGGAGATACAACCTTCACAAACCTGTCAGCGCCTTCATTGCCCAAGTAGTCTGGAGACTCATTGTATTTATACACTAAACTTCCAAGTGCGGAGGTTGAAGCTCCAGTCACAGGACTTCCTACAATACTGTACTTACCGGTATTTTCATCAAAAGTAGTGTTCCTTTTGAAGATGAAGTTACTTCCTGAAACGGAAGACCCTGTTGCCTCATAAAATGTAGCTCCGGATTCAAAAATAATCGTCCCATCATTCACTAAAGAGGCATTTTGATCTAAATCAATTGGCTGAGAAGTGGTAATAGTAACACCACTCATAACTTCTACAGTTCCAGATTCAATATTGAGGAAAGCACTACTATTTATAAAATCTCCAGTAAACTGATAGGTACCATTTCCCTTTATATAGGTTCTATATGTTTCGAACAATTCATACGGTATTTCTGCTCCCGCAAAGTCTATCTCCACTGCTTCATTTGATTTAAAATACAGGTAAGTCATGACTGGAGTGGCATTTCCAAATATGAACGATCCATAAACTTCAAATTTCTGCATTTCAAACCTAGGAGTATTTGTCACAGCATTAGCGTTAAAATTATGGCACTCTAAGAATCCAGTAGAAGGTGATCTTACTTCCTGATCCGGTCCATTAAAACTATTCTCGTCAAAAAAAACATCACAATATTTATCTGGATGCAAAGCGTGTGTTGTGCTCCCCCCTGATGTAGTCACCCAGTTTGCTGAAATATTTGTACTGCCTGCCGTACTATATATACCTGTACCTCCTACCCAGTAGTAGTCGAGATAATCAACAGTTACCGATTTGTCTACCGGAGTAGCTGCATTGTAGTTATCATCTCCTGCCTGAGATGCCGTAAGCGTAATGGTTCCAGGAGTTTTGATTTCTAACTCCCAATCGCTTCCGTTCAAAAAAGGTTCAGCTATGGTATTGTCACTAGAAGTAAAAGTGAGGTCAAGATTGGACGATGCTGTAGCACTCAATAAATAATTAGGGTTTTTATACGTTTGCTCAGGTATTGTTTGGCTCCATGTGATTGTTTGATCTGCTTTTGTAAGGATTGCTTCGATATAATCTGTGGCGGAGCATCCGTTAGCATTGGTAACAGTCGCTGAATACTCACCCACCTCAGTGACAGTTATTGTTTGTGTGGTTTCACTAGTTGACCACAAGTATTCAGAATATCCAGCTCCTGCATCCAGCTCAAAGCTGTTTCCTGATGGGTTGTAAACTTGATACTCATCAGTGCCTAAACTAAAATCTGGCTGTACACACAGTACAGTCATGTCTACTGAAATTAAACCAGCGGCTAGTACATAAACATTCTCACCTGTGATGAATCCAAAGTTGCCATCAATGTTATTCTCAATCACTCCGAAATAAGACTTTAATTGACTACCTGTGGACGATCGAAATACAACCTCTCCTAATCGCTGACGATGATTGTTGCCGTCGTTATACTCTTCTACAAGGGTCCCGAGCACGCCAAAATAGTCTCCCGAGTTTTTCTTATAAATCTTGGCTCCAACTGAGCTATAAAATCCATGATCAGTGCTTCCTGTAGCGGTTTCATATACCTTCAGAAAAGAGCGAACACCTGTAATTGCATTATATTTCGCAAAAACCAGTTTGTCCACAGACTCCAAGTCACTGCTACCAGTGAGGAATAGGTCAGAACCGTAGATAAATGCATCTTTCACATCATCCAAAGCTGTCTCAGAATAACTATAATTGCTCCCCCCTGAAAAAATAAGAAAACTAGTGCTCGAACCCGCATCTCGAACTACAGCTGCTGTACTTCCATCAGCTGAGGACGTTAGCGCTACCACCTTATTCCAGCTTACGTTTACAAATTGGTCCCTATCTGGTATCGTTGAGTTGGTAAAAACCTTATCGAGCTTTAGGTATCGCAAATCTCCGTACCCTGAGCCATCCGGATCAACTATAGCTACAACATGGAGATGATCATCACTCAACGCTATTTGCTTCCCATATTCTTTGCTGAAGCCATTGTCATAAAATTTCAGGGTTCGGGTTCCTGAAGGTGTGATTTTCGCAATCAAAATACTCTCCGCAGCTGCAGACCCGATGTATTGTGTACCTACGGCATATAAGTTTGTCCCATCCCATGCCACATCGTTATAAGCACCATCGTAAATGCCACTGGGACCCTCACTATAATTGTATGAATCTACCCAAACCCGAGTACCTGCACTATTGTACTTCATCACAAGAGCCTCTATTTTGCCAAATCCATCGGCATCTCTGGAACCTACGATGTATGCATTGCCATCATCATCAACTGCCAGTGCTTTGGGTACATCATCATCCCCTCCATTATATGTTCGCTCCCACACTAAGCCACCGCTGTTATACTTCACTAAGATGATATCAGTATCGAAAGAGCCATTCTCTTCAGAACCCAGCAAATAAACATTACCAAGATCATCCACCCCGGCATCTACAAAATCATCAAAATGTGTGGAATAGGTAACCTCGTTGTTCCACTTGCTCGATAAATCCTGAGCTGACAGATAGCTTGAAACAAGTGCAGTAAGTAGTAATAGATAGAAATATTTCATAGACGATTGATTGAATTGAACTTCAATTTCGTCTAGGAGGCTAGACCCTGAAAGAGACTTTTAGCGAGATGACCAAACCATTTAGTAACACGACTAAAATGTATGGTGAGTTAAATAAGGGTTAATTGATCCATCAAGCTTTTGCGGTAGGATTTGCTGATTTGAACTTTGTGACCCGCAAGGAAAACCGTGTTTTCAGCGATGCTATCGATCAATTTGAAGTTGATCAAGTAAGATCTGTGAACGCGAACAAAGCCAAGCGGTGTTAGCTTCTCCTCCACACTTTTGAGCGTATGACTTATGATATATTTATCAGATTTGGCGAAAAGATAGGTGTAATTATCAAAGGCTTCTGCGTACACAATCTCATCAGACATCACAGAAAGTATCTCTTGATCCTGTCGGAAAAACAGCTTCTCAGGAGGGTTATTCGACTTAGCCTTAGTTGGTTGCTTCTGAAGTGCCAAACCGAGGTTAGCCAAGAGATCGCTCTCATTAAATGGCTTTACGATGTAGCCAGAGGGATTTGTTTTGGCAGCACGCTCGAGGGTGGCATTATCAAAATAGGAAGTCAAGAACACAAAAGGGATGCTAAGCTGAGCTGCCAGCTGTACACCATCTTGATCTCCGTCTATATTGATATCGAGGAGAGCAACGGTAGGACTGTGCTCCGCTATCATTTCCAAAGCCTCCTCCGCTTCATCAGCAATGCCTACCACTTCGTATCCGTTTTTCTCAAGGATTTCTGCTATATCATCAGCTATAAGCGGTTCATCTTCAACAATGAGAATTTTTGGCTTGCTCATACCGCTAATTTATATCTCGCTATGGTGATTTGCACGGTAGTGCCCTGATCATTTTGAATAGCTATCTCTGCCTTTAGCTTTCGCGAAAGCGATCGGATCATTTTCCAACCAAAAGCATTTGACTGTTGCATCATCTCGGTATCCATTCCATTGCCATTATCCCGCAGAGTAACGATCAATCGCTCCGCTGATTCTTGCATTTCAAAACTAATTTTTCCCTCTTCCAAGCCCTCAAAAGCGTATTTGATTGCATTGGTAATCAACTCATTCACAATCAGCCCAAGCGGTATCAAAGTATCAATATCTAGCTTGAAGTTCTGTGCTGCTACATGGTAATCGATCTTCTCACCGTCCACACCGAAAGCGATAAAAAGCTCTCGAAACAAATTTTCAAAATAATCTTGCGTTTCCACGCCACGGATATCATCGGTACTGTAGAGTTTTTGGTGGATGAGTGCCATGGACTTTACCCTGTGCTGACCTTCCCTCACCGCCTCTTTAGCTGCCTCATCCTCGAGCGATCCTGCCTGTAAGTTGAGCAGACTCGATATGACTTGAAGGTTGTTTTTGACTCGGTGGTGAATCTCTTTCAATAGTGTTTCGCGTTCTTCAAGAGCGACTGAAATTTGCTTGTTTTTCTCAGTCAATATCTCACTTGTGCGTTTTTTAGAATAAAATCTGTAATAAAGTGATCCAGCCAAAACCATTAAAAGCATCGAGCCAAAAATGAAAATATTACGCTGATTATTAGAATTAGACAAAGCGAGTGCAGCATTTTTTTGATCGAGTTCTAGTTCTGTAATCTTCCTTTCCTTCTTTTCTGCCTCATACTTTTGATTCAACTCTTCTACTGCATTGGCTTTTTCTAAACCAACTAAGCTATCATTAAGTAGGATATATTCACTCTGAACTCGATACGCTTTTGGATAGTCACCTATAATCGGATAAACTTCGGCCAACCATTTTTTTGCATTCTTGATAGTTTCCAAATGGCCTTGCTCTTCGGCAATAGCCAAAGCATCTAGATGATATTTTATTGCTTTTTTGAAGGCCTTTTTCTTGGCATAAAGTCGACCGATATTATTGTAGCTTATGGCCTCTCCTGTTTTGTCTTTCGCTTTTTTCTGGAAAATAATTCCTTCTTGATATTGTTGCAAAGCTTCCTCAATCCTTCCTTGAGCCATGAATACATTCCCAAGATTACTCATGGCTGAGCCAATGGCCTCCTCATTGCTACTTGTCTCCGCCAGTTCGAGAGACTGCTGGTAAATATCCAAAGCCTCATCATAGCGGTGGGTTTTCTCCAGCGCATTACCCATGTTATTCAATGCATTGCTCAACCAGAATGTGTCTTGCGCCACCTCGAAAAGTTCGATGGCTTTTCCATAGTAGTCTGTTGCTTTTTCATATGCTTTCATTTCGAAATATACCGCCCCGATGTTATTGGAAATAATACCCGTATATCGTTTATCCTCAGTTTTTTCAGAAATAGTAATGGCTTGAACGTAATAATTCATAGCCTCTTCAAACTGACCATTAAAATAGTAAGTCACTCCCGTGAGGGTCATACTGCTTGCCATCTTTTGGTCATGATTAAATTTTCGTGCCAAGCCAAGTGCATCCAGAAAGTACTCTCTGGCTGAGTCTGGAAAGTCATACATGAGACTGTAGCCTATTTCAATATTGATCTGATAGACCACAGAATCTGGATTAGTTTGATTCAGCTCAGCCTGCAAACTGTCTAGATCTTGGGCATTTGTTAGCAGCGATAAAAGAAGAAGAGTAAAAAAATATGCAACCTTCATTTTGGGAAAATAGTGCTTCTTCTAAGTAAAAGAAATGTTTTCAATGATTTAGTCACAAGAAGACTTCATAAAACGAAAATGCTTGTCTAACAACCCTTAGCTAAAACCATCGATCGAACACCTGCAAACCAATAACAAAAAAAGCGGCCTCCTCTCGGAAGCCGCCCATAAATCGCCATGCTGCTATGAAAAAAGCATGACGCGCAAGTGAATTACTTTCTACTATCTCTTATTTTCTTCAAGCCATAGATCCCTCCAGCTGCAAGCAACAGGCTCAGTCCTCCATCAATTGGGGTGGCTGGTGGTGGGCCTTGCGCAAATACAGGCAATGCCATGATGAAAAAAGTGATTGATAGAATTATTGATTTTATGATTGTGTTTTTCATGGTTTTCGTTTTTAGGCCCTTCTTAGGAAGGAATTAGCGATGGAATTGACCCACCTCTAGCCCCTCCAAGGAGGGGAATTATTTTAGAATAATTTTCTGTGCCTCAACACCATCTGATACGAAATATAAGCCACTCGTCAGATGATTCAGATCTACATCTGTCTTCCCATTTGTGAACACTGTCATCAAATGTGCGCCTGACAAATTGTAGATCTGAAATTGGGCTGGTTGGAACCCTGTAGTTTCGATGTGAAGTACTTTACCGAAGACGTAGATATTTGGATTTTGGTCTTCAGATGCCAGTACAGCAGATGCGACGAGTAGCACAAACCTTTCTGTGATCTGTCCTGCCCTACTGGAAAAGCCATAGGCGCCTAGAGATAAATCTACTATTTCTCCTGTAAGATTATCCTTTAGAAGAACAGTCTGCCCTAGGTAGTTTTCAAGATCAAATTCAATGGAATAGTTACCAGATTCAGCAACATTGAAACCAAGCGGAATTTCCTTCTTCAGTGAGGTGATACCCTGAATAGCCAAAGGAATATTTGCTTTGACCGTGAAGATGGAGTAATCTGATTTTGAATTAAAAATAGCGGCATCAAATCTTCTATCTACTTCATCATTAGAAATTTCCGCTAACCAACCTACAATTGCCTGCTTAAACAGTCCTTCTTGATTGGTCAGATTGATTCTCAAATACGACAAATTTTTGGCTTCATTTCGGAAAAAATTATCATCGGAATTTTGAGCGGTCTCACGCATGCCCTCATTGAATACAATATCTGTATTCAATGAGCTATTCAACTTAACGAAAAATCCTTGTGAAGAGCCTAAGGCCTGATTATAGCGACTCTGCCCCCCCGCAGGAGTAGTATTGGTGGCCACTGTGCCATTTGCTACGATATAATCAGAATTTGAACCTCGGCCAGTATTAGATCCATTGTCATCCCAGATATATACTGCCCCAGCTATATTATCATTTTCCACAAGAAAATCAGCGACATTTATGGCTGCTGGATAAGGATTAGCTACTAGGTTCCAGCCTTCAAAGGCATTATCTACATCCTCTGAATAGGTGCCTGTATAGGTAATAGTTCCAGCATTTGGTACACCTACAAAAGTAATTTCCTGCTGAAAGGCCTGAGTGTATCCTTTTCCGGGTGTTAACACTTCCGAGGAAGCATTCTTCCATCTAAGAAGACCTTCACTGGTCCCGTAAGCTACAGTCTCATCATATTTGTAAACATTGGTACCTAGATTACTTCCAGTAATTGATATATCTTCTATTACAGGGGAACCCACAAAACTGTATTTACCATCGGCATAGCGTGTATTTCTCTTAATAGTGATGCTATTTCCTAATATTGAATTGGTTCCAAAAGTGATCAATGAAGCACCAGATTCAACATACATTGTACCATTATTAACCAAGTCACCATTTACAGTAAGGCTATTACCATCTTCTACTGTAAGCGTTTTTCCACTATTGATCGTTAGATCTTTTGCCGAAAAAGTCCCATCAGTTCCAAAATCATAGTTGCCACTAATGATAGCATTAACAGCGCTCGTTGGGCCAGTTCCATTGGTCCAAGCTGATCCATTCCAAGTGACTGGTTCCGTCTGATCATCAATAATGGTGATAGTAAAAAACTTACTAGCAATACAACCTGCAGCATCTTCCACACGCAAACGCACTGAATACGTAGATTTGATTTCATAATCGAATACAATTGTTGAAACCAACTGTTGGTTTACCACATTGAAGTTGGCGTTATCATAGTTATTGCCATTTGACTCAAAATTCATTGCAAAAGTATGTGTGTCGTCAGGTGTTGCATCCACGGCTGAAAGATCGCCAATCACTGCACCAGCATCTAAATTTTCAGATACCGTTAAGTTGCTTAGTAAAATATCAGTAGGTGGATCAAATTTTGTGATGGTCGTTGAAGCACAGGGAGCTGTACCAGTTACGCAACTGTTTCCCCCACCACGTACATAATAGCTAGTAGTTTCAGAAAGGCTAACAACGATGCTCGTACCTGTGCCGAGGAGTGTCCCTCCACAACTTCCAGAGTACCAGTACCAGTCTGCGGCATCATTCAGCGCACCAGCTGTTACCATCAGGGTTGCTGACCCTTGATCACCACAAAACCCGCTAGAATTAGCGAAAATGGTCGGTTCATCTGCTAATCTGTCGATGGCATATTTAACATGAGCCATATCTGTTCCACCAGCCCACCCAGGATTCGTTCCTGTCCCACAGGGTTCAAAATCCACTATGTTATTACCTGAATTATGAGAAGCTGCCACAATTAAATTAGCTCCATCTACTGCAATATCGTTGAGGGTTACTCCAGTATTGAACCCATTGAATAAACTCGTGCCTGCTGCATCATATATATACAATGGTCCGATTGCACCGCCTGCATATACATAATCATTATCATCTACAGCCACCGTAAAACCCTCTATAGCGGAACCAAAATTGATCACACCTACCCATTCGAAAACTCCTAACTCAGAAACCTTTAATACGAATGCATCACGATTGGAGGCTGTTGATTCTGAAACACCTTCAAACGGATTCAGATCGACCGTGCCTAGAAAATCTCCAACCGCAACAATCGAATAATCGCTGGCAATAGCCAAAGAATTCAAATGATCCTCACTTGTGCCTCCAAGCGAATAGACCAAAGAATATTCCATACTACTCGTAAGCCTGAGAACAAATGCATCAGTTCCTCCCTCAGATATAAGTTCTTCAGTTCCAGTCCCCGGATCAAAGTCCACTGTCGCACTAAAAGTACCGCCGAGGTAGATATTGCCTAAATCATCCACGACAAGGCTTTCACCTATGTCATTTCCGGTACCACCAAAGGAAACCCCTGATTGATATACACCACTTGAATTAAGTTTGATGAGAAAAATATCACTAAGACCATTGCCCCCAAGTAATGCCGTACCACTGGTATTATCAAAATCTTCAGCGGCAAGGTTATATCCAGTCACATATACATTACCAGATGCATCCGTTTCCAAAGCGATAGCCTCGCCACTCCCAGGAAGAGCATACACCCATTCAAACCCACCTCCGCTGGTAAGTTTCAGCACAAAGAGAGAAGCATTGGTTGTGCCAGACGTCACCTCTGTAATAACAGCGCTTGGATCAAAGTCTACGGTATTTCTATAAGCACCCGCTACATAGATGTTGTCCGAAGCATCTACAGCCACGTCATAGGCAAAGTCACCCGATGATCCACCTATTCCATAAGCCCAAATAAGCGCACCATCACTGTCGACTTTCTGAATATAAAAATCCGTTGAATTGGCCGTGATATCTTGAGTTCCAGTACCCGGATCAAAATCAATAGTCCCTGAGAAAGAACCGACAAAAATGACGTTACCAGAACCATCCACAGTTACAGCTTCAGCTTTCTCATTTCCAGCAGTTCCATAGGTCATGACCCACTCAAGTTTCTGAGCCTGGGTCATACATGCAAGCAAAGGCACCAGTAGTGACACCATGCACAATCGTAGTAATGTTTTCATAGCATAAATATTTTGTTGCGATTTATGCTATCGAATTTGGGATTAGATCTTCTTAGGCTTCCTATCCCTCTAGGGTAGTTCTATACCTACCCAGTCGGGTAGTTTTTATTTAGCTGCTGATATTCAGCAGGTTATGATTTTATGATTTATTTGGATTTATGGCAAATTGTAATGCTTCCTTTCTATTTGAAACACCGAGCTTTTCGTAAATATTCTTGAGGTGGTACTTCACAGTATTGACAGAAACGAATATTTCCTCAGCTATTTCACTATTTTTTTTGTCGGAAACAGCCAACATCAAGATCTCAAATTCCCGTTCGGTGAGGGGTGTAATCAATCGTTTATTTAGCTGATCCGCATCTATTTCCAAACCATCCGAACTGCCCTTTACAAGTGAGTTAATATTCAATCGAAGATTTTCGATCTCCTGCGACAAAATCCTTTCATTCAAGGTAGATCGCATATAAAAGATATAGCCTACAAAACCAGCCATCATTAAGATCAACACAACAGAAATAATCATCACATATTGTTCACGTTTCTTTTTAATCAAGCTTAAGCTTGCCAACTCATTTTGGGTTGTAAGTAATTTTATTTTTTGTTCCTTTTTTGCCGTCTTATATTCCAAATCCAAGGCAAGGATTGCATTTTGTTTATCATGAAAGACGAGGGTATCCTGAATGGTCTGATATTTCTTATAATACTCCAAGGCTAGTGTGGTATTCTTTTGCTTTTCAGCAACCTCAACTCTCTGTTGGTATATTTTCGATAGCTCCTCAAACAAACCATTTGCCTCTGCAATCCGAGCTGCTTCATCGAGCAGGTTTGTTGTCTTGGTATGGTCCCCCAATTCAAAATAGACATTCGCCAGAGCTATCTCAGCGGAAACTTGATATTGATTTTCGGCTGATTTAGAGAAATATACCAGCGCTCTAGCACCAGTGTTTAAGGCCTTTTTGGTTTGACCTCTCTGATATTGAATTTTTGTTAAGACAATCCATTGCTTGGCAATAGTGAGGGAATCATGCCGTTCTTCTGCGTACTTTATTGCGAGGTTTATGTAGAAATCAGCACTATCTAACTGTCCTGTTTCTAAATAAGCCTCTCCCAATTTGCCAAGTCGAATTGAATACGTACTATAATTATTCCCTATGGTTTCGCGAACCTTGAGCGCTTGTTTGTAACAAGTAATTGCCTCCTCCAGATCACCAATTTGGCATTTCAAATCACCAAGACTGGTCAAGTCGTACGCAAGCGCTACTTTGTCTTGCCGAAGAAAATCAATTTGATAACACTCATTGTGATATTTTCCAGCCAAGTCATATTGACCGATTGAGGCATAAAGATTCCCAAGGCTTGAGAGTTGGTTGGCTATTTCTACAGAGTCATGGAGATTCCTTGATAAATCCAATGCTTCATGATAGTAGGGAATGGCTTGTCGGTTTCTTCCTAAGTACTTAAAACAAAACCCTGTGTGTGAATACGCTTGAGTCAAGTGAATTCTATCCATCGGATACGTTTTGGATAGTTCTATAGCTTTAAGATATGATATTAATGACTTATTAAGATCTCCAAGATAGTATTCTGCATCAGCTTTGATCAGGCAAATTCTTGCCAAATTGGAAGATTGAGTCACCAAAATTGAATCTGCGAGGCTAACCACTTCTTTATAATTTTCACTTTCCAAATGAAAAAGAAGTCGTTGCGCATTGGAGTCATCCTCTGCATGACAAATACCATGCAGCAACGCCAACAAAAAAGCATAGCTAAGATTTCTTAATGACATAGGCTAAAGCCTCTTTACGATTGCTTACACCTAATTTATTGTAAATGTTCTTAAGATGAAATTTTACTGTGTTGCTAGACACAAAAAGTTGATCAGCAATTTCGCTATTGGAAAGCCCTTGCATGCTGAGTTTTAAAGCATCATACTCACGCTCGGTAAGTGGATTGACTAATTTGGTGTTGAGGTTTTCCAGATCATCTTCCAGCGCAAAAGTCTGTGGACCATTGAGTATTTCGATAAATCGCTTTTGAAGCAATTCATACTCCTGAAGTTGAGTAAGCTTCTCTGCCTTGCGCTTCTTTGCAGTGATGTATATAAAGATCAACGTGCCCAACACAACCAAGAGCAGCATCAGCAATTGGATACGGGATCTTGACAGTCTTGCATCCGCTAGCTCATTTTTAAGCGATAGTTGTTCGATCTCTGCCGCTTTAGAAGCCAGCTCAAGTTTTGATTCAAGACGGCCCAGTTGCCTTGATATGTCCTCATTCATGAGACTATCTTTGATTTGCATTAACTGAGACTGATACATATATGCTTTTGTAAAATCCTTTTTCGCACTGGCATAAAGAGTAAGCGTTTCATAAGCTTGCTTGATCTGTTCTTTAGTACCCAAACGTTGACCAATTTCGAGACCAATCTTCGCATAGTAGGCAGCACTATCATAGTTGCCGAGACCAACAAAAGTGGAGCCGATGTTATTCATACACTTGGCTATCCCTTCATCGTGTTTGAGTGTGGTTTCTATTGCTAAAGCACGTCTGTGATAAGCGATTGCTTGATAAAAATCCTCTTTTTGAAAGGCCACAATTCCCAAATTGGTGAGCGTATTTGCCATGCCCTTTTTATCCCCTAGCTGGGTTTTAAGCACCAAAGACTGTTCAAGAAAATATTGCGCAGTATCCAGCTGTCCTATATGCTGGTAGACAACAGCCACATTATTTATCAATCTCGCATTGGTAGAGGTATCCGAAACAGACACTATCTTCAGTGCCCTTCTATAATAGTTCAGTGAGCTTGCGTAATCATCTATACTTTTATAAACCAATCCAACATTGCTAAGCAACTGCGACATCATGGTGGTATCACCTAGGCCTTCATAAACCTGAAAAGCATCAAGAAATTTCTCCAGAGCTAGGTCATAATTTCCTTGAACAAAATAAGAGCCTCCGACAATCTTTAATGCTCTCCCCTGTTGCTCAACTGCCGCAAACTTAGAATCCAATGCACTTAATCCCAGTCTCCTAGCTTCAATTGGATCCTTATATATATTCTTCTCAGCAGTTCGAAGCAATGAATCCACAGCAATCGAAGACTGGGCTATGGTAAGAAAAGGTGCTATGAGTATTAACCATGCGAAGAAATTAAAAAACAATAGGTGGGAAAATGATTTCTTAGTTGGTTTCAAAATTCTCGTTCCGAAGCTTTTGACAAAAAGGATTATTAAATCAAAAGGTATCAAATATATCTTTAAAATAATCTGATTACTAGAGAAAGGTACCACCTCACGACGCTAAAAAACAAGGATATTTTAGAATTGAATTTTTATGACGAATGATCAAAAAGTATTTAAAATAGTAACGTGCAAGAAATTGGTAGATGTAAAATTGCGCTGAGGACGATTAAGGTAAGTTGTCTTATTGTATCACATCACACAACTGTATTCAAACAGTTTCTGCCATCTTTGCAAAGATGACAAATGGAAGTTCAACTAGCCAGATCATGATTGCTGGGAAAACTAACATATTAAAATTCAAACGTTAGAATAAATGAATCTATCTACGCAATACATATCAGCTAATGGTGGCGAGAAAACTCAACAGCGATGTTTCCCTACAGTTCACCCGTACATGGGTCCACCAAAACCTGATAGGTATTGATGATCTACGAAATGATATTTTCGCATTAGGTGTAGGCGGTCGTGTGAAGCTTTCACAGCGATTTGCGCTTTCCCTAGAGTATTACAAGCAGTTCCAAAAGCTCAATGAAAACACAAAGGATGCCATTGCAATTGGTGTGGACATAGAAACAGGCGGTCACGTCTTCCAGCTACAGTTTTCCATTGCAACCTCGATGATACCGAAAGGATTCATATCGGAGACCACCAATGATTTCTTCAAAAATCAAATCCATTTTGGATTTAACATATCCAGAACCTTCCAGGTGAATTAAGAAATAATAGATTTGGCGATGTTCCTTATAGCGGTGGACGTGAGGGTGGCTCTATGAGTCACCCTTTTTTATACTTGCTGCCAAAATCAATTAGTTAAAATACAGGGTCCTAGTCTTACCTCAATTAATGGTAAGAATGATTAGTTTCGGGATGTTATTACAGGCGTCTATTGGAGACAGGTAAGTTGACTAATGTTTAGCTTCATGAATTAAAGTATTGAATTCAATCAACGACGACCAGCAAAACAAAAACGATCAATTGAAATTAGTCAACTATATCTTAACCTTATTAATTGTAGTCTTTGTACTCAATGATCTATCATCTCAACCATATTTTAAAAAAACCATAGGAGGGGCTGGTGAGGATATTGTTAATTCGAGTGCATTCATAAATAATAGCCAAATAATAGTTGTTGGTAGCACAACAACTTCTTCATCTTCATCAGAAGATGGATTGATTATGAAAATTGACACTTCTGGGACAGAATTATGGTCAAAGAGTTTTGGTGGAAATGGCTCTGATATCTTTAATAAAGTAATCCCATTGGCATTGGGTGGATATTTGGCTGTTGGATATACGAATAGCTTTGGAGCGGGAAATTATGACGGAATAGTAGTTAAATTCGATGCAAGTGACAAAATAGTCTGGTCCAAAACTTTTGGAGGCACAGGAAATGATAGAATATATACCGTTCTAGAACTGTCCGATCGTAGTTTATTAATTAGTGGATATACAGAAAGTTTTGGTGTACAGCTTCGCGATATAATGCTAATCAAACTAAATAATAACGGAAATATCATTTGGGCGAAGACTTATGGTCAGGCTGGAAACGATTGGGCATATTCTACATTCCTAAAAAAATCAAACGGCAATTATCTGATTGGAGGTGCATGGACACTTGGTTATCAAATTGGTGGGCATAATGGATTATTAATGGAATTAAATTCAGACGGCCAGATAACTTCATCTGGAATTTACGGAGGCAGCAATAATGAAACGTTCAACGGTCAAATGTTCGAAAACAACGATATGCTCCATGTATTTTCCGGGACATGGAGTTGGAATGGTCACCTTCAGATTTGGATGAATAAATTGGACAATGAGAAAAATATTACTTCGTCCAAAACTTTTGGAATAACTGGTAGTGATTTTAACTATTCATCAGCCACACAATTAGATAATAAAGACTATATAGTTTCTGCATACGAAATCTCAAATAACCCCTCGAATTCATCGATTCTAATGAGGGTTAACAGTAATGGTAGTTTGCTTCAATCAAGATCTTATGGCGATACTGGCACTGAAAGAATTTTATCAATTATTTCGAGAGGTAATGACCTGATAATGGCATTCGGATACACTGAGGTTGAAGGCAATAAGGATATCCTAATTATTAAAACAAACCTACAAAACGAACAAGACTGTAGCCAACCTGGGAATGTATTTGAGTCTGTCGTCTCACCAAGCACAAGCACGCCAAATTCAAATAATCAAAATATAACCGTTGGCCAGTCAATTTCACCAACAGTTACTTCAATTGCTTTCAATTCTGAATATCAATGCTTCATAGATATTAAAGCAGATTTTAACTTAGAGAAGGACACTATATGTATCAACAACTGTATTAGTATCATGGATATGTCCTATGCCGAAATTCAAGAATGGGATTGGCAAATTACAGGAGCAAACTTGGCTAGTACAAATGACCAAAACCCTTGGAATATCTGCTTTAACAAGTCGGGAACTCAATCAATCAAGTTAATCGTCAAAAATGCTTTTGGGACAGATTCCATCTCCAAAACCATTTTAGTAATACCAGAACCATCTTTAAGCATAAACCTTCAGGACAAAACAACTCTCTGCTCTGGAAGCTCAATTCTCATAGAAGCAGATGTTGAAAATTCAACTAGTATTCTTTGGTCAACTGGATCAGATCAAGACAATATTACCATTGATAAAGGTGGGGAATATAGGATTACTGTCAATAATGAGTGCGGCACCAAAACTGAATCTGTGATCGTTTCTGAGATCGCTCCACCTAATGCTGATTTAGGAGACGATAGAATAATATGTAACGAAGATTATGCTGTATTGAGTTTAGAAAATCCTACGCAAGCAACTTATAAATGGAGCGACGGTTCTCCTGAAAATACAATTGAGGTGATGCAAAGTGGTATTTATTCAGTGCTTATAGAAAATGAATGTGGAATATCTGAAGATTCAGTTGAGATCACATTTATGGATAATTCGGGCATTGAAATTTCTAATGTCTTCACTCCTAATGGTGATGATTACAATGAGTACTTTGAGCTCGATGAAAAAATAATGGGGTCATCTTTGAAAATACTGGATCGAACTGGAAATGTGCTTTTTGAATCTCGCAAATATGAAAATGACTGGAATGGTGACGGATTGGAAGCAGGAATCTATTACTATCTGATAGAAGATCAGTGTAATAAAATATACAAAGGCTGGATTCAAATACTTTACTAAAGTTCAGCCAAACCCATTTATCTCCACCAAATTATCAAGCATTTCAAAGAGTTACGATCGGCACTTTACTGGCTTTTTTACGACTCTACTACATTAATTAGCCCTTCACTATATCTTGTCAAAAATCCCAACCATGAAAATATTCAACGATACATTCTTCCTTCGATTCTCGGTAGCGATAATACTTTTGGCTCATAGTGTCTTCGGCATGTTCAATAATGGCATTAACGACTTTGGAAACTTCTACTTGAATCAAGTCGGCTTTGCTCCGATGGGTGTGCCTTTGGCTTGGGCCATTAAGTTGTCCCATGTTGTAGCGGCATTTTGCTTGCTCCTTGAGAAATATGTAAAATGGGCTTCCATAGTCACCATCTTCATTTTCATCGCTGGTATTTTTATGGTACATCTAGATGAAGGCTGGTTTGTCGTTGGTGGTGGGCGCAATGGTGTGGAATTCAATTTTCTCTTAATTTTCGTACTCTTAACAATCATGTTTCCAAATGGGCTCCCTTCTAAAAAATAATTTGAAAGATCAAAGTCCCTCTTATGTGTTGTTTGTGACTACAACTTAGTAACACTTCATATTCAATACATCGTATTCGGATTGGCAGCTTTCTCCGGTATCTGTTGGATGGCGTCCCAGTGCTCACAGATTTTGCCATATTCATCAAACCTAAAAAAGTCCATCGTGACATACTGATCATTACCTGGCCAGGTTTGGTGAGTATGTAATGCAACCAAATCCCCTTCCGCATTGCACCGCACAAACTCAATGGACTTCTCTGGATACTCCACTTGCATCCGTTCGAAGTAGTCAACAAATCCCTGAGTGCCATCCGATACATCAGGATTGTGCTGAATATACTCCTCACCAACATAAAGTGTTATTGCTTTTTTGGGGTCACCTAAGTAAGCTGTTCTATAAAAGGCAATCGCATTCTTCTTGTTTTCTTCCAAATTCATGACTGAAATTTAAACCCTATCGTTTGAATCTAATAGTGAAGTGTCAACAACTTGGAGCGTCGCTCCATGCGCACTCCGATGGTTTGAATAAGCGGTCTTATACTAATTTTCACCCTTTCAATATATTTTTTTCAACCCCAAGCAACCATTTGGCAACCTCACTCCGTATGGGGTTTGATTTTAATCTTAAACACTAAGAAAATGAAAACCTTGAAAACTTTTATCATCGCAATGATTGCTGGGGCTACCCTATATAGCTGCCAGCAAGACGACAATATGGTGAATGACTCTGAAGATATTCTCACAGTCAGTGCTATAGCAGAGGAAGAATTACCTGAGACGGCACAGAGCTATCTCGCTTCCAATTTCCAAGAAGAATTTGTCACCTCAGCATATAAGATTAATGAGGGAAACGGCGACATAGCTTACGAAGCCTTCATGACCAACTCCATGAATGTGGTATTCGCTCAGTCCGGCGTTGCAACAGGATTCGGTGAAGATGCCAGTCTTGTGAGCTGTGATGGAATGATCAGAGAACGTGTTCAAAGAAGACACGAGCGCAGAATGCATCAAGGTGATAGTACCCATGAATCGCATCACATACGCATTGAGATCACGGCTTTGCCTGAGGCAGCGCAAGCTTACCTTTCGGAAAATTATGTCGACAGTCTTGTCATAGGTGCCCTACTGGTAGAAAATGAAGAAGACGAGATCTTTTACCACGTATTGGTAGCTAGAACAGGTATTGTAAGATTTGATGCAGACGGAAACTTCATCGACCTTAAAGTGCCTAATAGCTCATGCCCTACTTTCACAGAGATTACTCCAGCTGAATTGCCAGAAGCGATCTTGACTTACCTTTCTACAAATTATCCTGATGCGGCAATCAAAAAAGCAACCAAAGGAACTATCGATGATGTCTCAAGAATTCATGTGGTATTGGAAAGTGTAGGCGTGTTTGTATTCACAGAAGAAGGTGAACTGCTAAGATTCAAAGCTTTTAGAAAAAGAAACGGATAATCGAATAAGTCAAGCAGGTCACAGACCTGCTTGACTTATTTTTAACTAACAAATACTCAATCTAGCCTAGTGACTATCAATCTCGATCAGGTAATTAAAGGATGCCAAGCGTTTAAGCGACCTGCTCAAGAAACGTTTTACAAGCATTTTTATCGCTATGCCATGAGTATCTGTATGCCCTACGCCCATTCCGATTTTGAAGCTGAAGAAATAGCCAATGATGGTTTTATGAAGGTTTTCAAAGGATTTGGGAATTACAATGCAAAGATGCCTGTGAAAGGATGGCTCAGGAAGACCATGATCAATGCTGCTATTGATCACTATCGCTCACAAAAGAAACATTACAACCAACAAGATGTGATGATGATAGCTGATCAGGATGATGAGCACACCAATGTATTGGACGACTTAGCTGTGGAGGACATCATGAAATGCGTCCAAAAGCTACCTCAAGCCTATCGCACGGTATTCACACTCTACACCATTGAGGGTTACAAGCATCAAGAAATTGCGGACTTATTGGAGATCAATGAAGGCACTTCTAAGTCTAATCTGGCCAAAGCAAAAGCCAAACTGAGAACATTGCTATCAGCACTAAAAAACGATTCGATATGACTAGCTGGGACGATAAATTAAAAGAGAAATTAGATGGCTATGAATACCACAGAGAAGCTGAGGAGCATCAGGTGCAAAACTTTTTCAATCAAATGGATGGTAAAGCATCGGTAAGCACTACCGGTTTTCCTTGGATGAAAGTAGCTGCTGTTCTGTTAGTCACTATTGGATTGAGTTGGGTGGTTTATCAGTTTGCAGAGGTGACTACAATCACTGAATTGGCTGAAACCAAAGATCTCATATTACCAGACGGCTCTGAAATAGCGCTCAATGTGGCTACAGAAGTAAGCTACAATCGAATTAGCTGGTTTTGGAATAGAGAAGTGAAGTTGGAAGGCGAGGCTTTCTTCAAAGTAAAAAAAGGTAGCGACTTTGCTGTCCTGTCTGATCTAGGAAGCACTCACGTACTTGGGACCAGCTTCAATATTTTGGCAAGAGCAAACACCTATAAAGTAAAGTGCTACACTGGAAGAGTGGGCGTCGCAAGCAAAGAATATCAGGTGAAATTGCAACCAGGAGAAGGAGTCATATTCAACTCCAATCTATCAAAAGAGTCCATCAATTTTGAAGCAGTAGTGCCAGAGTGGACGAAAGGTTTATATACATACGATAATGTTCCTCTGGTTGAAGTATTGGCTGATTTCGAATTGGTTTATGGGATGGATGTGGTGATCTCAGACAAATGGATGGACGAAGGTTATAGCGGCTACTTCCCTACCAATGATTTGGATAAAGCCTTGAAGTTGGTTTTCGAACCATTGGGACTTACCTATGAGGTATCGGGTAAAAAGGTAAATGCCAAATAACCATTGGCGATAACTATGTATTAATTCTAAATTGCAGTAATAGCTGCTATGTATCGTCTCTTTGCACCTCTAATGATCTTATTTTCTGTTGCATTTGCCAATGCAAGCGAGCCAGAGCTGCGTATCTCTGAGACGTTTACCAATGCTCCATTACAAGAAGTCCTTGATGTACTAGAGAAAAAATACAAGATCCGCTTTGCCTACAGTGAGCGTCTGGTCGGCTCAGTAAGCATCTCTGTCAAGCTAAAAAATGAGACACTAACGAGCGCAATGCACTTGATTTTTAACAAGTCGTCCCTTGACTTTGAAGTGCTCCCTCCCGATGCAGTGATCATCAAAAAAGGATCTCCCCCATCTGACCTTATCAATATCCAAGGACTGGTCAAGGATGATCAATCGGGTGAAAACCTACCTTTCGTGTATTTCTTCCGAACTGATGAAAACAAATCCATTGTCTCTAATGAGGATGGTTTTTTCGCTTTCGAAAACTTAAGTCCTGATGCTCGAATCTTAGTTTCTTACATTGGCTATCAAGACACAACTATATTAGCGACAGATCTCGTACCCAATCAAAGATGGTTTTTGGGTCTCAGAATAGATGTGAGAGCCATGGATGAAATCATCGTTTCAGGCAAGCTAAAATCCAACTTTGAGCCGTCCAATCAAATAGGAACAATAGCCGTAAACCCGCGATTCGCGAGGCATTTACCAGCTACAGCTGAGCCTGACTGCTTCCGCGCTATTCAACTACTTCCTGGGGTGACTTCCACGAATGAACTCTCATCAGGACTAGCCATCAATGGTGGTACCTCTTCGCAAAACCTAGTCATATTTGATGGAATTCCTATTTATCATATAGATCACTTCTTTGGTTATATCTCCGCTATCAACCCCATGTCTTACAAAACAATGAGACTGATGAAAGGTGGTTTTGAAGCAAAGTATGGAGGCAGATCTTCCAGCATGGTCTCGTTTGTTGGGAAAGATGGAAATACTGAAAAAGTGGCTGGTCATATCTCCTTCAACCAACTTAGCATCAATACAGCATTAGAAGTACCACTGAGCGATCGAGCACATTTCTTCATTTCAGCACGTCGTTCATATACAGATGTGATCAGTACTTCCCTCTTTGAATCCATTTTTTCTCTATACGAAAACAACCTAGATGATCCCATCCAAAACACAGCGAGAATCCAGAATGAAGAGTTCACACCTGAATTCTACTATACTGATTTGAATTTTAAGTTTTCAACCAAAATAGGACTCAGGCAGCAGCTTGAGTTTAGCTTTTATGATAGCAACGATATCCTTAATTATGATCAATCTTACGATATCGAATTTTCAGGAGATACTATTATCTCACGTGACAACATTGGTTTTATCTCTTGGGGAAATGTTGGCGCTTCGTTGAAGTGGTCATCGAATTGGAATGAATCTCACTACACTATTTTCACTGGCTCATACTCTAACTATAAGAGCACCTACGACAAAGTATCTATTCAACAATCCAACAGTTCAGCGGATAACCAAACGATTGATGAATCGCAAGACAATTTCATCAAAGATGCCAGCTTGCGTGTAGACCATGACTGGTTGCTTCCTTACGGAAAAATTCAATTTGGGGGTGGTATCTCTATTTTCAATACGCAGTTTAACAGCACGCAAAACGACAGCACTATTGCCTCTAAAAATCAAGAAAACATCTGGCAATCAAATCAATACATTCAGTACGATGTGCCAATAGGCACCAAGATGAACAGCAACATAGGCTTGAGAACTAGCTATCTAAGCTCTACTGGAAAGTTCTATTGGGAGCCTAGGTTTAGCATCAATTATCAGCCAATGCGTACACTCTCACTTCAGCTTGCGACTGGTATCTATCGGCAGTTTGTTACTCAGTTAGAAACTCAAAATGTGCTCCAAGGGAGCCGTGACTTGTGGTTAGTAGCTGATGGCAATATACCAGATCAACGAGCTGTCCATTTATTGCTAGGAGGTACGATTAGCTTAAGATCAGTAGAGCTTGGCGCTACCTACTTTCATAAAAGCTTCGACGGATTGCTTGACTATGCTTTTAGAAAAGGTGGACTGATCACCGAGTTTGAAAATTTCAATCGCCTCTTTTTCAAAGGCAAAGGATGGTCAAATGGTATGGAGGTTTTACTAAAAAAGCAAAGTGGCCAGTTCAACGGCTGGATCGGCTATACTTATAGCAAAACTTTCACGAGCTATCCGGATCTTGCAGATGGCGCTACTTTCTACGCCGATCACGATCAGCGCCATGAGGTCAATATATTTGGCTCGTATGAGATCGGGGCATTTTCCTTCTTTGCCACGGGATACTACGGATCGGGGCTGCCTTATACAAATTATAGTCTCGGCCTCTCAAATAATAACAATCAAAGGGTAGTCAGACTTAGGTCAGATGAAAAGAATGGAGAACGTCTGCCATCATACCAGAGAGTGGATATTGGCATTTCATATAAGCATGCATTTAGTAGTGGGAGTCTGACACTTTCTGGCAATATATTCAATGTACTTAATCATGAAAACATCTACGACCGACGTGTAGAAGTTGTGCAGACTACCAGAAAAATTAGAAATCGAAATGTACGGGTGCCTACCATCATTCCCTATGATGTTAAGCTGATGGGGATTACGCCAAGCTTCTCTGTGGCTTTTGATTTTTGAAAAACGAGGTGATTAGCTAAAACCAAAAAAAGGGTGCTCAAGAGCACCCTTTTCATTTATCATTAAATCTTCAGCAATTTCTGAAATATGCTTAAATTAGTTATTATACGTGGTTATTAAGCATTACTGGCATCACCAAAAGTAAGATGTCTTCGTTCTCATCTTTATCAGCTGGCAAAATGATACCCGCACGATTAGGTGCATGTAGCTTCAATACAATGTCCTTCGCGTCCAGATTATTCAACATTTCAATAAGAAATTTAGCGTTGAATCCGATCTCGATATCCTCGCCATCATGCTCACAAGACAAACGCTCATTGGCCTCATTAGAGAAGTCTAAATCTTCCGCAGAGATCATTAGCTCACTACCAGTGATTTTCAATCTCACTTGATGAGTAGTCTTGTTGGCGTAGATCGCAATACGCTTAAGTGAACTCAAGAACTCACCTTTATTGATGTTCATCGTGTTCTGATTGTCAGAAGGAATCACGTTCTCATAATCCGGGAAACGCTCATCGATCAAGCGACAAATCATCTTCACATTATTGAAACTGAAGAATGCATTAGAAGCATTGAACTCCAAATTCACATTAGTATTTTCTGACGGCAAAGTTGATTTAAGTAACGTCAGTGCTTTTCGCGGAATGATCATACTATGAGCCATATCCGAAGCGATATCCACTCTTCTGTATCTGATCAATCGATGACTATCCGTAGCTACAAAAGTCGTATTGGTTTTATCAAGTTTCACGTAAACACCCGTCATGGCCGGTCGCAACTCATCATTGCTAGTAGCATAGATCGTACTGTTGATCGCCTGACCTAGTACGCCCGATGACATGTTCACCGCGTATCCATCAGATACTGTTGGTACTTTAGGGAAATCAGTAGCATTCTCACCAGAAAGCTTGTAGCGACCATTGTCTGAATTGATTTCGATACTGTAAGTATCAGCATCAATAGAAAAAGTTACTGGCTGCTCTGGTAGATTTCTTAGTGTCTCCAAAAGAATCTTAGCAGGGATAGCTATACTTCCATCCTCTTTGGCTTCCACCTCTAGCTCGGTAATCATACTAGTCTGCAAATCAGAAGCAGTAATCGTCAAGGTACCTTCTGTAATCTCAAACAAGAAATTCTCTAGAATAGGCACAACAGGATTCGTAGTAATTACGCCATTAACAGAAGATAATTGCTTGAGCAGGTATGATGAGGATACGATAAATTTCATTGGATTCTTATTTCAATTGGGTGGCAAATTTAACGTGAAATTGTCATTGGAAAAAATATACTTTGGTTTTCAAGATTAACCTTTTTCTAGTAAAAATCAGATCACTTATCTGGCGTTGTTTTTAGTTCAAAATCTGGAAGTTTTGCCAGAATACGCTGCGCCCTTTTTCGATCGATAACAAACAACTCATTATTATTCAATCTTACTAGGTAAAATCGATCACGCTCCAATGGTTTAAATATTTCCAAAACGATTGGTTTAGCAGCATCTATGGTCTCTAAAGTCAACTTCGCTAATGGCATACTCTCCGCCAAACGGTCATAATTGGGGAATCGCCCTTTGGTAATCCATTCATTTGCTTGAAAGTATTCGAACTGATTGAGGTAATCTACCACCTTATTTGAGTCGAGCGCATTGACACCAGGAACTTTGAAAAAAGCATCATCAAAGGTGATAGAAACGTTTTTCTCAATTGAGCCTTCATATTCTAGAGTGAGCTGTTGGATGGTTCGCCATGTACCATTTAGCACCAATCTGTCTCGCCATTGATCAACTGAAAGTTCAAAAATACCCGCTAAGTACTCGTTGTATCCGGGTATCTGTACTTCATAGACCTCTTCACTATTTACTTTAGAAAAGTATGTTTTGGTTTTCGTCGGGTTGCCCCAAACATAAAAGTTGCGCTTTTGTCCATCAATGTTGATCGTAACCTCATTTTGAATTACTGGTACCGAAACTGGCTTTTTCACCTCCACCCTATTAAGAATCGACATTATCAACCTGATCAATTCATTAGATGCAGCATACTGACCATTTAAGATCCATTTATTTCCATTTTTGGATAGTTTCAAATCACCAATCTGAATCTGCGAAATCAGCTCTGGAGTCTCTATTTTGAAGAGATTTTCATCAAAAGAGACGGTGCGCTTGGTTTGACTTGTGAAAAAGAAAACAAGGTTGGCAAGCAACAACAAGCCAAAAACAACGATCAATTTTCGATTTTTACCCTGCATATCAGAAATCGTTTTTGCGCTTACGTGCGACCATCTTTATCATACCGAAAAGGATCAGAATCACTAGTGGAATCACGAGATTAATCACTTGCCACTTTACACGCTCCTGCTTCACTTTCACTTTATCCAAAGGCCGAATCTGCAACTCTTTGGACCTACTATCTACAAGACCATCTTCATCCAACAAGTAGTCAATAAGTCCAATCACAAACGCTTCGTTCGCATAAGTTTTCTGCCCATAAGGATCCACTCCTATCGGCAAAGGATTGCCATCTTCAAGACTCAGCTCGTTTCTTATGATATCTCCGTCGGCTATTACAGCTATTTTATTGGCTGGGCTCATTTCCATTATATCAGATCGGCTAAAAGCTGCCGGAGGAATTCGATTTTTAAAAAGCGAGGTAAAAGTCCCTTCAAGGAGATAGCCAAGTGACTTTGGTCCACTTTGAAACTTTTCTGGAATTAACTCAGATTGAAGATCATTGAAACTCACTTGAACAGGTGCTCCGAGTACTTTCGTATTTGCTGAGGTGAACATAAGCGGAGACTTCTTGACTCCTTCTGCCTTCACGGTATCCAAGGTAGATGCGAATCTCACAAGAACGGCATCCATTCCTTTTACCACCGGATGATCACCAAAGTTGGTAATGATAGGAAAATAAGGCCATGGCAACATCCTGATCTGCGCCTGATCGCCAATGTTACCAGCTACTACCGGGAAATCTCCACAGTTGAGATCTACTACGAAATTCTGGTTGATCCTTATTCCGTATTTGAATAAAATGTCCTGCAAGCCAGTTTCGTAAGGAATAGCAACTGTACCCGCTCCTGATGCACTGTCCATGTTTACACTAAGCGCATCAAGAAAGAAAGCCACGCTCCCTCCGTTCATTACATATTGATCCAAAAGGAAGATCTCTGTTTCAGAAAACGACTTTGTTGGCTTTGCTATTATTAATAAATCATATCCTTGAATAGACGTTGTACGATCGGGCAAGTTGACGCGAAAGAGGTCGTATTTTGACAAAATCAAGTTATTCAGACCTGCAAGCTGAGAAGTATCTGGCTCATTGTGTCCAACAACTAAGCCCACTCGCTTTCTACCTTCAGAAATTACTTGCTTAATCGCATTAGCAAATTCATACTCTAACCCTTCTATGGATTGATTGAGGATTTCTTCTGGTGAATTTGTCCGATTGCCTTTGAGTAGATTCACTGCAAGTTCGCGACCGCCAGTTGAGATCACTGCTCCCGGAAACACCAATTTCTGGCTGCTTTGTCCATCTTTCGTATAATTGAGATTCGTAGGCTGCAGTCCCAAATCAACCAGCCCTTGATAGAATTGATTCCGAGCCTTGCTGCTTTCAGCTTGTGAAGGATCGATAAATTTCACATCGAAATTAACTGTACTGTAGTTCGCAAATTCATCCAAAAGCTCTCTTATCGAAGTTTGGAATCGTTTAAAATTGGAAGGTAATTCACCAGCTAGGTAAATTTCAATCACCACATCTTGATCTAATCTACCCAATAGAGATTTTGTAGGTGCTCCGATAGTATAGCGCTTTTCCTCAGTCAAATCATAGCGCAGGTTGAACCTATTGCTCATTTGAAAAGCAAGTAAAATCACAAGAATTCCTATGCCGAGCTGCAAGAATAAACCGATGCGATAGCTAGCGTTACTCATTTCTTCAAGCCAAGGATAAACTGTGAAACCAAAAGAACAATCGCAATCAAGCCAAGGAAATAAGTCACATCTGCAATATCTAATAATCCTCTACTCAATGAAGTATAATGAGGCATGACACCAAGGCTAGAGATATAATATGACCAATCGGCCCAAAGGTTGATACCAGAAAGCGAATCGAAACCTGAGTAAAATAAAAAACACAAAAAGGCTCCCAAGATGAAAGAGACGATTTGATTACCGGTGAGAACAGATGAGAAAATACCAAAAGCCGTAAACACCCCACCTAAGAGCATCAATCCGATATATGAGCCAATGATACCTGGTGTATCAAGATTGCCTTGAGGATTGCCTAATTGACTTAAGGAGTAGTAGTAAACGATAGTGGGAAGAATGGAGAAGATCACCAATACAAAACCAGCCAAAAACTTACCTGTCAGAATATCAACATCCCTAAATGGAAGCGTCTGCAAAAGCTCGATAGTTCCTGATCGCTTCTCCTCGGCAAATGACTTCATTGTAATAGCGGGTATCAAAAACATAAACATGTATGGTCCTAAACTAAACAATGGCTCCATACTCGCATAGCCATAATCCAGCACGTTGGTGTCTGGAAAAACCCACATCAGCAGCCCAATCCCTATCAAAAAAACACTAATCACAACATACGCGATAAGTGAATTGAGAAACTCATTGACTTCTTTTAGAAATATGCTGATCATAGCGTTTTCTTTTGTGTCAACTGATGAAAGACATCTTCCAAAGAATCCTGTGTCTTGGACATACTTTGTAAAGGAAAATCATTGTCTGAAGTAACCTTTAAGATCTTGGCCCGCAAATCCGCATCATCCGATTGGATCAAGTAGGTATGTTCACCTTTATTGGTAAGCTCTAATCCAGCTTTCGCAAAAGCGGATTCATCTATGAAGCCTTCGAAAGTCACCACGTAACCCTGTCGCTGTTCAACGCCTATTTTCAAATTACCAATGGCATCATTCGCTACTATTTTCCCTTTATCTATTATCACTACCTGATCACAAAGCGACTCTACTTCCTGCATGATATGCGTAGAAAGTATCACCGTTTTATCCTTGCTGATCGTTTTGATTACTTGTCTTATTTCTAAAATTTGATTAGGATCTAAGCCTGTTGTTGGCTCATCCAAGATCAACACCTTTGGATCATGAATCAGCGCTTTCGCCATGCCTACTCTTTGGCGATAGCCTTTAGATAAAGCGCCAATTCGTTTCCCCTTCTCACGGTCTAGCCCTACAAGCTGGATAACATCTTCAATTTTATTTTTGGCATTTGATAATCCATGGGCACTTGCAATAAAACCAAGAAACTCTCGCACATACATATCAAGGTAAAGTGGATTGTGTTCAGGTAGATAGCCAATCATCTTCTTCACTTTGATCGGCTCATCGAGCACATTTAAGTCACAAATAAGCGCCGCACCAGAAGTAGGCCTCACATATCCTGTAAGCATCTTCATTGTTGTAGATTTCCCTGCTCCATTTGGTCCCAAAAATCCTGTGATGATACCCGGATGAGCATCAAATGAAATGGCATCTACTGCCGCTTGGTTTCCGTAAGTTTTGGTTAATTCCTTAATGGAGATGGACATACCTACTTTTTGCCTTTGGGTCTTAGTGGTCTTATTTCTAAATCTACTGGAAGGTAATTCTCATGTGAATTAATCAAATCGACGATCGATTTAGCCACATCTTGAGGCCGCATCATATTTTCATTTGCAGATATAGAAGAAATATCATCGAAGAAATTAGTTGCCACACTTCCAGGATATACGTTAGTTACTTTGATTCCCCAATCTCTCAGCTCCATGAAAAGTGAATGACCGAATCCAGTCACGGCATGTTTGGTAGCGACATAAGCCGACATATTAGCAACAGGATTACGACCTGCAATAGAGCTGATGTTCACTATATGCCCCTGATCCATGGCTTTCATTTCAGGCACCACCACTTTCGTACAGTACATTAGCCCATGTACGTTCACATTAAACATACCATGCCAATCTTCCATCGATAGCTCATCTATGCTTCCTACCACCCCGTAACCAGCATTATTGATTAAAAAATGAGCTGATCCGCCAAGAAAATCAACAGAAGCTTGATGGGCAGCTACTACTTGATTATAATCTGAAACGTCTACTTTAATACTCGAAAAAGAAGGGTGAACCAAAGAAGTTCCTGATCGGCTCCATCCAGCTACTTTCACTCCAGCAGCAAGCAATTGCTGTACTACTTCAAAGCCAATACCTTTGCTGGCTCCTGTTACTATGGCATATTTTCCCTTCAGATAATCCATCTATGCTATTATAATCTTAGTGAACGCAATATTGACTGTTTTTATTTTTAATCACAAAGCAAACATACCTACCTATTCTATGTTTGAGTTGCTTAACGAACAAACCTTTTTAAATTGAAAGCATGATTACAATAGTATGTAGTACCAATCGAAACGAATCACTGTCCTACCAGATCAGTCTTCAGTATCAAGAATTACTCAAGTCACTCAATACGGAAAGTCAAATCCTTAATCTGAACGAGCTTCCATCCGATTTTGCTTTTTCGGCACTTTATGAAAATTCAGGCAAAAACTCTGCCTTCAATTCTTATCGTGTCCAAATGAAAGAAGCGCTTAAATACGTTTTCATTGTTCCAGAGTATAATGGATCATTTCCCGGTGTGTTAAAAACATTTATAGATGGACTTGAATATCCCGGAACTTTCAAGAACAAGAAATGCGCTCTAGTAGGATTATCATCCGGCATCCAAGGTGGTGGACTTGCCCTCAGCCATCTAACAGATATTTTCAACTATTGTGGAATGAGCGTTTTAGCACTAAAACCAAAGTTGGCATTAATAGAAAAGCATATTGATGAAAACAGTCGTATCACCAATATGCTTTACAATAACCTGCTCAAAGAGCAGGCCCAACTTCTTTTAGATTTTTAAGATTTTTCCTTAGGAGGAAGTGTATTGAAAATCACGTCCCAAAGTAAGGTGCTTACACCAAATGCGTGATCCTCTGGGTGCTTATAATGATGCATTGCGTGATATTTCCAAAGCTTCCTCATAGGCTCGAAACTAGGTGGCTTTACTACATGCTGAGCATAATGAAGAGAAATATAAAATAAATACCCAGCTACAAATCCCGGGAAGAAAGCAAACGCTAACTCTCCAATTAGCAACCAGTAAATCCCGAAAAGAGCAGCCATCATGAGAAACGCTGGAATAGGAGGCATAGCTAATCTTGTAGGATCTTTCGGATATTGATGATGAATACCGTGACCAAGATGCTGAATCTTCAAAAGCGTTTTGTTCTCGGTATGAGTATGGTAAACAAATCTATGTATCGCATATTCAGCAAAGGTCCAAAATAACCAACCTGCCGAGAAGCATAGCACAATGGATAAAGCATCTAATCGTGATACAGCCAAGTAAACAAACGAGCAAATAATTAAGAAATGCATCGTAATAGGAACGGCTATATGAGTACGAGTAAGCTTTTCTAACCATCCCTTCTTAAACAAATGATCAGTTCCTTCATTCTTAGGGCGTAAGTGAGCAGGGATTTGATAAAAGTGGTTTTCCATAATTACCGCAAAAGAGTGCCTTATTGGCTTAAAATACAATGATATTTATCAGTTATTTGACTTGTATGAGCATTTGTTTAATAGAATTGTCAATTCGTTAACAAATTCGCAACATACAATCTATGAGGCAGTAACGCCATTTGAAAAAATATGTTTGGCCTTTTTAAAAGAAACATGAGCTAGGAAAGGATGTGTTTTATTGATTTACCAAAACATGCTACTTTCAGAAAAAGCCAAGTTTTCTAATCTATCTTTTTTGAATTTCTACTTACTCACTAATACAAAGAGTATTTACAATTGGTTCTGGGGAACTAGTCAAATGTTCTTTTGAAATGTCACTTTTATTAAAACTTAAGGCACATAGGTGCCGACAAAGTCATTTGATTCCCTGTAAAGGTCAAGCCCCCAGTCTCCTTATTCCTTTCAAATACGCATATATTATCTGATCTTTGATTAGCAACTAACAGGTGATTCTCATCTGGTGAAAGGGTGAAGTTTCTAGGCCAATCGCCCTCCACGGATGTATGACCAATTAAAGTTAATTCACCATTTTCCGCTACGCTGAAAGCCACAATGCTGTTATGTCCTCTATTGGCACCATAGAGAAACTTACCGTCTGCACTCAGCTGAATATCAGAGCATTGACTGTGCTCTGTAAAATCTTGTGGCAAGGTTGTCTGTCGTTCAATTACCTCAAGCCTTCCATCAGCCAAAACATTCAATGAGATTATACTATTGGATAGCTCATTGATTATGAATGCTCTTGATTTATCTTTTTGAAAAATCAGATGTCTTGGTCCATCTCCGGGCATTAGCGCCAAAGCCACAAACCCCTCTCCCATATTGGGCCCAGAAGTTGGGTAAGCCATTACTTGATCAGTCCCGAGATCTACTACATACAGAATACTCCCATCAGCGGAAAAGATTGAGCAATGCGCATGAGGACCTTCCTGTCGGTTTTCATTGGGTCCGCTCCCTTGATGCTGATAAGTGAATAAAGAGTCTGCGAATTTTCCATTTGCGTCCAAATTGTAAACGACTCCAGAACCTGATCCATAATTAGCTACAGCTACAAATGATTGAGTTGGGTCTACATCTACATAGCAAGCGCCCCTGCCATATGCAGATCTTCCATCTAATAATGAGAGCCCAGCTTCACTTTTAGAAAAAGCTAAAATCTTAGCATCATCCGTCTCACTTACAGAGTAAACGTGACTTGGCAACACATCGATATAGGTAGGGTTATTAACTTCCGCTACAAGCACTGGACTTGATAACTCTCCTGATTTCGGGTTGAACTGTGCTCTATAAATTCCCTCACTAACAGTATTGGTATCTGTCCCAATCCACATTGTCTCTGTGGAGGCTACATCCGACGAACAGGATACAAGTGAAAAAAGCAGTAACGATAAGAAAGCGATTGGATTAAGTGATTTCATAAGGTTGAATGATCGATAATCACCGCAATGTCGCAAATTCAGCCAATTAAGGAACAATCTTAATAGCGTAATCTTCCGATCTCCATGTACTACTACCTGTTCCACCAGCTTCGGGAGTTTCTTCTAGATTAAAATCAAATCGTCTGGTTATATGTATAGTGGCCATGCCAAGTAGATTCGCACTGAGCTCGTTCGGTTTAATCTCAATAGCCGAAGCATTAATTGCTTCAATAAAATCGTAATAACTCTCATCCCCATTGGATATAGAAAGTTCAACCTTTTCTCCACTTCCCGATTTCTCCCCTAACCATGGTATCAAACCTCCTCTAGAAATAGATAACTGGGTAATTGTGTCAGATAAATCTATTGAATTAGGAAGTTCAATCGTATTCTCAAATACATCAGCATCTTCATTTCGATAGACAAACCTTGCTACTTCTAAAACTCCATTATAATCACGCTCATAACTGATAATTCCAAGCAAATCCTTCCTTTTCATACTTTGCTCATTACAAAGCACCTCAGATGGCGAGTTAAGCTTCAAGTATGTACTTCCAAAAAGAAACCGAGCACTAGCTTCCGTAACTTTTGTACTAGCATCATAATTTAAGTCGTAGTTAGTTTTAATACGCTTTTGATTAACATCCTCAGCGTTTTCAGAAACGCATCCCACCCAAAAAATTGTGGAAACTATTAATAGCGATTGAAATAAACATGTCCTTTTCATGAACTAAAGTTAGCGTTAGTTTAGATCATTGCAAAGATCGAATTAAGAGCCTAAATGCTACAAAATACCTAGTTAGTGGTATTGATATTAGCAACGATATGCATGAAGTTTACGAGAAAATTGAAAGTAGAAAAACTAATAGTTTCCAATCGACAATAATGGCTTTAGAAAAACAGATTAAAGGGCTATTAACTAAGCTAAATACTCAATAAAAGGCGTTTAATACCCGGCAATTTAAACTCACATTTAGGGAGATTATTCTTGAGTACATGAATATCCCTAATGGTGATTGAAAACATTAAAAACTCAAAACTGTGGTAGGTTTTGTGTTAAGCGCACTGGTCTCAATTTGAGTCAGTGCGCTTTTAATTTTTAAGGTCAATTGGCCAATCTACATATCCTGCATTATTGCGCTAGCATTGATGTAGAAACTTATTTCCAAGTTGTCCCAAAAAACTTTCTATAGATGGCCCACCTTCTCTTCGAAAAAGTGGCTGACCAAAATGAATTAATAAGCGTCTACCATTATCATTTTTCTGCATCACAACTTGCTTCATCTAGTATATATCCATTAAATACCGGCGTTTTGGAGTCTTTAAAAGGGGCGCGTCAATAACTACTCTTTTATCTCCGATTATTATTTCTTAATTTATTGGTTCAAACCAACTAGTAATGAAAAATATTTTTCGATTAACACTCATAATTTTACTGACCTCAATGTTAACATTTGCACATGGTCAGGACGCAAGAGAGTTGTTCATTAAAGGAACTAATTCTATGAGCGGAGGGAATTTCGAACTAGCAATTACGCGCTTCAAAGAAGCAGTAAACCTCCAAAATGACTACCAAGACGCCTGGTACTATTTAGGTCTCACATTCAATTTGGATAAGCAATGGGATCAGGCTGTTTATTCGTTTAATAGATTAAAAGCCATCAACCCTGATTACGATCCATTCCTCTATTTCGAAGCTTCCAAAGCTTTAATGGAACTCAATAAAATGGATGAAGCAGCAAATGCAACACGCATTTTTTTGGAAAAACTCCCTGATACACCTAAAAATGCCCGTGCAAGACAGCAAGGCGTATTTAGGCTCAATTATGTACTAGAAAGTCCAAAAGTACGCGCAAAAACGATGAGTATGTCTGAGCCAAATTCAATTAGCACTATTAACAGTGTTTCTGGGGATTATATGCCTCAAGTAAACCCTACAGGAACTAGGCTCTATTTCACAAGTGTCCGTCAAGGTGGTTTTGATAATATGGACGATAAAAACAAACCACTAGACTTTGGTGAGGATCTATACTTTTCCAAATTGGTAAATGATACTTGGTCAACGCCTGAACTCCTACCAGAACCACTAAATTCTATAGGTGATGAATTTGGTTCAGCATTCACGGGTGATGGACAAACTATGGTATATATCAGATGCGGTAGTCCGGAAAGTATCGGCAATTGTGATCTATACATCACTCAGCTGATTGGTTCTACATGGTCTGATCCTATGAATATGGGAAATGTGGTGAATAGTGAAGACTGGGACTCCCAGGCAACCATTAGTTCGGACGGCAACAGAATTGTATTTACCTCTGCAAGAGCTAACGGATATGGCAGCTCGGACATCTATTTGGTTGAGAAAAATCACTTAGGCGAGTGGGGAGTTGCTCAAAATCTTGGAGGCACGGTTAACACGCCGTTTAGAGAAAACAGTCCTTATTTGGCCCCTGACGGTAAAACGCTCTATTATGCCAGTGATGGACACCCTGGTTTTGGCGGGATGGATATCTTTTACTGCATCTTCGAAAATGGTAAATGGTCAAAACCCATCAATCTGGGAGCCCCGCTCAATTCATCAGGTGATGATACCAATTTCAGTATCTCAGCAGAAGGAATGGGCTACTTTTCTTCTTCTCGACTGGACAACAATAACTATGATATTTTCAGCATTGAATTACCAGACGAACTCAAACCAAAAGCAACGGCTGTGGTACAGGGAATTGTGAGCAACTCCAAAACTAATGACCCACTGGGAGCTGTAGTGTTAATAGAAGACATCAACTCAGGAGAACTCATCAGCGTCAATAAGAGCAATTCGTCTAGCGGTGAATACTTGGTTGTCTTACCAGTAGGAAGAAACTACAGTGTTTCAGCTAGCAGTAAAGGATTCTTTTTCTACTCTCAAAGCTTCGAATTTCCAAAGGATACGAGCTATCAAGAAATAGCTTTAAATATTCAATTGGAGCCTATCCAAAAGGGCACAAAAGTGGTACTGAATAACATTTTCTTCGAAAGTGGGCGGACTGAACTTATGCCAATCAGCTATGTAGAACTCAACAAGGCCAGTGACTTACTGAAAGACAATGCTTCTATGATCGTAGAAATAGGAGGTCATACAGATAGTCAGGGCACTACTGAAGCCAATTTGGCTTTGAGTCAAAAAAGGGCCGAAGCAGTCATGCAGTACCTCCTTCTGGCTGGGATAGATGCATCGCGCTTGAGATCGAAGGGCTATGGAGAATCTGTTCCTATAGCTGATAATGAGACTCCTGAAGGCAGGTCTAAAAACAGAAGAACTGAGTTTGAAATAGTAGAGTTTTAGATGGAAAATATTAGGCTGCTAAGGGTTAGCTCCGGAGACCCAAGTTTTATTGAACTTGTTAAGCTGCTAGATGCAGAACTTGCCATACGAGATGGCGAGGAAGACCATGCTTTCTATGATCAATTCAATAAAATAACAAGTATCAAACATTGCATTGTCCTCTATTCGGATGAGGAAGCTTTAGGCTGTGGTGCCTTGAAAGCCTTTGATGCGAATACCGCAGAAGTCAAACGTATGTTCGTGAAGGCCGACCAAAGAGGTAAAAGTTTGGCTGTGGCTATTTTAACTGAACTGGAAACTTGGGCGAAAGAATTAGGCTTTGAGCGATGTATCTTGGAAACTGGTTTTAAGCAACCAGAAGCGATCGCGCTCTATAAAAAGTGTGGCTACCAAGTGATGGAAAACTATGGTCAATATGTTGGGGTGGGTACTAGTATTTGCTTTGAAAAAAAATGTTGACGGATTGGCTATAAGACCACTATTTGCTAAATTACCAAACACTTCAAAATATCCACAATGAGCAAATTACTCTTATTCTGTACCACATTCACATTAGCACTATTTATCAGTTCATGCGAAAAAGATAAAGATTTACCGATAGTAGATTTTACTTATGAGATCAAAGGAATAGCTCCTACCAATGTGGATTTTGTAAATTCAACTCAAAATGCTGATTCATACAAATGGCATTTTGGAGATATTTACAGAGATTTTCCAGTTTCACGAGACGAAAGTCCAACCAACTATTATGAATTTCCAGGAAGGTATGAGATAACTCTAGAAGCAAGCAATGGTGATGGTATGAGCTCCATGACTCAAGTAATAACTATCCCGGGAAGAACAATACAAATAAGGAACGGAGGAATTGAAAATTACTTGGAGGTGTTCATATACTTTGTTGTTGATGATCTTTATTTCTACCGCCAATTAGGAAATTTACCTCCAAAGGAATATTCACTTTGGTCCCATGTAGATCAACCAACTCTTAGAGTTGCAGTGAGAAAAGAGAACGGGAAACTTTATGCATGGTCCGAAAGCTTTGATATTCCAAACAACACTTTTAAGGAAATTAATATTTATCATACAGATCCTCAGTCTCTATTACCTGATAATTTTTTCGAATAAAAATTACTTCTAAGAGATCTAAATGATGACTCACTCTCGAAGCTTAGCCTTGCAAATCGGGAAATAAAAAATCCTCCAAAGTTTTAAAACATTGGAGGGTTACGAATATTAACCTTTCAATTTCGCAGCAATCCAATCGCCAACTTCTGTAGTTGACTTGGCTCCTTCTTTGGAAATGTCTTCTGTTACGAAATTTACTTCTAGAGAAGCATTGACTGCATCACGAATTGATTGAGCTTCCTCAAGTAAATTCAAAGACTCTAAAAGCATGGCTGCAGACAGAATCGTAGCGATAGGGTTTGCAATGTTCTTTCCAGCTGCCTGTGGGTACGAACCGTGAATAGGTTCAAATACAGAAGTATGCAAACCAACAGAAGCTGAAGGCAACAATCCCAATGAACCAGTGATTACACTTGCTTCATCCGAAAGGATATCACCAAACATGTTTTCGGTCACCATTACGTCAAATTTCTTAGGCCACTGAACCAACTGCATGGCAGCATTGTCAACGAACATATAATCCACCGTGATTTCTGGATAGTCCTTCTCCATGCGCTGAGAGACCTCTCTCCACAGTCTTGAAGTACAAAGCACATTGGCCTTGTCAACTATCGTCAATCGCTTATCTCGCTTGCCAGCATACTCAAACGCAAGTTTAAGAATGCGCTCAATCTCGTGTGTAGTATAAACACAATTGTCAAAAGCGGAAGTCAAATCCTCAGATCTTCCTTTGTCACCAAAGTAGATCCCACCTGTTAACTCGCGAATCACCATTAGGTCGGCGCCTTCTACACGATCATTCTTCAATGGACTCTTGTCTATCAATGAAGGAAAAGTAGCCACTGGACGGATATTGGCATATAAGCCTAATTTTTTACGCATAAGCAACAATCCTTGCTCTGGACGAACCTTCGCTTTTGGATCATTGTCATATTTGGGATCACCAATGGCACCAAAAAGCACTGCATCAGCATTCATGCAAATCTCATGAGTAGAATCTGGATATGGCTCACCAACCAAGTCAATCGCAGATGCACCTGTTGGAGCAAATTGAAAGTCAAAAGTGTGTCCATACTTCTCTCCCACCGCCTTCATTGCTTTGATGGCTTGATCTACAATCTCCGGCCCTATACCGTCTCCAGGTAGCGTTGCAATCTTATAATCCATGATCCTTATTTATGATTTTTAATAATGTTTAGCATTTTGATAGTGGCTTTGATAGCAGCCACGGTTTGGTCTGGGTCCAGCCCACGTGTCTTAAATGTACGGTCACTTTCCCATGTAATCGTCGTGATCACCAATGCATCCGTTTCTCCACCAGGAGGTATCTGCACTTCATAATCTGTCAATCTCGGTAGTGTCTCGCCTAGTTCTTTATAAATCGCTTTTAGAGAATTCATAAAAGCGTCGTATTGACCGTCACCACCAGCAGTTTTCTCATAGGTTTTACCTCCTATTTCTATACTTAGAGTGGCCATCGAGTGCAATCCTTGCGCTACGCTCAAAGAATAGTTTTTGATCTTAACATATTGATCAAGCTTTTCGCTTCGAAGCACGTCATTGATAATAAATGGCAAGTCTTCTTTGGTGATTGACTCTTTCTTGTCGCCTAGCTCAATGATTTTCTGAGTGATCTTTTTGGTATCTTCTTTGCTCAGTTCTATTCCGAGTTCTTCTAGGTTTTTTTTGATGTTGGCTTTGCCAGACATTTTGCCCAAAGCATAGGAATAGCTCCTACCAAATCGCTCCGGACTCAGACCATTGTGGTAAAGGTTGTCTTTGCTATCTCCATCGGCATGAATTCCGCTTGTCTGAGTAAAAACAAACTCACCCACCAAAGGCTTATTTGCCGGAATCCTCACCCCTGAAAAAGACTCCACGATCTTACAAACTTTGTAAAGCTTGGTCTCATCTACATTCATATCAAAGTGCAAATGATCTTTTACAATTCCGATGACACTTGACATAGGCACATTTCCCGCCCGTTCACCAAGTCCATTCAGTGTAGTATGAATACCCATAATGCCCGCCTCCAATGCCGAAAAAACATTAGCTGTAGAGAGATCATAGTCATTGTGTGCGTGGAAGTCAAAATGCGCCGTTGGATGTTTGCTCGTCATGCTTTCGCAAAAAGTGGCAACCTCCTTATGATTCAATATCCCTAAGGTGTCTGGCAGCATGATACGCTTTACTGGAAGCTTCAGAAGTCTCTCTGTCATTTCGTGCACATAGTCGGCTGAAGAACGCATCCCATTGGACCAATCTTCCAAGTAGACATTCACTTCTATGCCCTGAGAATGCGCGTAATTGATGGTCACTGCAGCATCTGCTAAATGCTCTTTCAACGTTTTTTTGAGCTGACCTTCGCAGTGTTTGCGAGATCCCTTACAAAGTAGGTTGAGGACTTTACCACCTGCATCACGAATCCAGTCTACAGAGATATTTTGATCAACAAAGCCCAGGATTTCTACCCGATGGCCAAAGCCATTTTGATTGGCCCAATCAAGTATCTTTTGGGCGCCTTTGTACTCTCCATCTGATACACGAGCAGAAGCCACTTCGATGCGATCCACCTTCAGTTCTTCCAGCAGCAACTGCGCTATGGTTAGTTTCTCGATTTCCGTGAAGGAGACTCCCGAGGTTTGTTCGCCATCCCTCAGCGTGGTATCTAATATTTCTACTTTCAAAATGGAGTGATTTATTTGTTATGTTCTCAGCAGAACTTAAAGCGGCATTGCTTCTCCGAAAGTCTTGATTTCGTCTTTCATGCTTTGTAAGTAGTCGATATCATCAAATCCATTGAGCATATTACCCTTTTTGTAGCTATTGATATCGAATCCTTCCGAAGCACCTGTTGCCAGAATAGTGACTTTTTGCTCAGGCAAATTCACTTCAAACTCTGCATTTGGATCAGCCTCGATTGCCTTGAAAATCTGATCTAGGAAGTCAGCACTCACTTGTACTGGAAGCACGCCGATATTCAGACAGTTGCCACGAAAGATATCAGCAAAGAAACTAGAGATCACACATCTAAATCCATAGTCATAGACCGCCCAAGCTGCATGCTCACGAGATGAACCAGAACCGAAGTTCTTACCCCCTACAAGGATTTTACCTGAGTAAATCGGATTGTTCAAAACGAAATCCTGCTTTGGCGAATTGTCCCCATTGTATCTCCAATCACGGAATAGGTTGTCACCAAAACCCTCACGAGTAGTTGCCTTCAAAAATCTCGCTGGGATGATCTGGTCAGTATCCACATTCTCAATTTGAAGTGGAACTCCTGTACTTTTTAGTATTTCAAATTTGTCGTATGCCATTTTTTTATCGTTTTACGCTATTGGCATTTGGCCTTTAGCTTTTCGCAATTAGGTGGATTCTCTTGCTAAATCGTTTTTTTGATTTGATTCAAATCCAAAGTTAATTTGGGATAGACCCAATCAATTTATTTAAGCTCTTTTTCAAAATGTTCACCTTCTCCGAAATAAGTTCACTTTCAGCTTCATCTATATAACCCAATTCAGTAGCCAAAATGAGAAAATATTCTACTTCAGTAGCTGACCCATTTGCTATGAAAAGGAATCTTCGAAACTCTTTGTCAGTATCTCTTCCGCAACCTTCAGCAATATTGGCAGGAACTGATGATGACGCCCTTCTCATCTGATTTGTAATTCCGAACTTCTCAGAATCTGGAAATTTTGCAGTGAGACTATAAATGTCTTTTGTCACCTCATGACCTAGCTCCCAAACCTTATATTTTCTAAAACTTCTCATAAGCAAATGGCCAAAAGCCAATCGCTAACGGCTAACCACCTCCATCAACTCCCTAGGATCCGTCACTACACCCATAATAGCGCTTGCTGCTGCTACCAATGGACTGGCTAAAATTGTTCTCGAACCTGGGCCTTGTCTACCTTCAAAGTTTCGGTTGGAAGTACTGACGGCTAGTTTCCCAGCAGGCACTTTATCATCGTTCATTGCCAAACATGCAGAGCAACCCGGCTCGCGAAGTGTAAAACCAGCTTCCTGAATAATATCCAAAAGACCTTCTTCCTTAATCGCCGCTTCTACCTTGTGAGATCCTGGTACCAACCATGCAGTCACATGATCAGCCTTTTTCTTGCCCTTCACTACAGATGCGAAAGCTCTGAAATCCTCAATCCTTCCGTTGGTACAACTACCTACGAAGACGTAATCTATTTGCTTGCCCATGACTGACTCGCCTTCTGCGAATCCCATGTAGCCTAGAGATTTTTTATAAGTGGATACCCCACCTTCAAGCGACTCTGCAATCGGGATATGATTTTTAATGCCCATGCCCATTCCTGGGTTAGTGCCATAAGTAATCATTGGTTCGATAGCCGACCCATCAAAATTCAATTCTTTGTCAAAAGTGGCATCAGCATCGGTGTGAAGCGTCTCCCAGTAAGTCATGGCTTTGTCCCAAGCTTCGCCTTTTGGTGTAAACTCTCTGCCTTTGATGTACTCAAAAGTAGTATCGTCTGGAGCGATCATTCCACCACGTGCACCCATTTCAATACTTAGGTTACAAACAGTCATACGCCCTTCCATAGACATATTTCTAAATACCTCACCTGCATACTCCACAAAGTACCCAGTAGCACCAGAAGTTGAAAGCTGCGAAATAATGAACAAAGCGACATCTTTAGGAGTGACACCTCTTTGCAACGTGCCATCAATGTAGATGCGCATCTTCTTTGGCTTTGGCTGCATGATGCACTGCGTAGCAAGCACCATCTCTACCTCAGAAGTACCGATACCAAAAGCAATCGCTCCGAAAGCTCCATGAGTGGAAGTATGTGAGTCACCGCAAACAATAGTAGCTCCTGGAAGTGTAATTCCATACTCCGGTCCAACCACATGTACAATTCCATTCTTCTCATGTCCCAATCCCCAATGTGAGATACCATAAGCTGCAGCGTTTTCTTCCAAGGCTTTCAACTGGTTGGCCGAAAGTGGATCTTCCACTGGTAGGTGTTGATTGATGGTTGGGGTATTGTGATCTGCTGTAGCGAATGTGCGGTTAGGATACAGTACGCCAATATTTCTGTTTTTGATTCCAAGAAAAGCAACCGGACTGGTCACTTCATGAATCATATGTCTATCGATAAAAAACACATCAGGACCACCCTCTATCTTGCGTACCACGTGCGAATCCCAAACTTTATCAAACAGCGTCTTTCCCATATCTTCTATTGTGTTTGTACTACTTCAACTTTCTAAATTTGCCGAATTGATGATCTTCGGCCGTAAAATAAAGGCCAAAAGTAGGCAATACCAATCGAATCGAAGGCTGGCATCTATTTATAAATTAAAAAATAACTACGACCTCTAAGTTGGAAATATCTCAATTTGAGATGATAAGTAAATTCTGCGAGAGATAGCATTTTCAGGACTTAGCTACCTTATCATAGTGGCTAATTAAGAAGCGATCTGATACTCTAGCCTTCATTTTCTTTTGCTTCTCCCGCGCCGCGTAGGCAAAAGAAAATGAAGCAAAAGAAAAAGAGCCCAACGCAAAAAACCAACCTGAATAAGGTAATTCTTCCTCTTAATTCCAATTCTTCAATTCTCAGGTTGATTCACGCTTGCCTTGGATGCCCTCACCCTCTCCTTGTTTTAATAGTTGTCTAAAACATGACAATCTCAAACCATTCTCAAAATGGACTTATTACAAAGAATTAATTGAATTTAGATTTTAATCTAAATTCGTTCGAAATAACACATCAAAAAGTGACATTCAGTTTCGTAAAAACATTGCTTTCTCTCCTACTATTTGGCACAATACTGCAAACCCATGCTCAGTGTGAACTGAATGGTACTATTCAAGATGGTGACCATCAAGTTTCTTTGGGTTATGCGTTAGTCACCGTAGGGAATGACTCTATGATTGCTGATGAAAAAGGAAATTTCAGTACCATGGTAAACGAATTTCCTACCAAGATTTCAGTTCAACACATCGGCTATCAAACGTTTTTGACGAAAGTCATGGATTGCAAGCAATTGAATATAGCCATGACACCAAGCACCCTTTCATTGAATGAGGTGGTGGTGCTTTCCAGCCGGAAGGCCAAATCAACGGCATCTTCTGTAGATGTAGTTTCCCCTGCAATGATTCAAAGAAGCGATCCATTCCAAATCACTAGTACTTTGAACCGAATACCCGGTATTCAGATGCAAAGTGGCACTTACACCACCAATAGAATTGTAATGAGAGGTATAGGTTCAAGAACTTTGTTTGGCACCAACAAGATCAAGGCTTACTATGACGAAATACCACTTACAGATGGTAGTGGCAACTCGACAATCGAAGATATAGACCAATCCCTCATTGGTAGAATAGAGGTAATCAAAGGGCCAAACTCTAGCATCTATGGAGCTGGACTGGGAGGTGCTATCAGACTTTTTAGTCCCATTTCAGAACAAAAAATCACCTCTTTGTCAACAGGATTCTCAGTAGGAGCTTTTGAAACCTATCGATCAAGTGCCACACTGGCTCACAACAATGATAAGCTTTCCTTCAGAGTGAGCTATTCACTTTTAGAAAGTGCCGGATATCGTGAAAACAATGAGACCAAGCGTGAGCAAATTGGAACAAGTGTTAGCTATCAGATTGGCCAAAAGCATACATTGTCACTTCTTGCCGTAGGCACAAAGCTTTTCGCTCAAATACCAAGTGCTCTCAATGAAACAGATTTTAATGACAATCCCCAAAAAGCGGCGGCAAACTGGGCGCTCATAAAAGGCTATGAAGATTATGATCGATTCATATTAGGATTGACTCACCGAGCACAGATAAGAGAAAAAGCAACCCTTAGCACCACCCTATTTGTTAATACAAAGGATTCATACGAACCGAGACCCTTTAACACTCTTATGGAGAATACCAGTGCCGTTGGAATCAGATCAGTTTTCACGAATAGCTGGAAGAATATCACAACCACTATCGGCTATGAAGCATTTCATGACAGGAATGATTGGAAAATCTATCAGCATAGATATGATTCAGTAGGCACGCTTCAAAATGCTGAGGTAATTCCACTTCAGTACAAAGAACGTCGCACTTATATAAATGCTTTTACAGACAATACGATTAGCCTCTCGGAAAAGGCAAGTGTCTCCTTTGGACTGAACATAAATGACACTTGGTACAAATTCACAGATAGTAGCAACCCCATTGCCACGACAGAAAGTGACTATACCTTTGGTGTGATAATTTCACCCAAAATAGGTGGAACGTACAAGCTAAGTCCATCACAAATATTGTTCACGAATATCAGTCATGGATTCTCGCCACCAAGTTTGGAAGAAACACTCTACCCTGACGGACAGATCAATCCGAATATCAAACCAGAATCTGGTTGGAATTTCGAAGGTGGATTGAGAGGAAATTCGCGTCATCTCAACTATAATCTCACAGCATTCTATATGCTTATAAGTGATCTCCTTGTCGCGCAACGAACAGCAGAGGATACTTATTTTGGCGTAAATGCTGGTAGAAATAATCATTTTGGTGTAGAAGCAAGTGGCAACTATTTCTTCGCTCTGACGCCCGTTTACTCACTCAATATTTTTGGAGCGGTCAGCTATTCAGACTTCCTATTTGGTGAGTTTGAAAATGAAGGGGTAAACTATGACGGCAATGCATTGACGGGGGTAGCCAAATGGAACGGTAATCTAGGTGTGGAGCTTCTTTCAACTTCAGGCTTTTATGGAAACATTACCAGTAGATACATGGATAAAATTCCGATGAATGATGCAAATACGAAATACACTCGCGTGTATTTCATATTAGATACTAAGGTTGGTTATAGATTAGAAGTTGGTAGACTATTACTTGACGGGTATTTAGGCCTCAACAACCTTACAGATGCGCACTACGCTTCTATGATTCTCATCAATGCGACAGGTTTTGGTGCCGCTCAACCGAGGTACTATTATCCGGGAAATCCACGTAACCTCTTCGCTGGCATACAATTGAAAGTACGATTGGGGAAATAAAAAGGCATCTCAGTCCCGTGATATACTCACCTTCCTGAGATGCCGTTATTTGTTTTAAAAAATCCTATTTAGACTTCACGAATTTTTTAACGCTCGTCTGTCCGTTTTGCTCATACTTCAAGAAGTACATGCCATCTGACAAAGTAGAAATATCAATTTTGATCAATTTCTCACTTGCAGTCTGGCCCAAGTCATACTTTCTACCAAGTGCATCAAAAACCTTAATATTAGAAGCTCCGATCACATTCGTCAAATTCAACACTTCATGTGCAGGATTTGGATAAAGGGTAATTTGCTCTTCGTCTGTCGCAAGCACAAGACATTTGGCTAGTTCGAATTCCACCTTCTCTGGTGTAGCTCGTCCTTCGCTATCCACACCCTCAACATAGTAAACACCTGCTTCTAAGCTAAGTTTATCTACATCGCTTGCTATGAGCTTTTCATCAACATCATACCATTTGTAATTGATGGCGCCTGTAGCTTGTACATCATATTTTCCTGAAGCACATTGATCAGGAAAACTCACCTCAACGACGGCTGGATATAACGTAAATGCAACCTCAACTTTAGTGGCATTGGAAACGCTGAGTCCATCCTTATCTGTGGCTTTTACAACCAAGTCATAACTTCCTAGATCCTCATATCGCGGTGTTCCTTTCACTGAGGACCCATCTACAGTAGCCCATGTTGGGATAGTTTCAAAACTATAAGTCAGTACATCGCCAGCATCTACATCTGTAAAGATTGAAGTTGGAAAATTGAATGTCCACTGGTTCTCTTGAAATACAGTAATGTCATCCAACTCGGCCAACAAAGTTGGTGCGTCATTCACGTTTTGAACTTCCAGTTGAAAGGAAGCCGTTAATGTTCCTGCATTGCCATCATCCGCACTTACAGTGATTACCCAAACACCAACATCTTCATTATTAGGTGTACCTAGGATCAGTCCGTCCTCAAGCTTGGCCCAATCGGGCATTTGATCTACTGTGAGTGTAAGCTCATCGCCTTCAATATCACTGAATATCTCCGTAATATCTAAGAAATATGACTTGTCCTCTTGCGTAGGATCTAAAGCCATCAGTTGCTGAGTAGGCGCATCATTGATCGCTTGTATCTCCACAGCAATAGAAGCATCTACAGAGAGTGCTGCATCTGACAGAGTCAAAGTGAGCGTCACATCTCCATACTTATCAGCAAGGGCTTGAAAAGACAAAAAGAATCCATTATCAACCTTATCGGTCGTGATGGATGTTGCTGGAAGTATTGCCTCATCAGATGATTTTACCTCGATTGATAAATCAGCAATTGAATTATCAACATCACTTGCTTCAATGAAAATATTTGTTCGCGGAACATCTTCTTGGGCTACTACTAAATTTGGAGCTTTGATCACAGGGGCGTCATTCACAGCACTTACTTCTATGTCAAATTTGCTATAGCTACTTTGTCCTGAGGTAGTACCAATAAGGAAAAAAGATTCCTTTCCAGAATACTCCGCCTGAGATACGACCGTAATTATGCCACTCACGCTATCTATAGACACAGATAAGAAATCCCCACCAATCAATTCAAAATTGAATTTCGCATTTGCATTGTTTTGATCATTGAATACGTCTGATGCGTCAATGGTATAGGTACCAAAATCTTCCTCTAATGACACTAAATTGATAGGGTTTGCTTCGACTATATTCACGCTGTTAGCCACAGCTACAAACGCTACATTCTGAGCAACTGACAATTCTCCGTCCGATGCACTTATAATGATATCTTCAACGCCACTGAAGTTGCCATTTTGTGTTACAGTCATGATCCCATTACTAAAAGTAAACGTCAAATTGGTGTTTCCACTAGCAGAATAGACCAAGCTCTCGGGGCTTTCCACATCGGTAAAATATCCCTTAAGATTGATTGTATAGGACGTCAACCCAACCACTATTTTCTGACTCGGTATAGCTTTCACAATCTCTGGTGCATCGTTCACAGGATTGATAACCAACTTAACTGTCTCTGGCAGAGATTTAGAAGTGAGCGTTCCCAAACGATCATCTGCATAAAGATCAACTGTGTATGTTCCATTCACATTCCTATTAGGAATGATCGTAACATTATTATCCTCAATTGTTATAGTGAACTTAGATGGATCATTCGCAACAGCTGAATACTCGAATACGGGTAAAAGCGCATCTGGATCTGTTGCTGACAACACCAAAGTGACTTGAGTATCCTCATCAATTGTCTGATCATTTACAGCAGCAAGTTTTGGAGGGTCATTTACAGCAACCACTGTGACATCAAAACGATCAAATGCCACATAGCTTTCAGCGGTAGATCTCTCTGTGATGATCACATTGATAGAGACTTTACCACTGAATTCTTCATCTGGGGAAACAGTGATTTTACCACCAGCGTAAGAAACAGGCACCCTAGAGGTTTCATTCGATTCCACCAATATATCCACTTCACTATCTGGATCATTATACTCCAAATCAAGAATCAATGGAACCGACTCATTTGTCCGTTGATCAGCCAATCGTTTGATTGTTGGTGGATCATTTACATCCTGAATGGTCACACGTGCCCATGCAGTATCGAAAAGCTGCCTTTCTGGATTATATACTCTAAACTGGATAGAGTCCATGCCACCTACCTGCTTAGTAGAAGTATAGTTCAAAAGCCAAGTTTTAGTATTGGTGCTAAGCTGTTTCACACCAGGAATAGAGATATTTCCTTGGCCAGCGCCTTTTATGATTTCCAGCGTAGCATTGGTCAAATCAAATGTTCCCAGCTCGACAGCCACAAGATTCAAAGCCACTTGCTTATTCTCAGCTACCGTCATATTGCTAGCGAAAGCAAAGAAAAGACCATCTTCAGAAGCATCTACTCTGCCGCCAGTCCCATTATCTATTACGTACGATTCGAAATCTGAGGCACCATTAGCAGTCGTGATTACAACGGTTACTAATACTCTGCTACCCGCAAAAACATAAGGATGCGCTGACTGACTGACTTCAATATCTAAAGTGAAATTTCCATCTGTGGGATTGAAAGCAGAAGCAGCAGACGTTTGATTATACAATGGTCTGAAACCAGCCGTATTTACATTAGAAAGATCATAATAGAGCACTTCAACACCGTAATTAGCATTTGGTACTAGATCCACCCAATCTACACTTAGTGTAGTGCCAGCAAAACCAACTCCCGTGATATCATGATCGACATCAGGATATTGATAGCTGAATTTGTATTTAGCAGTTGCAGAACTTTGTTTTCGTCCATTGACCTCTTTGACCCTGAAAACCAAGCTATCACGATATACCGCATCTGGAGATAACCCAGTGTTTGGTGAGAAATCAAACTCAGAAAGCGTACCAGCGATTGGTGTGAGTGTACCTGTGTTAGGTGCAGTTACTATTTCAAAAATGATGGAATCGCCTTCAGGATCAAATCCTTCCAGTAATATTGGGAAGTTGATATCCTGCTGGATAAAAAACCTAGAAGCAACAGCCACAGGTGGCTGATTTTTTCCGATCTCAAAAACTGGTACCAAAAAACCAACAGAACCTGACCATGCCGTACTATCTGAACCCAAATGGGTTTCGGCTCCCAATTGACCTGCCGTGATAAAGCTCGAAAACTTACCCGACGAGAACCACCTTCCGCCAATAGCGGGGGTATGTCTCGTGAGTGTGTCCTGTCCGAAAGCATCCGAACAAAAGCCTATCAGCAGCAAACCAAAAGTGCAAAGCCTATATATAGAGCTTTTCATATTGCTTATTTGTTTGCGTTTGCAGTATCATTCGTTTTTACTCCAAGCAGTTTTTCTATCTGCAGCAATCGATCCTCCAATTGCTTGGCATTAGACACCTCAGCCTTCAGCGTCGCATTGGTTTCTTTTAGCGATGTGATCTCAGCGTTAAGTTCTTTCACAGCTTCGATAAGAACTGCCGTCATCTGAGGATAGTTTACTGATTTAATACCGTCTTTATCTTCACTGACAAACTCTGGATACACAGCCTCAACTTCCTGAGCAATTACCCCTATTTGTTTGTCTGAAGTACGAGAATCATCTTTCCAATGATAAGACACGCCTCGCATTTTTGATACGTTTTTCAAAGCCCCTTCTAAAGTGTTTACATCCTTTTTCAAACGTGCATCAGAATTTTGTGCAAGTGACCCAGTGATGTTAATATTTCCAGTACTCCCAATAAGAGAAATGGTATTTTCACCAGAAGCATTTGAGACGTAAATAGCGCCTGTTTCGTCACCAGAAGCCGAATCTATTTCCACCCTCATTTGTGCAAGTTGTGGCCTCATTGGAATTGGATTGCCAAGAGAATCTGTTTCTGATCCATCTATGTCATTGGCACCTCGTAATGTCAGTGTTGCTCCATAAGTGTCATTTACAATCATGCCTATTCTTCTATATCCGTCTGCGGCTGCCATTACTAAGTATGGTCCATCATTATCTGAACCAATATTCAGTACCCCTCTTGAATTACCATTGTCATGTGATGCCAATTGTAAAAAAGCATTGCCATTAGAACCTCGAGTTAGAAAAACACTTGAGTAAGGGTCATTGTCATTTTTAACTCTAAAAACATTTGATCGCTGCTGACTATAAGTACCATCTCCCAATTCATTTTTGATCTCGCTGATCCAATCGGTCATGTTATGATAAAATCCATTGGTACCGTTCAAAGAAATATGACCTCTTTCTGAACCATCCTCCCATTTCTGAGCATCCATCCAAATTAGATCTTTTGTATATTCTCCCGAATCATCATCTGTGGAATCTTCAGGAGTTCCACCATCATTATAATAAGGTGCAGATGCTGTTCCCTTCATTGAGAGATACGGGAGTTCCGTACCGTCAGTCTCCCAAACTTTCGCTCCAATTTTGAAGTTTTCTGTATAAGAGCCAAGCCCAGTAATTTCAGAAGCACTCTGGCCTTGTCCATTTCTGATAGTGTTCATTCTTAAAACCACTTTTGTAGCCGCATTTTCATCTAGCTCAGATCCAAACATTTTAAATTCTGCTTCCTCGGCAACATCATCTTTCATCGCTTCAAGTGAAAATTTCATATTTGCGTTAAAATTCGCATCATTAACTGTGCCTCTAAGGTGAAAATATCCAAGATGTGGATTGCCTTCCCAGAACTTAGAACCAATCGAAATACCTCCTCCTTGGCTACTAGTACTATCACTAGTTTCGATAATTCCGCCAATATTCAATTGACCACCATTTGAGTTCGATAACATATTACCAACTCTTCTATTATCAGCTTGATTTTCCAAAACAAATTCTTTCGATCTATAATCAATCGTCTGTGTGATTCCGTGTGAGGAAATGCCGAATTCAGAACCATCTGTGCCTCTCAAAATGAAATTTCCTAGTTCTGATCCATCTTCTTGACGAGTAACTCTCATGGATATTAAATCAGGTAAGTAAGTACCTGAAGTGTCATCAGTACTATCTGCCGTTCCTTTATCATCAAACCAGTTAAGAATCTCGCTTCCTCTAAGATTAAGATATGGTAATTTGTTCGCTTCTTGAGTAAGTCCCAATTCAACATTTGTATAGAACCTTTCATTTGCCCAAGAGTCAATATAGAAGAAGCCACCAGACATCCCTGTTCCTGTGACGTATGAGCCATCTGAAGCAATATTGGCTACTTGTGAAGATCCCTGTGCAGAACCATCAGGAAGAACTCTGTTCTGAATCCAATTATACGTTGAGCCATCAGATCCTGGGAAGTACAATAAACCTCCGCCTGCTCTTCGACTTGAAAGCACGACAGAAGTTCGGTCCAAAGAATCCTTCATATCAATCCGATTGAACTGAGCATTAGGATTTAGTCCATGTGAATTGATGGTAAACTCAGATCCATCTGTTCCTCTCAAAGTGATGTTACCTACTTCAGTACCATTTTCCCATTTTTGAACATCCATCCAAAGCAGATCAGGCAAACTAGTTCCAGTTTCATCATCTGAAGGATCTTCAGTGCCTTTATCATCAACCCAAGTGACTTCCTCGCTTCCATTCATTTTGAAATATGGCAGATCCGCTCCATTGACCTGTTCCCATCCTTTAGAACCCATTCCAATATTTGGAGTACCAAATCCTTCCAAGGACAATGCTCCTGAATTAAAATGATCTTGGTGCAACCAAGCGCGCATTCTTGCTTCACCATCTTCTAGCCATATACCCGGTCTATTATCATCCCAGAAACCTGAAAGAATAGCTCCTGTAAATCCACCAAGGCTATCAAAACCCACTTGCTGTGAAAATCCTGAAGTGCCATTAATTGTTCCGTACCATCCTGCAGGATAGGTAGAGTTTTCACCTAAAAAATATAATTGATCAGGTCTAAGAATAGCATTACGAGAATCGGCATTATTATAAAGATTGATTTCACCTCGGGTAAAACCACTTTGAGATTCCCTTAAATGCATTCTAGCCAATGGAGTACCTGTTCCATCAGAAAGGTCCAAGTATCCGTTACTATTTTCCGTACCATTGCTACTCATAAAAACACTCTGAGAACCATTTGCACCACCAAACCAAGCGCCACCAGCTCCCGTGTAAATTCTAGTTCCTGTGGAATCTTGAGCATTATCAAATTTATTAGCAAAAATGGTGACACGAGAGCCCCCGAATTCATTGCTAAGACGAAATGTTCCATCATTTCCATTTGCTCCTTCACTACTAAGCATTACACTTCGGTTCCCATTCGGGCCAGCCATGTCCATTGGTAAAACTGGTTTACCAGAGAAGGGCTCATAAAGTTTGACCTCACCTAGTGTCACATTTCCGACTTTGACAACCACCGTACGCTCTGGTGAACCAGCAAAAAGATCAACTGGTAGTCTATTGTTTTTACCAAGTACTACAGAGTACAATCCGTTTGCAACTTGGACAGCTTCATGTACCTCCGACCAACTTCTCGAAGAGTCTAGCTGTATAGAAAAACTAAGTGTTGTATTTCCTGTAAATGGTTCTCCATTTTCAAAAAGGGAACCTTGGAAAGTCATTTTCTTACCTGAATTGGCAGCTCCGGTTTGGGCATTTACCAAACCAGCTGAAAAGACGATAATAAGTAGAAGTAAAAGTTGTTTTTTCATAGGATATAAGATTTGAATCAACCACAAGATAGTATCTTACTGATTTCGAGTCAATACCCATTTTAGTGTATTTTAATCTTATCCCCCTTCTAAATAACAATTAAGGCTTCTGCAGTTTTAGCATTTTAGCTATTGCTTTATCAATTATCCTTGATGGGATAAGCCTAGGTAGCACCCAACCCTTAAACCTCTGTGGCACAAATGCATACCTCACTTTCGGGCGGGAACTATTGAAAACTTTGAAGATATTTCTGGCCAAATCATCTGGCTGCAGCGCATGCTTCAAAGTGCCTTTAATCACCCTTCCTCCAAATATTTGGAGGGATTCTGCAAAGTCATTGTCCGTACTTACTTGATCCATGCCTTTGTTCCAAATTGGAGTCTTGATAGCTCCGGGACCGATCACGATCACATCAATTCCATAAAGCATTAATTCGCGACGCATAGATTCTGAGATGCCTTCCAAAGCATGCTTCGATCCAGAATAAGGTCCCATAAATGGCATCCCTATTTTCCCCGCAACAGAACTAATATTTAAGATTTTTCCAGGAAGATGAGGATAGTCCTTTTTAGCGCCAAGCAAAGGAAGAAATGCCTGCGTGACCTTCACCAAACCAATTACATTCACCTCAAACTGTAGCTGCAAATCCTTAATGGAAACGTGCATCATTGGACCACTCACAGCCATGCCTGCATTGTTAATCAAACAGGCCAAGCCCTCTCCTTTGAGCTGTTTAGTGAGTTTATCAGCTGCTTGGTCTACAGCCTCATGATCGGTAACATCAAATATCAATGCCTGGAACTGATCACCCAACTCATCCTTCAGACTTTGAGCATCTTCCTCCTTCCGAACACTCCCAAAAACCTTGTAACCATTACCAGCAAATACCTTGGCACATTCTGCACCAATACCTGTAGAAACTCCCGTGATCAATACATTCTTTTGCTTTTCCACTTACTCTGCTTTTAAGTTTGTGAGATCTATGGCAACTATACCCTGATGCGATGGAGCAAACCAAGCGCCGCTGTGCTCTACCCAACCATACCAGCTGAACTCAAGGCCCGAAACAGGTATCTTTTGTGTCCACATGCGCCAAGCTTTAGGTCTGCCAGTCTCATCCAAAATCCACAGATAAGAATCGCCGGGAGTGACACCCCCACTTGAGTAAGACACTAATAAAGCTTCTCCCTCTTTTAATTTTACATAACCACGTGAGGTACCTGGATCACGAATCTTGAAAGGTGCCACCAGCCAAAACGAATCATTGGCAAACATTGACCAAGCTTCGAAAAGAACCTCTTTCAGCTGTTCTCCAGTTTGTTCTTGATCAGCTTTGGTTGCCCATCCGTCAAGTGTAGTGGTACGGAATTTCACTTGATAATCGTCCCATTTCACCAACACCGAATCCTGCGATTTGTCCCAAACAAAGTGATGGCCTTTTGGGAATGACCATGATATTCTTTCCAAGCTTTGATAAGCCTCATACCCCAGGGATGACAGCATTTTATCAGCCAATTCTTCAGCCTTTTCTCCTTCCAGAGTAGTCGGCATTGGATTTCTTTGCGGCAGCACAAAAACGAAAATAGCAGTAAAAATGGCCACAAGGGTCACTACGATAATGATTAAAACTCTTTTCATTCAGTCAATTTAATATTTCCAAAAGCTCATCTCGAAGATAGTTCCATTTCCGAGATTTGATTTAACCCTAAGGTTACCTCTATGCGCTCGCATGATCTGCTTACTAAAACTCAATCCTATCCCAGAACCAGACTCTTTGGTAGTGAAAAAAGGTATAAAGATTTGATCCTTTATCTCCACGGACATTCCTGGACCATTGTCCTCTACTCGGACGACCACCTCAGTGAGATGGTTTTCTAAAATAACTTTCAACTCTGCTCCCTCAATATTCGCTTCTTGCAGTGCCTCCACTCCATTTTTCAATAGGTTGATCAAAACATGAGAGATCATATCATGGTCAAGCGAATGCATTATCGGATGGTTTGGTAAATCTACTTTCAGGCTAATTCCAATATTTTTTAATGTCTTCTCTTCTAGTTGTACGACCTCTTGAATCAACTGTACCAAATCGACTTTTTCGCATTTAGGCACAGGTACTTTGGCTAAATCACCATAGCTCGTCACGAACTTTACAAGTCCCTTACTTCGCTTCTCAATGGTTTGCATACTCAGCAACAAATCCTCTTCATCCTCTGCCGTTAAATGAGCGATTCCACGCTCGCCTTTATCGTTTTTAAACATGTCATTGATCACTTCAGTGAGCGTAGAGATCGGTATGACAGAGTTTTTAATTTCATGAGTCATCACCCTGATGAGCTTTTGCCATGACTCCACCTCTTGCTGATCAAGTTCAGCGTTGATGTTATGAAATGCAATGACTTTGGCGCGCACTCCGCCAAGTTCTAACTCCTTCGCCACTATAGATAAGTATGTCAAATCATTTTTCAAATTGACTCTCAAGAGCAGTTTATCACCAGACTTCATTTGTCGCAAATTGGGACATAGGTCTCCGTCCAATCTATCCAAAACAGTAAGTTTTGTTAGGTGAGGAATCGCAAAGAGTTCCTTAAAGGATTTATTGACCAAAGCAATCTTTTCGGTTTCTACCTGATATGCCAGCAACGGCACACCACTATGCTCTACCACGGTTTGCAAAAAATGGAAATTAGATTCTTTCTCATTTCGCAATTGAATGAACGAGTCGGTAATCAAATTGAACGCCTGAAATAATTTTTTCGCTTTAGGTTCTGATGGGTAGTGATTGGTGAAATCGTTTTGCTTAATCGCAATCAGGAAATTGGACAGGTCACGCTCGGTGCGCTCCACATATCGAATGAGCTCAATAATCGAGATGATAAAAAATAGCAGCATCCAACAAGCAAGCAACCAAAAGTTGGTTTCGAAGAATACGTAGTATGCTGCTATACCAAATGCAATGGCGAGCAGGATACGAATCAAAACTTGGATTCTGAATTTCATCTCAAGCGATTAAAGACCATATTTTTTCATTTTGCGGTACAGGGTGGTTCTGCCCATACCAAGCTCTTCGGCAGCTTTGCTCATATTTCCACTGTGCTTTTCTATCGCTTTGATCATAGTGTCGCGCTCCACATCTTCCACTCGAAGCGAATTTTTGTCGGCCAATGGCGTTCGCTTTGCAGGCAACATCAATTCTCCAGTAATAGACAGATTGTCCGTCATGATCACCGCTCTTTCTACGGCATGTTGCAGTTCACGAATGTTTCCAGGCCAAGGGTAAGCCTCCATTTGCCGCATAGTCTTTTCATCTGTCTTAAGTCCATGTTTATGATAACGTTCACTGTAAAGCTGTAAATAATGATCTACCAACAATCTTATATCTTCCTTCCTTTCACGCAGAGGTGGCAATTCTATCTCCACAGTATTGATGCGATAAAGCAAATCCTGTCTAAAAGTACCCGATCTTACCATCTCATACAAAGGCTGATTGGTAGCACTTATCAACCGCACATCGAATGGTATCGGCTTGTTAGAGCCTACCCGATTTACACTTCTATTTTGCAAAGCTGAAAGCATTTTGGACTGCATGGGAACGGATAAGTTGCCAATCTCATCTAAAAACAATGACCCTCCATCTGCTATCTCAAAGCGACCCGCACGAGCTTCCTTAGCATCTGTAAATGCTCCTTTGGCATGGCCAAAAAGCTCCGACTCAAAAAGGCTTTCTGGCAAAGCGCCAAGATCCACTTTGATCATACTTTGAGAAACTCGAGTAGATTGGCGATGTATCTCTCTTGCGATAAGCTCCTTTCCCGTACCATTTTCCCCAAGTATCAAAACTGAAGCATCAGTTGAACCAACTTTGGCTATAATCTCCAACACAGGCTTCATAGATTCACTCTTGCTTAACAAAGTACCATAACCAGAGTCCACTTCTTGAGTCAATGCAGACTCTCGTCCCTGTAGCTTTTCCACTGCACGAGATGAAAGTGCCAATTGATAGACTGTATTTACCGTAGAGAGCAGTTTCTCTTTCTCCCAAGGCTTCACTAAGAAGTCCACGGCTCCAAGCTTCATAGACTCTACAGCCAGGTTAATATCTCCGTAGGCTGTATTCATTATTACAAAAATATCAGCGTTGATGTCCTTGATCTTCTTCAGCCAGAATAGTCCTTCATTGCCCGAGGTGGCTCCTGCCTTGAAATTCATATCGAGCAACACTATGTCTATTTGCTCTTGTCGGAGCAAAGTTTCTAAACGGATAGGTGAACTCTCTGTGGTCACCTGCTCATAATGCCGCTTGAGCACAAGTCGGGCAGTATGGAGCACATCCGAATCATCATCAATAATAAGTATATGACCTTTTCTCATTGGGAATATCTAATGCTGACTACAAAGTGTTCACCCTGTTACTGTTCCAAAGTAAAACAACATAATGTTTCACTATGAAACAACTGAACTACATACAAAATATTCTATCCAATTGTATTTCAATAAGTTACGATACTGGCACTGAGCTTGAAAAAGGTCTGGCACGACAACAAATGTAAATTGGGATGATTAAGAATTACTTTATAACTGCTCTCAGGAATTTCAAAAAGAATAAGCTCTACGCGCTACTCAATGTTTTTGGTTTAGGCATTGGGATAGCCAGCTGCCTTTTCGTCTATGCTTTAGTTGACTTTGAATATTCATTTGATAGTTTTCAAACCAAGAAAAACGAAATCTTCCGAGTTACTAGACATTATTTTGGCAACAACCGTGTGAGCTATAATGGTAGTATTCCGTATCCTACAGGAGACGAGATATTAAACAAAGTGCCTGATGTTAAATCGGTAGTTCAATTTCATGGACCCGTGCGCGAACAAATGTTGCTTATCGATGAAGTGGGTAACCAACAGGTTTTCCGCCAAAGCGGAGTTTTGTATACAACACCTAGCTTCTTTGATATGCTAGATTTTGAAATCCTCAGAGGTGCACCAGCCTCGATATTGGAAGATCCATTCAAAATATTCCTAACTGAGGCAATGGCTACCAAGTATTTTGGCACAAAAGATCCAATTGGGAAAATAATTACCATTAATAGTACAGAAGAGCACGAGGTGGTTGGCATAGTAGCCAACCCGCCGAAAAATACCAACCTACCATTCGAATGTATACTGTCAATAGTCACAATTAAGGAAAGACATCCATCACTTTTTGGCAATAACTGGGGAACGGATTGGGCATACTCTTCTTACGTAGAGGTTGAAAAGGGACAAGACATAGGTGATCTTGAGCGCAAATTAGATCAGATGATGGCTCCACATCTTGACGATGAAGACAAGGAAAAACTGGAAATGCACTTACAGCCTCTGCTCGAAATCCACAATGACGAAAAATATGGAGATGACCAAAATTATGTCACACCATCTCTGATGATTTATGCTTTCATTTTGTTGGGTGCCTTACTCCTCGCAACATCTTGTCTCAATTTCATCAATCTTACAACGGCTCAGGCTACCCAACGGGCTAAAGAAGTAGGTGTAAGAAAAACGCTTGGTGGATCTAAAACTGAACTCATTTTCCAGTTTCTATCAGAAACTTTTGTAATAGTATTTGCTGCTACAATAGTGGGGCTTACACTCGGTCAAATCATTATTCAATGGTTCAATGGATTTCTCACAGAGATCTCTTATGATCTCAATTATACACCAAAAGTCATCTTTTTCTCTATCCTAATAATGCTGCTGATCACGTTTCTGGCGGGCTACTACCCCTCTATGGTACTATCAAAATACAAACCAGCGGAGGCACTCAGCAGGAAAATTCAAATGGCAAAAGGAAGTGGTAATTTCAACTTTCGTCGTATTCTGGTAATTACTCAATTCACAGTGACCAATCTTATGATCATCGCTGCGTTGATCATTGCGGCTCAGATGGATTTTGTAAAAAACAAAGATTTAGGTTTTGATCATAAAAATTTGGTGACGATAGGATTCCCTGATGGAGCTTATGAAAAACTGAAGACTATTTCAGGCGAATTCAAATCAAAAAGCTACATAGCAGATGCTACCATTCAATATTCCAATCCATTTGCTGGAAGCAATTGGAACAACAGTTACCGACTTCCTGGAGGTGAGTATATAGATGGCAACAACGCCAATATGAAGTTCGCTGACGAGAATTATATCCCATTTCATGGGCTTGAACTGATCGCTGGTAGAAATATATCCGGTAGAATCATTAATGATAGTACCCATGAAGCTGTAGTGAATGAAAAGCTAATAGCAACGCTCGGATGGACACCAGAAGAAGCTCTCGGTAAAAAAGTCTTGGCCAACTCTGATGAGTTCAAAGTGGTTGGAGTTATGAAAGATTTTAATTTGTATTCACTTCATTACGCAATCAAGCCTGTCATGATTTACAAATGGACGACCCAATTGAATCAGCTAGCAATACGGTTGAAAAAATATCCTACTACTGAAGAATTGCAAGACATAGAAGCTACTTTCAAATCATTCTTCCCAAATGACGTCCTTGAAATTAGCATTTTCGCCGAAGAAATAGAGGAGTTCTATTTAGTCGAAAATCTACTTCATGAAGTTATCCTGTATGTTTCTGCACTTACTATAATCTTGAGCGTCATGGGGCTTTTCGGCTTAGTCTCTTTCATGGCAGTCAAAAACTCCAAAAACATAGGTATCCGTAAAGTATTCGGTGCTCCCATAAGTAGCATCCTGAAGATTTTCGCAAAAGAATATATTGTGCTATTATCTGTAGCATTTATCGTAGCAGCCCCAATCGCTTATTTCTTGGTAGATATTTGGCTCAACGAATTCACCTATCATATTGAGCCTGGTCCGAAGTATTTTATAATAGGATTTCTAGTATCAATAGTCATCGCCATGCTGACCGTTGGTTATCGTTCATATATGGCCGCTACTGCCAATCCAATCAAATCATTGAGGTACGAATAATATAAAAAGATGATAAGAAACTATCTAGTCACAGCTCTTAGAAACTTTCGTAAAAACAAAGTTTACACAATACTGAACATCCTGAGTCTGAGTTTTGGGATCACGGTCTGCATTACGCAATACGCGATACTGAGGCATGAATTTACTTTTGATGACTTCCACCACAAGAAGGACCAAATTTATAGAGTAGTATCGCACCATGCCACAGAAGGTGGTATGAGCTATAGTGGCATTCTACCAAATCCACTAGCGAAAACATTAGATGAAGAAAAGTCTTACATAGAAGATGTCATCGCCATGCATGGACCGGTGCACTCCAAAGTCAAATTCAACCGTGCTGGGAAAGTAGAAATCTTCACAGAACCAAGAGTAGTCTACACTGATCAGAGTTTTTTAAAGCATCTTGATTTTGAGCTTTTGAAAGGTGGGCCGATAGAACTGTTGGATGAAAAAGGTCATGTCTTTATTACGGAGAGACTAGCTGAAAGGTATTTCGGCACGATGGATCCTTTGGGAGCTACGCTTACCATAGATGACAACCTCCATCTGGAAGTTGCAGGAATACTCAAAAATCCACCTTCAAATACCAATGTTCCATTTAACATGCTCATTCCGAATAAACACCTTAAGGATGCATATTCAGACTATGTAGAGAATTGGGATGCCACTTGGGTGGGTTCGGCATATATCGTTATAAATCCTAATGATGATATGGCAAAGATCGAAACTGAGCTCAATCAAATCTTAGCTAAGCATATCTCAGCAGAAGATAAACTAGTCAAGACACTGTTCACACAGCCTCTTTCGGAGGTACATACCAACGATAAGTATACAAATGCGGTTAACTATGTGCCACCATCCAAAGTCTTGTTGGGTACGGTACTGATGGTAATACTCATCTTAGTAATCTCTATTCTTAATTTTGTGAATCTCGCCACTAGTCAGTCCATACAGCGAGCAAAAGAGATTGGCATCAGAAAGACACTTGGTGGGCAAAAAAGAGAACTTGTGCTTCAGTTTCTATTTGAGACTATGATTTTGGTAAGCGTGAGTATCATTCTTGGTTTAACGCTGGGTCAGATTGTCATGGACATGCTCAATGGAACACTCAGTGGCATGTCCTTTTACTTGAGCTATGACAATACCATTTATCTTTTTGTACTAGCATTATTGGTAGTGGTTACAGCTGTAGCTGGTTTTTATCCTGCAGTGATCCTTACCCGATTCAACCCAGTGGATACTATTAGAAGGAAGGTTTCACTTGCCAAGCATTCAGGCAATTTCCCGCTAAGGAAAGTACTCATCACCACGCAGTTTGTGATTGCCAACTTTCTGATTTTTGGCACCATCATATCCACTTCACAGCTTTCTTTTATGCAAAGCAAAGACCTAGGTTTTGACGCTGAAAATGTGGTAATACTGCCATTTTCTAACAAATCCAACGAGCAAATGGCAACAATACGCTATGAATACGCCCAACTTAGTTTTGTGGAAAAAGCGACTTGGAGCTTCACTCCTCCTCAGACTGGAAACAGTTGGAATACAAACTACAATATCGTAGGAATGCCATCGAATGATGACTTAAAAACCAATATGAAATTCATTGATGATCAATATATCGCGCTATATAATATAGAGCTGCTATATGGTCGAAATATCACCAATACATTCAACTCTGATACTACACAATCATTTTTGGTAACAAACGCTATGATCCAAGAACTTGGACTGACGCCCGATCAAGCATTGACCACTGAGATAGAATTCAATGGTAATTTTCGTGGCAAAATAGTGGGTGTACTGGAAGACTTTCATGTTTCTAAACTTAACAGATCCATTAAGCCAGTGGTCCTTTTCCACAACCCCGAAAGCATGCGCCAAATCCATCTCAAAATGGCTAGTGGTGACTTGCATCTATCAGAACTAGAAACATTGTACAGGAGATTTGATGATGAAGCACTCTTCGAACCAAGCATTCTCACAGACCGAATCACCCAGACCTACAAGTTCGAGCGCATTATCCATAGCTCAGTCATTTTCTTAGCTGTTACGGCCGCCTTGATCAGCCTCATGGGGCTTTACGGGTTGGTTAGCTTTATGATTGCTAAAAACAAAAAAGCATTTACCATACGTAAAATTTTCGGGGCTAGCTCTGGCAGATTATTACTGAGAATGACAAAAGAGTATGCCTCTTTAATTATTGTAGGATATGTGCTTTCTGCCCCCCTTGGCGCATTGGCCATGAACAATTGGCTAAATGGTTTTTACTACCACATAGACATATCCGTGTGGCATTATCTGGCAAGCCTAATACTGATACTCACCATATCTGGGGTAACTGTAGGATACAAGTCTTATAAGTCTGCTGCCGCCAATCCGGTAGATGATCTTCGGTATGAATGATTGTATGGGGGATTAAAAGGATCTAAAGGTCAATTCTCCACTTCTCGCTTGACAATCAAGACGAAATCATCACTAAGCATAAGATAGCCTTGGTCGTAACAGAAATAATAAACCTTCTTATCCTTCGTGGTGTAGGTATTGGTGTAGAAATCAAAATCGAAACCTTCTTTAGCTAGTTTCTCTTTTGGATGAGTGGCTTTCCCATCGGGGTTTAGTTTACTAAGAATCTGACGGTTCTTTGCAAGTTTACGATTCACCCTTCGAATATACTTTTCATTGGTACCAACAACCTTATTATTATAAGCACTCCGGCACGCATCAGAACAGAACTTCTTATCAGATCTCCCAAAGAGTTCTTTACCACATTCAATACAAATCTTAGTTACATCCATCTACTTAATGTGAATTTTAGATGTTTAGACGATATTTTTATATCCCACAGCACTATCCATTCGTCTATAAAATCACCGAATTAACCGAAAAATAACCCGATCAACCGAACTATGCTAGTCGTTTTTCATTTTTAAACGTAAATTCATACTGAGTTTAATCAAAAACAACCAGCGCAATGAAGAATCCAAATCATACATCCAACTTGAAAAATATCATCCACTACGCATTTTCTGATTTAATAGATAGCTTTTGGAAGTTCATAATAAGAAGACAAAATAGGTTCAGATTATTCGAAAACTAAAATTGAAAAGCCGTGACAAACGGCTTTTTTTATGCCTTGTAGTTCAGCTTTGCTGCTTCGAACTTAGGTATTTATAATCTGCTACTTTTGTAGTCTATGGATTTCAAAAACATAAAATTCAGAGTTACCGAAAACCAACCAAATAATCCCCTGCACGGAGTGAAGCTAGCAGAGATCATGGAATATCTCGTGGAAAACGTAGGTTGGGATGAACTTGGCAAACGTGTAGCTATTCGTTCTTTCACCTACAATCCTTCTATCAAATCAAGTTTGACATTCCTTCGCAAAACCCCTTGGGCGCGTGAAAAAGTGGAGAAACTCTATCTAAACCAACTTAAAAAAAAGGGTAAGTAGCATCTGAAAATAAATTAGATGATTTTATGCTTCAGTCTCAGCTCTAATGAGTCTCTGATACTTTGATCCCTCAGAATCCCCGTAGCGATATCCTTTGCCCATGTTTGATAGGTCAACTTCGAGGGATGCACTCCATCACTGAAGAATTCAGCTTTTAACGGGTCAATACTATATCGAGACCTCCAAGTATCAATGTTGATGATTTCTCCGAAATAATAGACGTTTTCATATCTAACAACAATCTTATTCAGCGCTTCACCGAGCAACTCAATCAGATTACCAACTATCGCTTTGATTAAAGGTGTGAACGCAGGAAATTCCTTGATCGGGGGCATATTGATAAATACAATTGGAGCACCAGCATACTTGGCTTGCAGTAGCCCGATTAATGCTGAAACATCTCTAGTCCACTTTCTTGGACTATTGAGATTGAAGGCATCATTACCACCGAGACCAACTACAATAAGATCGATATTCTTTTCCTCTATTATCGGGATTAAATTTTTGGAAATATTAGCTGCAGTATAACCACTACGCGCATAGACATGCCAGCTCGCATTCACTTGCATAGTATGGGAGAGTTCTTTGCCTAATGTTCCTGTGAGGCCTTCCTCGTGTGTTGCCACGCCTACTCCCGCGATAGTGCTCTCTCCTAAAGTAATCATGTTGAGCGTTTTGCCTTTTTTATCTATCACTCTACAAAAACCTATAGGACCCATCGCCTCTGGTAACTTTGGGATATTTGCTCTAATGCGTTTTCCTTGAAGGTACATTATGGGCAAAAGAGGAATAGACAAAAGGGCTCCTAAGTAATACTTTATGCTCATTTTGGATTCTTTGAATTAAGGCGTCCTTACACACAATCTATTTAATCATTTCCGCTCTTATGCTCGGTTTTAAAATAGAATAACCGTCTTTCCTATACTCTTTCCTGACTCTTGTAGCTCATGAGCATGCTTAAGATTCTCTACCGTGAAGCCTTCCAATGTAGTCGTAAGTGTAGGTAGCAATACTCCTTCATCGAATAGCTCCGAGATCTCATTGAGAATCTCATGTTGTCTTGCTATATCATCCGTTTCGAACATGGATCGGGTATACATGAGCTCCCAAGAGAAAGATACGCTCTTTGCTTTGAGGATATCAAGATTGAGCAGCTTCCCTCCTGCTGTAATAGATACGATGTGACCTTGCGGTTTGATAATCTCAGCAATGACCTCCCAATAGCTACCTAAATCCACAAAGTCTAACACATAATTGACTTGGCTATGGCCAATCTTATCTAGCTCATTCTTTAAGTCTCGGTGATTTACCACAAAGTCGGCACCCATTTCCTTACACCATTGCTGAGTCTCTGGTCGTGATGCACTGGCTATTACAGTAAGTCCCGCCACCTTCTTGGCTATCTGAAGAGCGATTGAGCCTACCCCACCAGCTCCAGCCAAGATCAACACCGACTTGCCTCTATCTTTCAATGGACTGATTTTGATCCTATCAAAGAGTGATTCCCAAGCTGTTAATCCCGTTAGGGGAATCGCAGCAGCTTGGACTACTGATAGGCGATTGGGCTTATGCCCCACTATGCGTTCGTCTACTAGCTGATACTCGGCATTAGAGCCACTTCTATTGAGATCTCCGGCGTAGTATACTTGATCACCTACTCTGAATCTAGACACTTGCTCCCCAACAGCAGTCACAGTTCCAACTGCATCCCAACCAATCACTTTCGGCACCTCCAATATTTTATCCTTTGCAGCATTTTGCCGAATCTTAAAATCTACGGGATTTACCGAAATCGCCTCCACTTTTACCAATAGGTCAAAGCCTGAAGTAGACGGAATCTCCATATCAAATTCTATAAAGCTTTCTTCTTCACTAATGGGTAATGATTGTTTGAATCCTATTGCTTTCATGGTGTATTAGACCTTTAAATTGTTGGATAATTACTGATACCTATGGTCATGTCATGAACTACATGAACTATAGAATGTGGTCTATTGGAAGGACATGTTATTCTTAAAGACTATTTCTTAGCACAGTCGCCTTTAGAGTAGTCTGTGATTCCTGCGCATTCCGCGGCACAACTGTTGCCGTAGGTCTTCCCATTGCATCCGCATACAGGGTCGTAATTGTAATAGCACAAACAGTCCTCCACTTGTCTTTCGACACAGTCGTCATATTTGCATTGTGTCAATGCAAATACTAAGATGATCGAAAGAAGCAAGTATTTCATGTTTTTCAAAGTCTTCGTCGGGAAGTTTCAATAAATAAGGTGTCTTTCAAACGCACTAATAATCAATTGTCTGAAAGCGCCTCAAATTCCTTACGCTTGTCGTCAAACCACTTTGACATAGCGTCAGGAGTTTGCATGAGCGTTTGCATCTCCTGCATGGCTTTCAGATGACCTACATCTCCTGCTTGAAACATCTCCATTGCATGCTTTTTACTTAGCTCGACCATTTCTTCGAAAGTATCCGCATGAAATGTTACATCACATGCGCCACCTAATTCTTTACAAGTCATTTTTTTCATAGCATACTTTACTTAAAGCCTAAAGAGTAATCCACAAAAAGGTCATATACATTTATGCATACCGCTCATCTAGAGCGAAGTTTTTCGCAAACTTCGGTGAAATGGTAGCATAGTAATCCATGATGATCTTCATATCTGCCTCAAGTACTCCGCTGGGCATGAAGCACATGCCCACTCCTGTGAGTTTCTTTTCGTAATCCATAAAGGACAGGCAGATAGGCAGCTTAGCTTGCAATGCTGCAAAATAGAATCCCGTGCGCCACTTCGTATTTACTGATCGTGTACCTTCAGGTGTCACCACTACAGTCAATGGTCCCGGCTTTTGCTCAAAAAGAGCTGCCATAAACTCCGTCATGCCCTGCTTCTTCACGCCTGCCCTATCTATCCAAATCGCGCCCAGATCAGCTATCAGTTTTCCCAAAGGGAAAAAGTTAAATTCCCTTTTAATGGTAAATCTTGGCTGCAGACCAAGCTGATCCATCGCACTGATGGCATAGACGAAATCCCAATTGCTAGTATGCGGAGCGGCTATCATCACACAGCGAAAAGCCTCAGGTGGCACTGGCTGGTGCAGGGTCCATCGATCGATCCGAAAGAGCAATTTGAATAAAGCTTTTAACATTAGGTGAAGATAATCTGCTCTGAGGAGTTCCGCTAACCATTACTAAGTTTAAAACTTCTACAGATCATTATGAAAGTAACAGTGAAGATTAGGGAGTAACACATTTTGACAGATATATTGTAACAATGAATTGTTCTCCTTTAGTAAATTAGGTTTGCAAAATGGAATCAAAGAAAAGCTGGATAGAAAGCAACGCAAAACTGCAAGTGATCAACATAGCTGAAATAAAGCTAGCCAGCATTCTCCAAGTTGGTGTCAGTGGCTTGAGTGATGCCTTTAACCGACTCATGAAGTGGGCAGGGCCGAAAGGGCTGATAAGCGATCCGAATGTAAAAGTGATTACTGTCTATCATGATAGCTTCAGGAATACAGCACCTGAAAAAGTAAGGATTCGTGCAGGTATCAAAACCACTGGACTCATTGACCAAGACGGAGAAATAGAATCTTACACGATCCTTGGCTGCAAACATATTGTAGCTAGTTTGGTCATCACGCCAGATATATTCGGCCCTGTATGGGAAGCACTTTTCGAATGGATGAAAGAGCAAGGCCACCAGATGAGCGACCAATTTCCTTTTGAACTGTATCACAACAATTTCAACGATCATCCCGAAAAGAAATGCATCGTGGATTTCTGTATTCCTATCTTATAATCACAAATAGCAATCTATAAGAAACATGAGACGAACTTCGATTTCTTAATACCTAAGCAACTTTGCACATGAAAAAATTAGCATTAGTCGTACTGATCATCGCTTCCATTTTTGGCTGTGAGCCAAAGCCAAGAGAGTCAAGCAATGATGAGCCAAATAAAAAAGAAGCTCCAGTATTTTTGCATGACGTAACCGGACAAGTGAAACCTTGGACGAAAGATACATTTGAGCTCAGCGAAGAAGACTTCACTTTCGCTATCATATCGGACTTGACAGGAGGAGAACGAGCAGGCGTCTACAGCTCAGCAGTAAAGCAGCTCAATCGTCTTGATCCCACATTTGTTACTTGTGTAGGCGACTTGATTGAAGGTGGTACCGAAGATATCACCAAACTCAAGACTGAATGGGATTCATTTGATGATCGGACACTCAAACTCAATATGCCCTTTTTCCACCTTGGCGGAAATCATGACCTTACCAATGCTATCATGGCCAAGTATTGGCAGGATCGATTTGGGCCTTTGTATTATCATTTCGTATACGAAAATGTCCTTTTCTTGATGATCGACTCTGAGGACTATGGCCAAGCACGTATGCTCGAGGTGAATACCGCCCGAAACATAGCCATGAAGGTAATAAGTGGAGAAATTGCAGGAAAATTCAATGAGACAGAATATGCCAAAATGCAAGAAAGCAAAGTGGGTGGTATCAGTCCTGAGCAGCAGGCATACTTCAAAGATGTCCTAGCAAAATACCCTGAGGTACGCTGGACATTTCTCTTTATGCATAAGCCAGTTTGGAAAAGAACTGACAGTTTAGGGTTGGGCGAGTTGGAAGCAGTCTTGGCAAATAGACCCTACACCTTATTTAATGGTCATGAGCACTCCTTTTCCTATCGAAAGAGGAATGGAAGGGACTACACCATACTTGGCACTACAGGTGGCTGGCAAAGTCCAGACAACCCTATGGCTTTTGATCATGTAACACTGGTAAGAATGGCGGACAAGCCTGTGGTGACCCATCTAAAGATGACGGGCATTCTTGACGAAACCGGCTCACTGCCTGAAGATGCGGAATTGGTGAAGTGAGTTGTTAGACATCTATTTTACAAAATTTAGATGCAGTGACATTTTGTGACAATCCTTTACTTGGGAGTGACACTCAGTATAATTAATATGAGGTAATTAGCGTTTAAACAGCACCAGACCTATGCTACGCAATTTCCTACTTACTGCCTTACGCAATTTCAAGAAGAACAAAAGTTATGTAATCATCAACTCCTTTGGCTTGGGCATAGCGCTAGCATGTTGTATGACGGCTTACCTGATTCTGGCTTTCAATATCGAATTTGATGATGCTTTCGATGATGAACGCTATGAAAACACCTTTGTGGTTCACACTTTATACCAAGATGAAGATCGCATTGGTAGACATATCATAGCACCCATCAATCTTGGGCCAGCATTGAGAGAAAACATTGCCGGTGTAACCACTTTCACCAGATTCAACTCAGCGGGTGCATTCGTCCGTGTCAATGAAAAATCTTTTGATGAAAGTATTCAATTCGCTGATAGTACATTTTTTGACATTTTCGATTTTGAATTGATCAAAGGGGATTTCGCAAGCTTTCAAAAGAAGAATACGGTCGTGATTAGTGACCTAGCTGCCAAGAAGTTTTTCAGTGATGAGAACCCGATAGGTCAGACAATCAAATGTTATCTCCCAAATCAGGTGGAGCGACAGTTTGAAGTAGGTGCAGTTTTCAAGAACAAACCGATGAATAGCTCGCTACAGATCAATATTCTCATGAGGCATGAAAACTTCATGGATGTTTATAATCTGACGAGTAGTGAATGGGGAGATTGGCGAGATCCTGCTTTGTTCGTCAATCTTTCTAATCCAGAAAGAGCAGCGGAAATTGCTCCACTCCTTACAGAATATGTCAATCTGAGAAACGAGATGAAGCCCGACGCTAAAGTGACAGGCTTTGAATTAAATCCATTTAATCAACCGTTCAACGAAGATGATATAGGGTGGAGTATGATCAATGTGCCGATTAGCATGATGCCACTTATTGTATTTTCAATGATGGCTTTGATGATTCTGCTCATTGCTTGTTTCAATTTGACAAATACTTCTTTTGCAATCACGGCAAGACGTCTCAAAGAAGTAGGCGTGAGGAAAGTGATAGGTGCCTCTAGAAGAATGATTGTCATCCAGTTTTTGACAGAGATGCTCCTGACTATTGTCCTTTCGCTTTTGATTGGATTAATTATGGCCAGGTTTATAGCAGCCGAATTTGCTGATATGTGGGGGCTGAATTATGGCCTTTCCGACCTCAATGGATTAAATTTGATAGTTACGCTTTTGGTACTCGTCTTTTCCGCCTCATTGTTGGCCGGGCTTTATCCGGCTATTGCCAATAGCAAATTCACTCCGGCACAGCTCCTCAAAAGCAATGTAAAGCTCAAAGGAGCCAATTGGCTTACCAAGACTTTAGTAACTCTCCAGTTTGCCATTTCAGTAATTGTGTTGATTCACGGCTTAGTTTTCACACAGAATACAAAGTTTCAAGAAGCTATCAACTACGGGTATGATTACAAAAATGTAATCATGACTTCTATCAGCAGCGAACAGGAATATGATTTACTGAATGCCAGAATTCGGAACAATCCCAAGGTAGAAAATACAGCAATCTCTCACCACATGCTCGGGTGGAGTAGTTATCCATTTCCCGTAGCTATCGATACCACGGAGTATTCTGTACAGCATATAGAAGTTGGGGAGAATTTCTTCGAGACAATGGGCCTCAAGATCATAGAAGGGCGATTTCTAAATCTAACATCTACTACTGATAAAACTTCATCCGTGGTGGTGAATAAAGCCTTTCTGGAGTATTGCAACATTACCAGTAATCCCCTCAATGTGACTGTAAGCATTCGAGGCGAACGTATGCGAATCGTAGGGGTGATAGAAAACCATGTGGACAATCTATTCCGGTCAAAAGAATCCGAACCATTTATCTTTTACCCATCCAAACCTTATGAATATGCTGTAATGGCCATAAGATGCGCACCCGAAGACCGTGCATCAGTCAATGAAAGTATGGAGAAAATCTGGCAAGAGTTATTCCCTGAAAAGCCCTATTTCGGAAACTATCAGGAAGACAATATCCTTCGTGGGTTACGTGAGACCAATAACAACCTTAAGAAGATATTCATTTTCCTAACCATCCTTGGTGGGTTGCTTTCTATCTCCGGGATCTATGCGCTAGCATCTCTAAATGTGGAAAAACGTACCAAAGAGATTGGCGTGCGAAAAGCACTGGGCGCGAGTATTGCCAACCTGATAATGCTCCTTAGCAAAGAATTCGCAATCATACTAGCCATTTCGGGTCTTGTAGGCTGTTTGGGTGGCTACTTTCTCTCAACAGGATTGCTCAACGAGATTTATGCCTATCACATTAGCGTAGGTGCCTTTCCGTTGATTTTCAGTGCACTCTTGATTTTTACAATAGGAATATTGACTACCGGATGGATCATAACCAAAGCAGCTCTAGCTGATCCGGTGGATTCATTGAGGGATGAATAATCCCATCATACATCAATTAATATTTATTTGGTAAAAGCATTTTTGACGTACATTCGCACACCAAAATGTCCATAGCTCGCAAAGTGAGTGCTGTCGAACGGTTGTTTGGCAAACTCGACAAAGAAATCTCCGGATTTCAGGCCGAAACCGGTCTCCATTGTTTGGCAGGATGTGGCAAATGCTGCACCAAGCCGGATATAGATGCGTCTCCTTTGGAATTCCTCCCTTATGCTTTTCACCTTTTTCTGAATCATCGTACGGACGAAGTGTTGCAAAAGCTTCAAGACAAACCAGATGCCATCTGCGTGATCTATCAACCATTGACTATAGAAGATAAGGTGAATGGCAGGTGTAGTGAATACCCCTATCGCGGGTTAATCTGCAGGCTTTTTGGCTATGGCGCCTCGAGAGATAAGTTTGGCGAACTAAGGCTCGCTACTTGCAAGCTCATAAAAGAAAACCAAGTAAGTAACTATGAGAACGCAGTTAAAAACATTAAAGAAGGTGTCTATGTGCCCATCTTCTCTGATTACTATCAGCAGCTCAATCAGATAGACTTTCGTCTTGGCAATATGATCTTACCGATCAATGAAGCCATCAAAATCGCCATTGAAACTGTGCTGCATCATTATGCTTACCGACCCTTCCCTAGAGGTCTGAAAAGGGTGGCTTGATAAAACTGGAACAATTGTTGATTGCCATGTGAAAAAATACATTTCACATATAGCTCAAACAGTATGTATAAAATCGTCTTTAATATTCTTTGTCTTCTAATTGGTTATTGTGGATATAGCCAGCCCCAATATGAGCAAGGCTATTATTTAGATAAAGAAGGCAATCAGATCAATGGATTTATTAAGAATATGGATTGGCGCAACAATCCTAGCCAAATCAAATTTCGATCAAGGATAAGTGAACCAACTCAGGAAATTGAGCTAGCATCCATGAACGGTTTCAAAATAGAGGGGAGTTCTGAATATTACAAATTCAATGTACAAATAGACCGGTCAAGTAATAACATCAAATCTCTGAGTGAAGAGAAAGATCCCATCAATGTGGAGGAAACACTCCTACTCCGGCTAATCTTAGATGGTGGCATCAAGGTGTTTATGTACACTGAGCCTGGATTAGTGAGATTTTTTTACTTAGAGAATGGTTCAAAGATTCCCGAACAGCTGGTTTACAAACAGTATAAATATTACGAGGAAGGTTACCAATTGACTAGCGAAAATCTACTCTATCAAAACCAATTGCGAGATCTCTTGAGTTGCCATGCCATCCATGAATACACCTTCAAATTATTAAAATATAAGCAAGAAGACATGATCAAAATATTCTCAAAATATTTTGATTGCATCAATTCATATTACGAACTAGCGATTCAGGAAAAAAATGAACTTAAGTTCAGTGTTGCACTGAGGCAAGGCTTCAGATTCTTTCCTTTTGAAATGAATAATGACATAAATGCTATAGGGGAAGCAAAGTTTGACAACAACCTAAGTTATAGCACATCTGTGGTTTTGGAATACTTCATACCTTTTTATGGCTATCGCTGGTCAATGGTGATTGAACCCACTTATCAGTATTATAATAAAGAGACCACCGTACCGTACCCATCACTTGGAAATCCGGATGATAAAATGCCTGTTTACATTAGATATTCCTCCATCGAAGTACCAATTGGATGCCGCTTCTATGCTTTTGGAAATGAAACTTTAAAAAGCTATCTGGGAGCACAATTTACTTTTGACATTGTAAACAAGGATAGTAGAATTTATGCCGAGCGTAGAGATTTAATGGACATAGATATCAAATCTGAGCCAAATGGAAGTTTAAGCACAGGACTGATTCTTAAAAATCGTTTAGGAATGGAAATACGCCACAACTTTAGTCGTGAATTGTTCCGTCATTATGCCTTGTGGACGTCAAACTATAGTGGAACTAGTATAATGATAAGCTTCATTTTCTGATAATCATAGGCTATTTAGGTTTAGTCAAAGACAATGCATTTACATGATAGTCGAGCCACTTATTACTGCACATATTTCTTGGATGGAAGATTATGAAACTCTTGAAGATCCCTCTTTATTGCAGTAAAACAGGTCCGATAAATCTAAAATAGGTTATTTGCAAAACATGAAATTTAGTTATTAAGTATTCACCTGTTTTGACTTATGTTTGAGGATTAATCTATCACGCATACCTCAAGCAAAATGTACAAAATAATAATATCCGCTTTCTCAATTCTCATCAGCATTTGTGGTTTTTCACAAATTCAATTTGAGCCAGGTTATTACTTGAATAACAATGGGGAGAAAGTTCATGGATTGATCAAAAACCTTGAATGGAAAGACAATCCTTTTCAAATCGACTTTAAGTCTGATGAATCAGATGTAATAATAATTTTAGAAATAGAGGACATTAAGGGGTTTCAAATTGATGGAGGTCCTTTTTATGAAAGATTTGAAGTGGATATTGATAGATCCAGTGATGTAGTCGATAAATTAAGCACTCAGAAAAAACCAGAGTTTCAAACAGAGACGCTCCTCCTTAAACAAATAGTAAAAGGACCTGCTAACCTCTATTATTTCAGCGAATCTTTCTTCATAAGATATTTCATAAAAGTTGATACAAGGGCAATAGAGCAATTGGTTTATAAACGTTATAAAACCTATGATGGCATGGACCTTCGAATGGGCGAAAACCTCTATTTCCGCCAACAGCTCCTTAATATGCTAAAGTGTTCTTCTATTAGTGCCCAAAAACTATCAAATATCGATTACAATCAACGGGAACTTAGCAAAGTGTTCAATATATATAATCAATGTATTGATCCTAATTATGTTATCTATGAAAAGGAAAAAGATCTAAGTTTCATTGCAATAGCCATAAGACCAGGTATGATTCTAAATCAACTCACAGGATCAAACGATTTTGCTCAAATCAAAGACTTCAACTTTAGTTTCCACCCCGGTTTCAGGTTAGGCTTGGAAATGAGCTTTTCCTTGCCCTTTAATCAAAATAGGTGGGCGATCACTTTAGAGCCTACCTATCAGCGGTATCAAAATGAAACGAAAGAAGATTTTCAATCAATCAGTACGCCAGTTATTACCCTAAAAACCAATTATCAATCCATCGAGCTGCCAGTGGGCTTAAGATTTCATCACTTTTATAATGATAAACTTACATTATTTGCCAATGGGTCTATTTCTTTTGATTTTCCAATTAACGATAGCAGAATTACCAGCAACCGCAAGGATCAGTTTGATTTAGAGATAAAAAGCAGATTTAACCCAAGTATTGGAATTGGGGCAATGTGGTCCAAAAAAATCAGCACAGAATTTCGTTATAATTTCCGAAGAGATTTGCTACGTTCATATGCATTTTGGGGAAGCAACTATCAGGGTGCTTCGTTTATACTCGGTTATTCACTAACTAAATGAGAGCTAACAAAACACAATAGCAACTCATTTATAGGTAAGTAACTCATCCATATTTCTTCAACAACCCCCTAGCTTATTAGTTGTTTTGACTTATGTTTGAATAAAAAGCTATCACGCACACCTCAAGAAACATGTACAAAACAATAATATTCGCTTTCTCAATTCTCGTCAGCATTTGTGGTTTTTCACAAATACAATTTGAATCAGGTTATTACTTGAATAATAATGGGGAGAAAGTCACTGGTTTTATCAAAAATATGGATTGGCTCAACAATCCAAATAGCATTCAATTTCAAGAGACATTAACTGCACCAGAGAGAGAAATAAGTATAGAAGAAATGCAGGGCTTTAAGGTGGAAGGCGCTTCAGAGTATATAAAATTCACCCTTGATATAGATCGCACTAGTGATGTAGCTAGCAAATGGGAGCATGATAGGAATCCAAAATTCTCAACAGAAACGCATTTACTAAAATTGCTTTCAAGTGGTGACGTAGACCTATACGAATACAGAGAAGATTTTCTTACGCGCTACATCATTCAGGTAGGTACATCAGACCCTGAGCAATTGATTTATAAAAAATATTTGGTGGATGTTGATGGTGTAGCAAATGTAACGGAGAATTCTACTTTCAGAAACCAGTTATATACTGCACTGCAATGTGGCGAGACAAATAGTGACGATTTTAAGCATCTCGACTATCGAAGAAGGGATATTGAAAAAATGATTAATGACTACAATGTCTGTACCAATAGCACAGTAGAAGTAGCAAAAGCTAAGAAGGTAGATAATCCCATCAATATGTCACTTCGCTTGGGTTTAAGAATGTTTTCATTAGGTTTTTCGAGTGCAGCAAACAACGTCGATCCAGTTGAGTTTGCCAATAAACCAGGATATTCAATCGGTGCTCTTTTGGAGTACAAACTTCCCTTCAACAAAAACAAATGGTCTTTGACTGCTGAGCCTACCTTCAATAGTTCAAATCTTGAAAATAAGTTTGATTATCCCACTTGGAGAGATAAAGACTATCAAATGCCTATTTCCGTTAATTATCAATCACTAGAATTGATATTGGGCACGAGATACTATTTCTACTTTGGTCAAAACCTCAAAATGTTTGGCGCTGCTTCTTTGACATTTGACAAACCTCTCGGTGCAACCATCGTTGCGAAAGACGAAAATACGAATCTGATGGATTTAGAGCTTAGCTCTACCCCGAGTAGTAATTTAAGTGTTGGTTTACAACTATGGGAGAAGGTTGGTGTTGAGGTGCGTTATGGCTTCAGAAGACGTCTTCTACAGCAGTATGATAACTGGAAGGGGGAATATAAAAGTGTAAACTTCCTGATTGGATACACCTTCTAATTCTAGAGCACTCCTTTCGTACTAGGAAGGCTACTCATCTCTTCAGGATTGCGCGTAACAGCCATTTTGATAGCTTTGGCCCAAGCTTTGAAGATGCCTTCTATCTTGTGGTGCTCATTGTCGCCTTCAGCTTTGATATTCAGGTTGCATTTGGCTGCATCTGAGAAGGATTTGAAAAAGTGGAAAAACATCTCCGTAGGCATCTCCCCTATCTTTTCACGCTTGAAGTCTGCTTCCCAAACTATCCAAGGCCTGCCACCAAAATCTATAGCTACTTGTGCCAAAACATCATCCATTGGTAGTAAAAACCCATAGCGATTGATGCCCTTCTTATTTCCCAAAGCCTTCAAAAAGCATTCGCCCAAAGCTAGAGCCGTGTCTTCTATTGTGTGGTGCTCATCGATATGTAGATCACCTTTCACTTTCACTGTAAGGTCTATCCCTCCGTGCTTTCCAAGCTGATCCAGCATGTGATCGAAGAAGCCCAAACCCGTGTCCATAAAAGTAACTCCAGAGCCATCTAAATTCAGATCTATGAAAATGTCCGTTTCCTTAGTTTTACGAGTTACAGAGGCCTTTCTTGGATGTAATACCAAAAACTCATAGATCTCCTTCCAACTCGAAGTGGTTAATATTGCGGAAGTTTTGCCTTCATCTGCAATATGAATTCCTATGCATTTTAGATTTTCAGCAAGCTGAATATCAGTCACACGATCACCAATCATATAGCTATTCGATATGTCATAGTCGCCATTCAAATATTCCATAAGCATACCAATGCCCGGCTTCCGATTTGCGTGATTGTCCTTAGGGAAATGCTCATCGATATGCACCGCATCAAACTTGATTCCTTCACTTTCTAGTACCCGCATAATCAAATTATGCACTGGCCAAAAAGTGTCTTCAGGAAAAGCTGCTGTTCCTAATCCATCTTGATTCGTAACCATCACCAATAGGAAATCTGTTTCTGCTTGGATCTTTCTCAGGTAATAAAATACATCTGGAAGAAAGCTGACCTTGTCTATGTGATCGATCTGTTCGTCAGCCGTTTCATGATTGATGGTACCATCTCGATCTAGAAATAGAATAGGTCTCATAAGTTGATTTAGTTGGTATTAGAAAAGTAAGTTGTTTAAACTATTGGATAAATGCGTTAAGCAAAGTCAGCAATCGGTCATTTTCCTCTGGGGTTCCGACCGTTATCCTTAGGCAATCAGCACAATGTTTTTCTTTGGTACGATTTCGCACTACCACTCCATGACTGGTCAAATATTTAAAGAGCTCTTCGGCCTCCTCAAACCTCACCAATAGAAAATTGCTATTGCTCGGGAGTACTTCTTTGACATTTAACAACTTTGGTAACACCTCCTCTAATCTCTCTCTTTGAGTAAGAATAACGGCTAC
>CAYGOV010000017.1:0-79625 GCA_964351625.1 uncultured Marinoscillum sp.
AAGTCATCAGAAAATCCGAAATTATGCCAAAGCCCTAAAGACAAAAGTGGCAACTGTATCCCGCTCTTTCCGCTTCTTCGATATTGCATTTCATCATAACGGGCATCATTCGGTTGATAGGACGTATATCCTGATTTATCATTTATTTTCATCTAGACTTGGTTTTTGTGAACAAAGAATGCTCAATAGTTGTAATCACCATTGTGAACTTAATAATTAGTCTGACCACCAAAAAGGAGTGGGCTATTTATATATGGTTAAAGTGAATAACATTATGTTATCAGCTTATAGTTTTAATAATTTTGGCAAGTCATAATATTGCCGATCAAATAAATAAATAATGATAGAATTAGAAGAGGACAACCTTAAAGAAATCATCAGTCAAAACCCTAAAGTAATTGTTCAATACGGTGCTACATGGTGTGGAAGCTGCAAAATAGTAAAACCCAAATTTAAGCGTCTATCTGGAGAGCACACTGATACTGTGTTTGCCTATGTGGATGCTGAAAAATTCACACAGTCCAGATCTTTGGCCAATGTAAATAACCTCCCAACTTTTGCAGGATTTAAAGATGGAGCATTAATAGCTCAGGCTGCAGGAAACAAACAAGAAACAATAACCGAAGTACTCGATGCGCTTGCCAGTAATTAAACACCTAATAGAGTTTGTAGATAAAAACGATGAAGACTGGGTGGTCGAGACTATCGAACTACTTGAGCATATGACAGAGTCTTCTGCTATAAAGGACGAAGAACTAGATGTAATTGGTGAGTTGCTCTCCAATATGTACGGTGCTTTGGAGGTAACGAAAGAAATAAAAAATGGAACGCCTCAAAAAGAAGCGTTAAATGGCTTCATGAAACGAGTGATGGGATCGATTTCCTAATTTTTCAGTTCATAAGGGTCCAAAACAATTGCGATAATCCAAGCAATAGCCTGCAATGTCAACAGCACATTGTGGGCTTTTTTGTTTTTAATATCTAGCGTAATGAATCCGATGTAAATAAAAGCCATTACGTATTGTGGTATTTGGCTAAATATAGCCCAGCCAGATACGATTATGTTCTGTAGGAAGCTCACCACAATGATCCCCAGAAGAAGGAAAAAGAACCATTTCCATTGATCGTAATAGTACTCATCTAAGTCGGTCTCATGTCCCCTTACTCCAGTTGGAAAAAGCATCCTTGCCAACAAAAAAAGCAGGATGGGATAAATCAACAAAAACATGACAAGGGGTAAAGTCCAAACATCAACCTCGTTTGTATACTGATAACTATACCACCATTCCTGGATATGCAATAGGAAGACATTGAAAACCATAATGGTGTGTGCATAACCAACCTTTACATTTTTCAGATTAGATAGAACATCGGCAATACCAGTAAGGAGTTGGGCAATGCCTAGTCCCAAAATCAGAGAAAATAGGACGACTACATATTCAAATGGTTCCATATAGAAACCAAGTTAATGTTTCTATTTAAAATAAAAATAGACGATTGGCTGAAGTGAAGTTTTGAAGACAATTCAGGAATTAAGTTGCGGAATCTAAGTTGCACCCTCTGAATCTACGCTATGCTCCAATCTTGATTCAATGGCGAACCGTTGAAAATTCTCATCCATCGCGAAAGGGTATAAAAAAACCCAGACGTTGTGGCCTGGGTAAAAAAAGTGGGCGCTGAGGGATTCGAACCCCCGACCCCCTCGGTGTAAACGAGGTGCTCTGAACCAGCTGAGCTAAGCGCCCGTTTCGTAAAGCAAAAGAGGTTGCTTGAAAACGGAATGCAAATCTAGCAGAGATTAAATCTCCTGCAAATAGTTGGATGCATTTATTATTAAAATATTTGATTAGAGTAAATCCTTCAGTTGCTCAAGCTTCATACTGCGTGATCCTTTTATCAATAGAGTTCCTTCCTGGAAACTCAACTCACTCAAATTTTCCTTCAAACTCTCAATGTTTTCAAACCACTGAGCGTCTGGCAGTTGGTCAGCTGCCCATTTCATATTCGATCCGACAAAGATGGCAGATTGAGGAGTTATTGACTGAACCAATTTACCAACTTGCCGATGTTTTTCCTCCGGAGTTTCCACCTCTTTCATGTCTCCAAGTACTACGTGCGTTGGACCGTCATATGATGCAAGATTATCTATGGCCGCTTTCATAGAAGTTGGGTTGGCATTGTAGCAATCTAAAATGATTGTCAGGTCACCTTTTCTCAAAACTTGAGACCGCTGATTCGATGGAATATAAGAAGCAATAGCATCCAAAATGACTTGATCAGGAATATCAAAATATCTACCTAAAGCCACCGCAGCAGCAATATTTCCAAAATTGTAATTTCCAATAAGCTGAGTTTGCAACTTTAATTCACCCAGTTGTATTTCCAAATTTGGATTGGCCGCTATGATTTTTAAATCTTCTGAAGGAAAAACGACAGGCTCATCGAATCGCTTAGTCAAATGCTTTAGCCTTTCATCTTCGATATTGATAAAAGCAGTGCCCCCAGTCCTTTTCAAATGATCGAAAAGCTCCGTTTTACCTCTTAAAACCCCCTCTATTCCCCCAAATAGCTCAGTATGAGCTTCCCCGATATTGGTGATTAGTCCGATATTTGGATTGGCATATTCACAGAGTTCTGCAATATCTCCAACATGATTTGCACCCATTTCCACAATTGCTATCTCCACTTGTGGGTGAATGTCCAATATCGTCAATGGGACACCTAGGTGATTGTTATAATTGCCTTTGGTGCAAGAGGTGATATACTTTTTGGAAAGCACCAGATTCACCAATTCTTTTGTGGTCGTTTTTCCGTTGGAACCAGTGATTCCTAAAACCTTTCGCTTGAAGCGTGATCGGTGGAAAATAGCCAAATCTTGCAAAGCTGTCATTCCATCTTTTGCTAAAATATACTGGTCATTTACTACATATTCGGCATCATCCACTACCGCAAAGGCTGCTCCTTTCCCTATTGCCTGCTTGGCAAATTCGTTGGCATTGAAATTTGGACCTTGAATGGCGAAGAAGAGGTTTCCAGGCTCTATTGTTCGCGTATCAATAGAAACTCCTTCACTTTGTAGAAACTTAGAATACAGATACTCAATAAAATTGTCCATCATTACAAATATAAGCTTGAGACACTATGTCAACAGAAGGTCGAATTTACTTGATTCTAGATTACTTGGCGAACACTCAAGACTACCCTTTTGATCATCCAATTGAAGGAATTATAAAACAGAGAGAAGAAGAAGGTGTGACTACCTTCTGCATGGATAATTTCTCCGACTCGATTAGTCTTTCTCACGCAAAAACGCTGCTTGAAGAAAAAGAGACTGTGCTGATAGTAAATTTCCTGAGTGAAGATGCGGCAATTGGCAGTACTGCAACTATCCTACAAACTGCTCTTAAATCAAAGACCAATTTGTATTTCAACCATAAGCCTAAATGGCTAGCACCTTTCATTGAAAGAATGAGTAGTGATCAATATGCAGACACTGATCAGCTAGAAAGATTATTATTTGATTGAAAAATGGTCAGCATCTCGCTGAAAGGGAAATCGTTCTCGGAATTGAAGAAGTTCTTCTTCGAAAAGTTCTGTTAGGATAATCTCTGATAATTTGGAATAAGCCCGCTTTTGACCTGCGTAATCATAAACCGCTGAGTGCCCAGGGTATGAATGACCAGATTCATCTGATCCAAATCGATTGACTCCTACAGAGTAAGCAATGTTTTCAATCGCACGAGCTTGCAATAGAGTATCCCAAGCATTGATTCTAGGACTTGGCCAGTTGGCCACATAGACCACTGCATCATATTCATAAAGTTTGTCAGCAGTGGTTTGACTTCTCGACCAAACAGGAAAACGCAGATCATAGCAAATCAATGGCATAATCTTCCAGCCCTTTACCTCAACGATGATCTTGGAAGCGCCGGGCGTGTAGTCCTTATCCTCCCCTGCTAAGCTGAAAAGATGTCTTTTGTCATAAAAAGAAGCGGTTCCATCCGCATTTACAACATATAGCCTATTCACAAAAGTGCCCTTGTCCTTCACCATTACGCTCCCCATCAATGTGGCTTTTCTTTGACTAGCCAATTGCAGCATCCACTTGAAGGTATCTGTGCCAGCTACTTCCGCGTATTTCTCTGGATTCATGGAGAATCCTGTGGTGAACATCTCAGGAAGAATTATTAGATCAACTTCTTCTTCTATTTGCCAGATTTTTTCTTCTAGCATTGCCCGGTTGGCTGTTGGATTCTCCCAATACAACTCGGTTTGTACCAAAGCCAATTTTAGCCTATCAATCACCTTTTGGCAGGTACTTTCACACGATAATCTGCATCTACTTTTCCTTTGCTGATATTGGCAAGTTTGCCTTTGATTAATCTCTTTTTAAAAGAGGATATTAAATCAGTAAAAAGAATTCCCTCGATGTGATCATATTCATGTTGAATTACTCGAGCGTGCATGCCATCAAAAGTACGTTCCTGTAGTTCCCAATTTTCATCGTAATACTTGATTTTTATGATTGGCTTTCTACGAACATCCTCCCTAATATTGGGAATACTGAGACATCCTTCTTCAAATGCCCAGATAGTACCATCTTCTTCTATGATCTGTGGATTTATAAAAGCACTTCTTAAACCTTCCTCATCCTTTTCCATCATAGGTGTATTGTCCACCACAAAAAGTCTGACTGATTTTCCTATTTGAGGAGCAGCCAAGCCAACACCTGATGCCGCATGCATGGTTTCAAACATATCATCTATTAGCTGTGAAATATCCTCCCCAACAGGAATATCCTCTGCCATTTTCTTCAATACTGTGTCTCCGTATAACACTATTGGGTATATCATCTCTTGCTCTCTAAATATGATTGTAAAATTATCGTTGCACTGACTAAATCAATATTTCCTTTATTTCGTCTGTCTTTTTTCTTACTTCCGCTCATTATCATCGAATCCAAAGCCATTTTAGAAGTAAATCGTTCATCATGCAAAATTAATGGCATAGTTGGGAAAAGTTTACGAAATCGGTTGGCAGTTGCCTCCACTAAGGGAGTGGCGTTTGTGGGTGTGCCATCTGTGTTTTTAGGGTAACCGAGCACTACCGCCTCTACCACTTCACGATCAAAATAGCTTTTCAAAAAATCCATCAAAGTATGAGAAGGTACCGTCTCAAGCGGAGTGGCTATTATAGCCAAAGGGTCAGTTACGGCAAGGCCAGTTCTTTTTGATCCGTAATCAATTGATAGTATTCTTGCCATAATGTACAAGGTATGCCCTAATAGGAATTGTCCACTAGCACACCTTTTTACTTCTTGCGGCAAAGATAAGCTTTGATTGATCCTGACAAATAGTATCAAAAAAACGTTTTTGGGAGTGATGCGTTTATTTGACGTCAAGACTCGTAATTTTAACACCAAACAAGCCACAAATTGGAGAATCGAAAAAATAGTAAAAGCGCAATCCGACTACCTATCTATATAGGCATAGCCATATCAGTTGGTGTACTTATTGGAGCCAATATGGCTGGATCAAATACCAACACAGACAACCTTTTCGGTAGCGTTGCAAAGTTCCGTCAAGTCCTTACGCTCGTTCATAATGATTATGTTGACGATGTAGATACAGAGAAACTGGTGGAAACTGCCATAGTAGAAATGCTCAGTGAGCTTGACCCACACTCTATCTATCTACCAGCAGAAGATTCTGAAATAAGTAAATCTCAGCTGCAAGGAAATTTTGAGGGCATCGGTGTAGAATTCAACATTTTTAAGGACACGATATATGTGGTTTCTCCTATCAGCGGGGGTCCTTCAGAGTCATTGGGCATCATGCCTGGAGACAAAATAGTCACTGTTGATGATGAATTGGTTGCGGGTGTAGCCATAACTTCCAGAGGCGTAATTGACAGACTCAGAGGTGAGCGCGGTTCCAAGGTGAAAGTAGAAATAAAAAGAAAAGGTGAAGAAAAGCTTTTAGAATATGTGATCACTAGAGATGTGATTCCTCAATACTCTGTAGATGTTTCTTACATGGTCAATGATGAAGTTGGCTATATCAAAGTGAGCAGGTTTGCCGCTACTACTTACATGGAGTTCAAGGAGGCACTTGGGTCTTTGCAAAGTCAAGGGATGCGCAAGTTGATACTAGATCTCACTGGCAACCCTGGTGGACGTATGAATGTCGCTATAAATATGGTAGACGAATTCTTGATGGGAAATCAAATGATCGTTTATACAAAAGGAAAATCAGCTCTCAATAATGATGAATATTACTCGAATGAGAAAGGTGATTTTGAAACTGGAACTGTCATCGTTTTGATAGACGAAGGATCTGCATCTGCTTCAGAAATTGTTTCAGGAGCACTGCAAGATCATGATCGTGCATTGATTGTAGGAAGAAGGTCCTATGGTAAAGGGTTGGTTCAATTGCCAATGGACCTCAATGATGGCTCATCTATGATTTTGACCATAGCACGCTATTACACGCCAAGCGGTAGATCTATTCAAAAACCATATGGAGAGGATTCGGATGCTTATCTTATGGAATATTACAACCGCTTTTCGAATGGGGAGATTTACTCTCAGGACAGCATAAAATTAAATGACAGCCTTGTCTATAAAACGGATAACGGAAGACTGGTTTATGGTGGCGGAGGTATCATGCCAGACTACTTTGTTCCTTTAGATACCACGGGGAATAGTAGCTATATAAGAAGACTTTTCAATTCAAACAGTATTGCTGAGTTCAGTCTTAATTACGTCGATAGCCATAGGGCAGAACTTGAAAAAATGAGTTTAAAGGAATATTTAGATGGTTTTGAAATCACCCCATCCATTATTGAAGAATTGAAGAAGGTTGGGGAAGCGAATGACGTTCCATTCGAAGAGAAGGATTTCAATAAATCCCAAAAACTGCTAAAAATCTATACAAAGGCATTTATTGCTAGACATATTTGGAAAAATGACGGCTTCTTCCCTATCTACAATGAGCAAAATGAGATTTTTCAAAAAGCGCTCACACTTGTAGATGAAGCTAGTCAACTTTCGACCAATTAAAACCCAAAAATGAAATGACATTTTATCATCGTCTTGGCGAAATACCACCCAAAAGACATACTCAATTCAGAAAACCAGATGGTTCGCTTTACGCGGAGGAGCTTGTGTCGAGTAAAGGCTTTTCTGGGATCTATTCGAACCTATATCACCATACACCCCCTACTAGAATAAAAGGGATAAATACACCTGTGCCTTTCAAAGAAGAAATGGCTAAAGATCACGGATTGCGCCAAACCCATCTGAACACGAGCAATGTTGGTATCACGGGTGAAGATTATCTAGGAGCACGTGAAGCGCTGCTAATGAACAATGATGTAGTAATGTCTCTTTGTAATCCTTCGAGCAGATCAATGGATTATTTTTATAAAAATGCAGAGGGAGATGAAGTGATATACATCCATGATGGCGATGGATGGTTGCTATCGCAATTTGGAAAGCTGCGTGTAAAGCAAGGCGACTATGTGGTCATTCCTCGCACGACTATCTACAAATTTGAATGGGATGAAGGCCCTTTACGACTGCTTATCATGGAGTCAACCTCGCCTATTGAGACAGTAAGAAGATATAGAAATGAACTAGGCCAGCTCATGGAGCACTCACCATACTGTGAACGTGATATTAGGCCACCTGCAGAATTAATCACTGACACAAGCAAGGGTAAGTTTCTAATGCAGATCAAGAAAGATGGGATGCTCCATCAGTATGAATATGACCAATCCCCTTTTGATTTAGTAGGCTGGGATGGTTACCTATTTCCATATGCATTGTCCATTCATGATTTTGAGCCGATAACAGGCCGAATCCATCAGCCACCTCCCGTTCATCAGACTTTTCAAAGTCAAGGCTTTGTGATTTGTTCTTTTGTTCCGAGACTGTTCGATTATCACCCAAATGCGATCCCAGCTCCATATAACCACTCCAACATTGATAGTGACGAAGTGCTATATTATGCTGAAGGTGACTTCATGAGTAGAAAAGGGATCTCACGCGGTTCATTTACCCTACATCCAGGTGGGTTACCGCATGGGCCTCATCCAGGCACTGTAGAGAAAAGCATAGGCGCGAAATCTACAGAGGAATTGGCTGTAATGCTGGACACTTTCAGGCCTTTGTACCTGACTAAATCTGCTCTCAAATATGTGGATAAAGACTACCCGATGAGTTGGACAGTATAAAATCGATGGTCCTAAATGGTTAAAAAAATATTCAAAGCCCTCCTTTTGGGTATTACTCTGATCTTTATAGTTGGGGTGATTTTCGTATCATTCTCCCCTCAATTTGGGCAGCCGCCAAAAGGTGAAGATGTTAAAAAGGTAGAGGAATCGTCAAATTACTTTGATGGTCAATTCCAAAATTTGATAGAAACTAAAATGGATTATAGCATGTCGAATATCATAGGCATGCTAAAGGAAACTTCAAATGCTATCAACACTTCACCATCATCAGCGATCGAGACTGCTTTTGGTAGTTCATCACCAAATCCCACCGATAGCATACTTTCAATCACTTGGTATGGGCACTCAGCTATTTTACTGGAATTGGCTGGTCAAAGGATTTTTCTAGATCCAATGCTCGGTGATGCGGCTTCTCCATTGCCCATTTTTGGTCAGCGTTTCGGTAACAATCCTCCATTTGATCTAGACCAAATCGGCGATTTAGATGTGGTGGTATTTTCTCACGATCATTATGATCACTTGGACTATCCTACCATAAAAGCTATTAAAGATCGAGTTGGACATTTCATTGTTCCGCTCGGACTTGGTTCACATCTCCGAAGTTGGGAAGTAGCCCCTGAGCGCATTACTGAACTGGACTGGTGGGAAACAACATCTATTGGAACATTTAGCTACACAGCCACACCAGCTCGTCACTTTTCGGGACGTAGTATTGGTGATTCAAATAGTACGCTTTGGGCATCTTGGGTGATCAAAAACGAAACCCATTCATTGTATTTCAGTGGAGATGGTGGCTATGGTCCTCATTTCAAAGAAATCGGCGAAAAGCATGGCCCTTTCGACTTTGCTATGATGGAATGTGGCCAGTACAACAAAAGATGGGAAGCCATCCATATGATGCCTGAGCAAACAGTCCAAGCAACTTTAGATTTGAAGGCTGAAAGAATGATGCCTATTCACTGGGGAGCATTTGCACTTTCCCCACACCCTTGGTATGAACCTGCCGAGTGGGTTAAGATAGCCGCTGAAAAGGAGAACGTTCAGCTGGTTTTACCCCAAATTGGCAAACGTATCTCACCCCTCGCTTACGCTTCAAACGAAATTTATTGGTGGCGTCTAGTTGATTAAATCTCTAGCGCCTTTGCATAGGCGTCTTCGTAATACTTTATCAGGTTTGACCAGTCAAAGAGCGATGATGAGCTTTCTGTACGGTTCCTAAGATCTATACGCTCTCTTCGACTTAGCTTCACATAGTTGTACATTTTGTTAGCCAAGTTGCCAGCAGCTTCGTCAAAGGATTTTTTATTTCTTTTCACTAGATAGATTCCTCTTTTGTCATGATCCGGTACATTTTCGTTTACAAAATCCCCAAATCCAGCTAGGTCACTTGTCACAGTTGGCACTCCAGAAGCGATGCACTCTAGTGGTGTATATCCCCACGGCTCATAATAACTTGGGAATACTCCAAGGTGACAACCACGAACAAACTGTCCATAATCCATTGAGAAAAGTGGGTTTGTATAGTTGATGAAATCAGGGTGATAAACCACCTTCACTCTATCATATTCATTATTTATAAGATTGGAGGTCCTAAGGAAATTCAATATTTCGTCCCCTCCATCATCGTGCAAATTATGAGTTACAATAGGCGGTAAATTTTTTGACTTCCATGTTTGTAGTGTCCTCCTAAATCTCAATCTCCAATAGTCATCTACAAATTCGTTAAGCTGTGGGAGCTTCGTATCCTTTCGCTTGATAGCTTCGAACAGCAACTTTTCACCAACCTGCTTTTTAATTGACTCTATTACATGGCGAAACTCCTCCATCAATGCGCGACTTTCTAGTATGTCTGGATTGATACTATAATACGGTCTCTTAGTTATGAAAAACATGACCACAGTAATCTCAGATTTCTCCGTTTGCAACCTATGGTTCAACCTTGCGAGAGCTTCGAGCGTGAGATCGTATCCTTTATTTAGATATTCGTATCTACCCGAGGTGAAAAAATACATGGTCTTATCCAGATCGAATGTGTAACTGGAAAAGAAATGAGTCATTGTGAATGAGTGGATCTTATTTTTATTCTCCAAATGAAGATTTTGGAATTCATGCAGCGCTTCAAATCTTTGATTGTTGATACCATTAGGAAGAATCACATCAGGATTTCTCCCAAGCAATTGCCTACATTCTTTGGCTGTCACTTCGCTGACCGTGCTAAAAATGTGCGCTCCATGTGCCGCAGCTCGCTCAATCATGACATTGGATTCTATATTGAAATGCTGTGCCTCCTTCTGCCAGTCCATAAATGCTAGATGATCATAAAACTGAGGATCATTCATCGCCAGATATCTCCCAAGTAATGTTGCGTGGGTTGTGAAAATAGTCTTAATGCCAACTTTATCTCTCCTCAATCCAGGTATACCTGATGCCGCCATCCATTCATGAAAATGTGCTACAATTTTGCGCTTCCCTTTTACCTCTTGATCCAGCATTGTAAGATAGATACGTACCATCTCACCAAATACCAGCACGTCATTTAACAAATGATCATCACTTGGTGTCGAAATACCATGGCCCTCCCAGAGACTGTACTTTATATCACCTAGACGATGCATATAACTGCCTAGTTCAAAAAGAATAACTTTAGGTCTACCAGATACAAGCCAATCTCCATAATGCACTACACAGCCCATATCCCTCATACGTTTCACAGCTTTACTGTAGTGGTCCTGGCCTAACTCAAGCGGTTCAAATTCAGCGGCTACATTTCCAGGCATATATGGCCCAATAAGGCAATAGTTCGAACCCCACTTTGGAACCACCGTCGGAACCTTGGATCTAATCACAGTATATATTCCACCTACTTGATTCAACACCTCCCATGCGATCTCGAGTAATAAGGTATTCGAAACTTGACCTTTGGTCAAACGTTTAGTTCTGATCTGTGTAGCCTTATTCATTTTAAATATTTTTAATTCTAAGCCTAAATAAAAACAAATAATTCATCTTTTATAATAACGGAGAAAATCATTTAGTTGGAAACATTTTTCCTAATCGTATCAACTAAAATTCTTAAGATATGCAACTTTTAAATGTGAGTCTGCATCATTTAAGAAATGAAAGCTAACCGCACAGTTACTTTATTGCTTATTATTTCACTCCTTGCATACATAGTAGAGATGGAGCGAGTGCTCTATTCCAAATACTTTACTGCTTCAATAGAGCAAGTGACTGAGAACTCGCAGACATCTTCTTTGATGAGTTCTCTTCACTAAATGACACTATACATTCTTCTATTAGAGAAATCTAAGGTTACAATCGTCCATTAATTCGAAGCTTTATATTAGTTTTCCAGTAATTTTGAAGGAAAAATAGAAAACCCTAAGGTTTTCGACAATTGACGAATTATGAAAAACAATGAATCCTATTTGGCCTTTTTAGAAATCTGGCATGTATCGATGTGGTATTTGTTTCTAGCGGCACTAGCAGTATCGATTATTTTTGTGTTTAAATATTGGTTACAATTCATGCTTGCTGGCACGTTTAAAGAGAAATTTGATGTGGCGAGTTTATATGAAAGCAAAAGTTACCTGAGGGCTAACTACGCACTAGCTGCTGCGATTTTCTTTTTCTTAAACACCGTTTATGATGAGACAGTCACACTCAATTATTTCTGGGTATTCATAAGAATTTTCGTTGCGTTCTGTATTTCAACTTTACATGTGTACATCGCCTATTTGATGTTCAAATACTACTACCCAGGTCCTTTGGAAAAAAAGCTCAAAAAATTAAGATACACTCCTAGGATCAACCCGAGTACAGGTAACGAAATGAAACTTCTAGGCGAGGACGAAGAAGATACATATCTGGATGAAGGGATGCAGGCAGAAGAAGATGCATTTTCTGTTGATTACGATGTTTGGATAGATCCAGAAACCCAAGAAACCAAAATAGAAAAGTATCAGGGGCACTTAAGTGCGTTTGAATGTGATCGTTGTGGATTTCAGACGCTTAAGCTTCAAAAAGAAACTATCCTAAAACAAGCTACCGATTTTGAGGACGGTGAAATTGAGAAAGAATTCTTGTGCTCGTATTGTGGAAGAATAAAAAGAAAAACTCAAACACTCTCTAAAAACGTAGATAAGAGCGCCTTAGCATCCAAAAAAGAAGGTAGTGTCATTCCCGATATTGAGGCTGTGAAAGTTGAAATACACGGAACTAATGGTGAGACTAAATTATTTGAATTTCAGAACACTGCTCAAGCGAAGAAATTCTTGGAAGAGTTTGACTTTAAAAAGATTCACTACTAGAATCTTTTTAAGTAACAGGAACCGCTTTCTTTTCAGAAAGCGGTTTTTTTATGCCTTTCGAGTGGCATTGGTTACATATACTCCAAGAAGTATTGCCGCTATGCCTAAATAATGAGCTAGATAAAGCATCTCACCATCCCACAAACCCCAAACTACCGCCACAATAGGTATAATGTATGTGACTGAAGATGTGAAAACAGGATCCGTTAGACTCACTAGTCTATTGAAAATAATCAATGCGATAGCCGTGCCCATCACACCTAATAACACGATGAACCCCGCCGCATGCATTACTGCAGGGTCAGCAATTACACGCGAAGAAAAGTCAGTAAAACAAAGCAACTGTATCGCGGCAATAGGGCCAACGAAAGATAATGAAACACTAGTAATAGTAAGAGAGCTCAATTCCTGCAGGTGATATTTTATGATATTGATATTGAAAGCATACATCAGGGTAGCTAGAATCACAAAAAACGCATAGAAGTTAATATTAGAGAAACTGCCACCTGAATTAGCGATCACCAAAACCACTGTGCCAATGAAACCTATTAAAACACCATAAAACACCCGGAATGATTGTCTCTGCTTATAGATCAAATAACCAACCAGCATAGTAAACAATGGTGTGAGTGCATTCAATACTCCAGTCACCCCACTTGGTAACCGTGTCTGAGCAATAGCAAAAAGAAAAGCTGGGATCAGACTCCCTAAAAACCCTATGGAAATAAGATAGAGAACATGTTTCTTTTTGACTCTTCTGATGCGAATAGCAACAATAGGGAGCACAAAAACAGAAGCGGCTAGAATCCTCAAAGACCCAACCTCGAAAAAACTAAGATGTTGAAGACCTCTTTTTATTAAAATAAACGAACTACCCCATATAAGAGAGAGAGCCACCAAAAGAATCCAGGCTAAAATCGGGCGCTTTGTCATATAAAGCCTTAAGCTATTACTGCCTCTTGAAAAACTTCTGGTATTTCATTAAGAGTGGCCATCACCTCATCAAATGAATCTGACTCTACGAGTCTCGTACGATGACTTTTGAAATTTGGAATGCCACGGAAGTAATTGGTGTAGTGTCTTCTCATCTCGAAGATTCCCTTTAGCTCCCCTTTCCATTCTACAGAAAATATTAGGTGCTTTTTGGCTACTGACACACGCTCTTCCAAAGTAGGCTTTGCAAGGTGCTCACCTGTAGCCATGAAATGCTTTATTTCTTTAAATATCCAAGGATAACCAATGGCAGCTCGGCCAATCATGATTCCATCTACCTGATATTTCTCTTTGTATTCGAGTGCTTTTTCAGGGCTATCAATATCTCCATTACCAAAGATTGGAATGTGAATGTCTGGATGATTTTTCACTTCTGCAATCTTTGTCCAGTCTGCTTCTCCTTTGTACATCTGCTGTCGTGTTCGGCCATGAATCGTTAAAGCTTGGATGCCCACATCTTGCAAACGCTTGGCTACTTCCACTATCCTAATCGTACTATCATCCCAACCAAGTCTGGTTTTAACTGTGACTGGCTTATTTACGGCTTTTACTATTTCTGCAGTCATTTCCTGCATCTTAGGAATGTCAAGCAAGATCCCTGCACCAGCTCCCTTGCAAGCCACTTTCTTTACCGGACAGCCATAGTTAATGTCTATAAGTTCCGGATTAGCTGCTTCGGCTATGGCTGCTGCTTGGCGCATTGAGTCTATCTTATCTCCAAATATTTGAATGCCAATTGGACGTTCGTAATCATAGATATCCAATTTCTCAACACTTTTAGACGCATCTCGAATCAACCCCTCCGATGATATAAACTCCGTATACATCAAATCTGCCCCATTCTCCTTACAAACCGCCCTAAACGGCGGATCGCTTACATCCTCCATTGGCGCAAGAAGCAATGGAAATTCACCAATCTCTAAGTTTCCTATTTTGACCACAGTACAGTCTCTAATTTTCTGGTAAATTTAGGCCAAATATGGACAAAACCCCGAACGACCCATTCAACACTTCTCAGGCTTATTCGCCATGGGTTCTCCTCTTAATTTTATCTGGATTTGTTATTATCGGCTTAATCCTCTTCTCACTATTGGGTCAGGGTATAATAATGGGCCTTTTTGACCTTAGTCTTGAAGAATCACTGGATATTCTAAGTCGTCCAGATTCATACAATAATTCAAAATTTCCATTGATGCTGCTTCAGGGAATTACTTCCATTGGCGCATTCATTTTAGTGCCATTACTTTTTGTCAAACTCAATATTAGTGATTCACTCATTTCATTCTTCAAATTACCAAATGATTCGCTGAGACCAATTTTAATGACCATTGTTATACTGTTCTGCTTTATGGTGGCCAATAGTGTAGTCATCGAGTGGAATCAAAATCTTGTTATGCCGGAGTTTCTCTCAGGCTTTGAAGATTGGGCGCTGGCTAAAGAAGATCAACTTAAAGAACTAACAGTATTCCTAACTTCCTTTGACAATTTCGGAGAATATTTAATCGCTTTGGTCGTAATTGCTTTAGTGCCGGCTATTGGTGAAGAGTTGCTTTTTAGAGGATTGATCCAGAAACTTTTCGGAAGAGCATTGAAAAATCATCATTTAGCTATTTGGATCTCAGCAATCATTTTTGGTGTTTTTCACATGCAATTTTATGGTGTGATTCCTAGGATATTTTTAGGGGCACTTTTTGGCTATCTCTATTATTGGTCGGGGCATCTATCCTTGGCTATGGTGGGGCATTTTATGAACAATGGACTCACACTTACACTCTTGTATTTCAGCCAACTCAAATTTTTAAGCTACGATATTACAGATACTCAGTCCTCACCACCTATTTATGTAGTTGGGTTGTTTTTTGTTGCGGGAGCCATTTTGCTTTACCTTTTCAGAAATCTATTTTCACTAAAAAATGCGTGACTGGCAAAAGGTTTATCAAGACTCTAATGAGCAGCGAGCAGAGATTGTGAAGTCTATTTTAGATGATATGGAAATGAACCCAGTTTTACTGAATAAAAAAGATTCCGCTTATCAATTTGGAGCTTTTGAAGTACTGGTTCGTCCTGATTTTGTACTTAGGGCATTGAAAGTAATAAACGACGACATAAAGTTTGAATAAATTTTCCGGACTATATCAACGCATCATTTCAGCTGCAGCTGGAGCATCCATCATCATTACCTCGCTGGTTTTGAGTGAATGGAGTTACTTCATTGTATTCATGGCGATATGTTTACTAGCGCAGTGGGAGTTTTACAGACTCTTCAAACTCCAAAATTACTTGCCTATAAGGCTTTTAGGAATCCTCATTGGCAGCATTCTATTCACCCTTTCATTTCTTATTTCTAGAGGTACGCTTGACGCGAAATACTACTTTGCCTTGTTCCCAATGGCTTCACTTATATTTTTGGTGAAACTGTATAAGAAAAACGACAACAACCCATTCCTGAGTATTGCATTATTTTATCTCGGACTAACCTATGTAGTGTTGCCATTTGCATTGATGAATGTCGTGGTTCATTATCATGGTGACTATAATTATGAGATCTTACTTGGTCTGATGTTGATTATTTGGGCGAGTGATACAGGAGCTTACTTCGCAGGTATCCGATTTGGGAAAAGAAAACTTTTTGAGCGAATCTCCCCTAAAAAATCATGGGAAGGTGCCATTGGAGGAGCACTGACTGCAGTAGCTTTTTCCGTGCTTATAAGTAGATACAGCACTGGTCTTGCCATGTGGCAATGGGTATCTATCGCGCTCATCGTTGTAATCGCTGGCACTTATGGTGACCTAGTAGAATCCATGTTTAAAAGGAGTATTCAAATAAAAGACTCTGGCACCTCTATTCCCGGTCATGGAGGATTCTTAGATCGTTTTGATAGCCTGATTTTGGCCGTACCATTCATCGTGGTTTACCTCAAACTTTTCTAGGTAATCGAGGGGAAAAACTTAGCTTTGCAGCCAAATAAACAACAACCCCACAAAACCCTTAAACAAGTATGGCGTACATTGAACCGGCTCCAATAAAGGATAAGAGTAATCCTTTTGAGTCAATGATGTCAAGATTTAATATCGCGGCTCAACACCTTGGTCTCGAAGATGAAGTTTACAACGTTTTAAAATCCCCATCTAAGCAAGTTATCGTCACTTTACCCGTCACAATGGACAATGGTTCTATCCGGGTATTTGAAGGTTATCGAGTGATTCATTCGAACATTCTTGGCCCATCCAAAGGAGGCATCCGCTATGACATGGATGTACATCTGGACGAAGTGAAAGCGCTGGCTGCTTGGATGACTTGGAAATGTGCCGTAGTGGATATCCCTTACGGTGGCGCCAAAGGTGGTGTCAAATGCAATCCAAGGGAAATGTCAGCTGGAGAGATCGAAAGATTGACCAGGGCCTATACGCAATCAATGTTGGAAATATTCGGCCCTGATCGTGATATCCCCGCACCAGACATGGGAACAGGTCCTCGCGAAATGGCTTGGCTGATGGATCAATACTCTCGCTCACAAGGTATGACGGTAAACTCCGTAGTGACAGGTAAGCCATTAGTTTTGGGTGGTTCACTTGGAAGAACTGAGGCTACCGGCCGTGGTGTGATGATCTCCGCACTTGCAGCAATGGAGAAACTAAAAATCAATCCTTTCAGAGCTACTTGCGCTGTACAAGGCTTTGGGAACGTAGGTTCTTGGGCAGCGCTTTTACTTGCTGAAAGAGGTGTGACCGTAGTGAGTGTTTCCGATCTATCTGGAGCTTATTACAATAAAGAAGGAATCAACATCAAAGAGTCGATCGATTACAGAAATGCTAATAATGGATCACTTGAAGGATTTACTGGAGCAGAAAAAATCGATCCAGCAGAATTATTACTTTTGGATGTAGATGTTCTTGTGCCTGCAGCCATAGAAGATGTAATCACGGAAGAGAATGCTTCTAAAATTAAAGCGAAACTAATAGTAGAAGGAGCCAATGGTCCTACCTCCGCTAAGGCTGACGCCATTTTGAATGAAAAAGGAATCATGGCTGTGCCAGACATCCTTGCCAACGCTGGTGGTGTAACTGTAAGTTATTTTGAGTGGGTACAAAACAGGCTAGGCTATAAGTGGACTGCTGAGCGTGTCAACAGAAGATCAGACCGTATCATGAAAACAGCTTTTGATAAGGTGTATGAAACAGCTCAGCAATATGATGTATCATTACGGATTGCCGCATATATTGTGGCTATAGATAAAGTAGCTAAGACCTATAAATTTAGAGGGGGTTTCTAATGAATATACACAAAGAAGGAATCAAGATCATACCTATTGCAGCCCTCATACTCGGGCTGCTCTATGCTCTTTTGTTTTGGCTTTTGCCATTTCTAATAATCCAAGCTATACTTGGCGCAGCTGCGTTTGTCATGCTGGTATTGATTATCAGATTCTTTCGGGATCCAGAGTTTCCTATTGAAAAAAACGCCAACCAAATCATAGCTCCTGCTGATGGTAAAGTGGTAGTGATAGAGGAAACCATGGAGGATGAATATTTAAAGGAAAAAAGGATTCAAGTTTCTATTTTCATGTCACCACTCAACGTGCACGTGACACGCAATCCGATAGAAGGCATTGTATCTTATTTCAAATATCATCCCGGTAAATTTTTAGTTGCTTGGCATCCGAAATCTAGCACGGAAAACGAAAGAACATCAATCGGCCTAAAGCTGCCTACGGGAGTAGAAATACTAATACGACAAGTAGCTGGAGCTGTGGCACGCAGAATTTGCTTCTATGCAAAAAAAGGTGACTTTGCAGAGCAAGGTCAGAAATTTGGATTCATCCGCTTCGGTAGTCGTATTGATCTTTACCTTCCACTTGATGCTAAAATAAAAGTAAAAATTGGGGATATTTCCTATGGCGGAAAAACAGTGATTGCTGAGTTGAAATAATCATTAATCCATAAGAATTTTTTAAAGGCGGTCTCAAAAGCTAAAGCAATGAGGCCGCCTTTTTATTGCCTTGACTTAAATTGATCTAAAATTCATTAATTGATGTCTACTACTAACTACGCAGGATTTTGGCTTAGGCTTGCAGCATATATCCTAGATTATTTTATTATTCAGATTCTTCAATCAATCGTCATATTACCTCTATTGACACTTATGGGTTTTGATTTGCTCAAAAACTCAGAAGAAATAGATCTAGAGTGGTTGTCACAAGCTGAGCCTGCCGTAGCCCTCAATGTAATGATCAACAATATAGGTGAATTGATGATATTGGGCTTGGTGATAACACTCCTTTACTACGCATTCATGGAGTCCAGTAAGTACAAAGCTACTATTGGCAAAATGGTCCTAAGACTTGAAGTCACCGACTTGAATGGCATTCCGCTAAATCTTGGATTGGCCTTGATAAGAAATTTTTCGAAGCTCTTTTCTACACTATTCTTTCTAATAGGCTACTTGCTAATTGGACTAACGCCAAAAAAGCAAGGCTTGCATGATATGATGGCCAACACCTTGGTGTTGAGGAAGGAAGATTAGAAAAGATCTAAAACTTTTTCTAAATATTCTTGATCTACTGCATCGAAGGTGTCCAAGGCACTACTGTCAATATCAAGCACCGCAATCAATTCTCCGTTAGCTGATCGAACTGGCAATACTATTTCTGACCTTGAATCAGAACTGCAAGCAATATGCCCCGGGAAAGCATCCACGTCAGGCACGATGATGGTCTTTCCTTGCTCGAATACGGCACCACAAACACCTTTACCTTTTTTGATACGCGTGCAGGCTATAGGCCCTTGAAATGGCCCCAATACCAACTCATCACCTTCCACCAGATAAAAGCCTATCCACAAATGACCAAAAGCAGCCTTTAGGGCAGCAGAAATATTGGCGAGATTGGCGATAAGATTGAGCTCACCTGAAATCAATCCTTTGATTTGAGGAATCAGCGATTCATATTGTTGTCGCTTGTCTGTGGTTGATAGTATGAATAGCTCCTCTGCCATGATTAATTGTTTAAATAGGTTTCTAATAAGTCTCCATTTACGATCTCTGAGTGCACAAGTTGCCCCGCTATTTTAGGGGCTTGGATTCCAGAGTCAAATGTAACGGGCGCGGTGAATTTTCGGGCTTCATCCCATAAGCCCGCATCAATGAATGAACGAAGCACTTGAGCTCCACCCTCTATGATGATCGACTGAATACCTTTTTCGTAAAGAGCAGACAATATCGTCAATGGTGTGATTTCAGAGAGCCTAATAAATTCCAGGATGTCCTTTGATTTTTTTTCCACGGAAGTGAAGCATATCGTCGAAACTTCCTCGTCAAAAAGATGCAAGTTACCATCCAATTTCCCTTCGCGATCTATGACTACTCTCACAGGATTTTTACCCTCCCAGTCCCTCACCGTAAGTGTCGGATTGTCATATTGAGCAGTCTTTGCACCTACTAAGATAGCTGCCTCCTCAGACCGCCATTTGTGTACCAACTGCCGTGATCGGTTATTACTGATCCACTTGCTGTCAAAATTTTCCCGAGCTACAAATCCGTCCTGAGTCTGAGCCCATTTCAAAATAACATAAGGTCTTTTCTTTCCATGAAAAGTGAAAAATCGTTTATTCAGCTTGCTCCCCTCCTCCGACAATAAATTTTCTAGAACTTCTATTCCCGCATTTCTAAGTTTGGCAATTCCTCTGCCCGAAACTTCTGGAAACGGGTCTTGATTGCAAATGATCACTCTTTTCACCTTCTTTTCTATAAGCAAATCAGCACAAGGTGGTGTTTTACCAAAATGCGAACAAGGCTCCAAAGTGACATAAATATCGCTTTGTGTCAAAAGCTGCTTTTCCACTACTGTGTTTATTGCATTCACTTCCGCATGCGGTCCACCATTAGTGTGATGATAGCCTTCCCCGATGATCTTGCCTTCATGCACTATTACACAACCCACCATAGGGTTTGGTGCTACGCTTCCTTGGCCTTTTTTGGCAAGCTCAAGGGCACGATGCATGAAACGCTCTTCGATCATATTTGGTAACTTCGATTTGTGGATCAAAAATTAAGCGCAATTTATAAAGAAACCTTTGGGGCGCTAAGCACTATTTATAAATTGGATGAGTCGGCGGCTCTTGCCAATCGTTTTTTTGAAGATGCATTAGATATATCCAAAATTCAGCGGCTCACCTCCTCAGATATTGAACTGACTGAAAGCCAAATCGAAAAGTATAAAGCACTCTTTCCAAGATTGCTAAATGGTGAACCAATCCAGCATATTCTGGGATTTGCATTTTTCTTTGGGAATAAATTTCGGGTGACGCCTGATACGTTGGTTCCACGCCAAGAAACAGAAGAGCTCGTAGAATTAATTGCAAGAAACTACACTCAAAGTAGCGAACTCACTATTCTCGACATTGGCACGGGGACTGGCTGTATCGCTATCAGTTTGGCACTAGAGCTCAAGAAGGCAATAGTTGTCGGTTGGGATATAAGTCCTGCAGCAGTTGAACTTGCAAAGCTGAATGCTGAAAACCTTCATGCCCATGCGAAATTTGAGGTTCATGATGTTTTATCAGAAGCACCAGCAGAGTCTTTTGATATCATCGTAAGCAATCCCCCCTATATCCCAAATAGAGAGCGAGCCCAAATGGAAAAAAATGTGTTGGATTTCGACCCTAGTCTTGCATTATTCGTCCCGGATGAGAATCCCTTGATTTTCTATGAAAGAATCGCCTCAATTGCCTCATCAAAACTGAATGACTCAGGAAGTCTCTATTTTGAGATTCACGAGGATTTTGGACAAGAAGTCTGTGAAATGCTAAGAGCTAAAAAATACACTCAAGTTAGTTTGTATCAAGATCTGAACGGAAAAGACAGAATGGTATCGGCTACCAAGCCTCCTCAATAATAAATGGAATACGGTCACTCTGGATAATTAATTCTCCATCTATGGTCTTGCGAAATTGCTGGTGATGATCCGAAGTGTTAATCATTTCGATTCCTACGCCTGAAAGCTTCCAATTCGTGATTTCAGATATTGACCTTACCTCAAAAGTCGTCCCTTTTGGCACCCATTTACTGAACTCTGTTTGATTAAAAACTATCGCCCTAGTCTTCTCTGTAAGTATGGTGAATTCTATAAATTCCAACCACTTCTCAAGGCGCAATACTACCTCGGGCAGTGATGCTTGACTCGACAGAATATTTACACTTTTGTGATCATTTTTTTGAAGCAAGGTCAGCCCATCATCTAAAAAATCCGCCTCAGCTAATGCAATGATCTTCACTGGTTGTTGCTCTCTGAGCACACTCCACCATGCTTCATAATTAGCACTATTTATCAATGCCACATCCACTTTGTGACCCTTAGAAAGGTATAAATTCAAAGCTTGCTCACAACAAACAACAGTTGGAGACCATTCTAACAGTGAATGCAGTACTTCAGTTGGGATTGCTTCCAAGTCACAAATAAGAAGTGCTGGCTCTTGTTCATCACGAACTATGTGGTGAGAAGACATTGTTTTTCAGCGTTTTGGAATTAAATTCAAAGTAATTAAATCAATTTATAGCCTGAAATAGTTAGTGATTTATGAAATCATGCACATTAATAATTTTAGCCACTTTACTCTTCGGCTGCATCGCTGAGAGAGAATTTGTACTTGAGTCAGATTATAGTTACCGGGGTAAGTTTAAAAAATACAATTCCTTCGACTTTTTGAATTTGGGAGACACGGTGAATTACAATGGTCTCAGTGATGGAATGATCAAACATGAAATAGAGAGAAGGCTTGTATCTCAAGGATATAAACGGTCCGAAAAACCTTCACTGTATATCGCTTATAAAGTCTTCGATGCTTCATTGTCTATGAGAGGTTATGACCAAATGGAACTTGAAAGTTGGGATCAACAGTATGGAGATTATTCAGAAAATGAAGATGTTTGGAAAAATAACGAAGCAGCCAATTACGTAGGTAAAAATTACCAAATGGAAAAGGGCACATTGCTGATAGACTTCATTGACAGCAAAACGAACGGAGTAATTTGGCAAGGTTACGTAAGTGGCCTGTTCAATGAACAGGTGCACTTTAGTAAAGATGTTCGTTACTCCGTCCGTAGTATTCTCAATCAATATCGAATACTAGCTGCAAATTATAAATAACCTACTGACTAAAATTTTAAGCCGAGCGAAAGCATGAAGTTTCTACCAGCTTGTGGATAGTAATAATTTTCTCTGACCACATAGTCACCACCAGAATACCCGAAAGTGTAGCCATTGGATGAGTACAGTTGATTAAACAGATTGTTTACCATAAGAGATAACCTGAGCTCTTTGAACATATCATTCGATATGATAAAATCAGCCTTTAGATCATTGAAAAAATAAGCATCTATTTTTCGATTATCAATGGATGTATTGTCCAAGAATTGCTCACCTACATACTTTCCGTAAAGGGTAAAATACAAAATATCAAGAGGGGAAAAAGTCAGCTGTCCACCTGCTATTACCTCTGGAGAAAATGAAATGTTAGTGTCCTTATAAGGCGTCTCAACTATATTGTACTCATCAAATGCAGGACCATAATCGTATAGTGTTTCCGTATAGCTAGCTATTTTGTTTCTACTCAAAGTCAAATTACCACCCAAGGAAAGTTGGTCACTTAAAGTATATGCGCCTACTAACTCAATACCTGTTCTGTAACTATCAGGCACATTTACACGAATGGAAGAGCCTACATCGTTCACGGCCCCTGTCAGTACCAATTGGTTCTGATAATTCATGAGATAATAGTTGGCATGAAACATATAATTCGCCGCATTCTTTCTGAAGCCAATTTCGAGATTGTGAAGTGTTTCATGAAATGGCGTTTTGCCGACCTCTGCATCTATGAAATCCCCTCTTACTGGTTCTCGATTGCCTACTGCGAATGAAACGTAGATATTTTCATATTTACTGAATGCATAGGTAGCCCCCACTTTTGGGTTGAAAAAAGTAAAATTCGAGGCTACGTCAATGTCTCGTTGATCATTATCCACTCCTCTTGCACGATAGTCTATCGTACGAATCTGCGCGTCACCAAATACAGATAACTTTTGTGACAATTGATACTGCGTTTTCAAGAAAATGTTAAAATCTGTTTTCAACCCATTGTTGTCATAATATCGGTCTCTAATACTGCCATTGGAAGCAAACTGAGACCAGATTATTTCACCAAAGTGATCGCCATCATATCTATTCCACCCTCCACCGAGCGTTCCTTTTAGCTTACCGGTTTCATAGTTTGCTGAGAAAGTGAAGCCATAAAAATGGTTGTCCAACCATCTACGTCTGATTAGATCTGTTGAGGTAATTGTGTCTTCGCCAATTACAACATCATTTAGATTGTAATCTTCAAGATCATCTTGTTCACGAAATTGCTCATAATAGCCTCTTCCGTAGGTATAATGACCAGATGCTGCTAATTGCAATCCTTCAAACACCTCATGGCTAACATGAAGCTGGTAGTGATCCTGCTGATAATTGTCTACTTCATTGTCGTACAGATAGTAATTGAAGGTCCTCCCAGAGCTTAACAAATTAGCAGTTTGCTCTTCGGAGTAGCCATTATTGGCTATGACTTCATTCATGCCATCCGCGTCATTTTCTAATCGAGACTGGGGTGTGCCCCACCAAGATTGATAGGTGACTTCCTTGCCTCCAAAAGTTAATGCTTTGATCACCGTTTTCTTTCCATAATATCCACCTGATAAGAAATATGACTTCAAGTCGGAACTAGCACGATCTATAAATCCATCAGAAGCAATATTTGATAACCTACCTTGAAAGGCAAAACGATCGTTGATCAAACCTGAATTGATCTCCACAGTATGTTTTCTGGTGTTGAATGAACCAAAGCTGTTATTCACTTCGGCATAGGGTTCTATGCTTGGCATGTCTGTCTGCATGTTCATAGAAGCGCCAAATGCCGCAGTGCCATTTGTTGAGGTTCCTACACCGCGCTGAATCTGGATATTATCAACTGAAGAAGCGAAATCCGGCATGTTGACCCAAAACACCCCATGTGACTCTGAATCATTGATTGGAACACCATTTACCGTCACATTGATACGAGTTGGGTCACTTCCTCTAATTCTAACTCCTGTATAGCCAATCCCATTACCCGCATCAGAGGTTACCACCATAGAAGGTGTGTATTGAAGCATGAAGGGAATGTCCTGGCCATTGTTCCTCTCGGCAATCTCTTTGCTGTCAATAGATGTGAAAGTGGTAGGAGACTCCTCTGAAGCTCTCGTGGCATAGACAAAGACCGCATCGCCTTGCAAGACACTTTCCTTAAGCTCCAGATTCCAAACGTGATTGTCAATAATGGAAATGGATTTCTCCAGTGTCTCAAATCCAACATAAGACACTTTGAGTAAATAGTCGCCTGCTGGAATTGATTGAATTTTGTACCTTCCGTCAATATCAGATATTGAATTGTGCTTTGTGGATTTTAATTGAATGGTGGCTCCAGGAAGTGGGTCACCCTTTTGACTGACGATTTGACCTTCCAATACAAATTGTGATGTGGCTGGTAATAGCAGTGCCAGCCAAAGCATCGAAACGATTACGAATTTCATTTTTGTTTGAATAAATAAATTAAACCATACGGAAAGTGGGGACTCCCCAACTGGTTTTTATCATACTCCCTACGCCAGCATTACCTGGATCAGGTTCTTGGGTATGATCTCAGCCCGATAGACTTTGTTTTTGCTGCGTCCAGCTCCAACAGAGTTTGTAAGGCACCCCTTTAATGTTGCAATGATACTAAATTCTAATCTTTGAAAAATTCTCTGAGCAATTTTTGAGCACACGCAATGCGCAAATCTTCTATCCCAGATACAATTCCATAAGGTAATTGATGCTCTTTTAGATAGTTCTCATAAATTTCAAAAAAATGCTTCCTATGTTTTGGATGCTCACGCTGCGGATCTGGTCGCCAAATCAAATCAATATTGGCAAGCAGATAAAAATCATACTTACGACTGGCCAGTTCTTGTTCTATCCAAGGATCAGTAGCGCCATACTTGTGATCGCTCCAAATCTTCATCACGATCATGTTGGTATCACAAAAAAGATATTCCTCCGCCTGGTCAGCCTTATCATCTTCCCAGATCATTTGGCCCTGAGCTATCTGAAGCAGATCTTCCTGCTCATATGGCCTGCCAAGCCTGTCCAAATAAAACCTTGCAAATTCTGGAACCCATTCCGTTTCATAAATCCTAGCTAGATGCTGACAGATTTCACTTTTCCCTGTAGACTCAGGACCTATTACAGCTATTCTTTTGATCATAAAGCAGTGAAATTATTATCTTTAAATCCATAATGAAAGAAAACGAACACAATAAGCTTCGGTTAAATCAACTTGATGAGCAAGTTGCGAACACATTACGCGCAGTAGATAAACTTACTGCCGATATGCAAGAGTTGAGAGCTTATACCTTGGAAAACAACAAAGTCGTGAATGCAATCTTGCGAAAACTTGATGATGACACGGAACAGCTAAAGAAAAACGACGAGCAATTCAAAAAAAATGATGAACGATTTAAAAAGGCAGAGGAACGAATAGATAAAATCCTTGAAGAAATGGCAAGTGATCGAAAACTAAGGGATGCGCAATTTGAATTTCTACTTAAAAAGACTGGCGCATAATTATTTGGTTAAAGTCCGTTTCCAGCTGAAATATCCCCACGTCGCGAGTATAGTGAATATGAAAAATTGAAATGATGTAAATGGCAGTCCTTTGTAAGCATACAAAGGCATTGATACCAAATCTGTGATGATCCAAGCCAACCAGTTTTCTATTTTTTTTCTGGCCATCAGCCACATCCCCAATAATGCAAAAGAAGTGGTAGAAGCATCCCAGGCCGGCACATCACTATCGGTAAAGTTGAACAATAGCCAGTAGATAAGTCCAAAAGACACCAAAAGAAACAATGCTGAGTATCCCCAATCTCGCTTCGAAAGTGTGGAAATAGGGATCTGACCGGTTGCATATTTCGTGCTGGTCCAATTATACCATCCATATACGCTCATCACAAAATAATAGCCATTGATCCCCATGTCTGCATAGAGCTTGTATTCGAAAGTGAGATAGATATAAATGAGCACAGAAATGATCCCTGACGGGTAAACCAAAATGTTTTCCTGCTTCGAATACCATACGCTCAAGAGTCCGAAGAACACTGCGATGGCCTCTAGCGCAGTAGTTTGATAGAGTTGATCTACGAAAGTGGTAAAGAAGTCAGGCATGCGTGTAAATTATAAATCACATTAAGTTTCGCAATCTCTTAAAGACCTTTTAATTTCGTGCTGCAAATAATAACAAATATTGTTTGCATGAGTCTCGACAACAAATTCCTCTTTGAAGCACTTACATATGATGATGTGCTTCTACTTCCAGGCTACTCGGAAATCCTCCCTAGAGATACGGACACCACCACCCAACTCACAAGAAACATTACTCTGAATATACCTTTGGTATCAGCTGCAATGGATACTGTGACAGAATACAGTCTAGCAATTGCTATGGCTCTAGAAGGTGGTTTGGGATTCATTCATAAAAATATGTCTGTGGAAAAACAGGCAGCGCAGGTGCGTAAAGTGAAGCGTTCTCAAAGTGGAATGATCCTAGATCCTATCACACTTTCTCACAATAGTGTGGCTGGAGACGCTGAGAAGATTATGCGTGAAAATAAGATTGGCGGTATTCCTGTGATCGATGGTGACAAAAAACTTATTGGTATTATCACCAATAGAGATCTGCGCTTCCAGAAAAACATGAAACGCCCGATCAAGGAGATCATGACATCAGAAAACCTGATCACTGCGCAAGTTGAAGTTGGTCTCAAAGAAGCCGAAGAAATACTTCAAGAGTTCAAAATCGAGAAACTACCGATTATTGATAAAGATGGTCGTCTTACTGGTCTTATCACTTACAAGGATATTTTAAAAAACAGAGACCGCCCGAATGCATGTAAAGATGAATACGGTCGACTAAGAGTGGGTGCAGCAGTTGGTGTGACAGCAGACATGATCGATAGGATTTCTGCGCTTGTAAATGCTGGAGTAGATGTCGTGAGTATTGATACTGCTCATGGTCACTCCAAAGGCGTGATAGATGCAGCTAAAAAAGTGAAAGCTGCTTTTCCAGATTTAGAACTCATCGTTGGAAATATCGCCACCTATGAGGCAGCAATAGCATTGGCTGAAGCAGGTGCAGATGCTGTGAAAGTTGGTGTAGGACCTGGAAGTATTTGTACCACCCGTGTTGTAGCTGGCGTAGGCGTTCCACAACTTTCGGCTGTTTATGAAGCTGCAAAAGCTCTTCAGGGTAAAAATATCCCTATCATAGCTGATGGTGGTATCCGTTTTTCTGGGGACTTGGTTAAGGCACTTGCGGGTGGTGCGAGTAGTGTGATGATAGGTTCACTTTTAGCGGGTACTGAAGAAGCCCCAGGTGAAATGATCATCTATGAAGGAAGAAAATTCAAGACTTACAGAGGCATGGGATCAATAGAAGCGATGGAAGATGGCTCGAAAGATCGCTACTTCCAAGATGCTGAGGACGATATCAAAAAGCTCGTTCCAGAAGGAATAGTTGGACGTGTGCCTTACAAAGGAATGGTCTCTGAAGTGCTCTACCAGCTCAGTGGTGGACTGAGAGCAGGTATGGGCTACTGTGGCGCACGATTGATCAAAGACCTTCACAGTGCTAAGTTTGTGAAGATCTCAGCAGCAGGATATGCAGAAAGTCATCCACACGATATCACGATCACTCGGGAGGCTCCAAATTATAGCCGTTAATTATCGTTTGTTAAAAAAATCTAAAGCCATCCTTGATTACATGGATGGCCTTTTTATTGGCCTCAAGGCTAGTATTTTTACATGTACAGATGCTCTCAGGTAAACTAAAAATTAGATTAAGCTTTCTCGCAGGCATACTGTCATGGTTGCTCTTTGTCTTTTTTGACCTATACCTTCTTTTCATCGAGCAACATCAGCTCAATGTAGCTCTATCCAAAATAGTCCCGCAATTCCTTTTGATCACATTGGTACTATCGACGCTGGCCTTTTACAGATATACTATCACAAAGGCGGATAGTATCAATTTCATTGATCTTTTGTGGAAAGTATTTATCACTGGTCTTTTGACAACTATTGGGTCATTGCTTATAAGGTTTTTCTTTTACGTGTTTGCCAGAAGTACTATCAGTCAAAATCCATTCACAGTAAATTTCCTTTATGATGTCCTGATCGGGCTGGTGGTTATCTATCTCGTTTCAACCTTTGTGGTTTGGAAGCGATTGATCCTTTACCAAAAGTCAAAAAATCTAATTCAGTTTTGGAGCCTCTTTGAATACGCCTTGCTAGGCGCGCTTGTCTTTGACCTTTTTGGAAATGACTTCTTTAGTGTCAACTTCAATATCGCACTTATCTTCTTAGGCATTCTAGGCTTAATCCTATCATTCAATCTAAAATGGATTGCCTATTTGAATTTCAAACAAAAGTGGAAAAGTATCCTCTTCATACTGCTATCTGGTATCTATCTGTACCACTTTTTGCTCAACATGCTCAATTTTTCCGAAACGGGAATCTTGCATTTGGACTTACTCAATAGGGTCTATTTTGTTGCACTATTTATTTTCATATTGATCTATGCAGCAGTATCTATCCTAGTCACATTATTTAACCTGCCCACTTCCTCTGTTTTTGAACGAAAAATGCAGGAGGCTGTAGATTTTCAGAAATTAAGCCAATCGATACCTGCAGGGCAAAGTGCAGAGCAGACTTATGAAATTCTTTTGGAAAGTTCAATGAGTGCCGTATTTGCTGATGCTGCATGGCTGGAAATAGCAGACGAACCAAGAAAGATCATCACACGGGGTATAACTCATAAAGAGTCAAGGGATATTCGCCTGAGTGCTAAACAAGATGGAATTAAGCGAATTTTGGCTTACGATTTGGGCTCAGACCCCATGACAAATAAAGTAATTGGCAGCCTAGATCGCGGCGATTTCAAGTCAATCTTAGCTATGCCTTTGATGATACAAACTGAGCAAATCGGCGTTCTTGTACTTTTGCAAGAGGTGTCTGATGCGTACAATCGAGAAATGGTGGACATTATCCGCACATTCGTGAATCAAGCCTGTATCTCTCTGGAAAATTTTAGATTGATTGGCGAAGCAATAGAAAATGAGCGGTATAAGGAGCAACTCAAAATCGCTAAGACTGTGCAAAAAAGTTTGCTTCCAGCCACTCTAGAGCACAATAGTGCTTTTGAGATCGAGGCTTATAGCATGGCCGCTGATGAAGTTGGTGGAGACTATTATGATATACTCGAACCTGTACCAGGCCTTCACCATTTGATTATTGGTGATGTTTCAGGAAAAGGAACTTCTGCCGCTTTCAATATGGCTCAGATGCGAGGTATTTTTCATAGTTTGGCTCAGAAATCAAGCACAGCATCATGTTTCATGATTGAGGCAAATCAGGCCATTGGGAGGTGCTTGGAGAGTAAGTCATTCATTACGGCAATATTCATTGTCATAGAGACTGCTAAAAAGCAGTTTAGCTATTCAAGAGCAGGTCATTGTCCAGCCATATTTTATGACAAATCAAAACGAGAAATCCGTGAGCTAGATAAGAATGGCATGGGTTTAGGCATCCTGAGAAACTCAAATTATAATGATTACGTTGAAGAAGAAACTATAAAATATGGAAGTGGCGATCTGTTGCTTTTATACACCGATGGGATTTCAGAAGCTAAGAACCCTAGAAAGCAGCAATATGGCGCTGAAGGTCTCCAAAGATCTTTACGCCAACATCTTGACCGATCCGTTGAAGGAATGAAAGAAGGGCTTATCAATGACCTCACTGCATTCCTAGAAGGTAATAAGCTTGATGATGACTATACACTCACAATAGTCCGATTTAAATAAAGAATATGTTGAATATAAATATTGAAGAGCAGGAAAATTACCAAATCTTACAAGTGGTAGGAGAGATAGACGCAAGTACGTCTATCACATTGGATAATGCTTTGAAAACATCATCCGAAGCAACTAAAAACGTACTTCTGGATTTGTCTCAGCTTGAGTATATCTCTTCAGCAGGACTTGGAGTTTTTATATCTTATTTAGATGACTTCAAGTCAAAAAGCATAAAATTGGTACTTTTTGGGCTACATGAAAAAGTTCTCGAAGTTTTTCAAATATTGGGGCTTCAACATTTAATGCAAATTGTTCCTGACCAATCAAGCGCAGTGGAGTTGATCAATGCATAAGTCGCTCAACATATCGTGCAGTAAAACCAACCTTATTACGATAAGGGAATTTGTTGGAAACTTACTGCTAAGCTACAACCTTGGTGAATTGGAAGTACATAAGATCGTGCTTGCAGTTGATGAAGTATGTGCTAATCTTATCATTCATTCTAACAACTGTAACTCTTCTCAGTCTATTCAAATAGGCGTGGATCTCAATGCTCTTAATGAGCTGGTATTTACCATCAGAGACCAAGGCGAGAGTTTCAATCCAAGCTCCTATGCAGAACCTTCTCTTGATGAGATAGTCAATGCTCGACGAAAAGGAGGAGTTGGACTTATGTTGGTCAAAAGAATAATGGATAAAATAGAGTTCTCAACGGAGAAGAATTACAATATTTGCAGGCTTACGAAAAAGCTTGATTAAATGAGAATTGCATCGATTTTATGCTTGTGTGTTCTATGCAGTTGTGAATTTTTCCGACCTAAAGAAACCATATCTGAACCCCCAGTGGCAAGAAGTATGGATAGCTATCTCGAAAAATCAGACTTGATAGGTATTTCACCTAAAGGCATGAACCCTTCTGATAGTGCGAAATTGATTGAGAAGTATGTAGCCGATTGGACAAAAAAGCAACTGATGATCTCTAGAGCCTTGGAGACGGTGGATTTAAATGAAGCCGAAATCGAACGAAAAGTACTAGACTATCGCTATGCTTTAATAGTCCATTCTTTTGAGAAAAAATACATTAATCAGCACTTGAATAATATTGTGAGCGATGAGGATATAGCTACATACTATTCTGAAAAAGCAGACAACTTCTTGCTCCGACAAACAATAGTAAAGTGCATTTTTGCGAAAGTCCCCAATACTGCTCCGAATGTAAGACAGTTTCGAAGAAATTTTAGAGAATACCCGAATAGCAATACAGAAGACATTAAAAACTATATAAATCAATTCGCCAATAAATCCTTTCTTGATGACTCCACTTGGATCATCTTAGATGAACTCATTTTAGGAACTCCGTTGGAACAAGTTGATAACAAGAATCAATTCTTTAGCAAAAACAGCTATTCTGAGACGAATGACAAGGAATTTATCTATTTCGTTAAAATATTTGACTACAAAATTTCAAATGAAATCTCTCCATTGGAGTTTATAAAAGATGACATTGTTAATATCATTATCAATAAGAGAAAAATCGCTCTGAAGAAGAAGCTAGAAGATGAAGTTTATGAAGATGCAAAGCAAAACAAGCTATTTGAAGTATATCGTTAAAGGTCTTTGCTTATTGATCCCCTTTTTAGGTGTTGGCCAAACTAATGGCGTGGTAATCGACAAGATTATTGCCAAAGTGGACAACTATATTGTAATGCAATCAGATCTTGAGAAGGCATACCTCGACTATCTTTCGCGGGGAGAGTTTAGGACCAGCACTGCCAAATGTGACATTTTGGAGCAATTGGTTGTAAATAAAATGCTTTTGGCCAAAGCTGAAATCGACTCAGTGATCGTAGATGACTTGGAGGTACAAAGCAACCTCAGCAGAAGAGTGGAATATATGGTTTCTCAAATCGGTTCTGAAGAGGAGATAGAAAAATACTACGGTAAAAGTCTAGATCAGATTAAAGCCGAGCTTTTTGATGATATCAAAGAGCAAATGGTTGTTCAACGGATGCAGGATGAGATCACCTCAGGAATCAAAGTTTCACCTGCGGAAGTGCGAAAATTCTTTGGGCGCATACCGAGTGATAGTTTGCCATTTTTCTCAACGGAAGTAATCATTGGGCAAATTGTGAAAACTCCAGAGGCAGGGAAGAAACAGAAGGAGGCAGTACGAAAACAAATGTATGAAATCAGGGGACGACTAATTAAAGGTGAATCTTTTGCTACTCTTGCACGACAATATTCTGAAGATCCAGGATCAGCAGCTCGTGGCGGAGAGTTACCATTTTATAGACGTGGAGAGTTAGCTCCAGAATTTGAAGCTAGCGCAATGACCTTGGCTGAAAATGAACTTTCTATGCCCATCGAAACACAGTTTGGTTATCATCTAATAGAGCTACAGCAAAAACGTGGTAATACCTTTAAGACTCGTCATATCCTTATGACTCCAAAGCCGTCCGAGGAAGATATTTTGGCTTCTCAAAACTTTCTTGATAGTCTTAGAAATGTGATTTTAGCCGATAGCATAGATTTTGAAGAAGCAGCTAAAGAATATTCAGATGATCAGATGACTTCTTCTAACGGTGGATTTTTTGTAAACGGAGAGGAATCTATGCGTGTATCTGTAGAGCAACTTGACCCTACCCTTTTCTTTACGTTGGATACCATGACTATTGGTACAATAAGCGAGCCGATGGAATTTCAATTACCGAATGGGGAACGAGCTTTTCGTATATTATTCTATAAGAAAAGAATTGCTCCTCATGAGGCCAACTTGGATCAAGACTACCAAAAAATAGCAAAAGCTACGCTAAACAATAAAAGCAATATGATATTATCCGAGTGGTTCGAAGAAGCGCGAGATGATGTCTATATCGAAATAGACCCTGAATATAAAAATTGCAAATTACTGGAAGATTAATACCTAATATGTCTGAAATCGAAAATGATGTAACCCTAGCGAAAGAGTTACATGAAGCATATAAAAACTTAGAGGCTGAAATAAGCAAACAAGTAGTTGGCCAGAAGGAAGTCATACGCCTTTTGATTATTTCTATATTCTGTGGTGGCCATTCTTTATTGGTTGGCGTACCAGGGCTCGCTAAGACATTATTGGTCCAAAGTATGGCTAGTGCACTAGGTCTTGATTTTAATAGGATCCAATTCACGCCTGATCTTATGCCTTCAGATGTATTAGGTGCAGATACATTGGATCAAAATAGAAACTTGCGTTTCATGAAAGGTCCCATTTTCAATAATGTCATTCTTGCAGACGAAATCAATCGTACACCTCCCAAAACGCAATCTGCATTATTAGAAGCAATGCAAGAAGGTGCTATTACGATAGGGGGCAATAATTACGTGCTTGATAAACCTTTCTTTGTTTTAGCCACCCAAAACCCTATTGAGCAAGAAGGAACGTATCCATTGCCGGAAGCCCAACTTGATCGATTCATGTTTATGATCAAGCTTGAGTACCCAAGCTTGCAAGAAGAGCTGGAGATTGTGAAACAAACAACAGGCATTCGTGAAAATGATCCAAAAAAAGTAGTTTCTAAAGAAGATATTTTGAAGTTTCAGCGGCTCGTCAAAAAAGTGCCAGTAGCGGATAATGTATTTGAATACATTGTCAACTTGGTACATAAGACCCGGCCTTTCAGTCCGAATGGGAGTGAACTCAGCAATAATTACCTTGAGTGGGGCGCTGGTCCTAGAGCTAGTCAGTTTTTGGTGCTTGCTGCTAAATGTAATGCGCTCCTAAAAGGAAAATACTCACCTGACATTGAAGACGTCATGGAAGTAGCCGAACCAGTTTTGGTGCACAGAATTGTAAGAAATTTCAAGGCCGAAGCAGCAGGAAGAACTGAAGAGAGTTTAGTTAACGAGCTCCTCTAAAACTGTTGTAAAAATCTCAAATCATTTTCTGAGAATAGACGGATATCATCTATTTGATATTTCAGCATGGTTATGCGCTCAATGCCCATCCCGAATGCAAATCCGCTGTATTCTTTTGAGTCGATTCCACAGCTTTCCAACACATTCGGATCTACCATTCCTGATCCTCCAATCTCTACCCAGCCTGAGTGCTTGCATATTTTGCAACCATCACCGTTGCAGATGAAACAACTGATATCTATTTCAGCACTTGGTTCAGTAAATGGGAAAAACGAAGGTCTGAATCGAATTTGAGTTCCTTTACCAAATAGCTCTTGGGCAAAATGATAGATGGTTTCCTTTAGATCTTTAAACGACACTTTCTTATCTACATAAAGGCCCTCTACCTGATTGAAAAAACAGTGTGCCCTTGCAGAAATAGCTTCATTACGATAAACCCTTCCAGGCATAATAGATCGAAAAGGAGGCTTTCCTGATTCCATTAACCTTATCTGGACATTGGAAGTATGGGTGCGGAGAAGTGTGTCTGGATTCTTAGTTACGAAATAAGTATCCTGCATTTCACGAGCTGGGTGATTCTCCGGAAAATTTAGTGCAGTGAAATTATGAAAATCATCTTCAATCTCCGGACCATCTTTTACACTAAACCCTTGTCGCTCGAAAATCTGAATAATCCTATTCTTGATCGTGGTAAGTGGATGTATACTGCCAGTTTGAGAGACAGGAGGCAAAGTCAAATCCAATTGTGTCTCCGTATTTTGATTATGGCCGCTTTCAAGTTGAGAAATAAGACCTTGGAATTTCTCTTGAATGTGCTCCTTCAGCACATTCAATTCTCCACCTAAATCACGCTTTTGATCATTGGGTATTGTTTTAAATTCGTCAAACAATTCACTAAGCACTCCCTTTCTACTTATATACTTAAGACGAAAAGCTTCCAATTCCTCTGCCGTGGATGCTTTTGCGTCTTTTACGGCCATCATCAAAGACTGAATTTTCTCTCTCATATTTCCCAAAACTTGGGCAAATGTAGTAAAGGAAAGCCTTTCTAAGCTGACTTGGAGATGTAAAGATCGGAGTTATTACCAGAATTAGACTTAGGCTTTTCCTTTCTTAATCTGATCAAACGAAGTTGTAGACCTAGAACTAATAAACCACAGAAAAGACCTATAGCCAATAGAAGGACCCCATTCCCTAAATGGCTATTTAAAGATAGTGTTCCGAATAACACCGTAAGGTTAAACAAAAGCAGAGTGATTGTTACTTGTCGATCTGAGAACCCTAATCTTAATAGTTCGTGATGAAGATGCCGACGATCCGGATCCAATGGGTTCTGTCCGTGCCAAAATCGAATAATGAATACTCTTGTTGTATCCACAATAGGCAAGATTAACGCGGCGGCTGCCAGTGCTACTGTAGCCTTAATTTCGAAAATTCCGAAGTAAGAGGATGGTGAGATATTAATAAATTGAATTGCGCAGGTAGAAACGACAAATCCGATTAGCATAGACCCTGTATCTCCCATGAAAATTTTCGCGGGATGCCAATTAAAAAACAAAAAAGCGAACGTAGCACCCGCTAAAGAAGCAGATAGCGCAGCAAAAGCCCCATCACCATTCAAATAGAAAACGATTCCAAAAAAGGTCAAAATAAGTAGACCCACAGAGCCCGCAAGACCATCAATACCATCGATGAGGTTAAAACTATTAGTAAGAGCAACCAAAACGAAAACACTAAATAGGAAAGTGAACCAAGCCGGCATTTCGCTAACCCCCATTATCCCATAAAAGCCATCGAGTTGAATATCGGAAAATTGGACAACCAAAAATGCAGCAAATACTTGGGCAAATAATTTATGTTTAGCGATCAAAACAGATATATCATCACGAATACCCATGAAAAAAATAACTAAAATACCAAAGAGGAGATATTTCAATTGAATCAATTCAACGAAGGAAATCGAGAAAAGAAGTGCAATTATAAATCCAAATAGAATCGCCACGCCTCCTAAAACAGGTGTAGAAACGGAGTGTGCCTTTCTTATGTCTGGATTGTCTAATAAATTTATAGACTTACTCACCTTAATGACCAAAGGCAAAAGCATAAGAGTAATAAAGAAGGAAGAAACTGTAGCTATTATTATACTCATATAGTCGACTTAAATAAGTCAATATGTGAAAATAATACTAAATAATTAGACTATTCCATTAAATAAGACGAGACCCTTGTATTTATCGACTAATAGGCATTTTCACTGCCTTTCAGAATAGAGATCAATGTTAAAGCAATGATTTTCACGTCAAATACCAATGACCAATTTTTGACATAGAAACGGTCAAGTCGAACTCTACCACTCATATCACTAAAAACTGAAGTTTCACCTCTGAAGCCCTTAGCTTGAGCAAGGCCTGTAATGCCAGGCTTTACTGCGTGTCTCTGTATGAAGCGATCAATCTTGGGTTGGAACTGTTCATTAAGCTTAATAGGATGAGGTCTTGGACCGACAACCGACATATCCCCCAAAAACACATTAATGAATTGAGGCAACTCATCAATACTTGTTTTCCGAAGTATTGCTCCAATCTTTGTTATCCGAGGGTCATTTTTGGTCGCCTGCTTAGAATCTGATTCATTGTTCACAACCATAGTTCGAAACTTCCAGCATAGAAATGGACGATTGTCTCTTCCATTTCTGCTTTGTTTAAAGAAAACAGGTCCTTTCGATTCAAGTTTTATTAAAAGACTTATGACAGGAATCAACCATGAAAAAATAAAGATCAACACAAGGGAGGAAAAAATAATATCGAAAAAACGCTTAATAAATTGATTTGCAAGGCTATCCAAGGGAATGGCCCCAACATTGATAATTGGAATATCTCCATAACGTTGAATACTTAGGTTCTTATTACCCAATTTACTAAACTGAGAAACTATTTTAACCTTGATTAAATTATTCTCCGCAAAATCAATGAGACGTTTAATTTCGTCATCATATAACCTCGGCAAGCAGCAAAAAATAACATCAACGGTATTCGATTTTACATAATGCTGTATATCTAAGACTTTACCTAGAAAGCGACCTCTAGCCTCCTCTGGGCTATTATCAAAATAACCTAAAAACTTATACCCAACAGCAGGATTGAATCTGAAGAACCTTTCCAAATCTGTAGCTGTATCACCATAACCCACAATTACGACATTCCTTAAATTATATCCCTTACTGCGATAGTATCGAATAAAATAATGCCAAATAGACCTCCAAAAAATTAGGAAGAATGTGAAAACCAAGTAGGAAACAAAAAGATGTTGTCGTGAATAATAGAAAGGCTTAGCAATGAACCATAATGCAAAAACAATTGACAGATTAATCACCAAAGCGGTAAGCACTTTGTTTAAGTGATCAATCAAGCGGTTTTCCCTACTGATTTCTTGCAGATTTGTGGCGAAAAAAATGATTAGCCAAGTAGCATTTAATATTACTTGAAGCACCAAGTAATTCTCATTGGTGTAGAAAGGGCTCCCAAATCGATTGATATTAGCTACTATTATTCCTAGATTTAGACAGAATACGTCTGCAAAAAGAAATAGAATAGGAAAATAATTAGAATATCTGTGCGACGACATCTCTTTAAAAATCAATGGCAAATATAAATATTATTCAATATACGCAATGTTAAATTTGCATAATGTCCTTTACTAATTGATTATCTTGAAATCTTAATACTGCTTATGAATAATCAAATTCGGCCAGTACTTAAGCGCTTCATTATTCGTTCCATAGTTATTTTCGTGGGCTGGTTAATTCATTTTCATGGATTCATACAGCCTGACGGACGAACGAATCAATGGCTGACAGAAAAAGTTGCAGTTCACTATTGATCCAACTTTCCTCTGAGAAGCTAGAAGTAGGGCACTCCTTGTCAGGCATTCTAAGCAATCTTCACCACTCAGAATTATCCACAGCTTCATAAACAGCTCGAATACCATCCTCCAAACCAATCTTAGCTTTCCACCCCAGGGCATTAATGCGACTACTGTCCATAAGCTTACGAGGCGTCCCATCAGGTTTGTCCGTATTAAACACAATCTCCCCAGAGTAACCTACAATTCTCTTCACGGTCAAGGCCAAATCCTTAATAGTCAAATCTTCTCCATAACCCAAATTAATCGTCTGTCCATCACTATAGTTATCCATTAAGAACAAACAGGCTTCTGCCAAATCATCCACATGTAAAAATTCTCGCATTGGCTCGCCTGTACCCCAAATCTCTACCTCACTTTTGCCTTCCTGCTTTGCGGTATGAAATTTCCTAATCAAAGCTGGCAAGACATGTGAATTATTCAAGTCATAGTTGTCATTCGGACCATACAAGTTGGTAGGCATGGCGCTGATAAAATCAGAACCATATTGATCTCGGTAGGTCTCACACAACTTTATCCCAGCGATTTTCGCAATGGCATAGGGTTCATTAGTGGATTCCAAAGTTCCCGTGAGGAGACTATCTTCTCGAATGGGCTGTTCCGCTAATTTTGGATAGATACAAGAACTCCCCAGAAATAATAGTTTTCTTACGTTATTTATATACGAAGCATGGATAACATTCGCTTCCATCATCAAGTTTTCATAGAGAAATGCCCCACGATAAACACTATTAGCAAGTATACCTCCAACCTTCGCTGCAGCTAGAAAAACATATTCTGGTTTTTCTAGCTCAAAGAATCTTTGAACAGATTTTTGATCCACAAGATTTAATTCTTTAGAAGTACGATATATAAGGCTTGTATAGCCTTCTTTTTTCAGTAACCTAACAAGCGCAGAGCCCACCATTCCACGGTGACCAGCGATGTATATCTTTGATGACCTATTCATTAATCAGGTATTGTAGTAATTATGATTATGCTCATGATGAAGGTGAGGTAAACATGGACTATGACTATTGACTTTGACAATGACCTACTTGACTATGACTATTCACAGTTAACGATTACTTGACTGAAGTTCAGATTTCACGTGCACCAAAGGTCAAAAACCTACAGTCAAAAATCATAGCAATCGTCAAAAACCAACTGTCAACTGTCAACTGTTAAAATTCATGACCAAGCTCCAGAAGTCAAAGTCTAAAGCCAATATTCATTGTCAGAAGAAGGTCAACAATCAAAAGTTATCGTCAACAGTCAACTATTCCGCTTGTTTCAAAATATCGTGCCCGCCTTCTAGGAGATACTTATCTCGCTCAAACAATTTCAAATCACTTGCCATCATTTCTTTCACTAATGCAGCTAAATCATACTCAGGTACCCAACCTAATTTATCTTTGGCCTTCGAAGCATCTCCAATTAGCAACTCCACTTCCGTGGGTCTAAAGTATTTAGGGTCAATTTTAATCACTTCCTGACCTAGTTTAAATGCGTAGTTACTGTTTAAAGAACTTAAAACTGTTCCTACTTCCTCTACACCAGTTCCCCTAAATTCTAATTCAACACCAACTTCTCTAAACGCCATCCTCATAAACTCACGGATAGGTGTAGTGATACCAGTAGCAAGCACAAAATCTTCTGGTTTTTCTTGCTGGAGCATGAGCCACATTCCCCTAACATAATCTTTGGCATGCCCCCAATCCCTTTTTGAATCTAGGTTACCCATATAGACACAATCCTGAAGTCCCATCGCCATCTTGGCCACTGCTCTTGTAATTTTACGCGTCACAAATGTTTCACCTCTTAATGGAGATTCATGATTAAAAAGGATACCATTGCAGGCATACATATCATAAGCCTCTCGATAATTTACCGTGATCCAATAGGCATATAACTTAGCAACACCATAGGGAGAACGAGGGTAAAAAGGGGTAGTCTCGGATTGGGGAACCTCCTGAACCAAGCCAAACAATTCCGAGGTAGACGCTTGATATATTTTTGTCTTCTTCGTAAGCCCAAGGAGCTTTACCGCTTCCAATAATCTCATAGTCCCCAGACCATCTACATCCGCCACATACTCAGGGGTTTCAAAACTCACCCGAACATGCGACATGGCTCCTAAATTGTATATTTCATGAGGCTGTATCTCCTGAATTAATCGGGTTAGATTCATCGAATCAGTTAAGTCTCCATAATGAAGGAAAAATCGTGGATTAACTCCATGTAGATCTTGATATAAATGGTCAATACGATCTGTATTAAAGGAGGAAGCCCTGCGTTTAATCCCGTGTACCTCATAACCCTTTTCTAAAAGAAGTTCACTTAAATAGGCCCCGTCTTGTCCTGTAATTCCTGTAATAAGTGCTTTTTTCATCTTTTTTAGAAAATACAACCCTAATTCCGTGATTTAATATGCTTGCATGGATTCCCAGCACTAATTGAATACTCTTTAACATTTTTGGTAACAATTGACCCTGCACCTATTATTGAATGATCACCTATTTGCACTCCTGGTAGAATAATTGCATTTGCCCCAATCCAAACATCATTCCCAATGATTGTTTCATAATGCCTCTTGCCTTGTTTTTGGATAGGGATATCGAGTGATACAAATTCATGATTACGACAGTAAATTTTGACATCAGGGCCCATTATCACATTATTTCCTATAGTAGCATTCGCTTGGATCATACACCTTGTTCCTAATTCAGATTCATTACCCACTTTAATATTAGGTGAGTAATCTGCTCCGCTTTTGACTCTGATATTTTTACCGCATTTTAGGATCGCGTATGAAGTAAGTTTATTTCTAATCCAAGGAAAAAAAAGTGCATAGGGACGATAATCTTCAGGAGTATTTCTGAAAAAAAGGAGATAAATCAAGTAAGCAAATAATTTAAATGGATTCCTCTTGACTTTCATTTTACTAGTCTTTTCCTAATTGTAGAAACTGCATTCTTCATTCGACTCCAATTTAAAAGGAGTGCTATTGCTAACTGAATTGGTAATATAAAACTATAGTAAACTCTCTTTATTATTGAGGAATCAAGTTTCTCAATTTCATAGCCTAGGCTTCTCATCTTATCACCACATATATTTTGAGCAATTTCTGCCTCCGTGCTACTCAAGCCACTCTTCCATCTGCCTAGACTTTTCGTTGAAATACCTCTTTCTTTATAGCTACTCTTATCCATTGAAGACCCCATGTAATGAATGTCAAGCATATCACCAGAATATTCGACATCAACAAATTTGCAAATCTCCTTCAGATATTTTTCTGGTTCCTCTACTAAATTTTCGTATTTACAATGAAATAGGTTGGCTTTATTTTTATGTTTTTCAAATTGATTAATGGAGGCATTCCACAATCTTGAAATAACTGCCGGATGATAATTTAATTTCGTCCTAATTACATCTAGTTTTGAAAAAACACCTTTTCGAGCCTTCCATTTATTCTTCTGAGAAAGCAGAATATCTCGCGGATCCCTAACCAAGTACAGAAACTTTGCTCCCTTTATTAAATCACTTATTTCATCAATGTAAAATTGATTTCTTGGTGTTGGGTCACATAAAAAATTTGACCCTCCGTAATATTTTAAAGCCATTAAATATAGCTCCACAGGATGATAAGAAGTCTTTTCTCCAATTATTTCCTCAGCCTTTTGTAAATAGAGTGTCTTCTCACCTAAAGTTAGTTTTGCATTACCTCTATATCCCTTCTCGCCAATACACAATAATGTTGTCAGCATATCCTGAGCTTCTTTTAAACTGAGATGCTTATCCGAAAAATCATAGAATTGTTCGAAAAAATGCATCTCAGGAAAGCAAAATATATTCGGATTCTTATTCAGAATCGTTGTTAACATTTTTGTCCCACTCCTTGAATTGCCTACTATAAAAATAATTTTTTGACCTTCGAGCTTCATACAACTAATAGTTTTTTATAAACTTCAACCGTTTTATTACACACTGAGTCAAGGCTATATAAGTTCGTCATAGCTTCAGCCTTTTTTGACATACTGTTGTATTGATCTTCGCCAATTGCCATTGCCTCCTTTAAAGTATTTGCTAACCCTTCAGGTGTAAGTTCATCAACAATCAGCCCATTTGACAGGTGAGATACTTGTTCTGCCAAACCTCCAACGTTAGAGACAATAGCGGGTGTTCCGCAAAACATAGCTTCGGATGCTACTAATCCAAAAGGCTCATGCCGAGATGGGAGCACAAAAAATTTGGAGGCTGAGTACAAATCGCTGAGCTCAGGTTGAGTCTTATTGATATGAATGTCTACATTAAATCTATCCTTTAATGCTTCAATAGCTTCTTGGTATTCACCAGACCCCACAAACGCTAGTCGAATTGAGTGATCATCTAGCTCCTTAATGGCATCAATCATCAGATCTGTCCCTTTTCGATGAATAAACTTAGCTACGAAAATGAAGTCATAGCTTTTTTCGATTTTTTTTGGATAAAAAACATTAACATCAATCCCCGCGCACATGATTAAATCATTTGCTCGTCCTAGTTTTTCATTGATCTCATGAGATGTTTCCTCGCCAACAGAGATGGAGTAATCAATCTTCTCGGCCAGATGGCTGAATATACCTTGTGAAAGTCTTCCTTTAAAGAAATTATGAATATCACCACCATGAAATGTGACAACTATTTTGGCTTTTCGATGAAAGAGCTTGTAGAGATAAGCATGTAGATAAAGAGGGAAGAAATAATGAACATGAATGATGTCGTAGCGTTTAAAAAGGTTAGGTATAAATCGTAGAGTAGCCACTATATATTTCAAAATGCTACCAAGTTTGCTTGTAAACACCCGACGCATGAAAAATATATCTACATTGTCTCTGCCAAGTAAAGAACCCAATTTTTCAAACTGATTTTTTACAAAAATCCCAGCAAAAGGTAACTGCTCAGATGGATAAATATTGGAAATAATTAATATTTTCATTGGAGCAAAGTTAATATGAGATTCTTCTCAATCTATTAGAAAAAAATAATTAAGCATGAAATTGGTTCTTACCTTATCGATGTGTGGCTTTCTTTTTATAAACGTGTATTGCCAGAAATTGCAGACCTCATTTGAGGATAAAGAAATAAATAAAGCCATTTTTGATGCCCGCAGGCTCTGCTGCGAACACTCTATAAGTTTTGATAGCAGTATCATGGCTGACGGTAGGTATAGTTTAAAATTTACCTTAAATAGAGAAGACGAATTTTATCGGGACAATGGTCAACTTAGAAAAACAGCCAATAAAAGAGCTGAAATAGGAACAATTGATAATGTTGACAGCCTATTATACAAGTACGGTAGTGAATATTGGTATAGTTTCAAAGTGTATATACCAGAGACTTGGATTGATGAAGAAAACATCGAGGAAGAAACCCGACAAAATAGAGATATAGTATCACAATGGCATTGGAAAAAAGAAGATACAGATGAGTCTGGAAAACCTGCTTTGGCGATAGCTGTTAATGGGGATAAATGGACCGTGATAAATTCCTATCAAACCGACAATACTCTTGATAAAGCATCAGAAATTTCGTCGAGTTACTTTGCAGGCAAAGTGCAGAAAGGAACGTGGGTGACATGGGTAGTGAATGCGCTTTGGTCCAATGAAGAAAATATTGGGTTTATTAAAATCTGGAAAGACGAAATTTTAATAGCAAATCTAAAAGGCTCTAATTGCAATAAAGATAGAAACATTATTTACAAATTTGGCCTATACAAACCCCGCTGGACCTCCAGAAAAACGAATGTAAGCACTCGAGAGATCTATTTTGATGATATCAAAATATCTCAAGAACCTTTTGGAAAATAATTCTAACCTGAACATCAATGTTTCTAATGCTACAAGCATAGCGGTTTTATATTACTTTTTTTTGGGGGGGGGGTAACTCTTTCTACCTTTAGGGTAGTTTAGCCACTTTTGATTCCGCGCCTCATGAAACAGTTATTACTACTCCTTTTTTTTATATGTTCTTTTCTTGCTATGGGACAAACCTTTGATGGTTTTGCTCCTACAGGTGCTAAAATGAATTTAAGTACTGATTACCCTATTCCTCAAGCCCAAGACATCCTAATCTCTCCTTCCGGGCATAAACTTTATGTACTTAATTATTCGTGGCTTTATCAATTCACTTTAGGTGTGCCATTCAGCATAGAGAGTGTAAAATTAGACGGTCGCTACCCATTATATACGCATATGCCATGGTCACTAGGTTTAGATATTAGTAGTGATGGAAAAAAAATGATCATCTGCGGAAAAGATGGTAATAATAATTCACAGCTAGTGCAGTATATCTTATCTGATGCATTCGATGTACTGACAGCTGATTTTGATCTTAAATTCTCTTCAAGAGAAAAGACAGCTGTAGATGTGAGCTTTAATCAAGATGGCACAAGACTCTTAGTTCTGGATGGTTTTACTGATTTACAGGACTTTTCGGGGAAAAATTTAATCAATGAATACAGCTTACAATCTCCATATGATATTAATACCATAGTCTTTTTAAGGAGGGGACTAGAAATAGATGCACCCTATACTTATATATCTGCAATGGGATTCAGTAATAATGGTACCTCTTTGCACCTGGTTCAACTTCAGAATTCTTACAATACCCGTAACGATAGACATTTTAAGTTGTCCAGTCCCTATGTAACCAAAAACGCTGAACTCATAGCCGGTACTCCTTCTCTAACAAATGACGTGGTGTCTTTTGCTCTTAGTTTGAACGATTCTAAACTTTTATTTCTCATATATGACCCCTATGGATCGGATAAAATACGAGAATACGAGAACATCAGTCCTCAAATATCTATCTCCAACACTTCACAATCACATAATATCAATGAAATTGATTCTGTAAGCCCTTTTTCCACAATGAATCTTTATTATCGGGGCACTGATTTACTATCGGCAACCATACGTCTAAGCAAATACGAGCACGGTGTACTCTCAGGAAATGAACTTCAAGGTACAGGTCCTTATACAACAAGTAATCTTTCAAAGGACGATTTATCCAGTCTTCTCCGTTCATTAAAGTTTAAACCTACGGAAGGTCTTGCCACACCTGGAGATTCAATAGTAACAAACTTCACCATTGAAATCACTAATGGTGAAGCAGTAGCTATAGATAGTTCTACTTCAGTCTGTGCCTACATTGAACCTCCAATCATCACTTTTGAAAATGTTCATTATGAAATAGCGGAGGGTGACTCGACTCTTCTGTTTTCAACAGTTGAAATTAAAGATAGCGATCAGGATTCCCTGAGTGCAACCATTCGAATGACTGACTATGCGAACGGAACGTTAACTGCAGAAGGACTTCATGGGACTGGCCCATACACTACCGAGAAGTCATCCATTGCTGAAATAAATGCACTATTGAGTCGTATCAAATTCCTCCCCGCTCAAAATCTTGCTCAATCAGACAGACCAGTTACAACGGAATTCACCATTCGAGTGACAGACGGTCAGCATTTTGTAAAAAATACTGTAAGTAAGATCACTGCGTACCTACCGGGACCGACTATAGTGTTGAAGCAGGATACATTTATGACAATAGAAGAAACAGAAACTACCGAGTTGTTTTCTAATATTTCAGTTAAGTATTTTGGTAATGAGCCCCTATCGGCAAAGATTACATTAAGCGAGAATGGAAATGGATCACTTACCGGTGATGACTTACTCAGAGATGAGCCTTACCGAATTAAAGCTACCAATCTAGAAGATCTTCAAAATTCGCTCAGGTCAGTTATTTTTCATCCAACAGAAGGGCTGGCAAGGTTTGACAGCCCTGTGCAAACGCTTATAACGATTGAAATAACTGATGGCGAATCTTCGGCGGTAGAAAGCAGTAGAATTCAAGTCAAAGTACTACCTAAAACTGTCGTGTCGAGCATTGAAAATGCTACTAAGACTGGTAAATTTGTTCGACCTGTTTCTAGCATAAGAAACTTTTACTTTCTGCAGGATGGGGTTAAACTAGTTGTTATTGTAGATAATATACTTTATCAATTTTCATTAAGTGATCCATACAACGTTGAAAGAACCTCGATTGATGGAAAAATTGAAATGATCAACCCACAGTCAATTGATTTCAATGATGATGGATCTGTACTTTATGTTGTTGGACAAAAAAACCTATATCAATATGATTTAGCCACGCCTTATAATGTCTTGTCATGTTCTGCTGAATACACTGAAATATCTTTTGGAGACGAAGTTGGATATGCAACGGACGTTAAGCTTTATAATAATGGCTCTTTCATGAGTATTGCTGACAGAAATTTTGACCAGATTTCAAAATACCAGTTATCAACAAGCTATGACATTACTACTGCAACATACCTAAACAAAACCATTGAACTCAGACATGGTATTCTAAATTTTCGATTTGTCCAAGATGGTTATTTTTTATACACAGTAAGTGAAAATTCTAAATATCAAATCTATGAGCTAAAACAACCATTTGAAACAGAAAATGCAAAATTATTAAAAAGTGGAGTCTTTCCAGTAGGCTATGTCACCGCTTTGGCATTCTTACCCAACCTTAATAATTTTTATCTTTCACATTCTATAGGTAATGAGAATAGAATTTCGGAGTATGAAATTTCTAAAGTTCCAATGATTAAAAGCGAGAATCAACTGTATTCGATCAATGAAAAAAATAGTGTCTCTCCTTTTTCATTGACCAAAATACGTGATGAGGATAGTGATTATTTGTCAGCCAAAATCGTCTTGAGTGATTCCCCAAATGGCACCCTTTCAGGTCCAGGCTTGATAGGTAGTGGTCCATACACTACAGACACTTTATACCTTTATGATTTAGAGACATTACTCCAGTCCATAGTATTCAAACCAACAGACGGGCTTGCTCAATCAAAAAATCCAGTTTCCACCGATATTATTCTGGAGATAAGCGATGGTAGAAAGGTTGCAACCGAGACAATTACTATCATAACTAAAACAGACCCTGAAATACAATCTATATCCTCAGTGAACGATACTCCTACTGATGGTCAAATTGCATTTGAAATACATTTTGATGAGTCCGTTCAAAATGTTGACCTATCAGATTTTATTTTGGAGACTTCTGGAGACTTATCAGGCGAGATGGAGTCTATTACAGGAAGTGACCGTCTTTATGAAGTTTCTGTTTCTGTATCCAATGATAAGGGTGCGCTATTTTTGAGATTAGACGAAACAAATAATGATATCACCGACCTGGAAGGCAATCCGGTGATCAAAGGATTTACAGGCGAGGCATACATCAACTACACTATTGACCTAAGAGATGCGAAGTATGCAGGAGAGTTGGGGGAAGCATTGGACTTAAAGGGACTCAAAGTACGAGCCACTGCCTTCGATGATGATGGAGATCAGATTTTTGCCACCTCGATTAGGGGGAGAATGCTATTTTCTTACAACCTTCGAGCTCCTTTTGACATACAAAGTATCGACGCGGAAAGTAAAGTTGTTTATACTTTTCCAAATAACTTGAACCTGACACCTAAGTCCTTCAAATTTATTGACGATGGAAATATGCTTCAGGTGATGGAAGTTTCGGGGGATTTTCATGTATTCCAGCTTTCATCATCGTATGATATTTCTACACTTTCCCATGAGTACCGTGCCCAAGTAGCCACCAGTTACCCCAAAGACTTTTCCTTCAATGATGATGGCACAAAATTAATTTTGTTACAAGATCAGACATCTTTGGAAGAGTATACACTCTCCACGCCTTTTGATTTGCGTACTGTTACAAGTGTAGCTGATCCTATTTCCTTAAATAGCATATATGGAGATAAGATCATTGGCGCTTCCATGCTCTTTGATGCTACTGGACTGTATTTATTTGTGGTAGAACAAAACAGAATTATAAAATTTGAGCTTCTTACTCCTTTCGATATACAAACCATATCGTATTCAGGAGACAAAGCGAGACTCCCTTTGAAGGATATAGTAGAAACCACTTCCAGGTATATGACCTTCAATGATGACGAGTCCAAGTTTTTTATCCTCGGATATCGTGAAATTCATGAATTCTATTTAACGAACGCACCTGTATTTGTTCGACATGATTCTACTTCGCTTACTCTATACAATGAACAGGACTCTGTCAATCTTTTTTCTAGAACCAACATTTATGATCTGGACCAGGATAGTATAGCCATCACCATTTCATTACAGGATCCATTAGCAGGACAACTGGTAGGTGCTGGTCTAACTGGAAGTGGACCTTATGAACTCCGTTTACTATCTGAAGACTCATTAAATAGTGTCTTGCAATCCCTTTGGTTTAAGCCAACTATAGGTAGGTTGACCGAATCTACCAAAGATACCGTTACTTTCAGACTGGATGTGACAGACGGAAACCACTTCACCATTGACACTACACTAACGGTGATTATCGACTTGCCACCTAAACTTTTAAGCATCCGAGTAGATGGTACGCCTGACACTTCTGCAACAGAGATACATTACCTACTTACCTTTTCAGAAGCAGTAGAAAATGTGGATCTCACAGATTTTGAACTCATAACGAGCCAGTATGTGGATGCTGAGTTATCTGCCATCTCAGGGACTGGGGCTGAATACCTGTTGAACCTAACCGAAATAATTGGTGATGGTGAACTGTCTGTGTCTTTAAAGGAGACCAACGACATTGTTGACAATTATGGCTATGCCCTTTCTGCTCACCCAGAGGGGGAATTACATAACGTAAAGAACTCAACTGCGTTTCCTGAAATTAGTGGTACTATTTCTAATCAAAATGTTCATGATGAAGCAATTAGTTATCCTTTCAGAGATATCATCATTACTTGCCAGGAGGATGTAGCTATTGAGGTGGAAATGGATAGCTATGAATATGGGGTTTTGATAGGAGATAATATTAATGGATCCGGAGATGATTCTGGTAGTGGACCTTATACCATCAGTACTACCAACAGTCAGACCGCTCAAGAAATATTGCGGAATGTTCGTTTTGAACCGATCAAAGGAGAAATATCAAATGGAAATGTTCAAGAAATAACAGTATCAATCAAAGCAACTTCAGGACCTTTTGACGTACAGGACAGTACTACCAACCTGATTCTTAATTCAGCTCCTTATGTGGAGCACATCTCCATCCATTCTTTTCCTGATTCGACCAATAGCATCCTACAATTTGGAGTTACATTCAACGAAGAAGTGTTTGGAGTTAGTTTGAGTGATTTTACCATTGATGCATCTTCCAATGTCATGGCAGATCTTATAAAAATGGAGGGGGCAGGTAAAGATTATATCATTTCTGTTAGCAACATTTCAGGGGATGGAATAGTCAGCTTAGATTTTTTGTCTGAGAGCCAGACATCCTTCATTCTGGATATTCATTCAAACCAGGCAAAACATGAATTCACAGAAGGAGCCGACTACAATACAGGTCGTGCATTTGAGATTTCAGAATTTGCCAAGATTGAGAAGGTCAAAAGGCGCATAAATGATTTAGCGCGCTCATTTGTCTTCATCAATGATGGAGAGGAAATGATTACGCTTTCGAATTATGACGAGGTGCGAGAAAAGAATAAGGCAATTCTGAAAAAGTACAATCTTTCGACACCTTATGATGCTACTACCGCGTATGAAATTATTGAGAGAAGAGTTGAACTTTCTAGACCAGATGAATATGGCATGGATTTATTATCGAATAGCGATGGATCCAAAATATTCATTAGCAATGGAACTTCTATAATAGAATATGTGTCTCACAGTGGACTAATAGCGGATCTGGAAAGGGAGAACTCCATTTGGGAAGAATCACTTGGTAGGGAAATGGTTTTTAACAATGACGGAACCAAACTTTTCATATTTGAGCCATTTAGCTATTCAGGCTATGATAATAAAAATAGGCTGTATAATTTGGCCGTGCCTTATGATCTCTCCACAGCTGAATTTGAAGAATTCATCCCTTTTATAGCAGAAGAAGTCATTGAAGATGTTAAGTTCAATTCCGATGGGACAAAATTTTATGTTTTGTCTAATGCTAATTATAATTATTCTAATGCAGAAGTTCGACAATTTGCTCTGACCTCTCCTTATGATGTTTCTTCTGCTGAATTAGATACAGTAATGATATTAAATACAACAGGATGTAAATTCGGTAATCTCTCAGAGATGGGATTTAGCAAGGATGGAACATTCTTGAATAATTTATTCTATTCGAATAATAAATGTGATCTTGGATCAGCCTGGTTTACAGCGTTTTATTTAAAAGAAAATGATGGTGCTGAAAATGGACGAATTGATGACAACCCTGAAAGTGAGCCTTTATATGCTCATGACAAAATGATACCTGGGACAGTCACAGTCTACCCTAACCCAGCGAAATGCACTCTTTACCTCAAGAATATACAAAGCATTGAAAGTGTGAGTTTGTACAACCTCGCCGGAGTAGAAGAGGACATGAGATGGTTCGGACCTGATGCTATAGATGTTTCTCACATGAAAAGCGGGATTTACATCCTACAGTTCATGGAGAATGGAGCATACAGATCTATGCGAGTTGTTATTGGAGAGGAATAATACTTTGAAGCTATTCGATTATCAAAACCAATGAGCAGGGTAATAGCTACCTCTAATTGATTACTAATCGGCTTGTACATGTTCCAACCTTCACAATATAAAGACCACTAGGGAGTCTTGATATGTCAATCAATTTTTGTTGAGAATCTATGGTATAACCTGTTAACTGAAGATTACCCAAAGCATCGTAAATAGACACTTTATTTGATCCTCCCCCTATTATATTGATACTTACTTCACCATTTGTGGGATTAGAATATATCTTAAACAATTCATTGCAATCTTCTTCAACTAAATCCCATGAGCCCCAAGGTAAGCTACTAGGTGCCGGTTCATTATCTGAGTTATTTTCAACACCTGGAGGTAATGCAGCCTTCCATCCTTGTTTCAAGCGAATTGCCAAGTCATTACGTATAGATGCATATTTTGGATCATTAACCACATTAATTGACTCACTGTTTTCTATTTTCATATCATACAGCTCTCTACTAATAAATTTATGATCCTTTAGATTTCGCCATTCTACATACCTGTAATCTTCAGTACGGATACTGTAGCCCTCAAAATCCCTACCTCTATTAAACTGACTAAACACAGCTGATTTCCATTCTTTATTAATATCATTAAATAGATTATTAAAACTGGTTCCCTCTAACTCTTTCCTAGGTTCGTTCCCGATAAAGTCAACTAAAGTTGGATATATATCGACATACTCCACAAATTGATTCAACGAAATTCCCCCTTTATTACCAGGTAATTTGACAATTAGTGGAGATCTGGTGGCTATTTCATAATTAGTTGATTTGCCCCACATCCCTTGATCACCTAGGTGAAACCCATGATCTGACATCAAAACAATTAACGTATTTTCATATTCTCCCGATTCTTTAAGTTTATCAAGCACTTGTCCCACCATAGCGTCGACGTAACTTATACACGCATAATAACCTTGCTTTAGTTTTAGTTGATAATCATCCGGAATATTGTTTCCGTTGAGAGTATTCGGCCCTGCATAGAGCGATAACTCATGATGGGCTGTAGTATAAGAAGGTGCATACAATGGATGAGATGAGACAGACGCTAGTTGAATGTCTACAGAATCATACAATCTCCAGTACTTTTCTGGGGCATTAAATGGTAGATGAGGCTTTTTGAATCCCGCAATAATCAAAAAAGGTTCATCACTACCCTTCATATCATCTATCACTTCGGTAACTCTTTTTGCTATCAACCCATCTTGATAGGCCGTATCCGAAACTTGTGCTCTTTCAAAATGGGGGGTGAATTCATTTCTCTTTTGGTCACCCGCTTTGTCAATGTTTTCCTGAAGGGCGTAAAAACCAAGATTTTCGGCTGAATAGTGTGTATTTTTAATATTATCCTGTCTGTTGCTATGATGTACCTTACCTAAGGTAAAAACATCATAACCTTCCTGTTCAAAATGCTCTGAAATTGTAGGATTATTAGGCCAAAATTCATTATTAAAATATGGATTATATGGATAATCAACGCCAGTTGTAGTAGGCCTAAAACCAGTTAAAAAACTTGCTCTAGATGCTGAACAGACTGCTTGCTGAACATAGGCTCTGTTGAATAAGAATCCATCTTTAGCCAAATTATCTATGTTCGTAGAAATTATCTGGTTATTTCCATAACATCCAAGATCAGGTCTCAAGTCATCTATTATTATTATAAGGACATTTGGCCTAGCACCATTACCCATGCCACAAAAAGGCACCAAAATGAATGTCATTATAAATAACCAATTTTTCATCTGAGCTAAATTAATTTATCTAAATTTTACATTTATAAACTGTCCGATTAGATGGGAAGGCTACAAGAAAGGATAGGTTACACGACTTAACTACATATTTCATCAATAATGAGAAAATTTGAAAAAAGAAGCCTTTTATTACTATTTGCTTTACCGTTAGTAATAAATGCTTGTAATAAAAATGAAATTTTAAATTTTAATACAGAAGAAATACCATACTCAGTCATTTTGATTGCAGGACAATCTAATACTCATTATGGCTTTGGCTTCAATAAAAATGAGGTTGAAAATAAAACAAGAATAAAACAATTAGGCAGGTTTGGTGATAATAATATGAAAATAATAGATGCTTTATCTCCGTTAGACCACCACACTAAAAAAAAAGACAGAATCGGTTTTGGGATTACTTTTGCTCAGCAACTAGAAAGTGACTTCAAACAATCTAATATTCTGATAATTCCTTGTGGATATGAAGGCACTGGATTTATTGATAATCGCTGGAACAAAGATGATGATTTGTATAACGATGCAGTAAATAGAGTAAGAAATGTGTTAGAGGAATTTCCAAATAGTGAATTAACAGCTATACTATGGCATCAAGGAGAGAAAGATGTCAACAATCCTAACTACAAGAAACAATTAGATGACTTTATTATCGATATAAGAAATGATTTAAATGCAGATAGTATCCCATTTATTTTAGGAGGTCTTGTACCATATTGGGTCAAAAAAGAAAAGAAACGCATTATCATACAAGAAGTGATAAAAAATACAGTAAGACGACATTACAATATTGGGTTTGCTGATACAGAATTTCCATTTGTTATCGATAAACCAGATAATAATTTTGAACAAAAACATTTTAGTGCCGATGGACAAAAAGAATTAGGGAAAAGATATTTTAACGAGTTCAAAAGACTGAGCAACTGAAATGAAATCAGGTAGCTATTCTTAATACTCTTGCTTTTTTAACCATAATCTATGGTGAAAATATTAGTTGAATGAATTTTGTAATAAAAATTCTCACCTAGCTTAAGTAGATTATGTCAGTTTAGCATAAAGACAAACATTTAATTAAACATTATTTCTAGTAAAAAATTGAACCAATTCGTCTCAATCTATTCTTACTTAATAATTACTCTATTATCATCTAATGCTTTTAGTCAGAATATATTGATAATTACTGCTGACGATTTAAACTATAACTCTCTGGGGTTTGCTGGATGTGATATTGAAAATATTTCACCCAATCTAGATTCACTGGCTTCCAAAAGTCTTGTTTATGAGAATTTCTTCGTTTCCACCTCGATTTGCCACCCATCAAGGCAATCAATTTTGACAGGAAAATATCCTCATAATTATGGCAGTGTGGGATTTAAGCCTATTGGGCCAGATAATATCACCCTTGTAGAAGCATTACAAGATGTAGGATATTTCACTGGGATGATAGGAAAAATTGGGCACGCTACACCAGCAGAGAAATTTCCCTGGGATTATAAAGTTGACAAAAGTAATGAGGGAATCGGCCTAGGGAGATCTCCATCAAAGTTTGAAAAATTTACTGATGCCTTTTTTACGTCAGTCCCAGATGACCAACCTTTTCTCTTGATAGTAAATTCGAGTGATCCCCATCGTCCTTTTGCCAATAGCTCTGAGGAAAAAAGACTTCTTCAAACGAGTTGGTCAAATCGTGAACCTCCTGAATTGAATAGAATCATTACTCCAGAGGAGATTCAAATTCCATATTGGCTTCCTGAAGAGGATAGCATCAAAGAAGATTATGCTAATTACTACACTTCCGTTTTTAGATTAGATGAGACAGTTGGTCGAATATTAACAAGCTTAAGAAATAGTAAATTCAGTGAAAATACAATTATCATTTTTTTATCAGATCATGGAGCTCCTTTCCCTCTTGCTAAGTCCAATGTCTATGTTAATAGTCTAAAATCGAACTTAATTATAAACTGGAAAAATCAAATACTGCCTAGAATAGATTCTAACAACTTCATTTCAGCTATCGATCTATACCCCACTATCTGGGACCTACTAGACTTACCAGAATCGGTGAAAGATGAAAATTTAGATGGCACTTCATTTAAAGAATCAATCTTCGATGTATCAAATGAATTTTCAAAAAAAAGCTACTCTTTATTTAATGAGACTGCTGGAGAAAAAGTGTACGAGATGAGATCTGTAAGTACTGATAAATACCATTACATCTATAATCAATGGCCCACTATGGGTGAGGAATTCAAATTTAGACCTGGGCTTACTTTCAAGACCATTGAAATGATTATGACAGACGATAGTGTCGCAAAATCAATTTATGATAAAACTGTATTCCGCACAAAGGAGGAATTGTATCTTCCAGCAGATGATGAAAATACCATGAATGTTGCAAAACTTGCTGGATACAGTTCGCTGATAGATGAAGCTCGTAAGGAGTTATTGAGTATGATGAATTATTATCATGATCCGCTTTATGAATTAGTGAAGTTTGATTTGGAAAACCCTTTTAAAATTAATTCAGAAAACCCTTTAGTTGAGCTCTATCCAAATCCAGCAATCCAATCAATCTCCATAAAAACCAATCTAGTAGAATATAGTCTTATGCTATTTGATTCTATAGGTCGTTCAATAGAGTTTAAATTAGATGAAAATGAGATTGATATATCGAACTTTAAAAAGGGACTTTATATACTTCGTATAAATACAGATAATATAAGCTTTAATAAAAAATTTCTTAAAAGATGAAAATCGTAGAAGTCAGCTAAGCATACTATATCCCTTTTTTATGAAAGTCTATTCATTTTTTAGACTCTAGCATTTTATTCAAATCTGCATATAAAATTCTTCCTCCTTCTATAGCTAAAAGGATAAATGGAAGACCGAAAAGAGTTTTTAGCAAGTGAGAGCATAATTGCTGCCAATGAACTAAATCCAAAAATCCAAAAATTATTCTACCTGTTAACAAGATCAAAACCAAACTAGCTAAACATATAATTAAAATTTTTCTTGCTCTTGAATTACCAAACAAAAAATGAATAAATAATAAATGAAGCAATAAGTATATTGGGTAATATAAAAGTCCACCAATATTCTTTTGAAAGAAAACTGTTCTTTCATAGTTGATATTCATCCATTCAAAAATAGAATTCGGATTGATATTAACTAAGTCCAATAGATAAAGTGTGGTTGCTGAAAAGAATTTCAAAATCCAATTTTTCAACAACCCAAATAAGATTATTATAAAAAGTACGAAAATTGAAAATACTCTATTAATGCTCATTCCGATGAACAATATTTCCTATACCTGAATATCTGTTCAGCCAGAATCTCCAAATTAGGAATACCATTGAATAAACTACTAATACGTAAGTGTACTTATGATTAAAATCGAACGTTTCTCGGAAAAACATATAATTTAAGGCTAGTATAACCTCTCGGATAACATTAAGTAAATAAATCAAAATTGATCCAATAATGATAAAGGTCAATTTATAATTCCACTTTCCTGGAAACGCGATAATAAAACCCATGAACAACGCTATTAATTCTATCCCATTACATCCATCAGCCACTGACAACACTGGAGTACCATCAACATAAACATAGCGGCTATTAATTCCAGGTCCGTCGGGTCTAAATTGAGTGTTGGTATCGTGACCTAATATTGCAAGGCATGTTCTAGTCAAATCCACTACCCTCATTGACATCCAATGGTCAACGCGACCATCAGGCCTAACAAAGCCTTGGTATAAAATCAACCAGCCGAAAAACAAAATTATTATCCTAATAATAAAGGTTCGTAAAATTGTTTTTAGATTTTGTTTCATTTTATGATATTCTTAAGAATTTACAAATAAATTCAATTAAAAGAGGAATTAGTCCACAGCAGTTTGTACTTGACAATGAGAATCAAGCCAACGGAGAACATCACAACTTTGCCACTTTTAACAACAAGAGTATTGTAATGAATAGCTGAAATATTTAAAATTGAAAAACTGTACGAAGAAGGGATAGGTTACACGGTTAAAACCAATTAAACATATTGGCAATAATTAATATAAATAAAGAACGCGATTAGATTTTCCCGACGGTCCCATTAATCTTATCTAGACTTTTAAGCGCTATTGCCATCGAAAAAAGAATTACAGGATAAGAGTTCATGAATATTGGCTTGGTAAAATGAAAGATGACCATCGCTGCTATCATGCCGATAAAATATTGTTTATCATATTGGCTATCTTCCTCCTTAATAGAAGATTTATATACCATTCTGAGTAGGAGTGAATAAATAATTATCCCCATAAGCCCAAACTCACCAAGTATAGAAGCAAAATTACTTTCATAAACACCCTGCATCTCAGTAAAATGTCTATTCGTTAACCCGTACTTCTGATAAACCTTACTTCCCTCGGAAAACTTAGTTCCAAATGAACCTGCTCCAGCGCCAATAGGAAAATTGTTTCGAGCTATTACCGTAGAATAATAGAGCAGCAAACCTCTCGTATAATTTGATTCATCCACAGATATGGTTTGGGCAATATTCGTTTTAGTTTTTTCGTAAAGCTCTGTGTCTTTCAAAAGAATTACGGAAAATACGGTAATTAAAAGAAATAAAGAGATTACAAAAGATCGCAATATGAAGCCAAAATGTTGTTTTGTAAATATGGAAAATGTGATCGGTAAAAGTAAAAGAGGTGTTCTACTACCAGTTAAGAAAACTAATGCTATAAAAATTATTGTTACTATCCCATATTTGAGATATGTTAGCTTTTTACCATCGTAAAGCAAATAGTATAGATAAAAAACTCCTAAAGTGATTCCAATATTATTTGGTTGTACTTGGAACCCTGCTAGACGCAAAAAATCGTTTCGATAGACAAGCTCAAAGCCTACCCAGTTATTAAATCTCTCCTGAAAAATCAGATTAATAATTACACCTATTGTCGTAATCCATAATATTGCAAGAAAACACTTTTTTAGTGTGTTAGGGTATTCCTTAAACAACCACACAAACGCAAAAACCAAAATGAAAAATTTCAAATGTATTATATTTTGGAGAATTACGTTAATCAAATAAAAGTTTATCCCCAGGAAAGAAATAGCAGTAAAATACGCGTAAGCTACGAAAACGAAAAAAACTGTTAATTTAAATTTTTGAAGAAATAGCAATCTCAAACCAAAGACTAAAAAAACTAACCCCACCAAGAGCTCATCGAAATTTGATAAAAAGCCAATTCCTGTAATTGCTTGAAGAAAATTTTGGAAAAGCACAATAAATATTATTGGAATTGCAACAATAATATTTACGAATGCACTTTTTTTCTGGTTATTATTAAAGTGTAATTCCAAAATCTTTTCTTAATTTTTCTAAATCATTTTTAAAATACTGATCTGTCAATAATTTATTTTCATCCGTCATCTTAACTTTTTCTTTCATTGTGTTTTTGCTCATTAACCATGGCATAAAAATAGACCTAAGAGAAACTATCAAATTTCGAGGAATTATAATTCTTAATGTTTTCTTAATCAGACTATCTTGATTTTTTACTATCCGAGTAATAAACCATTGTATGATGCGGTATTTTGATTTGCCCCCCTCATTAAATTTCTTGTCTGTGTCTACCTGAATCAAATCCAGACCTAAAAAATCATAAACTTTATTTAGAGTACCTTTTACATCTCGACTCAATTCCTCAGTGGTTAAAACAAGTAAGTTAGATCTCTCAAATACCTCCAGCCACTTAGTTAAATGCTGGTGATATAATCCATTTCTAAAATACGCTAGGTCGTATAATTCTCTAAAAGACAAGTTTGGACGCCAATCTCTTTTCATAGATTCAATAAAACTCACCTCTTCTTTCTCCCATCCATGTTTTATAGCGTGTCGGTATGCTGAATATGCCCGATCAGAAGGATTCCTGAGAATCGCAATTAACTTCATAGAAGAATTATAACTTCTTACGCGTTCAGGAACTTCTATTCCTGGTAGTAGGTGAGCATGCGATGTTAGAATAACTTTCTTCGTTTCACAATTAGGGAAAAACGAATGAAACTCATTTTTCCCTTTATCAAACAATCTTCTTTCTAGAAAAAAATTGGTTTCTTTAATCTTCGAAGTGCATACATCTGGATGCTGCTGAAGGTAATAAAATAACGAAGTTGTTCCGCCTTTTTGAGTTCCTATGATTAACGTGTTCACCAATAACATTTTGCTAAATTACAGTTAAAAGGAATTAACTCACTAGTTTTACACATGCAAAAAGTTTTTGGAATAGGGTTTCATAAAACAGGAACTACGACACTAGAATCTGTTCTTACGAACCTAGGATACAAGGTGTGTGGTCCAAAGCGTGAACTTTTAGACTCAATAAAGTCTAACGATCTTAAACATATTTTTCAATTAGTTGAAAAATATGATGCCTTTGAAGACGTTCCATGGCCTTTGATCTTTACAGAACTTGATCGTAAATATCCCAATAGTAAATTTATTTTAACGACAAGAGATTCTGATAAATGGATAAAGAGTATTGTGAAACATTTCGGTTCTTCAAAAACCAAAATGAGAGAATTCATTTATGGAGTTGGCGATCCTCGAGGTAATGAAGAAATTTACATCGAACGTTATATAAACCACAATGAATCTGTAAAGGCTTACTTCAAAGATAGACCAAATGATTTATTGATAATAGACTGGTCCAAAGAGAATGATCTATCCAGAATCTATGACTTCTTAAACATAGAATTACCGCCAAATAGAGTGCCACATAGTAATAGTGGAGATGCCAGAAAGTATGAATATATTAGAAAAATAAAGTCAAATTTTAAAGTTGGGCTAAAATCCTTTTTCGCGAAATTAAAATGACATTAAAAAGAAATGACATTGAAGGTGACTCTGGAATTCTAATGTCGTTGGAGAATAAACCCAACCTTTTGGTTTCATTTGGAGGAATTAGACAAGGTATAGGAATACCCACCTTTGAGTTTTTCAATTCTCTATCGGATATTAATTGTGATAAGGTGTTTATTAGAGACTTCAATCAAGCTTGGTATCAATTAGGTGTTGATGATGAAATAAATTCATGGAATGAATTAAAAAATATTTTAGAAAAACTAATAGAAGATAATAAATATAAGAATGTGCTGTTTCTAGGTAATTCTATGGGTGGATATGCAGCTATGATGTTCGGCACAATGCTACAAGTGAATCAAGTAGTTGCATTTGCGCCACAGACATTCATCAATAAAAGCAAAAGGCTTCTACATTTAGATTTTAGGTGGGAAAAGCAAATAAGAAGCGTACATCAAAGCGCTAAGAAGTCCGGTTTTATTTTAAATCTGAAATCTCACCTTAAAAATCTTAAATCTTCAACCCTGATAGACATCTATTTCTCCGATATACACAGATTAGATAGAATTCATGCAAACCAATTATCCAAATCAAAAAATGTTACTTTACATCCACTTAAAGAAGGGGGTCATGCAGTAGTTAAAGGATTAAGGGACAGTGGAGCTCTTAAAAAGATTATAAAAGACACCTTTTCTTAATTTGTTATTTATTGATAAATGGGATGTAAAAAGTTCTAATCTTGTAGAATTTCCACACTAGAATCAAATTTCCTACATTCAGGATTATTTTAGCGGCAACTGCTCCCATCGCTGCACCGATGAGACCATATCTTGGAATCAAATAAATATTGATCAGAACATTTCCGGTTACGGAGAATATTTGAACAACATTGATAAATTTTTGCTTCCCGCTCATTGTTAAAATTTGACCTACAGGTCCAATATAGGAAGAGATAAAAAAGCCTGTTGCTAAAATCATAAGAGAGGAGTGTCCCTGGGTAAATTCCTCGCCAAAAATTTGCAAGATCGGATTACGTAAAAAAAACAGTATTATCAAAGCAGGCAAGACAGTATAAAAAATAATTTTTGTCGCTTTTAAAGAAATATTTTTAATCTTATTTAGATCATTTTCATAATAAGCTCTAGAAATTTGAGCGCCGGAAATAGAATTTAAAGCCAATTCTGGAAGCTGCAATAATGTGCTTATCTTCAATGCTACATTATAAATCCCAACACTAAATTCAGACATGTAAATCCCAAGCATGATACCATCCAACCACCCGTTGATGAATATCATAGTTGTTGTAGGTATTTGGGGCAACGAATAACTAATTAGTTCTTTAAATGAGAAGTTCTTGTCAGGTGCTTCTTTAATCGAATTCAATTTTCTTATCCACATAAAAGAACTAATAAAAGCGGCAATATACAAAGCGATCAAATAGGCTATAACCCCCATCATCGATGTATCCATAAAATCCATACACCCACAAACCAACAAGAATGATATGGTCACTAAGCTGAATAGGTTTCTTGATGCATTTGAAAAGAAACTATAAGGGCCTATCTGCTTTAATCCTCTAAAATTCTGAGCATTGACTGAAATCAAAGACAAAGGAAGTACCCCAAACGATATCAATTGAAATGCATCTATCAGTTTCTCATTATCAAATACCTCTATTGCCAGTTTGTAACTAAAAAAGTATAATAATAAATTGACCAACACTGATAAAGAACAGATAATCAACAGCACATTCACGTACAATGGCTTTACCTGTTGAATACTTCCATTGGTTTCAAACTTTGAAACCAATCGCATGGATGCTATATCAGTTCCAAACTTTCCAAGAATTGACGAAATGGTCAGAACTGCTAAAGAAAGAGAAAAAATCCCCCATGCTTCTGCTCCGTAATTACGTGTGACAATAAATGTAAACACATAAGCACATCCAAGGCCAAAAAGTTTGATCACAAACGCAAGTGCACCACCGCGGAGTAATTCAGATTTATTAAATCTTTGAATAACCTTCCTAATCATTTAAAACTTTGGAATAAAATTCAATAAGTTTTTTACTTTCTACTTCCCAAGAAAGATTATTTTTAACTCGATCATATCCGAATTCTCCCATTTCAATCCTTTTATTGCTATTATCTAATAATGAAGAAATAGCATCTGCAAATGCTTGGATATTGTTATGCTCAACATATAGCGAAGCATCTTGTGCGGAAAATCGACCTTCATCCAAATCAAACTGAACAATTGGTTTCTTCAGAGCCATATACTCCATGATTTTATTCATGGTTGACATATTATTCATTGCCGAGGGTTTATCTGGATTTACACAAACATCAGCAGTATTTAAAATCGCAAGTAAGTCTTCGTCCGAAACCCTTCCATAAAAATCAAAAATATCATCAACATTTGAGTTTTTTGCATCTAACTTGATTTGAGCAAGGTAAATGCCAGATCCTATAATTGCATATCGTACATCATCCCTTTTCTTTCTAAGCTCAACTGCAGCCTCAACTAATAAATCTAACCCCTCAGACTCTCCGATTACGCCTACATAGCCTATCAGATATTTCTTTCCATGTTTATATTTTGAATCTCCCGAAAGGATTTTAAGTTTATCCAATTTAGGCCCACTTCTAACAATTGAAACTCTTGACGGAATCATACCACCTCGATCAATCGCAACTTTCCGATAAGATTCGTTAGTTGAAATGGACCAATTTGCGACTTTAAAATTCAATTTCTCTACAAAGCACAATGCTTGATAAAAAAAACCCTTTTTATCGTATTTAGAAATGTAAAATTCTGGGTTCACATCATGATGGTCAAAAACATATTTCACGCCAAAAGCTTTAAAGAAAAAGGCAACAATGAATACTAAGTCTGGCGGATTGCAACCGTGAATAACATGAAAACGCTTTTTGAAAAAAATATTCAAGGATAACACAAACCAATAAAAAATTGCCTGTATATACTCTACGATATATCCCAAAGCTCCACTTCCCTCCCTAAGTGGATGCCTATAGATATCTATCCCATTTATAATCTCTCTACTTTTAGAATAACCTTTCATTTTAGGGCAGATAATACTAATATCTGCACCATTCTCTTTCAGCGTGTTTGCTTCTTGCCACACACGCCTATCAAAAGGCACTGGTAGGTTTTCAACGATTATTAGAATGTGTTTACCAGCAAATTCCTTCATAATTTTCTTTAGAAACTCTTTCAGAGTCTATTCTTACTAGATCAATAATCTGAATTTCCTTAGGAAGTCTTTTTAGTACGTCACCAAATTCATCAGACTTATTACCAATTACGAGTATATCAATATCAGTAATCACTTCATCTAAATTGCTCACTAACAGGCTTGAAATATGAGGTATGTGATTAGTGAGAAATTCCTTATTCTTACCCCTTAAAAAGGATAGATTCACATTTTTATCATACAACTTCAGTTCATAACCCTTACCGATTAAGGTCTCAATTAGTGTTACAATTGGAGACTCTCTTAGATCATCAGTTCCTCCCTTAAAACTAAACCCCAAAAACCCTACTCTTTTCTTACCAAGTTTCATAACCATCTCAAGTCCTCTAGACACCTGATATTCGTTACTTTCAATAAGACTATTAAGGAGAGGTGTTTTAAGATCCAACTGCTTCGCTTTAAAGTTGAGTCCCCTGACATCTTTAGGCAAGCATGAACCACCAAATGCAAAACCAGGTTTCATGTAATAAGAAGATAAATTGAGCTTTTTATCCTTAGCCACAATATCCATCACTACATGACCGTCCACTCCCAAACTTTTACAAATATTTCCAATTTCATTAGCAAAAGTTACTTTAACAGCATGGAAATTGTTATTTGCATACTTAATAAGTTCAGACTCTTTTGGTTTTAATTCGTAAAATGGCGCATCAATGTCATTATACATTTCTTTCATTAGGTCCGTTGCTTTTTTAGAATTACTACCAGTAATTGTATACGGTGGATTCCAAAAATCTGCAATTGCTGTTCCTTCTCGTAAAAATTCCGGATTAGATACAACCGCAAAATCATCACTAGTTTTACCTGAAATTTCACTAATTAATTTGCTGCATTCGTCAATTGTCCCAGGTATTATTGTACTTCTAATAGCAATGACATGAAACTTATCCTTCCTCTTTAAAGCTTCTCCAATCTCTTGACATACTGAATAAATGTATGCTAGATTAATACTCCCATTTATTTGACTAGGTGTGCCTACACAAATTAAGGAAACTTCAGAATTTGCTATTGCAAATTCCAAATCGTCTGTCGCTTTCAACTTTTTCTCTTTTACTCCATCAGAGATATAGTCCTCTAATTCATGCTCTATTATTGGGGCTTTTCCAGCATTTATTAAGTCAATCTTGTTTTTATCAAGATCAACACCAATTACATTGTGTCCTGCTTTAGCAAAACAACCACAGGATACGGCTCCTACGTAACCCAAACCAAATACACTAATATTCATTATCTATAAAAAGGATATGTTAAAAATCGGATCACTATATTCTTGAAATTTGTCATCTCCAGTTCTTGATCCTTTCGAACCGACAAAAATTCTGAGAGTCTTATTCGATTCCCCTCAAACAAATGGCCTACAGTAAATGTATTTTTTTCATAAAAATCATTCTCATCAAAAACTAAATCAAATGATGATGAAATTCTCTTAAGTGACAAAAAGGTATTATTTACCAAGTCTTCATATTTTATTTTAAGACAATCAACTTTTCGAAGCTTTAAGTAGGCAAATGATAATTGGCATAAAAAATTGCACCCAAGATAATATAATAATGCAGAGACAAAACTTTTTCTGGGTTGCATTAAGCCTCTTTTTGAAAATGATTTTATAACCGACTTGGGGTCTTTAATAACGTAAAGTACCTTAACTTCTAAATCAGGAATGGCACTTAAATGGATGGCTCTAGCTGGATACTTTGAGGAATCTACTATAATTTCTGATTCAAATTTATCAAATATTTTAACAAGTAATGATTTTGTTTTTTCTAAATATTCAGACTTGTTTCGTGAAGTAATAAACGGTAACCAAGTATAGTATTCAAATCTTCTCAAAGTTTTATTAAACTCTTGATACTCATCCTTAGACATGGCCAGTGAATTACCAATTTGGTGCCATAATTTATATGTGGGATGATCTTTGTCCAATCCTATGACATTCCCTTCATTTCTATAGAACCTATTTATCTCTCCACAGCTTTCTATTCCATCTAAATTTCCAATTAAAATGTCTGTAAGTGTTGTGCCGCTCCTTCCGCAACCCATTATATAGATAACTGTTCTCTTTTTCAACTTGCAAAAACAGCTTTAATATTTCTAATAAGAATTAATAAAATTGAAACTACGAGACCTATAAACAGGAACACAAACACAATCATAATCCGACTCGGTTCACTCTTTATAACCGGTATAGTAACTGGATCAAGCGTAGAAAAGACAGGTATATTATCATTTAATTGAAGCTTTACTGACTCTCTTTGTTGTGCTAATTGATTATACACATTGAAAGCCAAATTGTATTCAAACTGCAATCTCTCTACTTCCGTTTTAGCTCTCGATGTACTAATATTTATATTTCTATCTCTGAATTCTGCTAATTTTCTTTCAGCATTTTCAAAATCATTTTTCCTTTCCTTTAGCTGTTGATCGACAAATTCAAGCTGAACTCTGCTTTTCTTTACAGTATAATTTTTAACGAATTCAGTGATATATAAAAGAGTAAATTTATTGACGTAAGCAGCAACTTTAGGGTCTTGCATTTTCACCTCAATACTGATTGTATTTAAATCCCAATCCATTAACACAAATATTCTTTTCTTTAAATCCTCTGCAACATAGAGTTCATTTATTGTCAGAAACATAATATCGTTTTCTAGATCAATATTCTCTGATACAGCAGTATCGTCTTTCAACCAATTGATTATAGTAGCAGGGACAGAAAGCAAATACGAAAAAGCACTTACCTTTCTATCATTCAAATAATAATCATGCAGGGAAGTAGTTTTATTTAATTCTTCAAAATAATATTCAGAGTGCATAATCTCATATAAAAATGGAACACTTTGAGATATACTTTGATATAGCCCCGGGCTTATTCCCTGACTTCCAGACATGCTACCCAAATTCAATCCAGCAAGCGAAGCTAGCCCGCCTAGAGAACCATTGATTTTACTATCACTACTATTTGATTCAGCAATTAACGTTGAGGTTGAACTGTATTCATTTGGTGTTGTTATCGCTACAAAAATTCCCAAAACGATAAATATACATGTCAATTTGATAATAAACCACCGACGATTCCAAAATAGAATTCCAATTGCAAGCAAATCAATTTCATTATCAGAAACAATTTTGATTTTTTCTTCTCTCATCATTTTGCTACTAGACTATTAATAATTCAGGCTCCTATCTCGATATTCTGTCAACAATCAATAACATAGTCAGAAGACCAGTTGACAAACTCATTATCCTTTCAGCAGAAATACCCTCGTTTGCTGGCTTTGAAGGAATCACTACACGTGAGCCTGGTTCAATCTTAGGGTAATCTTTAAACCATAAAAAACTTTTGGTGCTTGCTTTCCTCCCATTGGGGTAACTAACAAAAGCCCTTTTCTTTCGAGCATTGTCCGTAAACCCCCCCATTTGAGAAATCACGTCCTTAAACGAATCCTTAGTATCAAAAACAGTAGTTCCAGGCTCAAATACCTCTCCGGATACAACAACTATTTGAGATATCTTTGGAATGATAATTTCATCTCCATCCTTTACATAAATATCTGCATCCGACCCAGGTTTCTTTAACAGAACCTCAAAATTAACCCCTGATATTTCCGCCCCATCGCGTAATAATCGCCCACCCTTTAGGTATGCCAATTCTGTTGTACCTCCTGATCTTAATAAGATATCAGAAACCCGTTCATTCTTATTCTGAATTACATATTTACCAGAATATTTTACTTGCCCCACGACACTCACTGTGCTATATGGATTAAAAAAAGGAGATTGTCTAATAGTAACTACGTCAAAAGGTTCAAGCAAAAATTGGCCATCCTTATCTTGCAATTTCAAAGTTTTGTCTACCGGGAACTGATAGGTTATGGCGCTTTTCAAAAAATCATCAGAATTGTCTTCCTTAGTTCTTCTAGCAACTTCTACAAAAGACTTAGCAGCTTGCTCAGTAAAACCACCCGCCATCATAATAACGTCCTCCACTGTCAAACTATCATGAAAGCGAATCTCCTTTGGATCTCTCACCTCTCCTTGAACACTGACACTATACATACCTCGTAAATCAAAAATGGAGGATATAATTACTACATCATTTGCTTGAAGTTCAAAATCTGAAACCCCTGAAAGGACATTGTCAATATCAAATTCAATATTTCGTAAGGTTAAATCTTTGTTTGACCGAACCACCTGACCTCTATCCCGGAATACATCAGCAGTAATGCCTTCTGCTTTAATTATCAATTCAGATAATTTCAAACCTTTAGTGTACTCATATTCACCGGGCCTATATACAGACCCCTTAATTGTGACAAGATTTTCATATATATCAACAATTCTGGAGATTCTTATTTCATCACCAGACTCCAATTCGAAATTATTGAAGTCTTCATTTTTGATAGTGAGAATTTTCCTAGCATTTTCTGTCGTTCTTCTAATCGTAACCAACTTTGTGTAAGCCTCATCTGTAACACCTCCTGCATAGTTGATAATTGTTTGAAGACTTTCAGTATCCTTCAATTCAAAAATCGCTGAATTCTTTATTTCGCCACCGATTTTAACCCTTTTACCATAATATGGCACCCTTATTACATCTTGGTCTCTTAGAGAAACATTATTTTCTGTCTCCCCTTTCAATAAAAAATCATAAATATCAAAAGTTGTAATCAATTTACCGGATCTGTATACCTGAATATCTCTATAGGTTCCATCTCTTGCTGGACCACCCGCTCTAAATAGAGCATGAAGTACATTGCTCATGGATGAGATAGTGTAAGTTCCCGGATTTTTTACTTCTCCTATAACATTAACCTTAATGCTCCGAATGCTACCTAGAGTCACCTGGCCATAGGTATTTTGATCTCCATAGTTGGTATCGTTTAATCCTGCATAAATCTTAGTGAGTCTTTTTAGTAATCTCGATGATGCCTCCTCTATACTCAAACCGCTCAAAAAGACAGGTCCAAGATTGGGAATCTTTACAACCCCCTCAGGTCCAATTAGCAATTGATAGGTCTTCTCTGAAGCTCCCCAAATATCTATGATCAACTCGTCTCCTGCTCCCAAAACATAATTCTCTGGAGTTGGGATATTGACGCTTGGCGAAAAGCTTAAAGCGCTGTTATTAAAAATTTGAGCTCCGAATATTGCTCCACCAATCTCATCATTATCCTTATTAGTGATATCTAAATCTTCTAAATCAATACCATAATCTTCAAGCTCCGCTCTTAATTGAGATTCATCAAGTTGTGAATTCGAACCTTGAGAATTCAACTGAGAAATTCTTGTTCGAAGCTCAGAAATTTGGCTTTCAGACATCCCTTTAGCCCTAGCTATGTTCAGAATTTGCGTTTCACTGTAACCACTGGCTTCAGCTTTATCAACAGCTTTTTCTAATTGAGCATCAGAAATTTCTGCCGGATTCACTTCTGATGGCACTACTATATCTTGTGCTCTAAGTGTAGTACAAAACATCGTGAATACTATGCAAATCGTAAGTGATGTTATTCTCATAAAATAATTATTTAATACTCCCAGAAACCAAAAACCAAGGATTTAATAGATTTTCCTTATTATAACTCACCTTATCGCCAGAATCTTTAATTGTGACAACCCCACCAGCTTCTTCAACAATGATTTGCGCAGCTGCAGTATCCCACTCCATGGTGGGTGCATATCTTGGGTAAAGGTCAGCCTTTCCCTCTGCAACCATAAGTAACTTCAAAGAACTCCCTTTAGACACCACTTCAGGATTTTTCAATGCATCTAAAAAACCCTGTGTCTCTATATTGAGATGTGACCGAGAAGCGACGACCATCAACCCCTCATCAGTTTTATTGAAACTATTCACTTTAATAGACACTCCATCTTTAAAAGCTCCATTTCCTTTTGCGGCCCAATACATTTCCTTCAACACTGGCGCATAAACTACGCCTAACACTACTTGCTGCTGATGGATTAAAGCAATATTAACAGTGAATTCTCCATTCCTCTTAATAAATTCTTTTGTGCCATCTAAAGGATCAATCATCCAAAAGTAATCCCAGTCCTTTCTAACACTAAAAGGAATATCTCTACCTTCTTCACTTAAAATAGGAATTCCTAGATGTTCCAATTCTGCCACAATGGCATTATGAGCGGCTTTATCCGCTAAAGTAAGCGGTGAGTCATCAGCCTTAGCTTCTATAGAAAAATCTCCAGAATCATAAATTCTAATAACCTCGTTAGAAGCCTTTTGGGCAGCAAGTTTGGCAGCACTTAAAAGTGGCACTAAATTCATAATTGAAATTTATTATCAAACATGTTTTATTAATTATTCGAATGAATCAGATTCATTAGATTATATAATCATTCCCGCCGCTACCGTTTCATTTGTGCCCTCATCCACTAGAATCAAACTACCAGTTATTCTATTTTTAGAATAGGAATCTGCCAACAATGGTTTCGTTGTTCTTAATGTCATTTTACAAATGTCATTAGCGGAAATATCCTTATCGGCCTCATTTCTATGAAGCGTACTGATATCTAGTTTATAGCTAATCTCTTTCACCATAGCTTTTACCTCAGATGTAGTATGGCGAAGGATATATTTAGATTTTGGTTTTGGTCCTTGCCCATTCAGCCAACATACCATTACCTCTATATCTTGAATTGGAATAGGCTTGTTATTAGTTCTTACTATCATATCCCCTCTACCTATATCAATTTCATCATCTAACTGAATAGTGACACTCATAGGAGCAAAGGCTTCTTTGAGCTCGCCATCATAAGTATCAATTGATTTGATAGTAGAGCTAAATCCTGAAGGCATTACTGTTATTTGATCCCCAGGCTTAAAAACGCCTGAGGCAATCCTTCCGGCATATCCTCTATAATCGTGGTATTTATCAGTCTTAGGTCGTATAACATTCTGAACTGGAAACCTACAATCAATATGATTGTGATCACTTCCAATATGAATGTTTTCTAGGGTATATAAAAGCGTAGAACCTTCATACCAATCCATGTTCTCACTTCTGTTTACTACATTGTCCCCGTTAAGGGCTGAGATTGGAATAAACCTAACATCCTTTACTTCCAATTTTGAAGCAAATGCCTCATAATCCTCCTTTATTCTCTCAAAAGTTTCTTCAGAATAATCAACTAAATCCATTTTGTTAACACACACTATCACATGTGGGATCTTCAACAATGAAGCAATAATGGAATGCCTTTGTGTCTGCTCAATAACGCCTTTACGAGCATCCACTAAGAGCAAAGCACAATTGGCGGTGGATGCGCCAGTAACCATATTTCTAGTATACTGAATATGGCCCGGAGTGTCTGCTATGATAAATTTTCTCTTCGGTGTTGCAAAATACCTATATGCAACATCAATAGTAATCCCTTGTTCTCTTTCGTCCTTTAAGCCATCCGTTAACAAAGCCAAATCAGTGTGCTCAAGTCCTTTCCTTTCACTTGATTTAGCAACTTGTTCCATTTGATCTTCAAATATTGACTTTGAATCGTATAGGAGCCTACCGATCAAGGTACTTTTCCCATCATCCACACTTCCAGCGGTAGTGAATCTGAGGAGTTCCATATTGAGGTATCCCTTGTTATCGTGCTTTTCGATTTCTTTATTCATCTCTAATTATTTACTATAACTGTTAACTTGAACTATGACTTGTAACCTTAACTTTGACATATTGGCTTAGTTAGTTTTTAACTTTCTTTTAAATCCAGATAGCTGTTTGGCGATTGAAAGTACTTGATCATTGATAGTTTTAAATTGATCCTCTGTGATAAAATTCAAATGCTTTGAAATGATGATCTGAGTTTCTACCTCAAAACAAGACCCCTGAGCTATTTCCAAAAACCTCGAAAACTCTTTTTCTGAGGAACGACTTGCTCCCTCTGCAATGTTAGAAGAAATGGACACCGAACACCGTCGAATTTGACTAGTCAGACCGAATTTTTCAACCTCAGGAAATGAATCTGTCAACGCATAAATTGCTACATTCAATTCTATACTGGATATCCAAACATCATATTTCTTATAGTCTCTCACGCTATTAAAAGTCCTTAGTCATTGTTATTGTCTATTTCTCTAGTCAATCGTCATTGTTAACAGTTAACTGTTTTCCATCAAAAATAACCTTGCTTTTTTCTATCCTCCATAGAGGTTTCAGATCGCTTATCATCTTCCCTGTTGCCTCTTTCCGTTTGTCTAGCAGAAGCAACCTCATCTACAATCTTCTCTAAAGTATCTGCATCAGATTCATCTCCTCCCGTAATAGTAATGTCCCCGAGAGTTCTAAACCTTATCTTTTTAGTCACAACCTCCTCATCTTCTGCAATTGTTATATGTTCAGATACTGGAAGCCAAGTGTTACTTCTTCTGATAACTTGTCTTTCATGAGCAAAATAGAGTGAAGGCAATGCCATATTTTCAGACAAAATATATTGCCAGACATCCATCTCGGTCCAATTGCTCAATGGGAAAACTCTAAAGTTTTCTCCTTGATGACATCTTCCATTGAAGATGTTCCATAACTCAGGTCTCTGGTTCTTTGGATCCCATTGTCCAAATTCATCTCTGTGAGAAAAGAATCTCTCTTTTGCTCGAGCCTTTTCTTCGTCTCTTCTAGCCCCACCAATACATGCATCAAAACCATTAGACTCAATGGTATCTAATAAAGTAATGGTCTGGATAGCATTTCTACTTGCATTCTTTCCTTTTTCTTCTGTTGCCGCTCCATCATCAATTGATTTCTGCACAGAGCCAACAATTAGTTTTACGCCAAGTTCCTCAACATAATCATTTCTGAATTTCATGGTTTCAGGGAAGTTGTGCCCTGTATCAACATGAACAAATGGAAAAGGGATTTTTGCTGGGAAAAAAGCTTTCCTTGCCAAATGTGCAACGCATATAGAATCCTTGCCTCCAGAAAAAAGGATAGCAGGATTTTCGAATTGCGCAAAAACCTCTCTTAAAATATAAATAGCCTCTGATTCAAGCTCTTTAATATGTGTAAGATTGTAATTACTCATTTATTTCGATTTTATTTTTTATTAGTTTATAAATACTTTCTACAGCTTCTTGAACTGAAATCTTGTGTGATTCTACTACTATGTCCGCGCTCGTTGGTTCTTCAAATGGCGAATCAATTCCCGTGAAATTCTTAATTTCCCCTCTTCTGGCTTTGGCGTAAAGTCCCTTCACATCACGTTTCTCGCATTCTTCGAGCGGGCAACTCACGAATACTTCGAAATAATCCGATCCGATCATACTTTTAATTTTTTTCCGCTCCTCAGAAAATGGAGTTATAAATGCTGTTAATACTACAGTCCCTGCATCGACAAATAATTTTGCTACCTCTGAGATTCTCCTAATATTTTCCACTCTGCTCTCATTAGAAAAATCTAAATCTTTATTTAGACCATATCTTATATTGTCTCCATCTAATATATAAGTATTGATTCCATCAGCGAACAACCTTTCCTCTAGAGCACTTGCTATAGTGGATTTCCCAGAACCAGATAAACCTACAAACCAAATGAGTAGTGGTTTGTGTCCCAACTTATGCTCACGATCTTGGCGAGTAATTGTATGATTATGAGGTATAATGTTTTCTGTCATCTGCTTTATTTAAATGTATATCCAAACCTAGATTAATCTTACACTAGGTCTCTTAACGTCCATAATAGAAAATCATTTTCAATATATATTCTAACACTATTAAAGTGCTTTTTCACCAATTCTTCAGATTCAATACAACTTCATTGTGTCCAACATTGAGCGGCAAAGCTAAAACAAATGTTGTACCCAATACAATTACCCTTCTAGTAAAAGCTTTAACAATATGTCGCAGCTTACTTTTATCTTTCCCCTTTTATAGCCGCGAATCTACAAATTCTTTAGGTAACAGGCTCTTTACATCAAAAATCACCTGAACGTTCTTTTTAATGGTGCCCCAGTCTTGTGATAAGAACTCTTGGTGTGCTACAGCTAGAATAATCGCGGTATAACTCTCAAAGTTTACGGTTTCTATCAGATCTATTCCGTACTCCTTCTTTACCTCAAATGGATCAGCATTTGGATCATAAATATCCGTAGATATACCAAAATCAATTAATTCCTCATAAACATCAATAGCTCGTGAGTTCCTGATATCGGGACAATTCTCTTTGAAAGTGATTCCCATCAAAAGCACCTTCGATTCAGGATTTATAAGATTCCTTCTAGTCATCAACTTGATAGTTCGTTGTGCTATGTAAGCCCCCATGTTATCATTGATCTTACGTCCAGCCAAAATAACCTCTGGATGATACCCACTTTCTTCAGCCTTGTAAGTCAAGTAAAAAGGATCAACTCCTATGCAGTGTCCACCTACAAGCCCAGGGCTAAAATTTAAAAAATTCCATTTGGTCGCTGCTGCAGCTAATACTTCCTTGGTGTCTATATTCAGACGTTCAAAAATTAATGCCAATTCATTAACAAAAGCAATATTGATATCTCGCTGGCTGTTCTCTATCACTTTGGCTGCTTCCGCGACCTTGATAGAAGATGCTCGGTAAGTACCCGCTTTTACAAAGGAGGAATAATATTTATCGATAATATCTGCAGAAGCTCCTGTACTTCCACTTGTTACTTTTGTAATAGTGGTGAGTCGATGGACCTTATCTCCCGGATTGATTCGCTCAGGGGAATAGCCACAAAAGAAATCTTTATTGAATATCAAACCACTTTCCATTTCTAAAATGGGAACACAAACCTCTTCAGTACAGCCAGGGTAAACAGTAGATTCATAAACCACTATGTCTCCTTGCTTGAGGCTTTGACCGAGCATTTTAGTGGCTCCTTTTATAGCAGTCAAATCTGGCCTTTTGTGATGATCTACAGGCGTTGGGACAGTAACGATGTAAAAGTTGCAATCTTCAAGATCGCTGATATTGGAACTAAAGGTAAGTTTAGTTGGCTCTTTCAATTCTTCTGCAGAAACCTCCTTGGTCACATCCAATCCTGATGCAAGTTGGTTTATACGCTTGGTATTAATATCAAACCCTATAGTTGGATATTTTTTACCTGATTCCACAGCCAATGGTAAACCTACATACCCCAACCCAATGACCGCAACTTTCAATTCCATGGTTTTATAATTATCCCAAAACTTTTTCCTTGAAATAATCCAACGTTGGTTTTAAGCCAGCAGCTCTTGTATACTTAGGTTCCCAACTGAGAATTTTTCGTGCCAAAGTAATATCTGGTTTCCTTTGCTTTGGATCATCTTTTGGAAGTGCTTGATAGATGATTTTTGATTTACTCCCTGTGAGTTTAAGAATTTCCTCACCAAATTCATTGATGGTAATTTCTTCAGGATTTCCGATGTTTACGGGATGCGGATAATCACTTTTCAAAAGTCGATAAATACCTTCTACAAGATCATCTACATAGGTAAAAGATCTTGTTTGAGAACCATCACCAAATGCTGTAAGATCTTCTCCACGAAGAGCTTGAGATATAAATGCTGGTAGTACACGTCCGTCATCAAGTCTCATTCGTGGACCGAACGTGTTGAATATTCTAACTATCCTGGTTTCCAAACCATGGAAAGTGTGATACGCCATTGTGATTGCTTCTTGAAACCTTTTGGCTTCATCATATACTCCTCTTGGGCCCACTGGATTAACATTCCCCCAATAATCTTCTGTTTGCGGGTGTACTAATGGATCACCATAAACCTCAGATGTAGATGCTATTAACATCCTCGCGCCTTTGGCCTTGGCTAACCCAAGGCAATTGAGTGTCCCGAGTGATCCAACTTTCATGGTCTGAATTGGCATTTTCAGATAGTCAATTGGACTCGCAGGCGAAGCAAAATGAAGGATATATTCGAGATCTCCTGAGACATGTACATATTTTGACACATCATGATGGCAGAACTCAAAATCTGGGTGACCCATAAGATGAGCGATGTTCTCAATATCTCCAGTAAGGAGATTATCCATAGCAATAACTGCATATCCTTCAGATATGAACCTGTCACATAAATGAGAGCCTAGGAATCCTGCGCCGCCTGTAATTAATACTTTTTTCTTCATCATTTTTTTACTCCTCTTCGCCCAATACTGTAATAAGCAAACCCAAGTTCTTCCATTTGGCTAAGCTCATATAGGTTTCTACCATCAAATATCACCTTGTTTTTCAACAAGGTCTCTAGTTTATCAAATTCTGGCGTTCTAAATACCGGCCATTCAGTCATTATCATCAATGCATCTGCATCTGCCAAAGCATCATATTCGTCTTCAGCAAAGTAAATCTTATCACCAAAAATTCCTTTCACATTATCCATGGCTTCCGGATCATATGCTTTCACTTTTGCCCCTAAGCTCAAAAGTTTAGTGATGTTTTCCAACGCTGGTGCTTCTCGGATGTCATCAGTATATGGCTTGAAAGCAAGCCCCCAAATTGCAATAGTCTTACCCGAAAGATCCCCTCCAAAATACGCCTTCATCGGATCAATCAATTTCTCCTTTTGGATATCATTAACTTCCATAACCGCATTCAATATTTTAAAATCGTAGTTGGCTTGGCTAGCAGACTTAGCCAAGGCTTGTACGTCTTTTGGGAAGCAACTTCCACCATAACCAATACCAGCAAATAAGAAACGCTTTCCAATCCTCGAGTCAGTTCCTACTCCCTTTCTCACCATATCGACATCAGCTCCAAGCAACTCGCACATGTTAGCGATTTCATTCATGAAAGTAATCTTAGTTGCCAAGAAAGAGTTTGCAGCATATTTTGTAAGTTCTGCAGACTTAATATCCATGAAGATGATAGGATTTCCTTGTCTCACAAAAGGACCATAAAGCTTCTCCATCACCTTTCGAGCTTTATCAGACTCTGCTCCTATTACTACTCTGTCTGGTTTCATGAAATCATCTACCGCCACGCCCTCTCTCAGGAATTCCGGATTAGATACCACATCAAAATCAACTTTAGCATTTGCTGCAATAGCTGCATGAACTTTATCAGCAGTACCAACTGGCACAGTACTCTTATCCACAATCACAGCGTACTCATCCAAAAGAGGCCCTAAGTCCTGTGCTACTTTCAATACATACTTCAAATCTGCAGATCCATCCTCTCCTGGAGGTGTTGGCAGTGCAAGAAAAATAATTTTAGCGCCTTTGATTCCTTCAGCAAGATTGGTGGTAAACTCTAACCGTCCTTGGCGTATATTCCTTTCGAAGAGAACCTCGAGTCCAGGTTCATAAATGGTGATCTGCTTATTGTTAAGCATCTCTACTTTTTTCTCGTCAATGTCTACACAGGTCACATGGTTACCAGTCTCTGCAAAGCATGTACCCGTCACCAATCCTACATAACCTGTTCCTACTACAGCGATTTTCATAGCTAAAATTATTGTTCGTTATAAATTATTGTGATTTAAGTCTTTTTCTGACACAATTGGAGATCCTTTTAATTCCCAATCTATGCCTAACATACCGTCATTGTATAAAATTCCGCCTTCATTCTCAGGAGAATAAAAATTATCAACAGCGTAATAAAACACTGTGTTATCCAACAATGTATGATACCCATGTGCAAAACCTCTAGGCACCATCAAAAGAACTTCAGGGCTGTCGATTTTTAACTTAAAGTGCTTCAAATAGGTTGGCGACTCTTTCCGCATATCAACTACCACATCAAGAACTGCCCCACTGATTACTCCTACAATCTTGGCTTGCTCCATAGGTTTCCTCTGAAAATGAAGTCCTCTTAGTACGTTCCTTTGAGATTTAGCAAAGTTGATTTGCCTGACTTCAAATACAACCCCATTATCTGATAATTCTCTCTGATTAAAAGACTCAAGAAAAAAACCACGCTCATCACCGTGCTGTTTGGTCTTGATAATTACACAATCCTTCAAAGGAGTTTGAATTATTTCCATTTTAATACCTGAGTTAGATATTCCCCATATCCACTCTTCAAAAGTGGTTTAGCTAATTCAAGCAATTGATTTGAGCTAATGAAGCCCATACGAAAGGCAATTTCTTCTATACAGCCTATTTTCATTCCTTGGCGCTCTTCTATTGCATGCACAAAATTCCCAGCTTGAATCAAGGACTCAAAAGTTCCAGTATCGAGCCATGCAGTACCTCTATCAAGTTTCTCAACTGATAGTGAGCCCCTTTGCAAATAATAATTATTCACTGAGGTAATCTCTAATTCACCCCTTGAGCTAGGCTTGATTGATTTAGCTATTTCCACCACGTTATTGTCATAAAAATAAAGACCTGGCACAGCGTAATTCGATTTAGGCTTTGACGGCTTTTCTTCAATCGAAAGGGCCTTGCCATTTTCATCAAACTCAACTACTCCATAACGCTCTGGGTCGTTAACCCGGTAGGCGAAAACAACTCCTCCTGTAGGATCAACACAACTTTGTAACTTTTTTGACAATCCTGATGAATAGAAAATATTATCCCCAAGAACAAGTGCAACAGAATCATTTCCAATAAACCTTTCGCCAATCAAAAAAGCTTGGGCTAAACCCTCAGGTCTTTCTTGAATGGCGTATTCAAAACGGCACCCTAGTGAACTACCATCTCCCAATAAATCTTTAAATACTGGAAGATCACGCGGGGTTGAGATAATCAAAACCTCCTGAATTCCCGCTAGCATCAAAACAGACAATGGGTAATAAATCATTGGTTTGTCGTAAACTGGTAATATTTGTTTACTTACAGCCAATGTAAGTGGATGCAAACGCGTTCCAGATCCTCCAGCTAAAATTATTCCTTTCATGATTTATAGTGATCTTCGTAATACTTCAGATAATCACCTGAAGTCACATCTTTCAGCCATTTTGTATTAGCAAGATACCAATCTACCGTCTTGGAAAGGCCCTCTGCAAACTGCAAAGAAGGTTCCCAGCCTAATTCGTTTTTAATTTTTGTAGCATCTATGGCGTAGCGCAAATCATGACCTGCTCTATCAGTAACATAGGTAATTAGGTTCCTAGAAATACCTTTTACCCTGCCTAACTTTTCATCCATTGTGTCGCAAAGTAAATTTACCAAGTCAATGTTCGTCCATTCGTTGAAACCGCCAATATTGTAGGTGTCTCCTATTTTTCCATGATGAAACACCGCATCGATCGCTCGTGCATGATCCTCTACAAACAACCAGTCTCTTATATTTTCCCCTTTCCCATAAACTGGGATTGACTTGTTGTTTTGGATATTATTTATGGTCAAAGGGATCAACTTTTCTGGAAAATGATATGGCCCATAATTGTTGGAGCAATTTGAAATTACTGTTGGCAAGCCATAAGTATTTTCATATGCCCTTACAAAGTGGTCTGATGAAGCTTTAGAAGCGGAATAAGGTGATTTTGGATCATAGGGGGTATCCTCTAAAAAAAAGCCTTGCTCCCCTAATGAACCATACACCTCATCAGTAGAAACATGGTAAAATCTCTTGCCTGTGTAATCCTTCCAATAGTTCTTGGCCACATTCAATAACGTAACCGTACCGATCACATTAGTTTCCACAAACGCCATTGGGTTGGTTATAGATCTATCTACATGTGACTCAGCCGCAAGATGTATGACCCCATCAAAATCATGGGTCTCAAAACACTCTTGGATAAAATTGGCATCACAGATGTCCCCTTTCAAGAAATGATAATTTGGCTCATTCTCAATATCCCGTAGGTTTTCAAGATTACCTGCGTAGGTAAGCTTATCAAGATTAAAAATTTTGTAATCAGGATACTTATTTACAAAAAGCCTTACGACATGAGAGCCAATAAAACCAGCGCCTCCAGTTATTAGAAGTTTTCTCATAACATGCGATCAAAAATTGCACCATTAAACTTTATAATATTCTCTGTACCACTTTACAAAATTACCAACACCAACTTCTATCGGTGTGGAAGGTTGATAGTCGATGGACATTTTGAGTTCTGAAACATCTGCATAACTCGCCGGTACATCTCCTGTTTGTAAAGGTAAAAAATTGATAGTTGCTTTTCGATCAATTTCCCTCTCTATAATTTCAATATACCTCATTAATTCAACAGGGGAGTTGTTCCCAATATTGAAAATACGATAAGGGGCGAAACTAGTGTTTGGCTTAGGTTTTTTTGAATCCCAATTTGGATCTGGCTTAGAAGGGTCAGGTAATAATCTACATATTCCCTCCAAGATATCATCCACATAAGTGAAGTCTCTTAGCATCTCACCATTGTTGTAAACATCGATAGGTTCCTCGGCGAACATTTTTTTTATAAAAATAAATAAGGCCATATCTGGCCTTCCATATGGTCCATAAGCAGAGAAAAATCTTAGTCCAGTAACAGGAATCCCATAATTCACGGCATAAGTATGTGCCATCAACTCATTTGCTCGCTTTGAAACTGCATAAAGAGAAACCGGATGATCAACTCCTCTCGTTTCAGAGAAAGGATAATTTGTATTACCGCCATATACAGAGCTGGAAGAGGCAAATAACAAATGTTTGATCCCATATTTCCTGCAAGCCTCAAGGATGTTCAGGAATGAAGTGAGGTTATAATCAATGTAATCTTGAGGATGGCTGAGAGAATGCCTGACACCCGCTTGAGCTGCAAGGTTGACGGCATATCCAAATTTGAATTGCTTGAAACACTCAAACAATTGCTCTTTGTCCATCAGATTGAATCTGCGAAAAACATAATTTGGAAACTCTCCAAGAATTTCAAGACGAGCTTCCTTTAATGAAACATCGTAGTAATCATTGACCATGTCAATACCGACTACATGATATCCCTCAGAAAGCAATCTTTTTGCAAGATGAAATCCGATAAA
>CAYGOV010000018.1:0-70249 GCA_964351625.1 uncultured Marinoscillum sp.
CAACAGAACCTTCTGTGATGGCATAAAAATTAGTAATACTATTCTCACATCCTTTACTTCCGGATGAAAGGGCAGCACCAAACGAAGCGGATGCTGGACCGGCTACAGGTCCCGTGATCATAAAATCATCTATAGCCATGCCCTTGTCGCGTCCATCAGATTTCACAACAAACCTAAAAGCCACATCCAAACCTCGTCCAGAAAGAAATGATAAATTCGTTTTTTTAGCCACATATGCCCCATTTGTAGTCCCCGAGAATATCCCCGAATTTGCACCATGGCTAGAGCTCAAATCAGCTAACATGTCGTACCAATCTGCACCTCTAACATTGTTCAGTTTTAGCCATGTCTTACCATAATCGGTAGTGTATTCGATTCGAAATCCATCCTTAAGAGCTTCAAAACTGTATTTGGCATTGAAGCTCAATTCATAGTTGCCCAAAATGGTAAAATCAAATATTGGTGAATAAAGGTATGCCTCACTATTGCGAGCATACGCTCCTTCCGTAAGACCAAAAACCCAAGCGTTTTCACCAGAAGTTGTACCATCCTTTCCTGCAATAGTTGAGTTGCCTCGAGAAAGTATAGTTCCTGATATGTTTTGAACGACAAAGTCATTCATATTGGATTCAAAATTCCCTCCTGATTCGAGTAGATAAGGTATAGGACCAGACGTTAATAGGCTTACCAACTGAAAACCAGCATTCAGATCTTTAGGAAAAGTGTATGTCTTCTCAAAAGCATCCTCTAGCCCAATAATGGCATAACTCAAGCCAAGATCCGAAGGATCAGTCGGGATATCATAATAATAAACATCGCCATCCTGTATCATTGGTGTTCTAATGGTATCAGTTTTCCCATTGATCAAGTATGAGATTTCCAAACCACTCGATGTGATCACCGTATCAGAAAAAACTTTTGTTTCTACGCGTACACTTCCATCTCTATCTGCAATTGATTCCGCTTGGTGATCAAATCCAGAGACATACCATCCCATATCCGCGAAGAGACTGAGCGTATTTGGACCAGGATCATGAATTCCTTCTCCTCTTCCTAAGGCACTCGTCATCAATGCGTTAATACTACCATCAAAAGTCGCATCATTCCAATGTGCGATACTTGATCCACCAGCATAGGTAACAGGCGCATAAAGCTTAGGCATTACACCATTATTGGATTTGACCGCCAATGGACTATCAATAAAGAGGCGATCGCTTTGAAGGTAGTTCCCGAGAGCAGTACTCCCATTTTCAAAATCAAGCATTCTTTGACCATTAGCATTTACAACAAACGGCGTATATACTCCGGCACTGCCATTTGACAAATTAAATCCATTCCCATCATTAAAACCTCGGCCTATTGCCGAGAAACCAAGACCGTGTCCAATCTCATGGAGTACCACCGTGACTAGATCATGGGTATTACCTGGTCGCCCGTCAAGCCCAAGATACCAATCAAATTCGCTGCTAAAGGATGCATTGATATCGGGTTGATCCGTGCCATTCAAATCTTTTCCTGCCAACTTTTCAGCAAGGGCTACTGGATACCATGTATCTGCAAATGGCGCATTTTCAAAATCCTTGTAAAGTCTCGAGGAACCTGCGGATCCAAGCACACCTTCTCCCAAAGGCACCCAATTGGCATCAATCCTTATTACTACGTCCGTCTTCAATACGGAAGCCCATATATCTACTGCATGTTGAAAAGCTACTTTGGCTTCTGGTGTAAATCCAGCGTATGTTACTTCGAATGTGGCTCCAGCTTTTACTATACTACGGCTATTTTTCGCAGATTTGCTGTAACTTTTCGGAGGAGCTACATGGAAATCATGAAACTTAGGATCTGCTGGGCAAATAATTACTGGTCCAGGGATATACTCTTGAGAGGTTCCACTAAATGAACATACCATCAATATCAGAACAACAATGGAATTCTTAAATCCTAAACACATCAAGTTTTTCAGTTTTATTATTTTCCCAAAGGTAACCCTTATCACCTTAATAGTGTTTGCACTAATTGGTTGTAAAAACAGTAAAAAATCAGAAAGTGAAGGAGCATTGAGTTACCTAGAACTAGAAACGACCAGCTGTATGGGGCCATGTCCTGTGTATAAAATGACGGTAACTAAAGAGCAAGCTGTTTTCATTGGGACAGCCAATGTGGACATGGTAGGCGAGTATCTCACCAAACTCGATGGTAAAACTCTGGAGCAATTTGAAAGTCTCATGGAACCAACTAAAGTGGATGCTCTCGAAACTTCTTACAAAAGCACGGATATGCTCGACCTGCCTACTACTTACCTAAGAATATTTGATGGTGAATCGATGAAGACTATAATGAAATACGGAGATCAACCTAAAGCGTTGGAACCCTATTTTAGCTTTTTCAACACCTTAAGAAAAGATAAAGACTGGAAAAAAATATCTGAATAAATAAAGGCCCAAATGGGCCTTTATTTATTCATAATCTTAGGATTAAGAATCCTATCTCTTAACAACTTTTGTCACATTTAACTTACCATCCTCATCTCTGAAGTGGATGAAGTAAACTCCTGATTTTACGGACCTCAGGTCTAATCCCTGATCGCCATATTGTGCTTTCATTTGGGCACCATTCATATCGAAGACTTTGATACTTTCACTCCTAGCAAGACCTTCGATCTGAACAAAATCACTTGTGGGATTCGGGTACACACGAACAGTATTCTTTTCGGCACTCGCAAGTACTTCTTTTTTAGGAGCAATGGCTTTGGTCACAGATGTGGTGAATGGACTTGTGCCAACAAAGCCTACTGCATATACATCCACATCAGTCTCAGAAGTAAATGCCAATGTTTGATCGATTTGTCCCAATGCTGGTTCAGCGATTGAAAACAATTTATCTCCTGCAACAAACACTTGGATAGAATCCATGTCGGAAACCATATTAAGGGAAACCTGGATATCAATACCATTAGAGATATCTGCTTTAAGTATGGTAGGATAGAAAGTAACAACCGGTGTTTCAGGTAAGGTATAAGTCCAAATACCTCGACCATGTGTGCCAATAACTAATTGGTCTTCGTTGATATTCATATCAAAAATTGCAACGCGCGGCAGATCACCTTCTAGCAAATGCCAAGTAGCCCCATCATCATTGGATTCTACAATTCCTATCTCTGTACCTGCCCACAATGTCATTGGATCATGTGGTAAAACGATTAAATCATAAACTAAAACATCAGGGAAACCCGTACTTGTACTAGCATCAGCGAATCCACTGATATCTTCCCACGTAGCACCCAAGTCTTTTGTTCTCAATATTTTTGGGGAATTAGCGTAGCAAAAAAGAGCATAAGCCGTTTTGTGATCAAAAGGGTGACTTGCTATACCAGTTATTGTTCCAAGCTCTTCCGCATCATATAAACTCGTCTCAGTGAATGTTTGGCCGCCATCTACAGATACGTGAGGTCTACCACCTACATCCATTCTGTTCCCACTCCAAATCACATCTGGAGTCGCTTCACTTATTTCAACATTGGAAAGACCAGTACCCCAGTTACTGCTTATAGGAGTAAGGCTCCATCTAAGACCAAAATTATCTGACTTAAAAACACCTTGTGAGCCGGCTGTATAAACCACATCTGGCAAGCTATGAGAATTTTCGAGCTTGGTTATAAAAGGTGCTGCATCATCACTTATTCCACTAGAAGCTTGCTGCCATGAGACACCTCCATCAGTAGATCTTCTAATGTCGAGATTGTATATAGAGCCAAGAAGTTTAGAGGGGTCCTGAGAATGCCATAAAGTCCCGAAACCGTCTCCCCCAAGGGCTCGCTTATATTCGGAAGTGGATGAGCTATTTGCATTTACTTGATTCATCCATGTGCCATTGTCTTGAGATCCTCCGATGTATCGATTCTCACCTGGCATCTTATCCACAGCATAAAACTGGGTAGTATTCATCAAATTACCTGCAAAAGTCCAATCGTTTTGAACAATACCAGGATCTGTTGCGATATTAGAAACATATATTCCTCCATCATTTGCATTGAGTATTTGCCAAGTCTTAGCAGTTTCATCATGAATAATTGCGGTGAGCGCATGTTGATCTGGGTGAACGCCCGTTTGCCTAGTGGCGCCAGTTGTTTGCTCAAAACGATTAGTACCTTCAATAAAACCATAAACATCTGCAACACTAGACATCAAATAGTCACGAATCTTCAGTGACCCCCAGTATATAGCAAATTTCGACTCAGGCAAGTTATTCGGATCCCACTGACCACCTACTTTCAAGAAAGGCCATAAAAAGTACATATCCTCATGCTCATGGCCTCCATTGGCAGCTATGGACGAATTCACTGTTTCACTGTATTCAATTGCATGTATGTATAGATACTCTCGGCTATGATTAACTTCATCACCTTCATTAGTATTATTCGCAATCAAATTGAAAGTACCATCTGCCTGTTGATCTCTAAAGGAAACCATTAATTGCCTTTCAGGCTCTGCATCTGTGTCCCAAACCTGAAAAGGCACATCTACGTAATCTCGGTAGGTATAGTCTGCCCCTCCAACACCCGCACCTTGACCTGATGGAATTGTAAATCTGTGCGCCTTTTGTGTCAACCCTGAACCGAACCTTACTTCAATACTCGTAAAGTTTGCGGCATCAGTTGTTCCAATAGCTATTTTGCTACCGTAATAAACTCCTGAGTTAAAATTGACTAAATCAAGAAAGGTGGTATTCTCTTCAAGTGCTCCAGCAAATGTTTTCTCAGTTTCTGTGATTTTCGCTTGCAGTTGCACTTTATAGATGCCAACTCCTCCCACATAGCAGATATCTTTATCAAAAGGATGCGCTAGGATAGTATTGTCATAGGATCCTTGAGAGTTAAAAAAATCAACATTTCTGTCAGTAGATTCGGTCAATACAGACCAATTAGCACCTGCGTCATCAGAGTAATAGACATCAGACCCAGGACGTCCATCTTCACGTTGCACGGCGAAATTTCCCTCCACGGAAGCAAACAATCGATTGGGATCAGCTGGGGACACGACCATCTCTATTCTACCGCTTGCATTCAAACCATTGCTGCTGTTAATCCATGATTCTCCACCATCTGTGGACTTTATTACGCCTCTACCCCCATCTAGTGTTGCGTACAAAACAGAAGCATTGGATGGATCTTGCACGATCTGACGTAGAAGTGCATTTCCAGTAAAAACTTTCCCCCATGTAGTCCCGCCATCAGTAGATTTTAGGATATACGCGAAAAATCCCTCCGCGAAATATATATTGTTACTTGTACATACAAGTAGTACATCAGGGTCTTCAGGATGCACCCACATACTATTGACCATGTTGAAATCAAGATTGACAGTGGACGGTAAATGCGCCCAGGTCTCTCCCCTATCAAACGATTTAAATATACCAGAACCACCATTTGCTAGTGAGTTTCCACCGATCACCTCGCCTGTACCCGTATAGAGAATATCAGGGTTACTCTTACTGTAAGCAATAGTCGTAGTGGCTAGATTCGGAAACTCAGAGGTCTTGTTAACCCATGTTCGACCACCATCTGTGGTTTTCCAGATACCACCACCTACTGATCCCGCAAGCCATGTCTTGTGTGTAGCATCTGCCGGATCTACAAATAAGGCACGCGCGCGGCCCGGCACATTAGATGGTCCTCTCTCATCAAATGTCAGTGAAGCGTTTGACGTACGAAGTGCTTTAGATTCCTTCATAGCCTTGTTCAGTGCTCTCATCTTATGACCAGATCTGTAAGTTGGCTCTCCATTACGATAAGTCATCATCTTATAGATTTCGAACATTGGACCTGGTTTAAATTTATCAGGTATGCTGCTATGGTCCACATTTGCGATCGCATCATAAGGAACAGGCTTCTCTTTATCAAAATCAAGATTTAAGTAAACACCCGACGCTATAGTGAGCGCAGTTGATACTAAGAATATTTTTACATACTTGTTTTTCATAGTTTCTTTGTAATAGTTGTAGTAGTTTCTCCAGTATTCAGGTTGATGTAATATCGACGTATATTGCTATTTAAGTTTGAGATTCCAGCATACTCGGAGCACATGACATATTCCGTACTCTCCCATTTAACCTTGCCGTTCTCAATTTTTCCTTTGTAAACCAAAGAATCTAAAGACACATTAAACACTCCAAATTGGTACCGACCTCTATTCATTGTGCTATCTAAAGAATAGAAAATGATCCCAGTAGAATCCGCATTATACATTGAAGAATTGTATGAGTCTTTAAGTGTGGCAAGAGAATTAGATTTTTCACTAACAGCTTTCCTCGAACAAGAAAGTGCTGTTAGTAGCATTATTACAATCAAAATTCTATTCATAGCAAAGAGGGATATTTGTGTCTTCTCAAATTTTAGCTCAAATTGTATCAAAAAGAACTAACTCTGAAATAATAAGATTGTTTTTTATCCAATAAAGTGTTGTAAACGACCAATTTAAATCAATGACAATTAAATTTACACAACATACTAAGTGGTTTTGGTCCTGAGAATGTTCCACCTTTACTTTCAATCAAAATCACCAAAAAAAATTTTAGTAAAATGAAGCATTTAATTATCATCAGTCTTTTATTGATTTCTATCAATGGTTTCTCGCAGGCATTTTCGCAGTATAATTTTGGAAACTTCGGTGGCTCACTTAATTTCAATTTGGAAACGACAGGTGAAGATATCGATGGATCACCTTATGTTAATGATTCATGGGAAGCCGCTACTATCTATTATGCCAATGATTCTCAAATAGAACTCCCTGAAACTAAGTTTAACACGCAAAGCGGGGACATTATTTTCAATTATGAGAATAAGGCCTATAGAGTCCCAGATAAAAAAACAATCACTAACTTCCTTATTGGTGATCGACAATTTATAGGTGCTTTTGACGATAAGAACAAATATGAGTTTTACGAATTGATGCAGAACGGAACCAGGATTGCACTACTAAAAAAATATAGATGCACTATTTTAAAAGGTAATCCTAGTAAGGGCTATATCGAAGGGACCAATTCTAAATATCTACTGAAAGAGGAATTTTACGTGAAAGGACCGAATCAAAATGTAGTGGAAATCCGACCAAATAAAGGGATTTACATTCTTGACCACATTCAAAGCCATCAAGGAGAGGTAAAATTCTACATCAAAGAGAATAAACTCAAAATGAAAACTGTAGAGGATTTGCTACAAGTAATCGATTATTACAACTCTATCTGATTTACTTAAAATCTTACTTTATACAAGAAAGCCCCATCGATTTCATCGATGGGGCTTTCTCTTTTAGTATCTCTCCATCTTAGGAGTTGTTCTGTAATTTGATCAAGTTCAATGCAGATCCTGCTTTGAACCAACCGATCTGGCTATCATTATAAGTATGGTTGGCCATGATTACATCTGAACTTCCATCAGCATGATTGAATTTCAAGCTTAGCGGTTTACCAGTAGTAAAGTCCACCAAATCCAAGAAGTCGATCGTATCATCTTCTTGTATCTTATCATAGTCTGCCTCATTGGCAAATGTCAAACCAAGCATCCCCTGCTTTTTCAGGTTGGTCTCGTGAATCCTTGCAAAGGACTTTACTAATACAGCTCTTACCCCCAAATGTCTTGGTTGCATAGCGGCATGCTCACGAGAAGATCCTTCGCCGTAGTTATGATCACCTACCACTATAGTAGGGATACCAGCGGCTTTGTAAGCTCTCTGCGTATCTGGTACAGCGCCATATTCTCCGGTCAATTCATTCTTAACATTATCAGTCTTATCATTGAATGCATTGACCGCACCTGTTAAAGTGTTGTTAGAGATATTGTCCAAATGACCTCTGTATCTCAACCATGGACCCGCCATAGAGATATGATCCGTAGTACACTTACCTTTTGCTTTGATCAAAATCCTTGCCCCCGTGATGTTTTTTCCATCCCAAGGAGTAAACGGATCAAGCAATTGTAACCTGCTAGAGTCTTTAGCTACTTTCACTTCAATACCCGAACCATCTTCTGCTGGTGCTAAATACCCTGAATCTTCTACATCAAAACCTTTCTCAGGCAGTTCCCATCCGTGAGGTGGGTCGAGTTTTACTTGCTCACCTTTATCGTTAGTGAGTGTGTCCGTGATTGGATTGAACCCTAAATTTCCAGAAATCGCTATAGCGGCAACCATCTCAGGAGAAGTTACAAAAGCATGGGTATTTGGATTACCGTCCGCTCTTTTAGAAAAGTTTCTATTGAAAGAGTGAATGATCGTGTTTTTCTCTTTTTTGTCTGCACCTGCTCTGTCCCACTGTCCGATACATGGTCCACAAGCATTGGTGAATATCTTAGTCCCTAGTTTTTCGAAAGTATCTAGGAAACCGTCTCTTTCTACCGTAAATCTCACCTGCTCCGATCCTGGATTTATTCCAAACTCTGCTGCAGGTTTTAAGCCTTTGGCCAAAGCCTGCTCCGCAATGGAAGCCGCGCGTGAAATATCTTCATATGATGAGTTGGTACATGACCCGATCAATCCCCATTCTACTTTAGTTGGCCAATCGTTCTTCTTAGCCAGAGCAGCCATCTTGCCTATTGGTGTAGCCAAATCTGGAGTAAAAGGTCCATTTACATGAGGCTCGAGTGTGTTGAGGTCGATTTCTATCACTTGATCGAAATATTTTTCAGGGTTCGCATAGACTTCAGCGTCTCCAGTCAGATGTTCTTTTACCTCATTGGCTAAATCAGCCACTTCACTTCGCCCTGTAGCTCTTAGGTAGCGCTCCATAGACTCATCATATCCGAAAGTAGAAGTAGTAGCGCCTATCTCCGCACCCATGTTGCATATCGTGCCTTTTCCAGTACAAGACATACTCTTAGCTCCCTCGCCAAAGTATTCCACAATAGCTCCAGTACCTCCTTTTACAGTTAGAATACCCGCTACTTTCAAAATCACATCTTTCGGGGAAGTCCATCCGTTTAGCTTACCTGTAAGCTTTACACCTATCAGTTTTGGGAATTTCAACTCCCAAGCCATTCCTGCCATCACATCTACGGCATCAGCTCCACCTACACCGATCGCCACCATACCCAAACCACCTGCATTCACAGTGTGGGAATCTGTACCAATCATCATTCCTCCAGGAAAAGCGTAGTTTTCAAGCACCACTTGGTGAATGATCCCAGATCCTGGCTTCCAAAAGCCTATTCCATATTTTTTCGAAACAGATTCTAAAAAGTTAAAAACTTCATTACTAGTATTCAAAGCATTCTGCAAATCCGCAGCGGCACCTATTTTGGCTTGGATCAAGTGATCACAATGCACTGTAGTGGGCACAGCCACATTGGGTTTACCAGCTTGCATGAACTGGAGCAATGCCATCTGGGCAGTGGCATCCTGACATGCGATACGATCAGGAGCAAAATCAACATAGGAACCACCCCTTTTATATTCCTCAGAAGGATCGCCTTGATATAGATGACTGTAAAGTATCTTCTCAGATAAAGTCAATGCTTTACCCGTGATAGATTTCGCCTTTTCTACGCGCTCCCCTATGGTGCGATAGACTTCCTTGATCATACTTACATCAAATGCCATATAGATTATCCTTTAGTTCTCGAAAAATGTAAAGTTATTCAAACTTAAAAACCTTTAAATATTATTGTGCCAAAACATTAAGACTAGCTGAATTCAAAATTATTCAATCAATAAATCCTTCTAGTCTGCTATCTTTATTTTACCAAAAACCTATTTATCTAAATACATGGAAAACCATCAATCTTCCTTGGCGAGAGCAGCGTATCTCTTGCTTACTATTGTTTGCACCACCATAATACTTGTTTATTCCGAGGAATACATCATTCCTTTTATACTAGCATTGATTGTTTGGTTCATTATACATGAGCTCCGCGAAAACATACAGCAAATACCTTGGATGCGGGACAATTGTCCCATGTGGTTGCAGAGTACCATTGGATTCGTGGTAATCAACTTGGTAATCTTTCTCATTATAGAACTCTTGCTTGTCAGTATGGGCAATCTCTTAGAAGGAATAGAATTGTACGAAGCAAACCTAGATGCTACGTTGCTGGAGATAAATGAGCTAGTAGGCATGGATGTTACTTCTCAACTGTACACATATGTCAAGGAATTAGATATGGCAACATTAGCTGGCGATATGATCGATTATGTCACTTTCATCGTCGGAGATGCATTTCTGATATTGCTATATGTCTTATTCCTTCTGATAGAGGAAAGTATTTTCCCCTATAAACTCAATATTCTATACCCATCTGAGAAGCAACAGAAAAAAACAGTGAAGCTTTTCCAAAAAATGGATCACAGTATCAGCCGATATCTCACGCTTAAAACTATTGTGAGCTTATTGACAGGTGTACTTAGTTATGTTGCCCTATTGCTTTTAGGAATAGATGCACCTGTTTTTTGGGCCATATTGATTTTCGTCTTAAACTATATCCCTACGATTGGCTCATTGATAGCTACGCTCTTTCCGGCATGCTTCGCTGTACTTCAATATGGACAACTTGGACCATTCCTCTATGTCCTTGTGATAGTAGGCATCATACAAGTAGTCGTAGGTAACATCATAGAACCTAAACTTATGGGGAACTCTCTCAACATTAGCTCGCTTGTAGTTATACTTTCCCTAACGATATGGGGGGCTATATGGGGTGTAATGGGTATGATCCTAAGTGTCCCCATCACAGTGATGATGATCGTCGTATTCGAGGAAATCCCAGGTCTAAAATTTGTCGCTGTGATGCTTTCCGAAAAGGGGCAACTCAATACACTAGAAGACGATTAAAAAACACTCCTTATCTTTTATCTACCTTTACCTATAATATAAACAGACCCAAATGAAAGCATTTTTCTCGGCATTGCTATTGACCTTCTTAATTGCCTGCCAACCCACTCCTGAAAAGTTTGAAACCAAGACAGCTACAGCTGACGACTATACTTATGAATATGTAGTCGGTGACCCAATGGAAACCAGAATTTATACGCTGGATAATGGACTAAAAGTCTATCTCAGCGATTATAAAAATGCCCCTCGATTACATGTATACATCCCTGTAAAAGCAGGTGGTAAAAATGACCCTGCAACAAACACAGGTTTGGCACATTATCTAGAACACATGATGTTCAAAGGAAATGACAAATTTGGGACGCTTGATTATGAGCAAGAAGTCGTGATGTTGGATAGCATAGAAGCCATGTTCAATCAATATGCGACCCTTACAGATGATGTTGAGCGCACAGCTTATTATGAAGGAATAGATGCCTACTCCAACGAAGCGGCAAAGTGGGCAATAGCCAACGAGTACGACAAAATGATTGCACTACTGGGTGGTAAAGGACTCAATGCCTACACCTCAGAGGACCGTACAGTTTATACAGTTGATATTCCATCTAATGAGTTAGCAAGATTCATGGAAATAGAAGGTTCACGCTTTAGTAAAATCGTCAATCGCCTTTTTCATACTGAGCTAGAAGCAGTCTATGAAGAAAAGAACCGCTCACTTGATAATGACAACTGGAAAGTCTACGAGACTATGTACGCAAGTATGTTTACAGCGCATCCTTATGGTACACAAACGGTAATCGGTACTATAGATCATCTGAAGAATCCTTCAATAACAGAGATTGTTAACTACTTCGAAACGTACTACAAACCCAACAATGTAGCTATCTGTATCAGTGGAGATATTGACTACACCAAAACCATCAAACTCATTGATGAAAATTTCGGAAGCTGGGAGCCAAACACCACGTTACCAACTTGGACGAAAGTAGAAGAGGCGCCTATCACAGCTCCTATTGAAAAAGAAGTTTATGGACCCAATGCAGAATTTCTATATATGGGTTATCGCTTTGACGGAACTTCCTCTGACGAAATCATCAAGGTGAAGCTCATTGATATGCTGTTGAGTAATTCTGAAGCAGGACTTATTGATATTAATCTAAAGCAAAAGCAGACGGTGCTTAGTGCTGGATCCTACGTGGACGCTATGAACGATTATTCTGTTCACACTTTCTATGGCAACCCGAAGCAGAATCAGACATTGGAAGAAGTTCGTGACCTAATTCTTGAGCAAATAGAATTGGTAAAGCAAGGCGCCTTTGATGACTGGTTAATTGGTGCTGTCATAGCAGACTTTAAAACTTCAGCTATGAAAGGCTTGGAAAGTAATTCGTCTAGAGCCAATGATATGGTGATGGCATTTACCAATAACATGGCATGGAGCGACTATATCCAAGAGATTGAAAAGATGGAAGCAATCACAAAGGAAGATCTTGTAACTTTTGCGAATGCTAACTATAAAGACAACTATGTGGTGGTCTATAAACGCAATGGTGAAGATAAAAACCAACAAAAAGTAGACAAGCCACAAATCACGAAAGTGCCTCTAAACAGGGATAGCAAATCTCCTTTCCATGAGAAAATAGCTGCAACCGAAGTGGAAAAACTAACACCATCTTATGTGGATTATAACAAGGATGTGGTGAAGTCCACTGTGAACAATGTGGAAGTACTCAGCGCCTTTAATAAAGAGAATGAGTTATTTGAATTGACCTACCTTTTTGACTTTGGCCAAAATGCAGATCCTAAATTATCCTTCGCAGCATCCTATCTAGAGTATATAGGTAATGAAATGTACAGCGCCGAGGAATTCAAAAAAGAGCTGTATAAAATCGGATGTAGCTTCAGTGTGAATGCTTCGCAAGAGCGCACTTATGTGACGCTTTCTGGATTGGATGAGAACATGACAGAAGCTACCAAGTTATTTGAGTCACTTTTGGCAAATCCAAAAGCTGACCAAGATGCATTGGATAAAATGGTGGATAGAACCTTCAAGGCTCGTACGGATGCCAAAAAAGATAAAGGTGCTATCCTTTGGAGTGGCCTTTTCAACTATGGAAAATATGGAGCTAACAACCCTTTCAATGATGTAATTCCAAATTATGAACTCGAGAAAATAGAGGCAACTGACTTGATAGAGATCATCCAAGGGCTTACGAAGCTGCCTCATAGAATTTTGTACTACGGTCCACAACCGACTAAAGAAGTAGAGACCTTTTTAGCCGAAAATCATCCAGTACCTGCATCATTCAATGAAATACCAGAATTGAAAGTCTATCCGGAATTAGATATGGAAGAGCCTAAAGTCTATTGGGCAGATTACGACATGCGTCAGACCGAGGTTATTTTCTTATCTAAAGGAAATCAGTATAATTCAGAGATGGAGCCTGCAGTAAGGCTTTTCAACCAGTACTTTGGCGGTGGAATGAATAGCGTGGTTTTCCAAGAAATCCGCGAAGCACAAGGTCTAGCTTATTCAGTGTTTTCGAGCTATTCTCAAGCATCTAAAAAGGAAAAGAGTGACTATTTATTCGCATATGTGGGTACACAAGCTGATAAGCAATCTGAGGCTATGGATGCTTTGATGGGACTACTCAATGACATGCCACAGACAGAAGACGCTTTCAATATTGCTAAGGATGCTATTCTTAACAAAATAGAGTCTGAGCGCGTTACTAGATCAAGCGTGCTTTGGAGCTACATCGGCGCTCAGGACAAAGGACTTGATTATGATATCAGAAAGGATATTTACAATCAGGTAAAAGAAATGAACTTTGAAGATCTCAAAACCTTCCAAGAGACTTTTATTAAAGACAATCAATACATCACTGTACTCGTTGGGTCACGAGACAATATTGATTTTGACAGCTTAAAGAAATATGGCAAAATCGAAGAAGTGCCATTGGATAAATTGTTCGGTTATACCGACCCAGATCAGGTCGTGATCGAATGATAGAAGTCTTAAATAAATTTTTATTTAAACTAAAAACTAGATCATGAAACTTACTTATTTCCTACCATTAATCATATTAGCTGCAAGCTGTGGGCCTGCGAAGAATACTTCGGAAGAAACAGCGGAAGCAACAACCAAAAAATACAATGTTTACAAGGCACCAGCATCTCCTCAATTTCCAGAGTCTGTGCTTACCAAAAATGATGTGACCGTAATTGCCAAAGACTCTACCTACGCTGTTGACTTCATTTTTGATGTAACAGGGTTTGATCTGGGTGTTCAAACCTCTGATGCTGAGACCAGAGGCATAGCCAATTCTGGTAAAGGACAGCATATTCACTTCATCGTGAACAATGGACCCTACTCAGCGCATTACATGCCAGGTGTGTCCAATGAACTCGCAGCGGGCAATTATGTCATATTGGCGTTCTTGTCTAGATCTTATCACGAAAGTGTGAAAAGTACAACTGCTTATTACATTCAAAACTTAACCGTGGGTGATGTGGAGCCAGTTGAAGCCGATCTTGCTGCCCCACATTTATTCTTTAGCCGTCCTAAAGGAACTTACTCTGGCGCAGATACGGAAAAATTGATGTTGGATTTCTACCTCCTCAATGTTGCAATCTCACCAGAAGGCAATAAAGTAAAAGCGACCATCAACGGTGAAGAATACATGATTACCGAATGGGCGCCTTACTTCATAGAAGGTTTGGAGAAAGGCACAGTAACTATCAAGCTTGAGTTGATCGACAAAGACGGCAATGCGATCCCTGGTCCGTTCAACATAGTAGAACGAAAAGTCACTTTGGAGTGACCCTAGATCATTAAAGAATTGAAAAGGCGCTTTATGAGCGCCTTTTCTTTTATAGCGGTGATGAATTCATGAAAACCAGCCCTTCTTGGTTGCTAGGTTTATTGCCTGAGCTTTATTGCTCACATGCAGTTTCTTATAGATATTGGTGATGTGTGTCCTTACGGTAAATGGGCTGATAAATAGCTTATTCGCAATCAATTTATAATCCGACCCACTTATAAGTCCTTGGAGAATTTCCATCTCTCTATCCGTTAGCACATTTTCTTCCTTTTGCTGTACGGCCACTTTTGCACCAGATAAAAGCTGTAAAGCTTTGCGAGCTATCCGTGGACTCATCGGTGCTCCACCATAGTTCATAACCTGACGAAGTGACTCAGCTATGGCCTCTACTTTTTCGTCTTTGAGAAGATAACCAACAGCGCCAGATTTAATCGCTTCAAAAATTTTAGCATCATCATCAAATACAGTGAGCATAACATAATGCACTCCAGGATAAAGCTGAAAACCTGCACTCACAGCGCCAATTCCATCCAACTCAGGCATATCTATATCCATCAAGACTACATCTGGTAGTTTGTGCGAAGTTTTCATTTGAGCAAGAAAATCAACACCATTCTCAGCTATAAAAGTCACCTCGAAATCATCGTATTGTCCGATTTTCTGAGATAGAGATGACCGGTTGGGCAGCTTATCATCTACTATAGCAACATTTATCGGTTTGGTGGACATAGTACAAAAATCAGTGAATTACCCTACTGCACCTATACAGCATATGCATTATTTACCACACCATTCCAGCTCAGTTGGATAATGGTGCCATCTTCTACACTACTCTTTATTTCCAACTTTGCGCCACTTTCCAAAGCCCTAGCCTTCATGTTAGACAAGCCATAATGCCCATCTGGGCCAGGTACCGAAGTATCGAAACCCATCCCATTGTCTTTGAGCTCAAATGCAAAAAGTAATTCCGCCCGAGACTCAAAACTTATATGAAAATCAGATGCATGAGCGTGTTTGATCGCATTGTTAAAAGCTTCCTGAGCAACACGGAAGAGATTGAGGGCTACCTCAGGTGAGAGCAAGGTGTTCTCCTGAATATTCTCCTGAAAGTGTAGTTTGATGTCTGGACGAAACTCTACAAGTTTCATCGCAAACTGCTTAAATCTGTCAGCAAACTCCTCTACACTCAGTTCATTTTGGCTAATCGCCCAAATGGTCTGACGGAGTGTGGTGATCGCTTGCCGACCCGTATCGCTCAACTGCTTTAGCTGGTCTCTACGCTCATCTGTATCCAGAGATTCTGGGTGATCAGCGATCCACTCCATGTTGGTAATGAGGAAGCTCAGCTGAGCGCCTACATTGTCATGCAAGTCTCGCGAGATCCTTACACGTTCTAGTTCCAGCTTGTGCTTTATCTCTAGTTCACGGCGAAGTTTCAGCTTCTGTCTGGCCAAGAGGAGCATGACAAGCCCAGCAATCACTAGAAATCCGAGTAAAACCATCGCTATCTTAAACCACGCCTTCTGCCAATATGGTGGTACGATGATGATCTGAATTGTCTTTGGCCGCTCCATCCATACACCATCACCATTGGCGGCTTTCATCTGAAAAGCATAATTGCCAGCAGGCAGATTGGCATAGCGAGCATAGTGGCGACTGCCACTTTTTATCCATTTGTCATCTATACCTGCCATTTTATAAGCATAGCGACAACTATTTGGCTGGGTGAAGTCAAGTGCAGCAAAATCAAAGGACAAAGTGTTTTGATTGTAATCCAACACTAAAAGTTGCTTCTCATTGGCCGTGGTGTCCATCTCGAATGGCTGATCAAAAAGAGAAATGGAATTGAGCGAAATCTGAGGTGGTCGCTTATTGAGTATCAGATTCTTTGGGTCGATTACATTGACTCCTCCTACACCACCAAAGTAAAGCTTACCGTCTGTGTGTTTGTAGAATGCACCCGTATTGAACTCATTGGATTGCAATCCATCTGTCACGTCGAATTGCAAGTATTCATTCCTCACAGGATCAATTCGCGACAAGCCTTTGTTATGACTGATCCAGATAAACCCAAGGTCATCTTCCAGGATACCATAAACAAAATCATTATTGAGGCCCGAGGAAACATCATGTTTTCTAATCAAATCGCCATCTAGGGTAAGTTCAAAAAGCCCAGACTGTGAAGCTGCATATACATGATCATTCGAAATCGTGATACTTTTCATATAGACCTGCAATGGCTCCTTTAATTGATTGCCGGCAGAATCGAATAAAAACAAGGAATTGTTGGTACCTACAAAAAACTTTCCTCCATGAAGCGCAAATGAAGTGATGTAGTCTACACCTGAAACAGCAAGCGCTGTATCGATTTTGAGGCTGCTAGATACTTTCAAAATAGAACTATTAGTATTGAAATACCAGCCATTCTCTACTTTCTCAAACTTTGGATAAGGAATATTTAACACATCCAAATCTTCAATGATCGCTTCCGTTTTTAGGGTCTCAATATTGAATCGCAGTAGGTTTTTTGCTTGAATAGCCAAAATGCTTTTTTCATCATATGGGGTCATGCCCAAAATCGCATTCTCTGATGACCTTTCAGAGAAATTTACTTGACGATATGATTTATGGTTTTTGTAAATCACCAGCCCATGATTGTAGACTCCAGACAATACTTTACCATTCGGAAGCAGGCTAATGGACTTCACCATATCCAAAGGTGCCTTAGCTGTGCTATACTGTGGAAATCTATTTGTAAACGGGCTATAGACTTTTAGACCGTTCCCGTTGGTGCCCAAGAAAAGCACATTATTTTTATCTACGAAGATGCATTCGACAAACTTGTACCCCATCTCAGTATTGGCATCAAAAGATTCAAGATGTGCCAGCACTTTCATCGTTTTCGGATCTATGACATACAGTCCCATGGCACTACTTACAAGTATTTGCCCATTGTACCATTGCACGTCCGTAGGATAAAAATCTGAGCTGAAACGCATGGTGGAAGAAATGGGAATGAATTCTTCTGTAATTATATTCAACATATAACTCACCATTCCAGGGCAAAATATAGTAGTATCGTTCATAAGCAAAAACGCCCCTCCATAATCCAAAGGAGTATTCAATACATTGAGCCGTTTTGTAGTGGTATTGAATACCTCGACACCACCCTTACCCGCTAGGTAAAAAACACCTCGATGAAGCAATTGCCTACTTGTTAAAGGATGCGTTTTAACTTTAGTTCTTGCTAGATAAACAGACGATATATGTTCCAAACTATGGACATCAAGCAATTCGATAGAATCCTCCTTCAAGAACCATAATCCCTGATTGGTCTCACCGAGCATTCTAGCATGGAAATGTTTGTCAAATTGATCAGCATTCCGATCATACACACTCACGCCTTCATTATGCAATGCCCAAACTCTGTTTTCGCTATCTAGGAAAAGTTTTCCTACGGTATTACCCGAAATGGTCATTGACTTCCCTTCCACACGCTTGTAGTGGACAAAGTTCTGTCCATCATATTTGTTGAGTCCATCTGCAGTGGCGAACCAGTAATAGCCCGAGCTGTCCTGCAGCATATCCCAAACAGTGTTTTGCGCAAGCCCATCATCCACCGTAATGGAGCGAAAGGTACCATTCAACTGAGCAAGTGAAATGCTACTGAGCCCAAGTGTGAACAAAAAAAAGGAGATGACCGATCTCAACTTCATAGCATCATTTAATCCAAATTGAAAATTAGCTCAGAACCATCATTTTAAGACTATAGAGGTGAAATATACCCTGAAGAGGGTATGCCAAAAGGGGTGATATACAGCATATGCAGTATTTCAAAGCGTGGCTCATGTTTGGAATTTTGTCAGGTGCTCTAAAAAGGGACAAACCAAAAGTCTAAATCAACCAAAGGCCACCTAATCACTAATAAACGATCTCCTCACATGAAGAAACTCAAAATACTGTTCTACCTGATTTTTGGCCTGCAAAGCTTAAATACTATGGCTCAGTTCGAATTGCATTTGGGCTACTCACAGCCTATCAAAGATTGGGCAGCCGCAGACATCTCTCAAGATGCAGGCTATGGCCAAGGAGGTTTGGTGTTACAGTTTGGGGGACCAATTTCCGATGGGGATGCTGTTAGGTTAATTGCAAATATGGCACTGGGATACAATGCCATGAGCTCCGAAAAGTTCGGTAAAGAATATGCCAACTATCGCTGGAGACTTGATCCGGCTGGATTAGGAGATTCTATTGTCTCAGTACAGACGGGCACTTACGTATTTGCCACAGCGCATGCTGGCTTGGAGTTCAAGATCCCTCTAGGTGGGGATAGTTATATCCCACTAAGAGCTACGGCGGGCCCACATTTATTTGCTCCACCTAACAAAAGCACCGTAAAAACTGCCAATGATAATTTAGATGGCACCTTCACCACGGAAAGCAGTGAATCCATCGCGACTTGGTCATACGACATAGTTGGTTTGAGCTATCAGCTGGGAACAGGTATGGTATTGGGTGAGAGGCTTTCTCTCCGTGTAGATTACTTCGGCACATTTTACACGATAGGTGGAGCGCAAATTCCTAACAATTCTGGTGGGCTGTCCTTGCTTTATCCTAGCAGTTTTCAATCATTGTTTTTTTCTGTTGGTATCCTATTTTAATCTGAGAACATGAAAGGCTTATTATTTCCACTCACTATACTGACAATTGTTATTTCCCTGCCAAGTTGCTTTACCTCTGATGAATACTTCGTGGGTATGCGACCAGACTCCACAGGCATAGAGCGAGAAGTCGCCTTGATCAATGACCACTATGAAATCCTAACGAAGGTGTTTTATCGGGGTTTTCAAGAAAATCTTGGGCTTTCAAAAGACGATATCCTGAAGTACGAACAAGTGAAAATCAAAGGAGATGGATCTGTATATATAACGGGTTCCAAACAAACAGAGAGTGGCGTTGGGTCAGGAAAATTTCAATTCCAAACAGATGGGAATTTCTCTAACCTATCCACCATTACGGACCTCCCTTCCTTTGATGAAAACCTCAGAGAAAATTACTTTACGGGACCAAATGATGATTATTTCTTTGTAGATGGTTCATCTCTATATAGAAATGGAGATTCTATTGGAACCTTTCAAAACTATTCGCAGAAGTATCAGCCAGCGTGGCAACTAGATGCAAACGACAACCTTTACAATTTTGTAACAAAAGATGCTTTCGATGGATCAGGCATCATTGGGGTCAATCTGATTCGCTCCTTTCCTCCTGTCTATCGCTGGAGTTTACCTGGAAGCTTCATCAGATCGTCCGGTTTCATGATAGGGAATATCCCTTATTTCATGGGTGTAAATGGTTCAAGAGGTGTAGAAATCTTCAGAGGAGACTATGTGGACTTGTATCGTGATGCAAATGAGGTGAGATATAGAGTTATGCTTTTTCAAACTGAGACCAACGTCAATGCCTTTGGTCACGTGTATTATAACTTGGTAGATGGTCAAGTAGCTTATACTCTGGCTTTAGAGTACAACAAATTTCGGTTGGTAAAATACGATGCACAAACCAGCACCGTCACTCAAGAGGCAAATTTCACTGCCGAATACACTGAGCAAAACGCTCAAAATACTGTGAAACTTCTGAAATCTGGTGTGGCCTTCCTTATGGTCACAGATGGTAACGAATATAGAGAAGACGGTTCGCACACTTACGAGATTTTCAAAGTATCTGCAGCCGAATCCAAGTCCTATGGAATCATCGACACCAGAGATTTCGATTCGAAAATAGCCTTTCATTATGAAGACTTTTACATCATCAATGACGAGCCAGTGATCTGGTTTAGCAGTGGGAGTGGCTATACCTATTCTGATCATTTGCTGATTGTGACACCAAAATAGCCCGTCTTCAAAAAAGCACTAAAACCATATTTCCAACACGATGAAAACCAAACTAATCCTCATCATTCCACTAATGTTTCTACTTGGCTGTGCAGAAGATCCAGATGTACTCACCTCCATTCGCCAATATAATAGCTGGAACATAGACAAAATGACCATCTCTTATGCCACAGTCACCAGTGACGGAAATGGCAATGAATCCTTAGAGAGTTTTACCAAGAATGTTTTCCTCGGCGGCACAGTACAATATATTGACACTACCTTCATTTCAAATGACAGAGGAGAGATTTCGGACTATGAAACTCTATTCAGGATCTCCCCGACTGATGAAGATATTGATCCCAATGATTATAACTATCAGCAGGTGCCGTTTACCAAGTCCACCTACATTTTTTCCAGACGCGTCATACCATACGACGATTATACTTATACAGAGATGTCGAATAATGTCACTTTTTACAGTCCAGGTATAGTAGGTGATTTCGTCATATTAGAAAGACATCTCAAAGGTGACAGAGTACTACTTATGCTCACTAAAAATCAAGACAATGGCTATTACAAAGGAGTAGCCCATTTCGAACTAGAACTTAGCCCACTCAGATGATGAAAACCAACGCGCGAAAACACAACAAGGCAGTCCTCACATTCCTATTAATCTTAGGGAGTACATGTATAAGCCATGCGCAACTCTGGGGTGTGGGATTATATGCCAGCTATAATTCCAATACGGTCGGCAAAGTATCCTACCTCATGCCAGCAGACGACACCTTTAGTAACATATCGCCCGGTATCACTATAGAGGGAATCATTGATGGGAAATTCTACAGAGCCAATTCCGAGTTTTTACAGCTAGGAACCATTAGAGTCTCTAATCCCGACAAAACCCCAAGAATTGGGTACGGCCATACCATACTCAATTGGGAGGTCTGTGGTCGTATTTTTGACATTGGTGATCATTTTACCGCAGGGCTAGGTGGTGCATTTCTTTGGCGCAAAGAAGGTGTGAATTTTCCGCACTTTAGCGAACCGGGTGATGAAGTTATGCGTGGCACCTTCGATGATAACAATGGAGACTATTTCTATGGATCAGGGTCTTACATGGTGAAGCACAGAGCGGGTCTAGGGCCTCAGGCACAAATCGCTTTTCAAAATGACGATGAAACTATCTCCGTTAGGTTAGCCTATACGGTATCTACTTATGGAAAAAAGAGCGGCTATACCTCTACGGAATTGAGTGGCTATTTTATGGTAAGTGATAACAGTGTACTTAGAGTGACAGCCAGAAGGTATTCCAAATTCCTTGACGTTCCTGATGTCTATACTGACAAAAATGAGTTCAATCAAACTGCTAATCTTCCAGTCTTGCCACATGATGCTAAGATCATGACCTACGAACTCACAGTCGGTTTTTTGATACCTAGCTTAATGGAACCCATATTTTGATGAAATATCTTTTTCAAGGAATTGTCATTATCGCATTTATCAACCTTATACTTTGGCTAAGATCTGATTGTTTTGACTGTCCATCTAACTATTCTGCATCAATAGACGAATGGTTGAATAAAAGACCTAAGGATTTGCTGGCCAATGATTTAAAGAAAGTACTTCTTAGATCCAAGATTAATTTCCAATTGATTGGCTCTTAATGAACAGATACAACCGCTCCGACAATATTCTTACATTTTCATTCAGCATAATAATGATTTAAAATTATGACCGTATTTCACACATCAAGATCCCTTTCTGAAATAGGCCTTTTTATTACGCTGATATTACTGAGTGGTAGCTCATTATTGGCTCAATTTCAAGATTTACGTAAGATTGATCCCACAACAATCAGGGAAATATCTCAGCCTTCTATCAAATCTACCGATCGTGTGCTATCTGTCAAGTTTAGTCCTGATGGTCAGAGCTTGTTTGTTGGCGGATTGGACAAAAAAGTGGCCGTATACAAAGTGAGCGATGGTAATTTGACATGGGCAGTAGAAGGCGATGCGTATGAACCGATGGCTGCTGTGAGCGTCAATAGCGCTAGTCCGATGCTCATTGTGGCACAAAATGCGTTTGCAGGTGGCGCCATTTTCGTCTTTAGATGGGCAACCGGTGAAAATCTAGGCACCCTCAGCCCTTATGCGGGTGGACGCAGCGGTTTGAGTTTTGATGCGGCTACTTCCCGTCTCGGATGGGCAGGTCCGGATGGAAAAGTTTTTGAGTTCGATTTTGCCAAGAATGCTATGTCAACCTCCATCGGATGGCAACACCATTCCGAAAAAGCAAATTCTATTGCCTATGGCCCCTTCAGCAATCTCTACAGCTGTGGATCGGAAGGTAAGGTGGTCAAAGGCAAAAAAGAGGAATCACCAGAAGTATTGTTGGCCTTTGATAAGCCGGCTTTAGAAATTGCTGCGAACCCATACATCAAAGGCACTACTGGCGGAGAGGTCTTGATTGCTGCCAGCGACAACAAAGGCAAACTCCAAGTTATTTCTCCCAAAACTGGAAAGGTAATTTTTTCGCAAACACTAGCGAGATACGTTTCTGCTCTTAGATTTCACCCAACAGACCCTGATGTGTTGATCGCCACTTCTGCGGGATTCATTTATTTCTACAACATTCGAACTGGTAATGTCCTCAAGCAAGTCGCCGTTTCTGATCAATCTATTTGGTCGCTGGATGTCTCGATAGATGGAAAGAGAATCGCCGTAGGATTAGAAACCGGTGAGGTTAAGATTTATCAGATGGATTAAAACAAAACCACAAAATCGAGACATGATCACATCTACTATCTTCACCATCAGAATTATCGAAATGAAAAAACTACACATTCTATTTTTCCTCCTTCTGGCACTTGTAAACATCAGCTAAGGACAGCCAAAAAAAGAATCCTCATTTTTTACTGGTCTTGTGAAACAAATAAAAATGCTCATCCTGATTATTAGATAAAACCCTCTTTGAAACCAACATTAGGTATGTGAAGTGGCTCAATGAACTCAGATTAGCCACAAAATGCGTATTACTCGGTATAGGAGCTGATAGATAAACACTTCAACTTTGTTAAAAATCCAACCAAGCAACTAGATGGTTGGAGTATAGGACATTTTGGAACTAATTCTTTCACCGCTTATGAAGAAGAAATACAACTTATTATTCTTTGCCTTTTTTGGCTTATTGAATGTGACAGCCTTTGCACAGCATGAAATTCACTTGGGATACTCACAGCCAATCAATGATTGGGGTTCCGCCGACATTAACAAAGATGCAGGCTACGCCAATGGCGGTTTAGTCATTCAATATGGCGGATCTCTGTCAGACGGTGATGTAGTACGAACCATAGTGAACATGTCTTTGGGCTATAATGCCATGGATTCTCGCAGATTTGGTGAGAGCTATGGAAAAGCCTATTGGAATGGTGATTTGGGTGCCTCAGGTGATTCATTAATTTCTGTCAAGTTAGGAACCTACGCTTACTTCACGACACATTTAGGATTGGAGGGTAGAATCAACCTAGGTAACAATTATATTCCAATAAGAGTGATGGCTGGTCCTCATATTTTCATGCCGCCAGATAGAAGTACCATCAAAACCTCTAGCGGGTCAACGGAGTATCGAGGTGAATGGTCATATGATGTAATGGGCGCCAGCTACCAGTTCGGAACTGGATATGTTTTAGATGAGAAACTCTCATTTAGAATAGAATATTTTGGGACACTTGGACAACTGGAGGGTAATCAATTTAAAAATCCTACAATCCCTTCCAAGCTATTCCCAAAGCATTACCAGTCATTGTTTTTTTCAGTAGGAGTCCTCTTTTAATTCACGATCATGAAAAGACTATTTATACCACTTTGCATACTCACATTACTGACAAGCTGCTTTTCCACAGACGAGTACTTCTTTGGCACGCCTCCTGACCCTACAGCCGATGCGAATAACGTTCAGTTAATCAATGATAATTACAAGATTCACTCAACCGTCTTTTATAGAAATTTCCAGGAAGATCTTGGGGTTTCCTCTTCTGGTACTTTAGCATATGACCACATCAAAGTGAAAGCAGATGGCTCCCTCTACGTCATGGGTTCTAAGCAGGACAATCCTACATCTGCGCCAGTGAGATTCGAATTCCAGACAGATGGAAATCTATCCAATCTCTCTACAGTTTCCACCTTGACCACAGTCTCTGACAATCTCACAGAAAACTACTACACTGGACCTAGTGATGAATTTATCTATTTGAACAATTATTCCGAAAATGGTAATTACTATGTAGAGGTCTTTAAAAATGGAGTATCCAAAGGTACCGTCAGAGATTTCTATGGAATTCATTATCAGTCCTTTCCTACGGTATGGCATTTAGATAACAACGATCAGCTTTACAATTTAGAGGCGGGTGATGTCTCAGGTGAGGGAGATGGTATCCTACGCATAAGCAAACTCAATACCTCCCCATCAGAATACTGGTCATACACACCCGGAGCAGGGTTGTTTAGCCGAAACCCATCCTTTATGCGAGATGAGACCCCTTATTGGTTTAGAGCAAATGCTCAAAATAGCAATATGGAAATCTACAAAGGCAACACAAACATTGTCTTTCAAGATGCTTCAAATATCCAATATGGCTATGATCATGTGAAAACGGCAGATTGTGCCTGCTATTTCTTTGGATATAGATGGGTTTCTGATGCCTCCAGCACTTATATTTTTGGAACTAATTCCAATGAATTCGGATTAATCAAATTTGACCCACAAACCAATGACGCCAGTTTGATCGCAGAGTTCACTGGTAGTTTTACACGCCTTGATGTGCCTGATTCGGACATTATAGTCAAATTACTCAATTCAGGTGTGGCGTACGTGATGGTGAAAGGTGGCTATGGAGATAATGAAGATGGAAGTTTTGATTACGAGCTATTCAAAATCTCAGAGGCAGAATCAAAATCCTATGGCGTAATCAATACCAAAGATTTTGATTCCAATATCACCTACAATTACCATGATTTTTACATCGTCAATGATGAACCTGTGATTTGGTTTAGTAGTGGAAGTGGGGTTGATTATAGTGATCAATTGCTAGTGGTGACACCACAATAGCCATCTAACTAGCAAACGTTCTAAGAAGTCAAAACCGCTTAACAATTACAATTAGCCACTAGAAGCATCAGTCTTTTAGTGGCTTTTTCTTTCATTTCATAATCATAGGAATTGGACTGTAGTATGCCTGGCTCAGGTCCTATATCTCAGCCTCAACTAGTCATTCAAAGTACCGCAAGCAACATCATTTTACTGCATATGCTGTATTCCAAAAGGCAGGTCAAATAGCAAATTTTACAGAAGTCCACATAACGAGACGCTGCTACTATATGAATGCCATTTCTGTCAATGCCATTGGTGAATCTCGTCTCTTTCTAGAAGGCCTGATCTCGATGCTAGCACATCAAGAGGAATTGATCATACACAGTATATCCCACCACGATCATATCCCAAATCACTTTCCGCACAATGACCATAGGTTGATTATGATCGCGATCACTGATTTCAGCAAAATACCTCTCAAAGAAATAGCGTCAATCAAGAAAGACCATCCACTGCAAAAAATACTACTTGTCTTCATGAGCCAGTTTTGTGACAAACAGTATGCAGTATTGGATCTAGCTGATGCTTGCATATTCTGGGACTCCCCCAAAGCTGAATTCCTAAAGGCAATCCACGAAATACTTAATAACAGAATTTACTACAGCCCCACTGTAATGCCCTTATTGCTAGAACGCATTCCTAATAATGAAATCTTGAAAATCACTCAGCAGCTCTTCAGTCATAGAGAACGTGAGGTGCTGGTAATGGTCGCAGAAGAAAAGAGCAACGATCAGATTGCCCATGAATTGGCCATCTCAAGAAGCACAGTAGAAACACACCGAAAAAACATGATGTACAAGGCCAAAGTACATTCTGTAGTCGGATTAATGAAGTACGGACTATCAAATCAACTCATAACATTTTAATACTCAAACTCACACATCAATGCAATTCGCTAATTATAAACCAAACAAGATGATGAAATACAATCCAATGAAAACCTTGATTGCTGGGGCTGCTCTGCTGCTTGCAGTCACGACCTATAGCCAGTCACTATCTATAGACAAAGTTCATCCAGTGTCCAAAAAGGTCTCTGGGTTCTCTGTCATAGACCTTTCTGTAGATGAAGCAGCCGATGATGTATCAGTGACTTACTTCACCAAAAGTCAAAAAGACTTTTTCGGCGATCCAAAGAAATTGACTTTTGAAACCTACCATTTTGACCTCAACTATGAGTTTAAAAATGTGGAAGAGGAAATCATTGACATTGTAAAGTCTCAATCCAAATACAAAGGCTTTAAGTTCAAAGGAGATGAGTACAAGGAGATCGGTATCTCCATGGGTCTAGCTGCTAAGGTGACTTTCGTCAAAAAAGAAACTTCCTACAAGTGGAACTGGTACACCAATGCAGGCTACTACAAAAAGGTGAAAACACTAGAGAAACTAAAACTGGCAGACGCGGGATATGGAGAGCTATACAAGGTATTCTCATCTGAAGGTGACTCCACGCTCAATGCCATTGCCCAGTCTGGTGGAGAAGGTGGTGCGCCCAAATATCATTTCATGACTGTAGATAGAGACATGAACATCTTTAATGAAAGTCAGCTTCAGCTAAAATATCATGTAGCCGCAAACATCAAAGAATTCGAAAGAGAAGACGGTTACAAAGACATTTTCATGATGCTTCAGCCTACAGACTTCAAAGGTGCTGTGACAGCTTCATCAGCCACATCATTCAAACTGCTGCAGATAGATGGTAAAACAATGAAAGTAACACGTAACATAGATTTTGAATCTCCAGGAACGGCGTTCTACATGGAAAACATCACGCTAGATGGAAATGACCTTTATATTGTCGGTAAGGTGCAAAACAAAGTTGGGTCTATGGAACTTTCAAACTATATCTACCCAAAATTCACTGAAAAAACAGCCAATCTAATGATCGTGAAAGTCTCTGGAAATAGTCTGGCATATGTGAAATCAATGAATTCGGAGCAACTCACTGGTAAAATGAGCGTGATCCCAGGAGTGAAAGGAAAGCCTGCAGTTACTCCTTTTTTACTATTCAGTTCTCTGACAGTGAGCAATGGAGACCTCTTCATCAATGCACAAAATTATAAACTAGACAAGGCAGGTATTCCTCAAAAGCGAGATGCCGTAATGCTTCAGTTGTCCTCAAATGGAGAGCTTAAGAAAAGTTTCATTTATCCGTTTGAAGGTGAGTTGGACTCCAAAATATTCATGAGCGCAGACGGCAAGAATGCTTACTGGACGGTACTTGATTTTCAAAGCAAAGAGAAAAAAGGTATCGTTTACAAATACCCGCCAATAGTAAATGTTTCGAAAATAGATTTAACTAGTGGCACGCCTGGTGCATTGAAGCTAATGGGCGGAGAAGACGCCAAGTTATATTATGATTTCCCTCTTGTACCTACTTCAGATCCAAATTCGGTTACATTCTATGGGTCAAAGGGCAAAGGCACTATTTGGTTTGGAAAGATGCAACTTGACTAATCACTAGTAGTAAGTCATTTCACTTCTCAACGTTTAGATACATTAATCAAATCCCGGGTCACTCCCGGGATTTCTTTTTATCCGCACTTTTTGGTAATCGTCACATTTAAATTCCCCAGACCCCCGTTCCTTAGATGCTGTGGTCATTGTTTTCTCAGAACACCATAATCCTCCTCAAAAAAAGGAACGTTCCTTTGATAAAGAGGAAACGTTCCCTCCGAGCAACACAAACGTTTCCTCCGACCAACACAAACGTTTCCTCCGGCCAACACAAACGTTCCTTCCAAGCATAACAAACGTTTCCTCTGAGCCATACATACGGTTGTGTTGGGCGCTACATACTTTCCATCCTGTGCAGTGAAATATAACTATCAGACGCACCCTCCTATTTCTTAGGATAAAATCTACTTTCGCAGGCCTTTACACACAACTATGGCATGTGTTTTGCTTTTAAAAAACTGAATCTTTTGAAGCGCTTTCTGCAGGTTCACATCTCGTGTTTTACCTTTTAAATATTCAGTCCAATGTCTGTGAAATTCAAACCAACGCAGCGTGTGGATCCAAGGGATTTGACGCTTCCAAGAAAATACTATCCTCAAATCATCTATGGAGATGATGTCAGTTTTGATGAGCTGGCAGATGTCATTTCCAAAATGTCTAACCTCAACTACGGCTCAGTGGTAGGCATGCTGGCTACACTCACGGAGGCCATACAGCTCCAGCTGGCTCATGGCAGACAAGTGAAGCTCAGCGGTCTGGGCACCTTTTATCTTACACTCACAGGGGATGGACAGGCACGACCAGAAGACCTTTCGTCCGGCGATATCAAACAATCACACCTTAGGTTCCGCCCTGACAAACGACTCAAAGGCACCTTGCAAAGGCTGGATTATACCAAAGTGTCCACTACGCACTCAGGACAGTAAAATGAGACGTGTAATGCACCCACCCATCTATTAACAGCAGGGGTTCTAGCTATTGCAATTAGTGGTAAGATTGGTTAGTTTGTCATATGAAACTGAAAGGATATCCGTCTGTAGCCGTTTACTTCCGTTTACCGACGGATATATATCAGATTTACAGTCAGGTAAGTCATTGATGATGAATAAAATAGAAATACTAATAGATAAAAATATAAGGTAAGTAAACACCATTGTGTTTACTGAATTGTTGTATTGAATTGAAGAAGTTACCTGCTAGTTGTCTACAGGATTTTCCCATCAGGTGCTTTTAAAAAGGATTTTTTTTGATTTATGCCGGGTAAGACTTGTCTTGATCGGCGGGAAGTTTTTCGCGGAGAAACCGACAGAAAGTGTACTTTCAGGACGCGTGAGACGCATCAGAAAAACTTACTGGTGAGGAATTTAGCCGTTTTCAAGCACAAAATCAAGCTAAACGGCTTTGCTCAGCGAATAAATCAAAAAAAGACTTAAAATAATTAACTTTCAGGCCGTAGAGGCACCTGCTGGGACATTCTTTTTACGCCACATATCCTGTGCATAAATGAACATAAAAAGAACTAAAATCCTGATGACTTGCATCCGCCCGGTCAACCGGACTGGAGTAGAGGTGTAACTTCCTCAACTACGGTTGGAGGGTTTTTGAACTTTTTTCACCCTGTAGAAAGATGGTCAACCTCAACACAACATCCGTTAAATCTTCATTGCTCATAACCGAAGTTGTTTTATATTTATGCCAAGGGGAGCTTCGGTAGGGACTTGCATAGCGGGGAGCAACGAAGTTTACCTTGGCATTGTGGGGAATTGCCCAAGTCGTATAATATGAACTCCGAAGAACTAAGAACTCAAATTATAGAGGTATTTCAACGTAACAGGCAAACTCCTGCTGCCGATTATGATGAATCCAGATTTTTAGACTTCTTGCTAACTCCACCAACCTCCAAGAACAACATCAAGAACTCATTTAAAGGTGTTCGCAGATATTATCGGTTTTTCGAGGATATCGAACTAACCTTTGGAGTCTGTTTTTCCCTATCTGACCAAGATAGATTCTACTCAATTGACCAATTCATAAAAAAAACAAATGAACGAATTGGAAAAGGTCGAGGCAACAAACAAATACTTGACCGGAGACTTGATGAGAAAGACCATTACTTTATTGAACTTATTCTAACAGCGATACTCGCTGTAGTTATTTACTTCTTTCAACTGCATATCATAACCTTTTTCACTGCTTTTGGATATGGAATTGCCATTTGGTGGATTGTTGGCAGCAAACTGAGGAGCAAACGCCATAACAAACAACTGAGCAAAATAATCAACGGCTAGACTAGTTAGACAACATTGCAACAACGACGCAAATAACTCCCCACAACAAGCACTAAGTCGGCAGATGTCTACTACCTCTTTGTCAACTGCTGAGGGACTCGCCCACTTCGGTACACCTTCTGATACTTCTGTGCTTTCTATTTTTTCCTGTGCTTCTGGCGAATGTCTTTCTAACCGCATCGGTATTTGAAAGTTTGTACGGGTGGTGCACCTTCGTTACTTTTATCGTTACCTAGCAAGTGGAGACATCCGCCGCTTAGCTTAGCGTTGTACACCATTAGATGCTATACGAGAGAAACTACTTCGAATTAACAGATCAGGAACTAGCTGATATCAAGAAAGCTACGAAACCTCTAACGAAAGGTGGAGGTATGACGTCAATTGACTATCAAATTTATCCAAAGGCAGGCTTTTTCAACAAGTCCTTGTTCCCTAACAATATGTTAGATATTGACGACCTAAAAAACAATTCCAAGTCAATCAAATCTCTCAGCGATTTCGAAAACCTCCTCAACCAGAAAACCACCACCGAACGGGGCATCTTGAACTTTATCAGAGACAATAGAGCTTATTTTATTATTGCTTCTGTACTAACCGAATTTCATTTCGGGCATCATTCATCATATGCCTTTCCTGAGTTCGAACTTCCACCTAATTACAAGGCAGACTATTTAATAGTAGGTAAGAGTTCTTATGGACACGAATTTGTTTTTGTTGAACTCGAAAATCCTTACGGGAGCATAACAACTAATGACGGCAGCCTGGGAACAACTTTTAGAAAAGGAATTAAACAAGTAAGCGATTGGAACTCATGGTTAGAGTCGAACTTCTCTCATTTAAAGCTGATGTTTGAAAAATATCAAGATGTTCACAGGGAACTCCCCAAAGAATTTCTGAATCTGGATACTAGTAGAATTCATTACGTTGTTGTGGCGGGCAGACGAACCAACTTTAACGATGAAACTTACAAACAAGCCAGGAGGATGAAGACAGATCGAATTCACATCTTTCATTATGACAACCTAATTGATAAGGCGCAACAAGTTCTAAAAAATAAGAATTACGTATAAAACGGTGTACAACAGACGCTGATCGGGCATATGTCTAAGTGCATTCTGGCTGGTTTTGGTGCAACTCGACCGTGATATCTGCCGCTGAGAAATGGCAGTACTTTCCACCATCTTCTGCTCGCAGGATTTTTAGACTTTCGGAACGGAGTGCCATTTGGAACCGTTGTGAGCTTCGGCAGATTTCACTACTTTCGTGCTATTCACTAGCTTCGGACATACGAATTCTATGACTCCACCAACTCTTTTCTACTATTTATTATTTGCTGATTAAAGTAAGGTGTTTGTCGTCTGATTACACTCATTCCTCATTGGGTCTTATTATGGAATGCCAGTGTGACCTATCCTTACTTTTAGCCTCCCCAGGACTTGTTCCCAATCTAAAACCCAGTCCCATTAAGTTGTCATTTCTTTTTATCCTCCTTTTTTGGTAGTTTTTACCTACTAATTCGCCCGCCCATGATTCGATTACTCCTCTATAGTGCCCTTAGCACTTCCTTGCTTCTAGTTCAAGCACAAAGTTTTTCCGACTTAGTCTCACAATTCCTAGACCTAGATAAGCAAGGCAACTATGCTGCTGCAGCTCCTGTCTTAGAGCAAATGGTGGTAGCGGCTGAGAAAGAGTACGGACGTGACTTCATGTATTTCAACTCACTGATCTATACAAAGGACAACTTTCTCCTGCTCAGCAATTACCTAAAAGCTGCTGAATATGGTGAGCGTCTTGATTCCATTTATGCGCAAACCAAGCCCTACAGCGATGATGGACTTATCAACCTGAATGAGCTTTGTTCCAACTTCACTTATGCTGGCAACTATGGCAAAGCACAAGTCTATGCTGAGAAAAGCCTAAAGGAATATGAAAAACGATATGGCAAAAAGACTACTGACTATGCCACTGCCCTTTCCCAAGTTGGTATCACTTATCAAGCGATGGGCCTGCACGAAAAAAGTCTCGAATACTTCAATCAAGCATTGGCTATCGTGCAAAAGACTGAGCCCAATTCACAGGAACACTTCACCATACTCAACAATGTGATGACTGGGGAATCCTTGTCAGGAAGGAAAGTGGAAGCCGCCAATCATGCTTTGGTAATACTGAACATGGCGAAAAAAATGTACAACGACGTACCTCTAGTCGTGGCGCATTTTTATGGCAATTATGGTGTAAACCTTCAAAATATTGGCGATCTCGAAAAGGCGGCTGAGCAATTTGGAGCAGCACAGCAAATCTTTGCGCAAAACCAGCTTACAAACGGCGAGACCTATGCTGATTTTCTCTCTAATTATTCAGTATTCCTTTTTGAATCCGGGAAGCTTCCAGAAGCTAAAAATGCCGCCGCTCAATCATTACAGATTTTCACTAACACCTTTGGCTCTAAGAGTCACCGCACCTTTTATCCTAAAATCAATCTTGGTATTTACAATGGCCTCATTGGCGAAAGCTATGCAGGAGTACGACAAAGCACAGAGGCTTTGCAGCAACATCTCGCTCAATTCAAGAGCAATCAGTTTGTGCTCACGGAGAAAGACCGCATCGAATCAAGGAAGTTTTACGATCAGGTATATGGCCTGCTGGTCGGTGAGCTTTTGATCAAAAACAATCCATTAAATGAGGCTGATAAGAGGCAATTCTACGGCGATCTCTTCAACCTGCACGTCAATAGTAAAGGAATGGTGCTTAGCGGAATCAACAAAACCAAAAACCTGATATTATCTAGTGGAAACACCGAACTGATCTCCATGTATGACCAGTGGATTCGACTCAAAAATCAAATTAGCTACTACAATGGACTTACGCTAGAGTCCCTACATGAAGCAGGAATAAATCTGGAAAGTCTGAAAACAGAAGCCTCTAGACAGGAAAAAGAACTCTTCACAAAAGCCGGATTAGATAGTGAGGTTGACACTGAATGGATTACCTGGCAGCAAGTACGTGATAAACTAAAACCTAGCGAGGTGGTGGTAGAGATCGTGCGAACTCAGTACAAGGAAACAGTCAGTTATTTCGCTCTGATACTAAGTGCAGACACTAAAAATGGACCTTTGATGATCTCACTTCCTGAAGCGGATAAATTGGAAGGCTCGGGTTATCAATACTATAAAAACTGCATCGAGTACGAAATAGCAGATCTTAAATCCTATGACTTGTACTGGGAACCGATAGCTAAAGCAATCAATGCGACTCAGCCATCAACCAAACAAATAATCCTAAGCACAGAAGGCACCTACAACTTGATATCCATCAATTCACTCAAAATACCTCAATCAGGAAAGTATGTTGTGGAGGGAAGCCAAATCAAACTGGTAACAAACAGCATCAATCTAGTTTCAAAAGTGGAAAAGCCTGCAGGAGCAGATATCTGGCTAATCGGTGATCCGGATTTTACGGCCCCTCCTTCTACCAATAGTCAGCGAGGATCAGAAGTTCGCTTGGTGAGCAATCTGAGTTTTGTACTTCCCAAGCTTCCTGGCACCTATGATGAGGTGACGAGCATAAGTAATTTACTTCCAGCAGGACAGTCAGTTCATGTGCTCACATCGAAAAATGCCAATGAAACAGCAGTCAAGAAAATTCAGTCTCCAAAATTGCTGCATTTTGCAACGCACGGATATTTCGCAAAAGGCGATCAGGCCATGCTCAATACCGGGATCGCTCTTTCTGGGCTGAACACTTTCTATGAAAATCCCTCTGCCTATCATGGTGATGATGGACTTCTTACTTCCTACGAAATACAAGGGATGAACCTAACAGGAACAGCCCTCGTGGTACTTTCAGCCTGTGAAACAGGACTTGGAAATGCGGTAACAGGTGAGGGAGTTTTTGGATTGCAGCGGGCCTTTCGAATTGCAGGTGCCGAGACCCTCATCATGTCGCTATGGAAGGTAGATGACAAGGCTACCCAACTACTAATGACCTCATTTTATCAAAACCAAGCCACAGGCTCTGACTTTAATCAAGCATTCCAAAAAGCCCAGAATCAACTGATGTCAACATATCCTCATCCAAAATACTGGGGAGCTTTTCTGCTGATTGAGTAGTATTAGAGCTTTGGCAAAATCATTTTTGATTTATTCTATAGAGTAGAGAGAGTGGTCAGTTTAGCATGATCTTTTTTATTAATTGGAATTAAATCCCGATCTTGAAGGTCGGGATTAATTTTTCTTATCGTCTAAGGCCTATGAACGCTGCAACATCTGAAGTCAACGAACTGCTCAAAGAGAATGGATATTTAGTTTCCCAAAAAGGAGGTTTTACTAAAATTCGCAAAGCTGGATCTTCCAAAAAACTAATGTTCGTGATATCCTCGGCACTAGGACTTTCATTGATCCTGTTTACCATATTGGGAGATTTATCAGATGAATTTGGCTATGTAGGCATCCTCATATTGGTACTTCCCCTCATCACTCAGCGATGGAAAGCACCGCATGAGATGATCGTTGAACCCGAGGTGAGAGTGACACTACTGAGCGGGGTTTCCTTCAAGCGAATCATAAAAATCACCAACATCTCAAGCCTTGAAGTTGATGAAAACATCCTCACTTCAGATGTGAGTCCATTCAAGGATGGCTACCAAGATTTCAAATACAACTTCAAAATAATCGTAGATGGTAAGGGACAAACCATACTCAGTCTTATTTTCCGCAAGGAAAGTGCAGAAGAGGTAAAAGGCGTATTTGAGTTTTTATCGTCGCTATTGTCGCTGGATAAGAAACGCCAGGAAACGTCCTAAGATTATCTATTCCTGCTGACCAAGATAGCATCTATCGCCACTCCTAAACCGGCACCTACTGCTACCCAAATAGCTAGATTATCAGTGGAAACACCCAATGCTGTACCTATGGCAATACCTAGGATAAAAAATTGTCCTTTCCTAAATTTTCGCTTCACCATCAGCTCAGTCCACCCAGTCTGCTACAAATAGATTCGTATCTCTATTGCCACCATTGAAGCGATTGGACGCCCATACCAGCGATTTCCCATCAGGGCTAAACATCGCGAAAGAGTCAAATACTGTGTCATAAGTGATCCGCTCAAGACCAGTTCCGTCTAGGTTTATCATATAAAGATTGAAAGGAAAGCCGCGTTTAGATTCGTGATTGGAAGAGAAGATGACTTTCTCACCAGAAGGATGAAAGAAAGGCGCCCAGTTGGCATTACCAAGTTCAGTAATTTGACGCAACTCTGAGCCATCCACATTACAAACGAAAAGTTCCATCTGAATCGGCTGTACCAACCCTTGAGCGAGTAGATCTTTGTATTCCTTTACCTCCTCTTCAGTCTTTGGGCGCGACGCGCGGAAAATCAACTTTGTACCATCAGGAGAGAAAAAAGCACCTCCATCATATCCCAGTTCGTTCGTCACTTGCTTAACGTCCGTACCATCAATATTCATCGTATAAAGCTCCAAATCGCCTGATCTGAGAGAAGTAAAGACGATTTTGTCTCCTTTTGGAGAAACAGTTGCCTCGGCATCATAGCCAGGCTCATTAGTGAGCTGTGAGGTAATATTTCCATCCAAATCAGCAACGAAAATGTCATAATCCGAATAAATCGGCCATACATACTTACCTCCTACAGAGCGAGGTGGATCTTGCGGACAAAGACCATTTCCAAGGTGTGTAGACCCATAGAGTATCGCAGTGTCTCCAGGGAGAAAATAGGCACAGGTCGTTCTGCCTTTCCCCGTGCTCACGATAGCAGGACGCTGGTCTGGAGCAGCCTTTTCTATATCCAAAACAAAGATCTGGTCACAGGCTACACCCCAGTTTTGAAAATCAGATTGGAAAACAAGCTGATCACCACCAAATGACCAATAGGCCTCCGCATTGTTACCTCCCCAAGTAAGCTGACTTACATTTTGGAGGTGAATTTCTTCTGGGTACTTAAGTGTATCAGAGCTTTCTAATGTTTTAGTTGCTGTTTCCTGCGTTTTAGTCGATGAATTGCAGGCTGTCACCAAAACAACAATGGAAAAGTAAAATATCTGTCTCATGCGCTTTATCTTAGTCGGCACGAAACTAAACATAACCACTCTTTCATGCGAACAGGATTCGTAATTTTACTAGCATTTTTCATAAGCTGCAGCCCAAAGAAGAAAGACTTTCTTGCTTTGGCTAAATCTGATATAAGCATTTTGGCAAGTGACTCACTCCAAGGGAGAGAAGTAGGTACTGTAGGTGAAAAAATGGCTGCCGCCTACATTGCCTCAAGGCTCGAAAGCATTGGACTAAAAGGAGCTGGAACTGATGGATTCTATCAGGATTTTTTCGTGAAAGAATCACAGAACCCACATGAAAAGCCTTCCATGTCTGGTGAAGATTCTCTTCAAGGTACATCAGGCAGGAATGTGGTAGCTATGATTGACAATCCAGGAGACGAGCTTATCGTAATCGGGGCTCACTATGACCACTTAGGTTTTGGTGGTTTTTCGTCACTTCACAGAGGTGATTCGGCCATTCACAATGGCGCTGATGACAATGCAAGTGGTATAGCTGCATTGCTAAATCTGGCAGAGAACCTTTCATCAGCAAAACTCAATAGAGACATACTATTCATTGCTTTTTCTGGTGAGGAAAAAGGCCTTTGGGGTTCCAACTATTTTGTAAAAACCCCTACCATAGATTTATCAAAAGTGGACTTCATGGTCAATATGGACATGGTCGGTAGATTGGATACTGCCCGCGGAATAGCCATACATGGCACAGGCACAGCTCCAGAGTGGCCTGATGTGATCAACAGCTCAAACGATGTTGGACTAAAAGTCATAATGAAAGAATCTGGAGTTGGCCCATCTGATCATACCTCCTTCTATCTTCAAGACATACCTGTTTTACATTTTTTTACTGGTCAGCATTCGGAATATCATAAACCAACAGATGATGTGGAATTGATCAACTTCGAAGGTATTCTGCAGATCAGCCAGCACATCTCAAACATCGTAAACCAACTTGACAATAAGCCAAAGCTCACTTTTCAAAAGACCAAAGATGAATCTACTCGTGGACCAAAATTCACAGTCACTTTGGGTGTAGTTCCTGATTATCTATTTGATGGCAAGGGAATGCGGATAGATGGAGTAAGTGATGATAAGCCAGCTCAAAAAGCTGGGGTGATAAAAGGTGATATCGTGGTGAAACTTGGTGACTTAGAGATAGAAGATATGATGACCTATATGAAAGCACTCTCCGCTTTTAAAGCTGGAGATTCTACTACAGTAACCGTCGATCGCTCAGACACCACAAAAACTTTTGACATAGTATTTTGATCAAGTGGCTTATTCCCATAGTGCTCCTTTGGTCATGTGATCAGTCACCCGAAACTCAGCGTTTGATAGATGAGCATTACCAAGCAGTTGGTGATCCCTCATTCATACAAAATATCATAACTCGAGCAGATTGTGTTAGCCCTGATGGAAAGTATCAGACCGAAACCCAGTCATCCACAAAGGACAATTACCTCTTGTTTTTACAGCGCTACGATTTCAAGCCCAATCCATTATACGCACTCATACTTGATTGGCATAAAGGACAAGGATTGGATACAGCCTTGGTCCCTCAAGGGGCACTTTCGAATGCGGTGATAGCCGTACTGAAAGCGCATGAATTTCATGAGATGATGCTACAGGTAGATTCTCGCTTTGGACAAATGACCTTGCTAGAGGACACCACTTTTTTTGGTCAAAAATGCTCACAGGTGATTACCTCAGATCAGCTCGGTTTGCCTGTACGTGTGTTTTTTGACAAAACAACCAATCTTATGGCTGGCTTCTCAGAAGTAAACCCTTACAAAAAAGGGGAAGTGATACGTGTGCACTTTGATGATTGGGTAGAACAAGATGGAATCAAAATATTCAAGAAACTACAAATCACTCAAGGAGAATCAAGTACCTATTCATTTGACTACAAGCAGGTTATCTTCAATGATCCTACTTTTAAGAAGTTAGCAATAGATAAAAAATGATTCAGTCCTTTTAATCCCTGTTTTCCTTTTCGTTTAAAAATCATCTATCCACATATCCACAAATTATCCACAAGGGATAAAAATCACCGAGTACCTGCCTTGAAGCACGCTGTATTTCTTTATTTTGTTTCTGATTGATTCAGATCGAATAACCACCACAGATGTACCTGATTTTTGATACCGAGACTACTGGTTTACCCAGAAATAAAAACGCTCCGCTTACCGACTTTGAAAACTGGCCAAGACTCGTACAACTGGCGTGGCAACTCCATGATTCCACTGGTAAGTTACTATCTCAAGGCAATCATATTGTAAAACCAGAAGGATTTACAATTCCCTTCAATGCACAGAAAATACACGGTATTTCCACAGAGAGGGCTTTAGAAGTTGGAGAAGATCTCCGTGCAGTTTTAGACATCTTCAAGGTTGATTTGGAGAAAGCCAAAGTGTTGGTTGGTCACAATATTGAGTTTGACAATAAGATCATCGGAGCAGAGTTTTTGCGCACCGAGCAAGACAATCTCCTCGAAGAATTTCCGAATATCGACACCTCTACTGAGACGGTGGAGTTTTGTCAACTACAAGGAGGCATTGGTGGCAAACTCAAGCAGCCAAAACTCATAGAGCTCTACACCAAACTATTTGGGAAGCCATTTGAGGATGCACATGATGCGGCCTATGACGTGGATGCTACCTCTCAAGCTTTTTTTGAATGCTTGAGCAGAAAAATCATCAAGACTTTTGATGAGACAGATCCCTCAAGTATCGTCTATGAGGCACCGGATTTAGAAGCAGCCAATTTTGCAATAGCAAAGAAGAAATCAGGAAAGCAATCAGGTGAAAAAGTAGATATCAAGGATATTGAAGGTCCATTTTTCCACCTACACGTTCACTCACAATTTTCCGTACTTCAAGCCACGCCTAATGTAGAATCCATAGTTGCGAAAGCTGTGGAGTACAATATGCCAGCTGTTGCCCTTACAGATTTGGGTAACATGTTTGGTGCGTTCAAGTTTGTACGATCAGCAATTGCGGCGGGCATCAAACCGATAGTCGGCTGTGAATTCTTCGTCGCAGAGGAACGCAAAAAACTGAAATTCACCAAGGATGACCCGGACAGAAGGTTTCAGCAGATCCTCATAGCAAAAAACAAAAAAGGGTATCAAAATCTAGTAAAACTGACCTCTTTCGGGTTCATAGAAGGAAACTACGGACTCTATCCAAGGATAGATAAGGAACTAATTGAAGAATATAAAGAAGGCGTAATCGCCCTTAGTGGCGGACTCAGAGGTGAAATTGGTCATCTTGTACTGAATGTCGGTGAAACGCAAGCCGAAGAAGCCGTCCAGTATTGGCACAAGATATTTGGTGAAGACTTCTATCTTGAAATCAATCGCCATGGACTGGATGAAGAGAATCATCTCAACCAAGTGCTGACTGGCTTTGCCAAAAAGTACGGAATCAAAATGGTAGCGGCCAATGAAATGTTCTATCTAGATGAGAAAGATTCGGTAGCCCATGATGTATTGATTTGTATCAAAGAAAACGAGAAGCAATCTACCCCAATTGGTCGTGGAAGAGGATTTCGTCCGGGATTAGCCAATTCAAAATACTTCTTCAAGGATCAAGATTCCATGAAGCAAGCATTTGCTGATCTGCCAGAAGCCATCGAAAACATCAGCGAGATATTCGATAAGGTGGAAACGTACAAGCTGGAAATGGATGTATTGCTTCCTGCTTTTGACATACCAGAAGAATTTGTAAATCCAGAGGATAAGCTAGATGGTGGTAAGCGAGGGGAGAATGCCTACTTACGCCATTTGACCTATGAAGGTGCCAAAAAGCGATATCCCGAGATGACCGACGAGATTCGCGAGCGATTGGATTTTGAGCTTGCGACTATTGAAAAGACTGGTTACCCAGGATATTTCCTCATTGTGCAAGACTTTACGAGCATGGCTAGGAAGATGGGTGTAGCTGTTGGGCCAGGTAGAGGTTCCGCAGCTGGATCTGCAGTTGCCTATTGCACATGGATTACCAACGTTGACCCGATAGCATACGATCTCCTTTTTGAGCGTTTCTTGAATCCAGATCGTGTATCCCTTCCAGATATTGATATTGACTTTGACAATGAAGGTCGCGAGAAAGTCATCAACTATGTAGTGGAAAAATATGGTGCAAATCAAGTAGCCCAAATCATCACCTACGGTACCATGGCACCAAAGTCAGCCATCCGAGATGCTGGCCGTGTAATGGAACTTTCATTGCCCGAAACTGACGCCATCGCTAGGCTAATACCTGAAAAACCAGGTGCAAAATTCTCTAAGATATGGGGCGAGGTTCCCGAACTAGAGATCATGAGACGTGGCAAAGGGCTGCCATCTGATGTACTGAATCAAGCCGTGATTCTTGAAGGGTCTTTACGAAATACAGGTGTTCATGCTTGCGGAATCATCATCACGCCTGATGACATGACCAATTTCGTTCCTTTGGCTAGAGCCAAAGATTCTGAAATGTACGTGACGCAGTTTGACAACAGCGTTGTAGAATCTGCAGGCATGCTTAAGATGGACTTTTTGGGTCTCAGAACCCTCTCCATCATCAAGACGGCCATTGAGAATGTCAAGAAAAGATTTGGGACCGAAATAGATATCGACCTAATTCCACTTGACGACCCTAAGACCTACGAACTTTATCAGCGAGGCGAAACCAACGGAACTTTCCAGTTTGAGTCACCCGGGATGCAGAAGCATCTTCGTGCTTTGCAGCCTGATAAGCTAGAAGATTTGATTGCCATGAACGCACTCTATCGACCAGGACCGATGGAGTATATTCCTGAGTTCATTGATCGCAAACATGGGCGCAAAGAGATCCAGTATGACCTTCCTGACATGGAAGAATTTCTGGCTGAGACCTACGGAATCACAGTTTATCAAGAGCAAGTAATGCTTCTTTCGCAGAAAATTGCGGGTTTTACCAAAGGTGAAGCTGACGTATTGCGTAAAGCAATGGGTAAGAAACAAAAGTCTGTGCTGGACAAAATGAAGCCACAATTCATTGACCAGGCAAAGGCCAAAGGCCACCCGGAGGATAAGCTCGAAAAGATTTGGAAGGATTGGGAAGCATTTGCAGCCTATGCCTTCAATAAATCACACAGTACTTGCTACTCCGTGGTGGCATACCAGACTGGCTACCTTAAGGCTAATTATCCTGCGGAATACATGGCTTCTGTGCTCACGCACAACCAAAGTAATATTGAGAAAGTCAGCTTCTTCATGGAAGAATGCCGCAACCAAAGCATCAAAGTTCTCGGGCCACACGTAAATGAATCTGGACTGAATTTCGAAGTAAATGCGATCGGCCAAATTCGCTTTGGGCTAGGTGCCATCAAAGGAACTGGTGAATCTGCGATACAAGCAATCATCGACGAGCGTGATGAAAATGGAGCATTCAAGGACATCTTTGAATTTGCTTCACGAGTCAATTTACGGGCGGTCAATAAAAAATCTTTTGAGAGTCTTGCTAAAGCTGGTGGCTTTGATTGCTTCGAAGAATTTCATAGGAGACAGTATGTGGAGCAAGATGAAGAAGGCGCTTCTTTGATTGAAAAGGCCATTCGATATGCCAACAAGATGCAGCAGGAGGAAGACAGTGCACAGGTTTCCCTCTTTGGAGGTGGCAGCACAAGTGCAGCAGTCATGCGCCCAAAAGCTGGGAGAATTGAGCCTTATGGAGAGATTGAAAAACTCAATATAGAGAAAGAATTAGTTGGACTATATATCTCCGGCCATCCACTAGATCAGTATGCTTTTGAGATGAAATATCTCACCAATACCAACCTGAGTGAGCTCAACGATCTCCCTGCCTTACAAGGAAAAGAGGTCAAACTGGGAGGCATGATCACAGAAGTGGCGCATCTAACCACGAAAAAAGGCAAACCATACGGTCGCTTCAAAGTGACTGGTTATGCGGACAGTTACGAGTTTTTTATGTTTTCCCCGACTTATCTGGACTTTAAGACTTATCTGGAAAAGGATTGGTTTATCTACATGACGGGTATTGTCCAGGCACGATGGAACGGTACTGATCTTGAGTTTAAGATTACAACGATGGAGCCGCTTAGTGATATTAGGGAGCGAATGACCAAGGGTGTAGAGTTGCAAATGCGGCTTTCTGATGTGACTCCCAGCATTATAGACGAGATAGAGCGCTATGGAACTAAGTATCCCGGGAAAAACTTGCTCAGGTTAAATGTGATTGGTGCTTTCGAAGACCGAATGATCAATCTGGATATGATGAGTCGGAAATTTTCAGTGGATCTATCTGACGAATTCATTAAGGAATTGGACACTACGGATGAGTTTTCCTACAAAATCTTAATGAAGTGAGGAGATTAAGCTCAGCACAAACCTTCAATGGTTTGAGCCGCTAATCTTCATCTGCAGAGCAATTACCTTCGCTTGCATACGATTGAAAAAACGATCCCGCTCGCGCTCTGCAGTCTGACTCATCAAAGTCGATTTTTGCAACATATTTTGAAGATAACCATGTATGTCATTGCAGAAATGCTCATCACTGGTACTGAGGATATTGAGCATATTATAGGTGATAAAACAGGTCTTCTTACCTCCTGTTTCAAACAATGCCGTATTGTCCCCAATGGCGATTTCATTGAAATACAAGTTGAAAGTACCTTCAAGACCAGAGGATGGCATGCCGGGATGCATCTTCTTTCCCATTCGCGCTTCGTCCCTAAGATGAGCGATCATAACGAGTAGTTCATCCAGTACTACCAATGCATCGGCCCGGCAGAGCAATGCGATATCGTGATAATAATCAATATGCCTAAGTGTAATGTGGATGGTCTCGTCACTCCAAATCTCCACGGATGGTATCTTCATAAATTGTTTCCAAATAGCGGCACAGGTCTCTAGGAGCGCATGGTCAATAGATTGAAAACTGAACACCGCACCTTGCATTTGCTTCGTGTCGAGAATGGTCTTTTGCCAAAAAAATATTTTGAACAAAGTCAATTTGGGGAAAGGATAATAATGCAATGGGGATATATCCTTTGCTGCATAGGTAAGCATCCTGTCGTCAAATCGGTTGACAAGCTGCAAATGGTCATTAATTGATTTTAAATATTGATGGAAATCATCTTGAGCGTGGAAATTTCTGGCATTGAAAACAATAGATTGATTTGATTGAACATTCAAAAAACCATCAACAGAGACTCCATATTTCTCGGAGATAAGGCTGATCTCCTTAAAAGATAGCACAGTCTCTCCTCTCAGCCTGCGATAGGCGCTATCCTTACTTACATTCAATAGCTCTGCTAGGTCATCCACAAAAGAAACCCCCGATCCTACTTTTTCCTTTACCAGATTCAAAAAAGCAATTTGAATATCTATGTCATTCGTCATCTTAAGATCAGTCTATCCAAGTTTCTATCCTTTTTTGATCCTGAATTAGTTGCAGAAATCAATATCGCGCCAAATTCATTTTAAGGCAAATCGCAAATCGACACGTGCTTGCATTGCCAAGATGCGACTTTTCATGGGTTCCAAGCTAAAGACGGACAAGTAAAGTAAAAAGCACTTGAAATCTTCAGCACCACTGCAAAAGTCAATTTCATAAGACCCTGCCTTAAGTCGAATTTAGCTCAAATACTAATAAGAAAAGCTATGAAAACAAATCCGAAATCAACGATGGTCATCCTAGTGGTTGCACTACTGATGCTTACTGAAAATTCACTTTTGGCGCAAACTAGACAGTCTATTGGAGTGATAGCCATCGCTACTAAAGACATAGAACTGGACGATGAAGCCATAGCCAATCTCATGAGACTTGAGCTAGAAAAAATAGATCGCTATGAAGTGCTTGACAAATATGATGTCCAAGAAATTATCGCCAACAATCCTGACGCACCTAAAAACTACTATGGAAAAACAGCTGCACTGAAAGCTGGTAAAATGCTAAGAGCCAACAAGATGCTCACAGGCAGCGTGGAGCGATATGGAGACAAAATAGTATTCATATTAAGATTGGTTGATGTAAAAAACGAGCTCATCGAAAAGACCAGTGTGATGGAGTTTCAGAACATACAGCAGGAGATACAAGCCATGACTATGATCTCCATCAACGAACTGCTAGGAATAGAGAACGACAAGTACCTCGTGGATTTGCTCATAGACTATGATCTACCCATCACTTCCCTGAAAACTACCATGCGGCTAAACGGGCCTAGGATGGGAGCTGCATATATCACTGGTGAGACAGGCGAGCGCATGAGAGACTCTAAAGACGAAGGTGGATTTGACATGTTTTCCCTCTCTTCCATGTTCGGCTATCAGTTTGAAAAACAATATCTCACTTCTGGTGATTTTCAGGCGTTGATTGAGGGCGTAGTTGCGATTACAGGACTCGAATCGGGTCAATTGATTCCTTCTATCACAGCAATCAACGGCTTCAGATTTAGCAACAATGGTGTAGAATTCGGATTAGGTCCAAACTTTCGTTTGACAAAATTGAGTGAAGGATTCTACGAAAATGGCAAATGGATTTTGAAATCTAATGCTGAAACAATTCCTGAAGATGCGCGCATCGTGAGCCGACTCGATAGTAGAGGAACCCCTGAGCTCTCCATGAGCTTAATGGTCATAGTAGGCAAGACCTTCCGATCTGGCTACCTCAACATTCCTTTTAATATTTATGCTATTCCGAGAAAAGACGGTACTGTCATTGGTGTTACTTTTGGGTTCAATACCTCCAGCAGACCTAAACTCTAATTATATCAGGGGCTCTTCTACTAATATGTCCTCAGTATAACAAATCGAAAGTAATATGGAATCCTCAGTCAACATTTCTCATATCTTTGCCGTTACCTAATTGAATAAATTTTTTTTAAACTTTATAATAACCATGTCACATCCATTAGAAATAACTGATCAGAATTTTGAAGAAATCATCAACTCAGACAAGCCAGTATTGGTGGATTTCTGGGCTGAGTGGTGCGGACCATGTAAAATGATTGGACCAGTAGTAGAGGAACTAGCTTCAGACTATGAAGGTCGTGCTATCATCGGAAAAGTTGATGTAGATAGCAATCCGGAGGTTTCTGCAAAATTTGGAATCCGCTCTATCCCAACTTTGCTCGTTTTCAAAAACGGTGAAATTGTAGATAAGCAAGTAGGTGCAGTGCCTAAAACTACTTTGAGTCAAAAACTTGATGCGCAATTGGCATAATCGCCATTTTATAAAATAGATTAACAAAGCCCCGACTTGTTCCAAGTCGGGGCTTTGTTTTTATCCCTCCTCTTTTAAAAGTGCCACTTGTTTTAATGCATTCTCATGCTTTGGATCAATTGCAAGCACTTTTTCATACATCTCCAATGCCCGTTTAGTTTCTCCTGCCACTTCTAGAGCTTCTCCATAACTGTCATATACGTTGGCTTCATTCCTAAAAAAATAGGTGTTAAAATTAAATACAGCACACGCTTCTTTGACTTTTCCTGCCCTCAAATAAACATACCCAAGTGTGTTGAGTTCGCTGCTTTTTCCAACGAGCTTATAGGCTTCATTGACATTAACTCTGAAGTCTTTGTAAAGAGAATCAACTCCATATGCTTCTATGTAATTCAATAAATAGTTCGCTGCACGATAGCTCGGGTCGCTGGGATATCCCAAAGCAATTTGAGCTAAATCAGTTTCCAGGTTGGTGGAAGGAAACTCTACAATCCTGCCGATCTCTTCACCCTCATTTTTGAAAATGAAAGTAGGCACTCTATGAACTTTCGCACCTTTTTCTTCACCTGCTGGTCCTTGTTTGTAGCGGTCTTGATCATCGTAAAGCGCAATGAAATTCAGTTGGTCTTTGTCTAAACCCAGCGCTTCCCAAGTCTTCACAAATCGAGGTACCCATTTTTTACTATCTCCACACCAAGTACCGATGTAGATTTCTACCGAAGTGTCTTTTAGCTTCTTTGCCCATTTGTTCGCAGCTACATTTGGATCATACGCTTCATAGTTTTCCGCATACCAAGAAAAGGTAGTGTCTTGCAGGTCTGCAAGCGTCATCGGACCGCAGAGATGCGTTTCGCCACTTTCACTTATGTAAGTCTGAGTTTGTGCAAAAGTGAGACTGACAGCAAAAAGCAATGCCACCGTCAAAATCGATCTATTCATGAGTTCTAGTTTTAGTTACTCTCAATGATACGATGGTTCTAATTTTGATGCTGTTAATGAAGTGTTAATCAAAGCAAATATCTTCTCAGAGCACCACTTGAGGTTTTTTTGAGTAGCAGAGATAGTGCACATCCACTTACTTTAGTCGGGCGCTATTGAATGGAACTCTACCAATTTCCTACTTAAGTTTCCAGCAAAAACTCGCGAATCGCAGAGTAGATTCGCTCCAGCTGAACATCAGTAATTATGTAAGGAGGCAACACATAAATCACATTGCCCAGTGGACGCAGTAGGATATCTCGCTCCATGAAAAACTTATAAATCTTATCCTTAACTCCGCTAGTGTATCCAGCATCGTCTGCTTTCAATTCTATTGCTAGAATGGTTCCACAAGCACGAACATCAGCCACGCTCTCAGGAGCTTTGAACACTTTCATGAAGTCCAAATGACGATTGGTAATCCGAGCAATGCTCGATTTGGTTCTGCTACTCAAAAGGATTTTCATACTGGCATTAGCAGCAGCACATGCCAATGGGTTTGCAGTATAGGAATGTCCATGGAAGAATATTTTCTCTACCTCCTCTGCGCTGAAAGCCTTCACCACTTTTTCATTGACAGAAGTTACACCCATTGGCAAAAAACCTCCGGTGATGCCTTTGCTAAGGCAAAATAAATCTGGCTTATTTTTCAGATGATCACAAGCAAAAACCTTCCCTGTTCGCCCAAAACCAGTCATTACCTCATCAGCAATGCAAAGCCCACCAGCCTTTTTCACGATTGAAACGAGCTCATCCAAAACTTTGGCTGAATACATCCGCATCCCAGAAGCACCTTGAACAAGCGGCTCAAAAATGAACGCTGCGGTGTTATCAGAGACTGCCGATTTCATAGCGTCAATGGTATTTTGCCCATCGCCTACTGGAAAAGGGACAAAGGTCACATCAAACAAATAAGGCGCATATGGGTCTGAAAAAATTCCCCGTGACCCTACGGACATGCTCCCAAAAGTATCGCCATGATAAGCTCCTTCCAGCGCTATCAGCTGCTTGCGAGTGACGCCTTTATTCTTCCAATAATGAATCGCCAACTTGAGTGCGACTTCTACCGAGGTACTGCCATCATCAGAGAAAAACAGTTTTGATTGGTCACTTGGTAACAGCTTTAGCAAGCTCTTCGAAAGTACGGCTGCTGGCTTGTGCGTAAATCCTGCAAAGATCACTTGCTCTAGTGTATGTGCTTGTTTGCCTATTGCGGAGGCAATTTTCGGATTGGCATGGCCATGGATATTGACCCACCAAGAGGAGATCGCATCCATAACTTTACGCCCATTTTTGAGATGAAGGTAAATGCCTTTGGCGCTATTCACCATGAGCGGATCCGTTCCTGCTAAGGGTGAAAATGGATGCCATATATTTTTCCGATCAACTTTATTCCAATTGGTTAGTCCCAGCATAGCCTTAGTTGTTCTGCGTATTTTTTAACTACTTCTTTATTGATTTCAGCTTCCTGCGGTAGGTGTAGCAGACATTTTAGTCCAGTCTTTTTCAAGATAACCTCTATACTTTCATTGGGGTCAGGACCATTAAAAATAATGCCCTTTACTTTGTAACCGCGACTTTTGATCACCTCAGCTGTGAGCAATGTATGATTGATACTCCCCAAATAGAGATTACTTACAAGAACGATCTCAGCATTCAATTTCGGAACTAAGTCCAGTATTACATCATGATCATTCAATGGCACCATCACTCCTCCTGCTCCCTCTATGACCAAATCACGATTCGATACAGGAGGCACTATTTCTTCCAAGGATATAGTCACGTGATCTACAGCCGCCGAATAATGTGGTGATGCAGGCGTATTTAACAAATAGCCCTCCTTATAAAAATTGCTACGTTCATTGGAAATCAAGGCCTGCACGGTGACCGTATCTCGCGGCAATCCCGACTGAACCGGCTTCCAATAATCTGCCCCCAACATTTCCGTGATAATAGCGCTCACCAGCGTCTTACCACTATCTGTATTGATAGCCGTCACGAAATAATTCATACCGCGAAGGTAAAGCACCCAAGCCTAAAGCAATGTGGGATGCATATGATTTGATTCTATGGTCGCTTTTCTTTTGATAAGACGAGGCGAAATCAATAATTTCACCAGCAAAAGAATAGATCATGAATAAGCCTGATTGGAAAGTAGTAAAAGAGTATCAAGACATCACCTATAAGAAATGCAACGGCGTAGCCCGAATTGCTTTCAATAGACCAGAAGTGCGCAATGCCTTTCGCCCAAAAACTGTAGGTGAACTCTTCGATGCTTTCTTGGATGCTCGTGAGGATACTTCAATAGGGGTGGTTTTGTTTTCGGGTGAAGGTCCTTCTCCAAAAGATGGTGGCTGGGCTTTCTGCTCAGGTGGTGATCAAAATGCACGCGGACACCAAGGCTATGTGGATGATGATGGCATGCCACGACTCAACATTCTTGAGGTACAGCGACTTATGAGGTTTATGCCCAAGGTGGTGATCGCAGTAGTTCCTGGTTGGGCTGTGGGTGGTGGACATTCGCTTCATGTGGTGTGTGACCTGTCGCTTGCCAGCAAAGAGCATGCGATTTTCAAGCAAACAGATGCTGACGTTACCAGCTTTGATGGTGGATATGGCTCGGCTTATTTAGCCAAAATGGTAGGTCAGAAAAGAGCAAGAGAAATATTTTTCCTTGGTAGGAATTATTCCGCTCAAGAGGCTTTTGACATGGGAATGGTAAACGCTGTGGTTCCTCATGACAAACTGGAAGACACAGCTTACGAATGGGCACAGGAGATTTTGCAGAAGTCCCCTACTTCTATCAAGATGCTCAAGTTTGCTTTCAATGCTACGGATGATGGCATGGTCGGTCAGCAAATTTTCGCAGGTGAAGCCACACGATTGACATACATGACGGATGAAGCCAAAGAAGGAAGAAATGCCTTTTTAGAGAAAAGAAAGCCTGATTTTAAGGATATCAAGTGGATTCCTTGAGTTGGTTTAGACCAAATCCCCCAACCGCTTACAAAGCGCAATAATCACCTCATCAGCATTGTCTGTGTGTAGGCTGATTCTTAATCGCTCGGTACCTCGCTGTACTGTTGGCGAGAGAATCGGACGTACATCAAAACCATCCATTTGCAACTGAGAGGAGATTTTCCTTGCTTGTTCATTGCTCCCGATAAGGATTGGTTGAATGGCTGTATTACTTAATGCCTTATTCCAATGTGATCTGAAGAGTGAAATCTTCTGCTCTAATTCCTGCTGTAAACTTTGATGGGTCGTTAGCCAGCGAAAACTTTCCACTATACTCACCACGCTATGCGGCGGTAGCGAAGTGGTGTAAATAAATGGTCTGCCAAAGTTGACCAAATATTCTGTCAGCATTTTGGCCCCAGCCACACATGCTCCATGCACTCCCATAGCCTTACCAAAAGTATACACTCGAGCAAAAACACGCTCGTGTAGATTTTTATCAACTAAATACCCCGAGCCTGCCTCTCCAAAAACACCTGTGCTGTGCGCCTCATCCACGATGAGATAAGCATCATATTTTTCACACAAAACAAGTATTTCTTCAATAGGTGCTATATCGCCATCCATCGAAAAGACCGTTTCTGTAAGGACAAATACCCGTCCTTTTGCCCTTCCCAATTTGGATTCAAGATCCTCTAGATCATTATGCAGAAAGCTAACTGTAACAGCTTTGCTAAGCCAAGCGCCCTCTTTTAAGCAAACATGTGCGAGCTGGTCATAAAGAATAGTATCCCCTTTATCAGCTACAGAAGAAACCAATGCCTGATTGGCTGCATAGCCGGAGTTGAATATGAGCGTAGATTCAGCTTTGAATATTCCAGAGAGATAGGTTTCTGCCCTATCGTAGCATTCATGATTTCCTGAAAGTAATCTACTTCCAGTGCCGCCATTCGGATAACTTGCTTTTTCAAAAGAGGTCTTGATTGCACTAGCCAAACCGGCACTATTTGAAAGCCCGAGATAATCGTTTGACACAAAATCATATCGATCAGATTGACTCTGCAAAGACCTTATGTTGCCATTTTCTCTACGCGCATTTAGTTTCTCTTCTAAGAAGTCCAATCTCATGCTTACAAAGTAGCTAAATCTATATCTTTGAACCTCAATGCGTAAGACAGTATTTTCCATTTCTTTATTGCTACTGCTCATTAATCTGATGGCACAGGAAAAGCTATCACCAAGTTTTCTTAAATATGATTACCGGTTAGTTGTTGATAATGATGTTTTTGCGCTTGATATCAATAAAGATCGCTACTACAGTAGCGGTATTTATGCAGCCGTCAGAATCCTTCAGGACAGCTCTAAAAATGGATCTAAAGTCATCAGGAGTTACCAGTTAAACCAGCAAATGTATACACCTACTCAGGTGCGATGGACTGAACTCTGGCAATTGGATAGACCTTATGCAGGTGTACTTACTGTTTCTGCCTCGAACGAGTATTATTTAAAAAACAATACCTATTTCAAAGTCAATCTAGAGGTTGGGATTCTAGGACCTTGGTCTTTGGTCGGTGAATCCCAAACGTCTTGGCATAGGTGGTTCGGAATGCCCGAACCAATGGGATGGAAATATCAAATCGAAAATACACCCGTGGTGAACTTACACTTGAGTAGGATCAAACCTTTTTTCTCTACCAATGATGTAGAAATATCAAATGTTACCAATGCGAGTATCGGTACGATTTACAACAATATAAAACACGAAGTTTTATTGAGGTTCGGAGATTTAAGACCAAATAATCAATCCGCTTTTACCGGCTCAACTCTTGGGAGTCCACCTTCCGAAACAAGAAACATGAAAGAATTCTACATTTTTTATGCACCAGGAGTTGAGTATGTCTTCCAAAATGCTACACTTCAGGGAAGTTTATTCAGTGACAATTCCCCTCATACAGTTGATGCAATTCATTGGGTTTGGCATCACAGATTTGGCATGATGTGGAGTTGGTCAAGGTTTGATATCGGTTTTACTGCCTTTTTTAGATCTCCCGAAAACAAAACAGCTATCAAGCATAATTATGCAGGCATCCGCCTCAATCAGCGGTTCTAGACTTTTAAAACTATTTTTCCGAGAGACTTCCTCTCCTGCAATTGCCCCATTGCCTTTACCGCATCTTTTAAGGCATATTCCTCACTAATAGGTGATTTGAGCTTTTCCTCAGCAAACCAATTCAGAATCAACTTGATATTCTTTCGGTTTTCCTGTGGATTACTTCGCCAAAAACCTCCCCACGATACACCCACAATATCCGCACTTTTCAGAAGCGGTAGATTGAAAGGTACTGCCGGAATATTTCCATCGGCAAATCCTACAATAAGGTGTTTGCCATAAGGTTTTATCGTACGAAAAGCCTCTTCGCTTATCGATCCACCCACTGGATCAAAGATCACATCCGCACCTCCCAACGCTTTCAAGGCAGATTTTAAATTTTCATAAGGCAATGAGTAATCCGCCCCAATGTTGGTCACAAATGCGCGTTTAGCATCGGTAGAACTAACGCCAATAACCCGACAGCCAAAACGTTTTCCTAACTGCACAGCAGCACTGCCTGTCCCTCCAGATGCTCCAAGCACCAACAGTGTAGAACCAGGCTTCATCATAGCGCGATCTTTCAATGCATGCATGGCTGTTCCGAAACTTTCTAGAATAGTTGCGGCCTGATCCAATGGAATCTCTGCTGGTAAATGATAGACATTGATTGCCTTGGCGATGGCCTGCTCTGTATATCCGCCAAAAGTCATCGATGCGAGCACGCTATCACCTTCTTCGAATCCTTCAACTTTACTTCCTACCTGCAGCACCACACCTGATACTTCCTGACCAGGAGCAAATGGAAAGTCTGGACGATATTGATATTTGCCATGGACGATGAGTAAATCAGGAAAGTTCACCCCACAGTATGCCGTCTGTATCAATACCTCGCCTTCCCCGATCTTAGGGGTTTCAACATCTTGAAACATGAGTCTATCAATGCCTCCAAATTCTTTACAAATGATCGCTTTCATCATTTATAGGATTTCGAGTACGTTCTCAGGGGGCCTTCCCAAAGCAGCTTTCCCATTGGTAATCACAATTGGACGCTCTATCAATTTTGGAAACTCTAGCATGGCATCAATCCATTCATCATCACTTAAAGTTTTCCCTTTGAAATTTTCTTTAAACTCAGACTCCCCTTTCCTGATCAGATCAATTGGCTTAATTCCCAATAGGTTTATAACCTGTTTCAATTCCCGCTTAGTGGGTGGTTTTTCTAAATAGAGCACGATTTCAGGTGCTATGCCTTTGGACTCAAGAAGCTTGAGGGTCTCTCTGCTTTTTCCACATCTTGGGTTGTGATAGATTTTGGTCTTGGTCATTTGGGTCAATTTAGATGAGAAAATTAGTATAATTACAGACACTTACCACGAATCAAATGATGAAATACTTGATCCTAATAGTCCTAGCCTTTGGCATTACCAGCCAACGCTTAATTGCGCAAAAGACTAAAAAGGTTACCCCGACAAGTACTACTGCTTCTGCAAGATGGGAAGGCTATCTCCAGCGACAAAAATTACTAGAGGAGTCATTGATCAAAAATATACCTTTTAGAAATGTAGGGCCGACTATCATGAACGGGCGGGTTGTTGATCTAGCGGTAGATCCCAAAGACCCGACGCATTTCTATGTAGCCTACGCTTCTGGCGGGCTTTGGGAAACCAAAAATGAAGGCGCCTCATTTGAACCACTTTTCGAAAATGAGATCGTGATGACCATCGGAGATATCGATGTGGATTGGGCCAATAATGTCATTTACATAGGTACCGGAGAGAATAATTCTAGTCGTTCATCTTATTCTGGTTATGGAGTTTTCAAGTCTGAGAATAATGGCAAAACGTGGACACATCTAGGTCTTGAAGAAACACACCACATAGGTAGAGTGATCATTCACCCAACGGATCCAAATGTGATTTGGGTTGCCTCACTTGGTCATTTATATTCTGAAAATGAATCAGGTGGTATTTACAAAAGTGTCAATGGCGGTAAAACCTGGGAGAAAACACTTTACGTCAATAAAAAAACAGGTTTTGTTGAGCTCGTTATTAACCCAAATAATCCACAAGAGCTAATGGCTGCCTCATGGCAAAAAGACCGCAAAGCATGGAATTTTGAAGAGGCTGGTGAAGGCTCTGCTATTTTCAAATCAAAAGATGGCGGCATCACATGGGTCAATGTGGCTTCAGGTGACAATGGCTTCCCCGACACCAATGGCACTGGTCGCATAGGTATTGCTTATGCACCAAGTCAAGATGGGCTGGTTTATGCCGTCTTGGACAATCAAGACCGTAGAGAAGCAAAAGAAAAAGAAACATTTGCAGTGACGAAAGAATTGCTCAGAAATGCGAGTAAAGCGGATTTTGCTGCACTCAACAATAAAGACCTTAATGATTTCCTAGATAGAAACGATTATCCCGATGATTTCAATGCGGTGGATTTGAAAGTAAAAGTATCAACAGGTGAAATCAAACCTTCTGACCTCATCAGCTACATAGAAGATGCCAACTCCTTGCTATTCGATACGCCAGTAAAGGGCGCTGAGGTTTATAAGTCAGTAAATGGTGGCGAGACTTGGGAGAAAACGCATGAAGGTTATATCGAGTCTTTGGTGTTCTCTTATGGCTATTACTTTGGTCAGATCCGGGTGGATGGACTAGATCCAAAAATCATCTACACAATGGGTGTGCCTCTGATAAATTCAATGGATGGTGGTGCTACATGGGCAATTACCGACATGGAGAATGTCCATGCTGATCATCATGCCCTTTGGGTAAATCCAAACAGGTCAGGTCACATCATCAATGGAAACGATGGTGGGGTCAATATTTCCTATGATTTCGGGGAGACCTGGGTGAAATGTAATTCCACAGCAGTGGGACAATTTTACTCAGTCAATGTAGACATGGCAGAGCCATACAATGTGTATGGTGGTCTGCAAGATAATGGAACATGGAAAGGTCCTAGCACTTATGAGTATAGCCGCAGCTGGTATGAGGAAGGTAAATATCCTTATGAAAGACTAATGGGCGGTGATGGTATGCAAGTAGTCATAGATACGCGAGACAATACCACCGTATATACAGGCTATCAGTTTGGTAATTATTTCAGAATCAATACATCGACTGGTAAGCAGAAATATATCACTCCAAAGCATGAACTCGGCGATACGCCACTAAGGTGGAACTGGCAGTCTCCTATTCAACTGTCTACGCACAACCAAGATATAGTCTACTTCGGCAGCAACAAGTTTCACCGCTCTATGAATCAAGGGGACACCTTTGAGACACTTTCTGGTGATTTAACAAATGGAGGTAAAAAGGGTGATGTTGCCTATGGAACCCTCACTTCTATCTCAGAATCTCCAATCCGTTTTGGGTTGATCTATACTGGTAGTGATGATGGATTGGTTCACTTAAGTAAAGATGCTGGTCAAAGCTGGACGAATATCACAGGCACTTTGCCAGTTGACTTTTGGATAAGTAGAGTCGTAGCCTCAACCCATGAAGAAGGCAGAGTTTATGTAAGCCTCAATGGCTACCGATCAGATGATTTCAATGCATTAGTTTATATGTCTGATAATTATGGGACTACTTGGAAGCAAATAGGACTAGACCTACCAAAAGAGCCTGTGAATGTAATAAAAGAAGATCCATCCACGGAGGATCTATTGTATGTAGGGACTGACCATGGCGTTTATGCTTCTATTGATAGAGGAGCTTCGTTCATGTCTTTTGGTGGAAAATTGCCGGCTGTGGCGGTACATGATTTAGTAATACACACTAGAGAAAAAGATCTTGTAGTCGGTACGCATGGTCGGTCTATTTATATAGCGGATATTGAGCCCCTTCAGTCTTTGTCGAAAATGAAAAATGACAGTCTTAAAATCTTCCCGATTGAATCAAAAACACTGCGCAAAAATTGGGGTAAAAAAGGATCTTGGCACTGGGATGGGTTTAACGAACCTGAGATCACGATAACCTCTTTTTCTAAGGACGCAAAGGAAGCCACTATGAAAGTGATGAAAGACAGCATAGTGTTGTGGGAGCAATCCATTGAATTGGACAAGGGCCTCAACTATATCAAGTATGAGCTGACTATAACTGAAAGTGGAGCGAAGGCTTTATTTGATAGTTCTGAAAATGCTGAAGAAATATCGGCGAGTTCAAATGGCAAGATTTACCTTCCTGCGGGTGAGTATCAAGTGAGTTTGGACAATGGGTTGAAATCTGCCTTAGGTACTTTGACCATCGATCCAGCGTTGACAAAACCTAGTAGAAAAGGTAGTGAAGACTAATTATTTTTTGATAACAGAGAATACTTGATGGGTTTTGGTTCCTCTCATGGTGATCAAATATCTACCTTTTTCCAATCTTGAAGCATTCCATGAAATGGTCTTTGATTCTGAAACTTGACCTTGATATATTAATTCCGTGATTCTTCCAGATAAGTCTACAAGAGCAACCGTGACATTATCATTAACAGCAGGCAATTGAATGTTTACTAGATCTATCATTGGATTGGGATAAACTTTCAACCCAGCCAACTCACCAATCGCACTCAATTGACTAGTAGACTTGATGACATCAATCGTTTCAAACTCTCTTGTCAAAGCACCTGCTACTTGATTGTCATCTAGCTCAAACCATTGGGACAATATGGACGCATAGATTTGACGGAAGTCAAATTCCCAAGGGAGATTGTCTTCATAGGTAGCATTGATGGATATCTCAGGATTGGTACCAGTGATACCACCTTTAACGGCATTTCCAAAAATGAAAAGTGGTGCAGCTGCCCCATGATCGGTACCTAAACTTGCATTGGACACGACGCGTCTTCCAAATTCAGAAAAAGTCATACCCATCACCCGATCTTCTGTACCCTGCTTTTCCAAGTCTTTGGTGAAGGCCATAATACCCTCATCCAATTCTCGGAGAAGATCGCTGTGCTCACCTTTGGTATGATCTGTTGTATCAACTTGGGCATCATGTGTATCAAAGCCCCCATGACGAATCATATAAAGAGGAGTCTTGAGGCCACCTGCGATTAGCCTAGAAACGATCTTTAGCTGCTGCGAAATATATGTATCAGGATAAGCTGACTGACTTTTGACTTTTGCTGCTGCTTCTTTTACTGTTTTGCCATATTGCTGCGATTGAGCTGCGATCAAACGAATGTATCTCAATTTGTCGCCAGCAGGTGTATTGGGGGCTTCCTGCTCTTCATTTTCTACTAGTTTATAGAAAAATTCTGGATCACTAATCACCATACTCATGGCAGATTGTGGCCCTTGAAAAATGAGTGAATTACCATACCCAATTTCTATCGCCAATGGATCAGGCGTTTCCACTGTGGGGTATTCCAGAGGATATCCGGGATGTTGGTTTGCAAGCATTCTTCCACCCCATCCTGAATTGACCAACTCATTAGAATCTGAAGCACTCATCCAAATATCAGTCGACCTAAAATGCGAATAGTTCTGATCTGGATATCCAACATTTTGGATGATCTGTAACCTCTTTTCGTCAAATAGGGATTGCATACCTTTCAGAGATGGGTGCAAACCAACTCCGGCACCTTCCAAATTCAGAAGTTTGGAGTCAGGCATTATCACGTGAGGACGTACTTTATTTAGATTGGAAAGCTGGTCTAGCGGCACTACTGTATTGAGCCCATCATTGCCACCTTCCAGAAAAATCATCACCAAAACTTTATCTGTTGAAGAAGCTAGCCTGAGCATCATCTCTAAGGACTGATTTCTCAAATTGAAACCCATTGTACCTAGCACTCCTGGCACAGCCAAACCATGTGAAACATGACGTATGAATGATCTTCTTTTCATAGTTATTACATTAATTGGGCTTCTCCAAGTTGCAACATATGCTGGAAAGTAGATTTCAATCTATTCTCAACTACGAGTTTATACTCCATATTTTCAGGGTCATTTTTCAAATCACCCCATGCAGACGTCCAATAGCCATCGGTCTCTTGGCCAGTGAGCAATATTGATTTTAAATGATGAAATGCTTCGTCCTCAAGTGGCATACCTAGCAAAAGTGAGGCTGCTTCTCTCAACATCGCATTAGGATCAAAGGGGTTGTCTAGTGAATCAAGAAATCGGATAAGATCCGCATTGACAGTTAGTCCTTCTTTTATCCATGCTCCCCAATAGAGCAATGAATCTCCAAAAATTGCACGATTAGCAATTGTGTCAGTTGTGATCCAATATTTATCAAATGTCGGTGCTTGATAATAAGCTGGCCATCCAGATACACTTGGAGGATCACCTATTTCCATCCCAAGATTTGCCATGTTCCAAAGTAAGCTTTGATGTTGGTGAAAATTCAGATTCAGATCCTCCTTATCTACCCCTTCTACTTCCAGCGTTCGCCACAACCCCAACACAAAATCGGGCGGACTTTTTATCATTGCCCCTATATTTTGGGAATCATAAAAATGCTCACTCGAAAGTAAAGCCTCCATTACTGGTTTGATTTCGAAATTAGAATCTCGAAATATTTTAGCAAGAGGTACAATCACATTATTCTCTGCATTCTCATCTATTTGGTGATAGACGAAGAACTGATAAATTCTCCTACAGATGTATTTGGAAACCTCTTGATTGTCAAAAATCATGTCCAACAAGTCATCCAACTCATTAGCACCTTCCTCGCCCACTCTACCTTTGATTACTGTATTTTTATAAAAATCAGAAAACTGCTTATCCCCAGTGTCATGATAGGCTGGCAGGAAATAGGATCCTGAATATCCCTCTTTCTCTAGATCTTCCCATTGAATGAGCCATCCTGTTAGAACGCGCGCAGCAGCTCTTACATCTTCCTCGCTAAATTTAGAATCTGGTCCTTTTCCTATACAAAAAAGTTCCTGCAGTTCTCTAGCATAGTTTTCATCTGGCGCTTCTTTATTATTAGCAAATCCATTCAGAAAGAGAAGCATAGCCTGATCTAAAGTCAAAGCCTTTATGAGCGTTTTGAAATTCCCAAAGGCATTTTCTCGCAACATTTCAAAATAGTGATAACTGAACTTACCAAAGAAGATGTCCCATGTTTTAATCGGCAATAAATCATGCCAGAATAGTATCATCTTTTCCTCCAGGGATGTTGGCTGTTTGATCATATTTTTGATCAGCCAACTCTTTAATGAAACAGTTCTTGGTCCTTCTAAATCATCACCATGTTTAGCATTGATCCATGTTGTACCAAAAGGAGCATCTACATCTACTATGCCATCTATGCCATCATAATCATTTATTGGAGGTTCAATAGATTGTTGCTGAAAAAGTAACGTCAAAGTCTCCTCTAAGTTCATATTCTCAACCAACGCTAAATCAGCTTTCCTAATACCAAAAAGACATCTTCTCAACAAATGTAATCTTTGAGTAGTTTCCCAAGGACCATTGTACCTTTCTAATCCTGATTTGACTTGTCTCGCTTCAAAATAAGCTTTAGTCTTTAAGGAAATCTTGAAAGGTTTGATCTTACGATACTTGATTAAAAGAGATTGATAGTTTGATGGATGTGTTGGGAATTGTGATTGCACTTTGTTTGGATTTATTAGCACAAATGGAATTTAATGTAAATCCTAACTATCTCAAAGAAATCAAGGAGTTGAGGCCAAGTCTTACAATATTTCAAATTTCTGCGACTACATTTAAAATTTTAGTATGCACGCATAACAAATATTTTCTAACTTTATGAACTTAACATTGTTAGAGTTGAGTCTTACATAACATGAATAAACAAAAATTGAAGATGATGATGAAAAACACAATTAACCCACTGAAGGCGCTAGCTATGCTGACCTTGGCCTTTGGACTTATTTTTATAACAAGCTGCGATAGCGAAGAGGACGAGCCAGCTCCTACCCAGACTATCGTTGAGATAGTTACTTCTACTGATGGCTTGGATTCACTTGCTAAATATCTGAGCGTATATCCAGATTTAGTTGGTTTGCTTTCAGGAGAAGGTGATTTCACCGTTTTTGCTCCTACTAATGATGCATTCATTAGCCTTTTACAAACTGATGGATTTCCGTCGAATATTACGTCAATCAACCCATTGATTATTAAAAATGTATTGGCTTATCATGTTTCTACTATGAGATATGAGTCTTCAGCACTAAGTGCTGGCGTCAAAGTTGCTACTGCAAGTGAAGGAGCTGAGGTTATTGAGATTAATGCTGATGGAACACTACTTACAGGTTCTTCTAATAAGGAGATAATTGTATTAGAAAGTAATATTAAGGCTACTAATGGTGTTATTCACACAATTGGATCGGTTTTGATTCCGCCGACTGTAGGTGCTACTTTAACGCCAAACTTAGGTAAAACATCAGGAGCAATATTATTAAGTTCTAACTTTACTATCCTTGCAAGTGCCATAGTGAAATCCGAACAATATGCGGCAACTAGTGATCAAATCCCATCTTTGCTAGGTGTTTTAGCAGGTACTACGGCACACACTGTATTTGCTCCAAGTAATGGAACTTTCGAAGCTGGTTCGTTAACTGCAGAAAGTTTTACAGCTCAGCAATGGTATGGTATTCTTGCCACACATGTTGTTCTTAGTGCAGTAGGACCAGCAGACTTAACGGCTGGTGCCTCATTCACTTCTGCATCTGGTGCAAAACTTACTGTATTAACTACAGGAGCCCCTACTGACCCAGCTAAAGGCATTCTAACTGGAATTGCTATTGATTCTAATGGTGATACCACTCCTGAAGCGCAAGTTGCTGTTCCTTCTACCGCAAGTCCTTCATTAGTCACCTCAAATGGTCAAATCCATGTGATTGCTGGAGTATTGCTTCCACCACAATAGGTTTAACAAACATTAAATATTTATTTGAAATCCTTCCTGATGACTTATCAGGAAGGATTTTTTTGAAGCATGATAGGAATCACTTAGAGTTCCCCACCCAATAAGGCTAAAGAGAGTTGGAAGTATTTTGCCGTGACATTTTTCGAACATCCACACTTCTCACTGAATTTCAAATTTCATCATACTTATAGCTTGAGTTCGATTGTTCATTACACGTTATGGCGTCATTGCGATATTTCTTAAGCTTGACAAGGTAAGGAATAGAAGCAATCTGCTAGAGTGATAAGATTACTTCAATAAAACCTCATTTTTATCGGTTCTTATTTCGTGAAGACGATTGTAATGATAATTTCACCGTCTTATTAATCGAACTCAGGTGATCAGCTTATTTCCTGACGGGACATTGCAACAAAAAAGCCCAATCAAAAGACTGGGCTCTAAAGTTTGATAGAATGTTTTATATCAATTTGACAACTGATCAAACGTGATAGATACGTAGTAAATCGCTCCGATATCAGGACCACCCAAACTTTGTATATAATACTTATTCAATAGATTCGACCCTCCAACTTTCAATACTGATTTTAAAGGATCCAACTTATAAGAGATTTGTGCATCTACAGTAGAATAAGCAGGTACTTGGCCTATAGCGAAGGATGATTGCCACTCAAAATCGGTCTGCCATCTATAGGTAATATTGAAACCCATATTCTTAGTCACTTTCCTATTGCCAAACTTGATGTTGTACTTATGCTCTGGAGTATTGAATTCGGATAAAACATTACTACTGAATCCCCCAATTAGCTTACTCCAAGTATAATTCGCCCCAATATTATATCCACCACTAAGCGCATATGTAAGCCCTAAAGCAGCTCCTTGTGATGTCACATTGTCATCTAGATTAGTATAAATTTGAAAGGTGTTATCTGCACTACTACTAAGTAATGAAGGTAGGGCACTTGGATCCGCTATAGCATCCCCAGAAGCTTTATGTATTCTAACTTGAGTAATAAAATCTGTATAGGCGTTGTAATAATAAACTGCATCTACCAGCAATTTATTTTTTATCAAACTCTTATATCCAATCTCTATTGATTTCACTCGCTCAGGCTTTACAGGATCAAAAGTTGTTACTGGCTCTAGTAAATTAGAATATGTTGCCATCCCAGCTGCAGGATTATTAAAATAAGCGTTTCTAAAAGCTAACACAGAACCTCCGGTATAACCATTAGTTGTAAGCGCATATTTCTGGTAATTCTCTTCAAGACCACCCAGAAGCCTTGCAGAAATAATATTCAGATCTATGTATTGGCCTTGTGTCGTTGGGTTTCTAAACCCAGTTTGGTAAGAGACTCTGAGGTTATGATTTTTATTGACGGTATAAACTGCAGAAAGTCTTGGATTAATCTGACCATTAAAATTCTGATTTTTGTCAAATCTCAAAGAACCTGAAAATTTGAGTTGGTCAGGTAGCACTTCTTTACCTGCCTGTACATATCCTCCAAATTCATTGATTTGGATACCTCCATTTTGATCTGGAAAAATCGTGCCTCCTGATCTTAAATCAAATGTTCTAAAGCTAGCACCTGCTTGTAGTTCAACTACATTATCTAGTAATCTTGAAAAATCATATTGGCCTTCAGCATGATACATTTTAGACTTATCATCAAAATAAGGTCCATCAGGTATAGTAAATGGTGTCCCTCTCTCTTTATCTAATGCCTGTTCCTTGAACCTATTAAATGGCACGCTACCTTCTGCTGGTCGAGTAAGGTCCAATTGTTCCCGAGCATATTGATGCGCTGCTTCTTGAATAGGAATTGCATCGGATGGATCCATTGAGTTAATAGCTCCAGGAGCCAATCCTTGACTTTTAAGATACGCTAAATATTGACCTGTATACCGAGCGAACCATGTGCTATTTCCGGTATGGCTCTCATTGACTGTGTTGCCTAAAAATTCTGTGATATAAGAATTACCAGAATCTTCAATAGTAGCATAAGCTCTTACGTAAAAATCAGCACCTCTTAATTGTAATCGATGTTGCTGAATACCAAAGTCTGAAAGAGCATATCTCTGAGCTCCAGTATATATACTAGTTCCAAATCCAGCATTGTACATATAGCTCAATTCCATCTTATCATTTACCCTGTAGAACAATCCAGTATTAATCTTCATGTTCTCAGCACCATAATCTATCAATGATTTTTCTGTGTATGCTGATCGAGCCACCGTGTGACCTGGTACATCACCAGCCTTCAAATAGTCTGTTACTCCAGCACCATTAAATATTGACCTCAACCCCTCATAAGCTGGATTTTCTGGATTAGCGGGATCATAATTTGCTCCGCCAGTATTCCGGCCATCAGCTTCAGACTGAAATGCAGCCAGTGCAGCAAAGCTCAGGAATCCAATACTTGTAGATGCTTCATCACCCATGTAGTTGAGTCTATCAGCAGCTGGGTTGAATGAAAATCCTTCAGGACGTAATGACTCATTTCGATCAAACGCCGAACTTGCTTCCCAATCGTCTGCCTTCATGTATGAGAAATTCACTTTGAATGCAAATTTATCATTGAAGGACTTTGCATACCTAATTGCGAAATCGTGCATTAATGCAGGGTCCCGACCGTTAGGATTGTCAATATGATTGACCCCAGTCTTATAGGTAGCACTAAGTCCTTGATAGTCGAAAGGATTCTTGCTATTAATTAGCAATATACCATTAAACGCATTTGGTCCATAGAGCGCAGAAGATGCACCAGGTATCAATTCCACACTCTCAACATCTAAAGAAGAAGGTCCATTCAAATTTCCTATTGGAAAATTCAATGCAGGAGCTTGAGTATCCATACCGTCGATTAACTGGACAAATCGAGTATTTCCAGTTGAGGCGAACCCCCGTGCATTTATTATCTGAAAATTAATACTACTAGTGGCTACATCAACGCCCTTTAAGTTAGCTATTGCCTTATAGTAAGTATCTGAAGAAGTATTCTGAACATCTAAAATATCCATTTTCTCAATACTAACTGGAGATCGAAGAATACTCTCTTCTACTCTAGAGGCAGAAACAACCACCTCTTGTCCAAGCATGTATGATTCTTTCAACTTAATCGACAGATTTGATATGGTTGATTGATCAATTTCTATTTGTTGCCGCTCATAGCCAACACTAGATATCACCAAAGTAACGGGTGGGGCCTGATTAATTTTAAGATTGAAGTCACCATTAACGTCTGTAATCGTACCAAGTACAGTTCCTTGCACGAGTACGCTGACTCCTATCAAATCTTCACCAGACTCTGTATCTGTCACCTTTCCCGAGATGCTAACCTGACTATAAGACATGTACCCAAAGAGCATCAACATTAAGAGGCTAAATAGGGCTTTAGAGTTTATGAAATTCATATTTTGGATAGGTTAATGTAGAAATTTTGGATAGCCTAATATTATATAAATATATCAACATTAGCATGTTTAAAAGGCCCAAATATATCTTTTTGATAAAAATACAACCTCGATAAAACAAAAATAGCATTGAGGCAATCCTCGATGCTATCTAAATATTTATCCTTGTTGTAATTGTGCCGTTTTTAAGGACTAGTCACTTTACAAGGAAATTAAACCATGTGTTGTATAAAAATAGACAAAAAAAACGCCAGATAAGATATCTGGCGCTTTTTTGTAATATTCAAAGATATGTCTGATTTTTAATTCAAAACAATCTCGAAAGATCCATCAGCTGCAACTGTCAATGTACCAACCACTGTAGATGCACCTGCATCAGCCACTGTGAATGAGCCTTTCAATTCAATGACCTCTTGATCTCCCGGTCCTGCGAATTGGGCTGTGTAACCGAACTCAAATTCAGGAGGAGCTACCGTAGCTAAATCATCTTCACCACCGTAGAAGTCAACATAGATATCATAGCTACCAGCTGGCAAAGAAGCAAAAGAAGAAATCTCTGGACAATCTCCAGTAGCAGCTCCGAAATCAGCAACTGAGAAATCAGCATTTGCAATATAAATATCTAAATCAATACCAAATCCGCACATATCGTACGTATTGCCATCAGAATACTCATAAGTCGACTCAGTCCAATCAAGACTGTAGTCATAATCTGATACAGACACAGATGCGGATGCAGTGTTAGAAGCTTCCATATTCAACTGAAAGTTGTATCCAGGATCACCAGACGCATCGAAATCAAAAGCAAAAGTTTCAGCTCCTTCAGGAAGACCATCCTCAACAATGAGAATACCAACACTTGAGGTCAATGTGAATGCAGGCACTGTGCCATTGATTATCTCGTAATCCGAGGCATCTGATGTAGATGCTGCTGTAAGAATCGGAGCAAAATCTATATCCTGCTTGACCATAGCTGAAAGCACTATATCAAACCATAGTGTATCTCCTTCTGCTACCGATGTAGCGTTGGAAGCTCTAGGAGTTACTGTCGCTACTGGATTATTAGTAGGAGGTACTATGGGTGCAACATCTTGTTCTGGATAACAAGCCGTAAGAACCAGTAGAACCAGAACGATGTATAATTTATTTTCTATAAATCTATTCATAACTTATATTATTGTTATTGTGGAACATAAACTGCGGTAAAGTAACTATCTCCCGCTGCAAAAGTTACATAGTACTTAATGGTGATTATTCCAGTCGCAGGATCTACAAAACTGTCCTCTGGTTTGCCATCTTGACCAACTAGATTTGAGTATAAATCAACAAGATTCTGTTCAGGCACTGTAATTACATTACACACATCCACAAAGTCAAAGCCTGGAGTTCCACCAATTGATCCTGGGGACCAACGTCCAACACTTTCACCTCTGTATTGACCGACACCTGTTTCTGTAATGTAATCAGGATAGACATAAACAGCTCCGTCATCACGTGTGATTGTGACTTCATACTGTCCTTCTAATACAGAATTACATAGATACAATAGGTTGACACTAAGCTGAGCTCCACTGGCGATAACACCACTACCTGTAGCGTTAGTCACATTAAGGACCAACACTGGATTTGAAGCCAATGGTGCAACGATACCCTCTGTAAGCATTGTAATCCCCATAACATTACGGAGTTTACCTTCTGAAGTCACAGTTATGGTCGGATTATCGATTCTAAAATGTGTCCCCTCAATAGCAGTTGAGGTAGGATCTACAGTTACAGTCGCAGTAAACTCACCAGAAAGTCCGGCAGTCGAAGGTCCTACGACCTCTACATTGAATAGATTTTCATACTCCGAGCCATTAGCAATACCAGAAATATTGGTATTTCTTAATTCAAACCCAATTATGTTGGGTGATTTTTTTACTTCATCAGCAAATGTACTGTCGTCCACACAAGAGGACAACATCACACTAAAGATGAGTAAAAATGCGTATGTTAATTTCATATGTTTCATTTTCATTCAAATTTTAATTGCCCCAGAAAATTTTCGTTGTAAACACGTCAGGTTGACTTGGCACCTTTTCCGCATTTGTACTTAGCTCACTTGCTGGGTAAGAAAGTCGGAACGGACGTTTCAAATTAGGTACTTCAATAGATACTGGTAATCCCTGAGGAAATCCAGTTCTAGATAAATCAAACCAAGACTGTTCAGCAGTTATGCCATTTACAGCTATCCACTTCTGAGTGATGATCGCTCCCAGCTTGTTAGCAGATGCAGCATAAGATACATTGTTTGCAACTTGAGAAGCATACGCAGTGGAACTTCCAGCACCTAACGTGGCGAATGAAGCCGCTATACCACTATTGTACAATGCCTCCGGATCTCCACCGAAATTTTTCAATGCTAACTCAGCTCTATTGAAAAAGATTTCCGCTGCAGTCATGATGATCACACCTTGAGAAGAGCTAATCAATAAGCCTGGGCCTATGTTAGAAACCAATTCAGGAGCATATTCTTCATTCGCAGCAGTAATTCCTTGTTGAACACCTTTATGACCAGTAGCCGGCTGCTCATAGAGGTAGTCGATTCTTGGGTCATTGGTATTTTGCAAGTAAGTAATTATATAATCAGTCGCACATGTCGCTTTGCCATTATTAACTTCAGTTCCACTTACTTCCCTACCAAAAGCGGCGTAGAAAGGGCTCTGTTTGTCTACCTCATTAAGGTAGCCAGGGTTAATAATTACATCTTCCGTCATGAAACCAGACCCTTGATTAGTTATTACCGCAAGCTCAGCAGTGATGTAAGCATTGTCTTTTACATCAGATTCTCTTGTAAGAATTCTCAACTTAACTGTATTAGCAAACTGCCTCCACATCTCTAAGTCTCCACCAAACATTGCATCATCATCTTCAGGAAGCACACTTGTTGCATCTGCTTCAGCAGCATCCAACATGGCAATCGCTTCAGTCAGCTTAACTATCAAATCATCATAGATACCTTGCGCATCGTCATAACTTGGCGTGTTGTTACCACTTCGCAAAAGAGCTTCAGAATATGGTATATCACCATAAAAATCAACTAATATTTGAAAAGTGTAAGACTTCATGATTGACCCTATAGCCTTGTACGCAAGGTGATCATCACCATACTTATCTAGTTCTGCATATTGCTTCAAAGCTCTTGTATACGACTGATCAAAAATAGTAGCATAAAAGGTAGAAGCACCTGCACGATACTGGAATTCGTCGTTGTACCAAGAGTACCCTGCCGACTCGCTCCAATTGTACATAAACATGTTACCTAAATGGTTAACACGTCTGTTTCCAGCTAACCAACTAGCTGTGAAATCCTGTCCCACTGGAAGCACCAGATTAGCTGGCGCAGAAGTAGGGTTATTAGGATCCGTATTTACATCCAAGTAATCGTCGCAGCTTGTTAAAAACGCTCCAATTACTAACGTATATATTATTAATATTCTTTTCATCTGTTCTTTCGTTTTGAATTAAAATTCCACATTCAAATTAAATCCAAATGATCTTGTTGGCGGGTTTGTGAAGTATCCACCTACACCTACACCATTATCAGAACCACCTTGGTTCTGGAATTCAGGATCAGAGAATCTGTTTTCTTCAGGAAGTCTAGTCCATAGATTTCGTCCAACGAAACCAACAGTTACTTTACTCAAGAAGTCAACCTTACTCAACACGCTTGATGGAAGACTATAACTAAAAGAAAGCTCTCTGATTTTCAATGCAGTTGCATCCTTCACATAGTTTTCTTTGATATCGTTATAAGCGTTTTGCCAGAAGCCCATTCTTCCGTTACTCACTGGTATGTTAGTATTCTCGACATAAACCCCATCACCAACTTCAATTACTGAATTTGGAAATACAAAGTTCTGTCTGTCAGACGAAACACTCTCTTGTGAACGACCAGTAAACTCCATAGCATCAGATCCTTGCTCGTAGTAAACATGACCAGTTCTATAATCAAGAGTTGCTGCAAGCGAAAATCCTTTGAAGCTCATTGAAGATGATGCTCCGATTATATAATCTGGAGTAGTCTTTCCTTGTGGTGAAACTTCACCCAAAACAGGATCTCCTGAACCAGCATCTACAATCACTCTTCCTTGTGGATCACGTGCATAAGACTGAGCTTTTATATGAGGATAAGCCTCACCTACAATCGCGAAAACACCAAAAGCTCCGTAGTTAGCAACTGAAATTTCACTGATATCTTCTCTGATTTCATCTATTACAGACTCATATCTTGTGTAATTGACGTTTGCATTCCATGCAAAATCACCAACTTTCAAAATATTACCACCCAAAGTCAATTCCATCCCTTGAGTAGTCATCTGTCCGATGTTAGTTAAGAAAGAAGAAGCTCCAGAAGCGACAGAAGGAGTAGTGTTCGTAATCAAATCAGTAGTAACCAACTGATAGACAGCACCATCCAAAGAGATTCGGTCGTTTAAGAATGTTAAATTCCAACCCAACTCCCAAGTATTCAACTTCTCTTTAGTAATACCAGCATCAACTGCTTGAGTAGCCACTTCGAAACCATTCACTGTTCCATAAGGGAAAGGGAATCCTGCTCTTCCTTGCGAAAAGCGCTCGTTAAGCTGGAAAGCTCCCAAGTCGTTATAAACAGTAGCATTACTCAAAGTAATTTTTGCAAAAGATAAAATACCCCCGTCAGTTAAGCTTGGTATAGCTTCAGTTAGAACAGAGGATAAACTAACCGATGGATAGAAATACCCATTGTCGTTTTGAGGTAGAGTAGAAGTGTAATCTTGTCTACCTGCGAGGTTTAAGAACAACCAATCACGGAAACCTAATGTGACATCCGCAAAAAATCCATACTCTCTTCTCATTAATTCATCAACACTAGCTATCGGAATTCCTGTACCATTAGAGATGTCATAAAAACCAGGTATACTAAGGTTATTCGCTCGAATACTGCTCGATCTACTTGAAAGTGCAATAAATGAAGCTCCAACGATCGGCTTAATTGAGATATCTTCAGTGATATTGAAATTTCCTGATAACAATACGTTACCATTCACCTCAGATCTTTGAAATTCAGAGTCCTCAAGGAATGATTGTACCGCTTGGTGGCAGCACTGGATGTCTCCATTATATGTCTGAGCATCTCTCCACTGTCGTCCATTTCCTGAACTTCTATCTATACCCAATCTCCCACTTAGATTGATAGTTTCTGTTACTGCATAGGTCGCGCTCATGTTACCTACGATTCTATCAGTCTCATCTGTATTACGATTAGTTCCTACAGCCCAATATGGGTTCTGATAGTATGCATTGTAATAGTTATCAGCATGCGCATAGCTAGCAGGGTTATCCCAATCCTTGTAACTGCTCAAAGGAATGTTAGCTGGTGTATTGAGAACGAACCAATAGAGCGTTCTATCCTGATCACCTATTTCACTACCAACAACGTCAGTTTTATCCGTGAAATAACTTGAGTTAATATCCAACTTCAGTTTACCCATCTTTTTAGATGCGTTCACTCTAATAGTATTACGCTCATATTCATCGTCTGGAATTATACCTGATGTTTGAACATTACCTAATGACATGTAGAAGGTACTTGTTTCGTCTCCACCAGTGAAATAAGCTGTGTTTTGTAGCGTTGTACCTACTTCGTAAAACTCTCTCAAGTTATCACCAATAGGTGCATATGCAGCCATTTGCTCATCCAATACATAGCCTTCAGGAAAATCTGGACCAATCTGTCTTTGAACACCATCGAATCTTGGACCCCAGTTTGTATTTTCAATTGGATCGTAGTGACCATCCCATCCAATACCGTGCTCGGTCTGGAAATCAGGCATGTAGGCTACTTGCTCGAAAGTAAGGGAAGTATTGATGCCTGCCGTGAAGCCTTTACCTCTTTTTCCTCTCTTAGTAGTAACAATTACAGCACCGTTTGCCGCTCTTGAACCATAAAGTGCTCCAGCGTTTGCTCCCTTAATAACATCAATGCTCTCAATATCTTGTGGGTTAATATCGCTAAAGGCACCTAAAGATGCTACAGCTCCATCAATCACAATCATAGCTTGGTTGTTATTCGATATCGATCTAAACCCTCTTAAAAGAATCTGTGTTTGTGGATTTACGCCATTGTCTTGAACGTTAATCTGCAATCCAGCTACTTTACCTGCAAGACCTTGAGCAACATTCTGCTGCTGTCCTTGAGTCAAAAGTTTAGAATCAATTTTCTCGGTTTGGTAAGTCACCTCATTAGGTGCTCTTTCAATACCAAATCCGG
>CAYGOV010000019.1:0-66956 GCA_964351625.1 uncultured Marinoscillum sp.
GCTTTCATTATTACTTTTTATAAACAGTTTCTATGGCATCATTGAGTGAAGTCATCATTCCCTCCACCCTTTTAAATGGATCGTAAAAATCTCCTCTCACCTTCAGTGTTTCCACTGGTAAATAGCCCTTATAGCCTTTGTCCTTTAGTATTTGAATGAACTTCACATAGTCTATTCGGGTAGTCCCGCCATAGCCATCCGTAAATTCTTTGACTTGCCAATTCACGGCATATGGCACCATCATTTCTATGTCTTTGTAAGGATCTTCGGTGGTGAAATTTCCTGTATCTACAATGATTCCTGCCCATTCTAAGTCTACTCTCTCCATAACATACAAGCACTGCTCAGCAGTTTGCAGCATTTCACCGTGATTCTGAATACCTATTTTGACACCATACTGCTTAGCTGTCGGGATTAGTTCGCGATAGCATTCCACCATCCATTGGGCAGGTACTTCCCAATTATCTTCATAGCCTTTTGGAATAGCTCCTGCAAAAACTCTTAAAACAGGTGCCCCAATTTTGGAAGCAGCCACAATCCATTTTTTAGCTAGCTCAACACCTTCGGCTCTTACTGCAGAATCAGGTGATGCAAAATGATTTCTAATCCCTGTGCCGCTAATATCTATACCTAAGGTGTCAGCGTAAGCCTTGAACTTTGCCAAATACTCATCGGACGGCACTTCTGGGTAAGTAGGAAAGAAATATCCTGTTGGATCTAGCGCTGTGATATTTTGTGATTTACACCAATCTAGAAGGTTGAAAAGTGAGTAGACTTGATCCTTGTCCCGTGATTCTTTGGCCGAAAGCAGGTCTGCGAATGAATAGGCATTGACGCCTAAAATAATTCCAGAATCATCATTAACGATTTTTTGCTCCGCATTGGGAGATTGACATGAAAGCGTCAATAGCAAAATCGCCAACATTATTGCTGACAAGAAAATGATTAGTATATTTCGAATCAACGTGAGCTTATTGAGTTTATATTGATCCTTTTTCATATCATATGAAGATTCTTATACTTATAAATGTGCTTATTGATCAAGCTCATTTGTCTAAATATTGAATGAGTTGATAGGTATTATCATTGATCTCCTTCATATTGTCCAACAATGGTTGGTAAGGTTCGAAATCGCTATTTACAATTCCCTTGTTTGAATCTCTGTTGGATGGGTCTGTTGTCAAATCATTCGGATCATTGTCCTGATAGGTGAACCAATGCCAGCCCACACAAGCTTGACTCTTGAGCAATTCAATGGTGAAGTTTTGATAGAAATAGCCGCGATCCGCTTGCGTTGGCACATTCCAACCTGCACCGGTGTTATTTGGCAATCCAGAATCCTCGCCTTTTGTGTACCATTCTGTGATGATGAACGGACGTCCAGACCAACTTTCCCAATCATCCATGATAGACTGAACTGGCTCCCATTTTCGGTAATGGTTGATAGAGATTATGTCCATATATTTTCCAGCCACTTCAAAGATCTCTTTGCTCTGGAGTTCTTCTTTTTCTTGATTGAATCGGCAGCCCAAATACATGTGATTGGGATCATATTTCCGAATTGCAGCTGATACTTTTTTGACGTAAGTCTCAAAGTAAAAAGCATTAAAAGCGAACCGATCTTCATTGGTTACATCTACTAAAGTGGCTTGTTCACCTTTTCTCTGTTTTAACCAATTATTAGCAGCGATATACCCTGGCTCTTGTTCACCTAAAAATCGTAAATGACGATCCAAAGCATCATTTTTCCATGGCAATTCATTGTCCGTATAGTAGCCAAGCAAATTCTTATCATTCGCATATTGAGCAATTGGACGGATAGCAGACTCTACATATTGATCAAATTCAGGATCAAAAACCATAGCCAAATCATAGCGGTAACCTTGCCATCCTGCTTCTTCATATTTTCCACCATACTGCTTAATGTGTTGTGACTTATATGAACCCATTGGGCTTACTATTACCGAATAAACCAGCGGTTTTGAGCTTTCGCTAATAAGATCAACAGCTGACCAAGAACCCGCACCGTTGAATCCATGATCTCTCAAAAACTTAGTCTCACGCTCAACCCATTGCTCATCTGAACCATACTGAGAAGCCTGCGCTGCCCTTTGATTTTCTGATCTCCCAGGACGAAAAACTGCTACTCCTTTATGAATAAATGGATAACCATCAGGGTCGATTATCCACCATCGATCACCTTTCTTCTCAACTCTGAAAAAACCAGTAGATGCTGACTGATTCACTTTCCAGCCACCATAATTACTTGGCTCTGGATCCTCATCAATAGAAAATTCGGGAAGTCTATCAATTGTCTTAGCTGTATAAGTTCCCCACTCTGTATCTTGGGCATTTCGCCTAGCTTGTACCTTTCTAAAGTCTAACACTTTGGAGTTCTCAACCAAGTTTGGCGAACAAGAGGCAATCAATAAAATAGTCGCTGAAAAAATATAATTGTTTATTCTTTTCATAGTCGATGATTTACTGGGGTTACACTTAATTTTTTTGATAAATACTTTACTGAACTTTCGCCAACCATAAGATTGAAAGTGCCTGGCTCTACCACCCTTTCCATGTTGATATCATAAAACCAGAGCTTTTCTTTCTCAATAGAAAAACTCACAGTTTGAGTCTCTCCCGGCGCAAGGGTGATTCGCTTAAAATCTTTTAGTTCCTTAACAGGTCGTGTCACAGAACTCACTTCATCTCGGATATATAGTTGGACGATTTCATCGCCGAACCTATCTCCAATGTTGGTGACCTCCACAGAGATATTAATCGTCTCACCGATTGCTATTTCATCCTTTTCTAGCTTGAGATTTGAATACTGAAATTCCGTGTAACTGAGCCCAAAACCGAATGGATAAAGCGGAGCGTAGCTTCCTTCCACAAAGCTGCGCTCATGTACGATCGGCTTATGGTTGTAGTAAACTGGAAGCTGTCCTACAGACTTTGGAATAGTAACCGTGAGTTTACCAGATGGATTAGTTTCACCAAATAGCACATTGGCTATAGCCACGCCTTGCTGCTGACCGAGGTACCAGCCTTCAATAATAGCGGGTGCATTTTCTGCCAAATAGTTGAAAGCCAATGGTCGCCCATTGATCATCAATGCAACAGTAGGCTTACCTAATGCCAAGATGGCTTTCGCCAAATCATCCTGTCTGCCAAGCAGTGTGAGATCTACTCGATCGCCAGTTCTATCCTCTCCCCATCCTTCTCTTGAGGTCAGTTCGTTACCGCCCATAACCATGAGAACTGCATCGCTCTTCTTTACCAGCTTCACCGCCTCAGCAATTCGTGCCTCCTCAGCTTCTAGCGTTTTGTCTTTATTAGCAATGGAGGTGTCGTTCTCATAGATCTTGAATCCTTCGGCATAAAGCACTTCAAACCGGCCTTCTGAAAAGCTTTTCAAACCTTCCAAAATGCTCACTCCTTCTGCTAATTCGTTGGCATAAGTACCGTAATGAACTTCATCAGCATTTGGTCCAATGACGGCCAATCTTTTGATTTTTTCAGGGTTAAAAGGAAGCGATCCGTTTTCGTTTTTGAGCAAAATCATGCTCTTCTCAGCCGCTTTCAGGGCCAGCTGCTGATGCTCTTTTTTCAGCTTTTCAATTTCTATTTCATCAAAACCCTCCACATATGGTTGCTCAAAAAGCCCCATTATAAATTTGTTTCGAAGCACTCGCGCCACTGCAGAATCAAGTACCGCTTCACTCACTAAACCTGCCTTGATTAATTCCGGAAGATGAACAAAGCAATAATTATCTCGACTGCTGGGACACTCGAAATCCATTCCTGCATTGATGGATCGCTGTGCTGCTTCTGATTTATCATGGCAAACATGCTGACGGTAAATCATTCGTCTTACTGCATCGTAATCGGAGATTACATAGCCAGTAAATCCCCACTCTCCACGGAGCACATCATTTAGCAACCATTCATTAGCATGACTTGGTACTCCATCTATTTCATTGTAAGAAGCCATGACAGTTCGCACATTGGCATCCTTTACAGCTCTTTCGAAAGGATAGAAATGTGTTTCTCTTAGAACTCGCTCTGAAAGATTGACAGGAGAAAGATTGGTACCACCCTCTGGCTGACCATGCGCACCAAAATGCTTAGCGCAAGCAATAAGATGCTCTCCTCCAATTGCAGCATCATTTCCCTGAAGACCATTGATGGCCGCCACCCCTAACTCAGCGACCAAAAACGGATCTTCTCCAAACATTTCATCGCAGCGGCCATATCGTGGATCCCTTAGCAAGTCTAAAACTGGCGTAGCTGCATGAGTGATTCCATAGCCTCTCATTTCCTTACCAATTGCAGTATACACCTCCCCAATAAGGTCGCGATCCCAGCTGCTTCCCATACTAAGAGAAACAGGAAAAACTGTACCTTCAGCACCTACAAAACCATGACATCCTTCGCCATTGGAAATAGCAGGAATTCCCAATCGAGTTTCCTCTACGAGGTACTTTTGAATCGCATTGAAATTGGAACGGTAATCCGAATGACTGATTTGGGTTTCAAATTGAAGGAATCCAATTCCATCTTTAATGATGCTTCCATCTTCCGTCAATAGTTTCTGAAAAATCTCAGGATCTTGTGTTTTACGATCCTTTGGGTGCCAAATATCAATCTGTCGACATTTGTCTTCCAAAGTCATTCTGCTCAACAAATCTTCTATTCGCGATTCAATTGGAGCATCGGCCACTTTGTAAATGGGGGTGTCGCTACTTGCTTCCGAACAATTAACCATGACCAACTGCATCAATAGCAGGATGCCCATAACCGATCCTATATAATTGCTGTGCTTTTTCATAGGATAGCAGTTAGTTTGTTTGGAATAACTCTACCATTTGGGATGGTTAATGTCCCCTCAGCGCTGTTGTTGCTTTCGATTAGATCGTCAATTTCGACTGTTGCTTTGATCTGAAATTTCCCTTTTACTGCTTTCCAGTCTTCGCCTTTAGTTGATTCGGCACAAGCCAAAATCATACTCCCTGCTTGGATGGATTCGTTTTGAGAATGATAAATGGCTACCTCCTGGTCATCCACATAAAACCTGATAGTGTGCGCCTCGCCCACCTTCGTAGCAGATGTTCCGTTATTGATAAGCGATGCTAAGAATATGACGGTATCTCCTTCTTTCGGAAATGCTGGGAGCGTGCGAATATTCACCACAGAAAGCTCAGGGCTTGAAGTTGATGCTTGAAGTACAAAATCTACCTCTTGAACCAATCGATCTGATGATCCGCCTACTTTGGCAATATATTTTCCAGAAGGAACGAAGTAACCAGAAGAGGACTCATCATAAACATAAAAATCCTCTGGAGTCAGTTCAAAACTTACCGTTTTGGTTTCTCCTGCATCAAGCAATAGCTTTTCAAAGCCTCGCAGCTGCTTCTTAGGCATTTTGACATTAGGCGAAATCTCTCCTATAGATAGGTATAGTTGTGTGACCTCTTCACCAGCTCGATCTCCAATGTTAGTGACATCTACGACAATCTCCACAGGTTCGCCAACTTGATATAACTCTTTGGTGGATCTGATATTAGAAAACTCGAAAGTCGTGTAGCTGATGCCTGCTCCGAATGCGAATTCAGGTTCTATATTCTGTTCATCAAACCATCTGTAGCCTGCTCCTCCAATGACCATGTCTTTAAAATTAGGAGTGATCGGTCTGATTTGGTCATCTGACTTGGGAATAGAGGCTGGGAGTTTTCCAGAAGGATTGTAATTACCCAACAGCACATCGGCTATGGCTTTACCACCTTCCTGACCTGGATAGAAAGCATAAAGCAAACCTTTTATATCATCGATAATTGGAGTCACACTACACGTACCTCCCGAGATAACAACGAGCGAAATATTCGGGTTTACCTTGGCTATCTCTTTGATCAATTCATTTTGAAGTCCGGGTAACAAAACCGTTCCCGTTGGTCTGTCTGGTTTGGTAATAGCTCCGCCACCTGCTTCATCCGCCTCTGGGTACAAAAACCAACCTTCTCCCTCTACGGTAGCATCTAGTCCTCCAACAAAAACAACATAATCAGCATTTTTGGCAGCTTGGATTGCTTCACTAAACTGTGATTTGTCTTGATCAAAAATATTACAGCCCATTACGTAATCGATACGATCGGCACCAAGTGCAGATACTAAAGCGTCCTTTACTGTAATGGTGTAAGAAGGAACCACCTTGGAACTACTGTTTCCATCCAAAGGAAGTACAGCGGCATTTGGGCCAATGACGGCCAGTTTTTTGATGTTCTCAGATTGAAGCGGTAAGGTTTGTTCTTCATTTTTCAGAAGAACAAGACCTTTCAAACCACTTTCATAAACCAATGCTCGGTGTTTTTCGCTATCGATGATCGCCTTATCTACTTCAGGCTTTCCATCGATCATACCGGACATCAGCTTGGTACGGAGGATATTTCTTGTTGCTCGATTGATCAGTGTCGTATCTATAGTCCCTGACTCAACTCCAGTTGGTAATTCTTTTATGTAAAGGTCATTTCCCTCGCAAAAATCAAGTTCTGCTTTCAATGCCTTTTCTGTTGCCTTAAAGCCTCCCCAATCACTCATGGTGTAGTATTCAAAGCCCCACTTATCTCTGAGAAGGTCTTTTATTAGGAACTTATTTTCGGCGCATTTATCGCCATTTACCCAATTGTAAGCACACATAATGGACATAGCGCCACCTTGTTGAATCGCTCTTTTCCAGTGATATCCCCAGAATTCTACCAAACTTCTTTGATCACTCAGATAATCATTGGTGCGACGATTAATTTCGTATGTATTGAGGTTATAATGTTTGATAGATCCAAACACCGATGTGGTATTTTGTCCTTGAATGAAAGCTTCAACAATCCTACCTCCTAGAAAAGGGTCTTCACCAATAGTCTCTGGCGCTCTACCTATGCGAGGATCTATCAACATATCCAATGTAGGTCCGGCTATTCTATCCCTACCGCGGGCTGCTTGCTCCATTGATATGGCACGACCTACTTTTGCAATCAGAAGTGGATCCCAAGTTGCGGACATGGCAATATTGACAGGAAAACAAGAGAATCCTTTCGCTCCATTCCCAATACCATGGGGGCCATCACTTCCTGTGAACTGTGGTATAGCTAATCGTTCATTTCCATCGGTTTTATAATATAACTGCTCTATACGCTCTTGAACATTCATTGATGAACTCAATGCATCGAGACGCATATCGATTGCGCTCTTGGATTCCATTAGCTCCGGACCCGAACAAGCGCAAAGAAATAATCCTAGGATTATTATTAGCACACTATGCATTGAAGAATGGTTCATCTAATTTTTTTAAACTCTGCTAATAGCTGTATTCAGTTAATACTTTTACCCGTTGTTATGAGCGAATAAATGAGCAGTTAAAAATGATCTGGCCAAAAGGCCAGATCACTCAAACAACTAAATCAAGAGATGAATAAACTGTAATTACTCCTTTTTTTAAATTGATGCTATTAGCGTACTCAATAGGTAGTTTGCCTTTACAAACGACCTAAAGAGTACGCTATATCATTGCTTAGTTAGCTACGTAATCAACACAGTTGATAAATAATTGAGCACCAGCCTCGTTGTAAGTATATCCTCCGCCAGTTCCAGCCAAAAACATTCTTTTTCCTGGGTAAACTTCTCCACCATCATACGCTGCAATACCTGCATCAAAGTATGCGATAGCAGCATCAGCTCCGTCAGCTGTAGTGCCTATCAAGGTTCCATTACCAGCATCAACACCTACCACAGTATGTAAAGCACCTGTCGTTACAGTAACTAAACCGTCTGCTTCCAACGGTACATTTGTGAAAATTGGATGTGAAGTATCTGTTACCTTTATGCTTGTGCCTCCTCCTTCATTCTGGTTTTCACTAGGAAAATACTGTAATCTTGTACTTCTCGCAACAAAAGAGCTTAGGTTCAATATCGGCGTTGTTACGGTCGTCCAAGCTGGTCTTGCCCCATCGCTGAAATTCCCACTGTTGGTATTTCTTGAGAGGATTACTAAATCGAAACGATTTAAGGCAGTAGCACCTGTAGCATCCAGATTGTTGTATTTGCCTACTTCCGCCTCCACTGTGTGACCATTAGCTACAAGCAGATCTATATATCCCTGATCACCAACAAGATCATCAGTAATGAACGCAATATCTAAAGGTCTTGAGGTTAAACCACCACTACCTGAGCTGACAGCTCCTGTGATGAGAAATTCAATGCTATTTAGGAACAACTGAGCACCAGCCTCATTGTAGGTATATCCTCCGCCAGTTCCAGCCAAAAACATTCTTTTTCCTGGGTAAACTTCTCCACCATCATACGCTGCAATACCTGCATCAAAGTATGCGATAGCAGCATCAGCTCCGTCAGCTGTAGTGCCTATCAAGGTTCCATTACCAGCATCAACACCTACCACAGTATGTAAAGCACCTGTCGTTACAGTAACTAAACCGTCTGCTTCCAACGGTACATTTGTGAAAATTGGATGTGAAGTATCTGTTACCTTTATGCTTGTGCCTCCTCCTTCATTCTGGTTTTCACTAGGAAAATACTGTAATCTTGTACTTCTCGCAACAAAAGAGCTTAGGTTCAATATCGGCGTTGTTACGGTCGTCCAAGCTGGTCTTGCCCCATCGCTGAAATTCCCACTGTTGGTATTTCTTGAGAGGATTACTAAATCGAAACGATTTAAGGCAGTAGCACCTGTAGCATCCAGATTGTTGTATTTGCCTACTTCCGCCTCCACTGTGTGACCATTAGCTACAAGCAGATCTATATATCCCTGATCACCAACAAGATCATCAGTAATGAACGCAATATCGAGTGGTGTAAGGGTGCTTCCACCTCCGCCGATAATAGGCTCACCCGGACCGAGGGTCACAGAGTAGGTTTTCGAAGCGCTCGTGTTGTCCAAATGAAGAATCTCCAAGGTAATATCGAAGGTTACTTCAACGGTATCCGAGTTAACAAATGTTACAGTTACAACTGAGTCTTCTGAGCTAACAGGCGTACCATTAGGAAAAGACCACTCTCGGGACTGTACTTTTGTAGACAAATCAGAGAACGTTATTGAATCACCACTGGCTATGTTCGTAGCTGATAATTGTGCTTCAACCACTCCAGCCTCAAACTCACTGACATCCGTACGGAAGTCATCCTCCTCGCATGAAACGAAGAGTAGAAATACGCCAAGGATCAATGAAAACTTGGCCATTAAGTATTTATTTATTTTCATTTTTATAAAGTTTATTTTATTGTATGTTGGGCGTTTATGATTTACTCAAACAAACTCCCAATTTGAACTGATAAAAATTACTCGCCCCAGAGATGAGGCGAGTAATTCTAATTTTAGAAGTAACCATCATTTTGAGGGAAACCTTCTCCCATCAAGTTGATTTGACTTTGTGGTATTGGCATGTTTACCATGTGTGGAGCCATTGGCTCAAGTACAACGTTTGCATCGCTAGAACCATACTGGTAGTACAGATTTTGTCTTTCTACTAGCAAGCCGATGCGCTTCAAAAGAAACCATCTGTTTTTCTCGAAGGCCAATTCACGAGCAGATTCTTCCAAATAAGTATCCAACGTAAATGAAGTGATGTCATAAGTAGCATCATCTACTCCAAATGCTCTTCTTCTGATCCTATTGATATAATCAAGTGCTACTGGATTAGCAGGATTCTCTCCATCCATCCTCCAATGCGCCTCTGCTCCCAACATGAGGGTCTCTGCAAATCTGTAGTAGATGATATCTTTCCAGCTATCATTGGTGAAGGCACCTTTCTCCTCGTCGTAAAATTTCTTCAAACTGAAGTGATACTGTCTGTAATTGTCTGGATAAGCAGAGATCTCTTCACCGAAGTTCGGTAGATCCGGATTATTCACATAAAACGTAGTAGGATAATAATAAGTGGTGTATCTCAGGTCATTATCCTTATCATACAAAGACTGTAAATAGTCATTCGGAAAAGACCATCCAAGAGCTTGACCACCATATTCAGGATCATTGATGATCTCATTAGAGATCTCATACGCTCTGTTTGTGAACACACTGCCAATCCATGTACCTCCACCACCAGCTAGATTGTCTCCATCCGTTGTAGAACCAAGAAGTTCATCTCTAGTGTAAACATAAAGACCCTCAGCATGCGTCAAATCTTGACCAAACACTGTGTTGAGCCCTACTAAGCGATGTGTACCATCATTGATGATAGCATCAAATTGTTCAGCTGCCTCTGTCCAGTCACTTTGCCACATGGCACTTTTACCTCTCAGATGTCTTGCTGCACCTTGTCCGTATCTACCGTGACCTTCATTGTAACTTAGGTTCGCTATGGCAAAATCAAAGTCACTATTGATCAAGTCCCAAACAGCAGCTGGATCCGCTGGAACATAAGCTACAGAGTCAAAAGCATTTTCAGGAGTGGTAGCTATAGTGTCTAAAAGAATTCTTCCATACATTCTGATCAAGTCAAAATATAACTCTCCTCTAATCAATCTAGCCTGAGCCACTTGTTTATTCAAGTTACCCGCAGGATCAGCCTCAAGGTTACGTGAATTGGAAATGATCGCATTTGCTTTGTCTATAATGTTGTAAGCAGTCACCCACTTATTATCCGTAAAACCTCCTGGTGTGTGACCCTCGCCATAAGGTCTGTGCCAAGTACGTACCAGACCAAGGTCATGTGCTACGTAGAAAAAGACATTAGACTGAAGTGCTGCGCCTTCAAATGCTGGAAAGTTATAAACCCGCATACGGTTATAGAGCGCATTGACTCCTACTTCCAGACCCTCTACAGAAGAGTAGATGTAATCTGAATAGATATTATCTACTGGAACTTCTTCCAGAAAATCTTCACATGCCGTGAAACCTGAGAGAAGGGTCACGATGAGTATGTATTTAAATATTTTTTTCATTTTGTTATTCGTTTAATTGCTCAGATTCATCGGGTTGAGTTTGATTATCTCAATCCAATTCATCAAAACATTCGTTTAGAAACCAATTTGTACTCCACCTATCAATGTTACCTGCTCAGGGTAGTCATTTGGATTTTTCTCAGGACTGTATGATTGGTAAGCTGTTTGAGTAAACAGATTTTGACCTGTTACATACACTCTGATTTTTGAGAAGTTAATTTTACCTAGTACCGATTTTGGTAAAGAGTATCCTAAGGTAACGTTCTGTAGACGCAAATAAGAAGCATCCTGCAATGATTTAGTATAGATAAACTGTCTATCATTCGCTTCTGACGGTCTTGGCCAATCAGCAGTTGGGTTTTCAGGAGTCCAATAGTCTTGCTTGATACCATTGAATATCCCTCTTAGCGATCCTCCTTCAGAGTAACCAGACAGGTAGTTATTATATCTCGTCACGCCTTGCACAGTATAAAGACTGAAAGAAAAGTCGAGTCCCTTGAAGGTCATGTTATAGTTAAATGAACCGTACCAATCTGGTCCTTGCTCAGTGATGACTCGATCGTCATCATTCAATGGGCCATCTGTTGGGTCACGATCATATAATATAAGATCTCCCGGCTGTGCAAGTGGTCTGTTTGTATTAGCAATGTCCTCACCATACTGGTAGATACCTATTGGCTTGTACAAGTAGAATACTGAGATAGGACGACCAATGAACCATCTGTTTCCTACATCATCATCTTCTACCCCGTCACCATCTTCATCTGCCCCATAGAGGCTTATGATTTTGTTTCTGTTTCTTGTGAACATGAGCCCTACGTTGACCACAAGATCTTTTTTCTCTACAATAGTAGCATTCAATGAAAGCTCAACTCCTCTGTTTTGTATTTCTCCAATGTTATCGAAATAGTTAGGGTAACCAATAGAAGCTGGTAACGATCTATCTACTAATAAATCTGTAGTGCTTGTGTTGTAAAACTCAACAGTACCAGAGATCAGGTTAGTGAAAAGTCCGAAATCAACAGCAGCATTTAAGGTTGTAGAAGTTTCCCATCTAAGATTTGGATTTGCCAAACGGCCACCAGGAACATACCCCGAAACCTTAACGCCATTTACTAAATAATCTCTTTGATCAGCAATGGCTTGGCTACCATATTCAGAAATAGCTTCATTACCCACACTACCGTAACTCGCACGTAATTTCAAGTTGCTCACGGTGGAGAACTGTCTAAAGAATGCTTCATTGTGAACATTCCATCCTAGAGCTACGGCTGGGAAAGTTGCCCATTTGTTATTAGCACCAAACTTACTCGATCCATCTCTCCGCACGGATGCTGTCAAATAATACTTACCTGCGTAATCATATTGAAGGCGCGCAACCAAAGAAGATATCTGCCAGTCAGATCCTCCAATTACAGGCACGTTAGTTTCAGCAGCTGCAAGACCGTAAATACCTAATAAATCATTAGGTACTGCAGTAGCTCTATTGATGAAATCTCTGTAGCTGTTTTCGTTCAAACTCTGTACAGCCGTAAGTCCAAAGTTATGACCACCGCCTAACTTAAAGTCATAAGAGAAGATGTTTTCTAGCATCCAGTTGGTATTATCTCGAAAACGAATAGATCCTTGACCACCACCATTGGTTCTACCACCTAATGATGAAGCGGTGCTATAGTTACTTGTTTTACTATTCCAAGATCTTCTACTCGCACTGATTCTATACTTAAAGCCTTTGAAAGGGGTGAAATCCAAAAACAGATTCATAATATCATTTCTATCCTCATTCAAGTTGGATACCTCAGCCAAATCCAGCAATGGATTGAAACTCTCCTGCACGCCTGTAGGGTTAACGTTTAGATTGCCATCTTCATCATAAATTTTTCCTAAAGGCGAAGTAGTTATGGTTCTTTGTAAGGTTCCACCTGTTCCGGGATTGTTCTTCTGTGATACTTGCCAAGATGTATTGACTCCTAAGGCTAACCAGTCATTGATCTTTTGATCAGCATTCACACGGATAGTTACCTTAGTATAGTCTGTGCCCGGTACGACACCTTGCTGATTCATTAGGTTAATACTTGAGTAAATCTGCGAATTCTGTGTACCAGAAGAGATGCTTAAGTTATGCTGCTGAGTAGAAGCTAGCTCTAGTAATTCATCTTCCCAGTTGATAAACTCACCGTTTTGAAGTACCTCAAGTTCTGTTGGTGTGAAAATAAGCGCATCGTTGATATCCTCTAAAGCTATGTTTGGGTTATCAGCACGATAAGCCTCTCTCTTTAAGGCGGCGAATTCCTCACCACTGTAGATATCGAAGTTCCTATTGACATTCTGGATTCCGTAGAAGCCATTGTAGTTCAGTTTGGTTTCGCCTGACTTACCTCTTTTCGTGGTGATAAGGATAACCCCATTAGCCGCTCTAGCTCCATAAATAGCCTGAGCTGCAGCATCTTTGAGTATTTCCAAAGATGCTATATCGTTGGGATTTACATCATTGATACTACCTATGATCACACCATCTGCGATCACAATAGGTGAGTTCCCACCTTGCAGTGATCTCTGCCCTCTCAATTGGAAATTCGAAGTACTACCTGGCTCTGCGTTACCTACTGTGATAAGAAGTCCTGGTGCTTTTCCACGGAGCATTTCACCTATATCAGTTGATGGAACTTTCATCATCTCACCTGGTTTTACGGACGCAACCGAGCTAATTAGATCACTCTTTTTAGTCGTACCGTAACCAACAACTACGACCTCTTCCAGTGCAGAAATGTCTAGCGCCAAAGTCACCTTCAAATTTGATTGGTTTCCTACTAGTATTTCTTGTGGAACATAACCTACGAAGGATACCACAACGATATCGTTCTTTGAAACTTCCATTTTGAAATTACCATCAACATCTGTGATGGTACCGACTGAGGTACCTTTGATTTGAACGGTTGCACCTGGAAGTGCTTCACCATTTTCATCAGTGACTGTACCCGAAACTAACTCATTCGTACTTTCAAAGCTGATAGATTCGGCCTTTGCACCTAGTGCAGAAGCTAGAACAAATATGAAAGTGAAAACGCTCGTAAGCAATCGCTTAAGCGGAGGCGGATTAAAGTAATTTTTCTTCATAGTAGTTAAAGTTGATTTAGTAAAAAATTTATGCCACCAACGACTTATAGATTTTAAGTCGTTGGCGACTTTAAATGTTGTTCGATATTAAAGTCTGACAAAATCAGAGAGATACCAGAAACCACGACCTTCAGTTTCCATCTCACCTCCTAATTGAATGAGTAATCGATCATAGTTTTGGTTTGGATCAAATACACGGTCTGTGCCTCCAGTAGCTTCTGAAAGATCGAATTCAACTGTAGTCCACGTATCATCAGCAGATGCATCGAGCGTTTTAGTCACTGAAATTTCGGATGAAGAACCAGCAGTTGTTCTCAGTTTCATTGCGATTTTTCGCTCTGTTAGTGTATTGTCATAGTCATTGGCAGCAGGCATATAGACTCTGATGCTAAAAACAGTTCGCTCACCCCATGTTAGAGGTATTGCAGAAGGCTTCACATATATTCTCACATACTTGCCATCCGTCGCTGTATTCTCTTCTGTTCGGATACGTTCATATTTTCCAACCAATGGGTGACTTGTATCTGATGCATCAGGATTAGCTACTCCAGCTGTGTAAGTTGGCTTGATTCCAGAAAAAGTGTCTTGGATCCAATCCCCTACATTTTGCGAACCTGCTTCTCCTGAGAAAACATCAAAATAATTCCCATTTCCATTAGTGAACAATGCCGGATCGATTCCAGCAGCCTCTACGGTCACATCCATTGTTTCAGTTTCTGAATCACTCGTTGAGGAGATAGCCGTTAAAATAACGGTATAACTACCTGCCTCGGCGTATGTGTAAACTGGATTTTCATCAGTTGAAGCTGCAGACTGATCACCAAAATCCCAGCTATATGAAACAGCATCTGTGGAGGAATTAGTAAATGTTACGGTCAAATTATCTGCAGAGTAACTGAACCCCGCCACAGGTATAACAGCTGATTCCGCAATAGTTACAGACATGGTCTCAGAGTCTACATCACCGGAAGAAGATGTTACGGTAAGAACTACATCATAACTACCAGCCGCTGCATATGTGTAAGTAGGCGACGCTTCTACTGAACTACCAGTATTATCACCGAAATCCCAAATTTGCGAAACCGCATCAGTGGAGGTATTACTGAAAGTTACTTCTAGACCATTGTGTGAATAAGTAAATCCTGCACTTGGAATAACAGCTGGTGCATCTTCCTCCTCGCTACATGCAAAAGAAAGAAAGACAATACCGAAGATTGCCATTACTCTAAAGGTTACATTGTTAAAAAAATTCAATCGATTCTTCATTATTTGTTAGTTTAGTTTAGTTTGACTCTATCAGGTTTCTATGGTTACCAGAAGTGCCTTTTCGGAAAAAGGAACTACTATGGATTGCCATTAAGAAAGTGTTGAATGTGCTATTTTTAAATAGTGTTATTTTTATCATTTTTAGCTGATACTATTTTTTGATAATTAAACTCAAAGCCTTCTTTCATTTCGAATTTTGCATTAATCTCCAGAAGTGTCAAAAAATGGTGTTACAAGAAGACATATCATTTGTATCATTTAGAAAATCCTCTGTTGCAGACTAGCATAACATATGTAACATATCAGATGTGTATCTAACTGATAACCTGACTTTTAACTAAAAATAGGCAGGATTAGAAGTTTCATTTTTTCTAAATGTTATGTAGATTCATGTTTGAAGACATAAACTGCGATTTTCCGCAATAAAATTTTAGTCTACAGACGATTACCATGAGAGCCATTTTCATATTCCTTTCATTCTTGGTTACTCAATTTGCTTATGCCAATGAGTGGCACTTTCGCCAAATCGGCATGAATGAGGGATTGTCATTCAACTCTACCTTATGCATCACTCAGGATAAAAGTGGATTTATTTGGATAGGTACCCGGAATGGTCTCAACCAGTACAATGGTGTGGAGAATGTGATTTTCAAACACGATTACCTTGATTCGCTTTCTATATCAAATGATCACATCAATGATATATATGAAGATGCTTTTGGTAAAATATGGATAGCAACCGCCAATGGTGTAAATAATTACGATAGAGCTTCTGGCACATTTAGGCGCTTTCTAGCTGATGGATCGGAGAACTCCCTTACTCACAGATACACCAAGTGTATTGTCCAATCTAAGGACAATAATATCTGGATTGGTACTTCGCAGGGTTTGAGCGTTTACAACAATGAGCAACAAGTGATCTTTCGCAAGCGAATAAAGCTGATTGAAAGTAATGCCAATAATGTTATATCAATCTTCATAGATCAATTGGATAGACTCTGGTTTTGCACCCGAGGTGGTTTGTTTTTGTACGTTGGTGAGGATAAATATGAAAGAGTCATGCTCGACCCTAAAAATGAAACAGGGCGAGACCTATTCGAATACCGTGATATTATTCAAGATGAAAATGGTTTGTACTGGGCAGCTACAGAGGAATATGGCATCTTTTCTTTCAATTTCGGTGATCAACTCGGTTATGTAACAAATTATAATTCGTCAAACTCAAAATTGATTTCAAACCATGTTCGGAAACTATCCATAGTAGATGGGAATGAATTGTGGTGTGCCACGCTAGAAGGCGTGTCCATAATAAATCTAGTTACGAGAAAAGTCTCCGTAGTTGAAGGAGATGGTTTGAGTAAAAGCTCATTTCATGATATTCTCGAGGACCATGAAGGGGGTGTTTGGTTAGCCTCATATACAGGTGGAATTAATTATTATCACCATCAAAATAATCTTTTCCCCTACGTGGCTAAATCTGCACCGCTGAAACTTGGATCGAGTGATAAAAGCGTAACGGGTTTTCTAAATGATAAAAATGGTGTTTGGATTTCAACTGGTGACGGGGGTCTCATTTTCAATAATGAGAACAACGATATTTTCGAATATTTCAATAGAAGTAATTCAAAGCTTTCCAACAACAACATCAAACATTTCACTTTTGATGGCAAAGAAAATATTTGGATTGGTACGTATCATGGACTGAATTATTTCGATAAAGCAAAAAAGACTTTTGAGGTTTTTTTGAATGATCCGAATTCACAAAACTCGCTTATTCACGATCAGGTACATGCGGTCTTTGTAGATGTAGATGGTCTGGTTTGGATAGGAACTAATGGAGGAGGTGTACAAACATATGATCCTATTGAGAAAAAATTCACACTTATTCCAACTTTATATAATAACATCTATACTATCTACGGAGATTCTCGTGGGAGAATTTGGGTGGGATCAAATACTGGTATAGAATGCTTTGATCGTATCTCAAAAAAACCGCTAGAAATTTCCTCTTTGGCCGAACCCTCGGAGAATCCTCGCAATGTATTTGTAAACGCAATCACAGAGGATAGTGAGGGGAGAATAATACTCTCTACTCAAAATCATGGTTTTGGAATTATAGAAAATGATCAAATAACATGGGTGAACAAACGAAATGGATTTCACACAAATAATATCAATGCTATACAGGAAGATGACAATGGAGCACTTTGGGTATCCACTAACACTGGATTAACTAAAGTTATCATTGACAATAGGAACCCAGATAGCCTAGCCTTTCATATAGAGAATTATTACAAAACTCATGGTTTGCAAAGCAATCAGTTTTACCCCAATTGCTCTATGAAAGGCAAGGACGGAAAGCTGTATTTTGGTGGGGTGAACGGCTATAATCACTTCTATCCAAGCGAAATTGTAAAAATCGAATATCAACCTAAAGTCATTTTTTCACAAGTGAAAGTCATTGGAGAAAATACGGAATTCAACCCATTTCGTGAAAGCACTCACACTCCAATAATTCTAAATTACAGTCAACGAAATATACGGATAGATTTTACCGGACTTAGCTATGTCAATCCGGAAGAACTAATCTATAGATACAGGCTGAATAATAATGATTCTACATGGCAAAACTTGGGGAATCAGAGGTCTATCAATATGGCGTATCTGCCTATTGGAAAACATGAATTAAGTCTCCAGTCCTCATCTAGTCCGAACGAATGGGACAGTACTTCTGCTGTTCTCAAAATCAATGTGCTTCCTCCGTTTTGGAGGACATGGTGGGCATACCTCGGGTATTTAATATTCTTTCTCGTGATTCTCTATATCTATTCTAATTTATCACTCAAGTGGGCGAAACTAAAATCTTCCCTTCTGATGGAACAGTTTCAAAAGGAAAAGGAGAAAGAACTGCACGAAAGCAAATTGAAATTTTTCACTGATATTTCCCATGAGTTGCGCACTCCCCTTACGTTGATATTGGCACCTATCGAAAACATACTGAATCAATCAGATCTCTCTGGAAGATTTAAGAATCAAATTCAAATGATTCATAAAAATGGGAATAGAATGTTTACGCTCATTAATCAGCTACTTGATCTAAGAAAACTAGAAACCGGAAATGATCAATTGAAAGTAGCCAAGGGTGATTTTATAAAATTCATTAAGGAGATATGTCTTGCTTTTGATGCCATCTCAGAGATCAATCAGATCAAATTAAATATCTCGGCACAGGAGGAAAGTCATTATCTGTGGTTTGACCGTGACAAAATGGAAATTGTGTTTTACAATTTACTTTCGAATGCATTTAAATACACGCCGAAAAATGGCTCTATAACATTGGATATAAGGAGTTTGGATAAGGATCAAATGCCAAATGAGATTCAGAAAAAAGGCATAAAAGGCGGACTACAGCTAGTGATCACTGATAGTGGTCAAGGGATTCCTGAAGAAGAGATTCGAAATATTTTTCAGAGGTACTATTCTACAAGAGATGAATCAAATAAAAACCCAACAGGAATTGGTCTAGAATTGGCCAAAAGGATGATAGATCTGCACCATGGTCAAATAGACGTTAGCAGTAAGGTGCAAACAAATGAAAATAGTGGATTCACTAGTTTCATAATTTTCTTGGCCGATGGTAATGAACTTTTCCAACCTCATGAAATAATTGAAAATTTCAAAAGTAGCGAAGATGTAAGTCAGTACACCTACGATTTTATACAGCGAGAGAAAGAACTTTATGCAGAAAACTTCAAGACGGATAGATCCGAATTGATTTTTAACAAACAGAAAAAAACTCTTCTAGTAGTAGAAGACAATCCTGAGGTGCGTCAGTTTATCATAAGCTTGCTACAGGCAGAATACAATGTAATAGAAGCTGAAAACGGCAAATTAGGCTTAGAAAAAACCCTCAAGGAGGGTCCTGACTTAATCATTTGTGATATCATGATGCCTGAAATGACAGGAATTGAGATGTGTCGTGAGATTAAAAAAGATAGCCGAATCAGTCACACGCCCGTCATATTACTTACAGCCAGAACTGCTATTACTTTTAAGTTCGAGGGTTTTGAGACAGGGGCTGATGAATATATCACCAAGCCCTTCAGTGGTAGTTATTTGCTTCTTAGAATACAAAACCTATTACAACAGAGAGAGACGCTGCAGCGGCACTTCAAAACTGAAAAAATACTAGAACCCGCCGACCTGTCAATTACATCAGTAGATGAAAAGCTGCTTAAAAAAGCCATCGACTATATTAACAACAACATTTCTAAGACAGACATTACTGTAAATGAATTGAGTCGTGAATTGGGGTTGAGTAGGGTTCATTTTTATAGAAAAATGAAAGCACTTACCAACATGACTGCTATTGAGTTTATTAGAAACGTTCGTCTAAGAAGGGCTTGTCAGCTCTTGGAACAAGGAAAATTTAATATCAAAGAAGTTAAGAATCACGTGGGTTTTGAAAATGCGGATTACTTTAGAAAATGCTTTAAAGAAGCCTATAACATGACTCCATCGGAGTATGCAGAGAAGCATATTAGCTCGAATAAATAGATTGGGTAAGAGCAAGATCTGGTTCTTTCAGCTATTGCTCCGACAATGGGATTAAATATAAAGGTCGCTACAAACCAACCGTCAATATAATAGCTGTAGAGTATTCAGTGAAAAAATGTCAGTGAAAAAATATGTCAGATAAGTTACAAGTGACTAGAACACAAGGTTTGCTTCCAAATCACGTAAACTAGAGCGGATTTTCTCTATTCCAGAAAGCGTTGCTGATTCGTCTTTAATTCTATAATAAAATTTTATTTCGGACTCTTCACTTTAAGTTGTTATGGTCAATTGAGAGCTTTAATCATAAGGAACTTCCTGATAAAAAAGCAACCCCAAAAATTTCATTTTAATTATTGATTGGAGTTTATTAGAACAGCACATTTAATTACCGCATTTAACCTCAGACAGAAATTGATCTGTCATTGGGAACAGAGTCTGGCTTAATCTCCTTTTGAATCTGAAGCACTTTTTAAAAACCAACATTTGAAAAATATTATTACTCACATCTATCCTGCAGACTTATTCTGCTGTCTTTCTGCATAAACTGAAGGAGACACTCCATATGAATTTTTAAAACTTGTTGAAAACTTAGAAGGGTTAGAAAATCCAGTGGCATAAGCCACTTCTGAAACGCTAAGGTTTTTGGAAGATAATAAATCTGCACCCTGTTTTAACCGAATATTCCTTATTAGGTCACTCACGGACTGGTTGGTGATTTCTTTTAGCTTCCGATATAGATGTACTCTACTAATCCCTATTTCCTCAGCTATCATCTCCACATTCAAATCGGTATTATCGATATTTTTATTAATAATGTCCATGATTTTATTCATCAGCTTTTCATCAGCAGATGTCATTTCCACCTGCTTTACTTTATCGTCCTGCTGTTGTTTTCCACTATAGTTATTTCTCAATAAATCCCTGTTTTTAACGAGATTTTCTACTGTCTTTTTCAATATCTCCATATTGAATGGCTTGGAAATATAGGCATCTGCACCAATGCCTAATCCTTCTAGATTATCACTTTCATTAGATTTGGCAGTAAGCAAAACCACAGGAATATGGTTAATATTGATATTTTGTTTGATTTTTTTACATAGACTTATGCCATCCATTTCCGGCATCACCACATCGCTTATCACTAGATCTGGCTTCATTTCTAATACCATTGCAAGACCCACTTTGCCTGACTCACATTCAAGCATGTGATAATCTCCTGACAATTCTGTGCAGATATAATCTCGAATTTCGGCATCATCATCCACCACCAAAACCTTTCGTTTGGATTTCGACTTCAACCTTTCATGGGTTAGTTCCTGCTCCTCCAAAGGTTGAGGTTTTTCTGGTAAGGTTTTAGCCACTTTAACGTCCACAGACATATCTAACGTACCCTCATCCAAGTGATCCTTACCTTTGGGTATTGACAAAACAAAAGTAGCCCCTATACCATTACTGTTGTTTTTGGCATATATAGTACCTTGATGAAGTTCTAAAATTGAACGTGTCAAATGCAAACCGATTCCATTGCCCATTGAATCAACTTTATTTGACCCTTGGTAAAATCTATCAAATATCTTTTCGAGATCTGTTTCACCTAAGCCCATTCCACTATCAATACAGTAAACAATCACGCGCTCTTCATCAGCTTCAATTCTCAATTCAATTCTTCCGTTATTAGGTGTGAACTTGATTGCATTTGACACCAAATTTTGGATGACTTTGTCAAAATAATTCTGATCAATCCAAACAAGAGGAACACCAACTTCCTGATCAACTCTCAATGAAAGGTGCTTGGCATGAACGGACTCTTCGAAAATGTCTAAGGTATCTCTTATGAAATCAACCATGTTGGTTTCTCTATACTTCAACTGAATCTTACCCCTGTCAATTTGTCTTAGATCCATTAACTGGTTTACTAAATGAAGAATTTTCTCCGAATTTCGGCGAATCATATTGTATGACCTTTGACGATTATTGTCTGTATCAGTAACAATTAATTTTTTAATCGGATTAAGGATTAGTGAGAGTGGCGTTCTGATCTCATGAGAGATATTTGTAAAAAACTCCAATTTAGCTTCATTGATTTTTCGCGTATAAAGGTGTTTCCTCACTTTTTCTTTATGCTCATTCCATTGAATAATATAAGCGCCTAGACCAATAAGGATGAGAATAGAAATCAAAATGTACATGAATTTGGCCCAGTTCGTTAAATACCAAGGAGCATAAACAGTTACAACAATTGATTTAATGCTAGAATAATTGTTAAAATCCTTCGCCCGAATATTAATCACATGAGACCCTGGTTTCAGGTTGTTAAATGCTAGATTATTCGTGCCATGTTGTAGGGAAATCCACTCGGAATCTCCGATAGCGTACAAATAGCTAATTCGCTGAGGATTCATAAATTCCATTGCAGAAAATTCGATACTGAACGAATTATCATCATGAGACAAATTGAAGGTGTCTGCTTCTATCAATGAAGTGGTAATTATGTCGTGTTCGCCAGATTTCATTCCCTTTTTGACTGCCTTGTCCTGAATATAAAACCCAACAATCTCAACTCTGATACTATCATCTCTAGTCTCGATTAATTGAGGATCGAAGTATGTGATCCCGTTAATACCAGAGAAATAAATCTCTCCAGCCAAGTTCTTAATAGAGGAGTGCTTACTGAATTCATTTCCCTGAATTCCATCGTGATAGTAATAATTATTGAAGGTTTTAGCTGACATATTGAATCGAGAGATTCCATAGTGGGTAGATATCCATAGGTGCCCCGAATCATCTTCTTCGATAGCGCAGATATTATTATTAGGCAAACCATTATTTGTAGTATACTTAATAATTTCATCATTTTTCGGATTGAATGAAAACAACCCACCTGCAGCACCCATCCAAATTAACCCTGAAGAATCTTCGAATATGGAATAGACTGACTGCCCCCATAACATCCCACCCAAATCATTTAATAATCGAAATGTTTTTTGAACGGGATCATATATGTTGAGTCCATCTACCGAACCGACATATATTTTGTTATCTGATGAAACCATGAGGCTCGTCAACCAGCTATTATGAATACTATTTGTGGCTTCATTTGGATGAAACTGATTAATACTGCCAGTATAATTGATGATTTCGTCTGTGTCGAGATTCACTGAGTACAATCCAAACCCAAGTGTTGAAATCCATAAGACTCCATTTTGATCTTCAGCTAAATCTGTAATTCTACTAATAGGGTCGCCTTGTCGGTCAAGAAATCTTTTAATTTTCTTAAATCTTTCACTCTTCTCATCGAAAGAAATCAAGCCATCGATATATGTGCCGATCCAAAAATTACCTTTAGAATCCTTAAGCATACACATGACTGTCTTTGGAGCATTAGCCGTATTTTCATAGGTATAGTGAGCCAGCTGTTTATAAGGAGGTAAGATTTTGTATAGCCCATCACTGTCTGTTCCTACCCAAACAGAATTTTCATCTCCTGGCAGTAAGGAGACAATGTAATTTGAACCAATGATATCACTAGAAACAGACCGATAACCTATATATTCGAAATCATTAGACCTTGATGGAATGAGGACCGCACCTTTTTGATATAACCCTAACCAATAATTACCTTCTTTATCCTGCATGATATCATGAACTTTGGTTTTGGAAAAATTAAAATTGGATACGTTAAAGTTCAAATCTGAAATTTCGTCCTTGTTAGGATCATAATGTTTCAGCCCATTACCATCTGTACCCACCAAAATCATGTTATTTTCTGTAACAAATAATGAAACTACAGCAAAGTCCTGCGTTTGAGTCTCAGAGGCGACAGGCTTGAATTCGCCAAGGGTGGAATTATATTTCAACAATCCAGCATTCAAACTACCAACATAGATATCGCCATTCTTATCCTCACAAATGGAGCTTATGTTATTTTTATCACCAATATTCGGGGTAATTACAGTTCTGTTCTCCCCCTCAGTACTTAAGAGATTAATGCCCATATCCTGGCTCTCTACCCATATGTCACCATTTCTGCTTTGAAATAATTTAATAATGTATCTACTAGTGACTAAAGAAGATTTTTGCCTTCCAACTATACTATCGTTTTCTAAGTGTAGTGTGAATATGCCATGCCCAGACGTGCCAACCCAAACTTCTCCATTAATCATTTCTAGAATGGACAAGACGTGGGCGCTGTAGCGACTACCATTTTCAAGAATTAAAGGAACGTCCGTAAAAGAATCAGAAGGTCTATTATAAACCTGAAGGCCATTAAAATAGCCTAAAAAAAGGTTATTCCTTTTGTCTTCATATAACAGCCGAATATTGTTATTTAGAATCTCTCCAGTTTCTTCCTTATAGATTGTGAACTTATTTCCATCATATTTATTCAACCCATCTTCTGTGGCTACCCAAATAATACCTTTATGATCCTGAAATATATCATTTATAAGACTATTAGATAGCTCTGAATCCGTACTGAAAAGTCGAGCCTTTTGAGCCTGAATATCAAAGGTCACGATTAAGACTAAAAACCAAAAAACAATGAAAATTGTATCCTTTTTAATCATTTTAATTCTATCAAAGTAGCTCAACACTCATGAATAACACAATTGATAGGTTCCATATTCTTATTCTGAACATTAACACAAATTTAATGATTCCCACGTCAAGGAAAGATGGAAAATCATGTTTTATCCCTTTGGGTTATATGCCAATTAATTCTTTAAGATTTTCCAGGATTTATCTTTAGAAAAGATAAGATACAATCCAGGTTTCAAATCAGGCATTACCATTTCAGAAATTCCAGTGATCGGATTGTAGTTCCTTCTTTGCACTTTAATAGTTTGTCCTTTCAAATCTGTTGCGTAAAACTGATCATCAGGCTGGGTATAGGTCAGATAAAATGTAGATCCAGAAGACGGACTTGGGTAAGCAATACTTTTTGACTCGGATTTGCTAGATTGACCTGTGAAGTATTTTTCAGCCATGTTAAAAGCATCTGTACCTACTCTCACTCCTATCATTCTGCCAGCTATGTCATCTGCAGGAGGATGAATTCCTCCCCATATTCTTGATAAACTACATTGGTCAGAAGCATCCCGGTAAGTAGCCCATTGAAGTATCACATCTTGACTTGGACCTTCTTCAAAAACTAAAAACTCATTTCTTTTAGCTTTGAATTCCCCTAATCCACCTGGGAAATAGGCATTTCCGGTGAGTTTAGTTAATACCTCTGCTGCAGCACGAGAATAGGTAGAATGACCTGAAACATACCCAGCAAAAGGTGGAGTCACAAACGATGGCCTTTGGTATGGCCACCAATTTTCTGCCAATATCCAGCCAACTCCAGCCTCATCCACAGCCGGATTATCTATATACTTATGCCCTCTCCACGCATACAGTTTTATCTTACCAACATGCTCGTCCTGAGCACCTGCTAGAGGATCACCCTCAGCCACCACTTCAATAAAGCCTTCAACAAGGGGTAATCCATTTTCATTATAACTAGGAGTATTTGGATTAGAAGACTGGCCTTGATCAGCCATGTATCTAATAGCAGAGATTGGCCTAATATAGTCATACCAACCTTTGACCGCCCACGCAGCAATGGCAGCATCGTGCATGGCTCCTCCAAGAGTAAAATAACTCTTTACATCCCATTCTACTGCATCTAATTCACTTCCTTGACCTTTATATTTTCTTTCTGATTTTGGGTGATCATTTACGTAGTTAAGTAAAGTAAACCAATGTCCCGGTGGAGTTTCCGAATCTGGCCCATCAGCCCAAAATTCAGCTAGGACCCTCGTATAATCACCTCTTGGAACAAGTTGAGGTTTGTATGGTATTCCAGTACTTGGATTAACTGACCTCCCCAAACCTATGTCACCACCGTTCATTAGGTCATAGAACTGATCATAATTATTGAGATTAGTAGGTAAATCATTGAGATTAATATTCCCAAGACTCACAGGTGAGATATCCACCATTACTCCATCACTAGGATCAAGATGTGAGCTCCACATTGCTACTAGGCTAAAGTTCCATTTGTATATATCTATAGCAGACTCATTCATATTGCCTTCATTGATCTTGGGAGGACTTCCCGGATCATGATAAACAATGTATTCATTTCCTCCTCTGATATACTTCTTCTGATTCTCTGACTTTAAAGCAAAGGGCTCCACATCACCCCATTCCGGACTTAAGAAAGAAGGAACATTACCTGTAGTTGGATTACCAGCTTGATCAATAAACACATCAAATTGCAGCGGTTGCCATCTGTTCGGATCAACAATAGATGGATTACCCGTCAGCGTTGGAGTCAATGGCTCATTGGTAGGTGCGTAATAAAGGTTTGCATATTGGCCAATTTCATTGGCCCCATCTATAAGGCCATATTCGATCATTGAGTTACCAATAAAATTACCTAAGGCAGCCGGGTCACCTCCACGATAATCACTAAAGGTTTTATAGATGTCATATCCAAGCATTCCCATCAATTCATCGAATCTCTGCTGCGTTTTTATAGCATTTGGCGAATTCTTGAAACGATGACTCAGTAATCGGTATGCTGCATAACTAATAGCCATTTTGGTGGCTTCTTCTTTTGGTAAAGGAGTTTCAAATCCTTGAAACTCATTAAAATACTTATGCAGTTGTTTACCTATCAGATAGGTATCTCCTGTATTGTTTACAATAGACCAAGCATCATACATCACAATACTAGTATGAAATAGATTTCGAGCATGCACTGTAGGTCTCGCGTAATCCACACGAATGGCGGACAGTAAAGCTTCATTCCATAGTCTTGCAACTGACACATTTTCAGGTGCAAGATCTGCACTCAAGCTTACGTTGAGTTTTACTTGTTTCCCAAAACAGGTTCCGATTTTTACAGCAGAAACCCAACCTTGCTGAGCCACGTCCCACTTGACTGTAATAGACGAAGAGCCCTGACCTGAGAGAATATGCCCATTTTCAACTTCCCAATTGTATTTGTTGCTAGCATTCCCAGAAAAATAATAAATCTGATTGCTTAACACTCCTGCTTCAACCGGACCTCTAATGGTGCCAGTTTCTAAATACTCACAACTTCCATCATTAAATGTAGCTAATGGATTATAGCTGCAGGAATTAGGGTCAGTACATCCACGGATTTTATTATTCTTAAGATTTAACAACTCAACCCCTTGTCCTTCGGTGATTCGAAAGAAGGAGTTAGCAGGTAGATCAGTATATACCTCTTCCAATCCAGACGGCCATTTGATAACAATCTGATCAATTGAATCAGCATTGGATAAGCCAAAGTGGACAGGTTTCAAGCTTTGTCCCATCAAAGCTGAACCGTGATGATATCTAACGAGTGTCTCATTTCCTGCCGTAAGTTCCAAATTTGTCCCAATTGCATCTCGGTTGGATTCAACGCCTACCAAATCAATTTGAACCCAGCTTTTATCTGAAGTGTCATCAAGTGTAATTAGTTGATTTTCAAAAAAACCGGGTTGAGAGCCAGTTCTAGCAATAATTAGATCCAGATCTCCATCATTATCATAGTCAAATGTGACAATTCCATTCGAAATTGTGTTTTTAGCAATACCCGCTTCCTCTGATTGGTCAAGAAAAGTCATTAACCCAGTCTCCAACGTGTTTTCGTAGTAGCGGTCATAATCAGCATTCCAATATCCATTCGCCACTACCAAATCTAGATCCAAGTCATGGTCAAAATCCTCAAACTGACAACCCCAAGCCCAACCAGTCAAAGCTACATTGAGATCCTCGGAGACATTTCTAAAGGTTTCGTTATTTTGATTCTGAAACAAAGAACTCTCGTTGATATTCGTGACATAAATATCGTAGTAAGAATCATTGTTAAAATCGGCGTAGGCTACCCCCATTCCATCATTAAAAATATCTGTCACTCTATACTTGACAGCCATATCTTCAAAAAACTCTCCATCATTATTGATGAAGAGTTCGTTGGTAGCACCAAAATCATTGGCTATATAAATATCCTGATATCCATCTTCATTGATATCTAAGGGAATGGCCGTCCAGGCTGATCCTCCACTACCGCCTAGTCCAAGAGATCCTGAAACTTCAGTAAAGGTGGCATCTCCATTATTTCTGTAGAGTTTTCCTCGGCAGCTAGTCTCCGTGATTACACCACTCACATACAAATCAAGATAGGAATCATTATTATAATCAAACCAAAGTCCCACATTGAGGATACAATCTGTCTCCGGAATTATGCCTGACTCTTGAATGATATTGGTGAAAGTGCCATCCCCATTGTTTAAGTAAAGCTCTAAAAAACGAGCATTAGTGAGAAACAAATCAGCGTACCCGTCATTGTTAAAATCACCCCAGGATGCGCCCATTTTTTCACCGGTAGGGTGAGGGCTTGCTATTGGCGTAACTCCATAATCATGAGTGCTATTGATTCCTGACAATTCCGTTACGTCCTTAAAAGTGCCATCATTTTCATTCCTGAAAAGCTGACTTGTGGATGCTCCTTCACCTCCCCAGCGTGTCACTAGAAAGATGTCCAAATCATTGTCATTGTCATAATCAGCCACAGCAATGCCATTGTTATTTGATGCTGCATTCAAATGACTTTGCAAAGTGATGTCAATGAATTGTTGTGCAAACAAAACTTTGGCATTTAGAAAAATCACTATAAATGGTAACACTGAAACCCACTTCAGCTTTCTGACCAAGTATCTTACTTTAAAACATCTCATGACCCATTTTTTTTAGAGCTAATCACATGTTCTCATTGTTTATACAATCACTGTAATTCCAAAACTACAACAGATGCCTTGGGTAAATCAAGGGTCAAAACATTACCTTTCTTCTTAAAAGCACTAAAGGTAGCAGGTTTGATCAATTCGGGAATATCGAAAGTATTGTGATCCTGAATTTTGACTGACTGCAATACTTCAGCATTAATTTTTAGCTTGCCCAGCTCTTCGAAATTGATTTTAACCTGATTGGACTTATTTGGATCAATATTGACCAAAGAGAGGTGAATAATCTCATCATCATTTACTGAAGCAGATACGGAGACGGCAGGGAGACTGGATTCACCATTTTTATAAGTTGGTACTGATTCCATTTTCACCTCTAATAATCGAGCATCATGATGTACTGTATACATTTTCATGACATGATAAGTCGGTGTAAGAATCATCTTTTCTTCATCAGTCAATATTACCGCCTGAAGCACGTTGATCGCTTGTGCAAGATTTGCCATTTTCACTCGCTCTGCATGATTGTTAAAAATATTGAGTGTCATACCTGCAAGCATTGCATCTCGCATGGTATTTTGCTGGAAGAGAAAACCAGGGTTAGTTCCTTTTTCAACATCGTACCATCCTCCCCACTCATCTACTATCAATTCAATTTTATTCTCAGGATCATACTTATCCATGATTTCCACATGCTTAGTGATAAGCTCTTCCATCTCCCATGCTCGCTGAAGTGTGGTGAAATACTGCTTTTCAGTAAATGCTGACGCTGATCCCTTTTCATTCCAATCGATAACAGAATAATGATGCAGCGCTATTCCATCTATAAGGCGGGACGGTATATTTTTCATTAAAGTTTCGGTCCAGCTGTAGTCATTACTACTAGCTCCCGATGCAATGCGAAAGACCCCAGCGTCATTCGTCCATCCGCTCATGTAAGTAGCGAACTGGCGATAAACATCAGAATAATACTGAGCTGTCATATTTCCTCCACATCCCCAAGCTTCATTTCCTACGCCCCAGTATTTTACACCCCATGGATTTTCGCGACCATTTTCTTTTCTGAGATCAGCCATAGGACTTCCTCCTTCATGGTTGACATATTGCATCCAATCCGCCAATTCTTGGACGGTACCACTCCCAACATTTCCTGATAGATAAGGCTCAGCTCCGAGTAATTCACACATATTGAGGAAATCATGGGTTCCAAAACTATTGTCTTCAGTCACTCCACCCCACCACTGATTCACTATGGTAGGTCTGTTTTCCTTGGGTCCGATTCCATCCTTCCAGTGGTAGGTATCCGCAAAACAGCCACCAGGCCATCTCAGATTTGGTATCTGAAGCTCTTTCAGCGCATCAATTACATCATTTCTTACCCCAGCTGTGTGAGGTATGGTTTCATTTTCCTCGCCAACAAAAAAGCCTCCGTAGATACATCTTCCCAAATGCTCTGCAAAATGCCCATAGATATGCCGACTGATAACCGGGCCTTTCTCTGTGGTATTGATATTGATTTCGACCTGGGCCTGAATTAATTGACTGGCCATCAGACTAATCAAAATAGAAAGTAAGGTTTTTCTCATAACAAAGCGTTTTAGGTTAATTAATTTTAAACTGAAATATTTTAGTAACTGGTTCTCCTGAATTAGAAAACCCTTCAATAACCACCTCGTAATTACCCGACACGTCAGAAGTGTAAAAACTAATCTGCCTTTCTCCGCCAGGATGTGATAATCTTGGATCCCAGAATAATTGATCTCGCTGATCGGGTAATTGCTCTAATTTACTTGAAGAGTAGTCAGGGAAGCTATAAGCATGCTGATTACTTAACCCCATGACAGGAAGTTTCAGATAATTCTCTGATAATTTAAAGCCAGAAAGACTTTTGCTTTTAGATGTTACATCTACAATGCCATCCATTATATAGGATCCTAGATAATACCTATCACTAACCACCTTGATAGATTTCACCTGACTTTGATCATAATCCAACAACTCGGCTCCTTTTACAGGCACCCCATCCAATAAAACCAAAGGCGGATAGGTTTCCTGCCCTAATCCTGGAAAGTATGTTGTTCTTATTGGGTAATCTCGGCGCTCTCGTACATTTGCCGACACCACATATTCTACAAAAGTCTCTTTAATGGTTGGAAACCTTTCATAGTTATCTAAATCATATTGATCGTCATAAGGCAAATCAATAAACCAATTATTTTCAATTACTAACCCTTCATCTGATACGTAATATGCATTCTCAATCTGATTTCTCACACTGAGTGACACAAGTTCTGCTACTTGTAAACTATTAAGAAACGGTAAATCAAAGTTGAATTCTGGATACACACTCAAAAAGGGACTTTCAGGTATAATCTTCAGGTACTCTTCAAAATCTACTGAGGTAATTATAGACTCATGGTCGGAAAAAGAACTCTTAAAAGGAATGACAAATTTGCCTCTTCCATCACTTTCGCTTATCCTCAATTGGTATTGTTCCCCAGGGAATGCAAGAGCAATACGCTTGTTTTTCAAAGGATTTCCCAAACTATCGAAAACAATTCCGGTCATTATTTCCTCTCTGACCTCTGGTAAGAATCTGATACTGTTAGGGACCGCCTTGTGATCACGGATGGATGCTACCAACATTAAAACTTCCGGGTCAAAGTCTTCTGACTGAAGATATGAGCTAATGGCAATCGGTGCGGACAATAAATCATTGACCGCATCAATCCACGCAGCGTACGTGTGACCATCAAACAGCTTACCTTTCTGCCTTTTCACAGAAACGGAATATCGACCCGCCTCCAGCTCTACTGGAATAGTTACAGGCTGTCTTTTGCCAAAAGTCTGTAGTTGTTTTGGAGATAATTCATCACGACCCACCCAAATTTTCCTATTAAGGGTCTTGTTTTTAGCAAAACTTGCTTGGATTGTCAATATTCCAGGAGGCAGAGTTCTCTTTGATATTTTTTCTATGCGATCCGTTACTGCCACTCCTTCATACATCAACTCACCAAATGACAAAATCTGGTAATTAACTTGTTTCGTTGAGAATTCGTTTGTTTCAAATTGTATGTGCAGTTCGTCCGGTTTCTCTTCATATTGGATAGAAGAACCTTTACTCTTAACAGATGGTAAAGCATGAAAACTAATGTTGCCAAGTGAGTCTTCAAGGATTACCTGATAGGTTTCATCCTCATTTGGAGTGATCGAGAATTTACCAAGACCCATTTCATCTGGGATCAAACGGTGTAAAATCGTACCATCTTCACTCACCAGTTTTCCTTCAAACTGCTCAGGCACATTAGTAGGGATATGGTATGCCACCATATTTGTTATCCCTGCCACTAAAGCTGCTTCAACAGTATAAAAATCAATTTTAGGTTTCGTCTCCAACTGAGGTTGTGGATAAGCTTCATAGGGATTTACTATAAGTAATGGAGCATGAAAATAGTTGTCAAAGTTTTTCATCCACCTTGTATATGCCAAAAGGTGATACTGACCTGATGGTATTACCGAAGAAATGAAAAGATCCCCCTGTCCTCTTCCATCCTTTAATGACAATTTTTCCTGATGTACGAGACCTTCTTTGCCAATAATTTCAATGTATAGCACCTTGCTGAGATTAGACTGCTGACCTGTAGCCTGGCTATTATTGTACGCTGAGTAATACAGGGTTTGACCCGAGATCAATGTTTGACTATTTAGGTGTAAATAGACTTGTTCTTTTACATCAAACTGAGCCGCGAGCCTATTTACAAAACCAATTAAAATAAATATATATATCACCAGTCTCTTCATAAGTCGTGTTCTAGTCACAAATGGTTTATTCCTATAGTCCATGTTAAAAGATCCAATACCTTGGCTTTTGAGTAGTTCCCCTATACCTACAGTCAGCACAATATCTAGGTGCCAAAATTGCTCGCATGTAAAATTCACAAGCCACATTTATATTTCTGGTGCTATCGCAATACAGTGCATCCACCACTTCTAACCCTTTTTCCTGAACATAATATCGCACGCTATCAGAAATTCCATAAGGTGGCCCAAGCTCCTCAATGAATTTAATCTGCAATGGACTACAGGTTTGTTGATCATCCGGAGAAGGAAACCTCGGATCCAATAATTCATATCTGAAAAACTGTCGTTTCTGTTGTTTGCCAGCTACCTCAAAAAATCCAAGAACGACCTCAGATTCATCATTTAAGGAATGTATATTCCCAACTAAAGCCCCAAGTTGATTGCTATATAAAGAACCACCACCAACGCTGCGCTCATTCATGAGTCGATAAAAATTATAAGCCTCAGCACTAATCGCATATTGTGTTACTAAAATGGAATAAGTAAACTTCAACTGATCCGTAGCAGAGGTAATATATCGCACTTCCATTCCTGTCAATTTGCTATCAGAAAGGTTTGCTGTACTTCCCAGAATTATTGCCGAAGATCTGTCAGTAACATAGCAGACATGTATGAGCTCATTTCTTAGAAATAAGGTATCCGGGTTGGATGAAAATTGATACAAAGATGGATATGGTGGACGCACTTCATAAGTTTCTTCCCATTCGTATCTGAAGTGTTTAGCTTTGTTCCCATCATCTTTGGTATCGATAAGGATCTGTATTCCCGGTCTTACCTCTTTAGTATCATCTACAATTAGCTCGGAGTATTCATGATAAATATTATCGATAGGTGGAGAACCAATCAACTCTTGCAAAGATGACTCGTAAATCCTTTCCTCATGGGTCACAACCAACTGGTAAGAAACTCCAACCTTAGCGGCAGCCCCTTCCTGACTAAGATATTGCCCAGATGTTGATTCCTCAAACTTTATTAAACTTCCATCTGTCCCTTCCACTCTTACATTCGCTCCAGTAAGAGGAATGGGTCTGGTTTCTTCAATTGGCCTGGTATAGCTTACTTTCACCACATGAATTCCTGGTTCGTCTGTAATCCTGCCTTCAATAACTAACAACTTTTCATAATCCTGAGAGACCACCGTAAATGGTTCTACACAAGACTGAATCATAAAGATCACACATACTGAAAAAATGAATAAGCAGCGGTTACCCAGCAAAGGCTTTTTCCAATAATTGAATCGGCAAGCCTTAAGTATTATACTTTCTAAATGATGATCAGCTATTTTCTCCATGACCAATTAGTCTATACTATCATCTATTGCAGTCTAAATATTCATTTTCATGTTTATTGAACATAATATTTCTAATAAATCCAGAATTCAGGTTTTACACTAGGTCCTCTGAATCTACAATCAGTACAATACCTGGGCGCTAGATCTGCTTTAAAAACAAACGGGCACATTGTGGGATTATTCACTGAGTCACAGTACTGTGCATTCAGTATCCCCATTCCTAATCCATTGGTATAATAAACCAAACTGTCCCTATCGCTAATTGACTTGATCATAGAACCACTACAAGAGTATCTGTCTTGTGGCCAATTAAATCGGCCATCCAGATCTTCATAGCGAATAAAAACTCTCTTTCTGGTAACTCCAGAGACCTCAAAATATCCCAAAACAATCTCTTCCTGATTTTCAGTATTGGTGATATTTCCAATGATAGCACCTAGTTGTTTCCCAAATAGTGATCCGGTTGATTCATTGTTTTCAACAACTTCCCTGTAAAAATTGTAAGCCTCTACATCAATAGCATACTGAGTCGCCAGTAAAGAATAAGCATACTTTAGTTGGTCAGTCTGATCAGAAATATACCGTATATCAACTCCACTCAACTTTGGTTCGGATAAATTAGCCGATGAAGCCAGAATGATTTGCGATGACTGGCCCTTCGCATAACATACATTAACCTGCTCTTCCAGGAAAATGGCAGAATCCGAACTACTTTCATATCTATAAAGAGCTGGATATGGTGCTCTGACTTCATAGGTTTCTTCCCATTCATATTTCAGGTATCTCACTTGACCAGTTTCATCATGTGTGTCTAGGAAAAATTGTATTCCTCTTCTTATTCCCTCAGCATCGGATACTATACGTTCTTCATATGATGTATAAATACTGTCTATCGGAGGAGAAGGTAGCAGTTTAACTTTTTTTGATTGATACAATTGACCTTCAGAGATACTAATAGACAGTTGGTATTCTTTCCCTGCCACACCAGCTACTGAAGAATCCGTTAAGTATATGCCTGGTTCGGATTCCTCGAAGACTATTTCACTTCCATCATTATCAGTTATCCAAACATCTGCACCACTAAGTGGCTCAGACTTATAATCTTTTGGATCTCTGGTATAATTCAGTTTTACATAATGTGCAGTTTGTTCATTGGTAAACCTGGCATCCACCACCAATACTTTTTCGAAATCAAAACCGCTTATATCGTAGGGCTCTACACATGATGAAGAAATCAGGAGCAAGGAGAGCAAAATGGTATGAACCAGTATGTTATCTCTATCCAAATACTTATTAAGTCTTTCGCTGAGAGCGAGTTTATCACCTATCATTAAATGGCTAGAATTTGAAGTTGTAACTTATAGTCGGGATTGGATTACCGAACACTACCAATTTGTACCCCTTAATTTGATTCCCCTCAGTGCTGAAAAATACAGAGTATGGGTTTTTTCTCCCTAGAAAGTTGTAAATGGAAAAAGACCAGTAAGAATAAGCTAGCTTATTTCTCTTGTGGCCCGCCTCCAGATTAATTCCAAAGTCCATTCTCATATAATAAGGTATTCTATAAGCATTTCTATCAGAATAATGAATTGACAATGACCTGTAGAAATCGTAGACACCCACTGGATAAGTAATAGGTCTGCCTGATTTGAAAACGAAATTGTAGGAGAAACTGAGCCTATGGGTAAACTTGTAATTGCTTACCAGATTCACCGTATGTGGAATATCATAATTTGCAGGGTAAAAAACACCTCCATTAATACGCTCCTCACCAAACCTGCTATCTAACTTGATGAAAGTACGCGCAAAAGTGTAGTTGATCCAACCGCTCAGTTTTCCCTCTTTTTTAATCGACAACTCAAGACCGTACGATTTACCAGGCCCCTGCAAAGCCACTGCCTCCACTGTAGGGTTTAGTAGAAATTTAGAGCCTACTTTGAAATCAAGTAAATTATCAATTCTCTTATAATATCCTTCCAAAGATGTCTCAATGGATTGTTTGGTGAAGTTTTGATAGTAGCCAAGAGAAATCTGATCTGCAATTTGTGGTTTGAGGTGAGTACTGGACAACCTCCAAATATCTGTTGGAGAAATAGATGCACTATTGGTGAGCGTATGCGAATACTGTCTTGTACGATTGTAACCCAATTTAATTGAAGAGCGTCTATTCAGTTTGTAACGTGCAGAAATGCGGGGTTCGATACCTCCATACAACTTGATGAGTTCTCCCTTGCCATATCTAATGGAGTCCGATATGGTTTCTTCATTTTTTGGAGCATCATCTAGGTAATCATAAACTGTTTGTTCGCCAATACTTGCAAAAGTTGAATACCGCAAACCACTATAAAAGCTAAGCCTGTCATTGAAGTTATACTGATCAGATATATAAATTGAAGACTCCAAACCATTTTCGCGTTCTATTTGAAAGCGCTCAACCAATGACTCCTCATCGAGTGGTAGCTGACTGCCAGGATTGACACTAAGCTTCTTCACTTCGACTCCTCCCCGCATTTCGTGCTTTTCCTTTCCTGTATAAATTAATTCCCCTCTTCCAATGACTTCTGAAATATCAAAATCCTGAACGAAAGCACCTTCAGGAGAAGCATCATATTTCAGGTTATAACCATACCCAGAATAAACACCTGTAAAAGAAAGTGAAAGATCTCTAGACACTGCATTTGTATAATCCACAGACAAGGCCCTGTTACTATAATTGAAGTCAGAGAAAGCAAAAAGTGTATCTGAGTCAATTTTGAAATTATCAACACTCCAGTAACCACTCACTGTCAACTTATTATTTTCGTTGATGTCATGGTCATATCTCAAAACTGCGTCAGCAAAAGACACATCGTTCTCTGCAAATTCTGAATTACCAATTCGATCCAACATCCAGTTGGTGTAGGTAGCCCGGCCTCCCAACATCAGTCCAGCCTTTCCTGAAAAAAGAGGTAACTCAAAAGTAAGTTTTGACGTGATGGGGGAAATCCCCCCAGATCCACCAATCGTATCACGTCTGGCTTGTTTAGATTTTATATCCATTACTGAAGAAAGTCTTCCACCATACCTAGCAGGCATACTACTCTTATATACCTGCATGTCTTCCACAGCCTCTGAGTTGAATACTGAGAAAAATCCAAAGAAATGAGAAGTATTGTACAGTGGGAATTTATCGAGGAGAATCAAATTCTGATCTGCTTTTCCTCCTCTTACGTTAAAACCTGAAGCTCCCTCACCAACAGTCTGAATTCCCGCAAGAGTCGTGGCTACCTTCATGATATCCCGTTCACCAAGCACTATTGGCACATTTTTAGACTCGCTAATACTGATCTTGCTCACTCCCATTTGTACACTTTCGATATTAGCATCTCGATCAGATTGTATTACTACTTCGTCCAAGGCAAATACGTCCTCATACATGTTGACATTCAGTTGTCCATTGGAAAACAAAATCACGTTGCGCTCAGATGGCTTCATACCCACGAGCTGATATCTAATTTTGTTTTTACCGAGAGGTAATGTAAAAGAATAGAATCCCGAAGCATCTGTGAGTGTGGATAGCAAAGGTCTCTCTGAATATACAAGAGCACTCGGCAATGGTTCACCTGTAACAGCGTCTTTTAAATAACCAGCAATGGTAGCTTTACCACCTGATACCAGCTCACTGCGGCTTCCAATCTCAAATATTTGGTTACTAAGTTGATCACTATTCGTCCCAGTCAGTTGATACTCGCGTTTGAATACTAACCCTTTTTCCACATTGGTCTGTATTTTAGTCTTATCCTGAATCAATAGTTCAGCCAATTTAGGACTGGTCAGTACCTTGATGTCATTTGTAATGAAGATCTGGTCATTCATTATAAGAAAATCAAGACTTGTACCTGAAATAATTTGCTCCAATACCACGTCCAACTTTTGATCATCAACATGAATAGTTACCTGCAGAGAATCCACCCATTCCGATCGATAGTATAGAGAATATTGCGTTTGCTCGAGGATTTCTTTTCTCAACTCTAGGAATGAAACAGCATCCAAATCGAGAGATACTTTTGGAATGTCTTGTGCCTCCAATCCTAGCATAACCAATATAAAAACAAGAACAAGATGAAGACGTCTCATTGAATCATCAGATTATCACAGTACTCCATTAATCGAACAAAACCATCGAACTTTTCACCATTATCCAGTCGTCCCTTCAGCCCAATATTTTTCTTGAATTTCCTGAGTTTTTGTTTATGCGAAGGAAACATTCTTTTCAGATTGCCAAACCTAGTAATCAGCTTATAATCACCGTCTCCACTTTTGATGTATGGATAATAGTTGGTCACGTATGATAGGCGACCTGATACTATTTGAAGAGATTTTGATATTCGACTTATGAGTTCCACTTGCTCACCTCGGAAAAGGATTTGATAGAAACCAGATGTCCTGTATCCAACCTGATGCTCAATCATCTCAAAATAGGCATCTCCCATATCAAATGATGTCACTTGACCTGTAGTTAGTTGAATAGGCGTCACGTCATCGTTCGGGTTTTTGATAATCAAAAGGTCATCCTCCAAATTATAGAGCGCATCTATTGCTTCAAAAGTATGACCGAAGTATGTGATATCCATTTTCACCCATGACTGGTCCTTATAAAATGCATGGGAATTGGATGACTTTCTTGTGAAATCGAATTTCTTTCCATTTAAAAGAAGGGTGTTTTCCAAGCCTACCTGCTCATCATACCAAGACTCCATACCCCTGCTTAATGAAAAATCACCAAGCAGATATTGTGCATGCAGGTTATTAACTCCCATTATAAATAAGAAAACAATGATTATACTTTGTTTAATTCTCATTTATTGTTAACAATTATTTTGGTCCGATCAGCACGCACAGTGCCATGATAGCTAGAAAGAAAATATACTCCATTTGGAAGATTAGCTTGAATTTCATCCTGATATATCACTTCTGAATAAGTTCGATTAAAAATCTGAAATCCACTCAAGTCGTGGATCAAAATGTTGTTGAATCCTACTTTCGAATTTACTGTAAACAAACCATCAGACGGATTGGGGTAAACACTCACTAACTGTTTTTTGATCTTAAGTACGTTACCTGGATATATAGTGGCATAGGCTGAAACTCGATTAAACCCGTCGTTCACTTCAATTGTAAGCTTATAAGAATCATTTTTGTCAAAATCTAAATAAAATGGATTAATCAATGTTATTAAACCGCTGTTTCTCTCAATTTTGAATATCCCTAAGTGATTACCAGAGAGGATCTTGAATGAAACTGTAGATCCCTCTGGATCCATGACCTCCATCACTCCTACTTCAGTTCCATATTGCGCATTACTTGCCATAGTAAATTCCTGATTCTCAAAAACCGGAGCTGCATTATCTCCAAAATCAATACCTACCTCTTCCACCCCAAAGGCCTCAGCTGGCGCTCCGTTTTTCGAGCTAAGAGACCCAGGGAAATATGATACCGTCACATAATCCTCCAAGTCTATTTCATTAGTTAACTGAAGCAGCAAATTATGATCATCATTCGGATCAATGATGATAGATTCAATCGTTACATTATTAGGGGAAAATAATCTGAAGTCATATTTACTAATAGTTGACTCATCGATAGGTTGATCATAAATGAGCTTTACTTCCAATGTGCTACGAAACGCACCGAGTAACTCTGGCTGCTTTGCCTCAGCATCAGATGCATTCAACTGAAAAGTTGTCCCGTTACTTTCACGATACAATTCCAATGGAAACTGTTTTACTTCATCCCCAAAAGTGACTTCAACAATGTAATCACCGTAATAAGCATCAAAGCTCACAGCCCCTGTAGATGTGACTGGTCTTTTAAAATTGGTATTCCATAACTCCTTGGTTAGGTATAGCAGTGTATCTGCCGCCAGTTTTGGTGAGCGGTCAGTACGCAGGATTCCAGCATTATCACGCCAAGAGAGATGATCAGCCAAGTTCCAATAAATAATTCCATTGACCGCAGGATGTGAAAACGCAATGGTATATACTTTGATCAAATCACTCGCTTGCTCCGCCTCTGAGATATCACCGGCATAATCAAATTCAGTAAACTTAATTGGCAGACCAATTTCTGCCAGTTTGTTGATTTGAGTTACAAAATCCGTAACATCCGGTCGACAACATTCCCAAAAGTGTGCTTGCATACCTATTCCAGTAACTGGCGCTCCTCTTCTAATGATATCTTCAATAAGTGCTTTATATTCATCAGCATCACCCCAGCCATACTCTACATTGTACTCATTGATATACAACTCTGCATCTGGATCCTCCTCACGTGCCCAGTTAAAGCATTTCCAATTAAGTGAATCACCATACAGATCTTGGGTATAAGTGGCATGAAGTGGCTCATTGATTACGTCATATTCATGGATTAGTCCTTTATATCGAGAGACTTCTCGGCGTACTCTTTCTTCGCACTTATCGAACACAGCCTTCGCCGAACCCAATCGAGTTACCCACTGTGGCATTGCATGATTGTCACCCTCAGACCCACCCCATAGCAAAGTGTGTGCTCGTAAGTCCCAACCTACTTTTTGAGTCCAGTCCAATGCATATTCAAAATTCGTGTAGTTAGCACCATTACCGTTATGATCAATGCCACTCCACTTGAAGGAATTTCCTGACACACCATAATTATAATACTTATACATGGCAGCTTTTTCCCATTGAGTTGGTGTGGGCACTTCTGTAGTAACCTCACCTTCATAAAAATCAAAAGCTATTCCAAAAGGAAATTCATGCTTTTTAAGCTTTACACTTACTTCACCTGTGTAAGGCTGATTGTTTTCATCTGTAACAACTACTTGGAAACTCCCCCTTCTTAAGGTGTCAATTCTGGCCTGAGCATTATTATACCACTGTTGAATGGTTTGGCCACTTACTGTTGTAAGAGTTAAGAAAAACAATACGATTCCTACCCACCTAAGTGAGAGGAAATTAAATAAATACCTGTAGTTCATTAAGTTGTCGAAACGTTCCGGATTAAACACACTTTGTCTTCACTATTATTGAGTCACAAAGTCACATTAATGCCCCTTCCGATCTACTCTTTTTCCAAACTTATCCTCATTTCTTTGAGAAATTTTCTAGCGAACCCAGATAGGCCTTCTGAAGTCCCCAAAAATCCATGACTATTGTTTGTAAAAACATGCCTGTATCCACTGCGAAATATTAGAGCGTATTGTTACTTAGTTGGAGTTTATATACTGAATCTACTTTATACCATACTATCAGGAACCTTGCATCCCCCAATCTTCATTCTTAATCAACGTTGTTACTTTGCTGCTATCCAGATCGATGAAATAGCCTTCTTCAAACTCAATCTGAGCTATAGCAGATAAGGAAACGAGGATCAATAAGAGATAAGAAAAGGCAGCTCTGATCATTGTTTATATTCTTTTGAGAATCATGGAATTGGCTAAATCAAACTTATCATAAATTAGCAAACAATAGCATGAGGTGCTATTAAAAAAGACTCAGCACGAACTCTCCCAATATCCAAATCTAACAGTTTACAAATCGATCTTTCCTTTCCATATTTTTCTCAAATAAACATGCTGATGAATGGTCAAAAAAGGCCAGAACTATCTTTTTATTTATTAAGAGTTATTGAATTTTTATTAAAATATTAGATTTTCACTGAGTAAACTCTAAAATAATATGATAGAAAGGTCAACAAAAAAGAGGATTAATATTTTTCCCTTAAGAATCTTTCTGTTGAGCATTACTGTTTTCGGGGTTAGTCATTTGAGGGCTCAGCACTCAATTGCTCGCAAATGGAATGAAGTCGTCTTAGAAGGAATTCGTAATGATTATGCCCGCCCTACCGTACATGCCAGAAATCTATTTCATACCTCAGCTGCCATGTATGATGCCTGGGCCATTTTTTCTAAGAATGATCAAACTTATTTGATAGGAAATACTGTCCATGGATTCATCAGCCCATTTGAAGGTTTCAGACCTTTTCTAAATGATGACGAATTCCTTAAAAATGAAGCAATAAGTTATACCGCCTATCGGCTTATAGAACATCGGTTCAGTAAATCGCCTGGACATGACATCATTTTGAGTAATGCTAAGAGGTTATTTATTGATGAGCTAGGATTTGATCCTACCTTTAGAAGCATAGATTACCAAAGTGGCTCTGCTGCCGCCTTGGGTAATTATATAGCTAGCCAGTACATTGCTTATGGCCTGTCGGATGGGTCTAATGAAATAGGAAACTACGAAAACCTATATTATCAAACGGTCAATGAGTCCATTAACTTAGAAAATCCTGGCAACCCAAACATCTTCGACCCCAATCGCTGGCAGCCTATTTCATTCGACTTGTTTATAGATCAAAGTGGAAATGAAATCCCCGGGGATACACCTAAGTTTCTCGGTCCAGAATGGGGAAATGTAGCTCCATTTTCGTTAAAAGAAACCGATCGAGCAATCAAGCAAAGAGATGGGAATTCTTATGTCCTTTATCACGACCCGGGTCCACCCCCCTACCTAGATACCATCACCGGTGGTGAGTTGTATCAATGGAATTTCTCTTTGGTGGCAATATGGTCAGCACATCTGGATGCTAACTTTGATCAGGAATTGGACATCTCACCTGCATCACTTGGTAACTTCAACCTTTCGGAACTACCAACTACTTTTGACAAGTATCCAACCTTTTATAATTACCTCGAAGGTGGTGATCCATCAACTGGTCACTCCCTAAACCCAATTACTAAAAAACCTTATTCACCACAGGTAGTGAAGCTTGGAGATTATGCCAGAATTCTGGCTGAGTTTTGGGCAGATGGACCAAACTCTGAAACGCCTCCTGGACATTGGTTTACGCTACTTAATTATGTAAACGACCAGCCGGAACTGATAAGGAAGTTAGGTGGTCAAGGGCCTGTTTTGGATCACTTAGAGTGGGATATAAAATCCTATTTCATTTTAGGTGGTGCCATGCATGATGTGGCCGTTACGGCATGGGGTATCAAAGGTTATTATGATTATGTGCGTCCTGTTTCTGCCATCAGGTATATGGCTGACAAAGGGCAAAGCACAGACCCAGAACTCCCTAATTATCATGCAGCAGGCATACCCCTTGTAGATGGATACATAGAGTTGGTGAAGGCGGATGACCCGCTGGTTGGGGATGATCTTCAAAATCTCCATAAGATAAAATTAAAAGCATGGAAAGGTCCAGCATATATTACTGATCCTAAGGTAGATGTAGCTGGAGTTGATTGGATATTAGCCGAAAACTGGTGGCCCTACCAGCGACCAACTTTTATTACACCACCATTTGCAGGCTATATCAGTGGTCACTCTACGTTTTCAAGAGCTGCCGCTGAAGTTTTGACGCGATTGACTGGTGACCCATTTTTTCCCAGGGGAATGGGAGTCTTTGATGCTCCCAAAAACGAATTTCTGGTGTTCGAAGAAGGCCCATCAGAGAATATTGAACTTGAGTGGGCTACCTACCAGGATGCTAGCGATCAATGTAGCCTTTCTCGTATTTGGGGTGGTATACATCCACCTGCTGACGACATTAATGGGCGCTTGATTGGTTACCGGATTGGAAATGATGCATATGATTTTGCTCAGATGTACTTTAATCAATCCATCCTACGGACAAACCCAACCATTCCTCAAATAACAATTTATCCGAATCCAGCCGCTGATCTTATTAATATCAAATCCAAGAGTACAATTGACCAATTGGTATTATATGATTCCTATGGTAAGGTGATTAAAACTCAGAAATCTCCCGTCGACGCTACATTAGAGGTAAGTCATTTACCAAAAGGTAATTACATACTCAGGATCAATTCCAATGGATTTAGATCTTACCACAAAATATTGATCAAATAACATATTAGTAAACTTCAATAAAGTGAAGGCACTTGTTCTAATACTACCAATTGTATTTTTATCTCAGGAAGTCTTCTGTCAAACACGATTTGAGGAGTTGTTAGTAATAGCGGCTGCAGATCAATACATTACAGATTCTCAATGGGGAAGTGGAGTCTCGGCAGGGGATTTAGACAATGATGGGGATGTAGATATATTCCTTTGTGCAGCAGCTCCCTACCCAAACCTGCTCCTAATTAACCAAGGAAAAGGCAAATTTCAAACACAACGTCTAGAAAAGAACTGGAACGCAATAGCTGCTATATGGCTGGATTACAACGGAGATAGAAAGTTAGACTTGTTTGTAGCAGGTAACTGCCCCAATGGGACAGAAAACTGCCAACAAGGTTCCTACTGGAAACTGTTTAAACAAATCGGTGGTGGAAATTTCGAAGACGTCACAGCTGCCGCTAAGCTGGATCAATACACTGATCAAACAGTGGATGATGTTGGTGGTCTCTCAGCCGGAGACATCAATATGGACGGATATCTGGATATTGTGATGACGTACTGGGGAGGCTCCGTGACGGTGTTTATGAATAATGGAGATGGTACTTTCAGAAATTCATCTGACTTGCTAGATACTGACCCGAAGGAGGTGTACTGGCAACCTTTGATTTATGATCTGGATCAAGATGGGCGACCAGAGATCTACTTAACCATTGATTATACTACCCAAAATCAACTTTGGAAGCAATCTGGTGACATGATTTTTAAGAATATTGCTGCTGAGGTTGGTCTGAATAGCAAATGTGAAGATATGGGACTGGCGCTTGCTGATATAGAAAATGATGGTGACTTGGACTTATATATAACTTGTAGAAATTTCGAAGCAGGCGAAATCCTGAGTCCTTTGTTTTTGAATACAAATTATAAATTTTCAAATATTGCTAAAAATGCTGGCGTAGGGCGAAGTGGTTGGGCATGGGGAGCCACTTTTCTAGATGCCAACAATGATGGCTTTCAAGATCTCGCAGTGACCAATGGTGTGATCAATGCTAGAAATGAACAATCTAAAATCTGGTTCAACAATGGAGACCTAACCTTCACTGACAGAAGTGATGAAGTCGGGTTTAATGATTTTTACAATGGAAGTTCGTTGATCTCACTTGATCTGGACAGAGATGGTGATTTGGACATGATCCAAACGCTTAAACCTGACGCGGCTAAGCCAGTCCGGTTTTTGGAAAACAAACTGGTACCAGACAATACCAAAAACTACATAGTGGTACAGCCTCGAATGTCTGGAACAAACTACTGGGCTATCGGTAGTCGAGTAAGGGTCTATTATGGTGATCAGATACAAACGAAGCCTATTACGGCAGGAATCAGCTATTTTGGGCAGGAACCCGCTGAGGCGTTTTTTGGTCTAGGAAATATCAATAAAATTGACAGAATTGAGGTGGTATGGCCAGGTGGAGCACGAACGTTTACTGAAGACATTGGCGTTAATCAAATCATTCAAATAACAGATAACAAAGCAGTACACCCTCCATTTTTAAAAGCCGTGGATTATGCTTTTGAAGGATCCTTGAAGTTGACATGGAAAAACCTATGTCAATCCTGTTCATCTACCTTTATTGAGTATTCCACGAATCGTGATTTTTCAACATCAGATACTATTAATGTCCTAAGTGATCTTTCTTCCGCAACCATTGATAACCTAGAGGCGGGGTTACTTTATTATTTTCGCCTGTGGTCGGTTCTCAACGATCAAAAATCGATTACCAGCAATGTTATGTCTGGAATAGCCCCAACAGCCAAACTACTACCACCAGAAGACATCACGCTTGTTATTTCAGATGTAAACAGAGTTCGTCTTTCTTGGTCTGATCGGTCAGAGTTCGAAACGGGATACGAGGTAGAGCGTTCGCTCTCACCTGATTTTTCAGAAGTCTTTATGACCGAATTAAGTGCTAATTCTGTGACTATGCAATCTCGATTTTTGCAACCAGGATTCACTTACTACTTTCGACTAAGATCGAAAAGTAATAAGTGGTATTCAGACTATAGCGACACAGTTTCAATCAAGATGAACTATATTTTATCTAATCATGAGCCGTCTAACTTAAAAATATCACCCAACCCATCTACTGATTACTTCAAAATAGATGGATTGAGTGGTCAATTGGACATTACAGTCTATTCATTATCAGGTGAAAAAATCTTAAAAAAGCGTACGCACCCACAATTATTTTCGCATCAATTAGCTGCTGGCGTGTATGTAATCAAGATCGAGGAAGCCTCTGGAAAAGTTTATATGAAAAAACTTCAGGTGAAATAATCCTTATTGATCAATCAATAGAATCTTATCAGTAGATATCGTGCCATCGCTATAAAACTTCCGCACAATGACTACACCCTTGGCTTGATCCAAAACGCTCAATCTGCGACCTGTAAGTGTGTAATAAGTAGCTGAAATAACTTTATATTCAGGCTCTGGAAGCCCTGTGATTATTCCCTTAACCCTTCCCGTAAGGATAATGGATTGATCTTCCGCTCCTGATGAAGTCATCGTTATTTCTCCTTGGTAATACTGTCTACTAAGTCCTGACATTAACCGTGCATATACAGTGGTTAGGATAGCGTCACCATTTAAGTTTGGCACCATTAATTTAGAAGAGTAGCCACCCTCCTCATCTATTGATATTTCATAATCGGAGGAAGCACTCAGTTCAATATCGGCTGTAAGGTTATAGCCTGAAATCTGAAAAGACTGTGGCGCTGAAGGGCCCTCACCAAATTCATATTCAAAATTATTTAATGAAGAAACCTCGCTTTCATCGGTTGATTGTACCAAAATGGTCGGTGGATCATATTCCGTTGTATTCGTGAGATATACTGTATCAATAACGAATGGATTGCTTCCATTGGTCCAGAAACCCGCTATGTATATATGACTTGGGTCGAGTGGCGTTCCATCATCTTTAGTGGCATTTTGTAGATCAATAATCACCTCGTTTGATGTCATAGGATAATTGGCGGGACTACTCCAGTAGCTGCTCTCATCAAACAGTCTGAATTGCGCATCTGTATTATTGCCTCCTCCAAGACGAACGACTATATACTTGTATTCCGAAAGATCAATAGCATCATATTGCCACCCACCAAATCCATATAGACCTGTGTGGAGCGTATTGGTAGTTTCATCGAATGTGCCATCCTCCCAAATATCTGCATTAAAGAGTTCATTAGTCAATGGAAAAGTTGAAGAAACCACAGTAGCATTAATTTGCTGTTTGTTGCCTAGTGGCCCTTCGAAAATAATTTCAAGAGCAGATTCTCCATCTTTGATTGACGTGATATTGCCATTCCTTACGGTGATTATTTCTGAATCGTAATTAGTGTATATGGCTGTTCTGCTAACATCTTCAGAATGTCCATCTTCGAAATAGGCCGTCACATTGATTTTGGTAGTCCCACCAGATAAAATCGTTATGTCTTCTCCCTGATCTGATTCTATTCCAGTAAGTGTCAACGAAGCTTCCGTGAATGATTCAAAATCAGCAGGATAAAAACGTTCCTCTGAGTAAGTACTTTCTGTTGAGAACCAATCTAAATCTACATATCCATCAGACTGCTGCGTAGCATAACTCGTAATACCAAATCTGTAACCTGATGATGGGGTTTCGTTCAATGAAATAGTCGCTCCAACTTGCGTGAACTGGCTATTATCGAAACTGTAGTACAAATAGGCTTTACTAGAATTGTAGCTTGCTAAAATCCTCAGATAAATTTCTGATCCAGTTATTGGCACTTGAGTTGCCATCTGTCCTTCCAGGTGACTAACAACGTGCTTTTCCCCATTTGACATAGTTACCCCAACCATATTCACTTCATCTCCATAGAGGGACAATCCAACAATTTCGCCATCTTGCATAGCTCCTAATTCCAGTCTGATAGTGGCAAATGAACGACTCAAGTCGGAACGAAAAGCAGTAACTCGCTGTGAAAGGACATTTTGTGCTGCATCAATATCATTCACAGCATCACCACTATAGAGGCGTAAAAAACCTGCCCTTTCCAGCAAGGACCATTTATCAGCAATTGGCATATCTTTCCAGTGCCATTGGGGCGACAATAAGTAGTTTCTGAAATTGTCATTGGTTTGAACGGATTCTTCAAAAAACTCCCGACCTATATCTGGCTTTGTTAATGCCGATGACTCCTTAGCCGTTTCATCAAGCACAGGAGTATCACCATCCCATGAAACCGGCAACAGATAGGGAAAGCTTCCATAGGCACCTTCGCTAAAGCTTTTGACCACCCACCATTCTCCAGTGTTGGTTTCTATCAAAGATCCTGACGCTGGATCAGTGTTATTCACCAATTGCACCTCGTCAAATGAAATTTCCGATAAGTTGGCATTGCTGTATTCCCAACTCACCAGATCTTTGGATTCAAGTAAAGTTGTATCTCTTTGAAATGCGGTATTAACTGATGCCAAAAAATATTTACCCTCTTTTTCTACCACCAGAGGTGAAGGAAAATCAGCATGAATCAGCGGATTAGCAAATGTGCCATCTCCATTATCGGTATGAGTTTGGTATTGAAATTCAGGCCTTGGGTTGTATTCTTCTGCATAATCCTGATACCAATGGTAAATCGGCCATGGGCAAGCTTCAGGATCATTTAAAAAAGTATATGGCTGTCCCTGTGCCGGAGAAATTCCCGTAAAATCAGCTAGAAAGTGTGGTTCGGTAAAAAGTAGCCAACTCACATTTTCTGATTTATCGGTAATCAACTTGAAATTGGCTCCAAAACCTTCTCCTCCTGCTGTTCCTGTAATATCTGTCCCCCAGGAAGCATCATATTTCTCTGGAGCCCAGTCCATTTCTGTAATAATGATTGGAGCAAAATCAGCTACCGGTTTCACTTGCTCGTCCCATCCTCTCTGGAACGGCTCATAACCTTGTCCACTATTGAACCAACCTGGATACACATGAACCGCATAGCCAATATCTTCACCCTCAATAGGGTTAACAGCAAAGCCAGAATACTGAGACTGATAACCCAGTCCGGGTATCCAGAGAATATTGTCCGCACTGACGCGAATCGAGTCAACAATATCCTGAAAATATATCTTTAGATTATCAAAATGACCTTGTGTGCCAGATCCATAGGTGCCATCAGGCCCCAGAATTCTTATTGGTTCATTGGCCAATTCGAAGCTCACATTGGGATGATTTTTCAACACCGGATGCTCTGAAACGATCCCCCATACTTGCAATAAATAATTGTAATAAACACCACCTACCTCTATTTCTTCTGGAGCAACACCGGGAGGTCTCAGCACGACATAAAGCCCTTTTGAAACGGCATATTCTGTCATCGGCACAAACACCTCATCGAGGTATTTGATGAAACGATCTTCATTAAAACACTCTTCTCCTTCATATCTTCCTTCACAGCCTGGCGTACTGGACCAGTATGGATCCATATGAATTCTCACAAAATTCATCTTCCATCCTGCATCCAATATCTCGTCAATCTTGTTTTGATTGTAGGTCAGACAACCTGCTACGTTGTAGTTATCCCAATAGGCTCCTCGCTCGTTGAACCATGGAGAATAGGTCTGGGCAAAACCATGGAGATTGATGATGTTACCATGAGGGTCTTTCAGATATCGTCCTTCTACATGAAGGCGAGGCATAGACATTCCTTCCCAGGCGTATAAATCTACAGTCTGAATTAGCATAATCGTTATGATGCCGATGGCTAGTTTTATTCTCATCAATATTATTTTTTGGCTGTTTTAACTTTTAGAGTAGATGCTGTTAAAGCTATTTGAACGTCCACCAATCGAAATTGAAAAGCTCTACGTCACTTGTCCCGGTAAATACAAAGAATAAATCATGTATGCCCTTGGTTTTACTGATTTTGATTTTCTCAATATTCCAATTCTGACCAGTTCCTGCTGTCAGGTCTAATCTACCTATCACAGGACCTTTGATGTCATCAACTCTTATTGTTATTTGCCCGCCTGCTGTAGAAGCTAGATTGGCCTTGAATGTCTTAACTCCTTTATCAAAATTAACAGCTTGTATCTTGATGTAGTCCTCATTGTGAATCTGACTAACATAGATATTACCGCCCTCTTCGGTAGTCTTAACCCCAACGGACCAGGCAATCGTCTCCGCCTCCACCTGTTCAAATGGATTCAGGGTCGCTACAGGCTTTGGGCCTTCCTTTGTCGGGGTGATCAGTGGGATGCTTCCATCATCATTGAATTCGAATTGATCTACACAAACTGATCGAGTAAACCCTCCTCCTCCAGGTAAAGCGCCACTATGGTAAAACAAATAGTCATTTCCTCTGAAGGTGATTAACCCGGGATGATTGGTGAAGGCTCCTCCAGATTGAATTACATTCATGATAGTGTCTTGGTAGGTCCACGGACCGGTTGGGCTACTGCTGGTAGAATAAGCGAGATGCTCTGGGATACCTCCAGCAGGATAAAGTAAGTAATAAAGGTCGTTGCGCTTGTGAAGCCATGGTCCTTCTACATAGCCTCCTCTACCCGGTCTTCTACTTTCGCCAAAACTTTCTTTTGTTACTGGCACCTTCACAATTCCTACTTCCTGATCGTAGGAGATCATGTCCTCATTGAGCTTAACATATTGTAGTTCCGGATTGCCCCAATACATGTAGGCCTGACCATCATCATCAATCCAAACTGTAGGATCAATGTCTCCCCAATTTTGTGTAATAAGCGGCTTACCCAGTGCATCTTCGAAAGGTCCAGTGGGGCTATCAGAAATAGCTACCCCAAGGGCCATCTGGTTAAGCTGCTTGTGATGTGCACAGATGTAGAGATAAAACTTCCCATTGCGATGTACCGTCTGAGCCGCCCAGGCACGATCATCAGCCCAAGCAAGATCTGACAAAGCCAACATGGTCCCATGATCCTGCCAGTTGACCATATCGGTAGTGGAATACGCACGCCAATCATACATTCTGAAAAATGTACTAGCGGTATCATGATCATGCGTTGTGTACATGTACACAACGTCATCATACACCATTGGTGCTGGATCTGCGGTGTAGTAGGTTTGAACGATTGGATTTTGTGCGACAATGAAATATGGCAATGAAATAAAGAAAATGATAGCTAATTGCTTCATGCTGAGTTTTTGATTATGAAATTATGGTTATCGTAATCAAAAAGACAGAAAGAGATCACTTTAACCCCAGCATGGAATAGAATTATCAATGCTGATCATTGAGCTTTTAGGTAGAAGATTTGTAAAGAATGATTTGAGGAAAATCAATTGACAGTTGGGGTTATGTCCAATTCGACCATAGCGGCTGTCTTTGACTTCAAAACCCATCCGTCGTTAATACACCACTACTAAGGACTTTATCTTTCTATAATCAAGGTTCTTATTTGAGATGGCTCTTCTGACATATTTACATAATACTCCAAAGTCAATGTGTCACTATTGATGAGTTCAGGCCATGTAAATGGTTCCTCAGGAACCGCCTCAGGTAAAATAAATTTAATCCTCAAATCACAGGCCTTTCCAGATTCAGATGATACAAATGTTTGTATTTGCTCATTCTCATCATAGTTCGAAGTATTCCAGTTTTTTGGGCCATTTGGTAAAACTTCATAATGCCAAATTCCACCTTTCATTACGATAGTCAAGTCAGACCCCTCGGGCAAGTTTGCCGCTAAACTGTACCATGAATAAGCTTTAAGATTAGCCATGTTAGCGTTTAGAATGTTGTTCCCATATTCGCTTTGTTTGGGGAAATCAATTAGGCCAGTGTACTCAAAGCTGGTGTTGCTCGTGAAAAAAGATACATAATCCTGAAAGTTAGGAATGCTGGCAGCAACACCCATTTCTTTATATTTTGAAGTCAGGTTTTCTCTAACTCTAGATACGTTCAGTCCTTTAGCATGATTGAGTAAGTTGGAACCAAGATTACTATCATCCAATACTCCATCTTCTCTTATGTCGGTGCTGATATTCGCTATTAATTCTGACAATTCGGCATCAGTTCTATATCCCTGAATAATTGACGAAATAGCTAAAAGTGCAGCATTGTTATTACCTTTTCTAGATATATCAAGAAGCTCAGACTCCAGCATATCTTGCATCTCAAAAGAGAAAATCCTTAAGATTTCTTGCTGTGCCTGCTTTTTTGCTGAATTGAAATTCATTCCCTCCGCTAGCAAGTAGATCATTCTATCTCTTTCCAGATGTGATAACAAATTAATATTAAGGCTACTTTTATCACTGAGGTCCGATAGTGCATAAAGTGTCAACTGAGAAGGAGAATTTTTACCTACGATTTCATTGAAATAGTATCCTGTTGCTTTCAACTCCACATACTGGGTGGAAAGATCCATCCGTTCAAATTTGAAATTTCCTTTCTTATCAGAAATTTGAGTATTGAATACTTTACCTGTCTGAAGAAAATCACCATTCAGTTCAGAGACAGTAATGGATGTACCATTGAGAAAAGGACCTTTTTGTACTGTTCCCGTGATACTTTCTTTGAAGATGGGATTTGTTTTGTTAACGAGCTCTTCGTTTTCGCATGAAATCAGAGTTATCGATATTACGGAAAGAAATAGTATGCTAAAATTCTTCATGATTTTAAGGTTAAACATTGGAACAACCTGTAGAAATAATTTTTGTTCTGAATACACTTTTAATTGCAGGATATTCGACTGGATATAAGTGTTTTGACGAATAAATGTCACTATTTGAACTCATTTTATAGCATAATACTAGTTTATCATTTGGCGGTATAACAACTAATAAGCATTAATAATCAATAATAATACACCCATATCAATAAAACCTACTTCCTTCAATGGCATCTTAATCCTTCATAGCGCCCTTATTCTGAAAGAAACTTGTTAACAGACAACCAATACATGAATGCATCAAACCACTTGTTACTTGTTCGATCAGGGTTACCAAGACCGAAACCATGTCCACCATTCTGATACAAGTGGAATTCCACAGGTATACCTGCATCATACCATGATTTAATCACTCCAAATTGACCTCTGAATAAAAAGTCGTCTGTGGCAATTGCACAAAACATGGCTGGTGCATTCTCAGGCACCTCTACCTCACCCATTCCTCCATAGATCGGACCAATAAAGGCCAGTTTCATCGTCTTGGAATTCAGCGTAGAGTGCATGGTAAGCCCAGCTCCTGCTGAGAAGCCTATCATGCCTATTCTATCGACATCTACCCCCCACTCATCGGCACGGTTCACAATCATGGCATAAGCAGCCTCAGCATCTTCTAATTGATCTGAGAGATCACGACGAGGTAGCTCTGGGACGGAATCTTTAGAATCAGCCGCTGCTGGACCTCTCGGACGATTCATCCAAGCAGTAAAATCGGCTAATTTATCAGGAGTAGGATGCAATCTATATTTTAGTACAAACGCCGCAATACCTTGGTCAGCTAGCGCCTCTGCTACTTCCCATCCTTCATTGGCCATTGAAAGCCAACGAAAACCTCCACCTGGTGCCACGATCACTGCTGCGCCAGTGGCTTTGCCCGGTTCTGGTAAAAAAGGTGTGAGGGTAGCAGAAGTAATGTTTCGGGCCATTGGATCACCCCACTGACGAAACCATGATTCGGAAGCAGGCTGATCTTCCACTCCTCCAGTATTTAATGGTATCGCATTGGGTTCCTTTGGGGTTTCCTGAGGATAAATAGTCCCATCTTGGGCAAATGACAAGTGAGACATGAATGGCAAAGCCATGAGAAGAAATACAATCAGACGCATATTTAAGATAGTTAGGTAGGTTTAAACCAAGTTCTACTCATACAAAGACCAAAAAGTATCTGATTATCCCTCAAACTATCAACTATTGCAATCGGCAGTTAAACAGCTTGATCCTTTTGAATAGAAGTTTCACCAAATTTTATGGACATCCCAAGCAGCTACCACACTTCACTAATAGAATGAAAGTCCTCCTAATTTTCCCAAATCACATTTTTCAAACTTTCTAACAATTCACTTCTGACTGTCGACATGCCTTCTTCATCTACTAAATTTTTACTTTCGAGCGGATCTATCTCATAGTCGTAGAGTTCTTCTCCAATAATTGAGTCGAAGTTGAAAACTGATCGATCTTCATAATTTCCTTCATACCAGATCACATATCGATATCGATCGTCCCGAATCGCATACCCCATGATGGTACAATCATCAGAATATTTACCAATAGCACTTGAGACGACATTACACCTTCTTGGGTACTGACTGATGGCAAAATTCTTGACACTCGCCTTCTGCATTTTCAGTATTGGCGTCAGAACAGTGCCTTGTAAATGGTCTGGCACTGCAATACCTGCCAAATCACATATTGTTGGAAATATATCTATCAGTTCGACCGGGCTGTTATTTTGAAATCCACCTGCTATATCAGGTGAATAAATCATAAGTGGTGTTCTAGTGGCCTGCTCAAAATTTGAGTGTTTATTCCATAGACCATGATCTCCCAAATGCCATCCGTGATCTCCGGTTAATACGATGACGGTATTTTGGTCAAGTCCTTTTGATTTAAGGTGGTCAAGAAGCTTTCCTATTTGAGCATCCATGTAGGAAACGGAAGCATAATAGCCATGAATCAATTCGCGTTGTTTTTCATCTGTTACTCTACCATCCGAATCAATATTAGGCTCGATATCATGGTAATTTCTTAGTTCTCCAAAAGTGTGATAGGCAATTGCAGGACCTCCATCTGCTCTATCCTGAAACTCTGCTAACTTGATTGTGGATCGATCATAGAGGTCCCAATATTTTTTGGGTGCTGTAAATGGCAAATGAGGCTTTTGAAACCCAATGGTCAGGAAGAACTTTTCACCTTTTTGCTGAAACTCGTTGAGCAGTTCGATACTCTTCAATGTGGCAGCTCCATCAGCGTAAGCATCATCAGGCACTTCCAGCATTTCAGTGGAAGGGCGCAATCCTGCCTGCTTCATGATATCATTAACCACAAACCATCCTCTGTCTGCATTTGGGTCATTGTCCAAAGCCATTTGCAGTGAATCCCATTTTTGATGAATTGCAGGAGATTGGTAAAGATTTGCCGGCATTTGATACCCCTCGGCATAAGTAAAGTCCTGATTATTAATGAAAGGAATGGTCCAGGACTGAGGATCATCACGCTTCGCCCCATGCATCACCTTACCCATACCTGCGGTCTGATATCCATTGTTTTTAAAGTACTCTGGTATGGTGACTATATCAGGTCGGACATCCCTGATTTTGGTTGATAAATCCCAAACTTTAGTATAATCAGGCCTCATCCCTGTTAGAAAGCTCATCCTGGAAGCTGTACAAAAAGCCTGCTGACAATAGGCACTGGTAAATGACACACTGGATTTGGCCAGTCTATCCATATTTGGTGAGACAATTTGTGTCTCACCAAAATGGTTTAGTAGCGGTTTTAAATCATCTACGATGATGAAAATGACATTCTTATCTTTTGGTTTTTGAGTGGTTCCTGAACACCCCATTCCAAACAGTATTATTGGAATTAAAGTAAGCCATGATCTTATGTTGAATTGATAAGCTATCATTTACACCATACTGCAGATTACTCTTAAAGCTTGAACTCCTTCAAGGTTATTTGGTCAGCACAAAACCACCACTTGGTTGGATAGAAATAGATAGCACACCTTTTTTGGACACCTTCACCTCTTTCAAATAAGTCTCCTTGCTAGCATCGTCATTGTACATTCTTACAGTTTGGCCTGCCAGCATAGGTAGGTTGAGCTTCAGCTCTTTTACTGATTTTTCAGCATTGACTGCCGCAACGTACCAATTGTCTCCGCTTCTGCGAGCCAATACGCAGTATTTGCCAGGGTAGCCGTCTATAAAAACAGTCTCATCCCAAGTGGTCGGTAGCTTTCTTACAAAATCCAACTGAAATTCAGGTGCATCTTCCAGATTGTTGGGAGTAAGCGCAAACATCTGCACAGGGTTTTGAAAAAGGACTCCTGTAGCTAGTTGAAAAGCATCTGTGGTCAGTCGTTTTTGACCTTTCTCGTTTCCTTTATTGAAATAATCATTCAGCACGAGACCGCCAAACTCCATACTGGCAACCGTGTTGCGAATGAAAGGATGAAGGCTGGCGTAAAGTGATTCTTTCTCTCGAACGTCCTGCACAAAGACCAGCATTTCAGAGGCGAGCACAGCTTCACTTCCTACAAAATTGGGATACATTTTCTCCCATCCTCTTGGTAGCGTGGCACCATGAAAGATGATCATCAAACCATACTCATTGGCATCAGAAAGTACGTCCTCATAGAGTCGCATTGTTTCCTGCTTGTCCCCTCCGAAGAAATCTACTTTCAGCCCTTTCACACCTGCTTCTTTCAGCCATTTCATTTCCTTTTTCCTGGCGATGGTCGTATTCACTTTGTTCAGAGGAGTCATGAAAGCATCATTAACTGATCCATTAGAATTGTACCAAAGGAAAACGCCAACACCTTTAGATTCGGCGTAATCGATAAGTTCCTTCATGCGCTCATAGCCAATATTCTTATCCCACCATGCATCAATGAGAATGTACTCGAAATCCATGGCAGCAGCCAGATCAATGTACTTCACCTGATCCTCATAGTTCATGCTGTTATCCTGCCAGATAATCCAGCTCCAGGTGCCCCGGCCAAATTGATAGTCTTGAGATGCTTCATAGAGCGGTTCCACTACATCAAATGAAACAGTTGTTTCTACTATTGGCTTAATGTTTTCGCCAACAGTAATGGTTCTCCATGGGGTAACACCCGGTAACCCTAATTGTGCACCATTGCTTCCAAATCCATTGTTCTGGTCTGGGTTAGGAAAATCAACGGTGTAAACCCCGTCTTTGTAAGGACTGAGGTGTGATGCACAATATTGACTGCTCACGCCTGTTTCAGAAAGTAGTACCCATCCGTCATTTTCCACTCGAAACAATCCAGGAAAGACATATCCTTCTCCGGCATTGGTCTGAGCTATCGGCACATCAACTTGATAACCACTTTCGTAGCTCGGTGCAGTACGGGCAAAACCACTCATAGGGCGCATCATGTAAGACAAGAAAGCCGAAGTACTTGCCGGAAATCTAAATCCAGTAGCTTCAGCCTCTACCACTGTGGCCATGGTCTTGTCCCAAACAGGTAGCTCATATCGGAAGGCAATGTCATTGTTGCTCACCTGGAACAATACCGAAAGCTGCTTGCCTTCAGAGTTGGCCATGGTATAGGTCAATGTATTGGCCTCATACTTAACTTCTGATTGCTTGATTTTCTCAAGTGAATACTCGGTGTTCACCTTGCTAGTATCAATAGAAACAAAAGTCATGTTAGAGGTAAAATCGCCTGCATTAGTCACCAAACCAAGCGGAGAATCCTCCAGCATCATTTTGCCATTATAAGTTACTTGGTAAACAGGCTGGCCTTCCATAATTTCTACAACCACCTTCAATTGACCATCTGGACTTAATACAGATTGATCAGACTGAGAAAAAACGGAAAGTGAAATGGTTAAAAGTCCTAGTATAAATATTTGTTTCATGATTTTGCTGAGTCTTAAAAATAAAAGGCTAATGAAAAGAAACGCCATAAACATAAAGAGCAAATATGTAGCTCTGTGACCTTCCACTTTGAATTTTTTATTCGAACTGTCACTTCTTATTGGATCATTTGCTCTGGAATTGCCACCAGTCGAAATAGCCTAAATCCCTTTCTCCAGAAAAAACAAAAAACACATCATGCACTCCTTTGATCTGCTTGTTTACTGGTGCCTTAAATGTACTCCAAATGCCTTCTTCCTTTACCTTATTTATCTCAACAGTTGCAATCGCAGGACCGTCTATTGCATCAGCTCGTATTTCAATCTTGCCACCATAAATGGGTGAAACACTCACTTCAACCGATTCAGCACCATTTGCGAAATCAACCCCAGCCACTTTAATGTAATCACCATGATTTATCGCAGTAACAAATAAATGTTCATCGATTTTTTTACCCCTGTCCCAATCAAAATCACCTTCCCATTCTATTTCAAAACGTGTTTTGACCCCTTCGCTCCACGCCATGGTTTCTGCTTCCACACGATTGTATGGATTCAGAGTGCCTACTTGTTCAGGCCCTCCTTCCGAAAAGTATTGTCGATTTTTGATTGTACCATCAGGATTATAAACCATTTCGTCCATGTCAACAGAGCGGCGCTCATAGAATTTTGGCGTTGCATTTTTTAGCAAGTCGTAGCTATGCCCGAAGACGTACGATTTGCCCTTGTATTCGATAATACCTGGGTGGTTACCTCTGGTTTTTTCAGAGGCATCTACAATCATGCCTTTGTATTCCCAAGGACCTGTCGGAGAGTCACTCATGGCATAACCTATCCCTTCCGGACAACATGTCGAAGCATAAGCCATATAATAATCAGCGTTGCGCTTCCATACCCATGGCCCTTCTTGGTAATTATTGGGTGTAGTAGGTTCTTGTATGATCTCCCCAGAATAAGAGATCATATCCTCATTCAACTTTACGTAATACACTTTGGGGTTTCCCCAATACATATATGCCTGGCCATCATCATCAATCAAGATGGTAGGGTCAATGTCATGGTTGCTGTTTTGTATAAGGGGTTTACTGAGAGGATCCTTGAAAGGACCATATGGGCTATCGGCCACCAAAACCCCAATACCAACTCCTCCAGGCATGGGGCAATAAAGGTAAAATTTCCCATTGCGCTCAATGCATTGCACCGCCCATGCTCCATTGTCATACGGTACCCAATCGAAATTGTCCAAAGATGCCACTACACCATGCTCAGTCCAGTTCACCATATCGGTCGAAGAATAAAGCAGCCAATCAATCATTTTAAAACCCATGGCATCATCTTCATCATGGCTGGTGTACAAAAAGACGGTATCATCATGAACCATTGGAGCCGGGTCAGCGGTAAATTTTGTTTGTACTATAGGGCTTTGCGCATAGGTTTTTGCAAGCGAAAAAATCACTAAAATCAGTGCTAATTGTATGTTATACTTTGGCATAATTGAGATTATGAAGTCAATAATTTTATTTCGTATCCTTCACATGCAGGATCAATCTCCGATAGGCATACAAATTTGGCTGTCCATCGTCGTGTACTTTCAAGACGATATGAATGTCCTTTCCTGAAGCATCCACGGGCACCTGAACTGTATTTACTTCATTACTTCCTTCAAAAGACACACTTCCATTATAGGTGCCCGCCTCTTTGTAGTTTGTCCATAAATAGGTCAATTTATTACCATCTGGATCACTTGATCCAGTAGCGTTTAAACTTATAATTTCACCAGGCACAGCTGATCGTTCCAGTATATCTAGCGTGAGGTCTCCATTCAAAACTGCAACTGGATGATGGTTAGCATCTTCATAATTTTGTGTGATTGTCCAATCCATACGTGCAGCAAAGTCATTGTCATATTCTTTACTCCATCTCCTTATCGCATCGGGTTCATTAGGCACATTGCCATACATGTAATAGGGATCGAACTGAGTTTCAGAAACGGAATCCACTGCTGACATGCTGCGAATGCCTGCCTGTTTAACAAAACTGAATCGACCTCCCCAGCTTCCCTGATCTATTCGTTCAGGGTTATTTAGACCATTTGGAAATACATATAAAAATGCTGGCGTATCTCCTTCGGTGGCCCATTTACGATCAGGGTATACTGAGCCCATGGGCCCATGACTCTGAATATGCTCTACCAAATACTCATCACTCGGTTGCCAGTTATAAACGGCAGTCGCCCGGATGTAAAACACCTGAGGGAAGTGCTTAGCAATCCATGCCCCAGAATCATCCTGCCCTAAAATATCTATCAATCGAAGTTTGCTTAAAAATCTCTTAAGTTCTTTCTTAGATCTCGTCTCTCGAACCTTCCAAATAGCCTGAGCGACATTGTTCATTCCTCCCCAGCCCATCACCCAAACAGGACGAGAATCTTTGCTATCTACTGCATCAATGATGAGATCAGACCCACGACTATCTTTGCCTAGCCCTACATCTTCTAACCCATACCCGGTTTGCCCCATTACAGAAATGGAACCTAGGTATTGAGGAGTTGGATAACAATCAGCATGCACGGTGAGGTTCTTATAAACCTGACCATAAGCACTGACAATTTTATCCAACATACGGGTATCACTTTGCGATTTCTTCCAGCAACCAGTAGATACTATCAGGCCCTCAATATCAAATTCATTGGAACTAACAAATAACCTAACCAATGACTGCTCATCATCAGGGTCTGCTCCTAGATCGGTCGTAACAATGATTCGGGGTTTAGTGAAATTCCCAGAAGGATTCTGAGCAAGTCCAAGAATCGGAAGGATAAAGACCATTAAAAAGCCTATTTTCATCAATTTCATCACTTTAAAATTTCAAATAAACAATGGTCAGTTTCCATTTTGTAAAAATGACAAATGAATATGTGTTTTAACACTGAAATTTATCTCAAGTTAAGCACCACCAATTGCCCTTTATAATCAACTTTACTAAACGTACTTTCACCTTTTTCGGTAACTAGCGTCACTTCAAAAACACGATCTTTCAACATACCCTCAAACGAACCTTTCGGAGCATCAATAGTCAGCTGACCACTAGTATCATCCCACTGAAACTCGATTTCTGAATAAGCTCCCTTCTCATAATTGTAATTGTCGAATTCATCTTCATATAGTACAAACTCACCATCTGCTCCCGGGTAAATACGGATTTCCAAATTGTCCCAAGCCTTCTCTTCTGCATATTGGACTTCTGGCCCGATCGGAATGATCCCCCCTGCTTTTACAAATAGAGGAATAGAGTTGATGGTGGTTTCCATGGAAACTTCTTGACCACCAGTATATTTTTCATTCGTCCAGTAGTCATACCAGTCAGCACCTTCTGGTAAATACACATTGGTAGCTTTTGCTTCTTTAAAATCTACAATTGGGTAACCATCATCATTTCTGGATTTACCCTTATTCCAACCAGTCTCTTCATCTTCTTTCACCACTTTCTCGGGAGTGTACTGCGCTTCGAGTACCGGAGCTACAAGTATTGACGGCCCGAACATGTATTCATCATTCAAATCCCATGTTTTCTTATCCTCTGCAAAGTCCATCACCAAAGCACGCATGAAGCTGGATTGCTTGTTAGTGACTTCCCAAGAGGTAGCATAAATGTAAGGAAGCAAAGAGTAGCGCAGATCTATGGCATTTTCTATGGCGTCACAGATTGGCTCTCCTGATTTTCCAAAGTAGTAAATCTCTCTTTTTAGGTCAGTGCCATGTGAGCGCATCATCGGCGTAAAGGCACCATATTGCAACCAGCGCACATACAACTCCTGAAACAATGGGTTCTTAGATGCTGTGCCATCACTCCATGTCTTGTTGTATTGGCCTGCAAAGAAACCTCCGATATCAGAGTTGAAATTCGGATTTCCTGTAAGGGTAAAGTTCAGTCCTGCAGGAATTTGATTGCGCAGCGATTCCCATGAAGAACCTAAATCTCCTGACCAAACACTAGAACCATAACGCTGCTGCCCAGCAAAACCAGATCGGGTTAAAATAAACAACCTTTTGTCTGAGGAAACTTCTCTTTGATGATCGTAAACCCCGCCAACACTCACTAATGGATATGCATTACGTACTTTTCTGAAAGATCCTAGGTAAGTCTCGTTATCAAAATCTTCTGGCTTAAATTCTAAGTGATCAGGCTCGGTGGAATCCATCCACCATCCATCAATTCCTAGAGAAAACAAACCGTCTTTAAGGTGATTCCAATAAATATCTCTGGCTTCTGGATGGTAAGCATCATACACCTGAACGCCAGATGGATAGTCCATATCTGGTGGCCATGTATCCTTTCCCGATAGCGGCCATGTTTGAAAATCCATCAACATCCCTCTCTCCTTTAGCTTGTTGTATTGTTTCGTCTCTGGCCCAAAAGATGACCAAATGGAAATAATGAGGTGGGCATTGAGATCGTGCACATCATCTACAAATTTTTGTGGCTCTGGAAACTCAGGATTCAAAAACTCCATGGCATTCCAGTGGTAGTTATCTCCCCAATATTGCCAGTCCTGAATAATCCCATCCAGAGGTACGCCAAGTTCACGGTACTTCTTCACCACACCTACAGTTTCATCTTGGCTTTTGTAGCGCTCTCTGCTTTGCCAATAGCCATAAGTCCAAAGCGGAAACATTGGCACTTGACCTGTGAGGTCACGCATCTCTGCCACTACACCGTCAGCATCTCCACCGACCATGATGTAATAATCTATGCCATCACCAACCTCTGAGGTAAATTGGGTGCCAGCTTCACTGTCCTTAAAAGATGTAGGCGAATAGTTGTCCCAAAATAAACCATATCCTTTCACTGACTGAAAAAAAGTAACAAAGTCCCAAGTGTTGTTTTGAACCATTCTCACTTCCTGGTTTCGCTGAGACATTTTGCCATTCTGTAAGATTCCCAGACCATAAATAGCCTCTTCAGGCTCAAGATTCCAGCTTTGCGAAATAGTGTATGTAGCTTCACCATTATCATCAAAGGGTTCAAAGGATGAGCTTCCTTCCTTTTCCTCTACGAGAGCATTGCCATCATGCGTGAGGTAAGATATGTTTCCAGTTTTTTTATCTAATTGTACGGTTAGATCAGTAGTCTTTAAAGTGATATTGCTCTCTGATTCCTCAAAATCAAAAGATATTTTTTCGGATTCTTTAATTACTGAAAGGCTTTCCTTTTGGAATGACTTACCTAGCGGGTATTTTACTACTCTGACAATAGAAGGTGAGTAAAGCTGCACATCTATTCGAATTGAATCTAGGGTCGTTCTAAAACCATTTTCAGTCTTTAATTGATTTGATTCGTTGCATCCAAAAATAAAAACGACTAGAAACAACATGTAAATTATCTTCTTCATGAAATATAAATTATGTGAAATACTTTCAATTTTATAAAGGCGCAACATCTCAATCAGAGCCTTTTTAGAATAAAAAAAAAGTCTTGTTGGCCTTTGGTTATTTACCATTCATCATTTGATCAGCTGCCAATGCTAAATACAGATATGAGGAAGCTCCCGAAACCACGTATTCATTTTCACCCCATAGAAAAGGCCAGTCTTCCTTGTTTTCTGGAAAGTCTGGAGCTACAATCAATACCCCAGGAACAACACCTCCTGCGATAAAGGAAAAGTCAGCGCGGTTATTACCATAGGCTACTTTCTTTGATTTGGTACCAACGCCAGATACCAAAGAAATATCCGAACCGGGATGGTTCCCATACAGGTATTCCAAAGCCCGCAAGGTATATTCCTTACCAATCAAGTCTGGAAAGGCTTTATGCAGCTGATAGGCTGTCAAACCAAAGCCGGTGACTGTACCCGATCCTGCCCAACCTCCGCGAGTAACTGGTACGCCGTATGGGTTTTCAAATAACAAGGAATCCATCCAAATCTTATGATCAGCAACACGATCTCTAAACTTGTTTTGGAACTCAGAATTCATGTCACTAAGCACGTAAGTAACTTCAGACGCATGCTGATTGAAGCGTCGATTGATTCGCTCCCAGCTGGACGCTATGAAGTCTGCATACTTCTGGTCTCCTGTGGTAATCAAAAGCTGAATCGCGGCTTTCAACTGCTCATCTTCTAATCTACCTCCTGTAGTATTTCCGTGATGAAACAAGTCTGGTTCTTTCGCACCTTCTTCCTCCCAAACTCCGATGGCTGTTTGCAGGCATTCCTCAGCAAGCTCATCATTGTATCCTTTGAGGGCTCTGCTGGCTGCTGCTAGTGCAGATGCAGAATAGTAATTCAGAGGTGTGCTCCTAGTAGTGAACGCCCAGCGATCATCAAAGAGTCCGCTTCGATAACCATCGGTTTTGAAACTGTCAATTTTCGGAGAATAGATCAGGTTATCTGTTTTGGTAGAACCATCCCCGAGGTGGGTGTACTGAGAGATGTGTGCTGCCACAATCCCGTGGATGGCATGGCCTACTGCTCTATGCTGAGCAATTAAACCGAGCGTGCCATGTTCTATTTGTTGCAGTATATCTGGCTTTCCATCAGGCACATGCATATCGGCATATCCCGCTTCGTAATCAACGAGGGTTTGATCTCGCTTTACACCAAAGTCTTCCCAAGCATTGACCAGATTTTGCACGACATAGCATTGCGTCTGAGTTCGGATATCAAAGTCCCCAGCATCATACCATCCTCCATAGTTCAAGCCTGGGATATGCTCTCCAGCTTTGTACGGTGTATCAGTGGTTTCGCCCATAGCATACAGGTCGAAATGTTCGTGATTGGTAGGCGCCTGAAGGGCATCATCCATGTGAGACTTGCCGTGCCAGACCTTATAGGCTTCATTCACCAACAAGTGATCCATCTGAGCAGGCAAATAAATATCCAAAGTCGGTTGCCACGCAGTGCCGTAAACGTCCGAAGCAATTCTGAAGGTTTCGGTTTTCACATCTCCTGCTTTCAACAAGTAAATGCCCTCTTCCCTGATTTCAGAGAAATCAAATGTTCCGTATTGATACCGCAGGTATGCCCCCCACTCCTCAATTGGAGCAGTTAACGCCACTTCCTCTCCATCAGCATTTATTTTGATCAACTGTAAATGCTTGGTTTTTGAATCATTTTCATCCATTTCTATCACCACTCGCTTGGGTTGATCTGGGTGATACCCTTGCTGCGAATGGCTGATGACAGGTTCGCGCACCCAACCTGGGATGGTATTAGCAGCAATGGTCCATTCCACCACCGCGCCGGTTTTGCCGGAAGGAATCAAAGAACGCACCACAAACCAGCCATTCTGAGCTTTATTCCGACCATCATACAGGGCGAGCGATTGATCAGAACTAATGAAAAGCTTAGTCTTTGGATCTTCAGGGGACAGTGTAATTTGATTTCCTGTAGCTAGTGGCAAAGGGTCAATAACACCATTCGCCTTCACTTCCATTTCGCTACTCGGGTACAATGGAAATTGACCCGGCTGGTCATCCATCATATAGCTTTTCTCAAAATAAGCAGGTGGGAGAAACTCCATATTGAACCCTGCTTTTCCTGCTAATGCCGCTGGCAGTGGATTGTCCAGATTTACCGAAATGTTAATGGTTTCATCGGATGAAGTCACTTTGACACTGTATTTGAAATCATATTCGGGATATTCCAGAAATGCTTCAACAGTGCCATTGTCCCGATCTACTTTTCGCTCGATGAACTTGGGAATCGCATCCCATTGCTCGGGAGTTGGTCCTAACCGTACATCACCATTGGTGGCCGTGCGCACATCATGATGGATGAGTTCAACACTACTCTTCTTCTCATCTCCAAACAGGCCATACAAGTTTGAAAAAACAAAAACATCAAATCCCTGACTGTGAAAGTATTCTTTATCATTCAGCCTGATTGATGCCGATTGACTAGTCTCCTTGTCGGAACAGGCATTGACAATAAAAATCAGCACTACAAAGGGTAAAAAGAATTTGAGCTTGGGTTTTTGTCTTATCATGTGTTATTAGTTGATGAATTACTGTAAAAAGTGAAAAGGTTTATACTTTAAAAGATAGCAGCACTTGCTATTCTATTATCTAAAAGCAACCCTTCTCTCTTGCTAAGCCATTATGTCTTTCTTCTAAAAGATATAAGTGGCCTTACATATGATTACAAGACAAAAAATCTAAATAGTCACCACATATAAACTGAGTTATTGCTAGGAAATAACTTGAGAAATTGATTCAAATCTGAATTTTCTTCCAATCCTGCAATCTTTACAAAGTGCGACTTGTAGATATGATAGATCAAGGATCAAACCACAGAGAAGGTAATAGAACCCGCGCAGACTTGAGTACAAACCAAGTCCAAAGGTGAGTTTGCATGCTGATACTTAGAAGGGATTTGGCATTGATTTTTGGCAGCAAAAGTGCCTCTCAAAAGGTGGTCTTTTCAAACACCCGTGTTTGCGTCCCGAAACACCTGTGTTTGGAGCCGGAAACACCTGTGTTTTATCGATCAAACACCTGTGTTTCAACGCGGCTTCTAAAAACCCTCTTTAAAGCAAATTTAGGCTGTTTTTAAAGAGTCCCCGATAGATGCTAATTCTTCACCTCATTCTTAGTCAGAATCAGCCAAATTGTCTCCCTGCGATAGCACTCGCCGCGCTCGTACTTAGAGTCACCCTTCAATTTTGGTGTCATCCTGAGGTGGCTGTTATACTGAGCCTGTCGAAGTGGGGGACTCGAAGGATAGACACCTTGCATCATTATCAAACTTGGTATTGGACTTGTACCCCGTTGTGATTCATGGAAAGAAGCACTATTTTGTCTCTCGAAACTGAAAGGCTTGATCGGGTGGTAAGCGATTACCACTCCTTAAGCCACAGGAAATGAATAAAATACAACCTAGGTAAACACCATTGTGTTTACTGAAATGTTATGCGCAAATTTGCTAATCGGAAAATTATGAGGTACTTGAACATTGTTGCAATTCTTTGGCTTCTGAACTCTTGCAGTAACCCGAACTCCAAAACCACTAACGAAGAAACTCCAATCGATACAGCAACGATCGATCAGATGATTCCCACCGAACCAACCTTGGGACCTGACGCAACATCCGAACAAGAAATCGAAGAGGAACTTGTGGCTATCGAGGAACCCTTAACTTTCGATTCAGCAGGTAGGCCAAGCCGACCAATTTTACGAAACCTAAAAGTAGATACCTCTCAACTATTTGGAGTTTGGGCGAACGAACACAGTTACCCAAACGCTTCATTCTTGATCAACAAGGATGAATACTACATCGCAGATTACGACGGTGACCCAGTGGTTCCGTACATTTTGGATGGTGACTCACTAACTCTCTTTTTTGAGTGGGGCGAACAAACAAGCCGAATCTCCCTTCCAACTCCAAATTTGCTTATTATGTCAAGCGAGAACGATCTGACATCTCAATACGAACGCTTCGAAAATTAGCGCATAACAGTCGCTGATCGGTTATATGCCAAAGTGCTTTCTGGCTGGTTTCAGTGCGAACATCACCGTGAATCAGCCGCTGAGGAGAGTGATGTGCTTTCTACCAAGTGCTGCTCGCAGGAGTTTTTATCTTTCTGAGCGCAGTGCTACTCTGAACCGTTGTGAGCTTCGGCAGATTTCACTAGATTGTGCTATTCATTAGCTGTGGGCATACGAATTCTATGACTCCACCAACTCTTTTCTACTATTTATTAT
>CAYGOV010000020.1:0-43123 GCA_964351625.1 uncultured Marinoscillum sp.
TTGCCATTTGCATTCGGATTCCAATTAGTAGCCATGGCATCACTCACATTCAGTGAGGCAATATTATTTCGCATTTGACCGCCTATGGTAGTAAAAACACCACCTGTGTAGACTATGCTTTCGAATACATCTAAACTATAAACCGTATTATTGGCGCTCGGATGCCATGTGGTAGCCAATCCGTCACTCATATTCAATGATGCAATATAATACCGAGATGTACCACCTATACTGGTAAAATCACCACCCACGTATACTGTGTTTCCTGAGACAACTAAACTCCTAACAACATTATTAGCACTCGGATCCCAACTAGTAACCTGACCGTCACTTATATTCAAGGCTGCCAAGTAGCGCCTACTTTCTCCTCCAAGGGTTGAGAAATTGCCTCCAGCATAAATAGTAGTACCATCGGAAACTACGCAATTAACTGTATTATTCGGTGAAGGATCCCAAATGGTAGACAGTCCATCATTCATGTTCAATGCTGCAATACGACTTCTATTCTCACCTCCTATGTTGGTGAAAGTGCCTCCTGCATATATTGTACTTCCGACCACAGTTAGAGAGTTGACAGTATTATTAGATGAGGGATTCCAAGTAGTGGCCAAACCATCGCTAATATTTAAAGCTGCAATGCGATTTCGACCTTTTGTTCCAATGCTCGAAAAATTACCGCCAGCATACAGCGTCGTTCCATCTAAACAAATGGTAAAAACAGTATTGTCTGCTGATGGATTCCAGGTAGTGGCCAAGCCATTGCTGGTAGATAATGCTGCAATGCGGTTGCGGCTCTGACCTCCAACTGATGTGAACGAACCTCCCACATAGACTACACCCGCATCAACAGAAAGTGTTAAAATCAAATTATTCGCTGAAGGATCCCAACTGGTAACTAAACCGTCATTAGTATTTACGGCAGCAATGTAGTTTCTGCTTTCCCCACCAATATTTGTAAATTGACCTCCAACATAGAGCGTGTTACCATCCATCGCAAGACTCATTACTGGTTTATCGACAGATGGATTCCAATTGGTAGCAAGACCATCATTCGCATTCAACGCGAGGATACGACTCCTGCTTTCTCCACCAATGCTCGTAAAACCTCCTCCTATAAATAATGCGCCACTTCCTACAACAATACTGTTGACAATACTATTTGCAGGAGCATTCCAACTAGTAGATGATCCATCACTGGTGTTCAATGCAGCTAGACGATGGCGGTTTTGTCCTCCTATTCTAGTGAAATTGCCTCCTACATATATTGTATTACCTTCTTTTGATAAACACTGCACATAATTATCAGCAGAAGGATTCCAACTAGAGGCAGACCCATCAACAGAACTCAAAGAGGCAATATAATTACGACTTTCCCCACCAATACTTGTGAAATAGCCTCCTGCATATATTGAGCTACCATCCACCAAAATACTATATACAGAGCTGCTTGCTGACGGATTCCAGCTTGTAGCAAGCCCGTCACTGGTATTCAATGCTGCGATTCTGCTTCGGCTTTGGCCACCAATATTTGCAAAATTACCTCCAACATAAAGTTTACTTCCATCCAAAGCAATGGTGTAAACCGTATTGTTTGCTGATGGATCCCAATTATTGGCCAAACCATCACTTGTATTCAGTGCGGCAATACGGCTCCTGGTTTCGCCACCAACCATCGTGAAACTACCTCCTATATAAGCAACATTTCCATCCACAACCAGACTATATACAGTACTATTTGCACCTGGATCCCAACTTGTAGGCAAACCATCATTCGTGTCTATAGAACCAATTCCTCTACGGCTCGCACCACCGAAACCACTGTATTGCCCTCCAGCTAAAACAGAGCCACCGAAAACGGCAATACAGCGCACATCACCAGTTATACTGGGATCCCAATCAATAGCCTCCCCATCATTCATATTTATAGCAGCGATTTTATTTCGACTCTTTTTGCCAACAGAACTGAAAGCTCCGCCTATATATACTAAACTGCCATCAACAGCAACCGAATAAACTGTACTACTAGCTGATGGGTCCCAGCTAGTTGCCAAACCATCATTAGCATTCAAGGCAGCTATACGACTTCTATTCTCACCTCCAATATTTGAAAATGCTCCTCCTGCGTAAATTATACTTCCATTCTTTGCCAAACTCCATACGGCACTGCTAGCTGAGGGATCCCAATTTGTAGCCAATCCGTCATTTGTATTAATTGCTGCAACATAATTTCTATTTTGACCTCCAATATTCGTAAAATAGCCTGAAGCATAAATTATGCTACCATCCACTACCAGACTCCATACTGTTCCATTCGCATTCGGATCCCAGCTTGTGGCCAATCCATCACTTGTGTTTAGAGCAGCCATGTAATTCCTACTTTCCCCTCCTATACTTGTAAATTGCCCACCAGCATAAAGAACATTACCATCAACTTCTAAGCATCTTACAGCAGCATCCGCTGATGCATTCCAGCTTGTGGCTGATCCGTCATTTGCGTTTAGAGCTGCTATATTATTTCTGGATTCACCCCCAATAGATGTAAACTCCCCTCCTACAAATATCAAATCATTAACTAAGGCTATACTCCAGACAGAGCCATTTGGGGATGGAGCCCAATCACTTACAACACCCATATTATCAATGTGGGCTAGATTATTAATTTCTGTAGTTCCAACTTTAGTAAACGATCCACCAATATACATTCCACCGGACCCATCGCTTTGCACAGCAAATACATAACCTCCTTCTATAAGGGGAAAGTCTTGAGATGGAATTCCTTGTGAATCAATCGATGCAAAGCTGGTTTCAATGGTATTCAAATTATCCATTTTAGAAAAGAATCCTCCTACATACAGAATTTCACCATCTAAAGCCAGACATTGTACCGCAGAATTAATACCCCCAAATTCATTAAAATCTGAAACTGAACCATCTGCATTTATTCTAGCCAAATTTCTTCTTGTTTCGTTTCCAACCATGGAGAATGAACCGCCAATGTACCAACCACCAGTACCATCATCTATTGCGGCATTGACTACTCCATCAATTGAAGGGAAATTCTTATTTGCCAGACCAGTAGTTTTGGAAATCAATGCTCCTCTTGTATCAAAGTATGGGTCTGTTGATAGAAAATCCCCGCCAATATAGATGGTTGAACCGCTTTTGAGAATGGTACGAACTGCCCCATCAAGATTAAGATCTAATGCCCAGTCTGTTACTTCGGCCAAAGAATTAATATGTGCTATGTTTCTTCTTGGTTCACCTCCTACTTCCGTAAAAGTACCTCCAATATAATAACCACCAGCACCATCTGGATGAGAAGCATAAACCGTTCCGTTTGGTGTTGGGAAATCATCTGGTATCAATGCAGTGGATGGATCAAGAGCCGCACCGTATCGACCAATATTTCCTGCACGCGTAAAATTTCCACCTAAGTAAATGAGGTCATTTGCTTCATCAACGGCGATGGAATAAACTGCTCCATTTACTTTTTTTTGGTATTTTTCAATTGTCTCTTGGGCGGATGCATTGATAACAACTGCAAAAACAAGAATGACTATTAATTTTTTCATAAGCGGGCCTTTGTTTCGTATGATCCTGTAGGAGACAATATTCAGTTTTATGACTTTTTGATTAAATTATGTAACTAGGTAATTTAAGTTGTATAAAACTCAATGGCAATACCTTTAAAGAGATATAATTATATTACAGTTGTAATTAATGAATATAAAGACGACTTACTAAAAATGCTATTAAAAATCGATAACAAATTATTAACCAACATGATACAAAGAGCAGTCCCCGCTACTACAAAGTCTCAGATTTAGTTCTGAGACTTTTTTTGTGGCTATACGAATAAAGAAGTTGGGATTACACAAACATTATTGGTTAGTTCATTCCATAACGCTCATTCCTTGATGAGATCATTTCCCTCTGGGCCAAGAACTTTTCGACTTACGGTGCTAATTCTTGATCTATTTCCTTTCATTTAAATTCTAATAACCGCATACTTTTTTCTTAGTGGTATTCATTTCGTCTGACCTCTTCGATCACCCGGAATTGTGACATATATGTAACTCATCATGTTTATTGTGTAACTATTTAACATTAGTTAAAGATGAGCTTTGTGCTCTACAAACTTAAACATTGATGAAGATGAAAAATAAATTATATAAGGTCTTAAGCATGCTACTCATGATAATGGTAATTGGGCTGATGACGAGTTGCCGTGCATCAAATACAGCAAAAGGAACAGCCATTGGTGCCGGTTCAGGCGCTGTAATAGGTGGTGTTATTGGTCACTATGCTGGCGATAATACAGCCGTTGGGGCAATTATAGGGGCTGCTGCTGGTGGAGCCACAGGCGCAATTATAGGACGCCATATGGACAAACAAGCCGCTGAGTTGAGAGCTGATCTGGATGGTGCGACTGTGGAACGCGTGGGAGAAGGCATTAAAATCACCTTTAATTCCGGGTTGCTTTTCGGATTTGATTCTTACCAACTGTCATCAAGTACCACAGCCAATCTTTCTAGTCTTGCCAGAACATTGAATAATTATGATGATACGGACATACTGATCGAAGGACACACAGATAGCAAAGGTGATGAGTCATATAACATGAACTTATCCGTAAGCAGAAGTAGCTCTGTTGCCAATTACTTGGAACAAATGAGTGTGAGCCGTAGTAGAATCACCACGATGGGTTATGGCGAGCAACAGCCTATTTCGAATATCGATGAACAAAACAGACGTGTAGAAGTGGCCATCTTCGCTAACAATAAAATGAAGCGAATGGCTAAAAGAGGTCAACTTTAAAGAGTTTACACTTTGGATGAATTGCAGATATAAATCTGCAATTCATCCCTTATTTCTTTTAATAGTTTCAAGTAACTAAATCGAAAGTTCGATTCAAACAATGAGAAGAATCTTAAGCATTTAATCAATCAAAGATTGATAAACCAATGCGCCTAGTTTAGCGTGATCATCTAAGCCCATATCAGGAATGAGCTGAGTGAAATATACCACAGTTAATTCTTCTTTTGGGTCAACCCAATAAGTAGAGTGATAAGCACCTCCCCAACCATAATTACCTACAGAACCAAGCTGCTGCGTCAAAGCTACATTGTCTGTAACACGGAAACCAAGACCAAAACCCTTACCAGCATCCCACGGAAAACGATCTTTGTCAATATAACTAATGGTCATAAGCTCCACTGTTTTCCTTGAGATAATCCGCTTTCCATCGTATTCGCCATTATTAAGGAGCATTTGAAGAAATACTGCATAATCATATGCTGTGCTGACTAACCCTGCTCCTCCTGAAAAGCTCTTTCGAGGGCCATTAACATATTCACCTTGCATAACCATTCCCCCACCGTCTGGCGCTCTTTTTAGTCCTTGATCAGTAGCCGAGTATACTACAGATAGTCTGTCACCTTTATCTTTCGGAAGATAGAAGTAAGTGTCATTCATTCCCAATGGTTTGAAAATTCGATTACTCATGAAAACATCTAATGTTTCACCTGATACAACTTCAATCAGCGCCCCCAGAATGTCTGTATTATAGCCATACTCAAATCTTCCTCCCAGCTGTGCATCAAAAGGAATGTCACCTATTCTGGAAATCGTTTCTTGTATAGGTTCTTTTCTATCTGCAAAATACCATCCCTGGATTCCAGCTTCTTTCCAATATTCTTTAGCTGCTCCCCAACCATAGCCAATGCCAGCGGTATGTGTTAGCAGATCATGAATTGTTATAGATCGCTGCGCCTTAACAATCTCAATTTCCCCAGCATCATTTTTCACTGCAACTGTAGTCTCTTTGAAAGAAGGTAAGTACTTACCAATCGGGTCAGTAATGAGTAATTTTCCTTCCTCTTGAAGCATCATTACACCCACACTGGTGATGGCTTTAGTTTGCGAGGCAATACGGAAAATGGTGTTGTTCTGCATCGGTAGATTATTCTCTACGTCTTGCTTTCCGATAGACTTGAAATAGGCAATCTTGCCTTTTCTCGTAATCATAACAACCACTCCAGGCAGCTGGCCCATATTGATGTAATCTTCAAAATTGGAGGTTATGCGCTCAAGTCGCTCGGAGGACATTCCTACTTCTTCAGGTTTTGATAATTCTAGCTTCTGAGCATAGCCCACGAATGAGAACAAGAAAACTACGCTCAAGAAAAAAGCATTAATTGATTGCCTATTTGGGATCATAATTCTGATAAAGAATCTTGGTTGAGAATAAATGCGTCTCCAATTTAAATAATTCCATTCTGACCAATTATCCATTTGATTTCGAATCAACTGGATCAGCTTCAAAATATCAATATCTGAAAACAAAACTTATATACCTTCAAGCTTGCTCCCTTTGATAATAGCATCTAATGCCTGAGTATCAAAAATCGTATTATTGTTTCTATTGAAAAGGGTAAAAGTCATAGCTCCTAATGAACCAGTATCCCAATAGAATGGTATAAGCCCTTTTTCCTTGCACTTTTTAGTGAAATAGTTTAAATAGTATGCTCTGGAAGCAAGATGCAATTCAAGCTCTGATCCTTGAAGGGAAGTCCTTTTTACTACACCATATTCTCCAAGTATTACCGGTATGCCCTTTCTTATAAACTGATCATGCATAAGCTGTATCATCTGATCGACTGTAGCTTCTTCACCCCATGTAGCATTGCGCTGTGGATCTATTATTGAATGATAGTTTGCACCCCAGTAGTAAAACATTTCACCCCAGTCGGCATCAGCCTCCATTAGGCAAAATTGATACGGTGTATAGTAGTGAACCTCAGCCATCAGCTTGTTTGGGACCTGGTCTGTTGGCCAGTTTTTCATCAATTCGTTCGTCTTTTCAACATCCGTAGATGGACCCTGAACAACTAAAACCCTGTAAGCATTTTTACCACCTGTAGCGCGAACCGCGTCTATAAATGTCTGATGATAAGACATCAGTACGCTCATCTGAGCTGCATTTTCCACGTTGGGTTCATTAGCACCGGCAAAAATTAATTTCTCATCAAAGTCTCGAAACTCAGTTGCTATTTGCTGCCAAAATGCTTTTTGCTTTGCATTGTTTGCCTCTTGCTTATCTGCATTCACGTTATTCTCTAGCCAGCCTCCATCCCAATGAATATTAAGCACGGCATACATATCATTATTCATGCAGTAAGTGACCACTTGCTTAACTCTACTAAGCCATGCCTGATCTATTTCTGCTGTTATGGGATTCGCGTTTTGATTCCACGAACAGGGTATTCGAATGCTACTGAATCCATTTGCCTTTACTAGTTTTATAAGTGCATCGGTAACCTGAGGATTTCCCCAAGCAGTCTCACCACCGGTAGCTTCCAGGGTGTTTCCAATGTTCCACCCAATTCCCATTTTTGCGGCCAGTTGGGTGGCGGTACTTTCCATTCCAGTTTCATCTGCAGCCTTAGGTGAAATATTATAATCCGGATAGTACTCTCCTATCTGAGAAACTTGTATCTCAATAGATGGTGCGTACTCAGCCTCAATTTTGATTGTTGCTTCTCGCGCCTCAGAATTAGAATTAGTCTCTGTGGTTACCTTTATTTCAAATTCACCTTCTCCGCCACTTTCTAAGGAAAAACTAAGCCACGCTGCTTCCGAAGAAATGGTCCAAGCAGGAGCATCAGATTCAAGGTCTAAAGATTGGGCACTTCCAGATCGCTTAAAATCAAAAGACATCCTAATACTAGATAGAGCATATAGAAACTCTGAGGCTTCCTGTGATACAGATAAAATAAATGGATTGGCATTTCCAGCCAAAACCGTGATTTCTCCATTTCTAGCTTCTGCAGATTTTGATTTAACAATTAGGTCGATACTTGCTGTTTGACCTGTTCCATTGACAGGATTGATGGAAACCCAATCTGTTGGGTTTTGAATCTTCCACTCTTCAGCGTCAGTTTGTAAAAGCACAGTAATCGTGTCGCCCTCAGATGGAAATGCTATTTCATTACGACTCAAAATGAGGTTGTCTTTTTCCTCTTCTTCCTTGCATGAGGTACTCCAAAGAGGAAGTGTTATGAGACTTAGTAGAATTAATCTTTGGAATTTATCAAGATAGATAGGCATGAAAAAAATCGTTTAAATGGTATTGCGTTCAATCATAAAACAAACAAAGAGTCTCAATTAAGAGACTCTTTGGGAATATGAAAAAAACCAAACTACTTTTCTGAAACTTGGAACTTAATCTCGCTATTGAATGAATCGGAGACAATTTTTAAATCATTTCCAGTACGTTCTATTTTGATAGTTCCAATTTGTGCATCTCCAGGTGTAAAGAGCGTTGCTGTGGCTGATTTGCCTGCAGCATAAGCTTTCAATTCTATATTGCTCCAGTCAATTTCTTTAGTGGTTTGTGCCAGCTTAGCATGAGGAATCACCGCTCCTTCTCTTACCAACATGATTACTGGTATTGTTCCTACTTTGATGTTATTCCATCCATTGTTATACTTCTTGCCTGTCTGGTAATCTACCCATTGGCCTGGTGGCAAATACACATCCCTCGCATCTCCATTCTCCATCATAGGCGCTACAAGAATATCACTACCAAATAGGTATTGATCATCTATCAACCAAGATCCTGGATCGTTTGGAAACTCCACAAACAATGCCCTGACCATTGGTAAACCATTTTCGCTACTGTGCTTGGCTTGGGTGTAGATATATGGCATCAACTCATATCTCATGTTATCCGCTAGACGGAAGGCATTCATGAAATCCTCACCAAATTCCCAAGGTTCTGTTGGAGGCTCACCGTGACTTCTTACATGAGATGATAACATACCAAATGGCGTCCATCTTCTATAAAGATCTTCAGGTGTTTTGGTAACAAAACCACCTATATCGTGTGACCAATAGCTAAATCCACTCAAACCAAAAGACAACCCTCCTCGCAACGTTGATGCCATGGCATTGTCAGAAGTGGCCGCATCACCACCCCAGTGCACTGGATATCTTTGGCTACCAGCCCACGCGCTACGTGCCCAGATGAAAGGGAAACCAGTAACTTCCTTGGTAATATCAGCAACAGCTTTATTGTATCTCAGTGGGTAAAGGTTGTGCTCATAGAAACCTGTTCTTCCAGATTTATAATTTCCATTGATTGGAGCCGCTTCGCCAAAATCAACCTTGATTACAGCCACGCCTTGCTTGAGTAAACCAGCTATTTTGTTTTGGTACCACTCCACTGTTTGCGGATTGGAAAGATCCATCACTGCATCTTCATATGGAGGATTTCCCTTTGCATCTGTCACAAATAGATCATTCTCTATTAGCTCGTTGAAGAGGGTGTTTTTAGGTGTGAAATATGGCAACTGCCACAAGCATATCTCAAACCCTTGCTTCTTAAAATCCTTAATCATCTTCGGCGCATCAGGAAATCTATCTGTAGGAAACTGATAGTCACATCTCCAGTCTACACCAAACCAACCCGTATCAAAATGAATAACATCAGATGGAATCTTGTGCTTACGCAGTTTAGAAGCTACCTGCATACCATCTGCTTCCGAAAAGTATGTAATTCTACTCATCCAAAAGCCAAACGACCATAGAGGAGGCATTGGAGATTTTCCCGTAAGGTCTGTGTACTCATCCAAAATATCTTTTGGCTCGCCAAGGAAAATGAAAAGGTCTAACTCATCATCACCAATCATCATGCTATTGGCACCACTAAAATACTTACCGAAATCAATCGAAATTGGGGTACTGTGATGCATAAAAACACCATATCCCCTATTGCTCATGTAAAATGGAATCGGCTTATACATGGTCTCATTTTGAACACCATTTGCATCATCTACAAATAATACTACTTTCTGTCCTCGCTTGTCAAACTCAGTGAATGACTCACCACAGCCGAAGATCTTTTCTCCGGGAGAAAGCTTAAATACAGCATCCATGCTTCTAGAATAATCAGAACCTCTTCGAATATAATTGAAAGGTTTGACAGGCGTATAGGTGTTTTTTACATCTGATGCGTGAATTGTTTGCGTAAGCAGTTTACCATTTTCATCATAAACGATCACGTGCCATGGTTTCTCAGTGATTACCACCTTGCCATACTTACTAGTATAAACATGTCCCTCGCTACTTTTTGCGTACTTCCATGCTTCACGATTTTGTGGGGCTTTTCCATTCACTAGCATCAGAGACTCTACCTCTTTACTATAGTCAGTACCAGATGACATTTTGATTCTAATAGTCCTCTCTGAGGTAAATTCAATAGAAAAGGGCTGCTCTGGGGAAGCCGCATATTCAGTAGAAGGAAATTCATTTGGCTCAACAGGCTTAAGCCCAATGAGTGTGTTGTTAAATGCTTGTCTGGTAGTGAGCATATGCCTAGAAAACCGCACAGTTCCCTCTCCCGTTTTCGGGTCGAATGATGTAAGATCCTCAGCCACAAAAAATGTGTTGCGCATGTCTTCAAAATCCTTGCTTACATCTATTGGCTCGTTCAGTATTCCTGAATTCTGCAATTGAGAAAAGCCCGAAAAGCTTCCCAAAAGCAACAATATCCATAGTTTTTTCATGCCTTTAATATTCATCTCCATCTCCTTATTAATCTATCAATTATCCTTTGTTCTTAATTCTATTATCATTCCTTCTAGTCCTTCTGCACTTGCCGAAAGTTTGATGGTTCCTTGTTGCTTATCCGCCTGAATTATGGCCAGACACTTTCCGTGAAAAGCTTTCATTTCATTGGAGAGAAATGACTGATGACTTACTGGATCACCATTATCAACTGCCTTGAGCTTGCCCGAACCAGATACATCAAATGAAATCTCATTGTTTGCATTAGGTACGATATTTCCGTTGGTATCAAGAACCTCTACTGTGACGAATGCCAAGTCATAGCCATCCGCTTTTAGAATATTTCGGTCTGCTATAAGTGAAATTTTTGCAGGTTCGCCTGCAGAAACTATTTGCTTGGTCATGACGACCTCTCCATCTTTTCTGGAAACAGCCTTCAATTCACCAGTTTCAAAAGGCACCCTCCACATCACATGATAGCTGTCATCACCTTTAGATTTCACACCGAGCGACTTGCCATTAAGGAAAAGTTCTGCCTCATCAGCATTGTTGTAATAAGCCCAAACATCAACTAGCTGTCCTTGCTCCCAGCCCGTCAAATCTGCAGAGGTTGCTGTCCAATGTGGAAAGACATGAAGCATTGTGTCTTCTGACCAAACAGATTGATAGAAGTAATAAGTGTCCTTAGGGAAACCTGCTAAATCCACCACTCCAAAATAAGAGCTTCTAGATGGCCATACGTAAGGCGTTGGTTCGCCTAGATAATCAAACCCTGTCCAGATAAACATGCCTGATATAAAATCATTATTACCAACGACTCTCCAAGTATCTTCATGATTAGATCCCCATGGCGCAATTACATGATCGTAAGCAGAGACTGTATTGTCTGGATTGCCATCTTTAAAAACCTCATCCCATCTGTGTGGCCAAATTCTGATACTATCAGATGGTAGATCATAATGTCCTCTAGTTGCTAATGCAGAATTCGTTTCTGTAGCTACAAATGGCTTACCAGGGAAACGATCCGGAACAGAGAGATATTCTTCGTGATGATAGTTGTATCCTACTATATCTAGTCCACCAAGTTTGATAATTGGATTGTCTGGGCTTGTTTCATTATTGGCTGTAAGTATCGGACGATCATCGAGCTCTCTTACTATACCAGCAAGTTCTTGAGCAATTACCCCACCAATGCTATCATTATGATTGTATTGTTCGATGATTTCATTTCCAATACTCCACATCACTATACTTGGATGATTACGGTCACGTGTCACAAAGTCTCTTAAATCCTTTTCGTGCCACTCATCCCAATAAAGGCTATAATCGAATTCAGACTTACCTGATTCCCATATATCGAACATTTCGTCCATGACCAATAATCCCATTCGGTCACATAGGTCTAATACTTTGGGATCTGGCGGGTTATGAGATGTTCTGATAGCATTCACACCCATACCTTTCATAATTTCGAGCTGCCGCTCCATTGCACGCTCGTTAAAAGCAGCACCGAGTGAACCTAAATCGTGATGTAGACAAACACCTTTTAGTTTAGTCCGTACACCATTTAGACTAAAACCATTCTCAGCATCGAAAGCATAGCTTCTGAAACCAAAAGTAGTGGTGTAATTGTCTAGCGGTTTTCCACTCTCAGAAAGGGTGGTTTCCAACGTATAAAGAGCGGGGTTCTCCAAAGTCCATAATTCGTAATTAGGAACAGACAAAGCCTGTTCTAATTCGATTTGACCTGTAGCGCTAAGCTCAACAGTTATGTCATTTTGGGCGACTTTGTTTTTGTTGCTGTCAAAAACAGCTGTGCTCACCAATACACTTATTGCGTCAACGGTGGTATTAAATATCTTAGTTTTAGAAGTGACTTGATTTTCAAGAGTAGTCACTTGATGTCCCCATTGAGGGATGTATACTTTATTCGTTGTTATCAATCGTACATTTCTATAGATCCCAGATCCTGAGTACCATCGAGAATTCGGTTGTTGAGCATTATCGACTCGCACGTCGATGATATTTGGGCCACTTTTGAGATGTGGCGTGAGCTCATATGAAAAGGAAATGTAGCCATTAGGTCTGTGACCTAATTTCACTCCATTGATCCAAACTGTGCTTTTTTGATAAACTCCATCAAACTCGATGAAAGCTTTCCTGTCAAGCTGATCGCTTGTTAGATTAAACATTTTGTGGTACCAACCAATGCCTCCTGGCAAAGCCCCACCACCTACACCTGCAGGATGATCTGCTGAAAATTCTCCTTCTATGCTCCAATCATGAGGGAGGTCGAGTTTTCGCCAATCAGATGTTTCGAATGTGAAGTCATCTGGACTATTGTAGTCCCCTAACTGAAAATACCAGTCCGAATTGAAGTCTTGGACAATTCTCGTTGATGAGTTTTGATCACAACCAAACAATAAAAAAATTGACCAAAGGGCAATTAAGATTCGAACCATTTAAGTTTCCTAGAGGGTTAAAAATATCTCCAGACCAAATGATCTGGAGATACAAAATATGAAGATGAAAAATTATTGTTTCAATAAATGGAAAGCTTGAGACTCAGGTTTCGACTCATTCTGATTACCAAACCAAAGGCCATCATTACCTGGTACTTCCAATGCTTTGATTGATTTCACTTTCACTGCGAACCAATGATCAGCGAGAGCGAAAGTAACTGAATCAGCGAATGTCAATACTCCCGCATCCAACGTATAGGTAGTGGCAGTACCATTGATGTTGGTAGATCCGTCATTTCCAAATACGTATGTCTGAGCATAAGCAGCATCCAACTGTGCTTGAGTGATACCGAACCATTCGGTACCTATCATAGCAGCGGCATCTGCCCAACCATTTAATGGTACAGCATCTTTAGTAGTCCCTTGATCACCATTTCCAGTCCAACCAACCCAATCTCCAGGGACAGCTGCAAGCTTCCAAGTACCAGCTAGATCCGTAGTAGTCAAGCTAGTTTTAACAGGTTCTGAGTAAGTGAATTCTTCTGGAACGGGATAATCGTATCCATCTACAATGAAATTGTAAACCTGTACCCATTTTGATTCATTAGGAGTAACACCATCTTCTGCAAAACCTTCGTATGATCTCTTAATACCAATTTGCATAGAAGAATCAGTTAAGCTGAAAAGTTTAACATTATGAAGATCTTCATCAAGAAATTGTCCTTCATTGACTCTTGCAGTATCTATTGGAGGTGTTACTCCAGATAGAGTAATCTTCAAAGTCTCTGGATCAAATGCAAATGACCCTTCTGAAGTTTCACCAAAAACACTTGTAGAAACAGTACCATTTGTACCATTGAAAGTGATTGTGCCATAGTTATTGGCTGCCATCAACCAAGTGTTACCAGGGTAATCAGGTGTCCAGTTGAAATAACCCGTCATTTCTGTTCCTCCAACAGTTACTGGAAAATCTTCTGGAAGTACATCCCAAGCCCAATAAGGATCTGAATCTGCACCACTATAATAAAGTGGCCCAGCGAAATAAACTGATTTTCCTTCTGCGTTTAGGTCCATTTTCCAAGTCTTGGTTTTATTAGCTCCACCGCTAAGACTCTTCCAATAGCCTTCATTCAAAAATGCCAAATCACTTGTTTCCATCACAATATCAAAAGCAGCAGAAGTAAGTACTGAACCGCTTCCAAGGCTACTACATGTAAATGAGTAAGTGTCAGCATTTGGAAGGTTCACCTTAACCTTCTTATCCGTAAATGGATAGTCTACGCCACCTGTAGTCACCCATACGTTTCCTGTGATAGTAGTGGTGAAATTCACATCGTTTCCATCGATAGTGTAACTGAAATTATCATCCAGCACTGGTAAAAATTCGTTGGTCTCCTCTTTTTTCGGATCATCTTCTGTAGTACATGACGTAAGCCACATTGTGGATGAGATCGCCATTAGCACGATAAAAAATTTAAAAATTGATTGTTTCATAGTCATTCTTATTTAGTCTTCATTTGTTTAGTTAATTATTGAATTACCATCCTTGGTTCTGTATGAGCTTGCCATCAGATAGCGTTATTTGATTATTGGGTATTTGAAAAAGTCCTCTTGTCTTTTTAAGATTTGCTCCTTTGATGGATTTGGCTACATCCACATTTCCGGTTTTCACGGTACCTTCATATGAAACAGTATTCGACGCAAAATCAAGTGATTGATCATATCTAAGTAAATCCCAGTACCTGTGTCCTTCGAAGGCCAATTCTAATTTTCTCTCTTCGAAAATCACATCTTTGTTAACGGATGCAACTGGCGCTACACCTGCGCGAGTCCTTACTTGATTGACATAATCCAGCGCGCTTGCGCTCCCTAGCTCAGCAGCCATGAGCAGTACATCGGCATATCTTATACTGAAATAATCCTGGAATTGGCTGATCATAAAGCTTGGCCCACCAAGAACATCTTGAGCAATACTCTCCCCTGCTGCATTAGCTGTAGGTGTATATTTCTTTGTAAAGTATCCTGTGTACTCTTTTACATCTTTAATCTCATCAAAGCCAATCCCTTCCTCCGCAATAGCCATGATCGAAGAGGCTCTTCTGGTATCTGTTGGATCCCAATTTGAGTAAACAGATGGCACGACCGTTGATGCACCCCAGCCATTACCATATCCAAATTCACCCCAACTCTGATTTCTGAGGCCATTCATTACCATCCAATGGTTGCCATCTACATTACCATTCCAATCACTGGTGTAGGTGTACTTAATACTAAAGATGATCTCAGAATTACTCTCACCAGCATATGTGTTTGCAGCAATAGAATCTCCACGCTGAGCCGCGGCATAAGTGGCAGCAGCAGGCCATAAATCTGAATATTCAGGTATTAAATCAAAACCGCCATTATTGATAACGTCTTGGATGTATCCAAGTGCATCAGCTTGCGATACTTTCCCAACCAAATCAGACTTGCCATAATAACCAGTGTAGAAAAGATAAACTCTGGCCAGAAGCGACTCTGCAGCCCATTTATTAGCATGGCCATATTCTGTAGCTGCTATGCCTCCATAAGGAGTGTTATCCGCATTTTCAATAGCAAAAAGTAAATCTTCTACAATCAAGGCATATGTATCTTCTGGATCAGCTTGCGGTAAATTTTCAATAGAAGGTTCCTCCAGTAATGGAATCCTTTCAAACATCCTTACCATGTCGAAATACAAGTAGGCTCGAATGAACTTCGCTTCAGCCTCGATAACTGCCGCTTTTTCAGTTTGACCTGCCCAATCCACATTCACCATGTTCACTAGAAGGGTATTGCATCTGAAGATTGCTTTGTAATAGTCTATCCAATTTGATTCAAAGACATTCTGATCACCTGGAGATCGACTCAAATCAAACTCATCGAGCATTGGATATCCGTCTCCATCTCCTGCACCTGTCCCACCGAAAGCCATATCAGCCATCACTGTACTTGCTATTGGAAACGCGACTCCTCCCTGCCAGATTTTTTGTAGACCATCATAGCAACCAACAAGGGCTGTTTCCGCATCACTAGCGTTGGCATAATAGTTCCCCACAGTCACTGTGGTGATTTGCTTAGTTTCCAAGTAGTCTTCACAACTCGAAACCAATACAGCAGTCAGAATAAACGAAAGTTGAAATATATTCTTCATTGGAGTTGACATTTAAAATTTGAGGCTAACACCGGCCAAAAAGGTTCTAGGATTTGGGTAGAATCCAAGATCTATCCCTGATGAAAACTTATCTTGAATTCCGTTATCAAAACCATACCCAACATCAGGATCCATACCTGTGTATTTAGTAAATGTGGCGAGGTTATTAACCGCGAGGTAGAATCTGCATTCACTAATAGATTTGGTATTTAAAAGATTAGCGAAGTTGTAGCCTAGTGTGATATTACCAATTCTCATAAAGTCTCCATTCTGTACAAATAGATCTGAAAACCTGTTATAGTTGATGTTTCCATTAGTCACTCTTGGAACCGAGTTAGAAGTTCCTTCCCCTGTCCATCTATCTAATATGTCAGTGGTATAGTTTGAGTATTTATTAACCCTTTCTCTATAGTTTTGAACTATCTGGTGACCAAAAACTCCATAGCTCATGATAGAGAAATCAAATCCTTTATAGTCAGCTGAAAAGCTAAGACCAAGATTGAATTTAGGGTTTGGATTTCCTAGCATAACCTTGTCATCGTCACTAAGTAGGCCATCATCATTTTTATCAACAAACCTTACATCCCCAGGCTTGGCATTAGGCTGAATTTTTGTACCTGCGCTTGAAGTATAATTTGTTACCTCTTCTGTATTTTGAAATAACCCATCGGTCTCAAATCCCCAGAAATACCCAATTGGTAATCCTGACTTTGCTTGATAAAATTCTGGTGAATTGGCAAATAATGTGTTTGAAGCGCCATGTATTCTTCCGTCTTCCGTAGGAATATCCTTCACTACATTTTTATTATAGTTACCATTGGCACTGACGGAATAATTAAAACCTCTTACGCTGCTTCTGTATGAAAGCTCCAACTCAAAACCACTGTTCTCTACTGCGCCACCATTGATGACTGGAGGGTTTGCACCAGCTGTTGCTGGGATAGGAGCTACAACTAACCAGTCCTTCGTATTTTTCTGATACCAATCCAAAGCCGCCTGCAGTTTTCCTGATAGAAAGCGAAGATCAAGTCCAATATTCAACTGCTCAGAAGTTTCCCATTGAAGGTCTTCATAAGACAATCTCTCTGGGTAAGCCCCGGGTGTATTGACAGCTTCCTCACTACCAAAATTGTAAGTAGCCTGCGAAAATGAGATAGGCGCTAAATACTGGAATGCTGGTATGTTTTGATTACCATTCTGGCCCCAGCTAGCTCTTAGTTTCAAGAAGTCTATTGCAGAAATATTACGAAGGAAGGCTTCATCAGACAATACCCAACCAGTGGAAAATGATGGGAAAAATCCCCATTTATTGCCTTTAGCAAACCTAGAAGAACCATCCGCTCTAAAAGTCGCATTGAATAAGTATTTCTCATCAAATGCATAACCTATTCTTCCAAAGTAAGAAAGTAACTTATCTCTGTCATGTGGTCTACCATTTACGCTCAAAAGATTAAATTCTTGATTAGTAGCATTGTCGAGCCAAGCTTTATCAAACTCATCAAAAATTAGATCTGCATTGGTGCCAGATATATAGGAGCCTTGATAATCTCTACTAGACATTCCTAGTAGAACATTAAAAGAGTTTTTACCAAAGTTTTTATCGTAGGTCACATAGTTATCAAATTGAAAGGCATGACTTCTACTCATGCTCTGACTTACACTATTATATGATCTTAGCGCATATACGGATAGTTCATACTCAGGATTGTAGTTTCTATATTCGTCATTATATAGATCTACTGCGAAAGATGTGTGGATTTTCAAACCTGTGACGGGCTCTAATTCAGCATATACCTTACCCAATAGCTTTTGCTCATTCCTATCATTTTGATTGTTAAGCACCATGGATGCGTAAGGACTGGACTCAGTGTTGTTCCAATATTTTTTACCAAACTGACTAGTGATTGTATCTGCCGTGTTGAAAAACTGACCATAATCATTGTACATGGGTAGCAATGGACTGGCATTAAAGGCTCCGCGTAAAGAGTTGCTGTATTGATTACCTACACTTATTCCGTTTTTGTTCGTGTAGGTGTAAGTCAAGTTTTCACCGACTGTCAACTTTCCATCAAAAAATCTGTTGGTTGAATTGACTCTTGCATTGTAACGCTCATAATTAGACTGATCAGCTCCACCTACTATCCCTTCTTGTCCTGTATACGAAAGCGCGATAGAATAAGTACCTGTCTTACTCCCTCCTGATAATCCCAATGAGTAATTTTGAGTTATCGCATTCCCGACAAACATTTCATCTAGCCAATTAGTATTAGCTGCACCATCACTCGTATAGGCTGGAAGGTTATTGACATCAAAAGGTAAACCAGCAATGGTCCCTCCTGAATTGAGGTGCTGCTCATTCATAATCTGAGCATATTGGGTTGCATCTAGCATTTCTATTTTCTTAGGGCGATTCTGCACACCATAGTAAGAGTCGAATGTAATTGACGATTTTCCCGGGGTTCCACTTTTAGTCGTGATGAGCACAACACCATTGGCTGCTCTAGATCCGTAAATAGCGGCAGAAGCTGCATCCTTCAATACATCTATTGTTTGAATGTCTGCGTTGTTCAAAAAGTTGATATCGCCAGTGGCAATTCCATCCACTATATAAAGTGGCCCAGCATTTCCAGTAGTACCAAGTCCACGAATATTTACACGTAGACCTTCACCAGGCTGACCAGATGTAGATCGAATAGAAACTCCAGCGGCCATTCCTTGTAAGGCTTGCATTGCACCTGTAGAGTTTCTCTTTAAAAGCTCTTCGCCTTTTACTTGAGTAGTAGCAGCCGTTGCTACCTTTTTCTTTTGGGTACCATAGCCAATTACTATTACTTCTTCCAGACTGGTCATATCAACTGCCAGCTTGATATCTAGCACTGATTGGTTTCCTACTTCTCTCTCTAACGTTTCATATCCGACAAAAGAGACCGAGAGGACCATACCATCACCAGAAATTGCAAGCTTATATGCTCCATTGAAATCAGTGATAGTCCCTGTGCCAGTACCTTTCAGGAGAACAGTTGCCCCGGGTATAGGCTCGTTGGTTTCTTCATCAGTTACTACTCCAGATATCGTTCTTTCCTGAGAGAAACTCTGAAACGAAACAAGAAGCATAATTGCAGCAAAGACAGCTAAGCTTTTAGCACTCGACTTACTCCAATTCTTAAGGTATTTATCTTCCATATTCTAAATGTTTGTTAGTCAGACAAGCACATCAAAAGTGTCAAAGCACCCTTTGATATCCACTTTGTACAAGTGGCAGTTTTGTCATGATCCAAATTTAGAAATATGGAGTACTCGCTAAGGGATGGGTTTCAATACATTAGGGTATAGTAATGTCTGCTGCCTAAAAAAATATCAATATTGTAGACATAATCGCCATTTAACTAATAAATTATCAATCAAATAGCGCTTTTATTACCATTTTATCAAACTTTAGACTTACTATTTTTGGCCGCATCGTTTTTCACTCTATAATCGGAGGGGTAAACATTGTAAACTGATTTGAAGTACCTACTGAACAATTTTGGATTGTTATATCCTACGTGGTAAGCTATTTCAGCAATGTTCAATTGACTCTTCTTCAGCAATTCCTCAGCCCGTTTCATTTTAACTCCTCTGATAAAATCGATAGGTGTCTGGCCTGTGATTTTTAAAATTTTCTGATAGAAATGTCCTCTGCTATAACCCAACTCATGGCTTAAATCTTCTACTGAAAATTCTGAATTAGAAATATTAGCTTCTATCAACTCTAGGGCCTTTGCGATGAGCTGTTCATCTATCGAGACAATCTCCAACTCGCTCGGCTCTGCCTTTATGTGATTTTCAGATACTTTGACACGCTCCTGAAATTTCAAGGCACTATTGATACTACTTAGCAGGACATCAAAATTGAAAGGTTTCGCTATGTATTCTATGGCGCCTGAATCCAAGCCTATAATTCGATGTTCGTCTGAGGATTGAGCGGTAAGTAAAATCACTGGTATATGAGAGGTTCGCGGATCAGATTTGATCTTTTTGCACAATTCATGACCATCCATCACTGGCATCATTACGTCACTGATGACAATTTCAGGTGGGCGATTTCGTATTAATTTCCATGCCTCTTTTCCATGTGGAGCAGTGAGAATATTAAAGTTCGGCTTTAGATTATCCTTGAGATAATGCCTAAAATCAAAATTATCCTCAACGAGCATTACGGTTGGTTTATTAGCATCAAATACATCTGCAGCCTCATTATCGTATTCATCCGGATTCTCCAAATCACGAGGCTCATCCCCACTGATTTCTTTCAAAGGCAACTCAACAATAAATGAAGATCCCCTTCCTACGGTGCTCTCTACAGATATTTTACCTTGATGCAATTCAATAAATTGCTTTGTGATGGAAAGCCCAATTCCTGTTCCATTGTTAATGATTTCACCATTATTCGCATCGTTTTGATAGAATCGATTGAATATCAATTGGTACTTATCTTCCGGAATACCTATTCCTGAGTCAGTCACCACTATCATCACCTTCTGGTTGTCTTTGGTGTTATCGAGGATTTCAAAATTGACAGTAATATTACCCCCGCTAAGCGTGAATTTGAATGCATTCGAAAGTAAATTGAATAAGATCTTTTCCATCTTATCCTTATCAAAAAGGGTATAAAATGTCTTAACCTCAGACTTGAACTCTAGCGTTATCTGCTTTTCACGACTCAAATCAGAAAAAGAACCAACGATATCTTTCAAAAACCGAATAAAGTTGCCACTGGACACATGCAGCTTATGTTCGCTGGCTTCAAGCTTTCTAAAATCTAGCAACTGGTTGACCAGATTCAACATGCGCTTCGCATTCCGCCGCACAACAGTTAACTCAGAAACCTTAATGCTCTCTGGATTTTTGATCATTCGATCTATAGGAGTCAGTACGAGTGAGAGTGGCGTCCTAAACTCATGGCTAATGTTGGTGAAGAAGCGAAGTTTCATCAAGTCTAACTCATGCTGTCTTTGCGTCTCACGTTTTTCGCTTTCTAGAGACGCCTTTTGACGCTCACGGCTCACTATAAAGGAACGGGTGATATAAAGAAATATCCCAAAGCAAACAAAATATAGAATGTAAGCATAGACCGTCTGCCAAAATGGAGGCTTGATTACCAAATTCAATGAAATTCCCGTATCATCCCATAAGTTGGAACTTGAAGAAGCGCGCACCCTTAATGTGTATTTACCTGGATCCAAATTGGTGTAATTGACTTTTCGTGAATCATCTGAAATACTAAACCACAGCTCATCAAAGGCATCCAGCTTATATTGATATTTGATTTTTGCAGACTGGAAGAAGGAAAGCGCCACAAACTCAATGGAAATAGAGTTTTCATCGTGCATTAAAACCACCTCTTCAGCTTCATTTAATGGTCTTTCAAGAATTGATCGCCCATCATATTCCTGACCAGTAACTATATATTCATTAGCAATTTTCAAGCGCGTAAACATCAGTTTAGGCAATTGGGCTGTTGTTTGAATATCCTTTGGAGTGAAAAGATTGAAACCATTTTGACCAGAGAATAACATATTCCCATTTCTAGTTTTCAATGCGGCATTTTCTGTAAAAGAACCAGATTGAAGTCCGTCAAAAACATCAAAGGTTTGAAATAAATATTCGTCCTCAGTTGGTGTAAGTTTTGTTATTCCTTTGGAAGTACTGAACCAAATATTACCTAAATCATCCTCCAGAAGCGCGTGTATAATATTAGATGAAAGCCCGTCACTTACCCTAAATACTTTGAAACTACCCTCCCCGTCATACAAATTGAGTCCATCAAGAGTAGCAACCCAAATACGCCCCTTTTTGTCTTCCAAGATTGAAACAACAGAATTATTACTCAACGAATTCGGTTCGGTATTGTCCTTTAGAAAAGATCGGATAGTTTCCAAATCAGGATCAAGTATCAAAATTCCCTGACCTGTACCAATCCAGATTGAACCCTTTTTATCTTCTGTTATACTAGTTACATAATTTGACTTTAAAAGATTGGCTTGGCTGTACTGCTTGATCTCACTAGTTTTTGGATTATAGACAAATACCCCATTGCTCAATGTTCCTATCCATATTTGACCTTTACTATCCTCAAATAGCTTCCAAATACTTAGGTTTTTAAAGCCTTCTGGAAAAATTTTCAATTCTTTGAAGGAACGCTTACTATCAAACGAGTATAATCCATCAAAATAGGACCCTACCAAAATTTCACCTTTTGAGGTCATGAGCATACTTACTACTACCTCAGGCATTTTTCCCTGCACATCGTTCTGATCCAACAGGCTGGTGAACTTACTATTGATTGGGTCAAATTTAAGAATCCCTTTTCCATTGGTCCCAATCCAAAGATTGCCAAAACCGTCCTCCACAAAACAGCTCATATCATTGTAAACTTGGTCTTTACGAGCAATCCTCAAATGTTTAAAGCTATTTGCTCTAGCGTGGTGGTAACTCAACCCATTCTTGGCTGTGCCAATCCATATTCCACCTTGATTATCCTTAAATATTGAGGTGACATTATTACTTACAAGGCTCTTTTCTTGATCTGCATTCGTTTTGATTGCCTTCACAGTCCAATTAGACTTATCAAGTACTGAGACACCTCCATGATCTGTTCCAATCCATATTTGGCCATTTTCATGCTGCACAATTCCTCTTACAATTTCACTAGTAAGTTCACGATCTGTCAATGTCTTAGTCTCCCCAGTCCTCGTGTTTAGATAATGAACACCGAAAGGCGAATGCGGCCGATAACTCCATATATCACCATCTCTATCTACAAAAACTTTCCAATAATCATCTCCGTCCAATATTTCGTCAGGAAACCCATATCGTCTTATGACTCGATTTTTATTCGTATCAATGACTTCTAATTGGCCAAAACTATGGACAATCCACAATTGACCATTTGGAGCAAGCCACAGATCAGTTATATTTTTGGATGCAACACGTGTCTCTTTCTCCGAAGTAGTTGACATCTCGAGAATAGAACCATCCGTCAATTTGATGAGGCCAAGATTTTCGATTGCAATCCAAAAGCTTCCAGTTTGATCTTTGATGATCTGTGTTATGAAAGCCGCATCAGTTTGGAGTATTTCAAGGTATTTGGCCGATGATTCAAAGGCTTCATTCATTGGGTTGTATAAGGACAGCCCATTCCCGTTTTTCACCCACAATTTCTTTTCAGGTCCTTCAGCAACCCAAAGAACAGAATTATTACTTAGTGAATTGGTGTCACCAGGAATATTCAGAAAAGAAATTACCCGATCACCATCATACCTATTTAACCCTGAAAGTGTACTTACCCAGATATAACCCTGTTCATCTTGATAAATTGAATGAATGTTATTATTTGAAAGACCATTTGCAGTGGTCAAGCTTTCAAATTTTATATCAATGTTCTCTTGGGCATGGAGTGTCAGTGTAAAAAGGCACAAAATGTACATCATACATTTTTGTACCCAGCTATATATTGGGGCTCTCATTGGGGTATTTCGTTTGGTAAAACAAAATACCCATAAAGAAGCATAAACGCTGATTTTCTAAATTAAAAAAAGAGAAAATGACATTTATTACCCCAACTTAAATAATTAATTACACCAAGGCTCAGAGTAAGTATTTGAGCTTATTGAATTTCTACACTTACACTTTGATGGATAGATCTAGAAGATGAACCAGCATGAAAGGTGTACTCACCAAGCTCAACTATCCACCCTTTATCTACGTCATAGTAAGCCAACTCCTCAACAGGAATGGATACTGTCAGCTCCTTAGTTTCTCCTGGATTTAACATCGTCTTAGCAAATCCTTTGAGCTCTTTCAACGCTCTCTCTACTTTGGATTCATTCTTACTGCTGTAAATCTGAACAATCTCCTGCCCTGCTGTTTTGCTGGTATTGGTAAGATCAAGAGTAAACTCGATGGTCTCCCCTTGTCTGTAGCTTGGCTTAGCACTTGCAAAAGAACCATACTCGAAATCTGCATAAGACAATCCATAACCAAAAGGATAAAAAGGTTCAACATCTTTCGTGTCAAACCATCTATAGCCGACCAAGATACCTTCATCATAGCTGACCACATCCGGTCCACCTGGGAAGCTATTGGTAGCATGCGCTGGGGAGTCTTCCAATTTCTTTGGAAATGTTACCGGCAGCTTTCCGCTTGGATTCACTGTACCGAAAAGCACATCTACGATCGCATCGCCAGCTCTAGAACCATTGAACCAAGACCAAACCAAAGCATCCACAGATTTATCAACATTAGATAAGTCATAAGGAGCACCAGCCACCATTACTACTATCGTATTCGGATTCACAGCTCTTACTGCAGCTATGAGCGCCTCTTGGCCAAATGGTAATTGGATACCTTTTCGATCTTCAGCTTCCGTCTCTACCAATCGGTTGGAACCTGCAAATACAATAGCAACATCAGACTTCTTAGCCATCTCTACTGCTTCAGCCACAAGCTTTGGATTTGCCTCATAATCTATCGGTAATCCCCAAGCACGGTATAGGTCATTCTCTAGATATTGCTCTTCGTAACCTAGCGCATAATTAAGTGCGACAGCTGGAAATTTTGCCTGTAGTGCTTCAAATGGAGTAACCTCCACCTTGGTCTTCACCCCTGCACCAAATCCTTGATTTGCGTGTTTACGCTTTGCATTGTCACCAATTACAGCAATGCTTTTTAGCTTATCTGCAGAAAGAGGCAGCATGTCCTTTTCATTCTTAAGCAGAATGATTGACTCAGAGGCAATGTCATATGCTGTTTGCAAATGCTCTTCCGTATTGATAGAACCCTTCAGTCGATTCTCATCCCAAACCCCTATCTCCTCCATTACATAAAGGATTCTTTTTACCTTCTTATCTATTTCCGCTTCAGGTACACTGTCATTCTTCACAGCCTCTACCAGTTTATCTGAGAAAAACCATTGGTCGTAAGCGTCAATCTCAGTACCCATTTCTATATCAAGTCCATAGAGAGCTGATTCTACAGTTGAATGTACCGCTCCCCAATCTGACATTACAAATCCTTTAAAGCCCCATTCGTCTCTCAAGATTTTATTCAACATGTAGTCATTCTCTGAGAGGTACTGACCTCTAAACCTGTTGTAAGCACTCATCACAGAATAGGCATTTGACTCTGTCACAGTAGCTTCAAACACCGGCAAATACATCTCTCTGATCGTACGCTCATCTGCCTGTACATCTATACTTCCACGAAGTGTTTCCTGATTGTTTATAGCATAATGCTTCACACAAGCTGCCACACCCTGACTTTGTACACCATTCACATAGGGTACTGCTAGTTTTTTGTTCAAGAATGGATCTTCTGTGAAGTATTCGAAATTACGACCACCCAAAGGAGATCGAATCAAATTGACAGCAGGTGCCAATAGTACATCCTTATTTCTTGCTCTGGTCTCAGCACCGATCGTTTCTCCAAACTTCAATGCCAAATCCGTATTCCAAGTAGCAGATAGTCCACCTCCTGCAGGTAAAAATGTAGCAAAATCATTATCCCAACCAGCTGCTGCCCAACTGTGTTGCTTGATCTCCTCTCTTACTCCTAGCGGACCATCTGTAGACGTAAGATCTGGTATTCCGAGACGTTCAACTCCAGCAGAGACAAATTTCCCATAACCATGGAGCATATGCACCTTTTCTTCCAAGGTCATTTGACCTATCAACTCATCAATCTTTGATGGTTCTTCAGTGGTTTTTGTGGAGCTACAAGAGTAAAGGAATCCTGTAGCGAGAATAAGAATTACGACTAGTCTTTGCATATCAATTCAATTTTATAAAGTTCCAAAAGTACCTTGGATTAATAACCCCCTTTTGGAGCTAAAAAACAAAGATTAAGTATAGTAATGTTTTAATTAAGTTCTTTAATACAATAAATGTCCTATCCATGAACATATCATAACCCAACAGGGTATCTTAATATTGATTATTCAAAATCATAGTAGGGATAAGCTCCTCTTCCAATACCAACCTCTGTTGCAGCCACAAATCCATCATTGGCTTCTAATCCCACCAACCTCACAAATCTTGCCTTTCGAGGAGTGAAGGTGATGGACTTCATTTTCGTATCACCGCTCCATTCTCCAGTACCAATTTTGTTAAACTGCTGGCCATCTACACTAGTGAGCAAACTAAACTTAGTAATGCTCCCTTCTTCCAAAGGCTTGATATAGGGAATGTATTTAGGTAAATAAGTGATTATTGAGACGCTATCGCGGATGACACCAAGGTCAATGGTCAATTCCTGAGAAAAGGAAGAATCCGTCTCCCAAATGGTGTATTTATACCTATCGTTAAAACCATCAATTGCATACTCGGCCTCCCCACTTGTTGCAAATGCTGAAACTGGGGTAATAGGCTTGTGAATTTGTTGCTCTTGGACTGGCAATGGTTTCCTATTTGGGTTTGGAAACCATTTCGTTCCTAACGCTGCTAATCGCGCAACAATATTGTCATCCATCAAACCAGCCTGATTTGGCGGACAGTTGAGCACAAATGATATCCACTGTGGCTCCAATTTCACTAAAGTGCTATCAACCAAGTAATCCACTGATAACAACTCATGCTTCGGTACATCTTGATTCCAAAACCAGCCATTTCCAACTCCTTCATTGATCAGAAGACTGAGCACGGCAGGTTGAGTATTATTAGTAGGCAAACCGCTTCCCCACTCAAAGTGTAATAGTTCTTGGTTATAAAGGCTCTTCAAATGTGTATTATCAACAATAAGACACTCTGGCTGCAAGGATTTTATCAATCCATGGATCTCCTCATATGGGAGGTTTTTATGACCTATTTTCCATGACCAGCCATCCAAGAGGAGCATATCTATTTTTCCGTAATTGGTCAATAGTTCTGTAAGCTGCCCTTTTACAATAGCGATTTGCTCTTGGGTCACAGGTCCTTCGCCGATACCTTCGGTACTATCCCAAATAGAAAAATACAAGCAAGGTGAGAGACCCTCTGCTCTGAAAGCATCTACATATTCTTTTATGACATCCCCTTTACCATCTCGCCATGGAATGCTGGCAACATCAAAATCTGTGTATTTACTGTCCCAAAGTGCAAAACCATCATGATGTTTGGTAGTGAAAATCCCATATTCCATACCTGCCGATTTGAAAGCTCGCGCCCACTGTCCACAGTCTAGCTGAGTTGGGTTGAACTGTGCAATGTCTTGATTGGGAGCACCCCACGAACCTCCTGTAAATGTCCTTATCCCAAAATGGATAAAGCCACCGAATCGCTTTTCAACGAAATTCCTTTGTAGCGTTTCAAGATTGGAATAAGTGGTTGGAGATGGGGTCTCCACATTTTTTTGATTGTCACTGGTATTGCAACCGAAGAATATCTGAACGAAAATCAAAAAAACAACTAATCTCATATTCAATCTTACCAAGTATAAAAGTTACTGCAGTTTCATCCTTTTAATGACAAATTCTGAGACAAAGCTAGCTTTAGTAGCCTTAGAGCTACGGCATGATTACTCTAAGAAAGGGGTATATAATGTCATTTAGCTTTAGAATTATTCAGTACAGACGATGCGCATCAAGATAAAACAAAAAAGCACCTCACTCCGCAAGTAGAATGAGGTGCTTAGATTTCAATGGAATATTGAAGTGCTTAGTGCTGACAACTACAATGAATACCCATGAAGCTGTGGCTTTCTTCGTGCCATGGGAAGTTGTCATTGAAGCCATCTAGCTCCCAGTAGAACTTTCCACGAGGCGTTTCATTGTTACCTACTTCATTCATGGTGGCAGTTTCGAATAGGCGACCATTAACCATCGTGTGGCTCACAAACTCAGTATTTCGGATATCTTCCAGCGGATCAGCATCTAGCACAATCAAATCGGCAAGTTTTCCAGCTTTAAGTGATCCGATAGATTCTTCCATTCCTATATACGCTGCGCCATGTATGGTTGCAGCTCTGATAACTTGCATATTGGTCATACCCCCCTGATACAAGCTCCACATCTCCCAATGCACACCCAAGCCTTGGAGCTGCCCATGACCACCCACACATACTTTCACGCCTGCATCCGCCATGGCCTTGCATGACTGTGAAACCAAGATGTGTCCATTGTCATATTCTTCCTGAGGTATCATGGTTCTGTGTCGCGCTCTGCTGTCAACAATCCCACGAGGCGTGTATTTCAATAGCTTTTCATTTTCCCATACGTTGCTGTTTTGATACCAATAATACTCTGCATTCACTCCTCCATAGTTAACTATAAGTGTAGGCGTATTGCTGGTCTTGCTAGCAGACCATAGATCTATCACATCTTTGTAAAGAGGAGCAACTGGTAGATTGTGCTCTACACTAGTATGTCCATCTAGCATCATGGTCATATTGTGATAGAAAGTAGACCCTCCTTCTGGATAAACCATGATCTCATTCTCACGAGCAGCTTTGATGATCATTTGTCGCTGCTCACGTCTTGGTTGGTTGTAGCTTTTCACACTGAAAGTACCGTAGGCTTTGGTTCTAGATATAGCACTTTGAGCGTCTTCATACTTATTGATTACGGCTTTGAAGTCTCCATCTGCACCATAAAGGATGGTTCCTGTAGAGAAGATCCTTGGGCCTACCATCTCCCCTGCTTTTACCATTTCCGATTGAGACAAAGATGTTTCTGTGTTCGATGAAGGATCGTGTGTGGCTGTGACTCCAAATGCCAAGTTTGCGTAATACGCCCATTCCTTCTGCGGGCTGATTCCATACCTAAACGCTCTTAAATGTGCATGTGTATCAACGATACCTGGCATGATTACTTTCCCTTTAGCATCTATGATCTTCGCGCCACTTGGGATTTGCACGTCAGCTGATTTACCAACAGCCACTATCTTGTTCTCTTTCACTACCACAGTACCATTTTCTATTACCTCATCTCCTTCCATGGTAATCAGCTTGGCTCCAGTAAACGCGATAGTTCCAGAAGGCTTGTCTATCGACAATTCCAAGTCAATTTTGACAGTAGTCTTAGGAATCACTCCAACGCTATCTGGCGAACCCTCCAAAAACGTAAAGCAATCTTTCACAATGACGGTGTGGTACTTGTTGCCCAGTGTCCAGTGCAGACTTTGATTGTCAGCAGACCATTGTAGGTTGATACCCGCATCATCTGCCACCTTGGTGACTGGGAGCGATTTGGTGCTTCCTGTTAGCTCAAATACTTGTCCGTGATCGGAAAATGGCATGACGTACACATCGTACAATTCACCAAACGCCAACCATTTGCCATCGGGGCTTACCGCATATTGATTGGCATATTTGGAGTGGAAATGAACTTTCTCGTCTGCTCCGCTGAGGTTCACACTTTTGTAAGACTTGTCCAAATTACCAAATAGATAACCTCCCGTCTGTAGGTAGATCCGATCTCCTTTCTTGTTGAAAACTGGATACTCACCATCCTCAACTACGAAAGTCGGCTGACCGCCCAAAGCAGGCATGGTATAGATGCCAGGCTTCACAGCATAACCTTGTCCAAGGGTCCCGTCTCCTTCATCCTTTTTATAAACCATGGTGTTGCCATCTGGCGAGAAAGTAGGCGTTCTGTAAATACCTTTTTCAGTCGTTAGTTTCTTTGGCGTTCCTCCTGCCGTTGGGATTTTCATGATGGCTCCTTTTTGCTCATCGCTCCAAGTGACATAAGCGATTGATTTGCCATCAGGCGAAAAGGCTGGCTCATATTCAAAATCACCGCTCTTTGTCAACCTTGATGGTTTACCGTTTGGCAACTTCATGGTATAGATGTGTCCTACCGCATTGAATGCCAGTAGCTTTCCGTCAGGAGATGTGGTCGCATTTCTGATCACATTCACATTGAGCTTGTCTGGCGCTGGGTTTTGCTTGAAAACCAGCGCATCCGTAATCTTGTGAGTAGCTGTAGCTTTGAAAGGAATGATTTCAGCCTTGCTAGTAGCGGTATTCAACTTTCGGATTTTACCTTTAGAGTAAAGGATGATTGTTTGGTTATCGGCTAGCCAATTGAAGTTGGGGTAAACTCCAAATATCGCCCAAGCTTCTTGTTGATCTTTTGTGAGATCATCATAAACAGGAGTCTGAATGCCTGTTGCCAAATCATGGATATACAATACTGACTTGGTGCGCACACGTCTTACAAAAGCGAGTTTTTTTCCGTCAGGCGAAACCTGTGGTCTCACCGCTCCACCCGGTCCACTTATGACTATCTCAGTCTCACCTGTTTCTCGATCATACCGCTTGATCACATAGATCTGGCTATTTGGGTCTTTATTGTACTGGAAGTAGCCTCCAGGGTATACATCCTCGCTGTAGTACACATAATTTCCATTGACCCATGGCTCACCAACATCCTGTTGGTCGTTCTTACGCTTAGTCAACTGAATGCCTGCACCACCAGTGATGTGGTACATCCACAGCTCACCAGCTCCCAATGATCTTTCAGAAGTGAAATGCTTCCTTGCGATCAAGTATTGCCCATCGGGTGTCCAAACTGCATTATTGAGTAGTCGGAAGTCTTCTTTAGTGATTTGCTTGGTATTAGAGCCATCTGCATCCATTACCCAGATATTGTCACCACCTCCAGCATCACTTGTAAATGAGATCTGCTTTCCGCTGGGGCTAAAACGTGGCTGCACTTCATAAGCATGGCCAGTTCTAAGCGGCTTGGCCTCTCCTCCTGTGATCGGCATAATATAGATATCACCGAGCAAATCAAAGACAATCTGCTTACCATCAGGACTTACGTCCATATTCATCCAAGTACCTTCATCCGCCGTGATGGTGGTTTCTTTGAAAGGCTCTACAGGATTGGTAACATCCCAGTCTTGGGCGTTGAGGCTTAGCGCAAAAACAAGCGCCAATATTGTATTCAGTATTTTCATTTTTAGGTATTAGTTGAGAAGACAAACTAATCAATCTTTTGGGTATGAAAAGGGACTGATTATATAGGCGGTTAATGATGGATTTGGGCGACTCAGCTTTTGGTATTTACAAACACAAGTGTTTCGATGAAAAAGTACAGGTGTTTCAAGCGACAAACACAGGTGTTTGGAGGAGCAAACACCTGTGTTTTAAAATGACTTTGTAAGTGGTTGATTTATAATGGTTTACAATTCCATAATATTCATTAGTCAAGGCTACTGAAAAAGGTCGATTTGATACCTTAAAAGCAAGTCTTAAAAGCATAGATCGTGGCTGTAAACAAGGTATGTCACCATGAGATTATCGAAGCACAACAAATCAATACAGTGTCACCCTGAGGCGGCGTTAGCCGGGACTCGAAGGGTAGACATGGAACAGAAAATGTATATGCTTCGAGTCCCCTCTTTTCGGTCGGACTCACCATGACATTTTTAACGGAAATCTTTCAATGCAATTCAGAGCACCTACTTTGGACTCTTAGTCAAAGAATTTTGGATTGAAATAAGTTGTAGGAAAGCAACCAAAATACCCATGAGTTGTATGCATTTAACTCTGATGAAGCAAATATCTTAAGGTAAGTTGGCAAGGTACATTAGTTAACAAAATCACTATTCAGTTAATTAAAATAAAGGCTGAATTCATGAAATACCTAAATTCTAAACTTTGAATTATATATTTAAGCAATTGATAAAATATGATTAAAAAGCTAATTGTACTTCTGCTCGCATTGAAGATTTCTTCGATAGCATTTACTCAGGATATAAAAATTGGACCACCTCAATCTTGGGTTGAGCAAGTAAACTCCCCTGAAACAAGTCAAATATCCAAATACGACATCATTTCAGGTGTCTATTTTAGCCTTATAGACTATCAAACTCACCTTGAAGAGGATATTAGGTTCAACCATTTTATCCAAAACATTGTCACTAGTGGTGGCGTAAGCAATGCATCTCAATTACAAATAACATATGACTCTTCTTACCAAGAAGTAATTTTCCATTATTTGAGGGTTAAAAGGAAAGGTGTCAATATTGATAAAGCAGACCAAATCAAGTTTGAATTCATTAAAAATGAAGACCAAATCCAATCTAACATTTACACCGGTTACGTCACTGCACTTTTGGTAATTGAGGACCTTCGTAAAGACGATCAGCTAGAGTATGCTTACAGTATAAAAGGATCAAATCCGATCTTTAAGCAAGGTAGGTTTTACTCTTTTGTACTTGAAGATGTAAACCCAATAGATCAAATTAGAATAAGGATAACTTATGATGACAATGGGAAAAATCAATACAAATGCATCGATTGTGATGACATTATAGGTGAAGAATCTATTGACGGCCGAAAGAACATACTGATAGATCGATCAAACGTTAAAGCTTTTAAAACGGAGGAAACCATGCCTTCATGGATTATTCCTTATAAATATATCATGGTTTCCAATACGAACAGTTGGAGTGAAATCAATGATTGGGCACTTGATATTTTTACCCAAAATGATGATGAAAAAATAGATCAAATTTTCTCTGAGATTTTCTATCCCGAATATACACTTGATGATAAAATAAACGCGATTATAGATTTTGTCCAAGACGATATTAGGTACATGGGAATTGAATCTGGTATTGGTAGCATACTTCCATTTACACCCAATCAGGTAATCACTCAACGATTTGGCGATTGTAAAGACAAATCACTTCTAATGTCTACCATGTTACGAAAAATTGGCATTGAAAATAGCTACCCTGTTTTAGTCAATTCAGAAATGAATGACAACATTGATAATTTTATCCCAAGTGGTTACGTATTTGATCATTGCATAACATACTTCGAAATCGATGACCAAAAATTCTGGATTGATCCAACCAATTCATATCAAGGAGGAACATATAAAACAATGATAACCTATGATTTTGGCAAGGGACTCATTGTTAGACCAGGAAATGCTCAGCTTACAGAACTTCAGCTAGATGATACAACGAGCATTACTAGAGTAGACGAGTTTTTGGATGCGACTTCATTCTACAGGCCTGCTGAGCTTATAGTAAAGACAGATCTTTATGGAAATAAAGCTGACCGCATTAGACAGATTTTAGAATACTATTCAAAAAAGCAATTAGCTGAGTTTTACAAGTATTCCTACGGAAGGATATTTCCAAGCCTTCTTGAAAACGAAAAACTAAATGTGATTGATAATATAGAAAAAAACGAAATGAAAATACTTGAAAATTACTCGATACCGAATTTTTGGAATCAAAGCGATCCCGACTTTCCAAATAAGCATGTATTAACTTACGAACCCACAATAATCTATAGTTACATCTCGGCTGTGAGTTGTGAAAAAAAAGAATTTCCGGTTGTTATTGGCTTCCCAAACAAAGTTGTTCAAGTAACCACAATCGAGTTACCAGGGCCGATGAAATCTGAACCAGAAGTAAGGGAATTCGACAATAAGGCCTTTTATTTCAAACAGACCACAAATATTAAGTCTCAGAATAAATTAATAATCAAATATGAGTACTCATCTAAAACCAATGAAATTGCCCCAGAAGATTTTCAACAAGTTTGTAAAGACATCAATGAAATAGTCAACAATCTTGGCTCTACAGTTTATTATCCGATTGATATGAAGGATTAATATGCATGTAAGTAAAGTTTTTTTTACATGTTAGTAGATGATCTAACTAGTAATTGCAGGTATTCAATAAGTAATTCTGATTTCATTCAAGTCCATTAAGTTATCAACATCTACGTTAAAAGTGATATAATCGAAGCTTATTTAGCTTAATGAACCCAATGTGATTAATCATGCCACAATCAGTTCATCGAAGCACTACAATTCAATAAAGTATCACCCTTAGGCGGTGCTAGCCGGGACTCCAATGGTAGACACGGTGCAGAAATGCCTATGCTTCGAGTCCCCTCCTTTCAGTCGGCCTTAGTATGACATTTTTAAAGCTTAGATTCAACTCAAAACACTACTCATCTTTCAAACACTCCGCAGGATTTACTGATGCTGCTCTGAAAGCCTGAAAACAAACCGTGAGCAGCGCAATGAGCAACGCCGAAATTCCTGCTATTGCAAAAAAACAAACCGTAAGTTCAATATGGAACGCGAATCGCTCAAGCCAATTACTCGTAATCCAAAATGCAAGCGGTAAAGAAATGAATATGGCTATTACTACCAAACTTGTAAAGTCTTTGGTAAGGAGTACCATCAAATTAAGAATCGAAGCACCAAGAACTTTACGAATTCCTACTTCTTTGACCCTGCGCTCAGCAGTGAACGCCGCAAGCCCAAAAAGGCCCAAACATGAAATAAGAATAGCAAAACCAGCGAAGTACCTAGACAATATTGAAACACGCTCTTCGGACTCATACATACGTGCGTAGGCTTCATCCATAAACTCGTACTCCAAGACAAATCCTGGGTTAAAATCACTGTAGCTTTCCCTGATCTCATCCAATGTTTGGTTAATGTGATCTGACTGCATTCGGATAAAAGCATAGTCAGGATAATCCGAGAGATAAAAAATGGCTGGAGCGATCTTTTCATGAAGTGATTGAAAGTTGAAATCCTTTGCTACACCAATTATCCTGCATTCATCGTCCCCTACCTTGATGATTGTATTGAGTGGATCTGACAATCTCATGAGTTTGGCGGCTGTTTCATTGATGATTACTGCTGCTGTATCAGTTGCAAATGATTTAGAGAAGTTCCTACCTTCTTTCATCTCAATACCAAGCGTGGGAATGGTAGCGTAATCCGATCTCAAATTTTCGAAAAGAACCAATTCATCTTCTAGCTTGTCCGGCCAGCTAATATTAGATGAATTATTATTTCTTCCCTGGAAACTATGACTCGTTGCTGACATGCTTATGATGCTGGGATTTTCTTCTAGTCTGGTGAAAAATGTCTTATAATCTTCTTGTAGCTTTCCTTCGATTGAGAATCGAATTAGGTTCTCTTTATTTAAACCCAAATTTTTGTTTTGGACAAACTCTATTTGCTTGTAAACCACGATAACTGCTACGATCAAGAATATCGAAAGCGCAAATTGAAAGATCACCAAGCCTTGTCTTGCCCATATTTCGCCAAGTGAAGATTTGATCTCGTTTTTCATCACTTTCACTGGCTGAAAAGATGATAAATAAAGCGCAGGGTAACTGCCAGATATTATACCTGTGACCAACAGTGTAGCGAGAAGACCTATTACTGATTCAAAGGAAAACACTAGTGCAACGTCTTTACCAGTTACCTCATTAAAATATGGCAAAATCATTGGTACAAGTAGTATTGCCGCAACTACAGATATGGAAGTGATAAGAATAGATTCTGTGAGGTACTGGTAGATCAGCGAACCGCGATCTGCCCCTATTGCTTTTCTAATACCCACCTCCTTAGCTCTTTTAGAAGCTTTGGCTGTAGAAAGATTCATAAAATTGATGCAGGCTATCACCAAAATAAAAATAGCAATTATGGAGAAAAGCCTAACATACTCAATCCTGCCGCCCGATTGAACGCCATCTTGAAAACTACCGTATAGATAGGTTTTAGAAAATGGATATAAAAACAAATCAACTACAGAACCTTCATTTCGATCTTTTATGAAATTGACCAATTTGATGTTCACTTCTTCCAAAGAGGCTCCCTCCCTGAGCTTCACGTAAGTACGGGGGCCATTGCTTCCCCAGTTTCTGAGCCAAGCATTATCCTGACGCCAGTCTTCTGCAGAGAGCACAAAATCAAACTGCATGGATGACGCCTTAGGGAGGTCTTTCATCACGCCAGATACCTGATAAGACTCGTCTTGATTCAGCTTTATAAATTTGCTTAGTGGGTTTTCATTGGGGAAAAGTTTTGATGCTAGACGCTCCGATATGACTATAGAGTTATTATCCGCTAAAACTGACGATGGAGATCCCACTGTCAGAGGAAGTGTGAAGATTTCAAAAAGATCAGCATCTGCGAAAATGCCTTTCTCCTTTAGATTCTTCTCTCCAACAGAAAGCAAGTTTTCAAATTCCCAAGATCCTGTGGAGGCAAATTCCACTTCAGGGATCTCCTTTTTGAGCTCTGCGGCCAAAATACCTGGAGTAGACCAAGTGGTGAACACATCGCCGTTTGCATAACGCTGATGCTCCATAGCTCTGTAGATTTGATCATTTTCGGCATGGAACATATCTACACTTCGCTCGTCCTGAACCCACAAAAAAATCAGCAAAGCACTAGTGAGACCTGTAGTAAGGCCTATAAAGTTGATTATAAATGTAGATTTCTGTTTTTTAAAGCTTCGCAGAGTGGTTAATAGGTGTTGCTTTATCATAGTCGAGTCGGTTTTATTCTATGTGACATAGAAAGTGCCAAAAGTTGCAATCACCAGACCTACAAGATGTTACGCTAATACTACGCAATGAACCTTGGTCGTATGCGTACACTTATTTGTTCATATCGGACAGGTTGACTCTTGAGAACTGTTGTTTCCAAAAGGCACTTTGTTCATGTTCTGATTTGTCCTTTAAGAGGATAGCTAAAACACATACTTAAGAAAAAATTGCTTTATAGGTGTAAATACTTCATTTGCGTTTGAAAGAATTTCCCACGCTTCTGCGAAATATCAAGAAAAAAGCCAGCCCAAAGGGGCTGGCTTTTAAACTAAATCAAACCTATTCTAATTCACACTTACATATAGATCAAATCAAATCGATCCAGTTTCATTACTTTGTCCCAAGCGGATACAAAGTCTTTTACAAACTTCTCTTGCGCAGAAGCGCTGGCATATACTTCAGCCAATGCTCTCAGTTCTGAGTTTGAACCGAAAATTAAATCTGCTCGAGTGGCCGTATATTTCACCTCACCTGTCTCTCTGTCCTTGCCTTCGAATTTTTCTTTCGTGTCATCTATAGCACTCCACTCAGTGTTCATGTCAAGTAGGTTGACAAAGAAATCGTTGGTTAAAGCGTCCTGCTTGGTGCTAAATACTCCGTGTTTAGAGCCATCATAGTTTGCGCCAAGTGCACGCATTCCACCTACCAATACTGTCATTTCAGGAGCAGTAAGTGTAAGCAACTGCGCTTTATCTATCAGTAACTCTTCCGTAGAAACGGTGTATTGCGTTTTGAGGTAATTACGGAAACCATCAACCATCGGCTCAAGCAATCCAAAAGAAGCTATATCAGTTTGTTCCTGAGTAGCATCCATTCGTCCAGGCGTGAATGGAACCTGCATAGGATAGCCTGCATTGGCAGCAGCCTTCTCCACACCAGCAGCACCAGCCAATACGATAAGGTCTGCCATAGATATTTTCTTATTTCCAGTCTTTGCATTGAAGTCATTCTTTATCTGCTCTAACACGCCCAAAACTTTAGCCAATTGCACTGGATTGTTGACTTCCCAATCTTTTTGTGGAGCTAAACGAATTCTTGCACCATTGGCACCACCTCTCCTGTCTGATCCTCGATATGTAGAGGCAGAAGCCCATGCTGTGCTTACCATCTCACTGATAGATAAGTCAGACTTCAGGATAGTTGATTTCAAACTGGCGATATCCTTATCATTGACCAAATTATGATCTACGGCAGGAATTGGGTCTTGCCAAATCAAATCTTCTGTTGGCACCTCGGGCCCCAAATAAGTTGTTTTAGGTCCCATGTCTCTGTGCGTCAGCTTAAACCAAGCACGCGCAAAAGCGTCGTTGAATAGCTCTGGGTTCTCGTAAAAGTTTCTTGAAATCTTCTCAAAACCCGGATCCATTCTCAAAGATAAATCTGTTGTGAACATCGTAGGCTTATGTCTTTTCTCAGGATCAAAAGCATCAGGTACCATCATATTTGGTGTGCCTTTGGCTACCCATTGGTTTGCACCTGCAGGGCTCTTGGTAAGTTCCCATTCATTTTCAAATAGGCTCATAAAGTACATGTGACTCCATCTTGCAGGAGTAGCTGTCCAGATTACCTCTAGACCAGAGGTAATCGCATCTGCTCCTTTTCCAGACTTGTACTCACTTTTCCATCCGAAACCTTGCTCCTCAATGTCGGCACCTTCTGGCGCAGCACCTACATTATCTGCCGACCCTGCTCCGTGGGCTTTTCCTAAGGTATGACCTCCAGCGATCAGTGCCACTGTCTCTTCATCATTCATGCCCATTCTACCGAAAGTAGCACGGATATCTTTTGCGGCAAGCAAGGGATCAGGTACTCCGTTAGGTCCTTCTGGATTCACATAGATTAGTCCCATTTGCACAGCTGCTAAAGGCTTTTCCAGTTCTCTGTCTCCAGAGTAGCGCTTATCATCGCTCATGAATTCATCTTCAGATCCCCAGTAGACATCTATTGCCGGCTCCCAAACGTCCTCTCTACCACCAGCAAAACCGAATGTCTTAAACCCCATATCTTCTAGGGCAACATTACCTGTCAAGACCATCAAATCTGCCCATGAGATTTTGTTACCATATTTTTGTTTGATTGGCCAAATCAAACGTCTTGCTTTATCTAAGTTCGCATTGTCTGGCCAGCTGTTGAGTGGTGAAAAGCGTTGCTGACCTGAGCGCGATCCTCCTCGACCATCAGCCGAACGATAAGTCCCTGCACTGTGCCAAGCCATTCTAATAAATAACCCTCCATAATGACCATAGTCAGCTGGCCACCAATCTTGCGACTCGGTGAGGACTTTTCTGATATCACTTTTCAATGAATCATATTGTACACTATTGAAAGCTTCAACATAGTTAAAATCTTCTGTCATAGGGTTTGACAGAGAAGAATTTTGACGGAGAATACTCAGATTCAACTGATTCGGCCACCATTGTTGATTGCTAGCTATAGTCGTATTGGATCGACTCTTCTTTGTAGCGCCCGAGTAGCCATCAGCATCTGCTGTTTCTGTGGCTTCATTCTGACACGCTGGTAAAAATGCACTTGCTGTGATAAGCAAGCTCCACATCATGATCTTTTTCATTTTGTTTGTTAGGTTAGTGTTTAGTCAAGGTGAATTTCAAGCTTCTGTAAGAATTACTTAACTCATACTTATAAGACATAGCCTCAAGGATTGTTTAAGCACAACAAAAGAAATCATTCTGCTATAAGCGGAAGTTATGGGATAATCATTTTAAGTATTCCCTTTTTTGTGAGCGTGATTGCTTGTTAGAAGGAATATACAGGCTTAGTAAATAAGAAAATTATCAATTGACACGCTACCCACTTAGAAATGTTAGCTTTCAAAATTCGACCTAATTTGAAATAGATTTCTTCCTAAAAAGCATTAGTAAACGATCCCTTGAACATACTTTTGAAATCAGTAAACTAAAATCTAAACGTATCATGGATTACTATTTTATTTTCTTACTGGTCATCGCTGCTTTTCTTTCCTTAAAAGGTGAAAAGAATTCTGACAGGAGGAAACTGTTCATTGCAATATATTCCGTCCTAATAATCGTTGCTTTTTTCTACCTCGCAGGTGAATCAATCGGGCGTCTGGTGTATTACTTGACGAATTCTTAAAATACTTGATCTGATTTTTTGGCTCAGTTTGACATCTAAAAAAACCTTGCTTGCGAGGTTCACTGCTTCACATGTAGCCCTAACAATAAATAATATTGCCTAGACTTTCTTTTAACAGTAATTAGCACAGAATAACTTATTTAAAACCAAATTAAAAAACCCATCTCCTGTCGGAAACGGGCTCTAAACATCCATAACTGGCTAGGCTATTTCTTAATAAACTTGATGGTCTGTATGTCTTCACCTATAAAAATTCTAAGGAGATAAGCACCCTTAACTAAACCTGAGACATCCAGATGATCCGAAGAATCTTCCAGAAGCTTAACACCAGATAAGTCGTAGCATATGATTTTATCAAAGCCAGAGTCAGCATTGACGCTGATGTAATCAATCGCTGGATTGGGATAAACATTGAGCTTTACAGCTGGTATCTGACCAAGTATTATTTCTTCAACGTCAGAAATAGTTATCAAAAAGCTCTCAATAATGGAAAGACCTCCCTGATCTTTAGACTGCACAGTTAATGTATAGGATGACGACTCTTCAAAATCCATAGGTCCTTTTGTTCTTAAAGTACCCTCTACAATTTCAAAAAGATCGCTTTGAGTCAACAGGGCATAACTAAAGGATTCATTAGCATCAGGGTCCTCTGTAGTGAAGTCTCCAATTCTGCCCGCTTCGACATTCTCTGAAATACTGCTTGCTGAAAGGTTTATTGCAGTTGGGTTTTCATTGACATCCGAAATTGAAATATTCACGCTGGTTTCTGAAACTAATATTCCATCACTCACGGCTATTGTCAGATTATGGGAAGACTTTAACTCAAAATTCAACAGTTCCTGGTTCCGCACTTTTAATCGCCCATTTAAGGTATCTAACTCAAATACTAAATCATCATTACCTGAGGAGATTGAGTAATGCAAAACATCACCTTCGTTATCAATCGCTGATATCACTTCCACTAGCGTACCAGCAGCAGCATTTTCTGCAATAGAAAATTGCATCGTTGAATCCATTTGTGGCGCAGTGTTTTCCTTTACATCTGTAATCAACACAGTCATGCTTGCCATCACAGTAAATTCACCATCTGAAACGGATATCTCAATGACCAAAAGTTTGTTAGTCTCATAATCTAGGTGTGTAGAATCTATCACAGAAAGCATCCCAGACGTAGTGTCAATAGCAAAAGATCCACTCGAGTCTGAAGAAATACTGAATAACAAGGCATCCCCATCTGGATCTGTGACCGTTACGTTACCTAGTTCAAATCCAATCATAGAATTTTCAGGCACGCTAAATACTTGAGAGGCCAATAAAGGAGATTGGTTTACAGCCTCTGATACATCACTCAATATCACTTTTATAGGAGCTGATGCAGAAAGACTGCCATCAGTGACTGTCACGGCTAGATCAAAAGAAGGATTTGTTTCAAAATCCAACGGTGTAGCATCCTTAACAGTAAGTAAACCAGTAGTACTATTGATGGCAAATGCTCCACTACTATCGGTGAGAACGTATATCAAACTGTCCTTATCAGGATCACTAGCATTGACCACTCCTACTTCGAATCCCACCGGACTGTTCTCTGGGAGATACAATGTCTGCCCTGCTATATTAGGAGCTTGATTTCCTGTATTCTCACCCCCAACTGGAGTAAGGTTGACCGTTAGTACTGCTGTACTAGACAATTGACCATCAGATGCCGTTACCTCAATTTGAAAAACAGGATTGACTGCATGATTCAAAAGTGTGGAGTCAAAGACTGAAAGTAATCCAGTTGAGTTATTGATAGAAAAGGTACCGGTCGTATCCGTCAATGAAAAAGTCAATACATCACCATCTGGATCACTGGCATTTACAAGTCCTACCGCTATTCCAACAGCACTTTTTTCTGCCAGATAAAAAATCTGATCATTGATTCTTGGCGCCTGATTCGATGACTCAAAGACATCTGTTAAATTCACAGTAAGTGTAGCTGTGTCGCTCAATATTCCATCTGATACAGCGACATTAAATACAAAAACAGGATTGGTCTCAAAATTCAATAAAGTCGAATTCAATACCGTCACCAGTCCTGAACTACTCTCTATTTTGAAGGTACCACTACTATCTATCAGCGCATAAACCAAGGTATCTCCATCTGGATCGCTCGCATTGACCACTCCTACTTCAAATCCCACCGGACTGTTCTCTGGGAGGTACAATGTTTGTCCTGCTATATTAGGAGCTTGATTTCCGCTATTACCTCCTCCAACTGGAGTAAGGTTGACCGTTAGTACTGCCGTACTGGACAATTGGCCGTCAGATACCGTCGCCTCCATTTGAAAAATAGGGTTGACTGCATGATTCAAAAGTGTGGAGTCAAAGACTGAAAGCAATCCTGTTAAGCTATTGATAGAAAAGCTACCTGTCGTATCAGTCAATGAAAAAGTCAACACATCACCATCTGGATCACTGGCATTTACAAGCCCTACCGAAATACCAGCACTACTTTTCTCAGCCAGATAAAAAATTTGATCATTGATTCTTGGTGCTTGATTCGATGACTCAAAAACATCTATTAACCTCACTGTAAGTGTAGCTGAATCTGTCAATGATCCATCTGATACTGACACGTTGAACACAAAAACAGGGTTAGTCTCAAAATCCAACAACGTTGAATCCAATACCGTCACCAGTCCTGAATTACTTTCAATTTTGAATGTGCCACTGCTATCCATCAGTGCATAAATCAAAACATCGCCATCTGCATCGGAAGCGTTGATAGTTCCGACCGCTGATCCATTGGTGCTGTTTTCCAATACATAAAGCGTCTGTGCCAAAACTACAGGCGTGTTGTTAGCTGGTGGTGGTGTGACTGTTTCATCAACATCACTAAGCCTCACTGTCAATGTCGCATCTGTAGATAAAGCACCATCACTTACTGATACTGTCAAGGTAAACTCTGGATTCACTTCATAGTCAAGCTGGCTGCTGTCCGCTACCGAAAGTTTGCCCTGGGTGTCTATCGAAAAGGCTGTGCTGCCACTTAATCCATAGGTCAAAGCATCCGATTCGGGATCCAAGGCCGTGATAGTCCCTACCACAGCGCCTAATGCACTGTTCTCTTGTATGTAGAACGTCTGATCGCTCACCAGCGGCGCGCGGTTGATGTTTTGTGTTTCGTTGACATCAACAACCTCTATGGTCAAGGTAGCTGTAGCCGAGGCTGTGCCATCGCTTACGCCTACTTCTAAACTATAACTCGTCGTAGTTTCAAAATCTAGAAGACTGCCGTCCAATACCGTAATTACTCCTGTACTGGCATTGATCGTGAAAACTGTATTGCTTGCCAGTGTGTAGCTCAAAACATCGCCATCTGCATCGGAAGCATTGATCGTTCCAACTGTTGAGCCATTCGTGCTGTTTTCTAATACATAAAGCGTCTGTGCCAAAACTACAGGCGTGTTGTTAGCTGGTGGTGGTG
>CAYGOV010000020.1:43223-60873 GCA_964351625.1 uncultured Marinoscillum sp.
AATACATAAAGCGTCTGTGCCAAAACTACAGGCGTGTTGTTAGCTGGTGGTGGTGTGACTGTTTCATCAACATCACTAAGCCTCACTGTCAATGTCGCATCTGTAGATAAAGCACCATCACTTACTGATACTGTCAAGGTAAACTCTGGATTCACTTCATAGTCAAGCTGGCTGCTGTCCGCTACCGAAAGTTTGCCCTGGGTGTCTATCGAAAAGGCTGTGCTGCCACTTAATCCATAGGTCAAAGCATCCGATTCGGGATCCAAGGCCGTGATAGTCCCTACCACAGCGCCTAATGCACTGTTCTCTTGTATGTAGAACGTCTGATCGCTCACCAGCGGCGCGCGGTTGATGTTTTGTGTTTCGTTGACATCAACAACCTCTATGGTCAAGGTAGCTGTAGCCGAGGCTGTGCCATCGCTTACGCCTACTTCTAAACTATAACTCGTCGTAGTTTCAAAATCTAGAAGACTGCCGTCCAATACCGTAATTACTCCTGTACTGGCATTGATCGTGAAAACTGTATTGCTTGCCAGTGTGTAGCTCAAAACATCGCCATCTGCATCGGAAGCGTTGATAGTTCCGACTGTTGAGCCATTCGTGCTGTTTTCTAATACATAAAGCGTTTGGGGTGCGATAACTGGAGTTTGATTCACCGGCTCTGCTATGTCAACCACTATTACTGTGATATTAGCCGAACTAGATAGCTGTCCATCACTCACCGTGACAGTCATCGTGAAGGAAGAAGTTGTTTCGAAATCCAATTGCGCACTGTCTAAAACTGATAAAACACCAGCATTGGTTATGCTAAAAGCAGATGACCCAGCCAAAGCAAAGGTTAAAGCATCCGATTGTGGATCGATAGCGCTTATTGTCCCAACAACCGATTGATTTGTAGAATTCTCCCTTACATAAAATGTCTGATCTTGAATGAGTGGTGCGCCATTTCCTGCCTCGAAAATATCTATTAGGTCAACCGTAAGGGTGGCATTAGTCTGAAGAGATCCGTCAGATACTGACAATGTCATAGTAATCTGAGGAGTCAATTCATAATCTAAAAGCGTGCTGTCGACTACCGAAATCACTCCCGAAGTAGCATTGATACCAAAAGCCGCCGAGCCACTCAAAGCAAAACTTAAAGCGTCACTTTCCGGATCTGTGGCTGAAACTGTGCCCACCGCTTGTCCGACAGGACTATTCTCTCCCAAAATAAATGATTGATTTGCCACGACTGGCGCTTCGTTCACATCATTGATTTGAATAGTCAAAGCCTTATCAAAAGTCTGACCTTCTAGATCAGTGACTTTCACACGAATCGCATAAGAGGACTTTGACTCAAAGTCAAAAACTGCATTCGTCAAAAGCTGATCACCGTCAATCGCAAAAAGGCCATTATCAGTATCTCCAGTGCCACTCACCAAAGTAAAAGTATGGGCAGCATCGTCATCAGCTGCACTTAGCGTACCAACCAATGAACCTGTCACTTGATTTTCAGCAACAGAATTGACGTCCAATAAAATATCAGTAGGTTCGAGGTTGAGAATACTGACATTTACCGTGTATGTCCTTGAAGATTGACCATCTTCAGAGTTCACACGGTAGCTGACTCCATTGGTGAAATCATTGGACGTAGTACCCGACGTTTGTAGTGTATTATCTACCGTTACTCTAGCATTCAAAGAATTAGTAAAATCCGCAACTAAAGTGGTCAAATCAGTCCCAAATGCCACATCTGCATTGATAGTAGCAGCGGAAATAGTAGATGTACCAATACTTTGATTAAAACCAAATGATGTGATTTCATTTCCAGAATTGAGTGCAACGTTAGACCAAACCAAAGGGCGCTCCAGATTGCCTTGCTGCCCATCTATCTGAAAACTAACGGTATTGAAAGCATCCACAATTACACCTCCGTCAGCATCATAAAGTTTAAAACTAAGCTCAATACCGCTCTGATTGGCGTAAGCGATCAAGTAAACTACATACCTGTCAATTGCAGCTTCGTATTGCACACTACCAACACCTCTTACTTCGCTACCAAAAAAAGCAGCTATTCTGTCATTGGTATCTATAGACTCTACACCATAAATTTTGATCACGCCGACCAGTACCATGGAATTGCTATAATCCGCAGGGTTCACCGTCCAAGAAGGTGCCTGCGCAGTACTCGCTCTACTGAGAAAGAGCACTGCTAGGATGAATATTAACTTCTTCATGGCTCTATCGCTTTATGATCCTCAAGGCACTCACCTCATCACCACGCACAATTCTCAGTAGATATACCCCGCTGGAGAGTTCTAGCTCTCTGGCTTTGATCTCCACTGACCAATTTTCGCCATTTGCCCTTTCGGGAATCAATACACCGATCACTTTACCGGTCAAATCTGTAAGACTCACCTCAGGTTGCGTCCCTGTATCAGGAATAGAAACGGTCATCAGGCTTTCGAATGGATTCGGGTAGAGCATGATCTCATTAGCCAACTCACTACCGAGCACACTTGAGTTGAACTCAAAAGGCTCTGCAGTTGTCCCAATGCTAGCATTTACCGAGAAGGTGAGCGATTCCTTCAATTCAACAACTTGCCCATCATTTTGAAGATCAACAGCACGGAACACCAGCTCTTCTCCGCTATTAGCAGCATAAACAGTCAAGAAATAACGCCGATCTGTTTCGTTCATCATCACCGGCTCCATCACGCCCCTCAACTCATCCCCGACATATGCGGCTAGGATTACATTTTCGTTCATCGCCACTGAAGCGATCACCGTCATCGAGTATGAATACTTATGCCGATCGAGATTCTCAAATTCTGTGATCAGGTTTTCCTGACCTCTAGCAGCTGAGAGCGATGACTTTTCTGGATAAGTTAGAGAACCTGCATTGGCCGACTTAAAGAGATATCCTTCTCCTGGCTCCATGTTCTTGAGACTTCCTACCCATCCCAAATTCGCATCATAGACCGCAAAAGCCGATTGACTTTTGATCAAATCTCCTTGTACAGGATTGAAGAAAGCGAAGGCTTCATTCAGACTCATATTGAATCTAGGAATGTATCCGAGCCAGTTCCAGCCAGTGTTGATGCTGATAGCAGTATTAGGGTCTGCGTTTTCTCCAATGACAGCTATTGACCCGCCATTTTGTACTTTGAATAGGTACATCTCACCATTGTTCAAGCCTCCTGTACTACTGATGGTTCCTGACCATCCGATACCGTCCGTATAGATATCAAAAGCGTCCAAGGCTTTGATCTGATCGCCAGTGCGGCCAGATACATTCTCCATTAGCGTATTGATGTTTGTGAGTTGATCTGATGCCACTTGTACGGAAGCCCAGTTCCACCCTTTGGCGAAAGTCACGTTTTGCACCACAAAGTCACCAGCTTGGATCAGCTCAGGAGCTGAAGGTGTCCCCTTTAAGTCATTGGAGCTAAAGGTGATCGCTGGCAATGCATTACGATACTCTACTCCTTCGTTGGCATCCCAAACTCTTAGCTCTACCGTTTCGCCAGACTCTACATTGCTGTAGATGTCCAAGAAAACTTCATATAAATCTAAGCTGGATAAATACTCGATATAGCCCGATCCTCTCAGGGTATCATTGACAAAAGCGGCTACTCGATCATTAACATCCGAAGACTTTCGACCGTCTATTTCCAACTCCGCCACTACACTCATAGAATATTGGAAGTCCGCTGGATCAACATCCCATTCAGGTGCTGGTGCAAAGACTTGAAGATCAACGGTCAGTTTTTCATCGTATCCAAAATCAGAGGTCAAGAAGATGTCCTCCAAATAATAACCTGTATTCAATCCTTGATTAACAGTGAATTTCACCGTCTGAGAAGACAATGGAGCCAATACTCCCGTATTTGGATTGGCTGTTAACCAAGCTGGGATATTTTCCAACGAATAGCTAGACTCAGTTCCTCCTCGGTTGGAGATATTGACGCTGAAGGTGAAAGGCTCATACACTTCTTTCCTCGCCGTGATCAGCTCAGTATCCCATTTCAACTGATTGCGATCTACAAAAGCCGTCCAAGTGGCAGGTGATGCCAGTCTGTTTTCATTCAAATCTTCAATATTCTGAACAGTGATTTCTAGTATCGTCTGCTCTATCAAAGCCTCGAAGCTCTTAGCTGGTGTGATGATGATTTTATCATCATTGACAGCCCAAGTGAAAGGCACACTTTCTACTGGTCTCGCATCTTTGATGTTTGGTGTATCATCAGAGAAGCTCGCGCCTCCTTGGCTTGTGGCCGTTCCTGCATTGTCTCCGTAAGGGTTCTCCCATTGGTCAGCTAGGGTTGGATTCAATATTTTGATTCCACTTACGTTTTCATAAAACTCAAATGGATAATAACCGATCAGTCCCATTTCGTCTCCTATGAGCCTTGAGTTTCTGTTGAGTTCAATCTGTGACTGCTTTCTGCCGACATTCCAAACTCTGAATTCGTCTACGAATCCTTCAAAATGCTGATCCAGGGTGATATCTGCTTCGTTTGGCAAATAACCTCTTGCACCTATCCACATCTGCGCTCCAGAGAGTCCGCCAAATTCGGTACTTGCTACCGTGGCTTTTTGGATGCCATCTACGAATAAGTTGGCATTGGATCGTCTCAGCAAGCTGAAGGCAAAGTGGTGCCAATTGTTATCCAAGTAGTCAGCACCCGTTACTTTGAGTTGCTCACCATCATTGGTCACATACAAAGCTCCATTAGCATCAAATCCCACCGCTACACTATTTTCAGAGGCGTTGTACACGTCTGTGCCATCTCCTCTTCCACTTGAGAATAGGGTCACGTTGGTCTGACCAGCTGTTCCTTTGAACCAAAACTCTATGGTGTAGTCCATCTCAGGCGTAACTATGACGGTACTTCCCGTGGTGATCGTTACCAGATCATCCACTCCATCAAACGCGTACGCTTTACCAGCAGGAGAAACTTCCCAACCTGCAAAGACCAACGCATGACGCGATCTCGCTTGGTCAAAAGCTATGTCTCCATAGGCCTCCGACATAGGCCAGTAGCCTACCAAACCGATCTCTGATCCTGTCATGGTTGCACTCATTCTAGCATATACATCTCCTATTTGTCTGAACTTGGTCCAGATTCTCAGATCGTGTATATTTCCTGTAAAGTGCTTGTTATCAACTATTTGGGATTTACCTATAACTATATCACCCTCACCAGTGAAAGTTCCTGGGCTAGCGACAGCATCAAGCGCATATTGGTCATTCATGTAAACACTGATGGTCTCAGTGCCCGCATTATAAACCAGTGCGTAATGATTCCATCCGGCATCAGTAAAGGTCGAACTAGAGGTAAGCGCATTTCCACCAACATTGACGAAAATATTGTTACCCGAAGTAAAGCCAAACTCCATGACATCTGTGGCGGTGAAGCCTTTGGAGTAAAGCACCTCTTCTGTACCGAACCCCTGACGCTTAGCCCAGAACTCCACAGTAAATGAACGGCTGTCTAGATTCAGACCATTTGCTACACGCATGTAACCAGTGGTGCCGTCAAATTTCACACTTGCGTTGTGATTGATCTCCGCTGAGTTCAATACTCCCCTTACGGAAATATCTGCAGCTCCTAAAAGTCCTGCTTCTATCGTCTCGTCAAACTGAATCAATATCTCATCATTGGCAGATAGGATGCCATCTGCTGGTTGAGGATTTCCAAAAAGTTTCGGTCGCTTGATATCCTTGGTACCATTGAGAATATCTGAAGGTGTAGTCACCTCAGAGCCAGGCCCCAAGATACATCTCGTAATCGCACGGATTTGATATTGCCTATCAGGCAATGAGCTCATATCAAAGTTGTAATTGATATCGTTACCTAATATGAATTGCTTCGGATCATTCAAAGCATCAAAAGTCGGCTGATCTACTTGCTGATCGTTGTAAAATCGCATATCTGTGATCCACTGCGAACTGTTCGCCGGACGGTATTGGAAATCAATGCGTTCGAAGTTGTCAAAATTCAAGTCATAATCTGAAATTTTGACGCCTACTACATTTTCTACTGGTACCCGTGAGTTCAACACCCACTGATCACTTGGTAGCGCTAATGCCACATCAGAACAACCAGGCACGAAAAACGCTGAAATCTCCACCACATCTACAATATCCTCCAAGTTGTCATTCGGATCTGCCTGACAAAGTGAAGCCAATTGAAGTTTGATGTTTTCGTAATCTGTGATGTCCGGGCGACCCTGTCTCAGTGTCAACGTCTTATTAAGCGTAGCTCCTGCTGGTACATTGAAAACGAGACCATTGCCCAGTGGTGCTCCATCAATGGCTATGATAGCACCGTAAGGATTGGTGGCGTCTATAAGGTCTAGCTTCATTTCGAAAGCTTCGCTCGTCTCAGAGTTGTTAGTCAATTGGATACTGAAAACAGCAGCTCTATTTTCTGGTACTCCTGAAACTACACTCGCCACCACTTGCAAGCTTGGAATCTCCCGCTGTGCTGTAGCAGCACTGAGCAACGAACCCGGCTCAAAGTATTTGGTCACCACTTCTCCTTCATAAGGACAGCTGGTAGCGCCTCCTCTGGTAGAGAATACTGGACCAAAGCCATCAGCAGCATTTTTGACATCCACTGTATAGGTATCCCCAAGGTCACCATCATCGAGGGTGAATCCATAGGTTGTAGAGTTCTCCTCTGTAACCGTCTCTGACTGCCCAAAACTGTTTTGATAGCCAAAAGACTGACTTACTTCCATCCCAAAAGCGACACCATAAAGACTGGTGGATGCTTCAGCTTTGATACCAATGTTGGCATCCAAGACCATAGTGATCTCTCTTGTGGACTCTTCTTGGATAGTAGTTTCCTGAGATTCTTCTAAGGTCACATTTCCATCGAAAGTAATGTTCTTAGCAGTTGGTGAGTTAAGTTTAATGCGTTCGTTATGAGCTAGCCAATATTCCCAATCGCTGATTTGCTGATTGTAAAAAACAAGCGTATCACGAACAGACTTACCTTCATCTATGTAGGATTGAGGCAACTTAATCACATAACTTGGCCCTGTACCTAGTTCTTCTTTGGCTTCAGCTCCCCACAGTTTATCAAAATTATTAGAGCCAAAGCGCTCATCATCTGGTGAGACCAATGAGACATAGATAGGCTCATTGAGTGGATTGATAGTGTCTGGATTACTGGAGTAAACCAAAAAGTCATCTCTAATGGCCTTAAGACCAGGCACGGTAATGTTCTCAATAGTGAATTGGCTCAATAGGAAGAAAGTCTCAAACTCAGGATTCAACCTTAAGCCATTTTCTAGTCCTATTTTAAAATTCGGTATAGCAGTATCCAGACATTCAGGATCCAAACAATCCGTGCTCGGTATCAACGTGAGGTTTCTAGCCAGACCATAAACAATGTTCGTAGAGTACCCGACGAATATATCACCATCTGATCCCACTAGTCCGGGATCATCAGAGGTTCTGATAGTTCTTGTGAACTTGGTAGTCTCTATGGAGGTGTTTTCTGTTGCAAAACCCAATTCCAAAGACAAGCCCACACTCGCTTCTACGCCCACCTCTGTCTCGTTCACGATGGCAACCCCCACTCCTTCTACGGTCTTTACTTTAGATCCCACAGCCACAGATACATCGGTGGATGAGGAGAAATTATTGCTCGAAGAAATCGTAGAAGCTTTTGTAAATGATGTCCCTTCTTCTATATAAGTAGAACTTCTACTCCCCGGAGGATCTCGCAGAATAGTGATGATCTCATTAGGCCCAGTAGTGACGAAGTTATTGCCAGTAGGCAATCCTCCCAATACGATTCCTTTGAATGGATCTGCACTGCGCCATACGGTCTGGATAGCTCCATTGTTGCCAGAGAATGCGGTGATGCTCAGTGATTTTGTGAAGCTGTCCCCCACGTTATCATCCAAAGCAATATTCGGTAAACCAGCCGTGAAGGTATAGTTCAATTTACCCTTGTCGTTCAAAGCCAACACGGTAGCGGAATTGTCAATAGCCAGTTCATTCACTATGGATACCTCACCATCTATCACTGGCACGCTGCTAGAGGCATCGGATTCATCCAAATACTCCTCAAAAAGGGCTATTTCGAAACTGTATTGACCCCTCTCTCTAAAGACAGGATGTCCCAAATTGTAAACATTGGTGGCATTGCGGTCTATCAAAGCCAAATCAATTTCCTGACCAATATTTTCATTCACATAAGTGAACGTGCTATCTCCAAAAATACCATTTCCTTTTCTGTCAGCTACGGTGATCTGAGGAGTCACTCGCAAGATAAAGTCCTGCCTGTGGTCTAGCTTGAAGGTATCTACGGCCACTATGAATGTGGAATCTCTGCTTGTAGTAGTGAAAACAGAATCGTAATCATTGGCAGTATACGCCTGCGTAAACACTTCTTCCTCTCCTACTTTGATGGACACAGTGTCTTGGCGTATTTCTACTTCCTGCTCATTCAGAGCAGATTTTAGATTAATACCTACATGGTGAGAATCATCGAAGGTATAGTTCTTCGTAGTGATGGAGTTAACTATAAACTCTTCAGGTGGCAACAGCACCGAGAATTCACCTGATTCCACATCTGGACTAATCGTGATATCCCGTACATTGAAGTTTGTGCTATTGGTGAAATGCTCCTCAGTGATAGCGATTGTGCTATCTGCCTCTACGAAAGTTAAGTTTTTCAGCTTCTTAGGCCGCATGGTGATGGTGGCATTCCCAATATTATTAGTGGAAAGTCCAAATCCTAGTGGCTTACCAGACTCGATAGGGCCACCGACTACTCGTCCCGACATTCTTACCAATGTGGTGTCATAGAAGGTAAGACCAGATTCAGGCTTTTGGAAATCGTAAGTTGGGCTAGCGTTTCCTTCTGTAGCTGGTGGAAATCTCCCCGCCTCATCAAAACCATGATTGGTCATCCGTACCTCTATGTAATGAAATCCAATGGGCACATCTACAGAGAATTGACCCTCTGTATTCGTAGCAGCTGCCTGACCTGATTCAGTGAAAGCTATTTTCCCATCTACAAAAAGTGAGGCTCCCTCCACTGGAAAAGGCGTGTTTTTGTAATAAATCGTCCCAGTTACTGGAAATGAAGAAACATCGTCAAAATCCAACCCATTGAAAATGGCTGATCCGTCCCCTACAAATCTTAGTTGCTGGGTAGGCTCAAACTCATGTACGCCAAAAAGCGGTGTGAACGTGTACTGAGAACCTGAAGTCTCGTAAGGAAAGCCGCGTACCACATAGTTTCCATTGGCATCTGTCACCCCTCTGTAGGCCAATTGGCTCTTGCCTGGAATATCCTGACTCCACTCTGCCCTTCTGAGTACGCCGTGGTTTTCATTGAATTCAAAACCGATTCTGGAGAAGTCATAAAAACCTCCGCCAATACCTGAATTCAATTTCCAATAGCCAGCTAAGCCAGTCTCCTGACCTGCGAGGTATCTCGAAAAGTTACTTTTGGCCGCAGCCTCTGTGAGGGCTTTGTTCCAAATACGGAGTTCGTCCATAGCACCTTGGTAAAATTCAGTACCAGCGGCATCACGACCGAAGAAGATCGGCTCAATGTTTTCTGTCAAAGGCGTAGGGATTCCTGCGCTTGCTGTCTCGAAATGGTTGTCATTTTCCTGAACATACAGAGTGATTCCAACTGCAGGATCATAAACTGCAGTAACGTGGAAATAACCGTCAACTGGTGCCGTATAGGCCATATCCAAGGTTACGTCCCCAACTGTGAAGGATAGATTATCAGGCTCGTAGGCCAATTCATATTCACTGCCTTTGCTGAAAAGCGCACCTCTTGTGGTGCCCGTATATTTCGCCCAAAGCTGGACAGTGAAGCCATTGTGGAGTAGCAATTCATCGTGATCTGTGCGATGTTCTACTTCGAGATAAGCATCTGTGCCATTCATCTCCACAGCTTTACCGCCAAGGTTACCATCTGTCTCGGCGAGGATTTGCACACCTGCTACGGCAGTACCGCCTTCATAAGTAATCCGGCCAGAGGCCGTACCGAAAGGAAACGCAAAACCTACGCCTTCCATGATGTTGATATTGGGAATGCGGAGCTCATCGGCGATTCCTTCTGCGAAAATGGTGTAGGCATAGAGCTGACCTTTCTCGGCGTATTCATCTCTGTAGGTGAAATTATCAGCAGCCAGAGAGGCTACCAAAGTGGAATCACCAGAAGACCCGAGCGGCTTACGGAAAACTTTTATCCGCTCGATTCGGTCTTGCTGGCCCACTATATTCCATTGTAACTGTACATAGTCAGAGAAATAGCCTTTGGATATAAATAACTCCCGATCAAAAACACGGGGAAAATAAGATACCATACCGGGGAAACCAGTAAGCACTTGAACCTTGTCTTGAAGAATAGTCTCGAACTGGCCCGGTGCTACCACATTACCACCGGAGTAGGTAATACGGACGGAATCCTCACTACTTAATCTGGCATTGCTCTGCCCTCCCATGTAGCCGAAGCTATGCATGGTATAGCCCTGAGCCATAGCTCCTGAGCTGATGAGTGCCAGCATAATTATTAGATATATTTTTTTCATGATGAAGTCATGTTAAATGAAAATATGAATGAGCACTCATTGTATTAGTATTTGATCACGTAAAGGACGTAGGCGTTTTTGGAGCGGCTTTCTAACTCATTTGAACGAATTGCCGGATCCGATAGAACGGTGCTTGTTTCCCAAGTTGTGAAACCATTGACAAATGCATCATCTGCTCCTCCAAGGAATAAAGTGGCTCTTCCGCTTCCACAGCATCCTTCTGCTCCAAACCCGTGCGCATGGTCTTGAAAAGTATCTTCTTGATAAGAACCCACTACATCCCCTACCGTATTTCCATCACTATCCACTCGATCTGCGGCATCAGGGTCTACACCTGCTCCATCATCCTGACCTCTCAAGAATTGTCCTCTTAAGTCTGGCAGGTTGAAGTTGGTGGCATCACCTCCCCATAAGGTGCCAATAGCAGCGTATAATTCTGGATAGGTTGTGGAAGAGACAGTACTTCCATCACACACTAAGTAGCCAGCAGGTGCATTTGCTCCAGCAAAAGAAATAACTGTGCCCGGAGGGGTTCCATTGTCAGCCCTCACGGCTCTGTTTGCTGCTTTCGCATAAGGCACTGCGAGTAGTTCGGAATCACTGATAGTGACATAGTCGCCACCCGTGACTTTCACTTCTACCTTCATCTTGTAGTTCTTCGCAGAGAAATCAAGTGCTGCAAAATCTACCGGTGCTTCCGCTCCTATGATAGCATTGAATACGCCGTAAGCATCAGTGGTGAGAGATTGTGTCTCTGTATATGCCACAGTGGCTTCTCCGCTCGGAGAGATGGTAAACTGTGCCGTGATGTTAGAGCTACTATAAGCTGCTCCATCAAAGTCCCTAGCAAAGCCCTGAAAGCTGAAGCCTTTTTGGGTGTTTTGAGCGTTGATGCTCAAAGCCATCAATGTGAGCAATAAAACCACTAAAAATGACGAAGTTCTGATAGAAAGTAATGATGTTTTCATGATTGTAAAGTTTTCCGTGTTGACTTGTTTTTGAATAAAACAAATCTGGAAAACTCCACATTTCTCTGTTAAGACAGGTTCGCCAATGTTTATACGAGGCTGCCAATTTTGGATATAAAGCATCATTACTACGCCCTGAGAGAACTCACCTCTTGCCAAAGGCACTTTGGCGTGGGACAAGAAGATACTACTTCCACTTTGTATTTGACATACCTCTCCCCTGTCATATTGCGTGCTCAAACAACAATAATCGAAAGCAGAGGAAGTGTACAAATGGTGAGAAGTAGCTAAGTGCATTTTTCCTATTTAGTACTTGATGACGTAAAGGACGTAGGCGTTTGTTGGGCGGGTTTCATTACCGCCTGTAGCTCGCGAAAATATGCCTACACTTACATTAGGATTCAGAAGGCTATTTATATCAGCAGCTGTTCCGAGTGGCGATCCACCTGCTTGAAAAGCTCTCGCATCTCCAAGTCCATGTGTATGACTCTGCAATGAATCAGCCTGATAAGAACCCACGACATCACCGGTCGTATTTCCAGCTATATCTTTACGGGCAGCCGCATCAGGATCTACCCCTGCTCCACCATCTTTACCTCGTAAAAATTGACCTCTTAGGTCTGGTAGTCTGAAATTCGTCGCATCACCTCCCCATAAGGTACCAATAGCTGCGTACAGTTCAGGATAGGTTGAGGAAGAGGCAGTACTGCCGTCACAAACCAAGTATCCAGCAGGTGCGTTTGCCCCGGCAAATGAGATGACGGTTCCGGGAGGTGTTCCGTTAGTTGCCTTATCCGCAGCTTTCGCATAAGGCACAGCCATGAGCTCCGTGTTGGCAATGGTTACAAAATCTCCACCTGTGACTTTCACCTCTGCTTTCACAAAATAATTCTTAGCAGAGAAGTCTATAGTGGCAAATGTCACTGGAGTGATCGCGCCGATGGTTGCATTGAAGACCCCATAAGCGTCAGTAGTCAGCGAGTGCTGCTCTGTATAGACCACAGCTTCTCCCTCTGGGTAGATGGAGAACTGGGCGGTGATATTGGAACTACTATAAGCAGCTCCGTCAAAGTCACGAGCAAAGCCCTGAAAGCTAAAGCCCTTCTGCTCGTTTTGTGCATTGGACGAGAAACCGAATAGAGTAAGCAGAATCACCAAGAGCAGTGATTTAAATGCTAGCCTGTTAATTGATTTTTTCATGGTTGTAAAGTTTTCCGTATTGAACTATTTTAAACTAGATCAAAGTTGGAGAACGGGATATTATCCTACGAGCGCCAGGTGGCCAATGCTTATATGAGGTGGCCAAATCTAGCTTTCAGCATTGCTGGATTAGTATTATCTTGACAATGGAATTTTCAATTGACACACTTGAGACCGCTTCTACTCACAATCTTTTGTTATTTATCAATGCAGCTTTTGGGTCAATCCGATTCGGTAACCCTTCAAATAAAATCGATTGGTTTGCCCTTTATAACTACTTATGGTCCTTCGGATTATGGTATGAGCAATCAGGTTTTTGATGTACTGATAGGTGATGATGATAAAATCTATTTTGCTAATAATGGAGGGATATTGGTTTTTGATGGCGTCAACTGGACGAGGGTCTTCTTACCAAAAAAGGCTGAAGTCTATGCGCTCACTAAAGCAGATGATGGCGTCATCTACGTAGGAGGAACTAACGAGTTTGGTTATCTCAGTACAACAGATAAAGGACAACTCAAATACGTATCCCTTATTGAGCTACTAGGAGATGTGCAATTAGAAAGCTTTGTTTCGCTACCTGTGGTGAGTGGAAATACCATCATTTTTTCTGCCGGCAAAAAAACCATCTTGTATGATAAGGTTGTCAAAAAAGTGGATATCATCGATTACCCAGATGCGTCTGGGAGCTTTTATACACTCATTGAGAGTCAAGGATCTATCTATACCTATTCGAGAGATACACTCTTTCAATTAAAAGAAAAACAATGGCTGAGACTGAGGCCTGCTACTATCAGCTATGAATTTGGGAGAGGTCATCTTATAGATATCTCCGATAATCAAACCATCGCAGTTACTACAAAGGGATTCTTTGATTTTGATACTGAGACGAAAATAGACATTCCTGTGTCGGTCGAAGAATTCTTGCAAGAATCAATCATTTACAGCACACGACTCTTGCAAGATAGCTACCTAGCTATTTGTACCTGGAGTGGGCTATTGATTACAGATTTAGCAGGTAACCCAATTCAATTTATCAATAAAGTAAAGGGTCTACCCGATAACTTTTTATTCAACGCTGCACTGGACCATTCCAATATGTTGTGGGTAGCCACTAATAATGGCATTGCTCAAATTGACCTTTTCTCATCTTACAGTATTTTTGATGAAAGACTTGGGCTGGAGGGTGTAATCACCGATACTCAGCTTTACAATGAGCATATTTACCTCTCCTCCGTATCTGGAGTTTTTCTGGAGAAATGGACCCATTTGAGCGATCCTTTTTACACACCTAACTTTAAAAAACTGAGCCCTGCCATCAGTCATGGTATGATCAGGTCAGAAGATGAACTGATTTTCTTTACCGAGCTGAGTGGCAATCTGTCCTTGAGCATAGGCGCCATTGAAGAAATAGAAGGAACTCAGGATGAGATTTTCTGGTCTGGTTTTAAATCAAGACATACTGATGATCTATTTCTTGGTTCTTATTCTGGTAAGTTGATTCATCTAACAAAAGAAAATAGTAAATGGAATATAAAAGCGAAACTAGATCCTGACTTTCTAAATGCTAGATACATGGCTGAGGGCGCGGGAAATGAAATCTGGGTGAGTAACGTCAATGAAGGCATTTTCAAACTAAACTATAACCGACAAAAAGCTGAACTACTGAATCAGCAGCAATATGGAGAGGCTGATGGGCTGCCTTCAGATCAAAACAACTATGAATTTACCATAGACTCAAAACCTCTATTTGCTTCTAGAGGTATTTACAAATACGATGAGCGCACCGATCGTTTCGTTATGGATACATTGTATTCAGAGTTCATAGGCGATGAACCTATTTCTCTCATGGTAGATAGTGAGGGTGGAGATATTTATTATTTCACTGAAGTCTTTAATATGCTAAAAAAGACCAACAATGGGTATGAAAAAATCAGTTTCCCGAGTATCGATTTTCAAAAATATCTCCCCATTGACATCACCGCAGTAGATGAAGAAAATGTACTGATCAGCTCATTAAATGCGGTCATACATGTAGACCCCAAACAACCTGAACCTCCATCTGATTTTCAAGTTAGTTTCTCCAATATTTCTTCCTTGACGTCAGATTCTGTTTTTTATGGAGGTTTTGGTAGCATTCAGAAAGACTTGCATTTGGCAGCAGCAGACAATGGGTTAAGATTGGCCTTCACTTCTACTTACTATAAAAATCCTGAGGCGAATGAATACAAATGGAGATTGTTAGGTTTTGATCCAAAATGGAGCTCATGGAGTACTGAGAATAAGAAAGACTACACCAACCTACCCCATGGAGCATATACATTTGAAGTGGTTGGTAAGAACATCTTTGGTACAGAAAGTAAGCCAGTGGCTATTTCCTTCCTCATTATCACACCTTGGTATTTCACCCTCTGGGCTTATGCACTTTACCTCATTATTATTGGACTTTTTATTTGGTCTTTGGTCGTTTTTTATACGCGTAAGCTGAGGGCAGATCGTGACCAACTAGAGCTGATCGTACAAGAAAGAACGAAAGTGATCAACGATCAAAAGGAAATCGCAGAGGAACATGCAGTGACCATCTCAGCGCAACATGACAAGCTGGTGCAAATGGATGAAATGAAAGATAAGTTCTTTCTAAATATCTCGCATGAGCTCAGAACACCCCTCACCCTCTCGATGGGTAATGTGGAGCAAATGATGAAAGGAAATCTTGGAAATATCAATGATCAACAACAAGAAAGCCTCAATACCTCCTACCGGAATAGCCAGCGGTTGTTGAAAATGGTCAACAATATTTTGGACATTTCTAAACTAGAAGGAGGCAAAATCAAACTTCAGGCGGTCAAGACCAAGCCTACGGAAATATTGGCCAAGGTAGTAGGCTTCTTTTCCTCCAAATTTTTGGACAAAAACCTTACCCTGAAGCGAGCTATCGAATCGGATGTTGAGCTATATATTGATAAAAATAAGTTCGAGACTATTTTTATCAACTTGATTACGAATGCCTTTAAGTTCACTCCTGCAGGTGGCTTTATTGAGGTTGGCGTTTCTGAAAATTCTCAAGAAGTCATTTTCATCGTAGAGGACAATGGTATAGGCATCCCATCTGAAAACCTACCATTTGTCTTTGACCGCTTCTATCAAGCTCCCCATGGACTCAGCGACGAAGGCACGGGAATCGGGCTAGCATTGGCCAGGGAATTGGTCATGCTACATGGAGGTGATATAAGTGTAGCCAGTGAAATAAACCAAGGAACCACATTCACCTTGACTTTCAAGAAAGGAAAAACGCACCTAGATCCGAGTCAAATAAGTGCACACCAATTTGAAGTAGATGGAAGAACCATGGAGGACAAATATCCTTTGATTGATCATCTAGGAAAAGCATCAGCTGAAACCACCTCGAAATTACCTAACCCATTAGCTATAGATATCCCCCATTTACTCTTAGTAGAGGATAATCCTGAGATGAGTAAGTACATCATAGGTTTGTTGGCTAGTGATTTTCACATTTCTCTTGCGGAGAATGGACAAGAAGGATTGGATTTTCTAATAACTCAAACCCCAGACTTAATCATAACAGACTGGCTCATGCCTGAAATGGATGGCTATGAAATGGCCACAGCAATCAAGAAATCTGAGAAGCTGGCATTTATTCCGATGATATTTCTGACTGCCCGAGCTCAGGAGCAGGATAAAATCAATGTACTCAATATGGGTGTGGATGATTACCTTTTTAAGCCATTCAATGCAGAGGAACTCAAAATCAGAATTAAAAACCTACTGAAGAATAAGAAAGAACGTTCTGAGTTTTTAGTTTCAGAATCTATCGAACCGAATGATATTGAATGGAATGACTTTCCTTCAAAACTCAAACAAGATTTAGATGCCTACCTCAGCGATCACATCAAAGGAGAAATCACCGGAGAAGCACTAGCACAACACGTGAACCAGAGTAAAAGAACTCTTTACAGAAAAATTAAAGCGAATACAGGACTTTCGGTCTTTGAATATATCAAAGAATATCGTCTGAGAAAGGCCAGGACCATTCTTGAAAATCAAGAATATCATACTGTTTCAGAGGTTTCTTATCAAGTAGGATTTAATTATCCAAGCCATTTCTCTACCGCATATAAAGAGCGCTTTGGTAAGCAGCCTTCCGAGTATTTGGAATAAGGGGCCATTAGGTTAGTAAAGCTATCAGCCCTTGGTTTAGCAAATATTGAATGGAGCGTGTATAGTAAACCCTGAGCAGCAGAAGATCTCATAATTCGATACTCGAACTTGTAAACCTAAGTTCAAATAATGAAGCGACGAAATGAGCGTTAGAAACGTCTTTACGAAATAAGAATAGAATAAAGTCATAGAAGTCATACCATATGAGTCCTCTCCTCATACACCTATACACAAAGAAGTCATTCCGTAGGAATCTTATGCTTCTAGCAAGTCATTCACGATCATCTTTAGTAGCGTAGAAGATCCCTAGCCGGATAACTGCAGGAGTGGAAACTGGTTTGCGCTGAAGCATAGGCCGCTTACCCAAAGAAAACATTCCGTAGGATTCCTCCCCTCGTACCACCTCTACACTAAGAAGTCATTCCGTAGGAATCCTATGCTTCTAGCAAGTCATTCACGATCATCTTTAGTAGCCTAGAAGATCCCTAGCGGGATGACTATAGGAGCGGAAAAAAGGATAGCTCGACAGAAGATCCCTGACGGGATGACTGCAGGGGGGGGAAATGGTTTGCGCTGAAGCATAGACCGCTTACCCAAAGAAGTCATTCCGTAGGATTCCTCCCCTCGTACCACCTCTACACTAAGAAGTCTTTCCGTAGGAATCTTATGCTTCCAGCAAGTCTATCATGATCATCTTTAGTAGCGTAGAAGATCCCTAGCGGGATGACTATAGGAGCGGAAAA
>CAYGOV010000021.1:0-56245 GCA_964351625.1 uncultured Marinoscillum sp.
ATTTTCTCGGTTTGGTAAGTCACCTCATTAGGTGCTCTTTCAATACCAAATCCGGTAACAACAACTTCTGTAAGCTGCTGCACATCAGACGCCATGCCAACATCAAGTACTGATCTTGCTCCAACCGCAACTTCTTTGGTGGATAAACCAATAAATGAGTAAACAAGCGTCGCGCCATCTTCAGGAACGCTCAAACGATAGTTACCATCCAAATCTGTGGTGGTACCAGTCGTGGTTCCTTTAAGAATCACGTTTACTCCAGGAACGGCCTCACCGCTATCGTCGGTGACCTTTCCGGAAACTGTCCTTTGCGCCATTGCGCTGAACGCAAAGACGAAAGTCAACATGAAACTGAGTAGTAGAATCCTCTTCATATTATACTGTTTTATAATTGTACATTATGTTTCAACTTCTAAATCTATAACAAAATGATCACAATCAACAAAAAGAGGAAAAAGTATAAAGTTTGGCAGAAAACCTAGCTATTTATTGCGAAAGCCCCTTTTTACACTATAAAAAGATAAAAATCGTCCTGTTAGCTGGTCGTGGCGAAATAATCATCTTTAATTGGATTATTTTCTTATTATTAATTTTGAAAAAAAAAATAAAAAAAAGGTTAAAAAATGCAACCCTAAGTAATCATTTTGAAGAAACTACCTCAAAAGTGATTCTTCTGTTGGATTGACGGCCTTCTTCTAAAGTATTTTCGGCGATTGGCATTGTGCTTCCAAAACCCTTAACTGCCAGCTGTCTTGGATTTACACCGCTTAGAACCAAATAGGCCCTTACAGCTCTCGCTCTTTCTTCAGAAAGCTTTTGATTATATCTTTCATCACCCGTGCTGTCAGTATGACCCTGTATTTCAAATCGCAAATCTTCATTCTTAAGAAGGAAGTCTCTAACTGATTTTAATTCGAACTTAGATTTTGGATTTAAAGTGGATTTATCACTTTCAAAGTAGACATTTCTCATCGTAGTAGATATCCCAACCTCCAATTTGTCCAATTGAACGTCTATCGTGTCTGGTTTTAATAAAGAAGTGGATTGTGGCATGAAGGTCAGTTCATTAAATAGGTAGCCTGGCTTTTGTATAAAAACCCCATACTCTTTCTCAGAGGCGACTACTAAAAAATATCTGCCTGTAATTGAATCCGAATTTGTTAAATAGCTATCTGCATCAGTATTGAGCTCCGTCATTTCTATAGTGCAACCAATTGGCTTTCCACTCTTCGCATCCACAACCTTCCCAGTTACATAACTGCTTTTACTCCTAACTAAAGAATCAAAAGGTATTTGAAATTGGGAAATCCTACTCTCACTTCGTGCTTGAGTACTTTGCGGTTCTCTTGCGAAATATCCAGTTGTGCCTGCGGCATTGATGAAAAGCGATATCTCATCCCCATAACTATTAATAGGATAACCAAGATTATTGGGCATAGTCCAATCCCGCTCAGCTTTCTCAGTATAATAAAGGTCAAATCCACCTAAACCAGGCAATCCTGAAGACGAAAAGAAAAGCAACTCATTGTTGGCATGTATAAATGGTGTGGTTTCATCAAATGGGGAGTTAATCTTGTCCCCTAAATTTTGAGGGACAGACCAATCATCACCCAAGCGCGTTGATACCCATAAATCCCTTTTTCCAAATCCACCTGGTCTATTGGAAGAAAAATATAATGTTCTGCCATCCGCACTAAGTGATGGTTGTGAATCCCAGTAAGGGGAATTAATCACCGCTCCAAGATTTTCAGGCTCTGACCAGCGACCACCTGTGCGCTTGGTGATAAACAAATCACAATTCCCAATAAGCTTCCTTCCTTCACAAGCTGTAAAAATGAGAATGTTGCCATCCGCAGAAATACTACATGCACCTTCGTTGAATGGCGTATTAATCGTTTGGGAAATGGATTGTGAGGGAATCCACTCACCATTAATCTTGGAACTAATAACTATGTCCTCATCAGCAGATGGGTGATCAGAATTTCGTTTGGTATAAATGATCGTATTTTCATCTACGGTGAGTACTGGGAAATACTGAAGCTGATAGCTGTTAATAGCTTGCGGCAATTCTATTATTTCCAACTCCTTAGAATTTTGAATAGCACTCAGCGAGAAATCGATACTTCTTAACAAGAAGGAATCAGGTTTGGTAGTAAAACCTATTGCATATTTAGCGCGTGCATATTCACCATTTTGAAAATTGGTTAATGCGATTCTTCCCCAGTTAGATTCACCAACTTTTTCTGGTGCCACATGATCAACCATCTGATTATAAACCATTGCGGCCGAATCAGACCTTTGATATAATCTATAAATAGCTGCTAACCTTAAATAAGCATTTACATAGGTAGGGTCAACTTTGATTGCCTTTTGCAGGAACTCCTTTGCTTTACCAAACTCACGGTAGCTCTCCTCCTCTTTTGCCTTGAAGGTTAATTTCTCAGCTCTTTTACTCGTGTCTTGCGCAATGGCTAAGGAAAAAATGAAAAGAAAGGAGACACCTAAAAACAGTCTTGACAAAAGACTTAAGGGATATTCATGTATTTGTGTGTCTGAACTGAAATTCTCCATTTGGGATTATTCTTGACATATTCAACGATCAAAGGAGTAATTTGGTCTTTTTTGGACCATTCAGCCTGCAAAAAAAGCTCCATACCCTCGTGACATTGCTCTGCATGTGACTCAGCCCAAGCAAAATCAGACTTATTATATATGACTACTTTGAGCTCTTGTGACTTCTCGTAAAATTCGGGAAGTGGTTTTTTGAACTTCTTTGGTGAAAAACAAATCCATTCCCATTCTCCAGATAATGCATATACACCAGCTGTTTCGATATGTCTTTTCAGATTGGCTTGAGCCAATGCTTCAGTAAGAACACTAAGATCATACATGAGTGGCTCCCCTCCGGTCACAACAACTATCGGAGCTTTAGAAGCTTTTGTTTCAGAAATGATATTATCGATTTCGACTTTCGGATGTGCATGAGCATCCCAAGAATCTTTCACATCACACCAGACACATCCCACATCACAACCACCTAGTCTGATGAAGTATGCGGACTTGCCAGAATGTGCGCCTTCACCTTGGATGGTATAGAAGGCTTCCATCAGTGGTAATGATTCTATCAAATCAATCGATGAAATGCTGGGCTTCATAAGCCTTAAGTGTATTGAGCAGTAAAGAAGCAATGGTCATTGGGCCAACACCACCTGGAACAGGAGTGATATAGGAACACTTCGGTGCAGTAGCATCATAATCCACATCTCCCACCAATTTAAAACCAGTCTTACGACTCGGGTCTTCAATTCGCGTGGTTCCAACATCTACTACTACTGCGCCTTCTTTCACCATATCCGCTGTGATTAAACCGGGTTTACCTACAGCCACTACCAAAATATCGGCTTGACATGTGTGTGATGCTAAGTCCACCGTATACTTATGACAAAGTGTTACTGTCGCATGGCCGGCCTCAGTCATCATCATTCCCAATGGCGCACCTACCAAGCGGCTCGCTCCAACTATTACACAATGTTTACCTTCAGTTTCCACATTGTATCTACGTAGCAACTCTACTACTCCGAAAGGCGTAGCTGGCATAATCAGTTGATTTTTAGAAACGATGCTTCCAAAATTCTGATTGGTAAATCCATCGACATCTTTGACAGGCAAGACACTCTCGGTAATCTTTTCAACAGAAATATGCTCAGGCAAAGGCAACTGGACAATGAATCCATCTATGTCTTCATCGGCATTTAAATTCTCAACATGTTTGATCAACTTGACCTCTGAGATGGTACTGGCAAAGTGCATCAAGGTAAAATCAAAACCCACTGACTTACATGCTGCAATTTTGCCATTGACATAGGTATGGCTAGCACCATCATCACCCACAATGATTATTGCCAGATTGGGCGCTCTAAAATCTTTCGATTTCAATTCAGCGACACGAGTAGAAATTTCGTGCTTTATATCATTGGCAATCTTCTTACCATCTAATAGTATAGGCATGATCAATATAAATTAACTTTAGTCAAGTTTCAAAACGGCCATAAAGGCTTCTTGCGGTATTTCAACGTTACCTACTTGACGCATTCTCTTTTTACCTTTCTTCTGTTTTTCAAGAAGCTTTCTCTTACGTGAAATATCACCACCGTAACATTTCGCCAATACGTTTTTACGCATGGCCTTTACAGTCTCTCTGGCAATAATCTTCGTTCCAATAGATGCCTGAACAGCTATTTCAAACATCTGTCTTGGGATTAACTCTTTTAATTTTTCACAAAGACGCTTACCCCAATCGTATGCTTTGTCTCTATGAACTATGGCCGATAATGCATCAATAGGCTCACCATTGAGCATGATATCCAACTTCACCATACTCGACTGTCTGTAACCAATAAGCTCATAGTCAAGTGAAGCATATCCACGCGAGATGGTTTTGAGTTTGTCAAAGAAATCAAATACAATCTCTGCCAATGGCAATTCAAAAGTGAGCTCAACTCTGTTACTAGTCAAATAGACTTGATTTTTAATCTCACCTCTTTTATCAACACAAAGGCTAATCACGGGTCCTATGAAATCAGCTTTGGTTATGATCTGCGCTCTGATATAAGGCTCCTCAATGTGTAGAATAAAACTTGGATCTGGTAATTCTGATGGGGCACTCACCGGCAGTATAGAACCGTCAGACTTGTGTGCATGGAATTTCACAGAAGGAACAGTGGTAATCACCGTCATATCAAACTCGCGCTCTAGACGCTCTTGCACAATCTCCATGTGCAGCATTCCTAAGAATCCGCATCGGAATCCAAATCCCAAGGCAGCAGATGTCTCTGGTTCCCAAACCAAAGCAGCATCATTCAGCTGAAGCTTCTCCATAGAAGCCCTTAATTCCTCAAATTCTGTAGTATCAACTGGATAGATCCCCGCAAAAACCATCGGTTTTACATCTTCGAAACCCTTAATGAGTTTTTGAGTAGGTCGGCTCACATGAGTGATCGTATCTCCTACTTTTACTTCCTTCGCTACTTTAATTCCCGAAATGAGATAGCCCACATTACCAGCAGAAATTTCCTTTTTCGGAAGGTGCTCTAGTCTTAATACACCAATCTCATCAGCTTCATATGTTTTGCCAGTATTTACAAATTTCACATGGTCCCCTTTCTTAAGTGTACCATTGAATACTCTGAAGAATACTTCAATGCCACGATAAGTATTATAAACCGAATCAAAAATCATGGCTTGTAGTGGCTCATCTACATCTCCTTCTGGAGCTGGAATTCGCTCGACTATAGCTTCTAGAATGTCGGTAATTCCTATTCCTTCTTTGGCACTAGCCAAAATAATATCTTCTCTAGTACAGCCAATCAGCTCAATGATCTGATCAGAGACCTCTTCTATCATGGCTCCAGGCAGATCAATCTTATTGAGTACTGGAATAACTTCCAGATCATTCTCAAGAGCCAAATAAAGGTTAGAAATAGTCTGCGCTTCAATACCCTGAGCTGCATCTACGATAAGCAAAGCTCCTTCGCATGCGGCGATTGAGCGTGATACTTCGTAAGAAAAATCTACGTGTCCTGGAGTGTCAATTAGGTTTAACGTGTGAGGAGTACCCTTGTAATCATAGTACATCTGGATCGCGTGACTCTTGATAGTGATGCCCCGCTCGCGCTCCAAATCCATATCATCCAAAAGCTGTGCCTGCATCTCTCGAGCAGTTACAGTCTCAGTCGCTTGGATTAATCGATCAGCCAAGGTGCTCTTGCCATGATCAATATGAGCTATGATGCAGAAATTTCTAATGTTCTTCATACGTTTTTAAAAGTCTGCAAAGGTAGTATAAAGAAGCTTGATTAATAATCTGAGCAAGACAAAAGCCGATACTGATTATTGCCTGTTCTTAGTATCGATGATAATGGTGACTGGGCCGTCATTGAGGAGCCTGACTTTCATGTCTGCACCGAACTCCCCCGAACCAACTGGACAGCCTAATCTTTCCAAAGTATTCAAAAAAGACTCATAAATCGGAATTGCCATTTCTGGTCTTGCCGCTTTGATATAGGAAGGCCTATTTCCCTTCTTTGTTAATGCATGCAAAGTGAACTGACTAATTACCAGCAATTCACCAGCTATGTCCATGAGACTAAGATTCATCTTGTTTTCAGAATCAGAAAAGATCCTAAGATTTACAATTTTATTAGCCAACCAAGAGACATCTTCTTCAGTGTCAGCATCCTCAACACCCACCAAGACAAGCAGTCCCGCTGCAATAGCTGACTTTATCTTGCCATCAATAGTTACTGACGCTTCACTAACTCGCTGAATGACCGCTATCAAAACCTATTTCCTTGCTAGTTTGACCATCTCTTTGGAGCTATAGTCATTGTTTCCAGTTTTACCCAAAGCAGCTACTTTCAGCATTGCCGAAGCTACATTTTGGGCCTGAATAGCGATAAAAGCCCTATTTTCTTCAGAAAGAAAAAAAGTAAAAACTTTGACTACACCTTTCATTACAACTTCGCCAAAACGATATTCGGAACGATCCCCAAGCAAGAGGGTAGGTCTGAAAATACTCAGAGAAGGAAGTTTCATTTCTTTCAAGGCATTCTCTACTTGTCCTTTTACTTTATTGTAAAAAATTGAGGACTTGGGATTAGAGCCAGCAGCAGATACGATAAGATAATGGGTAAATGAAGGATGGCTCAATGCCACCTTGGCAAAACTAATTGGATAATCATGATCGACTTTGGAAAAAGCTTCTTTAGAACCAGCCTTTTTTATTGTAGTACCAATGGCGCAATAATAATCTTCCCCTTGAAGTTGACTTGAAAAGCTTTCTAAATCGTCCAAATTCTCAATTAGAACTTGTTCGACCTTATCAATTTCCTTTCCTGATAACTTGCGACGGGTAATTATTTTGACCTTAGTATAGTTTGGACTTTCTACCAACAAATTTACAAGAGCCGACCCTACCTGCCCTGTTGATCCCAATACTACTGCTGTTTTGTTTGCCACTTTTAATCTACTGTTTGATCTGTCAACTCCCCTTTTTCCCATGAACTAAAATTGGCAATATCTAGTGCCAGATTTTTGAAGATCATAAACAACAAAGAAATATCATCGGTGAAACCCAAAACTGGGATAAAATCTGGAATAAGGTCTACTGGGGTAATAAAATACACCAATCCAAACACTAAAGTGAAGATAGTAGTAGTCGAGAAAGCCTTGTATTCGTTGCTAAAATGTGCTTTTAGCATCCTCACAACCACTAAAATTTGGTAGATGAACGTTGAACGCTCTTCCGAAGAATCTTTAATGTGCTCCAGTTTTGACTTTACTTCCGACAACAAATTTTGCACACGTTCACTCTTAGTGACTGTTTCCTTCGCTTTGGTGACTATCGATTCTATCTTCTTATTGGCCATTAGAATAATTCTTTTATTTCATTTTTGACGAAAGTCAAGGCTCCTCTCAGCGTATCCTGATCATTTCTCATAGATTTTTCAAATACAGCGCGAGCTAGATCAAGACTTGTAGCATCTGGTTTCAATTCATTTGCTGCCTCGTTGATCAACGAAACAAGCTGCTCTACTGCTCCATTTACATACAGCCAAGCGTCCTCAGACATGTATACCTGCTGAGAAAGGTTGTGACTATACTCACTTCTCACTTCACTAACCAAAGCAGACTGCAGTTGTTTGGCAGACATCTCTGGACCATTTAAACGTGGAATTAAATTATTCGGTGCAATTCGCTCAAGAAGTAAGCAAATACGCTCGTAAGCTTGAAGTCTAATCGGAGTAACGATCTCTTGATTGCGATGACGCATACTAAGATGCACCTCGTCCAATTGCTTCTGCAAAAATGACCTCACCAATAAATATGATGTGTACAAAATGAGCACACCAGGGATTGTAATTTTCAGCAGGTCATAAACCATCTCCATATATTCGTCGTTTGCGTTAGATCAAAAATAAGTATTTTCTTTGGCGAAATGAATCCACCAGTACACATTACGGACAAGGCTTACCAAGAGATTGTAAACATCATGGAAAATAAAAATATTCCTGAGGGTTACGGCTTGCGCATGGGCGTAAGAGGCGGTGGCTGTAGTGTCTCTTTTATTTTAGGGTTTGATAAAGAAAAAGATCAGGACCAAGTCTTCCGACTGGAAGGTGTCTCCATTTTTATTCAAAAAAAGGAATTGATGTTCCTCATTGGCAAAGAGGTAGATTTTTATGAAGGTTCTGACGCTCGAGGTTTTGTGTTTGTCACGCCTGAGGTTAACCTTCCAAAGTAATTACCGCTTTCCTGCAAAGACCACCAATCGGTGGATTGTGTTTAGCCACCTTGACTTTTATATACTTTATATCTTTTTCTTTGGCTTTCAATTGTTCAATGATCTGTGATGCAAGGTGTTCCAATAGCTTTGATTGGTTCTCCATGACGTTTTTGACCACTGCGTAAATCTCCTCATAATTCAAAGTGCCTCGAAGGTCATCCTGCTCTGCAGCAGTCTCAAAATCCACTTCCAGCGTTACATCCACTTCGTATTTATTGCCGATTCTTCTTTCCTCGTCATAGTACCCATGATGAGCGAAAAACTCCATCCCTTCCAGCGCAATCTGTCCCATTATCAATCTAGCTCATCGAAAAATGAACCGTCTGCTTTCACAGATGGCTTGCTCAAAGGCTTGGCTACTGGCCTTTTTTCAGGAACTTTTTCTTGAACTACTTCCTTCTTTACTTCTACTTTTTCAGCAGCTTTTGGTCGGGCAGATATATCCTCATGGTTCAGAGGCTTCAGTTTTACTGGCTGCACTTCCAGTTTCTCTTTATTGATCCATTCCTCCGATTCTCTCATCAAAGCCTTCACACGCTTGGTATGGTCCTCCAATTTGAAAGGCGCATGATTCTTTTCACTACGCTTTATTCGCTCATGCACATCATCTGCTAGATTTCGCAGTTCGCCAAGTATGTTTTCCTTGTGATTTTCAAGCCCACGAAAATGCTGCTCAAGATCCTTGATGGCATCCTGCATTTCTTCTATCAACATGCGGGCCTCCATTTCAGCTTTTTCGATGATGTTTTTAGCCTTGGATTTTGCCTCCCCCATCATTGCGTCAGCATTCATCTGAGATTCTTTCAAATGTAGCTCTGCAGCCTTGTTTGCCTGATCTACCAGATTTGCACCTGTATCTTCAGCTGTTTTGAGGGTTTTGAACAATGAACTTTCTACCTCTCGTAGCTTCTGAACTTCCTTTTCAGCGTGAGCAAGCTTTATTTTCATCTCCTTGTTATCATCGAGCATTCGCTCCCATTCATTGGACATGGAAATAAGAAACGCGCTGACTTCATCCTTATCATATCCGCGAAGTTTCTTCTCAAAATTCTTCTGCCTGATCTCTAATGGAGTGATTTTCATATTATGCAAAAATTAATGTTCCATCTGAACTTCCCAAATCGAGATGGTGCGATCATCGCTACAAGATACTAACCAATCACGATAATTCATCCAAAGCAGCTTATTGACAGAGGTCGCATGACCTGCATGTCGTGCTTTATCTATCACTTTAAGCAGCCTAAAACGGCTACTATCCCAAATTTTCACTGACTTGTCCATACTACAAGAAGCGAAATATGCTCCATCCGGAGAAAAGGCCAAATGATTGATTGCGTACATGTGCGCAGAGATCTTCTCCAATTCAAAATAGTCATTGTCCAAATCCCATATTTTGATCTTCGCATCTCGACTTGCACTTATCAACAACGGCAACTCTGGGTGATATTGCAATGAAAAAACAGATATATCATGCGCAACAAACTCCTTCTTTAGTTTAAGATCTAAATCATAAATCCTTATGAATTGATCACTAAAACCAACCACCATTTCTTTTCGCTGATCATTTATGGCAATGGTTCGAGCACTTTTATCACTCGACTTTATCGTTGATAATATCTTTAAGTCCCAACTGACTTTGATAACACTACCATCTCCAGTTGCCACATAAATAGCCTCATTAGTAGTCTGAATATCAAATATCTGGCTGCTAGTAAGCGCTAGTGAACCTATCTCCTTTCTTGAAACGACATCCACGAGGTGTATTCCACTGAAATTCTGACCTAATACAAGTATTTCTTTTGCAATATTGTAGGCCAAAGAATAAATACTATTTGGCACTTTCACAATCATTTTACCTACTTCAGGAGCTTCCAAATCCCACAACACAACCATACCATCACCACCCGCAGATAAGAAGTGAGTATCACTGAATTTACTTAAAGCATAAAGTGAATCTTTGTGTCCAGAAAGATGATGTTGCTTTTTTACTCGGATTGCATTCATTATCGATAAAATTGAAGTAAAATTAAGCATCGCTGATTAGAACAAACTATGCCTCTATTATTATCTAAACCTATCTCCCCGTATTCTGCGTACTCTGTCTGGAATATCCAAGAGACCAATGAAGTGCTAAAAGGTCTAGTAAATGAGAAAACGCCCGAAGATCTCAACCCTACGAGGTTGGCTGAGTGGATGGTCGGTAGAATACTTATAAAAAACTTGGCCTCTCAATTCGGATTGAAATACCGGGAAATCATCCCAGATGAATCAGGTAAACCATTCCTTACAGGATCGGAAGCCCAAATATCTATTTCGCATTCATTCCCAATGGCTGCAGCCATGATCAACTTGAATAAGACTTGTGGTATTGATCTGGAGCGCCCAAGAAAGAAACTTGTCGATACCCAATCAAAATTTCTCCATGAATCGGAGTATGAATTTCAAGACAATCTTGATGCGCTATGTAAAATTTGGTGTGGCAAAGAAGTGCTCTACAAAATCTATGGAAGGCGTAAAATCAGCTTGAAGGATGAAATGAAGATAGAGTTCATTGACGATCAATCAATGCGCGGAATCATTACAAAAGAGCAATTCGAAGGACATCACAGGATGAGGGTAGAAAAGCTTAAGGAATACTATTTAGCCTATAGCTTATAGTTCCATTCCCATTGGGCTTTCACCGATTCTATTGAGGGCAATTTTAAGCTCATCAGTCCGCTGATAGTCACCTAGCTTTTCAAAAGACATCATCAAGTTGCGTATAGATCTGACCACTATCTGAGTGTTATCGCATGGTTGATAATACTCTTCATTCGGTGGTATTTCTAGTTGCTCTAGATAATTATCGATATCATCTTTCGAAAAAATCAACCCTTTATTGAAGACATTAATGTAGAAATGATTGTTGTTGCCCTTGTAGGTAAGAATGAACAAATTGGGGAGATTCACACCATATATAGGTAGGTCCAGCTTACGCGAAACCAATAGATAAACGGAGCAAAGAGAGATCGGATTACCCTTTTTCGATTCCAATACGGCATTGATCATGCTATTTGCTGGCGAATGAAAATTCTTAGTATTGGCTCGGAATTTAAACTGATTGAATAAGATATTGTTGATCAACCTTACCTGATCGAAAGGCAATAAATCTTCACGAAATTCTCTCCAAATATCAATATACAATTGATGAAACTCTTGCTTGAGGAAGTCCAAATCCAAATCAGGATATTGGTAAGTAGCCAGTACCCAAAGCCCTTCCAATAAATCATCCTCTCGATTATTTTTCCAATCTTCCAGTCTCTCTTGAAAAAGCTCAAACTGCAAAGTATGAATCAGATCTTCAATACGTGTCTGGATGAGTGGGTTGAAATTGATCTCCCACTCTCTTTCTAGCAGCGGAATCACACTTGTCCCCATCTCCATTAGTTTCTTTTCCACGTGCTCTACAATCTCACTGTCCTCATCTTCCAGAAGTGTGACCAGCGCTTTCAGCTCACTATCTTTGATCAATTTGTAACTGTTTAGAATGATTGATTAATCCGAATTTACAGAAATGTAGTGAAAACTTCTCCTATGTTTGGATGACTCCCACATTCATGGGTTTTTCGATTCTGGCATGATTTGCTGCCTCGATACCAGCTGAGATTACTTTACGAGTATCTAGCGGATCTATAATTCCATCTACCCAAAGCTGTGATGCAGCGTAATAAGGGCTCAATTTATTATCATATGAGGCTTGAATCTCAGCAAGCATTTGCTCTTGATCTGCTTCGGAGATTTCCTTTCCACTTTTCTTCAATGAAGATATTTTTATCTGGAGGAGCGTCTTAGCTGCTGATTTTCCTGACATCACGGCTATCTGTGCATTAGGCCATGCATAGATCAGACGAGGGTCAAATGCCTTGCCGCACATTGCATAATTGCCAGCACCATAGGAAGAACCTAGCACAAAAGTGAATTTAGGCACTACTGAATTCGAAACAGCATTGACCATCTTAGCTCCATCTTTGATGATGCCTCCATGCTCCGATCGGCTACCTACCATGAACCCATTCACATCATGGAAAAACACCAACGGAATCTTCCTTTGATTGCAGTTCATAATGAAACGGGCTGCCTTATCCGCAGCGTCACTATAGATGACGCCTCCCATTTGCATTTCTGTCGCACCACCACTTTTCTTACTCTTCACCACATTGCGTTGGTTCGCAACGATCCCCACACTCCATCCATCTATTCGGCCATATCCACAAACCAAGGTCTTGCCATAAAGCGCCTTGTACTCCTCAAATTCAGAATCATCCACCATCCTTTCTATAATTGAAAGCATGTTGTAAGGCACATTCCTATCATTTGGAAAGAGGCCATAAATTTCCTTTTCGTCCAGCTTTGGGGGCTTTGGCGCAACTCGATCAAAACCTGCCTCTTCATTTGACCCTATTCGGGAAAAGCTGCGCTTGATGGCATCAAGGCAAGCTTTGTCATCCTCATATTTGTTGTCCGTGACACCAGATATTTCACAATGCGTGGTAGCTCCACCCAAAGTTTCATTATCTACATCTTCACCAATCGCAGCTTTGACAAGATAGCTTCCAGCAAGAAAAATAGAGCCAGATCCGTCTACTATCAGCGCCTCATCAGACATGATAGGCAGATATGCTCCACCAGCTACACAGCTACCCATAATTGCCGCGATCTGTACGATCCCTTCGGATGACATGCGTGCATTATTTCTAAACTGTCTGCCGAAATGCTCTTTGTCAGGAAATATCTCATCTTGCATGGGTAGAAAAACGCCCGCACTATCTACCAAATAAACGATTGGCAACTTATTCTCAATTGAAATCTCTTGTGCTCTGAGGTTTTTCTTGGCTGTCAGAGGGAACCAAGCACCCGCTTTTACTGTAGCATCATTAGCCACGACCACACATTGTCTTCCTGAAATTTTTCCAATACCCGCTACAACGCCTGCCGAAGGACATCCGCCCCACTCTTCATACATTCCCTCTGCAGCAAATGCCCCTACTTCCACAAAACCAGTCTCATCATCTATCAAATAGGCAATTCGCTCTCTTGCAGATAGCTTTCCTTTTTCGTGTAGTTTCTTGATTTTGTCTTCACCGCCTCCTTTTGCTACAGTTCCAAATCGCCGTTTTAATTCAGCAACGAGCTTTTTATTAAGGTCTTCGTTTTTATTGAATTTAATATCCATAGATAGTGGGGTGTGGTGACAAGAATGAGAAGATTTGGTCTACTCTTCTCTCCCTAAATCTTGCATGACTTTGCTATGTTTTTTGCCCAAAGGCGCAAAGAAATGTTTCGGGTATTGATCCATATGAATGATCAACTGATCCAGATCGGACATGGTCTGATTGATGCTATTGTACAATGAATCATTGGAGATCAGTTTGCCTAAAGTGCCCTCTTCATTTGTGATACTTGCCACAGTTTCATTCAAACCATTTACGGCGGTTCTAATGGTGGCCAAAGTTTCATTGATTTGGAGATTACTCAATGAGTCGAGTAAACCCTCAGTCTTAGTCAAAACAGGATCTAATCCATCAAGCTTGTTATTGAGATTCTGAATCAAATATGAAGTTTGATTCATGATTTGCGCAAGCTTATTTTGATTCTGCCCTATAATTTCATTTACACTAATTGTGGTCTTTTTCAATTCATTCAATGTCGTATTGATGGTTTCACCACTCCCTTTAAGACCAATTAGGATTTCATTGACTCTGGTTATGGTCGTGTTGAGGTTGTTCGCTACAGGTTCAGCACTAGCCAGTATATCCTCAAGTCCCTTATCTACTATGGAGATCAATGTATCTCCAGGCGCTAGCGGTCTTTCTAAAGAATTGACAGTCAAAATAACACCTTTGCTGCCTAAGAAATCTGTGTTAGAAAGCGATGCAATGGTAGAATCCCCCAGTACGATAGCATCATCAATATTCAATTCTACCAAAATCAAATTTTCTTCACTTTGTAGCAATCGAATTTTTCCAACTCGCCCAACTGTAAGTCCATTGATTATAATTGGATTAGATTTATTGAGACCATCCACTTTATTGTAAATGGCATAATATTTATTTGTTGGCGAGAAAAAATCCTTGCCTTTCAAGAAGTTGAATCCGTAATACATCAACGCTCCTGCTATCAAGGCTATTAACCCTACTTTAAATTCTTTCGACATTATTCAGATTTAATTCATGGTCTCTAATTCTTCCTTATACTCGCGGAAGGCCCTGTATATACCCGAGGCAATATAGACTTGATTCAAAGGGTCACTTAGATCCTTTTCCTCCTTTTGATTACTAAGATACCCTACTTCCACCAATACACTAGGCATAGCGGTACTCCACATGAGATATAAGTCGGATTGCTTTACACCCCTACTCTTACGTCCTACTCTGGTTCGCATTTGATCTTCTATTTTTTGGGCAAGAAGCATACTCCTCTCTTGAAAAGCTGTTTGCGTCAATGAAAAAAGAATAAATGATTCTGGGGACTTAGGATCAAAATCGTAATTCTTTTCATAATCCTCCTCAAGAAGAATCACAGAGTTTTCACGCTTGCCGACTTCCAAGTTTCTGCCCGAATTTTGAATGGACATTACATAGGTCTCTGTGCCGTAGATTGAGGGGTTGCTCACCCAGTTGGCATGAACTGACACAAAAAGATCTGCATTGAACTTATTGGCAATTTCCGCCCGATCTTTTAATTGAGGAAAGCTGTCCTTTCTTCTTGTTAATAGCACCTCTACCTCTGGCAGATTTTCATTGATAATGCGCTTAAGCTCTAGAGATACACCCAAGGCTACATCTTTCTCTTTAATGAATGAGCCACTTGTCCCTGGATCTTTACCTCCATGGCCAGCGTCAATCACTATTTTTCTGATTTTGTAGGAGCGTGTATTTACTGTATTGAATGCTCCCAATACTAGTAATATCGAAATACAAAACGGGATTGCAATATTTCTCAAGGCTGCTCGGTTATATAATGAAATGCCATATTTTTACGCAAAATTGTAAATTTTTAATCAGTTATTAAAATCAGTTGGCTTGAGGAGAACTGCGCTTGTGTCTATTTTATTTCTGGTACTCCTGCCACTTTACGGACAAACTGACTCCACTTTTTCCAGTAGGGCCGACTCTGTCCAAATTTTCGAATCTCCTGAGCTTAAATTTACAGGAAATGACCTGATTCCCGCGGCAAGTCTTAACACAAATAATGCCGTAATCGGTGATAGCACCGAAATTCCAGAATTTAAAGCAGACTCTTCAGCATTAGCTCCGGCAAAAATTAAAAAAAACGATATAGAGACGACCATCAATTATAATGCGAAGGACTCGATGGTTTTTGAAATTGAAAATAAAAGGCTCCGTATGTACGGAGATACGCACATAGACTATGGTGGTATCACATTAGAATCTGGTCAGACATCCATCGACTGGACAGAGCGAAATATCAAATCACAGTATACACTTGATTCCTTGGGAAGAAAAAGGGGGAAACCAGTCTTCTCGGAAGGATCCGACTCCTATGAGACTGATGATATTCTTTACAATTTCAAAACGAAACGTGCGATCATCAAAGGGGTAATTACAGAGCAAGATGGCGCCATTATGCATGGTGAAGACGTGAAGAAAAATGAGGAAAATGAGCTTTTCATCAGGGACGCGAAGTACACAACCTGCAACCTTTCAGATCCTCACTTCTTTATCAAATCAGAAAAAATAAAAGTTATCCCGGGGAATAAAGTTCTGTCTGGACCATTCAATCTTAAATTTCGAGAAGTTCCTACGCCACTTTGGTTTCCATTTGGGATGTTCCCTCAACCGAGAGAAAAGGCCTCTGGTATAGTTTTCCCATCATATGGTGAAGAAACTAGGAGAGGCTTTTTCCTAAGAGGGGGAGGCTATTACTTTGGCATCAGTGACTATGTGGACTTAAGGTTAACAGGCGATATCTACTCCAAAGGTGGCTATGCCTTTGATGCGACCTCCAATTATAAGGTGAGATATAAATTCAACGGAGGTCTAAATTTCGCCTACAATAAAAACATTACAGAATCAGCAGAGGCTCCCGTGGAGACAAATGATTTCTGGATAAGATGGAGTCATCGTCCAGAGACTCGGGGCAATTCGAGCTTTAGCGCTAGCGTAAACGGTGGATCAAGGGGTTTCAACCAAAACAACAACGTAGCAATCAATAATCCAACGAGAAGTATCAGCTCAGAATTCAACTCTAGCCTTAGCTACACACAGAAATTCAAAAAGGTACCAATGAATATGTCTACCAATTTTCGTCATCGCCAGAACATTCAAAGTGGTATTTACAACATGACATTGCCTGATCTTGCATTGAATGTCAACAGGATATATCCTTTCAAAAAACTCGTCAAATCCTCAAAATCACCTCTTGCGAAGGTCAGTTTAAGCCATAATTTCATTGCTAAGAGTGAAATCACCAATGCCCCATTGACCACCTCAGGTTTCGGTTTCAACGTGGTAAATACTAGTGAAGCCAATGAGGATACATTACAGTTTAATCTGGACAACCTGAGTGCTATCTATGATCGAGCAAAGATTGGAGGTAAGCATAGCATTCCAGTTTCTACTTCATTCAATGTGCTGAAGTATTTCACTGTTAGTCCGAGTTTCAACTACAATGAAGTATGGTATACGCGTTCATTGGACTACACATTCGTACCTGAAGAAAATGGTGTTAAGGTAGATACAGTTGAAGGTTTCTCGCGTGCCGGCAGCTGGAACTCTGGTGCATCAATGAACACGCGTCTTTATGGTATGTATTACATCAAAGGAATCCCAGCTATCGAGGCAATAAGACATGTAATGACGCCAAGTTTATCTTTCAGCTACAATCCAGATTTTGGCGATGAAAAATTCGGAGTATATGAAACCATTCAAAAAGATACACTTGGAAATGAAGTAAGAGTTTCAAAGTACCAAAACTTCGCATACGGAAGCCCATCAGGTAACAAAAGTCAGACCTTGAGTTTTTCACTTACCAACAACATAGAAATGAAGGTGAGGAGTAAAAAGGACTCTATAAATGAGTTTAAAAAGGTGAAGATCTTTGACAACTTATCGATGAATACTGGATATAACTTCGCTGCAGATTCCTTCAAGCTGAACAATATGAGCTGGAATGCCCGTACAAGCTTTTTTGATAATAAGGTAAGTCTCACATTGAGCGGGGCTTTTGATCCCTATGTATACGTGGAGAATGGAACAGATCAAGGCAAAAGAATCGACCGATATGCTTGGAACAATGGGCAAGGATTAGGGAATTTAAGAAGTCTCTCAACTGCTGTGGGCTTTACACTGAAAGGCAAAAAGTCGGGAAATGCCAAAGAAGATACACAACAAAATGACCGCAATGGATTTAGTGCCTATGACAATGATGGTGCTGCAATCGACGAAAGTCCATATGGCACCACTCAGGAAAAAGAATATATCAAGGCTAATCCAGAAGAATATGTTGATTTCAACTTGCCATGGAGTCTACGTGTGAGCTATAATGCCAATCGAGGTAAAGCAGGCTTGAGCGATGCTCAAATCACCAATCACGGGGTGCAATTCAATGGAACTCTCGGTTTAACAGACAACACCCAAATCACCTTTAACTCTGGATATGATATCAAGAATATGGATTTCACTCAGACAAGGATAGGTGTCACCAGAGACTTGCACTGCTGGTCAATGAATTTTTCATGGGTTCCATTTGGTAGATTTCAATCGTTCAGCCTAGTGATAAGGCCTAAAAGTGCTATTCTTCAAGATTTAAAACTAGAAAAAAGAAGAAGTTTTCAAGATAATATAGGATTTTAGCATTATCTATTAAGAAATAATGCTAGATTCATTTTTTCAATCAGAACTTTGGACAGTAACAAGAAAAATACCTGCGTAATAGTTGAAGATGACAAAGGCCATCAGGACATTTTGCAATACTATATTTCCAGAATTCCTAATCTAGAATTACTTGGGATTTACTCAGACACTGTCAATGCGGCTATTAAGATCGAAAGGCAGCGTCCAGAAATCATTTTTCTTGACATCAATATCTCAGGCCTGCAAGGTCCCGAATTTATTGATTTGCTTGAATATCAGCCGAAAGTGATTATTGTCTCTGCTTATCCTGAGGATTATATGACAGACAATTTTGATATACCCTATCAAGCATATATCCAAAAGCCAATAGACGAAGTAAAACTCCGTCGAGCCTTGAGTTTTCCCTAATTGATCTTCATTAGAAAAATACTTTTTCTTATCTCTTTGGTCTGCTTATTTTTGCCGTGAAAATCAAAAATCATGGGAAGAGCATTTGAATATAGAAGAGCATCTAAGGAAGCACGTTGGGACAAGATGTCTAAGATTTTTCCAAAGCTGGCAAAAGCAATCACTGTAGCTGTAAAAGAAGGTGGTGCGGAGCCTGAGATGAATGCAAAGCTGCGTACTGCCATCCAAAATGCAAAGGCACAGAACATGCCTAAAGACAATATAGACAATGCCATCAAACGCGCAATAGGTTCTGATGCTACTGACTATATTGAAATCACCTATGAAGGCAAAGGCCCACATGGTGTTTTGGTTTTTGTGGAATGTGCTACAGATAATACTACTAGAACTGTCGCCAATGTGAAATCCTACTTCAATAAAGCTGGTGGTAGTGTGGTTCCAAATGGTTCTTTAGAATTCATGTTTTCAAGAAAAGCTGTCTTTGAATTTGAGAAAACTGAAGAGATGGATATTGAAGAACTCGAGCTCGAATTGATCGATGCTGGATTGGAAGAAATTGAATTAAATGAGGATATCATATACCTCTATGCTGATTATACAGATTTTGGGAAGTTATCAAAAGCTTTGGAAATGAAGGGAATAGATGTAAAGAAATCAGCATTGGAGCGAATCCCTACTACTCCCGTGACATTCTCAGAAGAGCAGATGGAAGAGATAGAAAAAATGCTCGACAAAATCGAAGATGATGACGATGTGCAAGCGGTTTTTACAAATATCGCCTGATCAGCTTATTTGAGAGAGACCATTCTTCTGCCTGCTTCTTCTATAGCATAGGACTTAAATTCTCCAAAAGTATTTTGATCCATATTAGCCAATGACTGTGTGAAGTCTTCTGGAACCTCATTGCCCTCAGAATCCCACCATTTATCAGCTATAGACTTAGAGGTTTGCTCATCTATGTCAAATAGATGTAGGTGAGCATCAGAGATTACCCAGTGCTTGTCCTTGCCAGCATATCGGTTGAAGATCATCCCACGAATATTCGTCGCATTTGCATCACCTGTTTTGAAATAGGCTTCCGTGTAAGTCATCGTATCAGGCTCCGTCATGATATTGTCCCAAAATTTCTTTGACGCAATTATTTGAGCTGTTGAGACTAAATAGGCGGATTCTTTTTCAAGAGGAGCCCCACTCAAATCACATGAGGCTTTGAACTTCTTTTTTTTCGAAAACAGATTAAACATACAGATACTTAGGTAGTGGACATTTTTTGTTTACTCCATTGAAACGAAAAGGTTTCCCAAAAAATGTGAACGGTAGTATTCTTTTTTAAATGTGCGGATCTACCACTTCATAGTTTCCTTGGCTGAGCATGTGCTTTGGTATATTGTTTTTGATGTACTCTTGGAGTTTATCAATGAACCTCTCTTTATCATACTGTTTGGTCATTATGAGGCTGATTTCTCGTGCTTTCAAGCCGGAAGCAAGCGGCAATACGCGTTCCTCTTGCACTTCATCGAGACTAAGCAAACACAGTTCTGGAAGGATTGTAATCCCTCCTTTTTGATCCACAATACGAATTAAGGCATCTATGGAATTACTTCGATAGTTAAACTGCCTAGTTTCACGCACCTTGCTGACGTTGCAAATATCATTGACTTGATCACGGAAGCAATTACCTTCATTGAGAATCCAGAGCTCATCATAGTTGATTTCGTTGATCTCTAGATTGGTTCTATTGCCAGTATCCTTAGAAGAATAGGCATAAAATCGTTCGTAAAACAGCACCTCATAGCGGATACCTGGTGAAGTAAGTGGCGTGGAGATGATCCCTACATCTAATGACCCTTTGCGGACGCCAGAGATCACTTGCTCAGTAGTATATTCATATATATCAATGCGGAAATCAGGAAAATCTTTGAGAAGTGATGGTATGAAAAGTGGCACTAAATATGGTGCGAGCGTAGGTATCACCCCTACTTTCAAAGTACCTATAAAGCTGGTATGAAGCTCCTGAGAAAACCTTAAAAGCCTTTTTGCATCCGTCAGAATATGATCAGAGCGGTCAAGAAATCGTGCGCCATCATTGGTCACTTCAATAGGCGAACTTGTTCTATTGAATAGTTTAATGCCGATTTCCTCCTCCAATTTTTTAATCTGCGCGCTCAAGGCAGGTTGGCTAATTCTAAGTTTTTCAGCTGCTTTTACAAAGCTCCCCGTCGCCCTCAGGCAAAGTGCATATTCCAATTGATTAAGTGTCATAGTTTAAAACTATAATTCTCCAGAATCAATAAGCAATGACCCACTCAATTTTTTTCTTCTACACCCTAAAATTCATTGACAAGAAATAAATTACTTACCTCAAGTAAAAATCAACAAATGAAGCTTTTCCTATATTTCACCTTAATTACTAGCACACTATTCAGCTGGGCACAGACTGGTACTATATTCCCAACTCTCGATGGAGAAAGTCTCAAGCATGAGCAGATCGTCATTCCTCAGGATGCAGCAGGTCAGCATACGCTTGTCGGTCTTGCATTTTCGAAGAAGTCCGAGCAATTTCTCAATGGATGGTTTGGTCCCATTTATGACCAGCTTATCAAAAAACCAGAGGCAGGTTCACTCTTCGCATTTAGTTATGATGTGCAGGTTTACTTCGTGCCAATGCTCACTGGAGCTAAGCGACCAGCTTATGAGAAAGTCATGAAAAAAGTGGAGGAGGATGTAGACAAGCAATTACATCCAAATGTGCTCTTCTACAAAGGCTCGATGAGTGACTATAAGGAAACGCTCAAGATAGATGACAAGGACTTACCTTATTTCTTTTTGCTTGACCCAGAAGGTAAAATCATTTACAGCACCAAGGGTATGTATAATGCAGCCAAACTCCAAAAAATCGTTGATCAGTTGCCTTTTGAATGAGTAGTTTAGCAAAATGAACGATGGTCCAATTGGTGTCTTTGATTCAGGTTTCGGGGGATTAACCATCCTTAAAGAAATCAAAAATATACTCCCAGCATATGATTATTTATATCTCGGAGACAATGCCCGTACTCCATACGGCACTCGCTCATTTGAGACTATATATGAGTACACGCTTCAGTGTGTTAAATACCTGTTAGATCAGGATTGTCCTCTGATCATTTTGGCATGTAATACTGCTTCCGCAAAAGCTCTTCGAACCATACAACAGCGAGATTTACCAAAAATTTCACCTGATCGTAGGGTGTTGGGAGTGATTCGCCCTACGACTGAAGTAATCTCCAACTACACAAAATCAGGACATGTTGGTGTACTTGGCACCTCGGGTACGGTGAGTTCCGAATCTTATCTAATAGAAATAAAAAAACTTCATCCCCAGCTTCAAGTCTTTCAGCAAGCTTGCCCGATGTGGGTGCCGTTAGTGGAAAATGGAGAGTGGAATTCTAGAGGAGCGGATTACTTTATCGAAAAGTACATCGATCAATTATTTGAAAAATCTGACAAGATTGACACCCTGCTGCTTGCTTGCACACATTATCCAATATTGATGGATAAAATAAGGGAGTATGTCCCCAATCAGGTATCGATTTTGGACCAAGGGGCTATAGTGGCGCCAAGTTTAAAAGACTACCTTAAAAGGCATCAGGAAATTAATCAACATTGTACCAAAGGCAGAAAAGTGAAGTTTTTGACAACAGATAGCACAGAGAGTTTTGATAAGCAGGGTGAGACCTTTTTTGGAGAGAAAATAATCAGTGATTTTTTGCATATTTGAAGTCTATGGCATTCAATGATGAGTTGGCTTCACGGATTAGACAGACTTTTGATACTATCAATATTCCTGGGTTGTCAGAAAAGAAGATGTTCGGCGGAGTTGCCTTTCTTTACAAAGGTAAAATGACCGTAGGAGTGATTAAGGATGACCTAATGGTGAGAGTCCTAGAAGCAGAAATTGAAGGAGTATTTAAGAACCCGGCAGTAAGAGAAATGGATTTCGCTAAGCGTCCCATGAAAGAATTTATCTATGTGGGACCAGCAGGTTATGAAACAGAAGAGCAACTAATGAGCTGGATTAACCATGGTCTAGCTCACGCTCAAACTAAATTAAATTAGCATTTTGGAAATAAGTAAACTTGGACATTCGGAGAAGGCTCCAATGGAATTACTGCTGGATGCAGACCCATCCATAGAGATGGTTGAAAAATATCTATTCTCTGGTGATTGCTATCTTGCCAAAGAAGGAGATGAAGTAATCGGAACAATCATTCTCACCCCCAATACAGCGCACGAAATAGAGGTCAGAAACATTTGCATTGCTGAAAAATATCGTCGAATGGGTATTGGCAAAGACCTCCTCAAATATGCTTTCCGCATTTCGAAAATGGAAGGTTACGAAACCATCATCGTCAAAACAGCCGATGTGAGCATTGATGCTATTAGTTTCTACAAGAAGCTCAAATTCGAGCATTCATTCATAGTGAAAGGCCACTTTATCAAATATTACAAAGAGCCAATCATCGAAAATGGCAAACAAGCGGCAGATCAGATCGTAATGAAAAGAAAGCTGTAAGTCGTAAGGTTTAAGAACGACTTACGAAGAGACCGTCATCGTTTTTCTCTACTTTCGCAAAACCCTCACGAGTCAAGCCTTTGATGGCCTTGTCCCATTTTTTATTGGAGAGCCCAGATTTTGCTTTGATATCATCCAGCACCACCTTCTCAGCATCTGGAAGCAGATCGAATAACAATTTTTCATCGCCATTGAGAACCACTTCTTTGGTTTTCTTCTCAGGTTTCATCTGGGGAAAAAAGAGTACATCCTGAATAGAATTGGAGTTGGTCATGATCATGGCCAGCCTGTCGATCCCTAATCCTACACCTGCAGTTGGTGGCATTCCGTATTCCAAAGCGCGGAGAAAATCTTCATCCAACACCATCGCCTCAGAGTCACCACGCTTTGCTAGCTCCAATTGATCCTCAAAACGCTTACGCTGGTCCACAGGATCGTTCAGCTCCGAATAAGCATTCATGATCTCCTTACCATTACAAATTGCCTCAAAACGCTCGACAAGGCCTGGTTTTGATCTGTGCTTTTTGGTAAGTGGGGACATCTCCTCAGGATAGTCTGTGATGAAGGTTGGCTGGATCAGCTTGCCTTCACATTTTTCTCCGAAAATTTCATCTATCAGCTTGCCCGAGCCCATGGTATCATCCACGTCGATATGCATCGATTTGGCTGTCTTCCTTAATTCAACTTCGTTCATCGCAGAAATATCCACTCCGGTAAAATGCTCTATGGCTTCAAACATGGTAAATCGCTTCCACGGACGCTCGAAGTTGATTTCATGCTCACCAACTTTCACGACAGTGCCGCCGTGTAGGTTAATAGCTATTTTCTCTACAAGAGCTTCCATCAGATCCATCATCCAGTTGTAGTCTTTGTAGGCTACATACAATTCTACTTGCGTGAACTCTGGGTTGTGAAAACGAGACATTCCTTCATTTCGGAAGTCTTTTGCAAATTCATAAACTCCATCAAAACCACCAACGATTAAACGCTTGAGGTAAAGCTCATTTGCTATTCGCAAATAGAGTTTCATGTCCAATGTATTGTGATGTGTCTCAAAAGGTCTTGCCGCAGCACCACCATGAATCGGCTGGAGAATAGGTGTCTCAACCTCTAGATATCCCTTATCGTTGAGGAAATCACGAATGGTATTGACCAGTCTTGTTCGTTGGATAAAGGTTTTTTTGATTTGCGGATTGACGATCAAGTCAACATAGCGCTGCCTGTAGCGTTGCTCAGGATCTGTGAAAGCATCAAATGTTTTCACATTGCCTTCTGCATCCTCTGCCTCTTTGACAATTGGAAGTGGACGAAGTGATTTGCTCAATACTTTTAGACTGGTGACATTGATAGATATTTCCCCAACTTGAGTCGTAAAAACATAACCGGTCAAACCAATAATATCACCAATGTCAAGTCTCTTTTTGAAAACGTCATTATACAAAGACTTATCCTCATCTGGACAAATGTCATCTCTTCTGATATATATCTGAATACGTCCAGTGCTGTCTTGAATCTCCGCAAAAGAAGCTGAGCCCATGATTCTGCGACTCATCAGCCTTCCAGCAATGCTTATCGCTTTGTAGTCAGACTTTTGACGCTCGTAGTTCTCCAATATGTTTTTGGCACTCACATTTACGTCAAACATCTCTGCTGGATATGGATCTATGCCCATTGCCATCAGTGCCTCACGTTCATTTCTTCTTTGGATCTCTTGCTCGCTCAAATGCATCTTCTATTTTTTACTTCGTCTTCTATTCAATTCCTTTTTTACCAAACTGTATTCTCTCCCACTTTGCCCTGCAATGGAAGTATTCTCATCTGCTCTTCTAAACAAATACGGCAACACTTTCTCAACTGGCCCATAAGGCACGTATTTCGCCACATTGTATCCTTTGTCTGCTAGCTTGAAAGAGATATTGTCGCTCATTCCTAATAACTGTGCGAAATATACCCTGTCGTCATTATTAGCGATCTTATGCGTATCCATCAGATTTGCTAAAAGCTGACAAGAGGACTCATTGTGAGTACCTGCACACAATGCAAATTTTCCTACGTTTTCTACAGCAAATGCCAATGCCGCATTATAATCTAAATCTGTCTCTGCTTTGTTTGTTTGGATAGGATCAGGATACTTCATCTCTTCCGCACGATCACGTTCCTTTTCCATATAGGCTCCTCTCACAAGCTTCGCCGCAAAGAAACAACCTGCTTCTGTGACTTCTTTGAAACCTGACTTCATATTGGAAAAAGCCTCATGCCGATACAGTTGATACGTATTGTAGACATACGGCCTTTTCTTGTTGTACTTCAACATAAGATCATAAGTGATCCTATCAATGACATCTTGTATCCATGATTCCTCGGCATCTATCATGAATTTCATTTCGTTGGCTACTGCATGCCCAACTATTCGATCTATTCGATCTATTATCTTTCCGAATCTCAGTTTCTCTGAATTCGTAAGTTCTTCACCTCTTTGCTTTTTCGCCATGAGCTTGGGCGAACCAAGTCCGCTTAGCTTTATCACACAAAAAGGAATACTTACATGTTGTTTTGCATAGGTTGAAACTCGCAAAGCTTCTTCAACAGCTTCCTCGTAACCTTCTTCGCTTGCTTCGCCTTCTACGCTGTAGTCCAGAATAGTTTTGACGTTTGCTTGCGCCAATTGGATCATCCGCTTCTCGCTATCCTCTATAGATTCTCCACCACAAAACTGATCAAACAATGTCTTTCTTATCAGTGACTTTACAGGGAGTTTGGCTTTCAAAGCTGTGGCAGTCAGGAAGGTTCCTACCTTTACGAGCCACGGGTAATTCATGGTTGAAAATACAAAAAACGATTTCCTCAGCTCCATATCCGATTTATGAGCGAATGCGGTAGCCGTATCTTCGAAGTTAATTTTTGAATTTTCTGACATACTTTTGAATTCAGATTTACAAAACGGCCTCTTCTATTAGATGCCATTTGAAAACTGGTGGGCAAAGATAGCAAGCCCCTTTACATTTTTAGGCTGATTTCAGACAGATCTTAATCCTACCAAACAGTGATATTACCAGACTACATTTCTTTCTCGCGCAAACCTCACGAAACTCTTTTGTCCTTAATAGAAACGCTCAAACCAGATAAGGTGGGATACTTGGTAGATGAGCATACGAGAGAGCATTGCTTGCCTTTGCTGCGACTTCCAAAAGAAGCTTTTGTGATTGAAATCAAAAGTGGAGAGATCAACAAGAATCTTGACACATGTGGCCTGATATGGTCTGCCCTTACCGAGGAAGGCTTTAGCAGAAAATCTCTTTTGGTAAACGTAGGTGGTGGAGTCATTGGTGATATGGGTGGCTTTGCTGCTTCTACTTACAAACGCGGGATTCGATTCATCAATTTCCCAACCACACTTTTAGCGGCAGTTGATGCCAATATTGGAGGAAAGCTGGGAATAGACTTCAATGGATTCAAAAATCATATTGGTGTTTTCAATGACCCATCAGCTGTGGTCATTTGTGACCTTTTTCTGGAGACACTTCCTGAGCGTGAGCTGCGCTCCGGCTATGCTGAGGTGATCAAGCACGGACTGATATTCGATAAGGATTATTTTGAAGAAATAAGCAATGCTACTTTTCCAGAGCTCAACTGGCAAGAAGTAATTGAGAAAAGTGCCGAGATTAAAAGCGAAGTAGTGGAAAAAGACCCTCGAGAAGGGGGCCTTAGGAAAATCTTAAATTTTGGCCATACACTTGGGCACGGCGTAGAGACTTGGGCGCTCAATCACGAAAAATCCCTTCTTCATGGTGAGGCGATAGCCATTGGAATGATCTTAGAAGGCTTCTTGTCTTTCAAAAAAGGCATGCTTACAGAAACTGATCTGCATTTAATCAGCACCTTCCTGGTAAACCTTTATGGCAAAGAAGCGCTACCACCATTAGATGAGGTAATGGCGCTGGTCGCTCATGACAAAAAGAATGTCGGTTCCAACATCAGTTTTTCTCTAATCAAAGGAATTGGGAATTGCTCTTTTGATGAGCATGCAGAAAGCGAGTGGATCTCAGAATCCTTCGACTTTTATAAAAGCCTTAAATAAAAAGGTCTTCTTTTTCATCAAGACGGGGATGCGAGCTAGTTTTGGTGACTCGAATTTTATTTTTATTGATCTTTTTGGGTGTTGCGATCATAAACGTGAGCGATCCTACAAGCACAGTGACAATTAGCGATCCGAGACTTCTTCTGAGAGACATGATATTCTTTGGGTTTTCTTTAGGTTAATATGTACTAAGACGAAATTGATAATTAAACAGTTGTAATCCGAACGACCCGAATCAAACTTTATTTTCACATTGGAATATCATATTAAAAAATATACGCGGCTCCTTACGGGAAAAGTCCAATTGACCTCTTCAAAAAGTGAAAGCAACCGCTCATTGCTTATCAATGCACTCAGCGGAAACAAGCTTCAGCTTGACAATCTTTCTGCAGCGCGTGATACGCAGACAATGACTCGCTTAATGCAAAATCCAGGAGACATTTGGGACGTACTGGATGCTGGTACTACAATGCGCTTTTGTACAGCACTTCTTGCAATCAAAGGGAATGGACAAACGATCACTGGTACTCCGAGGATGTGTGAAAGACCGATTGGTCTCCTTGTTGATGCGCTCTCAGCTATTGGCGCTAAGATCGAATACCTTGGAAAAGAAGGCTACCCTCCATTGAAAATAGAAGGCATTGAGGATCAAAAGACAAATTTGATTGAAATCCCAGGAAATATTAGCAGTCAATACATTAGCGCTTTGTTGATGATCGCCCCTAGTTTACCAAAAGGTCTTTCGATCAAGCTCACAACTGAAGTTTTCAGCCGACCATATATTGAAATGACACTTGGCTTGATGAAAAGATTTGGAGTATCAGCAGATTGGTCTGGCGATATAATTCATATATCACCACAGCAATACACCAAAGGCAGTTACACCATCGAAAGTGACTGGTCTGGTGCTAGCTATTGGTATTCTTTGGTTGCTCTATCAGAAGAAGCAGACCTAATCCTTGGAGGATTGCGAGAAGATAGTCTTCAAGGTGATCAGGCCATAGCGACTATAATGGCAAAAATGGGTGTAAAAACGACTTATACGACTGATGGCGCCCATCTCCAATTAACTGGAGCAATAGAAAAAGAAATAAATATTGACTTCAGAACTTGCCCCGATCTAGCGCAGACTGTCATGGTCACTGCGGCTATGAAGGGAATCCAACTCAACATGATTGGATTGGAAAGCCTGCGTATAAAAGAAACCGACCGAATTGCAGCCATGCGAAATGAGCTTAATAAACTCGGATCACAATTGCTCGAAAAGGGTAATTCTTGGACGATGATTCCGGGTACGATTCCTAAGAAAATCGCTCCTATTCATACTTACGACGACCATAGAATGGCCATGGCTTTTGCTCCCATTTGTCGAAATCAATTTTTAGTGGTGGAAGACCCCCTAGTTGTAGCTAAATCTTACCCAGATTTCTGGAAAGATCTCTCGTCAAAAGGTGTAGAATTCTCTGAACAATAATTTCTTCCAGAAAAGAATCTAAGCCGACATTTGAGTTAACCCGAGACTTTATCAATATAGTTGAGCGAGGAGATTTGCTATATTGAGGCGTGTAAATGCTAACCTTAAAACCTAATTCTTCAATCTAAATCAAACTATGAAAGACACTTACTACAATCGTGAAGATCTCGGAAAATTTGGGAGTATCACAGACTTCCAAAAGGAACTTGGAGAGAAGTTTTTTGATTACTATGGTGAGGTTTTCAAAGCGGGAGCCTTATCTGCCAGAGAAAAATCACTGATCGCCCTTGCAGTTTCTCATACCATCCAATGCCCATATTGCATAGACGCATACACTTCAGATGCGCTAAAAAAAGGATATGACGAAGAACAAATGATGGAGGCTGTACATGTTGCAGCAGCAATCCGCGGAGGAGCATCACTGGTACATGGCGTACAGATGATGAATCAAGTGAAAGACAAAATGATGTAAACCAACTCTTAATGAGTGGTATTTCAAGAAAGAAAAAGATTATATGAGTTTAGCAACGTTAAACAGGCAAAAGCACGATTTAGCCATCGCTAAAAAACAACTAGCAATTCTGGATGACCACCAATCATTGGACATTCCGAGTTTTGCTAGTAAGCTCGAAAGCCAAAACCTATTCCCATTAAAACCTACAGGTTTGGAGATATTCCAGATCAACGTGGGAAAGATGTGCAATCAGGTTTGTAAGCATTGCCATGTGGATGCCGGACCAGATCGTCAAGAGATAATGACCCGAGAAACCATGCAGCTCATCTTGAAAGCGATTGAGGGTACTTCCGTACAAACTGTTGATTTGACAGGTGGGGCTCCAGAGATGAACCCTGATTTTCGATGGTTTGTAGAGCAGCTTTCAGGAATGGGGAAATCGGTTATCGTTCGTTGCAATCTCACGATCATCACTGCCAACCCGAAATACAATGATCTCCCAGAATTTTTCAAAAAGCACAAAGCGAATGTAGTCTCTTCTCTGCCCTATTTTGCGGCACGCAGAACTGATGCTCAACGTGGAGAGGGTGTTTTTGAAAAGTCGATCAAGGGCCTACAAATGCTCAATGAAGTAGGCTATGGCAAACCAGATAGCGGATTGAAACTGGACTTGGTTTATAATCCTTCTGGTGCCTTTCTTCCAGATGATCAGCAAGAGCTGGAAAATCAGTTTAAAGAGAAACTGAGAGATCTTTATAGCATTGAGTTTAACCAGCTTTTCGCAATCACAAATCTACCTATCAGTCGGTTTTTAGATTACTTGGTTAACACTGATAACTACACCTCCTATATGCATGAACTTGTAAATGCATACAATCCAGCGGCAGCTCTTGAGGTAATGTGTCGCAATACCATCAGTGTGAGTTGGGATGGCTATCTATATGATTGTGATTTCAATCAAATGCTCGACATGAAACTTCAGGATGCGCCAGAGCACATTTCAAACTTCTCATTAGAGAAGGTAAATGAACGATCAATTCGATTGAGTCAGCATTGCTATGGTTGTACGGCAGGTGCAGGATCAAGTTGTGGCGGGACAACTACGTAAATCAAATTTTATAGGTATTTTATCAATAATACCATCCATCAAAAAGTGACTTTTCAAGTCGCTTTTTTTATGGGTTAATCCGTAAGTTTGATCAACTTTCAAGCAAAACAACCGTGAAAAAATTCCTCTCATTTCTTTTGCTCTTCCCACTCCTAGGATATGCACAAAAGGATCACACAGAAGCGATCAAGAGTATCTACGATCACCAATTGACGCAAAGTCCAGTTTACGAGAACCTGCGTTACTTATGTAAGGAAATTGGGTCACGGCTGAGTGGATCACCGCAAGCCGCTGCGGCTGTTGAATACACGCGCCAGCTGATGCAAGATTATGGATTTGATACAGTCTATCTCCAGCCAGTCATGGTGCCACATTGGGTGCGTGGGAAGCAAGAAGTAGCACGAGTGACAAATTCAAATACTAAGGGCGCTTTTGAGCTGAATGCCATTGCTTTGGGTAATTCGGTGGGTACTGGAGAAGCTGGTATTCATGCGGAGGTAATCGAGGTAAAGAGCATAGAGGAAGTCAATAAATTGGGTAAAGCCCTAGAAGGAAAAATCGTTTTTTACAATGGTGAAATGGATCCTACTTTGGTCAACACTTTTGCTGCCTACGGAAGCGCAGTGGTGCAAAGAGCATATGGTGCCTCTGAGGCTGGAAAGCTCGGCGCAAAAGCGGTTTTGGTAAGATCTATGACTAACAGAAGGGATGACATTCCTCACACAGGATCACTGGTTTACAAACCGATGATGCCCAAAATTCCCGCTGTGGCCATCAGCACGAATGATGCAGATGAGCTCAGCAAATTGATCAAAGAACAGAAAGGATTAAAAGTATTTGTTGAAACTCATTGTGAAATGAAAGAAGATGTACTGTCTTACAATGTCGTTGGCGAGATTCGTGGAAGTGAAAATCCAGAAGAGATCATCGTGGTGGGCGGACACCTTGACTCATGGGATGTAGGCGAAGGTGCGCATGATGACGGTGGAGGATGTATGATGTCTATTGAAGTGGGCAGAACATTTATCGAAATGGGCATTAAGCCGAAAAGAACCATTAGGGTCGTGATGTTCATGAATGAAGAAAACGGCCTGCGAGGTGGTAAGAAATACGCCGAAGTTGCGAAGAACAAAGGAGAAAAGCATATCGCAGGTCTGGAATCAGATTCCGGTTCTTTTGGTCCAATGGGATTTTCATCCATGGGTAAAGAGGAGCAACGAAAGAAAGTACAAGGCTGGGCAACCTACTTTACGCCATATCATGTTTGGGATTTTGAGCGTGTTGGAAGTGGTGCAGATATAAGTCCACTAGAAGATCAAGGCGTTTTCCTAATGGAAATGGAGCCAAATCCCCAAAAGTATTTCAATTACCACCACACCAACGCAGATATTTTTGAAGCGGTAGATAAGCGAGAGTTGGAACTGGGTGCTGCTACATTAACAAGTATGGTTTACTTAATTGATCAGGAAGGAATTTGAATTTGAATGATTTCTAAATGTCTTGCGATTTATGCCGCTTGACCTTAGACTAAATGTCTCATTCAACTCGAAAATGACATATTTCAACAGAGACGATGCAGTTAAGTTTTATAGTCTTTGACTTTTTCAATTACCAAATCATAAAAAATAGAAATAACAAAATCAAAAGAATGGCTACCACTCGGTAGCCAATTCCCATTTTTGGATATTCATAAGCGCAAATCGGGCAAATATTACTATTTGCCGGAACCATCATTGCGCAAGATGGGCACTCTTTCTTTTTCACTATTTCAGCTTTCTGTATTTGATTCTTTTTGGCGCAGCATCACCAAGACGTTTCTTTCTGTTTTCTTCATAATCACTAAAGTTGCCTTCAAACCAATAGACGCTGCTATTGCCTTCATAAGCAAGAATGTGTGTACAAATACGATCAAGGAACCACCTATCATGGGAAATCACCACGGCACATCCAGCAAAGTTGTCCAGCGCTTCTTCCAATGCTCTCAGTGTATTGACATCCAAATCATTGGTCGGCTCATCGAGCAAAATCAAATTAGCCCCTTGCTTCAAGGCAATTGCCAAGTGAACTCTATTTCGCTCTCCACCGGATAGAACCCCTACCTTTTTGGTTTGATCAGACCCTGAAAAGTTGAATTTACTCACATAAGCTCTAGAGTTCATCTCTTTATCCCCCAGCATCATGATTTCATTACCTCCAGTGATCGCTTCAAAAACAGTACGATCTCCTCTTAGGTCATTATGTTCCTGATCAACATATGCCATTTCCACAGTTGGCCCCACATCGAAGCTTCCGGAATCAGGTTTGTCTTTACCTGTGATCAAGTTGAAAAGTGTGGTTTTACCAGCCCCATTTGGCCCTACCACTCCTACTATACCGCCTTGAGGCAAACTGAAAGTTAGATTGTCAAACAAGAGTTTGTCTCCAAATGCTTTAGTCACATTGGTAGCTTCTATTACTTTAGCTCCCAAACGTGGACCTGGTGGAATGTAAAGTTCCAATTGACTTTCCTTCTCTTTGCCTTCCTCACCAAGCAATTTATCATATGCAGACAATCTAGCTTTCGCTTTGGCCTGTCTGCCTTTTGGCGTCATTCGCACCCATTCCAGCTCTCGCTCAAGAGTCTTTTGACGCTTGGATTGTGACTTTTCTTCATCTGCCAATCGCTTCTGCTTTTGATCAAGCCAGCTGCTATAGTTTCCTTTCCAAGGGATACCCTCACCTCTATCCAGTTCTAGTATCCAACCGGCCACATTGTCCAAGAAATACCTATCATGAGTTACTGCGATCACAGTACCTGCGTATTGTTTCAAATGCTGCTCAAGCCAATGAACAGACTCAGCATCCAAATGGTTGGTCGGTTCATCCAGCAATAATACATCTGGCTCTTCAAGCAAAAGTCGACAAAGTGCTACCCTACGCTTTTCACCTCCAGATAAGTTCTTAATAAGGGCATCTTCAGGTGGGGTTCTTAGTGCGTCCATTGCTCGCTCCAGCTTATTGTCCAAGTCCCAAGCACCAGAAGCGTCCAGTTTATCCTGAACTTCACCCTGCTTTTGGATGAGTTTATCCATTTTCTCAGGACTGTCAAGAATCTCCGAATCACCAAATTTCAAATTGATCTCGTCATATTCCTTAAGCAAATCTGTAATTTCAGTTACAGCTTCACTGATGACTTCTTTCACCGTTTTATTTGGATCGAGTTTAGGCTCTTGCTCTAGCATCCCCACGGTGTAACCAGGTGAAAAAACTACTTCGCCCTGAAAATCTTGATCTACACCAGCAATTATTCGCAATAAGGAGGACTTTCCTGAGCCGTTTAGCCCTAACACTCCTATCTTAGCTCCGTAGAAAAAAGAGAGATAAATATTCTTAAGTACTTGTTTCTTAGGTGGGTGAATTTTGTTCACTCCAGCCATTGAAAAGATTATTTTTTCGTCTGACATTTTTGCTTAATTTCAAAATGGAGACCAAGTTAATGGATTTATTTCTTCAATTTTAGTTAGTGAAAAACAGTTTTGATGTCGTGAAAGAAGTAGAGGTGCCTTTCGGGAAAATATTGAATAATGGCGTGTATTTGAATGCATGGGGCAGCCATTCTGAACGACTAATTGGTGAGATCAAGGAGGATGCAGAAGCTTCTGTAGAATACTTTATTTCGCGTTTCAATGATTTGAAACTCAAAATTGAAAATTTAGAGAAGGAAATAGAAGAGTCAACCAACAAAGGTTCTTTTCTAATGAAAATAATTCACCTAAAAGAAAGTCTTCCTTCTCACGACGGACTTGGTGATTATGCCTCATTACAAGAAAAACTCAATAGTCAAGAACACGAGCTCTTACAGCTTGTAGAACAAAACAGAGAACGTAATTCTGAAATAAAAACGGCACTTCTTGCTGAAATCAGAGAAGCTGCAAATAAAATCAATTGGAAGGAAGCAACTGCTGAAATTCACGAAATAAAGGCGAAATGGATCAAAACTGGAAGCCCAAAGGCGGAAGATGTTGATGAACTAGAAAGTGAGTTTTGGGGAGTAATAGATAGGTTCTTTGAAAAGAAAAAGGAATTCTATGAAGACAAGAAGCGTCTTGGTGAGAAGCGTATACAAGCATACAAAGACTTAGTAGTCAAATCTCAAAAAGTAGCAAAGCTTTCAGGCAATGCACGTGAGGAATTAACAGAGGAACTTAAGTCTGAATGGGAAGAAATAGGAAATATTCAAAAAGATGACTACTCACCTTTAATCCGTGATTTCACTAATAACCTCAAGGCAAAAACAATAGTATCAAGTCATTCAGATTTTAATATCAACGAGATAATAGACACTCTGGAGGCCTATAAATCTGGTAAGGTGAATTATGGGTACAAGCAATTGGAAGCACTCAAACAAAAAATGAAAGGCTTCCAAATCAATAGTCAGTATGACAAAAAAACGAAAAATGAGATTTTCTTAAGTATTCAAATACTGTTGGAAAAAGATTTCGTTGATAAACTCGCGATGAAACGTTTTAGTAATTTTCGAGAAATCGAAAAAGAAAAGAAACGCAAAATCCGATTGGGTATCATCTCAGAGCTCATTCAAAGAGATGAAGACGATCTTCAGACGTATCAGGAAAACTCAGCGAAATTCTCTGCTTCAAAAAGTGGAACTCTTGACTTAATCGAGAAAAAATTAGCACAACAAAACAGCAAAATTCACGTGAAGAAGCTCTTGAGGGATATGATTTCTCAAGAATCCAAATAATAAATCATTGATAAAATGCTGTAAATGAAGTATTTGCACATAATTTCTAAAAGAGTTTTTTTTTTGGTTTTAAAACCTATTTTTGCACGAAATTTAAAGGCACACGAATATGTATTGGACACTAGAATTGGCTTCTTATTTGGAAGACGCGCCTTGGCCGGCATCTAAAGACGAGTTGATAGATTTTTCTATCAGATCTGGTGCTCCTCTTGAGGTGGTAGAAAACTTGCAAGAGCTTGAGGACGATGGTAATCCTTACGAAAATGTTGAGGAAATATGGCCAGATTATCCTACCAAGGAAGATTTCTTCTTTAACGAAGACGAGTATTAATACTCAGGAAAGAAACTTCAAAGCCTCTAATTAGAGGCTTTTGTTGTTTTTAAAGAGCGCTTCAGCTAAAATCAAATCTTCAGGAGTGGTAATTTTGATATTATCATAGCTCCCTTCCACTTTTGAAACGTTCATTCCTGCAGCTTCAAAAACTGAAGCATCATCTGTAAACGTACTCATCTCCTTACGCTCGAAAGCACGCTTAATCAAAGGCACTTGAAAGGTTTGTGGAGTTTGGACGGTGAAAAAGTTTTCCCTGCTTCGAGCTACAGTGTTTTCCCCACTTATCTCCCGTATAGAATCTTTAAGAGGTACCATAGCAACACCACTTCCAGTCGCAAGTGCCGACTCAAAACAACTATGAATTACTTCCATCGAGACCAGAGGACGTACAGCATCATGGATAGCTACAAGATCACCATCCACCATATTTAGACCTTCTCGCACACTTTGAAATCGCGTTTCACCACCGGTGGCTAAAGAAATAGTCGCATTTGACAACTGCTTGTCTTTTATCTGATTCCAAGTATCAAAATGATCTTTAGGGAGTACAAGTACAATCTGAATGGAAGGGTCATAATCCAGAAAAGCCTCTACCGTGTAAACGAGTAAAGGCTTTCCCATTATTTTTATGAATTGCTTTGGAAGACTTTGGAGCATTCTCGACCCACTTCCACCTGCAACTATGATGACACTCTTCTTCATGCAGTGATCAAATGATCAACATCGCATCTCCATAGGTGAAGAAGCGGTATTTCTCTTTTATAGCTACTTGGTATGCTTCCATCATCAAATCATAACCACCAAATGCAGATGCCATCATCAATAATGTGGATTCTGGTAAATGGAAGTTCGTGATCAAAGCATTACAAATCTTGAACTCATATTGAGGAAAGATAAACTTATCGGTCCATCCAGAATTTGCCTTTAGGCGGCCAGTAGCTGATACAGACGATTCCAAAGTTCTCATCACAGTAGTACCTACAGCAATTACTCTTTTCTTTTCATCCAAAGCTTCATTGACACGAGCTGCAGTTTCTTCGCCTACAAAGTAGTTTTCAGAATCCATTTTGTGCTTTGTAAGATCCTCAACATCTACAGGTCGGAAAGTTCCTAAACCGATATGTAGTGTGATAGGATTAATATCTACGCCATTAATCTCAAGACGCTTCATGATCTGACGTGTAAAGTGCAAGCCAGCCGTTGGGGCTGCCACTGCGCCTACATTTTTAGCATAGATCGTTTGAAAACGCTCTTTATCTTCAGGGACAGTCGCACGCTCAATATTCTTCGGAAGAGGTGTTTCGCCTAAGCGATCGATCATTCTGTAGAAGTCTGTATCGTCACCATCAAACAAAAATCTAATAGTACGTCCACGTGACGTAGTATTGTCGATAACCTCAGCTACCAACTCTCCATCACCAAAGTAAAGCTTGTTACCTACTCGTATTTTTCTAGCCGGATCTACCAATACATCCCAAAGTTTCATCTCTTTGTTCAGCTCACGAAGTAGAAAAACTTCGATTTTAGCACCCGTTTTCTCTTTATTGCCGTATAACCTAGCTGGAAATACTTTGGTGTCGTTTATGACCATCATATCACGGTCACCAAAGTAATCCACAACGTCCTTGAAAATTTTGTGTTCAATCGTTCCATTAGCTCTGTTAATCACCATTAATCGAGATTCGTCTCGATTTTCCATTGGGTGAAGAGCAATGTGACTAGATGGAAGATCAAATTTGAACGCGGATAATTTCATATTTTTGGATTGATTTACTCAATGGTATTGTCAAAATAAGTGCGCAAAATTAGTCAATAGTTTTGTTTATTTAGCATAAAATCCATATTACATTGAACCACCAAACGCCTAAACAATAGAAGTGTTCTTATTCAGATTAATACTAGAAAGCTTTCGGTTTGCATGGAATGCACTCCGTGTGAACTTATTACGGACTACACTTTCCCTTCTTGGGGTAACCATAGGGATATTTGCAATCATCTCAGTCTTTACACTGGTAGATTCACTTGAAAAAAGCATCAAGGACAGTTTGAGTTTTTTGGGAAGAACCAATGTGGATGTTCGAAGATTTCCTTTCGAGTTTGGACCGAATGTGCCTTGGTGGGATTATATGAAACGCCCATATACTGATTATTCTGAATATGAATTCCTCCTAAAAAATGTTCAGCACGCTGAAGGCATTACCATTTTTTCAGTAAGCCAGGTAATTCCTAAATACAAAAGTAATTCTGCTACAGATGTCAACCTCTTAGGAATCTCACACGGACATCCAACTGTCTATGCAGATTTTGACAAACTCACAGGACGTTATTTCACCCAACTCGAATCAAACACAGGAAGAAATGTTGCAATAATTGGCCATAGAACGCACAAAGAACTTTTCAATTTAGAAAATGCTATAGGCAAACAAATCAAAATCAAAGGAGCAAATTTCACGGTAATAGGCACTGTCGCTGAAGAAGGTGAGGGATTATTTGGTGGTGCTAGTAAGGACGAGAACATTTGGATCCCTTTTAAATCCTACACAAAAATTGTTTACGTGGGAAAAGGCGGTCGAGAGCCAATTCTTACTTTGAAAGGTCTGGAATCCGATTTAGGATTGGTTCAAATTGAATCTGAAGTTGAAGGTCTATTAAGAAAATTTCGCAGCCTCAAAGCCAAGCAAAAAAGTAATTTCTCTATAGTCAGGCAGCAAGCAATACTCAATTCTATTGGTGGCGTTTTTGACGTGATCAGTTTGGCGGGATGGGTAATCGGTGGCTTCTCCATTCTCGTTGGGGGTTTTGGTATTGCAAATATTATGTTCGTTTCTGTACGAGAGCGAACCAATATCATAGGCATTCAAAAATCCCTCGGGGCTAAAAATTACTTTATCCTCTTTCAGTTTCTGTTTGAATCTGTGTTTCTCAGTGTAATTGGTGGTGCTATCGGAATATTCCTTGTCTGGCTCCTCTCCTTTGTTAGTCTGGGCTCACTAGACTTGGTCCTTAGTGCTTCTAATATTGCCCTTGGACTTGGTGTATCAGCCATTATTGGTATGGCCTCAGGGATTATACCTGCAGCAATGGCAGCTAGATTAGATCCCGTAATTGCGATACGAACTCAATAGCTCGTTGATAATAATTGACCTGAAAACAAAAGAGCCATGGCAAATGCCATGGCTCTTTTGCTATCCTATGAGTTGAAGAGCATTATTTTGCCTTTTCAGCTTCTTCTTTTTCAACAACTGCCCCGCTTAGCTTTGCCTTTATCTTCATTTCTATTTCTTCCATCAATTCAGGATTGTCTTCAATGATTTGCTTCACAGCATCTCTTCCCTGACCCAATTTGCTGTCATTGTAGGAGAACCATGAACCAGATTTCTTAATCACCTCTAGTTCCACTCCTATATCAACCAACTCACCTGATTTGCTGATGCCTTTGCCGTACATGATATCGAATTCGACAATTTTAAAGGGTGGAGCCACTTTGTTTTTCACCACTTTAACCCTTGTTCTGTTTCCAAGCACATTGTCTGCACTTTCTTTGATCTGACCAATTCTTCTGATGTCCAATCTTACTGAAGCGTAAAACTTAAGTGCATTACCCCCTGTGGTGGTTTCTGGATTGCCAAACATCACACCGATCTTCTCTCTCAGCTGATTGATGAAAATACAAGCACAACCAGTTTTGTTAATCGCACCTGTCAGTTTTCGCAAAGCTTGAGACATCAATCGGGCTTGAAGACCCATCTTGCTATCTCCCATTTCACCTTCCAGCTCTGCCCGTGGCACAAGTGCCGCTACCGAGTCAATCACAATAATGTCTATTGCTCCTGATCTGATCAAATGCTCCGCTATTTCCAGAGCTTGCTCACCATTATCAGGCTGTGAGATCAAAAGGTTTTCCGTATCAATGCCTAATTTCTCTGCATAGTCCTTATCAAATGCATGCTCCGCATCTATTATTGCCGCAAGGCCGCCCTTCTTTTGAGCCTCTGCAATACAATGCATGGCTAGGGTAGTCTTACCTGAGGACTCTGGACCGTATATCTCTATCACCCTACCCTTTGGTATCCCACCTACGCCCAAGGCAATGTCTAGGCCAAGAGACCCTGTCGAAATAGTTGGAACATCCAAGACTTTGTTGTCAGACAATTTCATGATAGTACCTTTACCATAGGTTTTTTCCAGTTTGTCAATAGTCAACTGAAGAGCCTTTAATTTTTCATTTTTATCTGACATGGGTGTATTACTGAATGTTTGTGAAATTAATATATCAATCCAAAAGTAGGCGCTTTCAAGTAAAAAGACATTATTAAACTAATTTTATTAGCAAATAAATGATTAAAAAAGTCTTAATTGGCTTATTGCTCACAATAATAGTAATTATAGCCTTTAATTGGGAATTGTGCCAATACGGTTATTTTCAGGCCAAAGGTCAGATAAAAGTTATTGTCGAATCTCGTCCCATAGACGAATTTATCAATGACCCAGAATTCCCGGATTCACTAAAGGTGAAATTACAATTGACCAAAAAAATCAGACAGTACGCTATTGACTCACTTGGCCTCAACAACTCCAGTAACTACACCAAGCTATTCGATCAGGAAGGTAAAACTATCTTATGGAACCTATCTGCCTCAGAACCATATGCACTCAAAGCCTATGAATGGGAGTTTCCATTTCTAGGAGCTATGCCGTACAAAGGCTTTTTTGACCTAAATAAAGCCAAAGTAGAGTCTGAAAACTTAAGTGCGCTGGGGTTTGATACTCGAGTAAGGCCTGTCGGCGGTTGGTCTACATTAGGTATACTTTCAGATCCAATCCTCTCCAATATGCTCAACAGGAGTGACGGAGCATTAGCCGATGTAATCATTCACGAACTCACACATGCGACACTTTTCGTGAAAGGAGATATTTCATTCAATGAAAACCTCGCCTCCTTCGTTGGAGAAAAAGGAGCAGAAAGCTTCCTGAAACAATCTTTCGGAGATTCGTCAACACAATTCATTGAGTACATACAAGCAAAAGAGGATCAACAACTCTTCACCAAAGTCTTACTAAAGGGAGCGCAACAGTTAGATAGTCTTTACAATAGCATGACATCAGTAGCTGAAGAAGAAAAGGCAATCAAAAAAAAGGAAGCGATCGAGCAAATTGTGAATGGAATCAGAAAAGCCGACTTTCACAATACCAACTATCAAAAGGTCTTCGATGAGCAGTTACCAAACAATGCCTACTTCATGGCACAAAGAAGATATCACAGTCAGGAAGACACTCTGAATCTTATATATGCCCAAAATCAAGGAAGTATCAAAATGATAATTGATAATTTGAAAAAGCAGCATGGTAAATGATCCGTTATGAAATTGTTACTTTTCTTCTTTAAAAGTGTTTTCTCTGTATTTTTGAATAATATCGAGCACGGTAAATAAGTATCTTAGTGAATACTCGCTGTAGATAAAGTACAATTCTCATGAGCAAGCAAAATCAGAAAATTTTAGTAGTCGACGATGAAGGCGATATTCTGGAGCTATTGAAATACAACCTTGTAAAAGAGGGATACGACGTGAAAGTCGCATCAGATGGTATAAAAGGTGTGGACATTGCTCGTAGCTTCATCCCTGATCTTATCATTTTGGACATCATGATGCCAAAGCAAGACGGTGTGGAAACCTGCCGTCAGATTAGAGAAATCCCGGAGTTGGTTAACACTTTCGTAATCTTCCTTACAGCACGCTCAGAAGAATATTCTGAAGTAGCTGCATTTGATATGGGAGCTGATGATTATATCACTAAACCGATTAAACCTCGTGCCCTTGTAAGTCGCATCAATGCCATGTTTCGTCGCGACACAAAACAAGCCAAGGATTCAAGTCAAATCACTGTGGATAACCTAGTCATTGACCGATCCAGCTACACCGTTTTTCTTGGTGAAGAAAAGATCAACCTCCCTAAAAAAGAATTTGAGCTCCTCCATTTTCTTGCGAAAAATCCAAGTAAAGTGTTCAGTAGAGATGAATTGCTTCAAAATATCTGGGGAACGGATGTGTATGTTTTGGCACGAACTGTAGATGTGCATATCAGAAAGGTGAGAGAAAAAATAGGTGAAGGCTATATATCAACAGTGAAAGGAGTTGGCTATAAATTTGAAGCTAACAATTAAAAATACTTGATATGACAATCAACTCCCGTGCGCTTGCCTTACTGCTTGGAGTAATCATATCTTTAATCACTACTGCTTTTTTGGCGCTAGTCCCAACAATTGCTCCTATTGCTTTAGTGATAGCATTTGGGATCTCCTTTTGTGCTTCCTATATACTTATCAGATTAGTTCTAGAGTTTCTTTTCTTTAGACACATCAATGACATCAATGAGGCACTACAGGCTTTTAAAGACCCAGAGCTCGCGAAGCTCACTGACTATACCGGCCAAATGTCTTTCAACCCTCTAAAGAGGATCAACAAAGAGATCTATAACTATGCCGAAAAGAAACAGCTTGAAATAGAAGAGCTGAAACGAATGGAAACCTTTCGCCGAGAATTCATTGCAGATGTTTCTCATGAGTTGAAAACTCCCATTTTCTCTGCCCAAGGATTTGTCCATACTTTGTTAGACGGTGCAGTTGATGATAAAAAAGTCCGAAACAAATTTTTGAAAAAGGCCGCCAGAGCACTCGATGGATTAGACATCCTCGTACACGAACTACTGACAATCTCCCAGATGGAAACTGGTGAAATCAAGATGCATTTCGAGTATTTCAATATTGTCTCATTGATCAAGGAGGTGTTGGATCAACTGGAGGATAAAGCAGAAAAACAAGATATAGAAGTAAAGCTCATCGATCCTGAAGAGGTCTATTTCGTAAATGCTGACTATCAAAGAATCTATCAAGTTATGATGAACTTGATATCAAATGCTATCAAATACACCAAAAAAGACGGTAAAGTCGACATTTACTGTGAAGACTTAGGTGATAAAATCCAAGTAAGCGTAACCGATACAGGCAAAGGAATTCCAACTGAAGATCTTGCTAGAATTTTCGAAAGATTCTATAGAGTTGAGAAAAGTAGGTCGAAAGAAAAAGGTGGTACAGGACTAGGTTTAGCTATTGTAAAACACATCATGGAAGGGCACGACTCTGAGGTCATGGTGGAGAGCCAAATAAAAAAAGGTTCAACTTTCAGCTTCAAACTAAAAAAAGGTAAGCGGGTAGCTCATAGATTTGCGGAAGATTCGCAAGAAGAGGACTATGCATAAAAACCTTAGGAGTATTACGTTTGATGATTTGATAATTTTCGAAAACGAACATTATTGGGTCATAAACAAACCACCATACATCTCTACTCTTGAAGACCGCAATGATCCCGTCAATATCTTGATGCTTGCTAAGCAGTTGAATCCAGATGCGCAAGTTTGTCATCGCATAGATAAAGAAACATCTGGTGCGCTAGTGATCGCAAAGCACAATGAAGCATATAGGCATTTTGCCATCATGCTAGAGAAGCGAAAAGTAAAAAAAGTGTATCACGCAGTGCTCAATGGTATTCACGAATTCGAAAATATAAGTGCAGATCAACCGATATTCTCATCAAATTTCAAATCTCGTGTTGACTTTAGAGAAGGCAAACCTTCATTAACATTAATAAGCACCATTGAGACCTATCGCCGACATACCCTAGTGAAATGCTTCCCTGTATCAGGTAGGTTGCATCAGATCCGCGTACACATGGCTTTTCACAAAGCTCCAATTGCATGCGATCCTTTGTACGGTGGTGAGTTTATTTACCTATCCACTCTCAAAAAAAACTTCACACTTTCTAAAAAGACTGAAGAAGAAAAGCCAATTATCTCAAGAGTGGCGCTTCATGCCCATCAGGTGGCATTTTATAATTTCGGAAAAGACGAAGAAGAAACTATTGAAGTAATAGCACCCTATCCAAAGGATTTTGCGGTACTAATAAAACAGCTCGTGAAGTACGCTTAATTTTATTCACAAGCTTATTTTGTTTTTCAATATTTAAACTTCTATTTTTGTGTCCCTTTTCGAGGGAGAACCCTTAAGTTCATTTAAACAAATAATAAATTGGATACTTTAAGCTATAAAACGGTATCATTAAACAGTGCTACTATAGAAAAGAACTGGATCTTGATAGATGCAGATTCACAAGTGTTGGGTAGAATGTCCAGCGAAGTGGCAAAAATTATCAGAGGCAAGCACAAAGCTGGCTACACTCCTCACGTGGATTGTGGTGACAATGTGATTGTGATTAATGCTGATAAGGTAAGATTAACTGGTAAAAAGTGGAATCAGAAAACATACGTGAGACACACTGGGTATCCAGGAGGTCAGCGTTTTGAGACTGCCGCAGAAGCCAAAGCAAAAACTTCAAGATTACTTGTGGAAAGAGCCGTAAAAGGAATGCTACCTAAGAATAGACTTGGGAGTAAATTATTTACAAACCTATATGTGTATGAAGGTGCTGAGCATCCTCATGAAGCACAACAACCAAAAGCAGTAAAACTTTAATAACCTAAATGGAAATCACAAACACCATTGGAAGAAGGAAAACCTCTGTAGCTAGAATCTACTTGCAGAGCGGCAAAGGTGATATCACGGTTAATACCAAAGATATCTCCAAATACTTCCCTTCTGAAATTTTACAGACCATCGTTAAGCAACCTCTAGTGAAGTTGGAATTGGATGGCAATTTTGATATCAAAGTGAACGTGTCTGGAGGCGGTCCTTCTGGACAAGCTGAAGCAGTTCGACTTGCTATCTCTCGAGCTCTTGTAGAGCTAGACGAAGAAAACAAATCTCCATTGAGAAAAGAAGGTTTCATGACTAGAGACCCGAGAATGGTAGAGCGTAAGAAATTCGGTAGAAGAAAAGCAAGAAGAAGATTCCAGTTCAGTAAACGTTAAGATATCATTATGAAAAAACTAGATTACAAAGAATTATTGGATGCTGGTGTACATTTTGGTCACCTTACACGTAAGTGGAATCCGCAAATGGCACCATACATCTTCATGGAGAAGAATGGTATCCATATCATTGACTTGAACAAGACGATCAGTTCAATGGACACTGCAGCGCATGCACTGCAGTCAGTAGTAAGATCAGGCCGTAAGGTGATGTTCGTAGCTACTAAGAAGCAAGCAAAAGAAGTTGTAGAGACTGTTGCTAAGAAATTGGCAATGCCATATGTAACTGAGAGATGGTTAGGTGGTATGCTTACCAACTTCGCTACTATCCGTAAGTCATTGAAAAAGATGTCATCAATTGAGAAATTGATGAAGGATGAGGCTTACTTAAACCTTGCGAAAAGAGAACGTCTCATGATTACTCGTGAGAAAGAAAAACTCGAGCGAGTACTTGGTGGTATTGCGGATCTTAACAGACTCCCAGCTGCACTTTTTATCATAGATATTAAGAGAGAGCACATTGCTGTAGCAGAAGCTCAAAAACTTAATATCCCTGTATTTGCACTTGTAGATACTAACTCTGATCCTACGCAAGTAGACTATCCGATCCCTGGTAATGATGATGCTTGGAAATCAATCAACTTGATCACCAACTTCATAGCTACTGCTTTGGAAGAAGGATTAGCAGAGCGCAAAAAGGATAAAGAAGATACGAAGCTTCAAGAAGAAGAAGTAGCTAAAAAAGAAGCTGACGAGAAAGAAGCTTAAGATTTATTTCGAATAAAGAATTAAACATTGAACACTGTTCTCTCTTATGAATGGTGTTCAATTTTTGTTAATAAGCATTGCTTAAATTTTAAAAACTACACAGATGGCAATTACTGCAAAAGATGTTAACCAATTAAGACAAATGACCGGTGCAGGTATGATGGACTGCAAAAAGGCGCTTGTGGAAGCAGATGGTGATTTTGATAAGGCTATTGACCTCCTTAGAAAAAAAGGACAAAAAGTATCAGCAAACAGAGCTGACAGAGAGACTACCGAAGGTGTGATCATCGCTCGTACCAATGATAATAAAAGCAAAGGAGTTGCTATAGCGCTTACTTGCGAAACTGATTTCGTTGCGAAAAATGATGATTTCGTCGCTTTAGCTAATGCAGCTGCGGATTTAGCGTTTGAACACGCTCCTGCTGATACAGCAGCATTGCTTGCTTTGAAAGTTGGTGATTTCACACTTGGTGATAAAATCACTGAGGCTACTGGTAAAATCGGAGAGAAAATCGAAATCAAATATTACGAAGTTCTTGAAGGCGAAGCTGTTGTTCCTTATATCCACTCAAATGGCAAACTTGCTGTAATGGTGGTTCTTAAGAATGTAAGCGGTGCTGATGTAGAAGAAGCTGGAAAAGATGTGGCTATGCAAATAGCTGCAATGAATCCAGTAGCTGTTGATAAAGACGGTGTTGATGCTACTACCATTGCTAAAGAAATCGAAATAGGTAAAGAGCAAGCTCGCCAAGAAGGTAAGCCAGAGCAAATTCTTGAGAAAATTGCTGAAGGTAAACTTCAGAAATTCTTTAAAGACAACACATTGCTTAGCCAGTCTTTTGTAAAAGACAATAGCGTGACTATCGCGCAATATTTGAATGGTGTGAGTAAAGGATTGACAGTTGCTAGCTTTAAGCGTATATCTATAGGTTAATCCCAGCAAGCATTAATTGATATTAAAAAAGCCAGATTCTCAATCTGGCTTTTTTAATTTATACTGTCTCAAGACCTATTATTCGTAGGCTACACCTTCTTTGTTATCCTTGATAGTGAACAGCTCATCCATTATGAGATTGAACTCTCCATGCACTTTGGTTTTCATTGTAAGGAAATACTCTGCAGTATCATCAACTCTATTGATAGAAGACTTTAAGTTTTTGATCTTATAACTTCCATATCGCTTGTCTAAAATATCAGCCATTTGTGTTGGCAAATCAGTTCCCTCTGATAGTTCAGTCATTGCCTTGCCCAGTTTATCCAAAGTAACCTCATACTGACCGTCACCTTTACTGAATTTCACTTTGTAGCTAATACCCTCCCCTCCATTCATATCATACCATTCGGCCAAACTTGCACCATCATATGCATCATAAAACCTAACCACGGTCTTTAGTGGCACTTCATCTTCAGCAACAAGAGTTTGTGAAAAAAGTACTGTAAATGATCCGCTCAGCATCAACAGCAAAAAATACTTCTTCAATAGGTTGTTCATAGAAATAGCTTAGTTGAGTTATAATTTGAAATTGCTTATTCCTTAAGACAATTCCAAGATTTATCAACTCAAATAAGAATATTTCAGATAAACGGGAATAAATGTTCGATGTATTGGAATATTATCAATAGACTACTGATTCTCCACTTTCATGATTGCGAAGTAATATCCTCGTGTTTTCCTTAATGGATTCTTCCTCATCATCCATTTTAAGGTCAATAATCTTACTGAGATCAGGTTGGCCTCCATCAATCCAAGCAGTATACCAAAAATCACCGGTCATCTTGATGGACTTACGCATCTGTCGCTCGACCATATCATTCATCATGCGGAAGTAGTCCCCAGAAAAATCTGCAGAATAAACACGAATAGTCGTATTACCCCGAGACTCAAAACTGTATTTCTTATCATCAGAATAGCGCATTGTCAATTCCTTTTCAAATAAAAGTACCGAGTCTAAAGCAAGATGGGCGCTCTCCACGGCAGACCATGCAGCTAGTTGAGGGTTACGGATATACTCCGCTTTGCCGGTGAACAAATCGAAATAATCAAAAAATAACTCTGGTAGACGAGACTCCCAAAATCCATGAATCCCGTATTGGCCTGTCATCTGACCATTATAATTCTGAGTAGTATGCAGAGGCACATGGGCATCCGCTATATAATGACCTATGTCGGCTGAGTACCTCAAGATTCGATCGGCATCCCTTTCTAAAAAAGCTTGAGTCAACTGATACTTCACCCGATTGATATGCCAGGGAACGATCCCATAGGCTTGCAGTGTGTCTTCTGTGAGTAATTCTACTGCGTCATTCCAATACCTAGGCAAAGTATAAAGAGCGCTATCTCCATACACATCCAAATCAATATAATGCCTCGCCGCTTCTTCTTTGATGATGTACCTGCGCTTGTCTGGATTGATGGCCTTCTCAGTGATATATTGAATATGCTGCTTGTAAAAACCTATCATTTCTACTGGCAATGTGAAAACAGCGATGCGATTTACCTTCTGATGAGAAAAGAATCCCCACCCCATAATCACGGGTATAAGTAGGATTAACACACTGATTCTTTTGAATGACTTCATCTGACTTGAAAATTACTGAAAAAAGGACTGCTTATTTTAGTTAAGAAGATAAACTAAGTTTGTTTTTTTTATCTAATCACATATCTTTGCATCCCTTAAACAAGGCTAGAAGAATAAAAAGCTAATGGCAAATCACAAATCGGCATTAAAGAGAATTCGATCTAATGAGTCTAAAAGACTTAAGAATCGTTATCAGCATAAGACTACCAGAACTTTCATCAAAAGATTGAGAGATACTGAAGATAAAGCAGAAGCAGAAAAATTGCTTGTGGAAGTAGTGAGTATGGTTGATAAGTTGGCAAAGAATAATATTATTCATGACAACAAGGCTTCAAACTTGAAATCAAAGCTTACTAAGCACGTAAACGCGCTTTAAGTTTCTTAAAAATATATTTGAAACCCTGTTCAATGTTTTGGACAGGGTTTTTTTGTTATCTTGATCTGTAAGTTGACAAGCAATGGAGGATCAGAATTATCTTTCGATAAATAAGTGGGCTGAAGAGGACCGGCCAAGAGAAAAACTACTTCTCAAAGGCAAAGCATCGCTTTCAGATGCTGAGTTGATTGGAATACTGATTGGATCAGGAACCAGAACGCTCAGTGCGGTGGATGTAGCAAAGCAAATTTTACATTCTGCAAACAATGATCTTCATAAGCTCGCCAAGCTCACTGTAAAAGATCTCACCAAAATCAAAGGTATCGGAGAAGCAAAAGCAATTACGATAGTGAGTGCTTTGGAATTGGGACGAAGAAGAAAAGATCTGGAGCCAACCAAATCTTTTAAGATCACTAGCTCGCAAGACGCTTATTCCCTATTATCCTCTGAGCTCACTGACTTGCCTCATGAAGAATTTTGGATCATCCTCCTCAAGCGAAACAATGAAGTGATTGGCAAGCATCAAATCAGCAGAGGTGGAATCTCGGGTACTGTAGCTGATCCTAAAATCATTTTTCAACGAGCAATTGAGAATGGAGCCTCAGGAATCATCCTTGCTCATAACCACCCATCGGGAAACACACAACCTAGCGAGGCGGACAAGTCACTCACCAAAAAGGTGAAATCCGCTGGAAATGTATTGGATATTGCAGTTTTGGATCATATTATTTTCACTGATCATAAGTACTATAGTTTTGCGGATGAATCAATGATGCCTTGATCGACTATGAAAAAACTCCTTTACATCGCTGTACCCATTCTGATAATCGTTCTCATAGGTTACTCCCTTCCTGATAATACTGATCCAGCTTACGCAAATAAAATAGCCGACATTCGCGCCGAAAGGGTGAAGTATTTGAAGTCTTCTAAGCAATCTCCTTTTGTTCAATTCGATAAGAAGTATCAGCCTATCCAATACTTCACTGTCGATCCGGAATATAAAGTAAGAGCTAATCTAGAACGACTTACCTCACCACAAAGAGTCACCATTCAGAATAGCGACGGTTCTTCAGCACAGTATACAAAATTCGCCTACGCCAGTTTCAAACTTCAGGATCAGCCCTTGAAAATATTGATTCTCAAGCAAGCAGGATTTGGTGCGCTGCCCAATGCTTATTTCACGGCCTTTGCGGACAATACAAGTGGTAGAGAAACTTATGGCGGAGGGAGATATTTGGATTTAGAAATTGGAAAATCAGATAATATTGAGATTGACTTCAATCTCGCCTACAATCCATACTGTGCCTACATAGACGAGTACTCTTGCCCACTCCCACCGGCGGAGAACGTACTCCCTTTGGCAATCATTGCTGGCGAGAAAGATTATAAGCATTGATTTCATAGGGCGTTCAATACCACTTTCTTATTTTTGCTGGTCGCTGACTGACGAAAGTCGATAATCTCACTTTTCGGACAGCTTCAAACTTTTAAAATACATCACAACAATACACACGGATGAAAATTTCCTATAATTGGCTAAAGGATTTTATAGACTTAACCGAAACCCCTGAGGCTGTTGGTGAGGTCTTAACCCAGACTGGTCTTGAGGTAGAAAGCGTAACAGCCATTGAAAAAATACCAGGAGGACTGAAAGGTCTAGTTGTAGGAGAAGTGGTCTCGTGCATTCCTCATCCAGACGCAGATAAACTCAAGCTGACCAAAGTAAATATTGGTACTGGTGAGGAGTTGTCGATAGTATGTGGTGCACCTAATGTAGCCGCCAATATCAAAGTGATCGTAGCGCCTGTGGGAACCACCCTCTATCCTAACGACGGCTCTACTTTCCAAATCAAAAAAGCCAAAATAAGAGGCGAAGCTTCCGAAGGAATGCTTTGCGCAGAAGACGAAATAGGATTGGGCAGCAGTCATGCTGGCTTGCTCATATTAGATCCTTCAATAGCTGTTGGAACTGAAGTAGCTTCATTGTTCGAGACTGGAGCAGATCATGTTTTTGAAATTGGGCTTACGCCAAACCGTGGAGATGCGACGGGCCACATTGGTGTTGCTCGGGACTTGCGCGCATTTTACAAGCGCCCAATCAAACCATTCAATTTTTCAAAACCAGTAAAGAAAAAAGATCAGCCAATTGAAGTATCGGTAGAGAATCATGAAGCTTGCCCGAGATACTCAGGCATCACCATCAGAGGCATCAAAGTACAACCATCGCCAGATTGGCTACAATGGAGGCTGAGAGCGGTAGGGCTCTCTCCTATCAACAACATCGTGGACATCACTAACTATGTGATGATGAGCCTCGGGCAGTCAATGCATGCATTCGATGCAGATACTATCAGCGGTGGTAAAATCATCGTGAAGACTTTGGCCAAAGGCACCAAATTCAAAACACTTGACGAAGTAGAGCGATCGCTAGACGACAAAGACTTGATGATTTGCGACAGCAATGGTGGACTTTGTATTGCGGGTGTATTTGGTGGTATCACTTCTGGCATCAAAGAGCACACTACCAATGTATTTCTAGAAAGTGCCTATTTCTCCGCAGACTATGTGCGTGCTACAGCCATGCGTCACAGTTTATCTACGGATGCTTCTTTCAGATATGAGCGTGGCTGTGATCCGGAAATGACCTTGACAGCTATCGATCAGGCAGTTGCATTGATCTTGGAGTTGGCAGGTGGAGAAGTTACTTCTGATGTAATTGACATCTATCCAAACCCTATTCACGCACTTTCAATCAGCACTTCTTTTTCAAACTTCCACAGATTGATTGGTATAGAAATACCGAATGCTGAAATCATAGAAATATTGAATAACCTTGACATCAGCACTTCAGATATCAATGGCGACATCTTTACTGCACAAGTGCCATCTTATCGGAGCGAAGTGACACGTGAGGCAGATCTTGTAGAGGAAGTCTTGCGCATCTTTGGGTTCAACAATGTACCAATGTCCGAAACGCTATCGGCGGGTTTCATCTCTTCTTTCGATGAAAAAGAACCTTACAAGATTCAAGAAAACATCTCCTACTTCTTAAAAGGAAGTGGCTATTCTGAAATACAAACAAACTCGCTCACCAATCCAAACTACCACAAAGCATTAGGCCTTGGTGGTGAGCCAATAGAAATCCTCAACAAGTCGAGTGAAGATCTCGGCTATTTGAAAACCTCGCTCCTCTACACCGGACTGGAAAGTGTAAGGCACAACATCAACCGAAAGATCAAAGACCTACGGTTCTTTGAGTTTGGGAAAACTTACAACAAGCAAGGTGAGAAATTTAAAGAGCAAGCTATTTTAGGAATCTATCTTACGGGAAATGACTCACCTGAAAACTGGATCACCGAAACAAGAAAGAGTGATTTCTATAGCTTATTTGGCATTGTGACGAACGTGCTTTCGCACCTAAACATTACCAATTACCACACTGAGCCGACTCAATCACCAAGTTTAGAATATGGACTTGATGTTCACGTTAACAATAAAGTGATTGGGCAATGCGGTAAGTTGAAAAACAATATTTGTAAGTATTTCGAAATCAAACAAGACGTGTATTTTGCTGAGTTTAGCTGGAAAGATCTCGTGAAACTTCATAAGGTAGAACGTCAGTTTAGCGAAATATCAAAGTATCCTGAAGTTCGCAGAGACCTCTCTTTGGTATTGGATAAAAAAGTATCTTACAATGAGATTAAGCAATTGGCTTTTAAGTCTGAGAAAAAATTGCTAAATCGTATCAATGTCTTTAGTGTCTATGAAGGAGACAAGTTGGAAGCAGGTAAGAAATCTTACGCTTTGAGCTTTTATATTCAGGACAAAACCAAGACACTCACGGACAAGGTGATCGATAAAATCATGAATGACCTTATTCGAAACTTTGAGAATGAAGTTGGGGCTATTATTAGAAAGTAAATGAGCAATGACACTTTAAGAACTGAAATCAATAATCTGGAGCGCAAGATCAAACTCTTGCTCAATGAATATACCCAGATGAGATCAGAGCTCGAACGGATAGGCCTTGAAAATGCCCAATTGAAAGCACAGACCAACTCTCAGGAAGCGTCCTTGGAGAGCTTTCAAAATCAAACTAAAATTAGTAAAATTGTAGGAAGCATGGCCGTAGGCGAAAGTGATGCGGGAGAGTTGAAAGAAGTGCTTGATGAATATATAAAGGAGATCGATAAATGCATCGCTCATTTGAGTGAAGCTTAAAATACCTAATGGCTGACTTGTCAATAAAACTTAAAATCGGAAATAGGGAGTACCCAATGAGGGTAAAACCTGAGGATGAAGAGCGGATCAGAAAGGCTGGTAAGATGGTGAATGAAAAAATCAAATCTTACCGTAACCAATTTGGGATAGAAGACAATCAGGATTTGCTTGCTATGGTAGCATTTGACTGTCTAGTGGATAAGATGAAAAACGAAGAAACCTTCGAATCTACAGATGAAGTAGCCATTGGACAGCTTAAAAGTTTGAGTCAGCTAATAGCCAACGCAATCTAACGACACCCCTTTATTACACACATCTAGCATTGATTCTCCGCCACATCCCAGTGGTCATGTATGTAATTCACATACTTAATATTATCAATGGACATTATATACATCTTTGTTGGGATCACAGGAATATTCCTCGGTCTCATTGTGGATCGTCTGCTGCTGAAGCGCTCGATCAAGAAAAAGCTCCTTCAGGCTGAAGAGCAAAAACGAATGATTCTAAAGGAGGCAGAACTGACTGCTGAGAGTATCAAAAAAGAAAGAATCATTGAAGCCAAAGAAAAGTACCTGAAGCTTAAATCTGAATTTGAAGAAGAAGCCAACCGCAAGAAAAATCAGATCATCACGAATGAAAACAAGCTCAAGCAAAAGGAATCTCATATCTCCAAGCAGCTAGAGCAAAACAAGCGCACAGAGGCTGAGCTAGAGTCGATGAAAGAGAACGTGCAGGCGCAGTTGGAAATCGTGAAGAAGCGTAAGGAAGAGTATGAAAAGCTCAAAGGTGAGCAGATCAACATCCTAGAGAAAGTGGCTAACCTCTCAGCTGATGATGCCAAGTCACAACTCATGCAGACTTTGAAAGATGAAGCACGTACAGACGCCTCTGCACATATCAAGGAAATCATGGAAGAGGCCAACCTCACTGCTACGAAAGAAGCTAAGAAGATTGTCTTGCAGACCATCCAACGAACTGCCACTGAGCATGCCATTGAAAACTGCGTGTCTATTTTCAACATAGAAAGCGACGATATCAAAGGAAAAGTAATCGGTCGTGAAGGAAGAAACATTCGTGCACTTGAGGCCGCTACAGGTGTAGAGATTATTGTAGATGATACGCCGGAGGCCATCATCATTTCTGGGTTTGATCCAGTGAGAAGGGAGATCGCAAGACTATCACTTCACAGACTCGTGCAAGATGGCAGGATTCACCCAGCGCGTATCGAGGAGATCGTAGCAAAGACTACCAAGAACATCAACGAGGAGATCATAGAGATCGGTGAGCGTACAGTTATCGATCTTGGGATCCATGGACTACACCCAGAGCTAATCAAGCTGGTGGGCCGTATGAGGTTCCGTTCCTCTTATGGACAAAACCTCCTGCAGCATTCACGCGAAGTGGCCAATCTATGCGCCACATTAGCGGCAGAACTAGGACTCAACACCAAACTTGCCAAACGTGCTGGATTGCTACATGACATAGGTAAAGTTTGGCCAGACGAGCCAGAGAAGCCACATGCAATCATCGGTATGGAACTGGCTATGAAGTACAAGGAAAATCCTGAAGTGATCAATGCCATAGGTGCTCATCATGACGAAATAGAGATGACTTCTATGATCTCTCCTATTGTGCAGTCTTGCGATGCGATCTCTGGTAGCCGACCTGGCGCCCGACGTGAGATCATGGAGCAGTACATGAAGCGACTCAAGGACCTAGAGGCCGTGGCGATGAACTTCGATGGGGTCAACAAATGCTATGCGATCCAAGCGGGCCGAGAGCTCCGTGTGATGGTAGATGCCGAGCATGTGACTGATCAGCGAGCTAGTGAGTTGTCTTTCAATATCTCTCAGAAAATAGAGAAAGAAATGCAGTACCCGGGCCAAATTAAAGTGACTGTAATACGTGAGACACGTGCAGTAGCTTTCGCTAAATAAGCAACTCATTTTATAGCTATCAAAGGAAAGCCTTACCGTGGATGGTAAGGCTTTTTTTGTGGAACACCTAATCCAGTTTGAACTTTCAGGGAGTAGGATTTGGAAATATTTCGTGCCCAATAAAAAATATTTCTGATCACTGAGTTTGGTTAAAAGTATCCATTCAATGAAATGAACTATCACAATCAAAAAAACGTATCTATTGTGAATGTTAAATTATTTGAATATTGGTTTCAAATAAGTATTATTGCAGCATAACGTCCAATGTGCGGATTTGCCACCTTTAGAAATTTTCTAAAGGCATGATAGCGGCAAACTCTGACTTTGGACATTTTTTTTTTAACCAAGACTAAATGAAAACTGCAATACTTATTGATGGTGGGTTTTTCTTAAAAAGATATAAATACATCAAAGGTTTTGAAAAGACTGATTCACCTAGTTTAGTTGCTAAAAACTTGGTTTCGTACTGTTTTAAGCATATTTATCGTGTAAATCAGTATAGAAACCGATACAATTTACCCCCGACCGAGCTTTACAGAATTTTCTATTACGATGCAAAGCCGTTTGAAGGAGACTCTAGAGATCCAATTAGCGGTAAATCATTTAGTTTCAAAAACACCGAGCAATATAAATTTAGACACCTGTTGTTCACCGAATTAAAGCAACAAAGAAAAATTGCGCTAAGATTGGGATTTCTTAAAAACAGCTCCAAAGAATGGACAATTAAAGCCAGATATACTAAAGCCCTATTGTCAGGAGAGAAAAAACTAACTGAGCTTACAACGCAAGACCTTGATTTCCCTCTTAATCAAAAGGCCGTTGATATGAAGGTAGGATTAGATATTGCAACTTTAGCTTTTAAAGCTCAAGTTGATCAAATCATATTGATAGCGGGTGATAGTGACTTTGTGCCTGCTGCCAAATTCGCCAGAAGAGAGGGAGTGGATATTATTCTTGACCCAATGATGAATAACATTGATCCTACCCTACACGAACACATTGATGGGCTTATGACAATTAAAGATATGTCGAAGCGAGAATTTCCTAGTCCTACTGATGAAAAAAGTCTTTGATATGTAGCCAAGGTGAAAAAATTACTTGTACATAACCCAAGGCTCAAATAATCTAAAATGAATTTGAACACCGAAAGAAATCGTATGCTATGATTAAGGATAAAGTACAGACACAAAAAGGTGTTGTCACACAGCTTAAAGCTATTAGAGACAAGATAAATGTCGATATTCAAGATATGACTCTTGAAGAAGAAGTGGAATATTTGAAAAGTATGTCTTCCAGTTGGGAAGATGCTCCAAAGCAGCCAAATAAATGATTGGACGCCTTTTCTTAGTAGAGTATAACATAAAACGAACGGTGAACAAGGAAGTAACCTTCGCTAAATAAGCAACTCATTTTATAGCAATCTAAGGAAAGCCTTGCCTTGTTTGGTGAGGCTTTTTTTTGCCCTAATTCAATGAATCTGAGCAGCTAAACTATAGCCAAATTTTTACGTATTCATGTGAGCTTTTGGGCACTTAGTAGGTGCTTGTTTGCCTATACAATTATGAGAACTTCTAGCGATTTGGGACCCTTGAAAAAAATACTTTTCATCTTTCTACTGAACATCCTATTCACTTCGACAAACGCCTTCAGCCAGGAGTCCACAAGCAGTGTGACTGCCAAGTTGCTAATAGACGCTGGGGTAGAATATGGAGGAGATGAAATCCTGAAAGTGTACTTTACCAATGGCGGTGATCAATGAAAGCTGGGCAAGGTGCCTTTCTTGCAGTAGGTGGAAACTTACAATCCAAAAAAATTATGCTTCGTGCTTCAGTTGGTATCAAGTACAATACCACCGCAGCAGAGAATGCGAATATCAGGTTTACGAGAGTTCCTATTAATGTGATTCCCTACTGGAGAATAACGGAGGATATTCGATTTGGTGTAGGCATCACTTCACACCAAAAAATCCATCTGAAAGGTGATGGATTTGTACCGGACATGGACTTTACAAGTAAAATTGGCCCAAGAGTGGAAGTTGGTTATAAATGGGCAGCATTGACTTACACATCCATTTCCTACAAGGATGAATTTG
>CAYGOV010000022.1:0-54985 GCA_964351625.1 uncultured Marinoscillum sp.
GGATGACTGAATTAACAATCATCCTTTAAAAGGTCGTCGGGGTGGCAGGATTCGAACCTGCGACCCCCTGGTCCCAAACCAGGTACTCTAACCGGACTGAGCCACACCCCGAACTGTGTGTTTTGAAGCCCACGAGCTCCAAATGGGAGTGCAAATATAGAATTTTATTGACCGAAAAAAAGCATCTGTATAAAAATGTTATTTGACTTATTTCTATGTGGCATTTAGACCAGATTTAGCAAGAAAAATTGCTTCAAAAATTAGTTAGTGCAACATTATTGCATTTAGGTTATCTTCGCAAATCATGGAAATCAATGATTTAAAGGAGATATTGAAAAATCATAGGCTGAGGGTGACAGATATGCGCTTGGAAATACTTGATTTTTTCGTGAATAGTAAAAAAGCCCTTTCACATAAAGATTTGGAAGAGCATTTCAGTGATGGTGATCGCGTTACCCTATATCGCACACTTTCGTCCTTTACAGATCAAGGATTGCTTCACAAAATTCCCGATGAAAGTGGTCATGTAAACTATGGCTTGTGCCCACCAGATTGTGGACCGGAAGAACATCACCATGATCATATTCATTTCAAATGCAATCAATGTGGTGAGATAGAATGTGTGGATACAGCCTTGCCTAAAATTGAACTCCCGGGTTACCAAATCGATCAAACAAATCTAATCTTAAGCGGAACTTGTGAAACTTGTTTGCAGGCTTAGCCTTATTCCATTCTTTATTTTTTTATCAACTCTTTTGACATGGGCTCAATCAGCTCAACCTTGTGATTATAAGTTGGGTGGTAAAGTCATAGATGTTGAGACCAATGAACCTTTACCATATGTCACTATTAAACTTGACAAATCTGGAATAGGGACGAATACCGATGAAAGAGGTGATTTTTTAATCCAAGGTCTTTGTGATGAGGAGTTTGATTTTTCAGTGACCCATGTGGGTTATAAATCAACTCATCATCATCATGATGCCTATCATGATTTTCCGACCATTCTATTGGCTCCAGACAATCAACTACTGGAGAGTGTTGTCATAGAGGGTGTCTATAATCCCACCGTTTTTAATACACTGAAACTTGATCGAATAGCTTCTTTTCAGTTCGAAAATCAACAAAGTGGCTCACTTGCTGATATTGCTAGTCACATAAGTGGCGTATCTATGTTAAGTACAGGGCAGAATGTAGTGAAACCCATTATTCACGGACTTCATTCCAATCGAATACTAATTATCAATAATGGTGTCAGGCACGAATCCCAAAACTGGGGGGCTGCTCATGCGCCGGAGGTTGATCCTTCGTTGGCTAATTCTATGGAGGTAGTAAAAGGCGCTGCAACTGTACGGTATGGTCCAGAAGCACTAGGTGGCGTCTTGTTGATCAGTCCAGATATGCCGGCACTTTCTTCGGGTTTTGCATTATCAGGTAAAGCTTTTGGTGCGACCAACGGGGGTACAGGAAGTGGTGAAGTGACTATTCAGCAAGGCTGGGAACATTTCGTTGTGGATATACGTGCCAATATTTTGAGGCAAGGGGATTTGAGTGCACCTGACTATTTACTTACTAATACGGGCAAAAATGAGCGTAGCGTTTCGGCGGCTCTAAAATATCATACTAAGGCTTTTGATATAGAAGGATTTTACTCAAGGTTTATCCAGAATCTGGGTATTCTGAGAGGATCCGTCAATAGTAGTTTGACTGATTTGGAACAAGCCATTCTTAGTGATATTCCGAATGGTACCATGCCTTTTGCTTACGCAATAAATAACCCGAGACAACAAGTCTATCACGATCTGGTCAAAATAAAAGCATCATGGTTAAGAGCAAATGACGACTTTCAACTTCAATACAGCTATCAAGACAATCAGCGTCAGGAATACGATGTGCGCAGAGGTACCAATAATGAATTACCTTCCATTGATCTGCAACTCAGGTCGCATATTTTGGATTTGGATTGGAATCATCCAGCATTTGGCGATGTTACGGGTGTCGCTGGAGCTCAATTGAGTTATCAGGAAAATGACAATATACCAGGAACGAATACTGCTCCTTTCATACCAAATTTTCAAAGCAGTAGAGTGGGCTTTTTTATCATTGAAAATCTCAACCGTAATCTCAACAATTATGAAGCAGGCCTGAGGTATGACTTTCAGCATACTTCAGTAATAGGTAGGAAACAGGACAATACGTTGTTTGATGATCAATTGAATTATGCTCAGTTGACAGGGAGTATTGGTGCTAGCCATGCTTTTGCGAATGCGATTAAGATTAGCTCAAATTTGGGATTGGGATGGCGACCTCCTAATGTCTCAGAGCTCTTTAGTTTTGGTAAGCATGGTCCAAGTATCGACTATGGATTGTGGCGGTACACTTTTGATGAAAATAATGATATAGACGCATCGGTGATCTTGTCTCAGAATGAAAAACCAGTCAAGCCTGAAGTAGGATGGAAATGGATCAATAGCCTGATTGGGCAAAATCAAACGATGAGCTGGGAGGCAACAGTTTATGCCAATTGGATACAGAATTATATCTATACCAGACCCGCAGGCATTACCAACACAGTCCGCGGTGCATTTCCTTATTTTGTTTTTGATCAAACGGATGCGGTTTTGCTTGGAGTAGATTTGGCTTTGAAGAAGGACTTTTCCAAGTATTTGAGTTCGAGTTGGCAGGCGAGCTATGTTTATGCGAAGGATATTTCTAATAGTAGCTTTTTCGTTGAAATACCTCCCGCGCGCATCCAATCTTCTTGGCAATATGATCGAAGCTTTCTTGGCCTTTCGAGCTCAATACTTTCTGTTGATTTGAGCTATTCCTTCAAATACTGGAATGCACCACGTGTGATTAGTATATCTGAGATTGTAGCAGCAGAGTCAAGTGATGATAATCTCTTTGCTAATGAGGGATCTATGTTTGATTTTATTCCAGCACCTGATGGTTATTTTTTGATTGATTTTTCATGGAATGTTACCAAAGGTAAGATGGCCTACGGCCTACAAATTAAAAATGCGCTCAATCAGAGTTATAGATCCAACACCGATAGACTTAGGTACTTTGCTGACAATACGGGTAGAAATATCTACTTCAGCATTGGATATAAATTATGATTTGATTTATAATTGCAACAATGTTGCATAAATAAAAATCTACAATAAAATGATGATTATGAATAAGCTGATAAAATCTTTGCTGATGAGTATTGGAATAGTCTCGGCGCTCCTGATTGTTTCATGCGAGGACAATGCTCCAGAGGCTTTCAATGATGAAGAGACCATCACCAAGGTTGGGTTAATCTTTTCTCCAGTCGATGATGGTGCACCAGTAGTAATGAACGCAATTGACCCAGATGGTGATGGTCCTGCGGATATAGCTGTCGACGGGGTTATCAAATTGCGTAAAAATGTGCGCTATGAGCTATTCATCTCTTTTGAAAATACAATTTCCGGCATAGATATCACCGAGGAGGTGAAAGCAGAGGCTGAGGAGCATATGATCTTTTTCTCCTTTACTGAGGGTTTATTCGCCAACCCTGAAGGCAATGGTAATGTTGATAGCAGATCAGATCCTGTTAATTACTTGGATAAAGATGATAGCGATTTACCATTAGGGTTAATCACTTCATGGCTAACATCAGATGCTAAAACTGGTGATTTTACATTAGTACTGAAACACCAGCCAGGAATTAAGTCATTGACATCTAATGCTTCAGATGGGGAAACGGACGTTTCTGTGACATTGTCTTTGGAAGTGGAATAATCCTTACCGCTAAAAGAATTCAAAGTATTAAGCTTATGATTTTCGTGTTTTTCATAGCAATTTGGTCTAATGAATATTCCCAAGAAACCTTCGAGATATCCAGGTAGATCTACTGATGATCTGAAAGAAATCTATCAAGTATCCGATGAATCAAGGTTTTGCACGCTGGCTTACGTCCAAGACGGAATACCGATGCAAATACCTACAGGCTTCTGTAGGGTAGGTGATAAGTTGTATGTTCATGCCTCATCTAAGAGTCATTTTTTGAGTGGACTCATTGAAGCTGATTTAGTAAGTTTTTCCGCTATGATTTTTGACGCACTGGTATTAGCGACAACAGCTTTTGATCATTCAGTAAATTATAGATCTGTGGTACTTCATTCTAAAGCAATAGAAGTACATGATGTAGATCTTAAAACCAAAGTGCTCGAAGTATTCACAGATAAGTATATTCCAGGAAGGATGAATGACTTACCAGCGATAACTACCGATGAACTAAGAGTAACACGAGTGGCTGCCTTAGATATTAATTCTGCGATCTTAAAGCGAAGAGATGGAGGAGTAGGCGGTGATAACGCTGGGTCGAAAGTTTGGTGCGGAATTGTACCTGCAAGAATCACATATGGAACTCCTTTAGTAGATTCCGCATTAGATGATGATATTTTGTTACCCCATTATTTGAAGAACTTTAAGATTACCTAATTATGGATTTCAATATAGAGCAGAAAGATTCCGAAACGAAAGGTTCTTTTTTTATCAAAGATTCCGAAGGGAAAAAGATAGCAGAAATGACTTATTCATGGGCAGGAACAGATCGCATTATTATCGATCATACAGAAGTATCTGAGCAGCTACGTGGTACTGGTGCTGGAAAAGCTTTGGTGTATAAATCGGTTGATTTTGCTAGAGAAAAACACATATCCATCATACCACTTTGTCCGTTTGCTAGGGCTGTTTTCAAAAAAGAAGATGCCATCAAGGATGTCCTGTAGTCAAGGATTGGTTATTTTGTTTCGTCTAGTTGTTCTTTGATGGATTTAGCCATATCCCTAATTTCTTTTTTATTGTTTTTGGCTCCTATACTGCTTACAAGTCCGCTTACAACTGCTTTACCCCAAAAGGCGAAAATTGATTTTTCTTTGTCACGCTCAGTGAAGATGTCACCTTCGCGCACAAAAAGGAGACGAGGATTTTTAGAGTTTACCACAAATGTATTGGCGAAAAAAGATTTTATCGAAACACCATGACCTCTCTGTAGATGAGTTTCAGCATCCAAAACATTGATTTTCAGGTCATTGTAATAGAATTTCATTCTGCCATATGCATAGTCCTCATTTCCATCCAAAGAGAAGTTGATGGACTTGTTGATGCCACCCCGTATCTGAACATATGCTGTATTTTCAAGGAATCTATTGAGTTCTGTTAGGTCCATTTCACCTACACTCCCGCGTAGGGTGTATTTATCAAGTGGGTCCTTATAATCGAATGTAGACATGATCATCAGGTTGCCAGTGCTCATGAGTATTCCTGAGGCGTAAAAGGACATTTTGGAACTCTTTGAGAGGTAATCTGGATGATTTGTAAAATTTGCTATAGAACCATTTAGTTTTCTAAAGAAAATAACCCCCGGAATACTACCTTCTTTGGAAAACTCCGAATGTGATATGAATGAGTTGGTAAATGAGATAGTATCAATTTTTAATTTTATGGGGATTTCGCGTATTGAAGTTTGAGGGAGTGCTTTGTAAATACCTTCCTCACGCGGTAGCCTTTTGTCTCTATGTGTGTCAAGTGACAGGCTTTTCACCTTGATGTTGCCAATAAGAAGTTGCTTAGTAAGCAGGAGGGAGTCAAGTTCAAAACCGTCGATATCTACTTTATCAATTAAAGCATCGAACCAATCAGTCTGGTAGGTCATTTGACGCTGAAATTCCCCGCGATTAAGTTGCGGTTCAAGTTTTAATCGTTCAAGGGAAATATGCTTATCTAGATATTGGTAAGCATATTTTTTGGTGCTAATGGCAAAATATCCTTCTGGTAAGAGGTAACTGAAATTTTCACCTGAAATAGAAAAATCCTTGACTGAAATGCCTAATTGAAAAGTATCTGATGACTTAAAGTCAAACTCATCCGCTGTGAAAGAGATATTCTCAAAATATACGCTATCACCACTGCCGATATCTTCCTTGAGAATGGTTACTTGGGCATTTAGGATTTGAGTGTTTTTGATGTTTGTAAGCCATTCGTTGTTTGTTGAGTGGCTTGTAGTATCAGTACTGATGATGTAAGCGATTTTAGGTTGATCTATTATCAAGCTATCAAGTAGGAATTCATTGCTACTTATCAAGGATTCTATATCGAAGTTAGACAATGAAAGACGAGGAATTATAAGGTCAAATTCATTGGTCTGATGGATTTTGATATTCTCAAAGCTATAATCTCCGATTTTTGTATCCATTCTAGCATTCTTAATTAGGATAGGATCCTCTATTTGACTGGTTTGAATTGATAGGTTCTTTAGCCCAATCAAATATTGCTCGGCTTTCAGTGTGCTAGTCATCTTATTGTCAAATTGATCTAATTGCAATTCGACTTGTGTAATAAATTTCAGATTGCCATTAGATGAGGTAAAGTCTAAAACGCTTGATCCTAGAGAGAAGTGATTAAAAGCAAGGGATAGTTCTTGCGTAGTAGAATCAGGTTTTTTCACTAGATTTATTTTGATTTTCGATTCCCTAACTGCTCCTTTATCAAAGGAAATATCTCCTCTGTTGATAAGTTTTAAGAAGTCCAAACCACTTATAGTAATTTGGTCTGCTCCAATGTCGAACTGACTTTTTTCTTTCTTGCCACCAGGAGTCAACGCAAGCTTATTAACCTGAATATTTGAACCAGACTTGCTCAGCTTGAAGCCATTCAGCGAGATGTTATGAGCCATTTGCTTTTGATGAAGCCAAAGACTGTCAATCGAAATTTCAGGATTTATAATGAGTGTGCTTTCAATAGTGTCAAGCGCAAACTCTGTCAGTTTTGTTGTGATGTTGAATAGCCTCCCATAAGCTATTTGTTGCTCATCAAATAATGTCACATTTCCATCGATAATGTCGATTTTTATAAAATCCAGAAGTTTCAAAAAGTCTTGAAATGAAGAATCCCGACTGGTTTTCGTTACAAATTTTAGTTCTGGTGAAGTGACCTTTAATGAATCAAATATTATTGAATTATTGGCCAAAAATGCTCTTGCATTGAATCCATTTAGTTGGATTGACTGTGCTTTGATTGGATATGGTTGATTTTTTAGGTTGATGATTAAATTATTCATGGAGATTTTTCTTCCATTTCGCTGAGTCAATACTTCATCTATAGCGATTTGTACATTGTCGTTGCTAATGTTTAATTGAGTGGTATTGAATTTCCTGATAGCCACAGATTGATCAAAGTCAAATTTCCGACCATCTTTCCAGTTCAAATCTTTAAGGTCTAAAAGGAAATTGGCGAGCTTTATTTCATGCTTTCCTTGAAGAAGTGTCAGGTTCCCTTTTGGGCAAATTATTTCATCAATAGCGATCGATTTTAAAAACGAAGATTTATTTGCCTGATTTGTTTTTAAAGCAAACTTCAAGTCAATTATAGGATCTGAAAGTTCTACTGATTTGATAATCAAATCACCATTCTGAATCAATCGTTTTTGATCCATTCCATGTATCGTGATTGTATTGATTGTAGATTCTATAATTACATCAGAACCTTGCTTTAGAGGGATGATTTCTAAATCATTGATAATGATAGAAGCGTCATTGGTTGCGAAATCGACTTTTCCAATCAAGATCAAATGACTACTATCTGCAAACCTTATGGCGTTATTTTCTGATTGCAATTCAATCGATCGAAATAATTCTGTGCGAGTATTAAGATCAAAATAGGTTGAATCCAGAAGAAAATCGTAGATTTTGATTTTGCTTTTATCAAAGTGGTAGGCTGCATCTCTTTCACCTTGATATTGTTTAAGCGAAGTACTAGCATTTTCCACATTGAGTTCCTTAATGCGGACTATAGAAAATATATTATGAATCATCCCAGCAAGATCATTGGAGCTTGTATTGGATTTTGAGATCACATATTGCTCTATGTTTATTTTTGGGTTGATTATGTTGACTGCATCAAGATCAAGTTCATTTTTCACGTATGCAGTCATGAAATCAATACCACTTAGTCCAATATGAGGAAACTCCATGTCGTATTGATTGATGGCCTCATTCATTTTACTTAGTTTGTATCTTGGCTTTAACTTGAGGTTTTCAAAGTATATATCGTGAGTGGCAGTGTTGAGTGAAAATTCATCAAAAGAAAGGGTGTGAGAACTATCAGCCAATAAGAAAAGCTGCTTGGTCAATCTTAGATTTATTCCCTCGGAGAACAAGAACTGATCTGTTCCTTTTTCATTCAACCTAAAGTTTTTAAGGTTGAAATCGATTTGGTCAAGTAACAATGAAAATCCAGATTCATTAAGTTTTGAGTGATACTCGATTCGCCCTTGAGATATGGCTAGACTATCTATCGAAAATTTAATTAGGTAGCTATCTACGAGTTGATAGAGGTCTCCAGCTTCGAATGAAAAGGATTGTTTTTCACCGCTTTTAGCTATACGCTCTATTAAAATAGATGGGTCTGTAACTGTGATGTCTTTGAATTGAACCTCTCTATTATAAAGATTGAGGATTGAGAGCAATTTGATTTTGAAGTCTGGAACATTTACTTGATAGCGCACATCCAATGTGTCTTCTGAAGTTTCGTCAGGAAGTAAAGTCACATTGGTCAAATGAAGCTCTTGCTTTAAAAAGGAAAGTTCGATCTCCGCAAAGTCCAAAGCATAGCTTCCTTGTGACTGATCGGCAGTCAAATCTCTCAATATTTCACCAGCTAAGCGTGCGCCATAAGAATACGTAAATTGGTAGATAAAAAAAACCACAAGCATGGTGATAGACCAGCCGATGTAATGCTTATTCTTAATTTTTTTTGTGCCTGTTCCCAAATCAGTTTGAAAGTAGCCAAAATAACGGTCTTAATGAAGTTTTTGAAGATGTAGAATATGGATATTTTTTTACTTTATTGTACTCAGGCTATTCTTTGTTGAACCTAATGGCTTGTTCGTTTAAACAGTCATTTTAAAGATTTTTTGTTTTGGTAAATCATAGTGAAAATCAGTATCTTAGTGCTAGATATGTGAGTATATCTATTTACCAAGCTGGTTCTTAATGGGAAGGGTTACGATAAGTAGCCCTTCTTTTTTTGTTGGAGCTAGAGATCAAATCTTTGAATTGTGCTCTGATTGCTAAAAATCGTTTCTTCCCTACTTTTAAGCTTTTACATTTATACTTGAGCACTTCTTCTAGTAGTGTTTTCTATTAATACTATTACTTTTGTCTTAGCCCAATAATATAGATAGGATATGAAATCTACATACAAGACAAGTTCTAAAATCAGCTATTTTATGTTTATCGCCATCACGCTATTGGTGTTCAGTTGCGGCGAAAAGAAACAAAGTTGGGACAGCTTTGGTGAGCCAATATCTTCAGATCTAGTGCAGGAAGCCGCCTTGGACAATCTTAATGACACTCCTAAGCATGTAAAGTTTGAAGCAGAGATTGCAGAAGTTTGTCAGATGAAGGGGTGTTGGATGACACTCAAGGATGAGACAGGCAAATCTGTGAGAGTTACTTTTAAAGATTATGGATTTTTCGTTCCGAAAGATGCCTCAGGTCGCAAAGTGATCATAGAAGGAGTTGCTTCTGTGTCAGATTTGGACGAGGCAACAGCTAAACATTATGCTGAGGATGCAGGTGTAGAATTTGATGAAAGTAAAACACTACGAGAAGTTTCTGTAGTAGCATCTGGGGTTCTTATAGCCAAGGCTGATCAGCTGTAAAAACTTTTCTTTTGTTTCTTCACAAAGAGTCCCCTAAAGGAGTTGCCCGACAGGGCTCCAAAACCAGCGCTTAAACCTCCTATTACCCCACTCATGGCTATAAGCATAAATGGGTCTTCAAAAGGGAATAGGGTAACTATTTTATTGGTTAAAATGGAGTTTGTATTCAGATCAAGGTACCAAGAGTAACTCGACCACAATATCCCACCACCCAAAAAGCCAGCGATGAAAGCATTGAAAGGATGGCCATAAATGAAATAGCCAACTAAAAAGGAAACAGCAAAAATGATCCACCAAGGTGCATAAAAGGAGAGCAAATAGGTGAGTGTAAAAATGAGCACAATTCGAATTAACAACTTCATTGCTTAATTGGGTTGTATGTTTTGAGTGAAAATGATTTTATCTGAGTCGCTGATTTTATCGCCAAATAGCAATTCATAATAGTTTCCTGTTGCCCATCTGTCAATCATATGTCCATATAATGGACTACCAGGATTACCTGTTTGGCTGCCAGGGTAGACTCCCCAAGCCTTGGTTCCTTTGGGATCAAGTTCCACAACCATTCTCCAAGAAGGTCCATGTGCTCCGCTCGCGGCATTGACAATACTATTGTACCCGCCTATTTTTATTTGATCCCTGGAGAAAGGAGCCAAACCTAAGATATGTTTGACCGTGGTGTTCTTAAATCTATACCATTCTAGCAGATCGCCATTTTCAGCTTTCCAGGTAGAGAGAGAGTCCACGGCTTTATCAAATGACATCTTGATGAGATCAGAGGTAGATTCTTTTTTATTAGTACTCAATTTGTTTGTGAAAGTAGAGGAGGAGTCCGTCTTGAGATAATTGATTGTCACATATTTATTTGGTTTGGCGACAGCCACACTTGAAGTGTCAAACTCATCCCAAAGTGTTTTGTATACCTGATCCCACCAGAGTTGATACAGAGCTGTCGCCTCGTCTGATGGGGAGCTGAAATAATCCCATTTTTTCAACAGGTCATATTGGTCACTTTGATCAGCTGTTAGGGACACAGTGTCTATTGCGTCCAACATCATTGGGAGACTTTCGGAAGCCATATAATTATAGTTGTCATTTTGAAGCGCCATCATATCCTTCACTGTAACGCTTTTCAATTCTCTAAGCCGCTCATTGATACGGCGCCCACGATAGTATTCGTAGTGGTGATCGTAAACATAGTAAGGATAGTCTTTACTCGCTGGATGCTGATTGGCAGAGCTCAGAAAGCCTCGTTCGGGATTTTTGTCTTTCAAGGAATGCTCAAAAGGGATATAGACAGACCATTCATGTTTTGGATTTGACCCATCCATTAAGAACTTGCCTTGCTCTGGCCATTTAACAGGAAATTTTCCCGGGAGAGTTATTGCTATATCACCTTGATTAGAAGCAAAGAGTATGTTTTGTGGAGGCCCCTGAAATTTATGCATCGCCTGCATATAGTCTTCATAATTATCGGCAGTATTCAACTTAAACATAGCAGTGAATGTCTGAGAAGGATAATGCGCTATCCATTTCATTGCATAGTTTTTTGTACCATTTTCTGGTAAGAAGTTATTGTCATAAACAACTGGGCCATGATGGGTATACACAATTGTGTCATAGAAGGCTTCAGTTCCAGCAATAGAGATTTTTTCAATTACAGTTTCAGATTTGAACCATTGATTGTTATAAAAGTATTCTTTTCGATCCTTCGATCTAAAGTCTATGGAGTACCAATCAACCTGATCACGAGGGGAATTCGTCACTCCAAAAGATATGTTTTCATTGAACCCAATTAAGATAATAGGTGTACCAGGAACAGTGACACCCATTACATTTTTTGTGGGAGAATGTAAGTGGTAGGCATACCAAATAGAAGGCTGTGTAAGCTCCAAATCCGGTTCATTGGCAAATAATGGATTACCGCTAGCAGACTTAGTTCCTGCAACTGCAAAGTTATTACTGCCATTCAGTGGATGTTGTTTTTCAATTACTGTTTTTGTGCCTAAGGATGGAAAATTAGTTGCAGGTTTGGTGACAGTGATGGGAACAAAATCCCATTTTTTATCTTTGCGAATTACTGGGTCTAGGTTCCCTAATTGATCAGGGAAAAGGATATCAAAAACATCTCTGCCGAAAAGCGCGAGCATATTGGTGTTTTCTAAATCCTGATCGCTTCGACTCAACGTATTATTCAGCATTGCATATGCTAAGCATGATTTCATTGGGCTCCATGCTTCGGGAGCGTAGTTCAGTAGTTTAAACTCAAGTGGATATTCATCATATCCAATATTATCAATATACATATTGACCCCTGCGCTGTACGCCTCAACAATTGATTTTAATTCTTCATCCTTTTGAACTCCTTCCCAAGTGTCAATGGTCATTTTTTTTAGACCAATTCTTCGGTTCACTCTATCTAAACTTAAAGCACGCTCACCCACCACTTCAGATATTCGACCCATCACTACACGTGAAAAAAAATCCATTTGCCAAAGGCGATCACGTGCAGTCAAATATCCCTGTACCATATGCAGATCCATATTGTTTTCTGCATAAATGTGAGGAATTCTCATTTCATCATAGTAGACTGTCACCTTACTTTTTAGCCCCTTAATTTTGAATTCCTCCTCATAGTTTATGCCTTCTTTTTCGGCATTTTGCCAGAATCCCTGAAATGGACTTAGAAATTTGCCCAAAGGAGGAACACCTCCAATTTTTGAATTTAAGGAAATTCCTAAGGCAAGCGTGATGACAATAGTGATAATGAATCGAATGATTTTCATTCTAATAGGGTTAAATGCGCAAGTCAATTGAAATTGATCGTAATCACAGGGGTATTAGATGGGGTGAATATACTTAAAACAGAAAATTATCAATAAAAGATAAGATTGCAATACTTTTGATTGTACCACTTTATGAAGTCAAGAATATATATATCATTGATCAAACCTAGCTGCGATAAATTACTCGCAATACTGCTGTTGACTTTATTGACGCCAGTTCTAGGTTTGATTAGCTTGATTTTGATTTTTTTAAAGAGATCAGTTTTTTACAAGCAACAGAGACCGGGGTATAAGTCTCGATTATTTGTGATGTTTAAATTCATTACTATGGATTCTGATAAGAAGGTTTTTGCTTTTGGTCACTTCTTAAGACGTACTTCCTTGGATGAGCTTCCGCAATTGGTCAATATTTTGAGAGGCGAGATGAGTTTTATTGGGCCAAGACCTTTGCTCGAAGCTTACTTGAACAACTATACACCTGATCAAATCAAAAGACACGATGTGCTGCCCGGGATTACAGGTTTAGCACAAATAAACGGGAGACAGATTATTTCCCTTGATGATAAAATTGAATTTGACTTGCAATATGTAAGGAGCATAGGATTTTGGAAGGATGTGATCATCTTGGGCAAAACGATGCTTCAATTATTCAAATGGAAAGAGGCTGATTTGCCAGAAAACACCTTCCAATGGAGCAAAAAGTGAATTCCGAGCATATTTATTTTTCTCCTCCATTTGTGGGGGAATTAGAGGAGAAGGCTTTGATCAAAGTAATTCGAAGCGGCTGGGTAGCACCTGCAGGACCAGATTTGAGACTTTTTGAATCAGCACTTTGCTCTCGATTCAAATTTCCAAATGTGCTTGCATTGAATTCCGGAACAGCTGCTTTGCATCTTGCATTGATACTGGCTGGGGTTAAAGCAAAAGATGTTGTACTTGTTGGTACTTTCACCTTCATAGCTGCTGCGAATGCAGTGAAATATGTAGGCGCGACACCCATTTTTATCGATAGTGAGGAGCATACATGGAACTTAGATCCGGCTTTACTAATTGAGTATCTAGAAGCGCAGCAAAATAGCGACAGGATGCCTAAAGCTGTTATTGTGACTCATATATTTGGTAGGGCCGCACAGATTAGTGCCATTGCTGAGATCTGCACGAGGTTCGGTGTGAAGTTGATAGAAGATGCAGCTGAGGCTCTTGGGACTGAGCATGAAGGAAAAAATATGGGAGGATTCGGAGACTTTGGTGTGCTGTCCTTCAATGGTAACAAAATAATTACCACAGGGGGAGGAGGAGCCTTGATCTGTCAAAAAGCTGAAGATCATGTAAAGGCACTTTTGCTAGCTACCCAGTTCAAATCAAAAGCGGATCATTACCTACACCATGAGCTTGGTTTCAATTATAGGATGAGTAATGTGCTAGCTGCACTTGGTTTGGCACAATTAGCACATTTCAATGAAATCATAAAGCGTAAGCAGCAAATCCATGCCTTTTATGAAAGCGCGTTAGCGCAAACCAATAGTCTCGAAATATCGAAGTGCATTGCCACCAATCATTGGGTCTTCCCTATACTGATCAAGTCAGACGCAGTTACAAAAAAAATCAATCCTTCGATTATAAATACATTTTTCGAGCAAAGGAATATTGAGGTGAGAAGGTTTTGGCGACCTATGCATTTGCAGCCTCTTTATGCTCAAAACGAGTTTGTTGGATCATATATATCCAAAAGGTTATTTGATCAAGGGATATGCTTGCCTAGTGGTGCAGGACTTGATTTGAATCAACTTCAGCGAGTAGTTGATACACTAATAGAATTCCTTCAGCAATCCGAAAAGTGAATTAGGATTTTTTCTTGGAGAAGAGAGCAGGAGGTAAATAAAACTCCACTTTGAAGTTAAGGAACAGATAGGTATCCTTATCCGAAGAATCACCTCGAGGATTTCCTTTAATCAAAAGGTCATAAGCGACTTGATTGACCACAGGTATTTCATCTTTCCTATTGGACAGCAGTTCGGTGGTAATGTCCGGATAGCCAGTTGGATAGTTTCCTGAAACATCATCCAAATAATCTGTGAATGTAAATCGATAGGTTATTTCTGTTGCAAGGTTCACAAATGGATTGATCTTCCATTTGAGGCCGGCACCAACAGGTATAATAAGTGCAAATCGACTATAATCTTTGTTCTCTGTTCTCAATTCATAAAGATTATACTTTTGACCTGCCAGCTCAGCTTGTGGGCTAAAATAAGTACCACCAATTCCGGCCAATATATAGGGGTCACATTTGGCCCTTTTAGTGTAATTCTTAGCGTACTTCTTCAAGAAAAAGATTCCTTGAACACTAAACTCATAATTAACACTTGTGAAAGAGAGGTTTCGCTGTTGCGCAAAAGAGCTATCAATAGCATGTCGATCGTTGCCTCGGAGGCTATAGCGACCCAGCTCTGCTCGGAGACCTATCTTTGGCAGCAGCCGCGCTTCTATACCCAAAGACAGATTGGAAATTTCATTCTGAATACTGCCATTATGCTTTAGCTCGCCACGATATGATGCGAAACCAGCACTTGCTTGAGCCATGAAGTATCGATCGTTCAATTGCCAAGACAGGAAGTTTTGTGAGTAGGCATTAATGCACAACACACTCAATAAGAAATGGACGAAGACCTGCTTTGACATAAAGATCAAAATAAGACAAATTCTAAAACACCCAACGCAATGCAAGGCGAAAAGTAGGAGTAATAAATACAAAAGCCCTGATTTCTATTGAAATCAGGGCTTAATTGGAGGTCGAGAGCGGATTCGAACCGCTGTACGAGCTTTTGCAGAGCTCTGCCTAGCCACTCGGCCACTCGACCATTTTTTTATCCTCGCAAATTAAGCAAGAATAAAATTAACCGGAAGCGATTGCTTCCGGTTAATTGTCTTATTCATCCTCGTCAGAAATTTCTTTCTTCTTAGTGACCTTCTTCTTAGCCTTTGGAGCTTCATCTTCGAATTCGTCTACATCAGCTTTAGCCTTTTTAGGCGCTACTTTTTTAGCAGGTTTCGATGATGCCTCTTCCATTTTCTCTTTCAAAGCAGACAATGCATCAATATCACCAAGTGTAGATTTCTCAGAATCTTGGTTTATTTTGTTCATTGTATTTCCACCAGAAGATTTACCCTTCTTGCTCGACTTTTCAGAAATTGGTGCTGGTTGATCAGCTCCTTCTTTCCAAATAGCTGTGTGAGAAAGTGTAATTCTCTTTTCATCTTTAGAGAAATCCATCACTTTGAAATCTAGCGTTTCGCCTTCTTTCGCTTGTGTTTCATCCTCTTTCTGAAGATTCTTAGTAGCTACTTGTCCTTCAAGACCGTATGGAAGCTCTAGTATACCACCTCTGTCATTTTTACTGATGATGGTACATTTGTGAATAGATCCGCGAGTGAATACACCTTCGAAAGTATCCCAAGGATTCTCTTCCATGTGTTTGTGGCTCAATGCCAAACGACGATTCTCTACGTCCAGTTCCATCACTTGTACTTCTAGGTTTTCACCTACTTTGATGAATTCTGAAGGATGCTTCACTTTCTTAGTCCAGCTAAGGTCAGAAACGTGAACCAGACCATCGATACCTTCTTCTAGCTCAATGAACAATCCGAAGTTGGTAAGATTACGAACGATTCCAGTATGCTGTGTACCTACTGCGTAATTCACCAATACATCTTGCTTAGTCCATGGATCTTCTGTCAATTGCTTAATGCCAAGTGACATTTTTCTTTCGTCTCTATCTATAGTTAAGACAACTGCCTCAAGTTGATCTCCTACACTGATGAAATCCTGTGGATTTCTCAAGTGCTGAGACCAAGACATTTCAGAAACGTGAATCAATCCTTCAACACCAGGGATGATTTCAAGGAATGCACCGTAATCTGCTACATTGACAATCTTACCTTTCACTTTAGATCCGATAGCCATGTCTTTGTCTAGGGAATCCCAAGGATGAGCGGTTAATTGCTTCATACCCAAAGAAATTCTTCTCTTATCATCGTCAAAGTCAAGAACTACTACATTGACTTTTTCGTCAAGGTTGAGTACTTCTTCAGGATGATTGATACGACCCCATGATATATCTGTAATGTGAAGCAAACCATCCACACCACCTAGATCGATGAATACACCGAAGTTGGTCATGTTTTTGATAACACCCTCGAGTACTTGTCCTTTTTCAAGGTTTTCAAGGATTACTGCTTTTTGCTTCTCAATATCTTTCTCAATAAGGACTTTGTGAGATACTACTACGTTATCATTAGCGTAGTTGATTTTCACAACTTTCACTTCCATTTTCTTACCAACGAAGATGTCAAAGTCTCTGATTGGCTTCACATCTATTTGTGAACCAGGAAGGAATGCTTCTACTCCGAAAATATCAACAATTAAACCACCCTTAGTACGTCTTTTGACCATACCATTGATGACAGAGTCATTGTCAAGACCACTTTGGATATTTTCCCAAGCTTTAACAATCTTAGCTTTTCTTCTAGAAAGGATTAGTTGTCCGTTTGCGTTTTCTTGCTCTTCAACAAATACGTCTACCACATCTCCAACTTTCAATCCTTCGATATCTCTAAATTCAGAAAGAGAAACCAAACCATCAGACTTGAAGCCGATGTTTACGATTACGTCTCTGTTAGTGATACCTACGATAGTTCCACTCATCACATCTTTTTCAGTGATTTGATTGAGCGTAGAGGTATAAAGATCCTCCATCTTTTTACGATCGGCTGCAGAGTATTCTTCACCAAAACCGTCATCCTGAGCTGTATCCCAGATATCTGTGTCTTGGATTTCAATAGCCGCCATCTTTTCTTGTGCTGGCTTAGCATCGGCTACTGGAGCTTCTTCTTTTCCTTCTGCAACTGGTTCTGCCACAGGAGCCTCATCAGCAACTTTCTCTGCTTCAGTTGTTGTTTCTTCTGCTGCAGATTCTTGAGCTTGTGAATCAGTATTTACTGCTTCTACTTGCTCGTCTTTTTTTTCTTCTGACATAATAAATTGGTTGACTCTCGATTACACGTTCATTTCTAGAGTCGTCGAAATGAATGTTTTGATTAATAAAAACCATTCTAGCTAAAGAATAGCCCATTCACTCGAATGGAGGCGCAAAGGTAAACTATTATCATAAAAAATTGTAATTTGGATGTCGAATAAACTGATAAAAGCAACGCATGGATTTCATGAAAAGAATTTTACTTGTACTTTTTGTAGCTAGCATTTTTCAAAATTGCCAGCCGTCACTTCCTTCGGCAGACCTAATCCTGCAAAATGGAATCATATACACTGCTGATATTAATAATCCTAAAGCTGAAGCAATAGCCATTAAAGCTGGGCGTATCACTGCTATTGGTTCAAAATCCGATATCTCAAAATTTATTGGCGATAGTACTCATATAATTGATTTGGTAGGGATGGCTCTATATCCTGGTTTCATAGAAGGACATGCGCATATAATGGGTATTGGAGGCAATCTCATTAACGTGGACCTGATGGGGGCTCAAAATTACGATGAGGTAATCGCTCGCGTGAAGGCAAGAGCATCGGAAACGCCCGAAGGAACTTGGATAATTGGTCGTGGTTGGCATCAAGACAAATGGGATCGGTCCCCTGAAAGACTTTTTAACGGGTTTCCTACACATCATGCGCTTAGTGAAGCCGTACCCAATCATCCAGTTTATCTCGCACATGCTAGTGGTCACGCAAGCTTAGCCAATGAGGCAGCGATGAAATTGGCTGGAGTAGGTAAATCAACACCTTCACCAGATGGAGGGGAAATCTTTAAAGATGTTTCTGGTCAGCCGACTGGGATTTTCAATGAAAGAGCAAGTGCACTTATTGGAAGACAAATTCCTCAAGAGACTGACGAAGTGTTAGATCGAAAACTTCAATTGGCATTTGAAGAATGTGCTAAGAATGGTATTACAGGCTTTCATGATGCAGGTGCACCTACGAATCATTTGAATACGATTATCCGATTTGCAGAAAGTGTCCGTTTGCCAATCAGGATGCATGTGATGTTAAGCGGAACGGATTCTTTGTTACTACAGGAGTATTTTTCAAAAGGACCTCAGCGAGGACTCTATGATGGTCGATTGAACATAAGTTCTGTTAAACTTTATGCTGATGGAGCATTGGGATCACGAGGAGCTTGGTTACTTGAGGAATATTCTGATGCAAAAGGTGTAGATGGTCACAATGTAGTACCCATGGAGGAGATTGAAGAGATTACAATGCGAGCTACTGAAACTGGCTTTCAAGTATGTACCCATGGGATAGGAGACCGTGCCAATCGAGAGATTTTGGATATTTATGAGAGGGCGTTTAAGGCGTTTCCTGATAATGTAAAGGATCATAGATTTAGAATTGAGCATGCACAGCACATGCATCCAGATGATCTTCCGCGTTTTGCTGAATTGGGAGTACTACCTGCTATGCAGGCGATCCATATGTCTTCTGACAGGCCTTGGGCGATAGATCGATTGGGGAAGAAGCGCATTGAAGAAGGTGCTTATATGTGGAGTGATTTGATCGACAATGGCTCCAAAATCATAAATGGAACCGACGCTCCTGTGGAGCCATTGAATCCATTGCCGAGTTTTTATGCTTCTGTGAGCAGAAAGACCTTGCAAGGAACCCCCGAGGGAGGCTACGAGCCAGCACAGAAAATGACCAGATCTGAAGCATTGCTTTCTTACACGCTTTGGGCGGCTTATGGTGCTTTCATGGAAGATGAAGTCGGTTCTATTGAAATAGGTAAAAGAGCTGATTTCACAATACTAGACAAGGATATCATGACTATTCCTGAAGAAGAAATTCTCAATACTAAGGTATCCATGACTATTGTAGACGGAGAGGTGATTTTTGAATCTAAATGATAGAATTGGCCAAACGGAAATTGATTTGCAATACCTGAATGCTTTAGGTTTGTAGCAATATTCGATCTACTAGATGCTCTTAGAGGAAAACTACACACTTAAGTACGACAACACTTTCAGAATTGATGCAAGCGCGAGCTTCAAAGCGAGCATAGCTCAACCAGAACATTTAGAAGAAGTCTATCAAACAGCGAAATTTCGTAGCGTTAAGAAACTGATCCTTGGCGGTGGAAGTAACATACTGTTTACTCGTAATTTTCTAGGCTTGGTCTTGAAAATGGAGATCAAGGGTATTGAGATAGTTCAAGAAGATGAAAGTAGTATAGTCGTAGCTTTCGGTGCAGGCGAAAGCTGGCATCAATGTGTCATGTGGGCTGTAGAGCATGGCTACTTTGGTATGGAAAACCTTTCACTGATACCAGGAACCATCGGCGCAGCTCCTATGCAGAACATCGGGGCATATGGTATAGAACTTAAAGAAGTGTTTCACTCTTTGGAAGCATTCAATATCATCACCCAGCAAATAGAGCGTTTTTACAACGAAGATTGCAAGTTTGGGTATCGATACTCGGTTTTTAAAGGCCCGCTAAAAGACAAGTATATAGTAACCAAAGTATATCTTAGGCTTAGCAAAAAGCCAAATTTCAATATCACCTATGGTAATCTAAAAGAGACTTTAGACGCTATGGGTGTCGAGGAGTTGACACTCAAAAATGTAAGTCAGGCCGTGATCAATATCCGACAGTCCAAATTACCCGATCCATTAGAAATTGGGAATGCAGGAAGCTTTTTTAAGAATCCAGTGATAGATCAAGATTTCTTCGAATCGTTGAGGGCAGCATATGAAGAAATTCCAGGTTATAAGGTAGATGAGCAATTGGTCAAATTACCGGCAGCTTGGCTCATTGATCAATGCGGATGGAAAGGTAAACGTGAAGGCGAAGTGGGCGTTCACGACAAACAACCACTAGTGCTTGTAAATCATGGAAATGGAAAAGGTAGAGACATTTTGAAGTTGTCTGAAAAGATTCAAAAGTCTGTTTTTTCAAAGTTTGCAGTATCACTCGAGCGAGAAGTCAACGTAGTTTAATTACGCCAGTGATTTCAAATCACTGAATTTGTCCCATCCATGTAAATTCTCTTTACCCTGTCAGGGATAAGACATTAATTCGCGCTTAAGTAAACATCCACGGCTGCATTCAGTTAGAACACTTTCAACAAGCTCTTTATATATTTTCATGAGATTACTTCAAAGTACACTTTTCATCCTATTTATCACTTTTAATACAGTATTTGCATTTGGTTCAGATGAATCTCCCCGTATCTCAGGTAAATTAATTGATGCGGCTACAAATCAAGCTTTAGCTTATGCTACAGTGAGTTTATTAAGCCTACCTGACTCAGCATTGGTGGATGGGGCGATAACTGGAGATGATGGCTCTTTTTCGCTGGCACCAGCATTGGGTGAATATGTCTTAAAACTACAGTTTGTGACTTACCAAACCAAATGGATCAATGTGACACTCGATCGCCAAAGCAAATCATTGGAATTGGGAAATATATCATTGAGTCCTTCACAAACGGAGCTCGCAGAAGTGGTCGTCAAAGGTGAGCGGACTCAGATGCAGCTAAACCTTGACAAGAAAGTGTATACAGTAGGTAAGGACCTGAGTAGTATAAGTGGAAGCGCATCGGATATCCTTTCAAATCTGCCTTCTGTGACAGTAGATGTAGAAGGAAATGTGGCCTTGAGAGGCAGTAGCAATGTGCGTATACTCATTGATGGGAAACCTTCGGGCCTTGTGGGCTTATCTAGTTCGGATGCGTTAAAACAGCTTCAGGGAAATCTAATAGAGAGAGTAGAGATCATCACCAATCCATCCGCCAAATATGAAGCTCAAGGTCAGGCAGGAATTATCAATCTGATTTTAAAGAAGGAAAAACAGAAGGGAATTAATGGCTCATTCATGGCCAATACTGGTGCGCCGCACAATCATGGTTTAGGTGTGAACATGAACTTTAGAAGAGAAAAGGTCAACTTTTTCGTTAACTATGGGATCAATTTTGACCGAGCTCCAGGGATCAGTTTTACTGATCAGAAATTTCAATTTGCAGACACTACTTATTTCACTGATCAGGATTATGAACGCCTCAGAGGTGGTCTATCCAACAATGTGAGATTTGGTATAGACATAGACGTTGCTCCGAAAACTACTCTCACTGGTTCTTTCCTTTACAGGCATTCCAAGCAAAAAAACCTCAATGATCTTACCTTCAACGATTACGACGAGAATCGGTCATTAATTGGTTATTCCTTGAGGGAAGATGACGAAAGGGAAATAGATGAAAATCTAGAATATTCACTGAATTTGGTCAGGAATTTTGACAGAAAAGACCAAAACCTAATTGCGACCATTCAATACCAAGACAACTTCGAAAATGAAAGATCCTCTATTGATCAAAACTTTGGGTCATCGATAAACCAAATAGAGCGAACGATTTTCCAGAAAATAGATAATAAGCAAGGCGAGGATCAATTACTTCTGCAAGCCGATTATGTTCATCCATTTGGTGAGCAGGCCAAAGTGGAAATGGGCTACAGGAGTACTTTTAGAACCATCTTGAATAATTACTTGGTGGAGGAGGAAGACCTATCAGGGACACTAAAACCTTTGGATACTTTTACTTTTGACTTTACCTATTTGGAAAATGTCCACGCATTCTATGGTATTCTTAGCGATCAGAGAGATAAGTTTTCATGGCAAGTAGGTTTGCGTGCAGAGATATCTGACATAGAGACGAAGCAGGAATCAGCCATCACCGCTACCCAATCAAATAAGAATTACAACTATACTAATTTCTTCCCGAGTGCCTCGCTCACCTATAAACTGAAGATGCAGACGCAATTGCAGCTGAGTTATAGTCGCCGAATCAATAGACCTAGGTATCGCGACTTAAGTCCATTGGGTTCATTTACTAACAACAGGTCTTTTAGGGTAGGGAATCCTGCATTGCAGCCAGAGTATACGGACTCCTACGAAGTGGGATTGCTCCAAAACTTTAAGACATCTTCCATTTATTACGGTGTTTACTTCCGTGAAACAGAGGGTGCAATTCAGCGCGTAAGTCCTCCAGCTACAGCAGAAGGATTCATTTTTAGCCGACCAGAAAACCTCGGTCTCCAGCGTGCTTTCGGAGTAGAAGTCAATGCCAATCAGGATTTTGCAGATTGGTACCGCTTAAGCGGAAACTTCAATTTTTTCCGACAGAAGATTGAAGGTTCTGCTTATGGTGAAAACCTCAATGCAGAGACAGTTTCATTTACGACTCGCTTGAGTAATAACATTAAACTAAAGGATAAGCTGATGATGCAGATCAACTTCAACTATCAAGCGCCAGTCCAACAATCTCAAGGAAGACGCGAAGCAATTGCAGTAATGGATATTGGACTGAGCAAAGATTTGTGGGATAAGAAAGGTACACTCTCTTTGAGCGCACAAGACCTTTTTAACAGCCGTAAATATCGATTCGAAACGGAGACCTCTAACTACTCGTCTTACAGCGAATTTCAGTGGAGAAGAGGACCTCAAATAGTCCTTACACTCAACTACCGCCTCAATCAAGAGCTCAACCAAAGGGCAAGTAAATCTTCTGCACCTAACAGAGGTACAGGAGGTGGAGAGGACTTCTAAATAGCCTGTCAAGAGTAAATCACTCAAACACCCAATGATTTTTAAGGTTTCATTTACAATTATGAAAGTAATATTGGGATATTTCTCAAATTACATTTACAATTGTGAAAGATATGAAGGAGTTCAAAGTACAAATAGGTGAGTTTGAAGAGATCGTTTTATTGATCACAGCCATTTTGCATGAAGATGCATATGGTGTGAGTGTGATGGATGAGATAGCCAATCAAACTGGGCGGAATGTCAACATCAGCGGAGTTCACACTGCACTGGATCGACTCGAAAAAAAGGGATTTCTCAAATCTTATATGGGAGGCGCCACAGCCGAAAGAGGCGGCAGAAGCAAGCGGTTTTTTAAAGTCACTGATCTAGGCGTGCAAGTAATCGAGATCAATCGGCGTGTACGCAATGAATTGTTTAGTCAAATCCCAGCGGTAGTACTCAATCAGAAATGAAGCAACTACCACAATGGCCACTAAGATTATTACGATGGTTCTGTAAGCCTTGGTATGCCGAAAGCATAGAAGGAGATCTCCATGAGCTCTTCCAGCTAGAAGCTAAAAAGCATCCGCAGCATGCTTCTTGGTGGCTTTTTATCAATGTAGTCAGGTTCATACGCTGGCGATATATTAAGGATGTAGAAGATTTTTTACCTCAAAGTTCATTTGGTATGATTAAGACATTTTTTGTTGTCACTTTTAGAAGCCTACTGAAGAGTAAACTTCAGACTGGGCTCAATGTCGTAGGGTTGGCTCTAGGTATAGCTAGTTGTTTGTTGATGTTGATGCATGTAAGTCAGCAACTCAAATATGACAAGCATGTGCCTGACTTGGATCGAATCTATAGGGTGACGTTAAATGGCTCAGGTCCTTTCACTCCTGCAAGACTTGGCAAGCAGATGAAGCAGGATTACCCTGAGATAGAAGAGACGACAAGGGTTAGTGGTCCACTCGAAACTGTCGTTCAAATTGGTGATCAATATATCAATCAAGGTGGTGGGTTGTTGGTAGACTCCACCTTTTTTGAATTATTTCCAGCTGAGTTCATTTCTGGTGATCCGACAACAGCACTCAATGGACCGACTGATGTAGTATTGACAGAGTCACTAGCCTCAAAACTTTATCCTGGTCAAAATCCAGTAGGTGCGACGATAGAATCAATGGGCGATACCTATACAATAACCAGCGTAGTTCGTGATCCCATAGCGACTTCTACTTTACCATATAAGTATTTAGTAGCCATTCCTTGGGAAAAATGGGCCACTGAAGGCTGGTGGAGTGGCAACAATTTTTACACCTACATGAAGCTGAATGAAGGCGCTTCACAAATTCAATTAGAAGCGAAATTTCCAGATTTCGTAGAGAAGTATGTTGGTCCAGAGCTTTTGAGTTATTACCCTCAGTACGAAACATTTCAGGACTATCTATTGGATCATCATCACCTTTTTAAGCTAGTACCAATGGCTAAAATACATCTGCACCATCCAAGACTCACTTTGGGTAAGCCAGGTGATTTTCAAAGTTTGGTCATATTTTCATTGGTTGCCATTTTTATCCTGATGTTGGCATGTGTCAACTATATCAACATGTCAACGGCTCGATCATCACTCAGAGCCAAGGAGATAGGCATGAGAAAAGTACTTGGTTCTATTAGAAATCAGATCGGGATACAATTTCTTATTGAATCATTGATTATCACAATGATAGCCTTGTTCATTGGTGTATTTTTGGCTGCTGTCTTCTTGCCTTATTTTAATCAAATAAGTCAGATGGAATATCAATTGAGCGATCTCATCAACTGGACAAGTTTGATTTGGTTTCTTATTATTCTCTTTGTTACCACCATTCTTTCTGGTAGTTACCCTGCTATTTACATGGCATCTATCCAGCCAGTATCGGCACTCAAGGGTAATTTATCCAACACTGGATCTAGCAAGATTCGCTCTGGATTAGTCACTTTCCAGTTTGCGATTTCTTTCTTACTCATGACAGGCACGTTTATCGTCTATCAGCAGCTCCAGCAAATGAGCAATAGGAAGCTTGGCTTGGATGCAGAGCAGGTCTATATAATGAAAGGTGCAAATAAATTAGAAGGAAGCTATGAGACCTTTCGTTCTGAACTTATGTCGTATTCCGGCATCAGCAATGTTGGGTTAACCAATTCCTACCCATCAGGATTTCTAGCTGATTGGAACTATCAGACAAAAGATGAAAGTCCAGTGAAAATTGGTCCTTTGAACCTATTTGTATCTAGCGAGATCAAGGATGTGTGGGGTTTGGAATTACTAGAGGGGCGATTTTTTGAGAAGGAGCGAGCTACCGATACAGCTTGCATTGTGGTAAACAAACAACTTGTCAATGTGCTAGGCTGGCAGGATAATCCTTTGGGAAAAGTGCTTTCACGTGGAGATGGAGAGGATTTCCGAATCATTGGTGTAGTTGATGATTTTGTTACTGGCTCTGCCAAAAGAAGCAAGTCTCCTTTACTATTTAGGTTTTCGATAAAAGATCGGGATGATTTCTTTTCTAAGGGCCTTATTTCTATAAAAATAGACGGTGAGATACTTTCATCACTAGAGCATATAGAGCGCATCTGGGAAAAGTATTTGCCTGGATATCCAATAGACGCGACCTTCATGGATGATAGTTTTGCTCGCCTTTATGAAGCTGAGCGCAGATTTGGAATAATTTTCACTGGATTCGCCATTTTAGCTATTGCGATAGCTGGTATTGGTTTATTCTCTCTAGCCACTTTCATATTGGAACGAAAAAGAAAGGAGATAGCCATCAGAAAAGTCCTAGGCGCTGAAGTGGGCCAAATTTTTTGGAAAGTATCTGCTTACTTTTTTAAGTTGATAGGCTTAGGAGCTTTAATCGCAATTCCTGTGGCATACTACTTGGGACAAGACTGGTTGAATGATTATGTAGAAAGAATAGACCTAGACCTAATCATCTTCCTAGTACCATTGATCATACTTTCTGCGATTGCCTTATTGACCATAGCTCACCAAGTATTGAGAAGCATCAATCAAAATCCAGTAGGGGCACTAAAGGAAGAGTAATTAAATAAGCTCTGTTACGTGAGAAATGTTTCCAGCGTACTTTTCCATTTGTACACCAAACTTGGTAAGAAAATCTACCCCCTCGTCATTTGGAATGCCTTTGTGCTCCGCGTAGGAGTTCAGATAGATTACCTTCTTGATGCCTGCAGTGTAGATGATTCTGGCGCAAGCCAAGCATGGAGAAAGCGTAACGTATAAGGTAGATCCATCAACGTCTGCTTTGTTTTTTACCGCATACAAAATAGCATTTTGCTCTGCATGAATTGCTAGAGAACAACCGCCCTTGGAGTCACGCGGACAGCCAGCATCTGGAAACTCTTCGTCACAGTTATGAGTACCAGCAGGAGGGCCATTATAGCCGATAGAGATAATCCGAGTGTCTTTGGTAAGTACTGCGCCTACATGACGCTTGATGCAATGGCTTTTCTTGGCAAGATTTACCGCCAGTTCCATAAAGATGTCGTCAAATGCAGGTCGCGTCATGCCACGAAGCTAGAAAGTTTTTTCCCTTTTTTCCTGGTAGACCGCAAGTTTGAATACCTGTGTGCGTCTAACTGATGTAACAAAACCTTAAAATCATGAAACTTAAATCAATTAATACTCTGCTTATCATCGCACTACTTTCAGTGCCTGCTTTGGCTCAGCCACAAGGATACGGCCCACATCAAGGTAATAGTCCAAGTCAAGGTGGACATATGTCACCTTCGATGAGTCAGGGAGAGCGAAACCTAGAAGCTGTGATGGCTCAGAAGCTAGGGTTATCAAATGAGCAAAAGGATCAAATGAAAGCGATCAAATTGAACAAACAGAAGGAAATGCTTCCTTTGAAAAATACCCTTGGGGAAAAGGAAGCTAAGTTAAAAACCCTTCAAACTGCGTCAAGTGCTGATATGAAAGCCATCAATACTCAGCTAGACGAAATCGGAGCTTTGAAAGTGAAGATGGCAAAGATCAAAGCTAGTGGACATCAAGAAGTTCGTAAATTACTCACTGACGACCAGCGCGTGATGTTTGACAATCACTTTGCAGAAATGGGTGGTGGAAAGCATCAACGAGAAGGTAGAGGTAATTGGGGTGGAAACCACAGACAAGGACGATAATCAGAACGAGTAAAACCACCTCAAAAATTCATTTGAGGTGGTTTTTATAATATCCGAATGACAGAGGTAGCAGAAAAGGAAGATTTGATAGTAGCACTTCGCGATGGAAAGGATTGGGCTTATAAAGCCGTGATTCAGGAACACCAGCGTAAAGTGTACAATGTCTGCCTTTCCTTTCTTGGCAATCAGGAAGATGCCGAAGATCTGGCTCAGGAAGTTTTCCTTACATTATTTGAAAAGATTGAGGGTTTCCGAAGTGATGCGACCCTTAGTACTTGGCTTTATCGAGTGGCAGTGAATAAAAGTCTGGAGCACATCAGGAAAATGAAAAGCCTGAAGCGGTGGGGAGGCATAAAGGCCTTAATTACTGGGGAGCAAACTACCAATCACCCAGTGACTTTCGATCATCCGGGAATCCTGCTGGAAAACAAAGAGCGAGCACAAATATTAATGAAGCATATCTCCCAACTGGCAGAAAACCAACGCATTGCATTTACACTTCACAAGATGGAAGGATTGCCTTATGCTGAAATAGCAGATGTGATGAAACTCACCCTTTCAGCAGTTGAATCGCTTATATTCAGGGCCAATCAGGGATTAAGAAATAGTTTGAAAGATTATTACCAAAGCAATTACCAATGAAAGAATCACGACACTTAAATAATGAAGCTATCAATGAATTGGTGGATCAAACCATCAATAGTTTGGAAGGTAGTATAGCGGCTGATCCAGGTCCATATTTTGTTGCGAAAACTTTGGCTCGAGCCAACTCCATGGAGCAGTCAAATGTAGTGCTTCCGTTATTTTGGAAACTTGCCATGGTTGTGATACTGGTCCTCAACATAGGTACAATGGCTGTGACCTACACACAAACTGATTCTTCTACTAGCGACGAAATAGGAGCACTTTCAGCTGATTATTTCGACAATGACATTACTTCTTATCAAATCGGACTAACGCTATGAAAAGTAAAAAATGGTTTTATATATCAATGTTTCTTTTGGTGATGAACCTCGGAACATTATCATTCATCTTAATTGCCAAAGGAGGGAAGAGAGAACTCAATGAACGTCAAAATCGTGAACAGTTTATGTCCAAAAGACTCGGTTTGTCTCAATCTCAAACTGAATCTATGCGCGAATTAAGAGATGCGCATTTTAAACAGATGAAGCAACTCGAAATGAAGCTTTCTAAAGAGAAACAAGAGCTATTTAATAAAAGCACCTACCAAGCTTCTGCACTTGATATTGTAGAAAATCTTAACAGGCTAAATGATCTACATAGAGAGGCCGATAGCCTCACATATATGCACTTTAGCAAGATGAGGGCCGTGTGTACTGTTGATCAGCGAGCAAAATATGACCAATTCTTACAGGAGTTAATGAGGAAGGGCTTGGGTCCACATGGAGGCCCAATGAAAGGGCGTGATGAAAATGGTCCACCTCGACACTAATCTTTTGCTCCATTAGTCATTCCTAAGTGTCTCTGCTGGATTTGTGTTTGCTGCTTTTTTGGTTTGCCAAATGGTAGTTATTAATCCTATGGTAAAGATGATAACCGCTCCTGGTAACAATTCTAGCGCACCTATATCTATTCTGTTGACATAGTCTTCGAGAATTACATATTCGAAAAGAGGGTAAGAAACAGTAATAGCGATGATAGCAGATACCAGTAGCATGGTAAGGAATCCTTTAGAAAGCAGAAGTATAAGTTGACCTTCATTGGCTCCCAATACTTTGCGAACACTGATCTCTTTTATTCTGGTCTCAGCAGTGAATACCGCCATTCCCAAAAGACCCATGGCTGCAATAGAAACTGCCAAGAATGCCAAGAACCCAAAAGTTTTATACATCACCTTAAAATCTGAATATGCTTCTTGTATGCTTTCATCGAAGAAGACTGCCTCGAAAGGATGTGTTTCATCAACTTCACGCCAGGCCATTTCTAGTTTTCCCATGAGCGCGATGAGGTCTTCGCTTTTTACCATAAGATTGATGTGTCTGTATGTTTCTTTTTCACCTTGCAAGAAAGCAGTAGCCTCCGATTCACTTTGAATAGTAGAGTACTGATAGTCCTTAAGTACTCCTACAATCGTCAATTTGTGATTTTCTTCTCTTCTTTTTAATTGAAGCGATTCACCAATTGCGGCTTGAGGAGATTCTATGCCAAATCGCTTTTGGGTCTTTTCATCTATGATGACAAATTTGGCTTCTCTGTCACCTGCATTGTATGGAAAAGTACCACCTGCTAAGAATTCAAAATCATGCAAGGACAAGTACGCACTGTCTACATAGTTGATATAGATGTTAGCTGAGTCCATTGGATCTTTGTATTTGAATTCATCAGTCCAAATACTACCAGAGCTCAGCACCATAGCAGATCGGGAAATCTTCTGTACCTCGGGAATTTTCGCAAATTCTGCCATGAGCAAGTCTGTGTCATTTCCCTTGATATCAATATTGAGGATGTTTTCCGTATTATAACCAAGATCAAAATTCGTAGCGAAATTGTATTGGCGATAGGTGATCGTAGCTCCAATGATGAATGCCATAGAAAGTGAAAATTGGAAGACGATCAGCACTTTGCGAAGATTGAGTCCTTTCATGAGTTTCGCAGAAGTGGCATCTCTAAAGATCGAGTTTGCCTTAAGTTTGGAAAGGACAAGCGCTGGTAACGTGCCCGCTAAAATGCCTATACCAATAGCAAAAAGGAAAAGCCATGGCACCCATTCTAGTTTGAATACCAATTCCCTACTGTTGCTTAGAATCAACTCTATAAAGGCAGGTCTTACTATTAGGAAGAGTCCATAGGCTATAAAAAGAGAGATAAAAGCTACAATGATTGCCTCAAAGATAAACTGAGTGAATACTTGAGCTTTTGTTGCGCCTACTACTTTTCGGATGCCTACTTCTTTGGCACGTCTCAGTGATCTAGCGATGGAGAGATTGGTATAGTTGAAGCAAGCTGAGAGAAGTATGATTAGCGTAAGGCCGAGCATTTGATAGATGTCTGTCCATGGAGTGACGCTAGCTAATTCATTCGAGTGATTTGGTCCTGGGTTGATTTCTAAGATGTTTTCCAAAGAAAGGGTTATGAAATAATCTTCAGATTTTGCATTTTCATCTTCAGCAATCAAGTCCAGTTGCGCTTGTAAATTGTCTTTAGATTGACCTTCTGGTAGGGTGAAGTACACATAGTTTTGCCAGATACTATTCCAAGCGTAGAAATAATTGTTTTCCTTTTTGCGCTCAGTTAAATCCAAAGTGGAGAAAGAGGTAAGCACTTCATATTGCATGTGGGAGTTTTTGGGAACATCTTCAACTACACCGGTTATGGTGTAGGTTTCATCGTTCGAAATGATAGTTTCTCCGATAGGATTTTTGTCATTGAAAAGTTTGATGGCCACTTTTTCAGTGAGCACCATGCTGTGTGGCTCTAGTAAAGCGGTGGAGGGGTTTCCGGCTATTAGTTTGAAAGAAAAGATATCGAAAAATTGCTCTGTGGAATAAAGTCCAGTGACATCCACTACTTTTTCTCCTGCTTTCAAATCCCCTCTAAATGACCTCCTGAGCAAAGCGATATGTTCCACTCCTTCATACTCATCCATTAGTTTTTTGCCGAGGAATACCGAAGTAGAAGCCACATCTGTAATGTGTTCTTTAGTGGCGACTTGATGTTTGCTAATCACTCTGAAAATACGATCCTTCTTCACATGAAAAGTATCGAAAGTCATCAATTCATTTATATCCGCTATCATCAGGATACCCACAGACATGGAGATTGCTAGGCTGATAATATTGATAAATGAGAAGAGTTTGTGTCTCCTTAAGCTTCTGATGGAAGTCTTGAAATAGTTTCCTGTGATGTTGAAAAATGACATATTGAATCGATTAGAAGGATTCTTGATAGTATAAGGTCTGCAAAATTTGAGTACATCCAATAGGTAAATTAAGTTGGCCTTGTTCCTACCCATTGTGAGATTGCGTGTATAATATTCGTAGAGATCACCTTGGAGATCTTCCAACACATCTCCTTTACAGTAGAGCTCCAAAATGCGGTCCATCCACCGTGGTGGCCGTGTCTGCTGGCTACTCATTTTAGATTTTGAAAGATGATTTCTGGTATGCCATTCCAAAGGTTGTCACGTTGGGTTTTAGCATTCATGATGGCCACTTTTCCAGCATGAGAAATCTGGAAAAATCGTTTACGTCTGCCACCGCGTTCATTGGTAGGTTCTCCAAGAGAGGAGGTAATCATGCCTTTGTCTTCCAGCCGATTGAGCACAGCGTGTACTACCCCTAGCTTGGTAGATCGGCCAGTTACTTTACCTATTTCATCCACAATATTTACACTATAAGCTTCATCGGTAAGAGATGCTATGGTAAGCAGTACGATCTCTTCAAACTCGCCCAGATTGGTTCCTTTCATAACGATCAATTTTATTTATTCACCAAATGTATGAAAAACATACGGCAGAATTAATTACATGGTTGTTATTAATTCATGTTTTGTATGAAATATAAAGCCATTTGATTGCTAATCAACTTGAAATGAGTTGATTAGATCAGAAATAAATATAGGGGAAGGGGGTTAACGTCTGCCGCCTCTGCGACCTTTTGTTGGGCTAGAAGGCTTTGATCCGCTTCTGCTTCTATTGCCGGGATTCTTATTTTTCTTCTTTGGGTTGCCGTTTCGTTCGGTCCACGTTGTAGTGGTTTTTGGTTTGAAAGATGATTTGCCTTTAGGCTTTGGGGAACTTGAAGCTTTAGAAGTTTTGGTTGATTTGGCCAGTAGACCTTGGATTTCACTCAGCTCAGTTTCTGTCAATTCGCGCCAGTCCCCAGGAGGTACGTCGAGCACTATATTCATTATACGAACTCTTTTTAGGGCAACTACTTCATAGTTGAGGTATTCGCACATGCGACGAATTTGTCGATTGAGTCCTTGTGTAAGCTTAATGGTAAAAGTCTTTGGGCCTGTTTGCACCACTTCACACTTCTTGGTCATGGTGCCGAGGATTGGGAGTCCTCCAGCCATTTGACCAATAAAATTGGAATGGATGTTATGATTGACGGTGACTTGGTATTCCTTCTCGTGGTTGTTGTGAGCCCGCAGGATTTTATTGACTATGTCCCCATCGCTTGTCAGCAAAATGAGACCAGAACTTGGTTTATCCAGCCTACCAATAGGGAAGATTCTTCTTGGGTAGCCAATATAGTTGATGATGTTGTCTTTCTCTGTGGTGTCTGTGGTGGAGACAATACCCTCGGGTTTGTGAAAAGCTAAGTAAACGTCAGGTTCTACCTCGTCAGAAACTCTCCGGCCGTCCAACTCTACCATATCACTTTTCAAAACACGTGAGCCTTGTTCCGCTAGTTTTCCGTTGATGCGCACACGCCCTTGAGCGACCATTTTATCAGCTTCTCGTCTGGAACATTGGCCTATTTCACTCAGGTATTTATTGACTCTCGATCCCGGTTGATCTTCCATTATTTTGTTGGTCTATTCGAATCTAGATGTTATTATACTATTAAGGTTGAATTATCCTTCGAGCGGAAAAAGGTGCTTTTCGTTAATTTCAAAGCTGACTTTGTCGCCTATGGATATTTTATGACTGTAATCAAAAGCGTAGAGTACATGCTTTTTCCAGTTTAGTTTCACTCGAGTGAAGCTTCCACTGAATGTAATATTTACCACTTCTCCAGATAATTTACCATCACCAATGCGTACATCTTCCGCCCACAAACCGTGACTAATATCAAAAGATTTAGAGGTTAAAAGTTGAAGCTGCTCAGTGCTCAGTTCGTTGTATAGACCCATCAGATTTGCTACACTCTTCTTCTTTGGATTTCTATACAAATCCTTAGGACTGGTGTTGTGTATACATTTCCCCTCGTCCAATACAAGCACTCGATCGGCTACTTCCATGGCATCTCTCGGATCATGCGTTACAAATAAGATTGCCGTGGCACTTTCCTTTGCAATACTTTTGATTTCTTCGAGGAGGACTGATTTAGTATTTATGTCAAGGTTACTAAATGGCTCATCCATGATCAGTACTTCGGGTTCTGACGCCAATCCACGAGCTATTGCCACACGTTGCTTTTCACCACCCGATAGTTTAGAGATATCAGTTTTTTCAAGGTGAGTAATCCTACAGAGTTTGAGGAGGAAGTTGATTCGTTCGCTTTGATATTCAGGAGTGTAGGCAAGCAATTCATATCTTATATTCTCAAAGACAGTCATCTTGTGCTTCAACTTGAAATCTTGATGCACTAGTCGGATTTCCTCATAGCCAGGTACCAATCTTACATCTGGGCCTTCCAAGTCTTCACCATGAAACTGCACCTTACCTTCGTCTGGATTGAGTAGTGCTGCGGCTATTCTGATAAGTGTAGTCTTTCCAGAACCGCTTCTACCTATGATCGCACAGATCTCAGAATTATTCAGATCAAACGATATATTTTGAAGTACTTGTCTTCCTTCAAAAGACTTGCTGATAGACTGGATACTAAGAATAGACAAGATGAATGAATTGAAGCGTAAAATTAGTGCGCATTTAGGCGAAAAGGAACAACTGAGTGAAAGCACTCATAGTTTCTAAGCTTATTTTTGATAGGTGACTCGGTAAATAGCTCCTGCCATGTCATCTGAGATAAGCATAGAGCCATCTTCCAGAAACAAAACATCTACTGGTCTTCCCCAAGCTTTGTTTGTTGCCTTATCCAGAAATCCTGAGATAAAGTCCGAGTATTCTACACCATCGCCATTTTCAAGTTTCACATTAGTGATTTTATATCCAGTGTGCCCTGCTTCACTTGAGCGGTTCCAAGATCCATGTTCTGCTATGAATGCAACATTTTTATATTTAGAAGGGAACATATCACTCGTGCAGAATTTCAATCCTAGAGGAGCAACATGCGGTCCGAGTTTTTGTACTGGAGCTATATAATCTGCACATGATTTGTCAGTGCCAAACTCTGGATCTAAAATATCACCAGCATGACAAAATGGAAAGCCAAAATGTTGTCCAGAGGTAGTAGCACGATTGAGCTCGCAAGGAGGGAGGTCATCACTAAGCATGTCTCGGCCATTGTCAGTAAAGTAGAATTCGTCAGTCTCGGGGTGCCAAGTAAATCCCACCGTGTTTCGGACACCTTTGGCGAATATTTCTCGATTAGCTCCATTTGCATCCATTCGTGTGATGGATGCGTATTTTTCGTCTTTCGACAAACAAAAATTGCATGGAGCGCCTACTGGCACATAGAGTTTGTCATCCGGCCCAAAGGCTATGTATTTCCATCCATGGTGTCCATCTTCAGGATAGTCATCATAGATCAACTCTTTGACGGGGGCTTCTAGATTGTCATCAATATTCGGAAACTTCCAAAGTTTGCTAACCTCCGCCACATAGAGTTCACCATCTTTGAAAGCAACACCATTCGGCATACGCATATTTGATGCTATAATAAGTAGTTTATCCGCAATTCCATCGTTATTCTCATCACGCATTGCGTACACTTTATCATCTCCTTTGGTTCCAATGAAAAGTGTTCCCTTATCACTTATGGCCATAGAACGTGCATTTTCTGCTCTACCATAAAGCGATATGCTAAAACCTTCAGGCAGCTGTAGCACATCAAGATTCAATTTACTTGTATCGGTCAATTGGCTATTACTAATGGGTATTGCCGTTGAGACTACTGATGACTCATTTGGGGTAGTACAACTTGCCAAAAGGATGATTATAATAAGAAAGATGAAGTGCTTCATATCGAGAGTTTTGTATTGCTAAATTAAGCCTAGAATCTGAGTAATGCTTATTTATTAGACTCGGGTACATAGGTGACTAATTTAGCTATGCTATTGTTTTAGCTTTTTTGAACCTACCTTCAAAGCGTCTTTTCATTAAAGATAGAAGCGGAGAAAACAGTATAGTAGGCATCAACCATGCTAACCATCCATATCCATCAGGCATGAAAACGCGATTGTTTTGCACCGCAAAAGCTGTAATAGCTGCAATGTAACTTCCGCCCATTGCGCTGATATGTTGATGTAGCCACCAAAGTTTTTCGTCTGCATCCTTGCTGAAGTAATGTCGCAAATCAAGAAGGCCAGCTCTAGCAGTGAATCCACCAAAAATGACACTTAGGATTCCTAAAATATGAGCGGATTGCGTAGTAATTATGAGATAGCATCCATAGACTAAGAGACCAATACCGAATAGGGAGGTAAGACCCGAAACCAACCAGTCATACCATTTCTCGCTTGACGATTTCTTTCGCCTAATCACACGAACGCCAACAAACGAAGCGTAGAAAGTCAATACGCCAATGACCAAGAGGAAGAAGCTGAATCGATAAAAGCTAATAATAAACAATGCACTTAGACATATCCACCACATGGTCCCTACGTAGATTTTCCCAATGAGCATGTGAGACTTGGACCCTTTCTTATTGAGGAAACTTATAAGGCCGAGTAGCAATACAATTCCTCCAGAGAATGCATGAGATAAAAGAAGTATTCGTTCCATAGTTGTTTGTTTTGAAGCAAACAAAATCAGGAAGAGTATTTAACTCAATTTTCAGTGACTGAACTGTTGTATTTCCTGGATGGGTTGATGGCTATTGTTAATGAATCTAATTAAAGTTGATTTTTTCGTTCTTCAATTTTTATTTTGCCTTTTTAAACAGCTAATGATAGAGATATGAAATTCAATTATTTGATTTTATCCATTGCTTTTATTTCAGGGGCATGCAGTGGTAAAGTGGAAAGTGAGAATAGCTTGAAGTTTGACATTCCATTTGGGATGAAAACAATGGTATATGCAGGGGCAGATAGCTACGAATATGCTTATCAGAAATCAGAAAACACCATTACTGCTGAAGGAGATCTAAAGAATGGTGTACAGCACGGATCATGGATGTCATATGATCAAAATGGTGCGCCAGTGGCTATGCAGACTTATAATGAAGGTTTGCTACAGGGCGCATCACTGAGGTTTGATAATCAAGGATATGTGGAAACCAAAGCATATTATCATGCTGGAAATTTACAAGGAGAGTATCTTGTTTTTAAAAGGAAGAAGATAGTTGAGCGTCGTAACTATCAAGGTGGAGTTCTATCTGGTTTACTTACAAAGTACTATGATAATGGTAATCTAATGCAGGAAGTGCCATATGTAGAAAACCAAATAGATGGTATTGGTAAGTGGTATGATCAGGAAGGTAACATGACCATTGCTTATCGTTATGAAAAAGGAGTATTAGTTGATGAAAACCCGAGTGTAGATGAATAAGTAAAGGTCTACGAATCCTTTAGTTTCTTTTCTAGGTTAGTCACTTTTTCGTTTATGTTTTGCAGGTATTTGAGCATTTGCAAATGCTCTTCGTGCATAAAGTCTTTTACTCTTGCTTCCTCTTCTCTCATTTCAGCGCGATTGATTTCATTCATGGTATTTACCACTATAGCTATGAATACATTTAGAGTCGTATAGGTTGCCAATAAGATGAATGGAACAAAGAAGAGGTAAGAGTAGGGCAACTCTTCCATCATTGGTCGGGCTATTCCAGAGGACCAACTTTCAAGGGTCATGATTTGAAAAAGCGTAAAAAAGGTCTTTCCCATGGTGCCAAAATATTCCGGGAAATGATCTTGATACATATCAGTTCCAATCACAGCGAATATGTAAAAGATCATAAAAAGGAGTACTGCAATCCATCCAATACTGGGAATGGACTTTAACAATGACTCAATAATCATTCTCAGCTTTGGCACATTCTTAATTAGCCTCGCAGTACGGAGTATTCTGAGGGTACGAAGTATGTGTAGTGGGCCAGCAGCAGGTATAAGCGCTATTGCGACAATTGAGAAATCGAAGAAGTTCCATGCATTCATGAAAAATCTATTACGATAAGCCACTATTTTCATGGCTATTTCAAGTGTGAATATTACTAAGATGTACTTATCAATCTCAGTGAGCCATGGGCCCATGAATTCCCTAATCTCAGGAGATGTCTCCAATCCAATAGTAATCGCATTAAGGATAATAAGTCCGATAATGGTGTATTGGAATGCTTTCGTATCAAGAAACTGCTTCAACTCATCGAGGTTTTTTACTCGATACCAAATTAAGGCTAGCGGATTGTTGGACTGTTTAGACATCTTCTACTCCCATGGTGGGATAACTTCGATTTATAATTAAAACCGGAAGTAAATCTAAAGTAGGAAGAGTTTTTCAAATCAATTTTCGAGAAATGATTTTAAAAAAAAAGAATGTCCGGAAATGAATATGATCTCTGAAAATAAAATCTATTTAAAGGTAAGAAATTAATTAGTTGATCTAACTAATGTAATAGTCTCAAAACAACCAGAATCTTCTAGGGTACTATGTAAAATAAGATTGTCAAGTTGAATGGTTATTTGAAATTCTTCACATTCAATATTACCTTCATTATCTTGACAGAGTGAAATTTTATCATCGGAAACAGTATAAAAGCCACTTTCTATGGTTTCTATGGCTCCAATTTTAGTGCTGATATAGTAAGTCAATTCGTTAGTAGTATCAGATACAAATGAATATTTCATACATGATGAGGAAGTGCAGGAGAGCGATTGCAAAGTATCATCTTCAGGGTTCTTACACTCCGTCCACTCTCTACTTTTAAGATCCCAATCGCCTAACAAATTACTTTTATTGCTTTCTGTATTATCCTCTTCTTTACAACTCAGTAAAAGAAAAAATAGAGACACAACGAGTATGGCAGGACTTAGAATTTTTTTCATATCAGTGGTTTTGGTAAAGTTATTTAGTTTTCCCAAATTGGGGATCAAGAAATAACAATGAGATATAAAAAAGGTAAGAGGGGAAAAGTAGCGGGGAGCAGAATCGAACTGCCGACCTCAGGGTTATGAATCCTGCGCTCTAACCATCTGAGCTACCCCGCCTTAAAAAGGAACGCAAATGTAAGTAGTTTTCTTTTTTATCATAGCAAATTGATCATTTCAATTTTTTTTTTATCTTATCAAAAAATACACCGCATGTCTAAAGAAAAATTTGTCGGAGAATATCCCATTAATGCATCAAAGAAGATGCTGTTCCCTTACATGAGTACGGCTTCTGGTCTCGCTCAGTGGTTCGCGGATGATGTGAATATCGATGAGGACAAAGTATTCACTTTCTTTTGGGATGGTGACGAGAATAAAGCAAAAATTGCGTCCATTCGTACTAATTCGCATGTTAGATTTGAGTTTTTGGAAGATGAAGAAGACCCAGGTTATGTGGAGTTCAAATTAGAAATGAACGAGCTGACCCAAGAGGTATTCATTCGTGTTACTGACTACAGTGATATAGATATGGATGAAGCGCAGGACCTCTATGGAAGTTTGATCAACGAGCTCAAAGTGATTGTCGGGGGCTAACCATTACCCTAAAATCTGCGTATCCCTTTTAACTTTTCTTGGTCATATTTGCGCCAATGTTACGCAAGCTGGATATTCTTATTCTTAAGTCTTTTGTAGGGCCTTTTGTGCTCACTACATTAGTTGCGACGTTCGTGTTGCTCATTCAATACATGATGAAGTATTTCGATGACTTTGTCGGAAAAGACTTAGGCGCAGAGGTATTTGCTGAGCTTATATTTTATTTCAGTTTGAATATGCTTCAAGTAGCCTTGCCTCTTGGCGTACTTGTTTCATCGTTGATGACTTTCGGTAACCTAGGTGAGAACTTTGAACTAACTGCAATCAAGAGCGCAGGCATTTCACTAGTGCGTGCACTTAGACCAATTTTCTTTTTTGTAATTCTACTTACCTATGTTGCCTTCCAGTTTAATAATTACGTAGTTCCCGCTGCAAATTTGAAAGCTTACAGCTTACTGTATGATATCAAGCATAAGAAGCCTGCACTGGATATTAAGGAAGGTGTTTTTTATAATGGAATCCCTGATTATAGTATTAAGGTTCAGGAGAAACTAAAGGACAATAAAACACTAAAGAATGTGCTGATCTATGATCACACAAGTGGGTTAGGGAATAATAGAGTGATTCTCGCCGATTCCAGTAGGATGTTCATGATGTTCAATGATAGGTATTTGAAATTGGAGCTTTATAATGGTAATTACTATTCAGAAGAACCTAAAGCGCGTTCTACGGTGGATCAATTCTTCAGAACAAAATTTGATAGGATGGACATGGTTTTCAACTTGTCCTCATTTGATTTGAAAAGAACGAAAGAGGAGTTATTCCAAAATAATCGTCAAATGAAGAATATTCGCGAGCTCGATAAGGATATTGACTCATTGGGATATACCCTTGTGGAAACTAAGAACTCATTTCTAAGAAATGCAAAGGGCTTTTTCTCATATCACTTGGACAGTATTACAGTTAAACTAGACGAACCAATAAAGTCTGTGATTAATCTTAAGGAATCAAACGAAGTACCGGATACTCTAAAGGAAATAACGGCCAATATGTTGCCTATTGCTTTGTTTGACATTGAGCAAATTGGTCAGAAATTGAAAGGGGATACTCTTGTGAGACAGCTAGATCCAATAAAAGCAAAACGTATAAAGAACTTGGCCGAGATTAAGCAAAAAGAAGACTCTTTGATGCAAGGTGAGATTATAGAATTGGATGAGGAGATGCAGATAGCCGAAATCGAGGGAGGAGTAGGTTTAATTAAGCCTTCAGAAAATCCTAGAATTGATACACTTAGCTGGAATTTTCTCAATGATATACAGAGTTATAAAAAAGATGATATTCTGCAAACCGCTAGAAACCAGGCGCAGAACGTGAAGATCAATATTGGGTCAATTGCTTCTCGTGCGGACAATTTGGAGAGGGATTTAAGGAAGTATATTATTGAAAAACATAAGAAGTATAGCCAAGCTTTTGCATGTATTGTGATGTTTTTGATAGGAGCACCTTTAGGTTCTATTATTAAAAAGGGTGGGCTTGGAGTTCCAGTTATCGTAGCGATTATGTTTTTTCTGATATACTACATTATCGGGATTATTTGCGAAAAATCAGCTAAAGAAGGGGCCATGGACCCTATGTGGTCTGTTTGGGTGGCTGATTTAGTCCTTTTGCCTGTTGGATTGTTCTTTCTTAGGCAAGCTAGAATAGACGCAAAACTCTTCGACACTGATTTTTATAATGTCTGGATTGATCGCTTGAAAATGAGGTTTACAAAATCTCCTAAATAAAAATTGTTTTTGATTAAAGACGCTGTTAAATTTGCGCCTTGATTTAAGCAGACAATTAAGAGATCACAGGAATGTATTTAACTAAGGAAATAAAAGAGGAGTTCTTCGTAAAGCACGGAAAAGGGAAAGAAGACACAGGTTCTTCTGAAGGGCAGATTGCACTTTTCACCCACCGAATCAATCACCTTACAGAGCATTTGAAGAACAACAAACAAGATCACTCTACTCGCTTGGGACTACTAAGATTAGTAGGTAAGCGTCGAAGATTGTTAGATTATCTATACAAAATAGATATCGAAAGATACAGAAGCATTATTGCTGAGTTAGGAATACGTAAATAACTCACTACCTTATTTTACAGGGAATTCAACTCAAGAATTCCCTTTTTTTTTATTCGGCGCCTGAGAGAAAAAAGTAATGATGGGGCTCCGATTTCATTTTAATCCAAATAAATTATGAAGCCTCAATTAAAGGTTCAAAAAGTAACTCTTGCTGACGGGAGAGAAATTTCTATTGAAACAGGCCAGCTGGCCAAGCAAGCCGATGGTTCGGTTATAGTACGAATGGGAAAAGCCATGCTATTGGCTACAGTTGTCTCAAGTAAAGACGCTAAAGAAGGTGTTGATTTCTTACCACTCTCAGTTGATTATCAGGAAAAATTTGCTTCAAATGGTAAAATCCCTGGTGGGTTCCTGAAGAGAGAAGGACGTTTGTCAGACCATGAAGTGTTAATCTGTCGTTTGGTTGATAGAGCTCTTAGACCACTTTTTCCATCTACCTATCATGCAGATACTCAAGTGATGATTTCACTAATTTCTGCTGATCCAGAAATTATGCCTGATGCTTTGGCAGCATTTGCAGCATCTGCTGCACTCTCAGTTTCTGATATCCCATTTGATGGACCAATATCTGAGACTAGAGTTATCAAATTAGGTGACGATTATATCGTTAACCCAACTTCTACTCAAATGGCTGAAGCTTCTCTTGATTTGATCGTTGCAGGTTCGCTGGACAACATCATGATGGTAGAAGGGGAGTCAAAGGAAGTTTCCGAAGAAGATATGCTTGCAGCGATTAAAGTTGCTCATGAAGCGATTAAAGATCAGTGTAACGCACAGCTGGCACTTGCTAAAGATTGTGGCATCACTAGCAAGCGTGAGTTTAATCACGAAGAATCTGATGAAGCGTTATTGGAAAAAATCCATGCGCATTGCTACGACGGTTGCTATGCTGTCGCTAAAAAAGGAAGTGCTAATAAAACTGAGCGTTCTGATGCATTTGGTGCAGTAAAAGACGCTTTCCTAGAGTCACTTAGTGATGAGGAAAAAGAAGGACTTAATGGCTTCTTGTTTAAGAAATATTTCCACGATGTTCAGAAGGATGCAGTTCGTAACTGTGTTTTGGATACTCGTAAGAGATTGGATGGTCGTGCTCTTGACGAAATCAGACCAATCTGGAGTGAAGTAGATTATTTGCCCTCAGCTCATGGGTCAGCGGTATTTACACGTGGAGAAACTCAATCATTAACGACAGTGACATTGGGCTCTAAGCTTGATGAGCAAATGATAGATGGAGCAATGTTCTCTGGCTATAACAAATTCATCTTGCATTATAACTTCCCAGGTTTTTCAACTGGTGAAGTAAGACCAAATAGGGGTCCTGGACGTAGAGAAGTAGGACATGGTAATCTTGCCATGAGAGCACTTAAGCAAGTCATCCCTACTGAGGACAATCCTTACACTATCCGAGTGGTTTCAGATATTTTAGAATCAAATGGTTCGTCTTCAATGGCTACAGTATGCGCTGGAGCATTAGCAATGATGGATGCAGGGATCAAAATTAAGAGTCCTGTTTCAGGTATTGCGATGGGAATGATATCTGATAGTAAAACTGGAAAATATGCTATACTTTCAGATATTTTAGGAGATGAAGATCATCTTGGAGATATGGACTTCAAAGTGACTGGTACGGAAGCTGGTATCACTGCGTGTCAGATGGACATCAAAATTGATGGCTTGTCTTATGACGTATTGAAAGAAGCTCTTGAGCAAGCGAAGCGTGGTAGGTTGCATATTCTTGGTGAAATGGGCAAAACCCTAAAAGCACCAAGAGAAGAGATGAAAGAGAATGCTCCAAGAATGGTTCAAATTTCTATAGAGCGTGATTTGATAGGTGCAGTAATAGGGCCTGGAGGAAAAATTATACAAGAGATTCAGCGTGAGTCTGGAGCTACTGTAAATATTGAAGAAGTGAATGGTGGAGGACTTGTAAGTGTATTTGCAACTGATAAAGCTGCATTAGACAATGCAATGTCTCGTATCAAAGCGATCGTTCAGCAACCAGAAGTAGGTGAAGTGTATGAAGGTAAAGTGAAGGCTATCATGCCATTCGGTGCTTTCGTAGAAATCCTACCTGGTAAAGATGGTTTGCTTCACATTTCAGAAATCAAATGGGAGCGTGTTGACAAAGTAGAAGGACTACTTGAAATCGGTGAAGAGATCAAGGTTAAGCTTATTGAGATAGATAAGAAAACTGGTAAGTACCGTTTATCACGTAAAGTTTTGCTTCCAAAACCAGAAACAACCGACAAAGCTGATTAAATTTAGTGTGAATGAGTGACCGGGCACAATGTCCGGTCCCCACTTAATTCACGCCAAATGAGACAATTAAAGATAAGCAAGCAGATAACTAATCGAGAGAGTGAATCTCTCGATAAGTATTTGCAAGAAATTGGTAAGGTAGATTTAATCACTGCAGATGAGGAGGTTATCCTTGCCAAAAAGATACGAGAGGGAGATACAATAGCCCTCGAAAAACTCACTAAAGCAAATCTTCGCTTTGTCGTATCGGTAGCTAAACAATATCAAAATCAGGGTCTTACATTAGGAGATTTAATCAACGAAGGAAATCTTGGGCTAATTAAAGCCGCTCAGAGATTCGATGAAACTCGTGGTTTTAAATTCATCTCTTATGCAGTCTGGTGGATTCGCCAGTCCATTTTACAAGCATTGGCTGAGCAATCGCGAATCGTAAGATTACCACTCAATAGAGTAGGATCACTCAATAAAGTTTCAAAAACGTTTTCTCTTTTAGAGCAAAAATACGAGCGTGAACCATCAACTGATGAGTTAGCAGAGTATTTGGACATGACCGAAGATGAGGTTATTGACACAATAAAGATCTCAGGTAGACACGTATCTATAGATGCGCCATTTGCAAATGGTGAAGAAAGCACCATGTTGGATGTGATGGTCGATGAGACTGACATAGATCCCGATCAGAACTTATTAAAGGATAGTCTTGCTGTAGAGGTACAGCGTGCATTATCTACATTGACATCACGTGAGGCTGATGTTGTAGTATCCTATTTCGGACTGAACGGAAATTATCCATTAACCCTCGAAGAGATTGGCGGAAAGTTTGGTTTGACACGAGAAAGAGTAAGGCAAATCAAAGAAAAAGCTATAAGAAGGCTAAGAAGTACTTCAAGGAGTAGATCATTAAAAACTTATCTCGGATAGTAGTCAAAATGACATATCATTTGTTTCTCATAAATCTTTGATACCCTAACTTCGCAAACTCGTATTACTAGGGGTATATAAAATTATTATAATGAGTACTGAAAAAGTAAAAGTCTTAATTATTGGTTCCGGACCTGCAGGGTTTACAGCTGCAATATATGCTGCACGTGCAGGGATGAAGCCAGTATTATACCAAGGAGGTCAGCCAGGAGGTCAATTAACGATCACCAACGATGTTGAGAATTACCCAGGATACCCTGAAGGGATCAATGGCCCACAAATGATGATGGACTTCCAAGAGCAGGCGCAAAGGTTTGGTACAGACATCCGTAGTGGTTTAGTCACATCTGTTGATTTCTCAGGATGGCCGCTGAAAGCTACTGTGGATGAGAAGACAGAAATCGAAGCAGAAGCCGTAATTATCTCAACGGGCGCTTCAGCCAAATGGCTTGGCCTTGAAAGTGAGCAGCGTTTGAACGGTAGAGGTGTGTCAGCTTGTGCCGTATGTGATGGATTCTTCTTTAGGGGACAAGATGTAGCTATAGTTGGAGCAGGTGATACTGCAGCAGAGGAAGCAACTTATCTATCAAAACTTGCTAAGAAAGTATATATGCTTGTTCGTCGTGACGAGATGCGCGCCAGCAAGATTATGCAGCAACGTGTTTTGAATGCTCCTAATATCGAAGTGCTTTGGAACTCTGAGGCTGACGAGGTGTTAGGTGCTGAGGAGGTGACTGGTTTAAGAATCAAGGACACTGTAACGGGAGAAAAGAAGGATATTGAGGTTCAGGGCTTTTTCGTAGCTATTGGTCATAAGCCAAATACAGATATTTTTAAAGACTATCTAGACCTTGATAGTTCTGGATATATCAGAACTATACCTGGAACTTCCAAAACAAATATCCCAGGTGTATTTGCAACTGGTGATGCGCAGGATAAGATCTACCGTCAGGCGGTAACTGCTGCTGGAAGTGGATGTATGGGTGCTTTGGATGCTGAGAAATTTATTGCAGAGAAGGAAGTGGAGCTTCAAGAAGCTGTTCAATAATACAATTGTAAACCAATAATTAGAAGTCCCAGTTATGGGACTTTTTTTGTTATGAAAATAAACATTCTTGCTATTGCTGCACATCCAGATGATGTGGAATTAGGTGCTGCTGGGACTTTGATCACACATAGAGATCGTGGTTTTACAATTGGGGTTATAGACCTAACACGTGGAGAAATGGGAACTAGAGGGACAGCTGAGCAGCGAGATGCGGAGGCGCTAGCAGCAGCTGAAGTGATGGGGCTGTCTATTCGTGATAATTTAGGTTTTGCAGATTCTTACTTTGCTAATGACGCTGAGCATCAGATTCAGGTGATAAGAAAACTCCGTCAGTATACCCCTGATATTGTAATAACTAATGCTCCCTATGATAGACATCCTGATCATGGAAGAGGAGCGGAGCTAGTAGAAGAATCTTGTTTCAAATCTGGGTTAACCAAAATTGAAACGTTAGATGATGAAGGTAATACTCAAAAACCATGGAGGCCAAAAAAGATTTTGTTTTGTATTCAGAGCACTTCATTGACTCCAAATTTTTTCATGGACATCACGGAGGCACAAGAGCGAAAGATGAACGCCATAAGGTGCTATAAAACCCAATTTTTCGATCCGAATAGTAAAGAGCCTCAAACCTATATATCTAAACCTGAATTTATGGATATGGTAGCTGCTAGGGCGTTAGAATATGGGCATAGGATTGGGGTTAAATATGCAGAGGGATTTATCACCAAGCAGGCATTAGGTGTAAGAGAACTCTATCATTTGATATAGAACTCTGTCGTTTTATCAATCTCCCTAAGCTTTAATAGAGCTTCTGATCTATCTGAGTTGTTATTAGAAGGAATGGCCTTTTGTTGGAATAACCACGCAATCGATTGGTCTATTCCTGAGTTTGGGAAAAAGTTGTCCCGCGCGAAATGCACGTATTTTAAGACTTGGAAACCATCCCACCATTGATAATATCTATCTGTGAAGTTTTCAAAACTTCCGGCTTGGCTAATGATTTTAGTCAATGCTTCTTCAAACAGAGTTTGCTCGCAAAAGGATTTCAAACTTTCTGGTAAGGTTTTGAACCAATTTGAAGGATCGTCAAAGCAAAATCTTAAATTTTCGTTGATAAATTTCAGATCTTGGAAGATAAGTGGATTATAAATGGGATAATCCTGATCGGGATTATCTAAATACTTTCCAATAGCGTGACCTGTACCAAACGGTACACGGTCAGAGATTCGATCTGAAGGATAAATTGTTGTATTGTTGATTTCTCCTACACCTCCAAGAGGCACCATTTTGTGTATGAAATAGAAGTCTTCGCCTGCTTTACGTTTGTTCATTCCGCCTTGCTTTTGATAGGCACTAGATCTTACTGTGATGCACGAACCTAAGGTTTGAAGGGCATGAGGATATCCCGTCCATCGCAGTGCATTTACGTAATACCGCAAATACAATTCATAATTAATGATGGGTTCTCGATTGATACCATTCAATACATGTTCATGATGTACTAAGCCAAGAAGGTTCTTTTTATCCCTATAATATGTTTCAATTTCTATTAAGTAATTTGGATCGCAGGTACAATCCGCATCGTAGCAAATGATAATTCCGTCGTTCTGATTGTATTCGAATAATCGCACTGCTTCATCCATTCCAATTTTTCGCGCAAGGCCAACACCAGCTTTGGCTGGAGGCAACTGGAATGACTTATAATACTGGTTGTAGGTAGTTCGAGTACTCCTGATCTGATCTACAGTATTTTTATTTTGAAGATGGATTTCCTCGTGATCATCAGTGCTTGCGTTTATGACGATGAAAATAGCTACATCGCTATTAGGTGAAAGGCATAGGTGAAGTGAGTTGAGTGCACTTGTGATTTCGGGCTCGTTATGCGCAGGAATCACCACTATCATATCGGGGTGACCTGTTACCTCTTCCCAAAGCCCACATGAAGGCTCCGCATATCTACTCAAATAGAGACTTTTACTCATCAGGGCGCAAGACGTTTTATATCCCAGATGTTCTCATTTCTTTCATAAAGAATCCTATCGTGCAGTCTGCTTGATCTCCCTTGCCAAAATTCAATACTTGTAGGAACGATGCGATAACCTCCCCAAAAATCAGGGAATGGTAGTTTTCCTTCCTTGAATTTGGCTTTCATCTCACTCAACTTCTGTTCTAAGATACTTCGGGATGTTATGACTTTGCTTTGATGAGAAACCCAAGCCCCAAGTTGACTGCCATGAGGTCGACTCAAGAAATAGGCCATAGACTCTTGGGTAGATACTTTTTCAGCTATACCCGAGATAGCTACTTGACGTTCAAGCTTGTACCATGGAAAAAGTAAGCTCACTTTGCCATTTTCGGAGATTTGCTGTGCTTTTTTGCTTTTATAATTGGTATAAAAGACAAACCCTTTTTGATCGAAGGCTTTCAGAAGTACGGTACGTTGGGACACATTACCTGCAGCATCACTCGTGCCAAGTACCATAGCATTTGGTTCTAGAATTCCACCACTCAAAGCCTGCTGAAACCAGAGTTGAAACTGATCGAAAGGTGAAGGTGATACAGAGTCGGTATCCAGACTTGCTTTGGTATAATCTTGTCGGAGTGAGGTGAGGTCTAGTCCCATACTTAAGCTGAATCGCTTATTGATTAAGATTTAAAATACTTTAATTTGTTTCCCGACATTACCTCGAAGGGAAAGTTATAATTGATCAAAATTAAGGATTTGAAATCCATAGAAAAGATTTATGAAACAAAGAATTGATCTTAAAGTAGAAAGTAGTCAAGCTTGGATAGGTGCAGTGATGGGCGACTTTAATGAATTTTTGAAAAATCATGCGAATTGTGAGCGTAAAGCGTCAGCAATGGCAATGAGTTTTGTGGCGAAATACCCAAATAGGGTGGAAATCATCCCGGAGTTGATTGATACGGCTGTCGAGGAGCTAGAGCATTTTAGATCTGTTTACGCTATTATGGAAGAGCGAGGCATAGAGTTGACTCATGAGATCAGTCAAGATATCTATGTCAAACAATTATTAGACACTTGTAGGAGTGGGAGAGACGAGCGGTTTATGGATCGACTGTTGATTGCCTCTCTCGTGGAAACACGTGGTGCTGAGCGGTTTAGGATGGTTTATGAGGCATTGGATGAACCCAAAATCAAGCGATTTTATCAAGAGCTCTGGGCGTCAGAAGCAAAACATGGTGAAGTTTTTATTCGGATGGCTATCAACTATTTCGACGAATCGGCTGTCTATAAAAGGTTAGAGGAAATGACAGAAGTAGAATCTCATATATTGAATGCTTTACCCATTAAACCAGCACTACATTAATGGACTATTTTGCCAGTGATAATATCATAAAACCAGAGCGAGGAGACCTATTGATCTCAGAGCCTTATTTGCCAGATCCCAATTTTGAAAGGACAGTGATCTTGTTATGTGAGCATGATGAAAATGGATCTTTTGGTTTTGTGCTAAACAAGCCATCTGCACATCGTCTGGCAGACCTTATGAGTGATGTAAATGAACTTATGTCCGAAGTGCATGTAGGTGGTCCTGTACAGCAAAATACACTTCATTTTCTACATAGAGGCACAAAGACATTTGATGGTGATAGGGCGATAGCTTCTGGAATTGTTTGGGGAGTAGATTTTGAAAATATCGTAACCGAACTGAAAAATAGAGATGTGGAGGAGGCAGACGTTCGTTTTTTTGTAGGTTATTCTGGATGGTCTCCTGGGCAGTTAGACGAGGAACTTAATGCTAAATCATGGATAGTTTTTAAAAATACCTCTACTGATCTGGTATTTGATATTGATCCTGAGGCTCTTTGGAAAACGGCACTTGAAAATATGGGAGGAAAATTTAGATTGATCTCTAATTATCCAGTAGATCCAAGGTTAAATTAATATTGCGCGAATAATAATTTTATAGATTGCAGTGAATTTGAATAGTCCATTATGGAGAAAGAAAACAATTTGCCTGAGCAGCCAGAAAGCTCTCAGGATGTCGTTCAGGGAGCCCCTGAATCAAGCGAAAAGGGTTCGGAAAATGTAACCGAGCCAGAAGCTGAAGAGCTAGTAGAAATTTCTACCGAAGCTGAAAAAGAGGAGAAATTGCCGGTTGAGCAGAAGGAAGTGGTTTCAGCTAATTCCTCGGAAGATCAAGCGTCTGATGAGGATAAAGATGATGATGCAGGTGAAGAGAACGATGAGGAAGACAATGCAGATATCAAACTACTTGAGTCCATCCATCTTGAAGGTGCTTCTAAAAAAGACGTCTACGGAACATTAAAGGATATATCTGCAATGACAGATATGCGCATCCTTGATCGTGCACTGAAGGAGATAGGTATTGCTTATGATAGTATTCATGAAGCAGAGAAAGAAGAAGCAAGAGTTGCCTTTATAGAAGCAGGTAATGAGGAAGGTGATTTCCTATTCAAAGGAGATGATACGGATCAAGCCTATTTTGATCTATTCGAAAAGTTAAGACATAAGAAACAAAAATATTTTTCAGATCTTGAGAAATCCAGAGATGAAAATCTTCATAGAAAGAATGTAATTCTTGAGAAATTAAGAGAGTTAGTTGATGGTGAAGAAAGTACCAATTCTATAAAAGGGCTAAAGGAACTGCAAGAAGAGTGGAAATCAATTGGGCCAGTTCCTGGAGCTCAGGTTAAGACACTTTGGGCAAACTATCATGCCTTAGTAGATCGTTTCTATGATCACAGGAGTATTTACTTTGAGCTTAAAGAACTTGATCGAAGGAAGAATCTTGAAGGTAAAATTGATCTCTGTAAGCGTGCAGAGGATTTAGTTAAACATAAAAACCTAAAAGAGGCAATTAATTCACTCAATGAGCTACATGAAGAGTACAAGCACATTGGGCCTGTACCAAATACTGAGCAAGAAGCACTTTGGCAAAGGTTTAAGGCAGCATCTGATCAAGTGTACGCAAAGCGAAAGGATTATATAGATAATCTTAAGGGAGAACTTTCGGCAAATGCGGAGAAAAAGCAAGAGCTAGGAGAGCAAGCGACAGAATTGGCTAAGTTTCAGTCAGACAAGATCAGCGACTGGAATAAGAGGACAAAGCAACTCTTAGAATTGCAAAAGCAATGGGAGGCAATTGGAGGTCTACCAAGAGAGAAGTCTAAAATTATCAATAAGCAGTTTTGGTCAGGTTTTAAAGGGTTTTTCAGCAATAAGAATGAATTCTTCAAGACACTAGAAGGTCAACGGGAGGAAAATTTAAAGCTTAAAGATGCCCTTTTGGCTAAAGCACTTGAGCTGAAGGAAAGTGATGATTGGGTGAAGACCACTAATGAATTCAAAAAGCTGCAGACGGAATGGCGAGAAATAGGTCCAGTGCCTGATAAAGTAAGCAACGAGATTTATAAGAAGTTCAAGAAAGCCTGTGATGATTTTTTTGAACGCAGAAGAGCAAATGGATCTGTTCAGGATAAAGAATTCGAGCAGAACTTGAAAAAGAAAAAGGATGTTTGCGAGATGATGGAAGCTTACCTAAACGGTGAGACCATTGAATTGAGTGAGGTTTACGAATTATTCACAAAATTTGCTCAGATAGGATTCGTGCCGCGTAATGATATTCGAAAAATTCAGGACCGTTTTGATAAATTAGTTGCTCGACTGTTGTCCCTTGAAGATCTTACCTCAACACAAAAGGTAGAGATAGCCACACAGCTGGAATTGAGTAAAGTCAAAGGCGGTGGAGGCGGAGGCTTCAAGCTTGATAAGTTGGAAGGAAATATTCGTAGGAAAATAGGGGAGATAGAAAGCAATATCAGCCAGTGGAAGACTAATTTGGACTTTTTTGCACAGTCTAAAACTGCAGATAAGTTGAGAGAGGAGTTCGATAAGAAAATCGAAGATGCTGAATTAGAGATCGTAGAGTTGAAGAAGCAATTAAAGTTGCTAAAACAATGATAAAAATTGGGTCATGCCTTTGTATTTTTTGAATGGAATGATACATTTGCACTCGCTTTCAGAGAAAGCAGAAACAAAATAGATTTCACTGCGATGCAGTAAATCAGGCCTCCTTAGCTCAGCTGGTAGAGCAACTGACTTGTAATCAGTAGGTCATTGGTTCGATCCCGATAGGAGGCTCTTGATAATCAGGCACTTACATTAATTTGTAAGTGCTTTTTTATTTTTGGTTTACATAAAAGAGTACATGTTTATCTGAATTTATGTCGCTAGGTACTGAACATATTAAGGCTGACTTATTGACTTGATCATCATCAATAGGAAATCAAATTCATGAAGTATAATTTTTTTACTTAGCATTCTATTGGCTATCAAGAGTTGATTAGTTATTTATCATTAAAAGTTGTTAACTTTTTAGAAAATATTTATAATTTAACTGTTCTATACACTCCGTTAAGGTGTACTTGATTTAACCTAAGCTCTATTTACACAATGAAAAGTGTAGTTTTATTGTTGTTTTTGTTTGCTATTTCTTCGAACGTATTTGCTCAGTGGGAGGCGCAGAACTTTACAGGCTCTACAGTAAATTTTCAACCCACATCTTCAGTCGGTTCATTTCTAATGAATTTTAAGTCAAAAGTCAATCCCCCTGATTATGTTTTTTCGGAGGCATATGAATTTGGAGGGGATCAAGGATTATATCCATCAAAATAACCATTTAGCGGATGTGTCATCTGGGAAGTCCATGGAAAATGATGGCATTGCTTTATGTGAAATGAACATGCTCTTGTTGAGGAAAGTGGAAGAACTTACACTTTATCTCTTAGAGAAGGATAAGGAAATGAAATAGTTAAGAGATGAAATGAGCACATTGAAAAATGAAGTTGCAAATCTGAAAATGGAATAAATGAGACAAATAATAATATTAGCTGTTATTTTAATCCCATCAATTGTTGAAGCACAAATAACTTACATTGATAGTGGCTCAAAGTCATTTACTACAGATCAAATCGGAATTGGTATATCTGATCCGGGTAGCTATCAACTCAATGTTTTAGGGAATTCATACCTTGATGGGATACAGTATTTTCGAATATTGTCATACAATGGTGTCACATCAGCAACTCATCTCAGTTTTCCAGTAAGTACTGACAGATTTTCCATTGAAGCCCGCCAACTCCAGCCTGATCAAATGGAGGTTATATTTCAAACAAAAGACAAAACCTCAGGGGATTTTTTTAAATTTCGGTTTGATGATTATAGGGGAGCGTCCTACTACACATATCCTTTTATGGTTTCAGATAATAGAGTTTTTCTGGCGAGTGATGGAGGAGTGGTAAGTATTGGAACTACAACTATCCCATCAGGTTACTTACTTGCCGTGGAAGGTAAAGCCATCATGGAAGAAGTCAAAGTAGAAGGCGCTCCCTGGTCGGATTATGTTTTTTCAGATAATTATGATCTAACACCACTCGAAGAAATGGAGTCCTTCATCAAGGTAAATCAGCGACTATCAGACATGCCTTCAGCTGAAGAAGTGGCCGAAAAGGGAATAGCTCTGGGCGAGATGAACCGGCTTTTATTGGGGAAAGTAGCGGAACTCACACTTCACAAATTGGCATGATGAAAATTATCAAAAACCAACAAGTAGAAATTGAAAACCTAAAAAATAGTAACAAATGAGAAGTCTAATATTTATCTTAGTGGCCTGTTTATTTATAAGCACCTATGCACAAACCCATACTAGTCCAGTGACTATTGATAGATCAAATGAGATAATGTTCAAACTACAGGATTCGAATGGCTACTATTCTGGATTACTTAATATGAATGATGGATTGGGAAACATGGCAATAAAATTGGGAAATAATGGAGTTGGGCAACACATAGTGACGGGATATGGTGCAGCAGAGGTTCTTTGGGGTGGTCACAATGGTGATGGCTATGTCAGTCTCAATGCATCTCAGACAGGTGTGCTAGGCGAAACTGTGGTTTATACTATCGGACTTCTAGTAGACTCTGAAACTAATACCATCAGAATAGGAGCGCCGAATAATGAAAAAGGATTCTTTTCAGGACAAGGAGTAGCAATTGCAAATGCTACCGGAGATTTAATAACCAATAAAATTAAAAATCGAGATTCTGAAGGTCTCGATGTTGATTTGGGTTCCTATGAAGGTGATATCTACCTTTATGATGCTGGTGGTACGCAATATATTTTGGGCGATCAGGTTGCTGGCCAGCCAACAGGTATTGTACTAAGGACAACAACTAATCCATCACAGGGAGATGCGCTATTTGTGGTGGAATCTTCTGGTCATGCTGAAAGATTGAGAGTGGAGCATGATGGAGCACTCTCCACTACCAATTACCTTGAAGTCAATGGAGGAGGAAATAGCTATATCAAAGGAAGGTTGGCTGTAAAGGGTACGGATATTCCTGCCGGATATGACTTTGCTGTTGATGGAAAAGCCATTATGGAAGAAGTAAAAGTAAAAATGTCAGGTTCATGGCCTGACTATGTTTTCGCCCCAGAGTACGAACTCAAATCTCTCAAGGAGACAGAAAGTTTTATAACTGAAAACCATCACCTGCCCAATATGCCCTCTGCAGAGGAAGTAGCTGAAAATGGTATTTCACTTGGAGAGATGAATCGCTTGCTAGTAGAGAAAGTCGAAGAGCTAACCTTGTACTTGCTTGAAATAAAAAGTGAGAATGAAGATCTGTCAAATAGGTTGTCCAAAATGGAAGCTTTGATCACAACTGATGACTAATTATACGAAGAATTGTTTTTGACTCAGATCGGTAAAATTTAAAAGGAACTTGATACTATTTATTGGTCTCAAAGTGTAGTTAAAACTATGCACTTTAGTGAATTTCGCTTTAGCTTCTAAAAATCTTACCATGGAATATTGGACAAAATCAGCGAGTTAATGGTCACAGCGTTTCTCGTATGAGTGTACATCTGGTATGGTCAACAAAGTATAGGTATGCTGTATTAAAGGACGATATAAAGGTGAGGTGTCGATCATTATTAATACAGATTTGTGATGCTGAAGATGTAGCAATATTGAAAGGGGTAGTGTCGAAAGATCATGTTCATATGCACATAGAGTATCGACCATCACTATCAATCAGTGAATTAGTCCGTAAGTTAAAAGGCAGAAGTTCGAGGAAATTACAGCAGGAATTCCCTGAACTAGGAAAGAAATACTGGGGAAGACATTTCTGGGCAATTGGGTTCGGCTGTTGGAGCACTGGGAATATCACTGATGAAATGGTGAATGAGTACTTGGAACATCACCGTCGAACAGATGATGATGGTTCGTCAGAATTTATCTTGGAATGACAGGAGACTTTCAGTCTTTTGCCTAAACTAGGTGCTTTCAGCCCATAGTGGATTATTTAGCCTTCTCATTTTGAGAAGATAGATTTCAAAATGAATTATTATGGGATATTGTGACGCTAAGTTTAGCTGCTTCTGATTGTGAATGTTCTCCTGCTAGCTCCTTTGAAAGGGTGATGCAGGTAATGCTCATCAATCATGCGCATTAGCATTAAATTCATTTCAGATTCCTCAGAAGGTTTATAATAAATCCATAAACGATGTATGGACAACAATTCACATTGCTTGACCAGACTCAAATGACCCTTGCTTATCATTGATCGTCGTTAATTATGAGGTTTTATCGCAAGGCGTTGTTTAAAAAATCGATCTGCACTTTTTGCTCACCTATGATCTTAAGTAGGTGGTCCTTTTCCTCATCCTCTTGAGACTTTTTGCTTTGCCCTCAAATAATGAGTCTGCATTTGCTAAGAACTCCCTTTTCCTGAGGTTAATCTGCTGTGGTGCTAAGTCATACTTCTGTGCTAAATAAGCAACAGTTGAATGCTCCTTGATTGTCTCCAACACCACCTTGGTCTTGAATTTTGCAGTGTACTTTTTGCGTGCATATTCATAAATTTAACGTGAGTTCGGGTTAAGCGGCTAAAGTGAGTTGAGATGAAGGTAAGTCAAA
>CAYGOV010000023.1:0-54394 GCA_964351625.1 uncultured Marinoscillum sp.
TCTTTTAAATTCGTTTTAAGCGTTTGAGTTCTAATTAACTTCGACGCAAAGGTGTATTGCTAATATTAACTACCTGCGCCAGGCTCGTTACGATATCATTAAACAAAAACGACCAGCTTTAACTGGTCATTATGTTTGTTAACTAAATGTGAAGTGGTATGTCCAATCAAGCGAATCAGGCTTGAATTGGTTAAATAATCACCTTATTTCGTGATCTGCACCTTATTGAGAATCTCTTTGATAATGTCTCGCGTGGTGACCCCATCGGCCTCTGCCTCGTAGTTGAGTAAAATCCTGTGGTTGAGCACATCATAAGCTATCTCCTTGATGTCTTCAGGAAGCACATAATCCCTTTCATCGAAGAATGCGATCGCCTTGGCGGCTAGGTTGAGATTGATAGATGCACGAGGTGAAGCTCCAAATTGAATGTATTCGGCCTCTTTAGTAAGTCCGTAATCTTTCGGATTTCGAGTGGCGAATACTAACTCAATGATATATTTCTCCAGAGACTCTGAAAGCGATACTTGATTGATCTCTTCTCTGATGGAGAAAACATCCTTTTTGGTAAGAACAGTCTTCACGTCTGACTGGAATGTCATATTGGACATACGTCTCATCACTTCCAATTCGTCTGCTTTAGATGGGTAGCTAACATGTACTTTTAGCATGAATCTATCCACTTGTGCTTCTGGCAAAGGATAGGTTCCCTCTTGGTCCACAGGGTTTTGAGTAGCCAAGACCAAGAATGGTCGATCAAGTTTGAATGTAGTCTCGCCGATAGTCACCGTCTTTTCCTGCATGGCTTCTAGCAGAGCTGACTGGACTTTTGCAGGAGAGCGGTTTACCTCATCAGCTAAGATAAGATTCGAAAAAATTGGTCCCTTTTTAACTTCAAATTCCGCCTTTTGCTGATTGTAGATCATTGTACCAATAAGGTCAGCTGGCAACAGATCGGGAGTAAACTGGATTCTTTTGAAATCTAACTTTAAAACCTCTGCAAGTGTATTTACCGTAAGGGTCTTCGCCAATCCTGGTACACCTTCTAGCAGAATATGACCTTGAGTAAAAAGACCAATCAAGAGTCGATTGACCATGTACTCCTGTCCCACTACTACTTTGCCCACCTCGCTTATCACTTGCTTAATTTTTGCCTGATGTTCTTTGCGGAGTTCCTGATCTACTACTTGTTCCATTTCAATTCCTAGTTAATATTTCCTGATGTTAAGGTCTGCAAAAGTAAACGCGTTTACCGAAACAGAAAACGTCGTTTACACTGACGGTTCTTTTATCTTGAAGGTTACTTATAAAAAATGTTAAAACGTTAGCGCTGTAAGTAAGTGCTAATCTTGGTGTTTTAGAAATTCAACTATTTCTAGTGCTGCCTGCTTCGCTGATCTACCCACACCCACCACAGTAGCAGAGGCAAATCCAGTCCAGCTGCCATAACCTATCATCCACAAGCCCGGCAACTCCCTTGATCGAGTATCAGATGTGTGTATTTTATCGAACTTGACTGTAACTGGAAGTTGCTCTAAAAAAGCAAGGGATGGCTTAAACCCAGTACAGAATATGATAGCATCTACGGCAATTTCCTGCCCAGCTTCTAACAAGATAGTTGACTCTTTAATTTCTTGAAGCCCTGTAAAAGCATTTAAAACCTTTCGTTCTCTGGCATCTTTAACCGAAGGCACCATTACTATATGGCCCAATGAAGGCGGTATGTAACTTCTACCCAACTTCTTTGCTTCAAATAATTGGGTGGCAGCATCAAAGAGATATTTACCATCTACTTCGTCTGGCAGATAATCAGGTTGGTCCTTCGTGATCCAAAAAGTAGTTGCAACATTTGAAAGTTCCGCTAGAATCTGTGCACCACTGTTTCCCTCACCTATTATTGCAATTCGCTTCCCCGCGAATTCATCAGTGTTTCGATACGCTGAAGAATGAAGTAATTCTCCTTTGAACACATCAAGACCTGCAATATCCGGAATGAATGGGTTTCGGAAACTTCCTGTAGCTCCTACTACTACTCGTGAGGTGTAAATGCCTTTGCTAGTGGTTACAGTGAAAAGTTCTTCTCGTTTCTGAACTGATTCCACCCAAACAGGCCGTTGAATATTCAGCTTGTATTTCTCCTCATAGCTTTTGAAATAACTAAGAACATCCTGCTTGGCTGGATACTGATCTGTACCTCCCGGCATAAGCGTACCTGGCAGTGAGCTCCATTGAGCAGGCGAAAAAAGCGTCACTGAGTCCCAATAGTTTTGCCATGAGCCACCAGGCTTTTCCTCTGCATCCAAGATGACATAGCTGAGCTGACTTCTCCTTAGATAATAAGCCAATGCCAAAGCACTTTGACCTCCACCCACAATAACCACATCAAAGAATTGCTTCATAATTGATTGCTGATACTCCCAAACAAATAAAACATTTCAGTAGCTATTTGAAAACATCTCTCATCATATCGTGCAGCTTCTTGTGGAGTATTATCCGCTTCCTTTGGGTCTAAATAATAAAGTGGTATACGTTGCATTGCCCCCGGCACTAAAGGACAAGTTTCATCCACATCAGAGCACGTCATCACTGCATAGAACTCAGATTTAGGATTAGGTGCCTCTTCAAATTTTTTAGAAAAGACATCTAATAAAGGTGCCTCTTTCGAATACTTGATACTATAAACGGGGTTGATACCAGAACCTGAAGAAATCTCAAACCCAACTACTTTCAAAGCGTTCACTGCTCGCTCATTAAAAGCAGTAGTTTCAGTACCCCCAGAAAAAGTATGAATACCTTTTACACCAAAATAAAAAGAAGCCACTTCTGCCCATACCTGAGCAAAGTGGCTTCTTCTAGAGTTATGTGTACAAATAAATATAAGGTTGGCGTGTGCCTCTTGTTTCAGTCTATGAGATAGTGTGACACCAAAATTTTCAAGCATTTGCTTTCTCCCGAAATAAATGTTCGAGCTATTTGCAACGGCTTTTTTCACATAATTTTCAAGATCTGTATTTATGAACATATTAGTTTGGGCTAGCAACAAGTGGCAAGTTGGCCTCTCTTTTCATTTTTATCGACATCATCTTTGACATAATATACTTCCCACGCATAGCCATCTGGGTCATTTACGTATTTCCTTAATTGTCAAACAAAGATTTTGGTTTTAGCTAAGACCAATTTATTTTATGCGCTTATCGAAGCTGAGAAGACACAAAAAAACCCTGACGTTAATGCGTCAGGGCCCCAACCAGCTATAGACAAGAACGCTGCAGCGCGCAGCGAACTTTTCTTTTATGCTCTCTGAAAGTGTCTGGCAGTTTCTGTCCGAGCACTGTTCAACTGAACAACAATTTTTTTTATTAACCGAATTTCCGATTCCCCCATCTCGTAAAGAACTTCCATAGTAGTACCAATGAGTGACTCATTGATTTTTAAATCCATTTCAGAACCATGACCGTAGATTCCATTTTGAGGGTTGTACCAAATTAATTGTTTCATAATGGCGAATTTGATAATGCTAATATGGGAATAGTATAAGTTTCGATCCTGCCAAAGGTGTTTATTATCCTGCCAGCATATCAAAAAGTTCGTAATCAGAGAAATAAAGCGCTTTTTGTTCTGTTAAAAATTTGAACTCTTGAAATAAACGTCGATAAATTATGATAGTTGTACGATCCTGCAATTAAAATTTGGTGATCAAAAACAAAAAAAGCAACCCATGAATGAGTTGCTTTTTGTACCTCGGGCGGGACTTGAACCCGCACGACCTTTAAGGGTCACAGGATTTTAAGTCCTGCGTGTCTACCAATTTCACCACCGAGGCGTCCGACTATCACTAGCCTAAAAAAAAAGTCCTGACGCTTGAGTCAGGACTTGAGCGGGAGACGGGATTCGAACCCGCGACCCCGACCTTGGCAAGGTCGTGCTCTACCAGCTGAGCTACTCTCGCTTGCTTCCCTCAGCGTTTCTAAGGGACTGCAAATTTATACGATCAGTCGAAAAAATGAACAAGATTCAAAAAAGATTTTTTCAACCCTCATTATTCTTCCATTTCACACTTATTCATACAAAGTTTTTCCCTTTCAGCAATGATTCTACTGTTTCACTCTTTCCCTAGTCTAAAAATGACTCTAGTCAAAAAGAATATGACAATATTTGGATGATTGAAATAGGCAAAATCTAACCAGCAAACCAATGATTCAAGCTTCAAGAACTATAGGACATGATATAAAGGCGCTAGCATTGTGCCTCAATCTAGAAGAAAACATACTTGCTTTAGAGTGTGCTGTTCGAATAAGAACTCATCTGTGTGCTCACATTGAACAAGGTCACTTGAAATACCAAGAAAATCTTAAAATCCTAGATAGTGTCATAGCTGAGCATCAATTACAGATTATCAGATTAAGCCCTGAGATGAGGCTGTCTAATGCCAGCTAAGACTTCCCCTTCAATTCATTTTTCATTTCATTGATCTTTAGTAGTGCTTCCACTGGTGAGATGGTATTTATATCAATATCGCGAAGCATTTTCATCACATTTTCAAATCTTGGATCCGATTCAAATAAATTCAGCTGGATCTGACTGCTCGGCAACTCTGCCAATTTATCTCTTTCATTTTCAGAGAGCTTCTCAGCTTCTAAATGTTTCAAAATAGTATTTGCTCTAAGCACTACCTGATTGGGCATACCTGCCAACTGAGCCACATGAATTCCGAAACTGTGCTCACTTCCACCTTCTTGTAGTTTCCTAATAAAAATAATCTTCTGCTCCAGCTCCTTAACTGCCACATTGAAGTTTTTCACGCGTGGCAGATCATTGGTCAATTCATTGAGCTCATGATAATGTGTGGCAAAAAGCGTCTTAGCCTTAAACTGCGGATGATTATGCAAGTACTCTACGATGGACCAAGCGATCGAAATACCATCATACGTACTCGTCCCTCTACCAATTTCATCCATCAAAATGAGTGATCGGTTGCTGAGATTATTGAGAATGCTGGCTGTCTCCGTCATCTCTACCATGAAGGTGGATTCTCCTCGCGACAGATTATCTGACGCTCCCACTCTTGTGAAAACTTTGTCCACCAAACCAATTCGGGCATAACCTGCCGGCACAAAGCAACCCACCTGACCCATTAACACAATCAAAGCAGTTTGCCTTAGCAAAGCGGATTTACCTGCCATGTTGGGGCCAGTGATAATCATGATCTGCTGAGAAGCATCATCCAGAAAGACATCATTAGGGATGTACTCCTCCTCTGGTGGCATATTTTGCTCTATGACTGGATGTCGACCAGCTTTTATGTCTAAGGTGAAATCTTCAGAAATAGTAGGCCTTACATACTTCCACTTCTTTGCCAAGTAGGCAAAAGAACAAAGACAATCCAAAGAACCAACCACGCGCGCATTTTGCTGAATGGAATCAATATATTCCATTGCAAACGCCACCAATTCCTGATAAAGGCCATATTCAATAACGAATATCTTATCTTCTGCACTCAGGATTTTTTCCTCATATACCTTGAGCTCTTCGGTGATATAGCGCTCTGCGTTTACCAAAGTCTGCTTGCGAATCCATTCTTCAGGCACCTTGTCCTTATGCGCATTGGAAACTTCCAAGTAATACCCAAAGACCTTATTGTATGCGATTTTCAAGGAGGTAATCCCAGTGTTTTTACTCTCTCTTTCTTGAATCCCTCGGAGATAGTCTTTGCCAGAAAAAGCCAGTTTTCTCAGTTCATCCAATTCTTCATGCACACCATCTTTGATGATATTTCCTTGATTTGGATTAAGGGGAGCATCCTCTTTTAGACTTATGTCAATATAAGTAAGCAGACCCTCGCATGTATTGAGTTGATCTGCAAACTGATCAAACACTTTAATTCCTGCCTGCTTTAGCTGATTCTTGATTGGCTCTATTTGGCTTAAGCTCCGTTTCAACTGAACCAACTCCCGTGGGTTGATACGCGCCGTGGCTACTTTAGAAATGAGCCTTTCCAAATCACCAATCTGTTTCAGATGAGACTGAACCTCGGAGTAAATCTCCTCATTTTGCATGAGCGACTCTACCGTGTTGAGCCTGTGCTCTATTTGCTCTTTGTTCTTTAGTGGAAGCACCATCCACTTACGTAAAAGACGACTGCCCATTGGTGTCTGGGTTTCGTCCAAAATATGGATCAGCGCTTTGCCATCAGGCTGCACAGGCTGAATCAGCTCAAGATTTCTAATGGTAAACTTATCAAGCCACACATACTGTTGCTCGTCGATCCGAGAGAGATGGCCGATGTGTTTTACCTCTTTGTGTTCTGTTTCTTCGAGATAAAAAAGAATTGCTCCTGCGGCTATCACGCCAGACTTCATTTCCTCCACACCAAAGCCTTTTAGGTTTGCCGTCTGGAAATGGCGGATCAACTTATCGTAACCATAATCCCAAGTGAAAATCCATTCTTCCAAGTGGAACTGATTGAGATCAGCGCCAAAGGCCTTATCAAAAGCAGCACGCGAAGACTTTGAAAAAAGGACTTCAGAAGGCTGAAAACCCTGTACAAGCTTCTGGATATATTCAATTGTGCCTTGCGCCACCAAAAATTCACCAGTAGATAAATCCAAGAAAGAAACGCCACAAGAAGCCTCCTCAAAATGAACAGACGCAAGGAAGTTGTTTCTCCTTTGATCTAGCACATTGTCATTAAGCGAAAGCCCAGGTGTAACCAATTCCGTCACACCCCGCTTCACGATTCCTTTTACAGATTTCGGATCTTCCAGCTGATCACAGATCGCCACACGATTGCCAGCCCTCACGAGTTTTGGAAGATATACGTCTAATGAGTGATGAGGAAACCCAGCCAATTCGATATGAGAAGCGGACCCGTTGGCTCTTTTTGTAAGCACTATATCTAAAATCTTACTTGCCTTGATGGCATCCTCACCGAATGTTTCATAAAAATCACCAACTCTAAAAAGCAGCAATGCACCAGGATACCGTGCCTTGATGGCATTGTATTGTTTCATTAATGGTGTCTCGGCAACTTTAGTGGATTTCGCCATCCTGAGGATTGGTGGTAATTTTGGTGGAATTTCAAGGCAATATTAAGGAAAGGTAATCGCATGCGAAAACTAAAGAACGAGGAGCTGGGCAGATTAGAGCCCGAAGAATTTAAGACTGTTGATAAACTCTCAGCATGCATCATTTTGGATGACATCCGTAGCATGAATAATATCGGTAGTGCATTTCGTACATCTGATGCTTTTTTGATCGAGAAAATATATCTGTGTGGCATCACCGCACGTCCACCACATCGTGATATCAATAAAACCGCACTCGGTGCAACAGAGACAGTTGCTTGGGAATATGCTGAAAAAATCCATGAACTCGTTGCTCGATTGAAAGCAGAGAATTATCTCATCGTGTCTGTAGAGCAAGCCGATGAAAGTACCTCACTTTTGGATTTCCAACCCTTACCTGATCAGAAGTATGCTTTCGTGTTTGGTAATGAAGTGTTTGGAGTAAACGATCAGGTGGTTGAAAACTCAGATATTGTATTGGAGATTCCCCAATACGGTACCAAGCATTCGTTAAATATCTCGGTGAGTTTGGGGATTGTGGTATGGGATTTCGTATCAAAGATGCAATCCTCAAGAGCCTAGATCATATTCTCAACTAATTCCTAATGAGCCAAACTTCATTGTCCGTGGCTATTCGATATAATTCAAGAAGTACTTTTCAGTTTTTGATTGTCCATTTATGCTTATTTTTATGAAATGAATCACGTAGCTGAATATCAGGAAAAAATACAAGATGTCTGTTCAAAACACCACGTTGACAAACTCTACTTATTTGGGTCAGCTACTAATAGTGAATTCAATGAATCCAGTGATATTGATCTTTTGGTGAAATTCTTACCATTCGAAAGAGCTTCGTATTTTGATAATTTTTTAGACTTCAAAACCAGCTTAGAAACTCTTTTGGAACGTAAAGTTGATTTAGTAGAAGAACAAGCTCTAAAGAATCCTATTTTGATTAATTCAATAGCTAAATCAAAGAGTCTAATTTATGGATGAAAGAATCTTAAAATGGCTTTATGATATTCAAATAGCTGTAAATGAGATAGAAGATTTTATGAGTGATGCTCCCAGTGACTTCAATGAATATAAACAGAATACCATGCTCAAGAGGGCAATAGAAAGAAATCTAGAAATCATTGGTGAAGCCACAAATAGGGTAATCAAAGCAGATAATGTATTCAAAGAAAGGATAGTGGGTGCAGAAAAAATTGTTGCCCTTAGAAATTATGTGATCCATGCATACGATAATATCTCTGATGAGAATATATGGGCAATCTTAAATAATCATCTTCCCATCCTCAAACGGGATATTAATTTCCTGATTGAATCATCGAAGGAGGATTGATCAGAATCTAACCCCCAATCCTAAATAGAAATTCCTCCCATTTGCTGGAATGATTCCTGGCCCAGGGTAGCCTGCTGCCCTTCTAGTGAAGTACATCTCGTCTGTAAAATTATTTACACCACCCTCTAGAGTGAAAAGCTTGTACTGGTAAGTCGCAGAAATATCTAAGACAAAATAGGTTGGTATGATTCCTTCCACTGCAGTAGGGACAGGAGGTTTACTGTCTGTATTTGAAGCATCCGAGAAATGCTCCTTAACATACGTGTATAAAAAAGAAAGCCCGAAATCACCTCGCCGATAGGTTACGCCAGATTTGATGTTGATTGGTGGAACTAACTCTACCTGATTTCCTCGAATTCCTGGCGCTGCATTATCAAAATACTTAGAGGAAATCCATGCAAAATTCAAAAAGGTGGTTAGGCTATTTTTATTGGGTTTGGTAGAAAAGAGCTTTAATAAATCTCCCTCCACATAGGTTTCTAAACCAAAGATCCCAGCATCAGCAATGTTGGTTCTGTAACGAAAAGTACGATCCACTAGATTATTAAATCGAGGATCTGGCTCTGTTCTTAAAAAACTTCCAATTCGATCCTTGTATGATAAATAAAATAGGGACACATCATACCTGAATTTGCCACTCTCAGCTCCTCTTATTCCTAAGTCAGCATTGAACCCTCGTTCATCGTCAATATTTTCATCCACTTGTAGCGATGGGTTGTCCACGCGGATATCATTGAAATTAATAGCTCGGAAGTTTTGAGAAAAATTAGCATAAATCTCCATTACAGGACTATGCTTAAAACTTGCACCTAGACCGAAAAGCGCAAGTGACCTTGGCTTATTTTTGTCTTCAAATATCTTCTCTTCATAGATAATATTGCCAGCCAAATCTTTGCGCCGATCATAATAATAACCCACCGCATCGGTACCGATATACTCATAGCGGACTCCAGGAGTTAAACTGAATTTTGGTGAGATATTAAAGATGTTTTCTGCGAAAAAAGCCACATTCCTACTAGGAAACCTAAAGTCAGAATCGCCAGGCTCTTCTGGATTGACAAAGTCAAAAGAAGGACCAGAACCATTATCCCCCTCACCTTGCTCACGCAATGTTCTGCCAAAGTAAAGGCGATTGCCCACCAGCAATACTGAGCGCTCACCAAAAAAATCGTAGTGATAAATAGCCCTAAACTCATTGCCAAAGTTGCTGTAAGTGTCTTTGAGCAAGTTTCGGTTTTGATCTGGATCATCTGGACGGTCGATCCGACCTAGGTTCCCCACAGCATACCGATTAGCACTTAATTTGAAGGTGCGGTTATTGAACTTGAGTTTGGAAGAGTGCCTGTATTCCCACTCCATAGCCGTCAAATCCCAGCCCACATCAAACCAATTGCGCTCGCGCTTAGATTGTCTCGGATTTTGATAAAACTCCAAATCTGTCAGTCCACCCGGCTGCTGTGCCAGATAGGTCATATGTGTGTGCTCCAGCTTTACATTCAAAAAAGGATTAAAATCATAGCGAACCGAGGCAAAGAGATTGTGCTGATCCTGTTGGGAGTTAGGCCTCCAACCTTCACTGGTTTTATATTGATAATAGGTGTAATAGTTGAATTTACCGACTGTGCCGCCAAGGCTATTGAATGAGTTGAACAAGCCGAACGAACCGACTGACTGCGTCGCATCTAGTGCTATCTTCTTGTCTTTAGGACCTTCTTTGAAGTCAAAGTTGAGCATGCCACCAAACTGTGTTCCATATTGCAAGCCAGCTGCACCGCGAACAATCTCAATCTTTTCCAAAGCCTGAACCGGGGGCGTATAGTAGCTCTCCGGGTATCCAAGGGCATCTGCCGAAATATCGTATCCATTCTGGCGGACGTTGAAGTTTGAAGTTCTATTTGGGTTCAACCCACGTCCTCCAATCCCAAGATTGATGCCCGCACCATCACTTTCCCAAATATTCAACCCTGGAACTCGAGAATAAACCTGACGCCCTACATTGGCCGCTTTGTTCCCTATAAGCTGCTCTACATTAATAAGCTCGGTTTTTTTGGCTTCATAGATCGCAGATCCACTGACTGATTGCAACCAGCCTATTCCTAGTTCCTCAGCTCTGGAGTCCTCCACTACCACATCTTCCAATTCTGTGGTGAACTCCTTCAAGGTAAAAGTCATGACAAGTGATGTGCTCTTCTCTATGTTGACCTCCTCAAATTCCGTCTTATAACCGGGTGCGAAAGCCACGATTTTAAAAGTCCCTGGCTTGAGTCCTTTCAAATCGAACTCACCCTTGAGATTTGCTTGTGTTTTGGCCCCTGTACCATCCACAAAAATCATGGCTTGCATAGGCTGACCTTGATCATCGCGGACCTCTCCACGGATTTGCTGAGCATGTGCTAAGCAAACACTCAGAATCAAAGTGATGAATATGGCTAGCCCTCTATTTTGCATCTAAAATCCATTCTTTATGTGACCAAGTATTTTCTTGTTCTGTCAAGTCTACTGTTGGATCAATAAATTGCTTGCTCTGCCTCCCATTTAAGGTGACAAAAACCTCAGCCGTTATCACTGGATCTACCATGCCTTTTTGCCGAAAAACTTCCTCCAAAATATGCGCATATTGTACAAGCATATCTGGTTGCGTGGCTACCATTTTCTCCTGCTGTGGTGTGAGGTATTCATAGTTCGGCACCAAAAAAGCCTTATCCTCTCCAATGTCTTTAACATAAAAAGATGCGCTTCCTGCCTTTTCCATCAGCATGACTCTCCACGAAAATCGATAACCCTCCTCTGTCCAAAAAAGATTGCCCGGGTATAACAAGTATCGATATGGCATGAGGACTTGAAGTACAAGATAGACTGTAAAAAACACGCGCACCCAAGTGTTTGGTGCATACTTCTGAGACGGTTCAGGGCTTTGGAAAGCAAAGGCAGTCTTTACCTTTCGAAGTACCCTCTCATGAAAACTAACTGGGAAAAATATGGTGGTAATCACCATCATTATCCATGGAAACATCCCAATAGGAAAGAGATACCAAGTCATGAAATGAAATACTATTACAGCCGTGTAGGCATACGGGAGGATTTTCTTCGACGAAAGTAAAAAGGGAATGGTGGTGTCATAAATCATCCCAAACCAACTGAATAAATAAGCTGTCAACTTGTATTGAAAAATCCATCCCAATACGGGTTTATAAGCATTGGCAGAAAGCCACATTTTCATCGGTTGAGCTTTGAGAAGCCAGTCAGCATTGATTTTGGCAATCCCCGCAAAGAAATATACAAAGCTCAGTTGCAGCCTTAGCAAATTGATGAGCCCGATGGGTATTTGGCTAATGAGTTTTTTTCGACCCAGACGTACATCCAATGAAAAATCCCCATTCGCAGGCAAAAAAATCATGATTAGTGCTACGAGACTTATGAAATAGTAGTGATTGAGATAGTTGGTTTTATCTATGATCTCTACATACGTGAAAAGTGAAAAGAACATCAGCGCCGACCATCTGTAGTAAAAACCCACGGCAATGCACAAAGAGAAAATTGCGATCAATCCAAAAATCACATACATCCAATTCCCAGGAAGAGGAAACACCCCTTCGAGAAATGGAAAATAAAAGCGAGGTGTAATGTAAAGGTCAGTGATCCAGCCTTTCGCCCAAAAGCGAACCGTGGAACCAAACATAAGCAACCCAAATAAAATCCGAAAGGTTACTAACGGAGCGATAGTAACCTTTCTAAATATAAAGTGATGGGTAAGTTGACTTAAGGAAAGGCTCATTAGTCACCGTCGTTATCTTGATAAGTAATGACGACACCCATAGAAGAAGCCATTTCCACTTTCAAAGAAACGATAAGCCGCTGCATTTCTGCAAAAACTGTCTGCGCTACCAGCGGTTCATTTTCTAACTGCTCTATATAAGGCTCTGATAACTTGCTTGCAGCAGCAATTACATCCTGAAATTGAGACCCTATTTTCTCAGAAAGATTTTTGTTATCAATAGTGGTCGCTTGAATGGCAAGCAAATAATCATCAAGACCTTCTCCCTCACCACCCAAGTAGAGCTGGAAATAAGCATCTATCGCCACATGGATCAACTCTACTGAGTATCCAGAAAAGTACGCTTCTGAAGAGGTGGGAATCACCTCCCCTCTAGATCTCAGCCCCACCGGAATGCCCAGTTTACCGTCTCTCAGCTGTTGTTCAAAGGTTATGTTTAAGGCGTTGACCAATTTGGCCACCGAACTTCCAGCATTCACACCGAAGGCATCTTCACTTGAAAAGGTCCCTAAATAGTTGCCTCCCTCTATGCTCCATGCTGCGTATGCTTGACTACTTTTTGAGGCTATTTCAGCAACCACCTCCTTTAAGTACAAAGCTCGACTGGCTACCAATGATGAAAGAACTGCCTCATCGCTCAGATCCTCTACGTGAAGCAAATAGCCCAAAGTTTGAAACCCTTTAGCATCGGAGTTAGCCAAAGTGCTGAGATCATAACTACCCTCAGTTATATTCGTTTCTATCCTATTCTTATTGATGGGATAAATATTAAGAGAAGAAGAAAGCGCATTGGTTTCCGCTGGCCCAAAGAGATAAGGGCTGCAATATTGCCAAGCAATTCTAGCAGCTTTCAAGTCCACACGTGCCGCTTCTAAATTTTCTAAAGTCGGACTTTCAACCAGCAGTTCCACAGAAATCTCCAATGCGGCTGTACGATCTGTCAGTGTTTTGTAAGCCGGTACTATTAGGTTTTCGCCAATGTTTTCAAGCATAGGACCCTGATCGAAATCATACATCTTTTCAAAGATGCCACTGTCTTGATTACAGGAGGTCAAAAAACCTGCGCCTATGATAAGTATTCCTAGTTTCTTCATTGAGTTGGCATTAAACGGGCTTTACTACTTTTATTATAGTTCATCCGCAATAGCTGCAAGATCGGGATAAGCTTCCGCTAATATTGTTTTGGCATTATTTAGTTTATCAACTGATATCGTCCAAAAATCAGCATTAGTTCCAAACCCATCATTAAGGAGAGTGTTTAGCTGAGCGTCCGAAATCTGCTTATACGGACTGTACTTCAGTGCCCTTGCAAAGCCGTAGCCCTCGGATATGTGGTGAAGTAAGTTTCCGATATCGCCGTTACTCAAATCACTAAGCCCCTCATTGATATAATGAATTGTAGTCGCTGCAATGGTTAGTTCAAACTCATCGTAAATTATATCTCGCTGGGCATCTCTCAGATCATACTGCTTATTGACAATGGCCGTTCGCCCTTTCAAATAGGCATCTTTGAGATTAGTTGCACTACTCAAAGATCCTTCCCGACCATTGGTATAGTTTCCTAAAAACCTATTCTCACCCTCAACATCAAAGTCTACTGGAACACCCCAATATCCAAAAGCCTCATCCCAATGGTGTTCCATCGCTGTGTAATTCGCAACCTCTGAAAGCAGTTCATTTTCTACTTGGTTACCAATCTTCTCTTCAGTCAAATAGACATTGAAAATTTGATCCAAGAATACAGCTCCCATCAATCCCTTTTCTATGATTTGAGTGTATTCCCAGCCCTTTTCATTGATGAGAATAAAGCGATCTGCACCACGAGAAAGAAGTCCTGATGTGCCTTGAGAAGCTGGTTCTGAGTTTTCGCTTGCTGCTGATGCAGAAGTCAGTACATCTCGAAAGAATTGTACATCAGCCAAAAATGTCTTACTCTCTAAATCCTTACCACTATCATTGAGAGTAGCTACGGAGAAAGGGGCTTCTTTATTGGCGTACATGTTTAATAGTGTTTGCTCTAATAGAGCAGTCCCATCATTTGCCGTATTTAGATACGCTTTCAATTCAGTAAGCATATCGAGTCTCGCCGTTTGCCCAGCATACGATACTGAAGATTGGCCATCTCTAGTGAAAACGTAAGTTTCAGGGACTTCCAACATAGGACTTGGCGTATCTGTGTCATTACATGAGCTTAAAAAACCCAGATTCAAGGCCACAATTACAATCTTGTCTATTTTCAAAAACATCTTAACTACTTATTTATATTCATTCTAAATAAGCACAAAGATGGTTCAAGAAAAGTTGGGAGGCAATCGCTAGTGGTAGCCAAATTTCAATTTCACTAGCTATAGCCAGTACTCACTAGAAGTAGTGATAGCGCTACTATTAATGCTTTACGATTTCTTTGGCTGCACATTTTTCACAGCCTGGGGAATCTTTCCCCGAAAAAGAGAGATAAAATCTACGAACAAGCCAAAAACCTGCCACTAAAAATATTCCGATTACTATAGTCGTCTGTATCATTAGCTCAAAAGTTGATATGTGACCAAAGCAGCCAAATAAGCAAGGGCGGTCATGTATCCCAATTGTATCAATGGATATTTCCACTTTTTCGTTTCACGAAGCACGATGGCCAGCGTACTCATACACTGCATGGCAAATGCATAAAATATCATCAATGATAGCCCTGAAGCTAAGGTATAAACTGGCTCACCGGTCAGTTGGTTTCTCTCACTTCTCATTCGTACAAGAAGCGTCCGCTCACTGTCAAAGTCTTCCCCGACACTATAAATAGTCGCCATAGAGCCAACAAATACTTCTCTTGCCGCGAAAGATGTAATCAATGCAATACCGATTTGCCAATTGTACCCCAAAGGTGCAATGGCCGGCTCGATCGCATGACCTAAAATGCCGATATAAGAATTGGATAAGCTAACGGAAGAAACCTTCTGTTGATATGCCAATACCTCTTCAGAGGAAACGGGTTTTGGAATCTCATCTACAGCATCCGAAATCCTATGTCCTGGACCGAAAGAAGCCAAAACCCATAGTATGATTGAAATACTAAAAATGATTTTTCCTGCGTCAAACACAAAAATCCTCACCTTTTCAATAAGGGTAACTATAAGGTTATTCCATCGTGGCATCTTGTAAAGTGGTAGCTCCATCACCAGAAAGCTATGCTCCTTGGTTTTTACGATAAATTTGAAAATCAAAGCCACCAAAAGCGCAGCTATCAAACCAATCAAATACAATCCCAATAATACCAAACCCTTCAAATTGAAAGGCCCAATAAACTCGTCTGGAACGACCAAGGCTATCAACAAAGTATAAACAGGAAGCCTAGCGGAGCAACTCATCAGCGGAGTTACCATAATGGTAATCAACCGCTCCTTCCAATTGTCTATAGTACGTGTAGCCATGATCGCTGGAATAGCACAGGCCACACCAGAAATTAACGGAACTACACTTCTTCCATTCAATCCAAAAGGACGCATAAACCTATCCAGAATAAAAACCACACGGCTCATATACCCAGTCTCTTCCAAAATGAAGATAAATCCAAACAACAAGGTGATCTGAGGAATGAAAATAGCTACGCCACCCAATCCGGGTATAATTCCTTCAGCAATCAGATTGGTCAATAATCCTGGTGGCAATGTGTCCTTTACCCATTTACTTGATGATAAAAACAAGGTATCAATAAGGTCCATTGGCCATTCCGCCCAAGCATAGATTGATTGAAACATGCCCAACAAAACAACTATAAATATAAGGTAACCGAATACCCGATGAGTTAGAATTTTATCAGTGACTCTATGACGTTGAATCATTGATTGCTTCATTGGCTGCTGTTTCAGCACAAATGAGAGCATTTGTCTAATCTTCTTGTAACGTGCTTCTGCTCTGACTTTTTGCTCCGTAGGGTCAGTGATCATGAAGTGGCCTTCATCAAATTCTCCAGTAGCAAAAGGTTGCGCCGCTCTGATAGGCTCCTGTATTGTGATGTATTCTATTAGTTGACTTATTCCCTTTCCCGTTCGAGCAATGATCGGAACGATTGGTATGCCACCAAGTAGCTCGCTAAGCTTAGGTAGATCAATCAATAATCCCCGCTTTTCTGCGATATCTGTCATATTGAGTGCCATGGTCACAGGCACACCCATGTCTAGCACTTGGGTGAATAAGAGTAGGTTTCGCTCTAGGTTTGAGGCATCCAAAACCACAACGATCCTGTCAGGGTAATCAGCGTGCTCTTTATTGCTCAAGATGTCATAAACCACCTGCTCGTCTTGAGTTTTCGGGTACAAACTATAGACACCAGGCAGATCGATGATCTCAAGAGGTGGGTCAGATTTGCGTAGAAAACCTGATTTTTTATCAACAGTAACTCCCGGAAAATTTCCAATCTTTTGATTGAGGCCGGTAAGTTGATTGAATACGGAAGTTTTACCTGAGTTGGGATTCCCAACCAATGCGATTTTCATATTACTCAACCTCTACTAGTAATGCTTCTTCTTTTCTAAGCGAAAGAGTGTAGCCATCCAAGTCAATCGCAATAGGTCCTCCAAATGGTGCTTTAAAAACAACTTGAACAGATTTGCCTGGGTACATTCCCATATCCATAAGTTTGGATGCCAAACCATCAGGAGAAAGCCCCTTGATGGTCATTCTCTGATTTATGTTTAAGTCGTCTAATGTCAGCATAAGATTTTACAAAATAACCGGACTCACTTGGATTTAACAATAGCCATCACTAGTGAAATCCATGATTTAAATCAGGCTTTAGCCAGACCGCTCTCCATGGCATATACTATAAGTTCTGCTGGAGATTTTAGGTTTAGCTTCTTCAAAATATTTTTACGATGTGAATTAATAGTATGAACACTTAGGTGGAGCTTCAAGGCAATGTCTGAAGTCTTCATTCCTTTGGTTATAAGTTGGATTACTTCAAATTCCCTTGCGGACAAATCGGTTGGCTCACATCTTTTTGGATCTTCGGTAGCTGGCTCTTCCACTAATAAGTCAAGAACTTTATTACAGAAAAACCTATTGTTTTTGGCCACCGAGCCAATCGCACTAAGAATCTCATGCCTGCTACATTTTTTGGTGACTACACCCTTAATACCAAGATCCAGAAGTGTCTTAATAGCTGCCCTGTCACTTTCATTAGTAATAATCAAAACATTAGTAGCCCTTGAAGCTACTACTTGCTTGAGCAAAGACATTAGCACTGGATCTTTGCTTTTATAATCCATCAATACCACGTCGGGATGTGTCTCAAGGACGCGATGCAAGAGCTCTTCAGGCTCATCCAGCACACCCAAAAGCTCAAACTCATCCTGATTCTCCAAAAGGTGAACAAGTCCAGCGCGTGTGAGAAACTGAAAATCCGATATGAGGACGGTGGTTTTCTTCATTTATTTAGAATAATTCTAAACTAGGCAAACGTACTATGAAATCATTAAACTCCCAATCTTGAAATGATTTCAATCCAAGATATCTGTAATGAATAAGCTAATTTTAAAGAAAAATTAGCAGATAAAAGATTTACCAAAATGGACTATCGAATAGAGCATGATACAATGGGGGACGTAGAAGTTCCTGCAGACAAATATTGGGGCGCTCAAACTCAGCGTTCGCGTGATAATTTCAAAATAGGTGGCGAAAACATGCACATGCCACTTGAAATAATTCGTGCCTTTGCTATTCTCAAAAAATCTGCTGCTCAGGCCAATCTTGAACTTGGGGTACTTTCAAAAGAAAAGTCTGATTTGATAGGGAAGGTTTGTGATGAAATCCTCGCTGGAGATCTTGATGATCAGTTTCCTTTAGTAATATGGCAAACAGGCTCCGGGACACAAAGCAATATGAACTGCAACGAAGTAGTTGCCAATCGTGCGCATGTACTTGCAGGTGGAGCATTGTCAGATGCAAAGAAAACGATCCATCCAAATGATGATGTAAATAAGAGTCAATCTTCCAATGATACTTTTCCTACAGCAATGCACATTGCTTCTTATAAGATTATCATGGAAAACACAATACCTAAAGTGACTCTTTTGAGAGATACTTTGGCAGCAAAAGCAGCAGCTTTCCAAAAAGTGGTAAAAATCGGAAGGACACATTTTATGGATGCTACCCCATTGAGTCTTGGTCAAGAGTTTTCAGGTTATGTTTCTCAGCTAGATCATGGACTTAAAGCATTAAATAATACACTCGATCATTTAAGTGAGCTCGCATTAGGTGGCACAGCTGTCGGTACGGGCCTCAATACACCTGCTGGTTATGATGTGCTTGTTGCAAAGAAAATCTCTGATAATTCTGGACTTCCCTTTAAAACAGCAGCAAACAAATTTGAAGCCCTTGCGGCACATGACGCTATTGTGGAAACACATGGCGCATTGAAACAATTAGCTGTGAGTCTTATGAAAATCGCCAATGATATACGTATGCTTTGTTCAGGACCAAGAAGTGGGATTGGCGAGATTATTATTCCAGAAAATGAGCCGGGTTCATCTATCATGCCTGGCAAAGTAAACCCAACTCAGTGTGAAGCGCTGACCATGGTCTGTGCTCAAATTTTAGGAAATGACGTAGCAGTATCCACAGGTGGCATGTTTGGCCAGTTTGAGCTCAATGTATTCAAGCCAATGATGGTCTATAACTTGCTTACTTCAGCACGACTAATTGGTGATGCTTGCTCTTCTTTCAACGAACATTGTGCAGTTGGAATAGAACCAAACTATCCAGTTATTAAGGAAAAATTAGAAAATTCACTTATGTTAGTTACTGCATTGAATACTCACATCGGGTATGAAAATGCTGCGAAAATTGCCAAAAAAGCTCATAAAGAGGGCTCTACATTAAGGAAAGCAGCTGTAGAATTAGGGTTTTTGACCAGTGAAGAGTTTGATCAGTGGGTAAAACCTGAAGATATGATCGGTAGTTTGAAGTAGTAAAACTTGCTATTTAAATACTTATTATAGTACTTTAGAGCTAGTTATGTAATTATTTATGAATCAACAGTTTAAATCATGAGAAGGATCATCAGTTTATTGTTACTTGTTTTCTTTGTAGCCGTTGGCTTCAACGCAACAGCGCAAATGTCAAAAGCGGAGAAAAAAGAATGGAAAAAAAGAATCAAGGCATTAGAGCCTGAGCAATACAAAGTACTTATTGAAGAGAACAAGTCATTAAAGAGCCAAACAGCAAGTTTGAAAAATGAGCTTGCAGGTGTTGATGACAAATTAGCAGATAAGGATGAGCAGATTGCTTCTTATCAAGGTCAGGTTTCTAGCCTACGCGATCAGCTAGCTGATCTAGCAAGCAAACCTGCTCCAAAACCTGTTGTGGAAACTGGAGCTATTAACGAAGCTGTTGGAGTTGTTTTCAAAGTTCAAATAGGAGCTTACTCTCAGAAAGACCTTCAGAAATTCGCTAAGGCTAAAAACTTTGGTCAAGAGTCTGATAATGGAGTGAATAAATTCACAATCGGAGCTTTCAGAGATTATTATGAGGCGGACACACTGAAAAAATATTTAAGGGAAATGGGTGTTAAAGATGCTTTCATTGTCTCTTATAAAGATGGTGCTAGAGTAGACATCAAAGATGTACTAGAGGGCATTGCCAAGTAATCTCCTTTTCATAAAACATTCAAAAAACCCTTCGAATTATCGGAGGGTTTTTTGTTTATAGTAGATTTGCAGCCAATTGTTCAAGATGATCCACTACAAATCCAAAGAAGAGATCGAGCTTATACGCGAGAGTGCTCTTATTGTATCTAAGACCCTTGGGCTCATGGCAGAGCACATTCGCCCAGGTATTACACCTCTTCAACTCGACAAAATCGCTGAAGAATTCATACGAGACCAAGGCGCTGTACCAGGATTTTTAGGTCTATATGACTATCCAAATACTATCATCACTTCAGTAAATGAGCAAGTAGTACATGGATTACCTACGAATAGAGCTCTAGTAGAAGGCGATGTAGTAGGATTGGACTGTGGAGCATATAAAAATGGCTATTACGGAGATCATGCCTATACATTTGCTGTTGGTGAGATCACTGATGATGTGAAGCAACTACTTAGAGTCACTAAAAAAAGCTTGGAACTTGGCATAGAGCAAACGGTAGCTGGAAATAGAATAGGTGATATTGGTCATGCAATTCAAACTTATACAGAAGGTTTTGGCTATGGAGTAGTAAGAGAATTAGTTGGTCATGGCTTAGGTAAAAAAATGCATGAATCTCCAGAGGTGCCAAACTATGGTAAAAGAGGGCGAGGCACTAAAATTCAGGAAGGTTTAGTTATTGCGATAGAACCAATGATCAATATGGGTACAAGGCGTGTAATCCAACTCTCCGATGGCTGGACGATTATTACTGCAGATAGAATGCCCTCCGCCCACTTTGAACACAATGTGGCAGTTGTAAATGGAAAGCCTGAAGTATTATCCTCTTTTAAATATATAGAAGAGGCGCTGAATAAGTCACAAGGCTTCATTAGCTGACATAATTATTCCAATTTTATTTTTTCTGCTGATAAATCTTTAATAGGCCGTTACCTTATGGGTAACTTTACGACACTGTGCCCAAGTTGACAATCAAGTTTTCCGCCATATTAATGCGTTTCTTAGTCTGGAGACTAAAGCACATAAGCGACAATAATTTCTTATTGATTGTAGCAAGTGTCATCGGCTTTACAGCAGGATTGGCGGCCGTTTCCCTCAAAAGCACAGTTCACTATGTGCAGCATCTATTGCAGAGAAATCTAGATGCTTCGAATATCAATTATCTATACATAGTATATCCCGCCATTGGTATCCTTCTCACGATTCTTGTTCGTAAGTACATTGTAAGGGACACGCCCGGTCATGGCATCACTCGGATATTACGAGCTATTTCGAAGAATTCAAGTCTCATCCGAAAACGCTACATGTTGTCAAATATGCTTAAAAGTGCCATTACTGTTGGTTTCGGTGGTTCTGTTGGGCTAGAGGCACCTATCGTAGTTACAGGTTCAGCCATCGGATCAAATTTTGGAAGATTCGTTCACCTCGATTACAAAAAACGCACTTTACTTATTGGTTGTGGAGCAGCTGGTGCTATCTCCGCAATTTTCAACTCACCTATAGCTGGCGTAATTTTCGCTATCGAAGTTATCCTCACTGAGGTCAAAATCAATAAATTCATTCCTATCCTGATTGCGTCTGTTAGTGGACAGTTGGTCTCCATCGTGCTTTTAGGAGATGACATATTGTTCTCATTTAAGCTTGTCGATTCCTTTGTTGCAAGTGACACTCCTTTCTATATACTCTTGGGAATCTTGTGTGGCTTGGCCTCCCTTTACTTTGTAAGGATCACCTATTATGTAGAAAGCAGCTTAGAAGTTGTCAAAAATGATTTCGTAAGGGCACTCTTCGGAGGGCTGGGTTTGGCGATGATAATCTTTGTGTTGCCTCCGATCTATGGTGAGGGTTATGATTCAATCAAAGCATTGCTTCAGGGTAAAGAAGTGGAATTCTTTAGTGGAAATTTCCTTTACACGCTTGGGGATCAACAAATCATTGCATTATCCATTTTGCTTCTAATCATGATTGCAAAGCCTTTTGCAACAGCCTTTACCTTAGGAAGTGGTGGAAGTGGTGGTGTATTTGCCCCATCACTTTTTATGGGAGGAGTTACAGGGTTTTTCTTTGCTCGCGTGGTTCAGTTTCTTTCTCCAAATACCGATATAAGCACGAGCAATTTTACTTTGGTGGGTATGTGTGGCGTTATGAGTGGTGTACTGCATGCTCCACTTACTGGCATATTTCTAATCGCTGAAATCACAAGTGGCTATATGCTTTTTGTCCCATTGATGCTCGTTTCGGCTATCAGTTTTACAACTATCTCTTATTTTGAAAAGTATAGTATCTATACTAAAATGCTTATTGAGAAAGGTGATTTGATCCAGAATGACAATGATCTTCTTGTGTTAAACTTAATCGATCTCCAAAAAATAATAGAGAGAGATCTTCTGACCATCCATCCAGATGCCACCTTGAAGGAGTTGGTAGAACTCGTGAAGCGCAGTAAGAGAAATATTTTCCCAGTAGTGAATGAAAACAACGAACTCAAAGGTATCGTCACCTTAGATCACATTCGTGAGATCATGTTCGATCCGGATAAACAATACGAAATCATTGTCAAAACTATCATGCAAGCACCGCCTGCTGCAGTAAGCACTACTGAAAAAATGCAATCCGTGATGAATAAATTTGAAAAAACACAGGCATGGAACCTTCCTGTAATTGATGACGGTCAGTACTTAGGTTTCATATCTAAATCGCGTATTTTCAATGCTTATCGCAAAAAATTGATCCGTCAAGCAAAAGAATGATATCTTCTTCTAATTACTTGTAAAGAAGAAAGTATTACTCTGAAATGAAGCTCTTTTCAAAATGAACTTCATTTATCCACACAAAATAAATTTAAAAACACCTGCTTAACATATTGATAATCTGTCACTTATGGTCTATTAATTATGACTTGTGGATAAAGTGCATAAAATGTTGATAATTAATAACAAAAGAGCTTTGCTCAAATAGAGATTTTACTCCTCAGGTTAAAATTGCGAATCGTTCTTCAGCAACGGTGCTTTTTTGTGAATTTCCTAAGATTCCTTTCATTCTCTAACTATGTAATGGCTTATGCTGTTTAGTAGCGGTTAAATTCCAATTTAGCAAGACACGCCTTTCTTCGAATAGTACCAATACTTTGAATTGACAACCTATTTCATTTTTCTTCGTTTTCTAAGGCAGTAACAAACCAGCATGAAGCTTTTCGCATTCTTATTATTGTTTTCATTAAGCTCAATCTCATATGGGCAATCTGTTACTCCTATTTCCTTAGACCAACTCCAAAAAGAAATAAACACTCCTAGTCAAAAACTTAAAGTTTACAATTTTTGGGCATCATGGTGTGGTCCGTGTATTCAAGAAATGCCTTATTTTAATGACTTAGCTAAAAGTACAGATGTGACTTTGGTTAGCTTAGACTTTGAAGAAGATATTGAAAAAGCTCGGAAAATCATGTCTAAAAAAGGCATGCAAATACCTTCTTTCTTGCTAGCTGAATCTGACATTGATAAATATATGTCGGTTATTGCAAAAGATTGGACAGGCGCCATTCCTGCTACTTTATTTATTTTGCCTAATGGCGATAGAAAGTTTCTCGAAGGGAGTTTTGAAAAACAAGAATTAGAAGATCTCGTTAAAGAACTGGAATCAAATTGAACAACATGAAAAAATCCCTACTCATCATTACAGCAGTGATTGTCACAATTGCTGCTCTCTCCCTCAGCGCTATGGACACCATGCAAGAAGGTGGACTTATGGTAGGAGATGTGGCGAGTGATTTTGATCTGAAAAATGTAGATGGCAAAATGGTCTCCATGAAAGCAGACAACAATGCCAAAGGTTATATTTTGGTATTCACTTGTAATACCTGTCCATATGCCAAACTCTATGAAGATCGAGTTATCCAACTTGACAAAAAATACAGAGCAAAAGGATTTCCTCTAATCGCAATTAATCCAAATGATATCACTAAACAACCTGATGACTCTATGGAGCAAATGATGGTTAGATCTAAAGAAAAAGGCTACACATTCCCGTATTTACGAGATGATAGCCAGGAAGTGGCCAAAGCCTATGGAGCTAGCAAAACACCACACGTTTATGTGATCAACAAAGAATCCGATGGCACACTTCGAATTGAATTCATAGGCGCAATAGATGATAGTCCAAGAGAAGCAGCTGATGTGCAAGAGCGCTATGTGGAAGCAGCTGTGGATGCCTTATTAGCTGGTCAAAAGCCTGCTATTACGTCAAAAAGAGCAATTGGCTGTACTATAAAGTGGAAGGACGTCTGAAAAAGGCTCGATACTTCGGCTTTCGATAAAGGAACTGAAACCACAAGCCTGGAAAAATCAAAATATCTGTAAGTAGCGTGCCTGTGGTGAAAGTGATTTCATCATGTATGATACTGGTACCTGAATCATTCTGAACTACTCTGTGTGTATGCTGCCAAGTTTTTAAGAAAAACGGCAGTTCAGTTCCCTTATCAATAAAAAGCCAAGAATCTTCCTTGTCAGACTCTTCAATTATTTCACTGACCCACATTTGACGGAAGAGAAGAAAATTAAGCTCAATAGCTACTATATCGCCTTTCATACACCCATCGAATTTTTTCAGGTCAACTTTCGGAAATGGAGGATTCAGAGATAAAAAAAGCTCCCTTGTGAAGCCATCTTTAATAATTTTAAGTGGAGCTTGAATGTAGGTACTAACTTTAAGATGCATGGATTACTAACCTGCATATGGCCTTAAAGTTTTTGAAGTGCCTAACATTCTTCCCTCAAGAGAACCTTATTATTCCTTCGTCCAAGCTCCAAGTATAAAGCCCGCTACAGACCAACCAATGATCTGAAACCCCCCTTCTATCCAAGCAAGTGCATATGGAGCTTTCGAGAACATCCCACCAGTCATTCCTGGCAAGTGAAAAAACACAAATCCCACTAAGAAACCTATCAAAAGGCCTTTTATTCCACTTCTCACATCCATTTTGGTAAAAATCCACGCAAGCAAATATATCGGCGCAGCACTTGATAAAAAATTTGAAACCCACACGCCACCTCCGGGAGGATTAGTTTCAATATCGGCTAAAGACATGCCAATTAATTTCATCCATGGCTCTCCCATGATTGGACCGTACCAAAGAAATCCAAGAACAAACATCCAAATGATGGAAACAAGTACTGCTAAATGATTGATTTTTAGGTTATTCATGATGACTTCTGTTTTAGTGCCTAATAAAAATAAACAACTCAATCTAATCTTAACCCTAATCTCAGGATTGAGGTTTTTGCATTTTCGCTAATTCCCAATAAACATCCATTTCTTCCAAAGTCATTTCTCGAAGTGACTTTCCAGCCTTTTTAGATTCCTTTTCAAGAAAATTAAATCTGCTAATAAATTTCTTATTGGTTTGCTCAAGCGCCTCATCCGGGTTGATATCAACAAAACGAGCATAATTGATCAATGAGAAAAGAATATCCCCAAATTCACCTGTGGCCTTGCTTTTGTCTATGGCCACACCCTTTTCAATACTCATTTCGGCTTTAAACTCTTGCAATTCTTCCTGCACTTTTTCCCAAACTTGTTTCTTTTCCTCCCAGTCAAAACCAGCACCTTTAGCCTTCTCTTGGATTCTCATAGCTTTCACCATCGCAGGAAGTGAATTTGGCACTCCGCCAAGTACAGTCTCGTTTCCTTTTTCCTTTAGTTTGATCTGCTCCCAATTCTCTTTTACCTCTTCTTCACCAGACACTTCTACATCTCCATATATGTGTGGATGCCTTCTAACAAGCTTTTCACTTACGCCATGTAGCACATCAGCAATATCAAAATCACCTGTTTCGGAGCCTATTTTCGCATAGAATACAAGGTGCAGCATTAGATCACCTAGCTCCTTTTTCACCTCCTCTAAATCATTATTCAGGATAGCATCACCAAGCTCGTAAGTTTCCTCAATCGTCAAATGACGAAGAGATGCCATCGTTTGCTTTTTGTCCCATGGACAATTCTCTCGCAATTCGTCCATGATGGTAAGCAATCGGTCGAAAGCCTCTAGCTTTTGTGCGCGTTGTGAGTCAGGTTTGCTAAGTGTTTTTGTCATAGTGAAATCATTATGAAGCAATTGATGTTCAAGGGATGAAAGCATACAAATATTCCTTAATTTTGTCTCAAATCGTAACCTTATGGCTACTGTATTACTCGGTATTGGATTTATAGCACTCTTTTTTGTTCTCATGTCTGTGAGACTTATTTTCAAAAAAAATGGTGAGTTTAAAGGAACATGCGCTTCTCAAAGCCCATTTCTTAATAAAGAAGGAGCCACTTGCGGCTATTGCGGCAAGACTATGACCGCTGGTGAAACATGCGAGAATCCTGATTCTGAAGTCAATAAAGTAATGGCAAAGTTTGGCTAAACATCAATAGCAAACTGCTGTTCAACAATCTATCGCCAAAATAATCTAAGAACACATTGTCACTTATAAAATCAATAGCTGGCCTACGCGGTACCGTGGGCGGTAAAGTAGGAGAATCGCTAACTCCCATCGATGTTGCAAAATTTGCTGCTGGATATGGTATGTGGATCAAAGAGACACATCCGCAACCAACGATTGTCATTGGAAGAGATGCACGACCATCTGGTCCTTTGTACAGATCTATCGTAGAAAATACATTGAGAGCTCAGGGTATCAACGTGATTGACCTGGGACTATCAACTACTCCAACTGTGGAGATGGCAGTCGTCAACGAAAAAGCTCAAGGAGGAATCATCCTCACAGCAAGCCACAATCCAGCAGGTTGGAATGCACTTAAACTCCTCAATGACAAAGGTGAATTTATTTCAGAAGCAGATGGTCTCAAGGTGTTGGAATGGGCTGAATCTCCAGAGATTGTATTCGTAGAAAATAAAAAATTCGGTGAGTATTCAGAGAACGATGATTACATCGATTGGCACATTGAGCAAATCCTTGCCTTGGACTTAGTGAATGTGGAGGCGATTAGAAGAAAAGGATTCAAAATCATAGTAGACGCTGTGAATAGCACTGGAGGTATCGCGGTACCACGTTTGTTGGAAAAACTTGGAGTAACAGTTACCGAACTTTACTGTGAACCCAATGGACAGTTTCAACATAATCCCGAACCAGTTCCAGAGAACATCACTCATATCTGTAGCGAAATCTCAAGTGGGGATTTTGATCTTGGATTTGTAGTAGATCCGGACGTAGACCGTCTAGTGATGGTCTGTGAAGATGGCACGCCATTCGGTGAAGAATATACACTCGTAGCAGTGGCGGACTATGTACTTGGAAAGATAAAGGGTAATACTGTCTCTAATCTTTCTTCTACAAAAGCTTTGGAAGATGTGACCATAAAGCATGGCGGAACCTATATAGCCTCAGCTGTTGGGGAGGTAAACGTGGTGACGGCTATGAAAGAAACCAATGCCGTAATAGGTGGAGAAGGTAATGGAGGAGTAATCTTGCCCGAGCTACATTATGGTAGAGATGCTTTAGTTGGTATTGCGCTTTTGCTCTCGCACATTGCTGAGTTTGGTAAGAGTGTGTCTATGCTTAGAGCAAAGTACCCGTCATATCATATCTCTAAAAATAAAATCGAACTAAGTCCAAATCTCGATTTGGATATGGTGCTAGAAAGTTTGAAGGAGAAGTATTCCAAAAACAAATTCACTACAATAGATGGTCTAAAGATCATGTTTGACAATGAATGGGTACACCTCAGAAAATCGAACACCGAGCCCATAATTAGGATCTTTGCTGAGTCAGATAGTCAGTCTACTGCAGATCACTTGGCTATGAAACTAATGATGGACATCAAAGAATTGATCACCGACTAATCGAAATCCACTTCTCCGGATCGGGCTAATTCAAATAGTCTCAAAATCTGTTGTGGTGTGTTTCGCATAAGCGAAAGCGGTGGTAAATCATTAATTGGAAAGAACCGAGCATCCATAGTCTCTTCCCCTGGGGTTGGTGTGCCAGACACTATTTCACACAAGAAATTGAGCTTATAGACAGAGTTGAGATCAAGGGGATGATCATGCTTTCGTTTGTCCCAAACAGCGAGCAACCTAGATACTTTCACTTCCAAACCGGCCTCCTCAGAGACCTCTTTCACAATGTTTTCAGAGGGGCTGTAGCCAATATCACACCAACCACCTGGTAGTGCCCACTTAGTGTCAGATTTCTCTTGAATCAACAAAACCATATTTTCTTTTAGTACCAATCCCCTTACATCAATTTTCGGTGTTGGATAGGTGTCTAGACTATCAAACTGAGCGGATATATCTTCAGCCAAGAAACCAGAAACATCTGAAAGCATCTTATTAGTCATGACTTTCAGTTCTTCATAGCGCTCCAAATCATAAGCGTCTTCAGCATAGCTTAAGCCTGTTTTTGCCATTGCTTGAACCCTTTTCAAATATTCTACAAATGCTTTATTCATATCTCTGTTCGCTTCCATATGATTGGCTACATAATATGCTTAATTTTGTCAAATAATCCACAAATCAGCCCAATTCATGGAAAGAGTATATTTTGACAATGCAGCAACTACCCCGCTTTCTGAGGCTGTATTTGAAGAAATGCGTCCGTTTATGCTTGAGAATTTCGGAAACCCATCCTCTATTCACTGGCACGGGAGACAAGTAAGATCTGCAATAGAGAAATCCCGAAAGAAGGTTGCTGACCTCCTCAATACTTCGCCTTCTGAAATATTTTTCACCTCTGGCGGCACTGAAGCTGACAATACGGCTATAAGATGCACTGTCAAGGAACATAAGGTGAAGCACATTATCACTACTGGTCTTGAGCACCATGCAGTACTTCACACTGTTGAGATGTTGGAAAAAAATGGGGATATCCAAAAACATCTCCTGAAAGTAAATGAGCAGGGAGAAATAGATCTTGCAGAGATTGACGATCTAATTAAAAAGCATCCCGACAGTTTGGTGACTCTGATGCACGCGAATAATGAAATAGGTACGATCAATGACATTCAAGCGATTGGATCATTGTGCAAAGAACATGGCGCTATTTTCCATACGGATACCGTGCAGACTATGGCTCATTTCAGACATGATCTGCAATCCCTCCACACAAATTTCCTAGTTGGTTCGGCACATAAATTTCATGGACCAAAGGGCGTTGGGTTCCTATTTGTAAACCATGAGAAAAAAATCCAGCCATTCATTCATGGTGGCGCACAAGAGCGCAATATGCGAGGCGGTACAGAGAACGTCTATGGAATCATAGGGCTGGCCAAAGCGCTTGAGTTGGCTTATGCCGATATGGATAATCATAGAAAACACATAGAAAGCCTCAAGACTTACATGATCAATCAATTGGTCACCAACATTCCAGGAATCGCATTTAATGGCACCTCAGGTGATGTACAAAACAGTCTTTATACTGTACTGAATGTTTGTCTGCCACCAAATGACGACAATGATATGCTACTATTCAATTTGGACATCAATGGCATTTCGGCCTCAGGCGGCAGTGCATGTAGCAGTGGTTCGAATATCGGCTCACATGTGCTGACAGCCATAGGCGCTGATCCGGATCGTGGTGCTATCAGGTTTTCATTTAGCCGATACAATACCAAACAAGAAGTAGATTATGTCGTTGAGAAATTGAAAACCATTCTCAACTAACGTGCTATTAAAAAGTACACTACTCACCTTCTTTATATCTATCGTATTTCTTTCATTTGGGCAAACCGAAAAACCTGAAGTATGGTCCTACGCTTCAAAAGTAGGAGTGTCTTTCCAAGTAAAAAGTCCCTTCACAGCTATCGCTGCTAAAGCTGACAAATCACTTGGAGATGAAATCCAGATTGAGCTAAATGGTAAGACGCTAACAATTCCTTTGGATGCAGACGCTCCAGAACCAACGTACTTTATCTCACTTCCTGAGAGACTTCAAACTGCGCAAATAACAACTTCATTCCCAATTGACATCTATATAATTGACAGTGAAGAAACGCCTGCAATAGAAGCTAAAAATGCTAGAGTTGCACAGGATTGCGGCTTGGGGTTTACGTCTATTCCCCAATCGGAGTGGCGGTCGGGACTTGCTGCGCCGGACTATGCAAGATCATTTACAACAGTGAGTCATGCAGTAGTGCATCATGCTGCCGGCTCCAATTCGGCCACAGATTATACCAAAGTAGTCAGAGACATCTATCTCTATCACACCCAAGTAAACGGCTGGTCAGATGTAGGTTATAATTATCTAGTGGCTCAAAACGGAGACATCTATGATGGCCGTGATCCTGATGGTGGTGACCAAGACAATGTGCGAGGAGCGCATTTTTGCGGAAGCAATTCAGGCACCATGGGAATATGCCTTCTTGGAAATTATGAAACCGCGACACCTACAAATGCTACATGGGCGTCACTACAAAACATCATCGCATTTAAATTGGACAAAGAATCACTAGATCCTTTGGGGAGCTATCCACACGCTTTTGGTTCGCTTGGTAGCATCATTGGACATAGAGATGGATGTAGTACATTATGTCCAGGTGAGAATGTATATAATAGATTAGCCTCATTGCGTACTTCCGTAAATGACAAACTTGGTGACTGTAAATCTAACCTCTCCTTCACAACGACCGACTTAACCATAAATGCTGGTGAGCAAATCACATTCACCAATACCAGTAGTGGATATGAACAATATGAGTGGTATTTCGAAGGTGGCAATCCATTTTCGTCCAACTGGCAAGAAGGTGGTGAGATCACCTACAATTATTCTGGGGTGTTTGATATATTGCTGATAGGAATCGCAGGAGACTTAATAGATAGCTTAAAATATGAAAATACTGTGCTGGTAAAAGGCGAACTATCTATTTTCCCAAACCCAGTCTCAGCTGGAAAGAAACTCAGCTTTGCCCAAACCACTCCAATTTCGAAATTAGAAATATTGGACAGTCAAGGTTCACTTTGTTATTCCCAAAATCAAGTGATTGAAAATCAAGCAATCATTCCATACCTAAGATCAGGAGTATATTTCTTAAGACTTTATTCCGAAGGAGTCTGGAGTACGGAGGAGTTGATAATTAAGTGAGCTCACAAATTTTTTTGTTCAGGGCTAAATTAAAAATCACTCAAATTAATTCGCTGCATAATTAAGTACGGCATGGGCTTGATTAGAAATTGGAACTTCCGAGTCAATCATTTTTTTTCTTACTTTTACTTATACCCCTATTATTAGGCTCCTCTTTACCTTTCTAATCTTAGTAAAAAGCAAAAATTCATTGAAAGTCTCATCAGAAAATCTCCTTCAACCACTCAAGCAATACTTCGGCTATGATACCTTCAGGCCACTCCAACAAGAGATCATTGAAACAGTACTCGGTGGTCAGGACTCTCTAGTAATTATGCCTACTGGAGGTGGTAAGTCGATATGCTTCCAGCTTCCTTCTCTGCTTTTTGAGGGCCTGACATTAGTGGTTTCTCCATTGATTGCGCTAATGAAAGATCAAGTAGATGGCTTAAATGCGAATGGGATTACCGCAGGCTTTTTGAATAGTAGTCAGGAGCCAGAACAGCAACAGGCAATCATTAGCAGCATCGTTAAAAAAGAACTCAAACTGCTGTATATCGCTCCAGAAAGTCTATCCAATTATGCCCATTTACTGAATGCGGATACTATAAGCTGCATCGCAATCGACGAAGCACACTGCATTTCCTCGTGGGGTCATGATTTTAGACCTTCTTATCAGCAGCTGGGATTTCTAAAGCAAAAATTACCGAGTGTGCCTCTGATAGCCTTGACCGCTACAGCAGATAAAGCCACCAGACAAGACATTCTGGATCAACTGAATATCCCTGAGGCCCGACAGTTCCTAAGCTCTTTTGATAGGCCAAATATCTCATTGGAGGTAAGGCCGGCAGAAGATCGGATAAAGCAAATCTTGGCTTTCATTGAAAAAAGACCAAATGAGGCCGGCATCATTTACTGTCTCAGTAGAAAATCCACAGAGGAGTTGGCTGATAAGCTAGCCGCAAAAGGGCTTAAAGCTAAAGCTTATCATGCAGGCTTGGCTTTTGCCGATCGGTCGGAAATTCAGGAAGATTTTATCTATGACAAGATTCAGATAGTCTGTGCAACAGTGGCCTTCGGAATGGGGATAGACAAGTCCAATGTTCGCTGGGTGATCCATTACAACATGCCTAAAAACATAGAGGGTTACTATCAGGAAATTGGCAGAGCTGGTCGTGACGGGCTTCCTTCACATGCGCTATTATTTCACACATTTGCCGATGTGGCGCAGCTCAAGCGCTTCATGGAAGACGCTCCAAATGCTGCCATGCAATTGGCTAAGCTTGACCGCATGAAGCAATTCGCTGATGCTACTTCCTGCAGAAGAAGGATTTTACTGAGCTACTTTGGCGAACTCATACGAGAAGACTGTGGTGATTGTGATGTGTGCAAGAACCCTCCTACTTTCTTCGATGGGACCATTTTAGCACAAAAAATCTTATCAACAATTGCCCGGTTAAACCAAGAAGAAGCTCTTGGAGTGGTGATTGATGTCATGCGAGGTTCGCGAAATGCTCAGGTGCTTGATAAGGGATATGACAGGATCAAAACTTATGGCATTACTTCGGACATTCCTCAAAGAGACATGCAACATTATGTAGTCCAAATGATCAATCTGGGACTTACCGAAATTGCTTTCCATCAGGGAAATTCCTTGAAGCTCACTGACCTGGCTAAAAAAGTGCTCTTTGAAAATCAAGGTGTAGAACTGACAAAACCAGTACATAATGATGCTACCAAGGAAAAGCCGAAGACCAAGCCAATATCTGGAGATTATCAAACAGGTGAGCTATTTGAGGAATTAAGAAAACTCCGCACACAAATAGCCAAAGAGGAAGGTATACCACCTTATTTGGTGTTTAGTGACAAATCACTTCGAGACATGGAAAACTCTTTGCCAATGAACGAAGCTGACTTCATGCGTGTAAATGGTGTGGGCCAACGAAAGCTTGAGGTATATGGAAATCGTTTTATTGATTTGATAGTTAGGTATCAAACTAAAAGTGATTTTACCTAAACTATCAATATTTTAAAGCGTCTTGAATAATATTACAGCATCACTTTCTAATATACCATCAAGGTGGTATAGTCTCAATAATGACCTTTTTGTTATTTTGGAGTTATGAAAATTCTCCCACTTTACTTACTCTGCTTACTTCTCTCCATTTGTCTTACTGCCCAAGATGATTTCGCGACAAGGTGGAATGCCGCATATGAGCTTGCTTCTGCTGAAAAGTACGATCAGGCCCTAGCAGCTTTCGAGCCGTTACTGGTAGAGCAGCCATCATATGCAGATACACACGTCCAGATGGCGTGGTGCTATTTGATAAAAGGACAAATAGACGAAGCAAGCGAACGTGCACAAACGGGCTACCAACTTGATCCTTTAAATGCAGCTGTATTCGCTATCAACAGCTATAGCATGTATATCTCGGGCAATGAAAGCGGAGGAAAAGTGTTCTTAAATGATGCTGCTTGGTTTTTGCCAAAGGACGAGGATTTATCACTACTCGGAGAGGATATAGTCATGATGAAAAAAGCAGGTTTGGATGTGTCAGCTCTCGAATCAGACTTTAAGGCAATTATGGCAACTTCCGGCACTAGGAATAAAAGCTGGTCAAGCATTCAGGAGAAATTTTTTGCTGCTGTCGGCCAATTAAATGAAGGTGAAAATCTGGTTGCAAAAGCTACCTTCAAGGAGATTTTCCCCATTTTTGATCAAGTCCCTGTAGCACAACAACGCTTTGTTTTCAATATCACCTACGTAGTTGGCACGCATTACTACAGTGCAGGAGATTCGACCAACTACATACCACTACTCACTAAGACTTATGAGCATATGCTAGAAAATAGTCAAACTAGCTATGTACTCTTGCTACACATGGTCACTCTTTTGAGCGAGAATTACTACAATTATGGAAATTACGAAAAGTCATTTGAGCTAGCGAGTGCTGGTCTTACTCAATATTCTTTCATTAATAACTATCGATTTCTTGGTGCCATAAAGGCTCAGTTCTTATCTCAATATGCTGCCGCCGCACTTGCTGTAGGAAACTTGCAAGAAGGAAGAGACGCTGGGCATCTGGTTACCGAATTGACCTACACAGGGTTTGATGAGTGGTACACTACAAATGGATTGATATACATGGGTCACTCATACGTGGATGATAAGGCTCAAGCAAAAGAATACTATCAAAAAGCTTATGATTTAGCAGCAGCTAGCGGGTTTGAGGACTTAAAGAATAGTATTGCGGAGCTTCTGAAATAGCCAAAAAATAGACCCAGATGAAGAGAATAGTTATTTGGATCTTTTTGATTCTATCGCTTACCCACTTATACGCTCAAGACTTGCAAGCTCTTCTTAATGAAAGCAATCAAAATTGGGAGAATGAAAACTACGAAGAGGCTTTTAACCTATTATCAAAAGCCATAAAAGAAGCCAAAGCGCTTTACGAACAGGATAATGAGGAATTTGCCCATAGCTACGCTTTCGTCCTGAATCAAATGGGAGTGCGCCTCTATACCGCAGAAAACTACGAAACAGCCGCAACTTATTATTTTGCAGCTCTTCCGCTATTCAAACAAGATCAAGGCGAAGAGGGAGATGACTATTTGGTGGCAGTAGAAAACTTGGCCTTGTGCTACGAAGCTTATGGTCAATACGAAGCTGCACTTGGCATGTACACCACCTTACTCAATAGCAAAAAGTATCAAGAGCAAGCGGGGGATGCACTTTATCTGACTTACAACAGTGCAGGTATATGTGGCTTTCAGGCTGATTACTATGAGCTTTCGGAAGAGTATTATGAAAAAGGGCTTGCTCTTTTGAGTGTAGAAAATCCCGATTATTGGGTAGTGTTAGAAAATCTCATCGTACTAGAAACTTATTGGTCTGAGTACATAGAGGCTTACCAACACATAGAGGCATTTATTACCCAATTTCCCGAAAAGGAAGAGGAGTATACTAATTCCATAGCCTATCACTTTCGAGACTTAGGCGTTCTAGCTTTCAATGAAGGAAAATATGCGGAAGCTATCTCACATTTTCAAAGTACAATTGACTACTTGAAACCAACAGATAGTATTGCTGAAATAGCCATTGTCTTTAACTATGAGAATATAGCAGCAGCCTATTCAAGCATGAGGAATTACTCAGAAGGTTATCCTTATTTCGTCAAAAATGCGGAGCAAGTAAAAGCACACTACGGAGAGGAGAGCGATGATTACTTGATTGCCTTATCTTATCTTTCGTTGGGTTCAGCTGAGCTAGGGGACTACAAACAAGCGGATAAATACTACAAGGAGGCCTACCGGATCATGGAAGGAAGGGATAGTATGAAGGAGCTCAAAGCTACCTTCGATAACAACTATGCTGACATGATGCTGAAAATAGGCGACTATGAGACAGGCCAAGCTTATGCAAAAGAAGCCCTTGATTTTTATAAAAGCGGAGAGGAGAAGTACTACGATGACATAGTCTACACAATGAACGTATTGAGTACATTATCATTATCGGAAGGTAATTATGATAAAGCAGAGGTGATTCTAAAAGAGGCACTTAGAATGCATCAAGTACGAAATGGTTTAGAAAATGAAATGGGAAGTAATATTGCCTCTAATCTGATAAGCTTATATATCCAAACCGGTAGATATTCCAGAGCGGAAGATTTCTTAAGCTTTATTCTCGCCAATGATCTTTCCATTCATGGACCAAACAGTTTTGAATATTCATTTTCCCTTCAAGTTGCAGGAGTCCTATACTCATCCATTGGCGCTCATGATGCAGCTATGGAAAGCTTGACCAAAGCTTGTGACATAAGAAAAAGCCTCGTCGGGGAGAATAACAGAGAACTCCTTCGTCTAAAGCAAAGCTTGGGGACGGCCTACAAGCAGGCCAAAAGGCCAGATGAAGCAATCCAGATACTCACCGAAGTACTAGAGACCCAGCGCAAGACACTTGGCGAAAATAACTTTGATGTAAGCCTCACACAAAACGATCTAGGTTCCGCCTATTATGAGAAAAAGGATTACTCGAAAGCAGCCAAGCTTTATGCAGACGCTCATAAGCTCAGTAGTAAAATTTTAGGACGGTATAACCAGTTCACGGTCACTTTCCAATACAATTTAGCATCTGCCCATTTACTTCTTGGTGATAAAGGAAAAGCCTTTGAATACTTCAGAAAGTCGATGGATGACTATCTCTATATACTAGATAGTTACTTTCCATACCTGAGTGAGAAAGAGCGCTTGGAGTATTACAATACCATCAAAGGCCAAATCGGCGCTTATCTTATCTTTTTGAAGAATGAACTTCCCGAACATCCTGAGTATGCTGCATTGATTTACAACCTTCAAATGAAAACTAAAGCCATACTGCTAAGTGAAAGCATTAAGCTTCGCAACTTTTTGGAAGATCATCCTAACCCAGAAGTGCAGCAAGTATTCCAACAATGGAATGCCATCAATAGAGATATCGCTAAGCTGGAGCAGTCCTCACTCGGCCAGAGCAGCACAAATATGGATAGCCTGAAAGTAGTTGGTGAAGAGTACGAGAGGTATCTAAATGCGCTAACTGATGTCTCATTGGAACCAAAAAAGAGTAGCTGGAAAGATATCGCAGCTACTTTGGATGATGGAGAAGTAGCTATTGAAATCATCAGAATGAAAGAATTTGACTTTGAAAAAATCGAATTAGTCCAAGAGCAAATCACCTACCTCGCGCTACTGATCGATAATGAAACCACTTATTACCCAAAGTATGTAGTGATAGAAGAGGGATTCTTGATGGACTCTAAGTACTTCAACATTTATAAGAACAGCATTAAGTACAAGCAGCAAGATCCGGTTTCGTATAAGTCATTCTGGGAACCAATTGCCGAAAAATTGCAGGGGTATAACAAAGCCTATATATCTGCTGATGGAGTGTATCATTTACTCAACATCAGCACTTTGTTCAATCCTTCTTCAGTGAACTATGTGCTCAATGAATTTGACATAGAAATGGTGGGAAATACTAGTGAATTGATTGGGCAAAAAAAGCCAACTGAGGAAATTACCAAAGCCGTCTTATTTGGGTTCCCTAATTTCAATATCCAACCTGATAAGGAATTAAATGACGAGCTAAGAACGGCCATGTACAGAGATATATTTTCTGGAGGCGTAAGCGACCTGCCAGGTACGAAAGTCGAAATCTCTAACATCAATAAGATGCTTGAAGCAAAAGGAATCTCAACAAGCACTTTCCTCTCAGATCAGGCGCATGAAGAACAACTGAAAAGTACCAGCTCCACCAATATCCTTCATATAGCCACCCATGGTTTTTTTGAGGAATCTGCATCGGATGTGATCAAAGACGATCCTCTCCTACATTCGGGATTGTTACTTGCCAATATCAAGGAATCGGCCTCTCTCCAAGAAGAAAACGGTATCATCACAGCCAAGGAAGTCGCTCAACTAAACTTGTCAGGAAGTAAGCTCGTAGTACTGTCTGCGTGCGAGACTGGTAAAGGAAAAGTAGTGAACGGCGAAGGTGTTTATGGCTTGCAAAGAGCCTTTCAAGTAGCTGGGGCAGAGAGTGTGATCATTAGCCTTTGGAAAGTAGATGATGCAGCTACACAACAGTTAATGACTTATTTCTATCAAGATTATCTAGAATCAAAGAACCCTAGAAGTGCGCTCAAGAAAGCTCAAATAAAACTTCAAGAAGAATATCCTCATCCAAATTATTGGGGGGCTTTCTATGTAATAGGAAACTGAGATTAGTAAGTCCTTAAAACCTATCCTCTCACAATCTCAGCCAAAGCCTCTACCCACATAGGATCATTATTGAGACTCGCAACCAAGTCCCATTGCTCGCCACCAGCCTCCTCAAATTTTTCCTTGTATTCTTGGCCCACTTCAATGGTGGTCTCTAAACAATCAGACACAAAAGCTGGGGAAAAAGCCAGAACTTTCTTTTTGCCACTTTTTGCCAAATGCTGAAGTACTTCGTCCGTATAAGGTTTAATCCAAGGATCTCTACCTAGTCTAGACTGGAAGCAGACAGTATATTGGTCATCATTCAACGCGAGCTTTTCAGCAAGTAATCTGGTGGTTTGGAAGCACTGAGCTCTATAGCAAAGTCTATTCTTTTCGTGAAAAGAATCACAACAAGTACCTAACTGGCACTGATCCCCTACAGAACCTTTTTTGATCTGCCTTTCGGGCAAACCGTGATAGCTAAAGATCACATGATCATAGTCTGTTTTCTCCAGCCTCTGTTGCCCATTCTTGGTAATCACTTCTAAGAATTTTTCATTCTCTAAAAATTGAGAAGTGAATTTGATGTCAGGGATAATCTGCCAATTCTTGGTAATCTCCATCACTTTATCAATGACGGAACCAGTCGAGGCGGATGCATATTGTGGAAATAAAGGAACGACGTGAATGCTACTCACATTCGCATCCTGCATCTTTTTGAGCTCCGACACTATGGAAGGGCTCTGATAGCGCATGGCATAACTCACCAAGTACTCTTCACCCAAGATTTCCTGAAGAGGAGCTACCAAGTCTTCAGTATAGTATTTCAACGGAGATCCGCGCTCTGTGAAAAGCTTTCGGTATTCCTTAGCTGATTTGGGTGCGCGGAATGGGCCAATGATCAGATTCACCAGAAGCCATCTGGGAAAAGCAGGGATATCAATCACCCGCTTGTCCATGAGAAATTCTTTCAAATATTTCCTTACATCAGGAACTGCAGTAGAATCAGGCGTTCCTAGATTTACTAATAGAATTCCCTTCAGCTTTTTGGTCATAGTGGATTTATTGAAATACGTTAGTCTCCCAGATGATTGCAGCGTATATCGCAAATCGCAAAAGACGAGAAGTAGCTATGTAGAGAAACTTCCTGTACGGATATTTGACAGTCCCCATGAGCATACAAATTCCTGCATAGGGCAATGGCGTAAACGCAGCAACAATCACTAAGAAACCTCCAAACCGGTTGACATGTTTTTCAAATTTTCCTAAATAATTCCGCTGAAGCGTTCTATAAAGTTTGGTGGTACTAAAATGTGAACCAACATAATATCCAATAATGCCAGCGATATATGACAAGATTGCAAATCCTGCGATAGTAAATATGTATTGTATGACAAGTTCATCTCGGAGTGCCCAGATCATAAAGAGCTCTGGCGGGATGATCCCAAAGACTGTCTCAGAGACAAAAAATATCAAATAAATGAGTTGTGGTTTATCATATAAAGAGCCCAAAACTCCCTCCATGGTAAAATTGTAATTCGCTTTTAAATAGAAATAGCCACCAACAATCACCCCAAGCCATATAAGTCCACGTACAAGGTTTTTCAAGAAAAATCTTGTACGTTCTATTGCTTCCTGCTGGTTATCTGACCTCATTTCTAATCTATGCTCTCGGGGTAAATTGACTCTTACGTAAAGTCAAGGGAACTATTCGAATTTTGTGCCTTGAATATCTTTATCCAACTTCCTTTTAGGCTCCTTTTTCTGATAGCGTACCTCCCAATATGGGTCATTGAGCTCTGTATATTTTCCGTAGAACTGTGTTAACATGATCTTAACTGTATAGTTCAATCTATTGACCGCATCTTTGAAATAATCCTCTCGGTTTTGAGGGTGGAAAATGAAAAATTTTACGATTGGAAATGCTGATGTTCTAAAATCCCCAAGCACCTTTTTAACAGACATATTATCTTCTTCCATTGACTGTATGGCTACTTCACTAGCTGCGATAAGTCCTTTGAGTAAATCGGCATATAAGGCGCGTGTTGGTGACTCTTGTTCGGCATAATCAGCAACTACTTCTTCACAATGTGCTTTAAGGATTCTCAATCCTGGTAGGCTCTTTACCGATTCGGTAAAAATATCTGGCTGCCAAAGTATCTCTCTAAAAGTATAAATTGACGGCAACAGCTCAGTATCATACTGCCCATCGCTACGCAGCAGCAGCAGCACCTCCTGGGAAATATCCTCCACTACCACATCACCTGCAACAAGACGATATGACCAGCCTTGCTCTTCAGAGTCTATCAGTTCTGAAAAATTCCATATTTCACTCAGCGCTATCTTCATAGAATAAGGCCTCAAATTATTCAAATTCATTGATACCTCGGTATCAAAAGGGCAATGATAAGCAGGATATTTATTTTCATAATCTTTTGATAATGACAAGAATGAAACCTTTTACGGGAAAAATAGTATGCTTGCATAACAAATCTTCTTGTTATGAATCGAAAGGCTACGCCCATTTTCTATGAAGGACTTAAAATTTTAAGAATTTCAGATCTTCCATATAACCAATCTGGTCTTTTCTCAGACTGGATAAGTACTTCCGATTACCTCTCCATTGACAATGATCCAGACTGTGTCAGCTACGATGATTACGAATACTGGTATCTAAATCACTTCTTCACTCAGAAGGAATTGGATAATCAAATTTGATCAATGCCGTTCTCAGGTTATTTTCCTAATTTCCCATTATGGAAAAGCGGTGGGTATTTAGGAAGATTCCTCAAAATGAATCATTATCAAATCTTGCAAAGGAACTCAATATTGAAGAGGAGTTAGCAGCGCTTCTCGTTCAGCGTGGAGTTACAGATTTTGATATTGCCCGTACATTTTTTCGCCCATCACTTTCAAGCCTACATGATCCTTTTCTGATGAAGGATATGGGCAAAGCGGTCAATCGCCTGTCCGAAGCTATCTTTTCCAGTGAAAAAATATTGATCTATGGTGACTATGATGTGGATGGCACCACATCGGTCTCATTGGTCTATGGCTTTCTCAAAAAGTACTCAGACCATCTCGAATACTATATCCCTGATCGCTACACGGAAGGTTATGGCATCTCCAAACAAGGCATTGAGTACGCCCGAGATCATGGTTTTCAGCTAATCATAAGCTTAGACTGTGGCATCCGAGCAGTCAATATGGCCAATCTTGCCAACGAATACGGGATTGACTTGATCATCTGTGACCATCATTTGCCCGGTGAAGAATTACCCGCTGCGCTGGCTATACTCGACCCGAAGCAGCCCGATGACGAGTATCCATTTAAAGAGCTATCAGGATGCGGCGTTGGCTTCAAATTACTCCAAGGTTTTTGTGTCCAAAACTCATTACCTCTAGACGAACTCTTCCAATTTCTTGATCTAGTTGTTGTTAGCATCGCTTCAGATATCGTACCGATCGTTGGCGAGAATAGGATATTGGCACACTATGGTCTCAAAAAACTTAACGCATCGCCTTGCGCAGGACTGAAAGCATTAATAGCTGTAAGTGGCCTCAAAAATGAACTCGACATTTCGAGTATCGTTTTTTATCTCGGACCAAGAATCAATGCTACTGGCAGACTGACCCACGCACACGATTCTGTAAAGCTATTGACAGCATCAGACGAATCAGAAACTGTGGCCTTCGCAGAAGTGCTCCATGCTCAAAATGCCAACCGCAAGGACCTAGACAAATCAATCACGGAAGAGGCGATCACCATGATAGAATCAGAAGATCGATTGAAAACTGCGAGATCAACAGTGCTCTTCAAGACAGATTGGCACAAAGGTGTCATAGGTATTGTGGCATCTAGGTGCATTGAAAAATACTATCGGCCTACGATCATATTGACTGAGTCAAAAAATAAAGCGACGGGAAGCGCTCGGTCAATTGAGGGGTTTGACATTCACGAGGCGATCGCTTCTTGTGCAGAACTATTGGATCAGTTTGGTGGACACACGCATGCTGCAGGGCTCACACTACCTGTGGAAAATGTAGAGGCGTTTCAGAAAATGTTTGAAGAAGTGGTAACCAATACGCTTGCATCTAAACAGTTGGAACCACTTTTAGACATAGATCTGGAAGTCCCATTGAGTTTTGCAAACTATAAAAACTATCACATCATTAAGCAAATGGCTCCATTCGGCCCACAAAATGATAAGCCTGTTTTTCTGACGAAATCAGTCAAACTAAAATATCCGGCTAAGTTGATCAAAGAAGAACACCTTAAATTGAGCCTCTCAGATGAGGCATCAGGGTTTACATATGAGGCCATAGGCTTTGGACTTGCAGAAAAACTAGACCTTTTGGATAAAAACAAGTCTTTTGATGTCGCGTTTCAGATAGAGGAGAATCACTTCCGAGGCATTAAAAGCCTTCAACTTAACATTAAGGATATAAAATTTGATTGATATCTTGCAGGGCTGTAGCATATGGAATTAAGAGCAGAAAATCTCGTCAAGAAGTATAAGAGTCGAAAGGTGGTGAACGATATATCCGTATCGGTCAACCAAGGGGAGATCGTGGGATTACTGGGGCCGAATGGGGCCGGAAAGACCACTACCTTCTACATGATAGTGGGTCTCATCAAGCCCAATGAAGGGAACATTTTCCTTGATGATGACAAAATCACGGATCTGGCGATGTACCGTCGTGCTAAGAAAGGCATCGGCTATTTGGCGCAAGAGGCTTCTGTGTTCCGAAAATTATCAGTAGAAGACAACATCTTGGCGGTTTTGGAAATGACCAAACTCTCAAAAGCTGCACAGAAAGAAAAAATGGAATCGCTACTCGAAGAATTTAGCTTGACCCATGTGAGAAAAAATATGGGAATGGTCTTGTCGGGAGGGGAGCGTAGGAGAACGGAGATTGCCAGAGCGTTGGCAGTTGATCCAAAATTCGTCCTTTTAGATGAACCATTTGCAGGTGTAGATCCGATTGCCGTAGAGGAGATTCAATCGATCGTAGCACAGCTAAAAAATAAAAATATTGGCATCCTCATCACAGACCACAACGTGGATGAGACCCTTTCCATCACCGACCGTGCCTACCTCATGTTTGAGGGAAACCTCCTCAAAGCAGGAACTCCAGAAGAGCTCGCAGCTGATGAGCGCGTGAGACGCGTCTACCTTGGTAAAAACTTTGAGTTGAAGCGAAAGAAAGAGAGTTAAAATGGAAATTTTCAATTCCATATTGACCTGGGTCATGAAAAAGCGAATTCATGACATTGAGTTGTTTATCAAATACCCTAATGAGGTTCAGGAGGAAATTCTCACTGGCCTTTTGGCGAAAGCTGTAAACACCCAATATGGTCGTAAATATGATTTTGCCAGCATTTATGGTAGCAACCAATTTCAGCAGCGCGTACCAATAGTCTCCTACGAAGACCTTTTCCCGTACATAGATCGCCTGATGAAAGGTGAGCAAAATCTACTTTGGCCAACAGAGGTCAGGTGGTTCGCAAAGTCCTCTGGCACGACCAATTCGCGCAGCAAATTCATACCTGTTTCCAACGAGGCACTTGAGGAATGTCATTATAAAGGAGGCAAAGACATGCTCTCCATCTATATGAACAATTATCCAGAGACCAAGATGTTTGCTGGTAAAAATCTAGTCATAGGTGGGAGCCAGCAAGTGAACCAATTTGATAAAAATGGTCGCTCCTACTACGGAGATGTGTCCGCGGTGCTATTGAAGAATCTACCCTTTTGGGCTCAGATGGTGCGTACACCTTCCATGGAAATAGCCTTGATGGATGAGTGGGAAGAGAAAATCGAGAAAATGGCCCAATACACACAGGATGAAGATGTGACTTCTATCTCTGGTGTGCCAACTTGGACCATAGTCCTTTTGGAACGAGTTCTGGAAATAAAAGGAGCCAAATCCATATTGGAAGTCTGGCCAAATCTAGAAGTGTTTATCCACGGAGCAGTCTCTTTCACTCCCTATGAGAGTCTCTTTCAAAGCCTGATTCCTTCCAAAGGCATGCATTATATGGAGACCTACAATGCTTCGGAGGGTTTCTTTGGAATACAAGATCAAACCAACTCTAAGGAGATGCTACTTATGCTAGATTATGGGATCTACTATGAGTTTATCCCTGCAGAAGAGTGGGATAAGGAGCAACCTAAAACGCTCAAACTAGAGCAAGTAGAGCTTCATAAAAACTACGCGATAGTCATCACGACAAATGCTGGACTCTGGCGATACAAAATCGGTGACACCATCCGATTCACATCGCTCGATCCACATAGGATAAAGATCACCGGTCGTACGAAACACTTCATCAATGCTTTTGGTGAAGAGCTGATTATCGAGAACGCAGAAGAGGCAATTGCATTTGCTGCTGAAAAGACTGATGCTAAAATTGAAAATTATACCGCTGGCCCACAGTATCTGGAAAGTGGCAAACAAGGCTGTCATGAGTGGATCATTGAGTTTGCGAAAGAGCCTGACCAATTAGCAAGGTTTGGTCAGATCCTAGATGAAAAACTCCGAGAAATCAACTCAGACTATGATGCCAAACGTCACAAAAACATTGCACTTGTAGCTCCTAAAGTGCATCGAGTAGATCACGGCACTTTCTACAACTGGATGAAGCTTAGAGGTAAGCTTGGTGGTCAAAACAAAGTACCTAGGCTAGCGAATAATCGTGAGTATTTGGATAGTTTGCTTGAGATGATTGGTCACTCATCCACATGAGTCACATAATGCTCCCACTTCTCTAGCACATTTGTGAAATCTTCTGGTAGCTCAGAATCAAACTGAACAAACTCCTTCGTAGCTGGATGGATAAAGCCTAATGTTTTTGCATGTAAGGCCTGACGCGGAATGACTTTGAAGCAATTCTGAACAAACTGCTTATACTTCGTAAAAACCGTACCTTTCAACACCTGATCACCTCCATAAGTGGCATCATTGAATAAAGTGTGCCCTGCAAACTTCATATGTGCCCTGATCTGATGCGTGCGCCCCGTCTCTAGATTACATTGAAGCAAAGAAACATAGCGCAGCCTTTTGAGTACTTTGAAATGCGTGATGGCATGTTTGCCAAAGTCTCCTTCTGGAAAAGCTGTAGTAATCCTTCGGTCTTTTAAACTTCTACCGACATGGACATTGATAGTGGAAGCATCTTCCTCAGGTACTCCCCAAACAAGTGCATAATATGTTCGCTCTATACTGTGATCAAAGAATTGCTTAGCTAACCCATTCATGGCAAGGTCCGTCTTGGCAATCACCAACAAGCCAGAAGTGTCCTTATCTATACGGTGAACTAATCCCGGTCGACCTTCATTGCCAGCCATTTCTGGAAGGTTTTGAAAATGATAAGCCAACGCATTTACTAGCGTCCCGGACCAGTTTTGATAAGCCGGATGGACTACCATGCCAGCAGGTTTATTGACTACAAGCAAGTGCTCATCTTCATAAACAATATTCAATGGAATGTCTTCAGGTACCAAGTCCTCATCTCGAGGCGGAACTGAGAGATAAACCTGTATTGAGTCCCCTGGATGGACCTTATAGTTAGATTTGATTGTCTCGCCATTTACTTTGACAAAGCCTTCCTTGATCCCAGTTTGGATTTTGTTGCGTGTGACATTGGACATCCGATCCATCAAAAATTTGTCAATCCGCAACATTGTCTGCTTGGGATCTACTATTATGTGATGATGCTCAAATAACTCCTCATCCAACTGGTCTTCATTATGCTCCGTCATAGGTGCAAATTTATCCCTAATTATGCTCTGTGCATAATTAGTCCTACTGTCTGACGAAGCACAGCTTGTCTGGATTAACCTTGTATTGAGAATTTCAAAAGTTGAAGTTTTCATCAAGGTTAATCTAACTTCGATCTATGGCGCGCATACCTTCTCCTTTAGAAAAAATCGAAGACCCTCTTTTCGATGAAAAGGAGTTGAGCGTTTATATAAAACGCGACGATCTCATCCACCCAGAGGTCATGGGAAACAAATGGCGCAAACTCAAGTACAACTTGAAATTCGTCCAAGAAAATAATCTTAAAGGTATCGTCACTTTCGGGGGTGCCTTCTCAAATCATATAGCCGCCACCGCAGCAGGATGCGCAGAACTAGGTATTCCCTGCATTGGTTTTATAAGAGGCAATGAACTAAATAAATCTAGCAATGACACATTGGCTCTTGCCCATAGAAAAGGGATGGAATTGCGTTTTATATCAAGGTCACAATATCAATCACTTAGCAATTCTCCTGAGTCGTTAAAAGATGATTTTCCTCATCATTTGATTTTGCCAGAAGGCGGCACCAATCAACTGGCAATAGCTGGATGCGCAGAAATAATAGATGAAATCAAAATCGATTTCGACTATATCGTGACATCAGTCGGAACTGGGGGCACCATGGCTGGTTTGGTCTCTGGGCTCAAAGGAAAGGGAAAAGTGTTAGGAATTTGCGCTTTGAAAGGTGAGGGATTGGACAAAGAATTTCAGCAATTGATGTCAAAAAACAAGGTGCCTTATACAAATTATGAGCTACAGCAAGGGTGGCACTGGGGAGGCTATGGCAAAGTGAGTGACGAATTAATAGATTTCATTAATGACACCAAAACAAAAATTAATACACTTTTTGACCCCATTTATACGGCTAAAATGTACTTTGCAGTAAGAAATCTTATTGAAAAGGATTACTTTAATCGAGGATCAACACTTGTACTGCTACACACAGGGGGTCTCCAGGGTATAGCTGGGATCAACAGAAGTAATACAAAAAAGATACTGGTTTAGCCTAAATTAGCCGAGTGAAAAAATCGCTTATTATACTCTCATTACTTTTTTGTTTTGGATGCAACATCCAAGATCTAGATTTTAGTGACTTAGAAGGCCCCGTACTTTCTGGAAAAGTTGCCCTACCAATTGGTAATGTCTCCTATACTATGCGAGATCTCATGGAGGAAGTGGGTGATTCATCTTTGCAGTTAGAAGAAGACAGCACTTCGCTGATCATTATGACGTACTTCGACTCTACAGATTTTGATAATATCTTCGATGTGATCCAAATAGAAGATATAAGTAGTGAAGGCTACATTTATCTCCCGTCATTTCCGGTTAGCTCTGAATCGCGACCAGTCATCTTTGAGGATACACTTATATTCTCCTATCCCGCCTCGGAAAATGAAATATTAGACTCAGTGTTTTATTCAAGTGGTCAACTCAACTTCTCAATACGATCAGAAATCTCCAATAACATTAGTTATGAGGTATCTATCCAAAATACACGCCGCATTTCTAATAATAACCCAGTCAATTTCACAGGGACTGTATCAGGCGGAGGTTCGCAAAATGATACGCGAGATTTAACTGCCTTTAAAACTGAGCTAACGACCATAGGCGACAGTAATACTTATTCTGCCAACATTCGAATCACAATCGACTTAGCGGCTGGCGAGAGTGTGCCTCAAGATGGTTTATTGGTCATGAATCTTGGGTATGTCGATCAGGTATTCAGCTTACTCTATGGAAAATTCGGACAAGACACGCTCACTGTAGGGGATCAAGTACTTGACATCAAGTTTTTTGATGAGCTGGGCGAGTCAGGGTTTAGGTTTGGTTCACCAGAAATCACCTTCCATTTTGAAAGCACCTTTGGGCTTCCTTTTGGTGTGTTGTTCAATGGTATGTATGGTGTTAATAAGAGTGATAATACTTCAGATACGCTTTATCTCACTGGTGCGGCCACCACTAATCCTCAAATTGTTGAACAGTCTTCAGAGCCATATACAGGTCAATCATCTCAGGTAGTCTTGAATAAAAATAATTCATCGATTCAAGATTTTCTAGCTACTACACCAAGCTCTATAGGTCTGAGCATTACAGCTATTGCTAACCCCCTCGATGCACTTCAATCCAATTTTATAAGCGACTCAAGTGATCTGAAAACAGCTATTGAAATATCATTGCCTTTAGAACTATCACTAGATAATTTGACACGTGATATAAATTTTGATCTTGGCAGTGGGCTCAACTTTGACGAAGCAGAGGAACTCACAATGCGAATCGTTTCTCTGAATGGATTGCCTTTTTCAGGTAGACTAGAAATAGAAATAAAAGATGAGCTCGACTCTGTAATTCATGTTGTGCCCCAAGTTCTCATTTTGCAAGTGCCAATACTTAATGGTAATGGCATTGTGACTCAATCGCGAGAGATGATCTCAGATGTTTATATGGATGTAGACGGAGTGAATGCCTTGCGTGTTGGAAAAAACCTAACGCTTAGAATGATCCTGAATACACCATCAGAATCACAGTCGAGAGAAACATATGTGAAGATCTTGGCAGATTATAAAATAGATGTCCAAGTGTCTGTTTTGGGCAAACTAAAAGCAGAGTTATGAAAGGAAAATTGTTCATCTATTCTTTGCTTATTATCGCAATAGCTGGATCTGGGTTTGCACAAAACAGTTTGTCATTTTATCATTTAGGCAACACCACCTTTCAAAACAGCTACTATAATCCCGCAAGTATCCCTGAAGGAAAAGTTTTTATCGGTCTTCCTGTACTATCGGGTGTGCATTTTGATTTCAATAACAAATTTGGCTACAGCGATTTCATTTCGAAAACAGAAACAGGCGGAAACCAAATCGATCTAAACCTGCTATTGGATGCTTTTCAGAAAAACAACATGATAAGTACGCAACTAGCGATAAATCTTTTCCATTTTGGTATTTCTACTAATACTGGAAGCACATTTTCTGTTTATGCCAATGAGCGAATAGAAATGGACTTTCTATATCCAAAGTCATTTATGGAATTTGTCATCAAGGGTAATGGCAATAATGTAGGTGAAACAGTGAAGATCGGCAAGACAAGGCTGTCTGCTAGACACTTTAGAGAATTTGGTTTGGGTTATGCCAAATCCATAAGCAAAGAACTGAGCATCGGAGTGCATGTAAAATATTTACAGGGGCTGCTTAATATGAGTACTCCGGGTAATTTCACTGCAGATATCACAACCAACAAAGATGATTACTCTTTGGAGTTAGAAATGCAAAATGGTGTACTTCGTACCAGTGGCTTGGACATATATCAAGGAAATAGTGGCAATATAGGAACTCACATGATCTCGAGTGGAAACAGGGGCGCTGCTATAGATTTAGGATTCAATTATCAAATGGATAGAAACAATGTATTCTCGGCATCTTTGGTAGACATGGGATTCATCTCGTGGAAGACTGATATTAAGAATCAAACACTAGCGGATACTTCCATGGTATACTCAGGTATCGATCTGAGTGATCCAGATAATCTGGAGAAGCAAATTGAAGATTCACTTATCAACAAATTCAAAGACCGGCTGACTGAGTCCTACGACCCTTATATAACTATGTTGGATCCGAAACTTTATCTCAGTTGGACATTTCACACACCCACAGGCGGTGATTTGATTGCGACTAGTGGAACAAGATATATTCAAGGCCAATTGAAAATGCTTTATGGTGCGGGTTATCGTCATTCTTTTGGTAATTACTTCACGGGTTCTATTAATGTAACGAAACTGCCACAGCAGTTTTTGAACTTGGGTGCAGCTATTTCACTGAAAGGAGGACCAGCACAGCTTTATCTGGCTGCTGACCAAGTAGCTACACTAGATGTCACGAAATTCAAAGCATTTGATTTCCGCTTTGGTATCAACTTTATCATAGGTCAGCGTGATCCAGAAATACTTGCGAAAAAGGACAATGGTCCGAAAAGTAAACGTACAAAAACCTCAACGGGCAGCTTCTTAGGATCCAAAGTAGATGTAAAGGGTCAGGAAGGTATTTACACAATTATTGATAAGCAAGAGCGCAGAAGCAAAGCAGATTACGATCAGCGCGTCAAACCAGAGAAAGGAGATAGGAAGAAAAAGAAAATTCTTACTATAGAAGACCCCATTCCTAAGGAGGGCAACAAGAGCAAAGTGGGAAAGCCCAGAAAAGATTTTAATTAGTCAGTTAGGTGAGAGTGCTTGATTCTACTTTAAGAGACACAAGGCAAAGGTTCGGAATAGCAAGGTGCGTTACCTAAACATTCGGTGCTGAAGGATTTTTGAAATTGTAAATCCCTGCGGCAATAAAAAGCATTCCCAAAACCAGGGCTACGACTGGAACCAACCACATTTGTGTGAAAGAGCTGAGCTTGGCTGTCTCTGGGTTGTCCGTCAAATACCGAACATCGACCTGTTCTCCTATTTCATAATCAAAATAGGAGGAAGAACCCACTTCACCCACAGTAGTGAAGGTCTCTCCAGATTCTGTGGTGAAGGTTACTACTGGGTGATAGACGTTTTGAGACTTGGTCCCCTTGCTTTCCTGAATTCTTACTATTGTCCCAACCACACCCATAGAATCACCAAAGTATTCTAGTCGCTGATTCATAAAATACCCACCGACTATGAGACTGATGACTCCAATCATCAAAGTCCATCGCCAGTCCACCACTTTGTTTTCCTTAGTCATATCAGATGCATTGGTTAAATCTAGAACTTAATTTGTGTGGACACAAGGCTCAGGCTTGCACTAGTAGGTGAGTACTGCTAGCTTTAGGAGGAATCCATTTATAATATTTTGAAAAATTCAATTCTTTAATAACTCCTCGATCATCTTAGGAACTTCCTTCTCAGCGTTAGGAAAATTGTGGATTTCTTTATTTCTGTAGATGTTGAAAGTTGATCTGGCAATTTCCTCCTTAGTACTCGGAGAGATAAAAACTATCTCAAGGTTATCCAAAACAGGCTTGAAATCCCATCTCCAAACGTCGTTATATAATATGATTAAATCTGTGTTTTGAGGGATTTCTCCATCTTCACCTATAACCGAATTGATACCTCGTTTATCCAGCTCGCTTTTTATAACAAGATCTGTGTTACCAATTTTTTCTCGTGAGGTTGGCGCATTATCTCCAAAGTACATATATAGAAATTTGAATTTTATGTATTCAGAGTGCTGAGCTGAAACGATAAATGCATTTTGGTATTGACTAGGCTTCAAAGACCCTACGGTATTTATAGTTCCAGCACAATTACTAAAAATAATAATAATAACTACAGCAATGATGCTTGAAATTGATTTGTAATTTTTTTTCATTCGTTCATCTTTAAATGATTGCCATGTTTTATTGGTTGTACACCTATCGATACTGCTATCAGTTAGCTCGTGCTTCTACTTAGATGAGTTTGGCCATAAGGCTAAGCCTTGCGCCAACGAGGAGCAACAATAGTAAGGTGGGTAAGCCCAGAAAAGATTTTAATTAGTTGGGTAGTTGGTAGCACTTTGCTCTTAAATTCTCATTTTTAAAACGCGATATTTATTCCAGCCAAGTGGAGGCGACATTGCTCTTAACATTTCAGTGAATTATAGTCATTTTTTTTACCTGAATAACTGCCTGTCTAATTCAGTTTCTTTCTGTTTCGATCTAGATTTTAACTCCTTTATGTTGGATTTAGCAAAATTAATAATCCCCTTTGTTTTATCTAAAATCTTTGTAAAGCTATTCATAGCCTCAGCCTCCGTTGAGAATTTTATATATTCATCCAGACGGACATGATAATTTTGAAAATCAGGGTTTGTACTATTAAATTTGTCAATAAGAGACTGAAAATTAGTAGTTTGATCTCTAAATACTTTTAACCTTTTTGAAGCTTCAGGGTGCTTCATTAGACTGTCCCAATTTGTCCATATAAGAGCATCTATAACTCCTTGATGAGCTTTAAGAAGCATACTTTGGTAATTCGAAGCTCCATCTAATAGCTGCCTTACTAACTTTTTCGAAGCAAAAATCGCAACGTACTCTGAATCGTTTTTAGTTAGGAAATCGAAATACTTTTTGTCTATCCTCAGTAGCAATTTGTCATACTGGCCACTGAGGATTTTTGTTTCCTTCTCAACTTGCCCGAAAAGTCGAACTAATTCGCTTGACCTTTTCAACTTGTCTGGATGCTTGCTAAATAATCCACCAAGCAATTTGTCATTCCACTTCAAGACGTCTTTTAATGAGTAGTACTCTTCATCATAAGCAATCATATTCTCTTTTGAAGAGAGAATTTTAGAGTTCAATTCATGAAGTTCAGAACGCATTGAACTGACATCTTCACTCAATCGCTTCAATTTTTCTTGCGTATATGACGTGTTCATTTTATCTCTAACAATTCAGTTATATTGTTACTAATCTAAACCGATTTTGGCGACCCACAAAGCAGGTATCTAGAATTCCAACTGTCGGCATTAATCCAAGGAAATGCCTTCTTCGATAAACTCTGAATGTCAATTCCTCTTATTGCAAATATGAGCTACCTAAAAATACTCTCAAACGTATCAGAGAGTTTGCCGAAAGGCTTTGCTTCTATATCAAACTTCTTAAGATCTATCCCCTTGATGTTGTATTTGGAAAGGTAGATTTGTTTGAAGCCAAGCTTGGCAGCTTCAGCTATTCTGTTTTCTATTCTATTCACAGCCCTGATCTCACCACCCAATCCTACTTCACCTGCAAGGCAAACTGAGCTAGGAATGGCTATGTCTTCAAAGGAAGAAAAAACAGCTGCACAGATTGCCAAATCCAATGCGGGATCATTGACACGTAAGCCTCCAGCGAGATTGAGAAAGATGTCTTGAGTACTCAGTTTTATTCCAAGTCGCTTTTCTAATACCGCCAAAAGCATATTGAGCCTTTTGGAATCAAATCCAGTGGTACTCCTCTGCGGTGTGCCATAGGTAGCTGGACTTACTAACGCTTGCACTTCGATCAATAAAGTACGGTTTCCTTCTAAAGTAGCACCAATTCCCACTCCACTAAGGAATCCATCTCTTGGTGAAATCAGCACTTCAGACGGATTGGTCACTTCACGCAGACCTGTTTCTCGCATCTCGTAGATGCCAATCTCAGAGGTAGAACCAAAGCGATTCTTTGAAGTCCTTAATATCCTATACGAAAGATTTCTGTCCCCTTCAAACTGCAAGACTGTATCCACCATGTGTTCTAAGACTTTCGGTCCGGCTATAGCTCCATCTTTATTGACATGACCAATGAGGAATACTGGCACATTCGTCTGCTTGGCATATTTCATCAGCTTGCCTGTACATTCTCTCACTTGAGAGATGGACCCTACAGAAGCTTCAATTGCATCTGTGTGTAAAGTCTGAATAGAGTCGATGATGAGAATCTCAGGCTTAAGTTGCGCCGCATGATTCATGATATTGGCTAGTGATGTTTCCGCTAGCAAATAGCAATTCTCCGCCCTGATACCAATACGTTCTGCACGCATCCTGATTTGATCGAGACTTTCCTCCCCTGATGCATAGAGCACTTTCGTCTCTTTCATCTTAATAGCCATTTGCAACAGCAAGGTAGATTTCCCAATGCCCGGCTCTCCACCAATAAGGATCAACGACCCTGGAACGATTCCTCCTCCGAGTGTTCTATTGAGCTCTTCCGTAGTGGTTTTTATTCGCTGATGCTCATCGAAAATTACATCCTGAATTTTGGTAGGAACATTTCTTACTGATCCTTCTTCCTGCCAAACTTCTTTTTCTGCTGGACCCGCTTTGGTGATTACCTCCTCTACATAGGTATTCCACTCGCCACAAGCAGGACATTTTCCAATCCACTTTGCAGAGTTGCTGCCACAGTTTTGGCAATAGAAGGTTGTACGGTTTTTAGCCAAAATCAATAAGAATTAGCAAAGCTGCACATAGCTACCTAGCCATGTGATATTGTCCAAATAGGGCTTGATGGTATTCTGGATTTTTGGCTCGTTGAAGTGTCCTTCAAACTCAACAAAAAACACATACTTAAAGGTGGTTCCTTGTTTAGCTGGTCTACTTTCCACCTTGCACAAGTTGATGCCAGCATTCTGGAAGTTTTGAAGAAATCTTACTAGCGAACCCGGCTCGTCAGGCAGTTTGGCAATGACAGAAGTCTTGTCCTCACCGCTTATTTGATTGACAAAATTCTGACTGATAATCAAAAATCGGGTTTGGTTATCCGCAGAATCTTGAATGTTGCTATACAAAATAGGAAGCTTATACTGTCGCGCTGCGATCGGTGCACAGATCGCAGCAGCACCTTCTTCTTCACCCGCCAATTGACATGCCCGACTTGTGGAGCTGACAGGCACTAATTTTACTTGGTGTTTGAAATAATCATTGAGGAAATTTTTGCATTGTCTGAAAGCAATATCTCTAGAATAGACCGTATGAATCCGCTCCAGATTTTCCTCCTGTGAGGCAAAAGAAAAATGGATTGGTAATATGATTTCTGCCGCAATATGAAGTTTGTGCTGAGCAAGTAAGTCAATGGTTTCTTGGACAGTGCCCTCTTGATTATTCTCAATTGGCACCACGCCAAATCTAGCCCGAGAAGTTTTCACAGCCTCAAAAACGGATGTGATGGAATCCAAAGGAATATAATCGCTCATGGCACCATAGCGACTCTCTGCAGCCTGATGTGTGAAACTACCTTCTGGTCCCAAGTATGCAACGCGCTCGGGTAGCTCATAGTTTCTACTTACAGCAAAGATCTCGAAGTAAATCGCCTCTATAGCAGCTCTGCTTAGTATGCCTTTGCTGTTTTCTGCCAATCGATCAATGATGGCTTTCTCGCGTTCAGGTCGATAGATTGCAGATTTATCATTGCGCTTCAGCGCCCCTACTTGCTTCACAATATCCATGCGCTTATTGAGAAGATCGATCATCGCATCGTCCAACCGGTCTATTTCCTTTCTAAAATCCT